>NZ_CP051216.1:1940000-3140000 GCF_012516435.1 Pseudodesulfovibrio sp. zrk46
GTGATTATGCTGGCATGAGTAACGATAAAATAAGTGAGAAACTTATTCGCCGTAAACCTAAGGTTTCCTGGGTAAAGCTAATCTTCCCAGGGTAAGTCGGCCCCTAAGGCGAGGCAGAAATGCGTAGCTGATGGGAAACAGGTTAATATTCCTGTACCTGTATATGTGTGCGATGGAGGGACGCAGGAGGATAGATGATCCGGGTGTTGGATATCCCGGTGCAAACGCGTAGGCTTGAGTGGTAGGCAAATCCGCCGCTCTTCAAGGCCGAGACGTGATGCCGTGTCTTTAAACGACTAAAGTCATTGATTCCATGCTGCCAAGAAAAGCTTCTAAGTTTAGCATATGCAGACCGTACCGCAAACCAACACAGGTAGGTGGGTCGAGCAGACCAAGGCGCTTGAGAGAACTCTGGTTAAGGAACTCGGCAAAATGACCCCGTAAGTTCGCGAGAAGGGGTACTCGGATGTGTGATCTTATTTACTTTGTGAGCACACCTGAGGCGCAGTGAATCGGGGGGGGCGACTGTTTACTAAAAACATAGGTCTCTGCTAAGTCGTAAGACGATGTATAGGGACTGACGCCTGCCCGGTGCTGGAAGGTTAAGAGGTGGGGTTAGTCTTCGGACGAAGCTCTAAATCGAAGCCCCAGTAAACGGCGGCCGTAACTATAACGGTCCTAAGGTAGCGAAATTCCTTGTCGGGTAAGTTCCGACCTGCACGAATGGCGTAACGATCTCCCCACTGTCTCAACCAGAGACTCAGTGAAATTGAATTCCCAGTGAAAATGCTGGGTACCCGCGGAAGGACGGAAAGACCCTGTGCACCTTTACTGCAGCTTGACATTGGTAAGTGATTAATAATGTGTAGGATAGGTGGGAGACTTTGAAGCATGCTCGCCAGAGTGTGTGGAGTCACCCTTGAAATACCACCCTTTATTACTTGTTTATCTAATCCAATGCCGTTATCCGGCTTGGAGACAGTGTCTGGTGGGTAGTTTGACTGGGGCGGTCGCCTCCCAAATAGTAACGGAGGCTTGCAAAGGTTCCCTCAGGCTGATTGGAAACCAGCCGTTGAGTGCAAAGGCATAAGGGAGCTTGACTGTGAGACAGACATGTCGAGCAGGAACGAAAGTTGGTCTTAGTGATCCGGTGGTTCCGCATGGAAGGGCCATCGCTCATAGGATAAAAGGTACGCCGGGGATAACAGGCTGATCGCGTCCAAGAGTTCACATCGACGACGCGGTTTGGCACCTCGATGTCGGCTCATCACATCCTGGGGCTGAAGCAGGTCCCAAGGGTACGGCTGTTCGCCGTTTAAAGTGGTACGCGAGCTGGGTTTAAAACGTCGTGAGACAGTTTGGTCCCTATCCTCCGTGGGCGTAGGAGAATTGAAGAGGGTCTGCCCTAGTACGAGAGGACCGGGGTGGACGAACCTATGGTGTTCCAGTTGTCACGCCAGTGGCATTGCTGGGTAGCTAAGTTCGGTAAGGATAACCGCTGAAAGCATCTAAGCGGGAAGCCCGCCTCAAGATTAGTTCTCCCTCTACATTAGTAGCTAAAGATCCCTTGAAGACTACAAGGTTGATAGGCTGGAGGTGTAAGCAATGTGAGTTGTTCAGCTGACCAGTACTAATAGATCGTGCGGCTTATTTTACATCAAAAAGGAATTCTCTCTTCTCCCTATTTACTTATATATCTCGAACCCTACGGTTCACCAAATTTTCTTGGTGCCCAAGGAGGAGGGGGTACACCCGGTCCCATTCCGAACCCGGTAGTTAAGCCCTCCATCGCCGATGATACTGCATGGTAGCGTGTGGGAAAGTAGGTCGGTGCCAAGTAAAATTTAAAAGGCTCTCAGTCGTTAGACTGAGAGCCTTTTCCTTTTGGAGCCGTGGAATGGATTGTTAAGTAAATTGCATGGGATGATGGGTTGGCAGGAGTGGCATTCAAGCGTATAGGTGTTGAAACTTTCCGATCTTGAGGTGGTATGTCTCTCCGTTTCCCAGAAGATGAAGCAGTCTTGCCATGGCTTTCCATGCTGTTGGATGCCTATGACATTACGAATGAAAATGTCCGTACTGTAATGGAAAAGGATATTCAGAGCGGGCTCAGTGTGGCTTGTTCGAGTGGGTGTGGCATGTGCTGCTCTTGTGAACCTATTCCGCTTACCTCGCTGGAACTTTCAGGGATAATCTGGTTTATCAGAAGGAAAATGTACCTCGGCCCGCGTCAGCGAATCGAAGAGTCCATCAAACGCTTTTCCGGTAAAGTGGGCTGTCCGATGCTTATTGACGAGAAGTGTTCCATCTATCCCATGAGACCCATCGCCTGCCGTCACTTCAATGTGTACGAGCGCACCTGCGAACCCGGCGAAGAAGTAATGGACACCCGGCCTGAACATGTGTTGAAGCCGGACCATGACAAAGCACAGGCTGCGTATCGGGCAATGTTGCCGTATTACGGTATTACTGATCCCAAGTTGCAGGAAGCCGCTCTCCAGCAGAACTATCTTTTCAAGAATTGCTCCGTCTTCATGCACATGGTGGATTGGGACGCTCTTCTCGTCCACTTCACGGTGGCAGACTAGGTTTCTCACAGCCTTTCCGCATTCGCTCGCGATCGCGCCGCTTCATCAGCGGCAAGGAGTAGTCGGCACTCTCTAGTTGATCAATTCCGACAGAGTGTTTTGGGCTGATGTCAAAGCCATCTCCAGTTGTATCGCATCTTCTCGACAAAAGGCACGATGCATGACGTTGTTCGACTGATAGTCAGTGTCCAGTGATCGGTATTGATTAATTCTTTCAAGGAAACCATCAGTGCCAACATCGTCGATTTTCAAGCGTAGGTCCGAGACTAGTTCCAATGCGATCTTTTGGAAGCGGGCATCAGAATAGACGCGGCCCCAATCAATGGCGCTTTCTCCAGAACCGAATGGCCCCTTGAAATCCTCAAGGAGAACGCCGATATCCTGTTTGAGGGCATCATAGCGACCATAGTCTTCTTCGTAGAGAAGTGGGGATGCATCGAATTTATCCAGTGGGTGCAGGGCGCCGCGTACACAAACCAGGAAATATCGCATCAAGGGGCGAGGAATGACGCCATCAGTGAATTGTTGCCGCGCCTTGAAATCTTCATCAGAGTATTCGGGCCAGAGCATCTTTACCGATGTGCCTCGCAAGAAACAGAATTCAACGAGAATGCGACCCACTATGTCAACGCCGCGATTTTCTTCCACTTGGACGTATTCAGTGACGACTCCCTGTGTATATGGGCTTCGTTTGAATTCGTGCATGGTGGCGTTGATGGCCATGTTGCACATGTCCCTGTTCGCTCCCGCCTGAAACAGGTTGTCTTTCAGCATGGCAATGAACATTTTCAATTGTTCTTCGCATATCTGCTCAGCCAATCGTCTCGTCTTGTCTTCAAAAGATTCCATGACTCCTCGCTCTGCTCAGGTTTGCGCCCATTATTTTATACATATAAACTGAGAATGGCTCAATTATTTCGAGCATGCTGTTGGCAAGAGCTCTCCGCAGTTGTGGTTGTCGGGGTTTCAGCGTATGAAGTCGTATGTTTACGAAAGCTATCACTCGCCGTCCTTCCGAGGAAATGGTGGACGGCATCACCACCGCCGACCTGGGTAAGCCGGACTTTGCGCTGGCTCTGAAACAACACGACGCTTATTGCCAGACTCTTTCTGATTTGGGTTTGGATGTGACCATTCTGGATGCCGAGCCCGGTTATCCTGACTGCTGCTTTGTCGAAGACACCGCCATCGTGTGCGAGCACATTGCTGTTATCGCGCCTCTTGGTGCTCCTTCCCGTCAGGGAGAGCAGGAGACCATCGAGCCCGTTCTCGCCAAGTTCAAGCCGATTGACCACGTGGCCGCGCCCGCGCTTTTCGAAGGCGGTGACGTGCTTCAGGTGGAGAAGACCTTTTACGTAGGTCTGTCCGCGCGCACCAATCAGGCTGGAGCGGATGCCCTCGGTGCT
Source organism: Pseudodesulfovibrio sp. zrk46 (assembly GCF_012516435.1). Classification (NCBI taxonomy): domain Bacteria; kingdom Pseudomonadati; phylum Thermodesulfobacteriota; class Desulfovibrionia; order Desulfovibrionales; family Desulfovibrionaceae; genus Pseudodesulfovibrio; species Pseudodesulfovibrio sp. zrk46. The sequence goes on from NZ_CP051216.1 coordinate 1,943,995, forward strand.
GCCGTGGCTCCTCACGGTTATGACTACAAGGTGATGGATTGCGGGCCCAGCCTTCACTTCAAGACCGACGTCAATTACATCGGCAACAACACCTTGCTTGTTTCCCCATTTTTCGCAGAAGCCGCGGATTTGGATGGATTTGAGCGTATCGTGGTCGAGGACGATGAAGCCTATGCGCGCAATTGTCTGTTCATCAACGGTACCGTTATCGTGCCTGACGGGTTCCCCAAGACGCTCGCAAAAGTCGAAGCCCTTGGTCAGCCGGTAGTCGTTCTTGATATGTCGGAGTTCCGTAAGCTCGACGGCGGTCTGACCTGCTTGTCGCTACGATTTTAAGAAGAGAAAAAATGGATGCCGCTACTTGAGCGGCATCCTTTTTTTTATCCCAAAACAACCAAAGCGACCGGCAAGGTCGCCATGGCGATCAGAGTTTGAAAGGTGATGATCTGCGCCATGAGCCTGTGATCCCCACCCATCTGTCTCGATAGAATAAAAGATGACACGGATACGGGAATGGCTGTGTAAATGACGGCAGCCAGTCTCGCAGTTTCATCAGCTCCATAGAGCCATGCGTATCCCACGGCCACCACTGGCAACACCACGAGATGAAATGTTGAGGAAACGATAAGCGATCGCTTACCTCCGTCAATGCGTTCCAGTCGCAGTCCCGCCCCCGCAGCTAACAGTCCCATGGGCAATGCGGCCCGCCCGAGAATATCCAGCAGATCATTGAGAATGCGCGGCAAGGTGATGTGTCCCAAATTCAGCACCAGCCCGATGACGCAGGCGATGATGAGCGGGTTCTTCATTAGCTCCAGCAGAACGTGCCCCAGTCCATTGGATTCAGAGCTGGCGTAACGTGACAAGGTCAGCACGCAGATCACGTTGATGACCGGGATCATGGCAAGGAGTGCCATGGCGGAAAGGGTCAGCCAGTCCGGACCGAGCAGTACGGCCGCAATGGACATCCCAATATAGGTGTTGGGTCGAAACGCTCCCTGAAACAGGGAGGTGTATGCAGGGCCGTCAATTTTGAGCATCGGCCAGATGAGGCGTGTCAGCAGCGCTACAGTCAATATCGCGGAAAGTACAGAACCAGACAGCGGGAGCAGGTCTGGATGCAACTCTTTGCCGGAGAGTCCCTGAACCAACAGTGCCGGGAGCAAGACGAAATAGGTCAGCCGTTCAGAGACCGGCCAGAAATTGTCACCAGGGAAGTTGATACGGCGCAGGCCAAAACCGACGAAGATGAGTGCGAAGATCGGAGCAACGGCAAAGATGACGGTAGACATGGCAGGACGTTACTCCTCCCCATGAAGCTGGGCAAGGGGGAAATGAGATCTGTCTCCTGTTGTATTTCGAGATCGGCTGGAGAAGAGGGGCTAGTCTTCGTCCTTTTGCGGGGTCTCATACGAACTTCTGAGCTCAATGGAGTCGGCGCGCCAGTACTCGAAGTCCACCTCCACCACTTGTCCGGTTTGGGAGGTCTTGACGCGGCGGAAGAAGACACCCGGGTAATGGGCTGGGAGTTCCAGAAGGCCTGCCATTCGCTCTGCCATGTTGATGGGGCGGATGAGGAGATGCTTTTGGAAAAGGTGAATGTCGTAGTCATCCCGGAGGACGTCTGTCATGGGCTGGGAAATGATCTTGGGCAGGAAACCGGGGCAGATGTCTGCCAAAAAGAAATATTCTGAATAATAGACTGGCTGTCCGTCCAGGCTGCCGGTCTCATAGATATGATAGAGCGGGGTGCCTTCCTCGACATCAAACAGTTCCTGCAATTCGCCAGAGGCCGTGGTGGTGCCACTTTCAATGACTTCCCAAGAGGGTTCGAATTTTTGCTGCCGGGCACGTTTGTCGAAGTTCACGTGCTCTTTACTCGGATCGAACACGAGCCGTTGCCCGCTGGTGAACCAGCCTTTGCGGCCGGAGCGGTAGATTCTCCCTTCTCTCTCCAGAATCGTCAGGGCGTGCCTGACGGTGTTGCGATTTACATGAAATTTGTCTGTTAATTCGCGCTCGGTCGGCAGCTTGTCGTGGGGCGTGAGCGCGCCAATGCGCAGCTGTTCCAGGATATGCCGCTTTACCTTGAGGTACTGAGGAGGTTTTTTGCTCGCTTCCATAAATGCTGTTGGGTATACCCTTTTATGGTATTGTGCAATACGCCTTTCGGCCTTTGAAGGTTGTTATTTTGTCACATAAGCGTCATGAATTTAGCGTTACCCTTGCGTAAACAGGGGGTGTTGGGTTAACCCAAGACGCGCGAAGTGTAGAAATAATACAAATTGATTCACGTTTGGGTTTTCTTTGTGTTTAAGTAGCAAACTGTGGCTTGTGGTATCAAAAACTGTGCGTCTAGAGATGATGGAGAAATCATGAAAAAGATTTTAGTCTTGGCTTTGCTGGCAGTGTTCGCGTTGGCTGGAAATGTTCATGCAGAAACTCTGAAATTGTTGACCTGGAAAGGGTACGCCCCCCAGAAGCTGATTGACACCTTTGAAAAGGAAACCGGAATCAAGGTCGAAGTGACCTTCTCCAACAACGAAGAAATGATCGCCAAGCTGCGCGCCACCCGTGGTGCAGGCTTTGACTTGGCTCAGCCCTCTCAGGACCGCATCTCTTCCGTTCAGAAGAAATTCAAGCTCTACCAGGCGCTTGATTATTCCAAGATCGATGCTCCCCTGTTCATCCCGTCCATGTTGGACGCTGTGAAGAAGAACACCCTGGTGGATGGCGAGTCTTACGCCGTTCCTTTCTGCTGGGGTACCTCCGGCCTGATCGTGAACAGCGCCAAGGCTGCTGAAGCCGATTCCTTCAAAGCGCTGATCGATCCCAAGTACAAGGGCCGCGTGAGCTACCGCCTGAAGAGGCCTACTCTGATCGCCATGGGCTTTGCTCTCGGTTACGATCCCTTCGCACTGTACGACAAGCCCAAGGAATACAAGGCCATGCTCGACAAGATCGCTGAGACTCTGATCGACGCCAAGCCCATCGTGAAAAACTACTGGGCAAATGGTGATTCCCTGCTCGAGTCCATGCGTTCCGAAGAAGTCTTCGTGGCCATGGCCTGGGATGCCGGCGGATGGAAGCTGAACGCTGACAACAAGGCCATCGACTTCAAGGCTCCCAAAGAGGGCGCCCTGGGTTGGATCGATACCTTTGCCATCCCCGCCAAGGCCAAGAACGTTGACGCTGCTTACAAGTGGATCAACTTCATCATGAAGCCCGAAAACGCCGGTTACTTCTCCTCTCAGGAAAAGTACGCAACTGCTTCCGCAGATGCTCTGAAGTTCACCGACAAGGCTGTTGCTGACAACTTTGCACGTTCCTTCCCCCAGGCTACTATTGATAACATCAAGTGGTATCCGCCTGTTCCGGCCAAGCTGGAGAGCATGGAAGGCAAGACCCTTGATAAGATCAAGGCTGCACAGTAGAACTAACCGTAATTACATAGAAAAGGCGGGGGGCGTGATGCCTCCCGCCTTGTTCGATACTTGAGAGAAAGCTGAACGTTATGACCAACGATCTTTCCATTCGCAATATGGTGAAACGGTTTGGTGATTTTACCGCCGTTGATGATGTGACCTTCGATGTCCCGACTGGGTCCTTTTTTTCCATTCTAGGACCTTCGGGATGTGGCAAGACAACCCTGTTGCGGATGATCGCCGGGTTTGAAACCCCGACATCCGGTGCCATCGAGATTCGGGGCAAGGACATGCTCGGCGTCCCGCCGAACTTGCGTCCCGTCAATCTTGTCTTCCAGCACCTTGCTCTCTTCCCCATGATGAATGTGGAAGAGAATGTCGCCTTTGGGCTCAAGCGCCGTGGCGTGGGCAAGGAAGAGATCAAGCAGAAGACAGGCGCCATTCTGGAGCGTGTAGGGCTGCCCGGTTTCGGAAGCAAGCAGATCAATCAGCTTTCCGGTGGCCAGAAACAGCGTGTGGCCATTGCCCGTTGTCTGGTGCTTGAGCCGTCCGTGCTGCTCCTCGACGAACCGCTGGGCGCGTTGGACCTCAAACTGCGCGAGCAGATGAAGGTGGAGTTGAAAAAGCTCCAGGCCAAGGTCGGCACCACATTTATTTACATCACTCACGACCAGTCCGAAGCGCTGGTCATGTCTGACCGCGTGGCTGTCATGAACAAGGGCCGTTTCGAGCAGGTGGGCACTCCTCAGGAACTCTACGGCCAGCCCAAGACGCCGTTCGTCGCCCAGTTCGTTGGTGACAACAACAAGTGGAGCGGCAAGATCACGCAGGCCATGGGAGATGAGGTGCTCATCACCACTGATGAAGGCTACTCCTTCCGCACCAAGGCGCACGCCCCTTGTGCCGACGGCTGCCGTGTGAACCTGTTTCTCCGTCCCGAGGCCATGCGCATCGAGCCGCGTGACACCGAGGGACTCAATGTGTTTGATGTGACCGTGAAGGGTATCCTCTTTGACGGGGCCAACAGCCGTCTGCTGACCGTGACCAAGGAAGACCACGAGCTTATCGTGACCCTGCCGCAGAATCGCAAGTTCGATCACATCCGTCAGGGCGACCACATCAAGGTCGGTTGGCATCCCGATTCCGGTATCTGTTTCGAGGCGGAGGGCTAGCATGCAACGCTCACGCCTGGCCTTTTGGATATTTCTGGCACCAGTCCTGATGTGGCTGTTGCTGCTGATAGTGTTGCCGCATCTCGATCTCCTGACCATGAGCTTCAGGGGAGAGGATGACTACGGCGATATGGTCTGGACATTCCAGAACTACATGAACTTCTTCACCGAGCCCATCTACTGGCTGACGTTCGTCCGTACGGCGCTCTACGCCATCATCACGACGTTCATCACCTTCCTGCTGGCCATGCCGGTGTCGTTCTTCATCGCCAAGCTGGCGCGGAAACGTGTGCAGGGTGCGCTCATGATCCTGCTGCTGCTCCCCTTCTGGGTCAGCGAGCTGGTGCGCATTTATGGCTGGATGATCCTGCTCAGGGAGTCCGGCGTCATCAACTATTTCCTGCTGAATCTCGGCATCATCGATACGCCCATCGAGATGCTCTACAACGACGCCACCATGATTATGGGGCTGGTATACACCTCCATGCTGTTCATGGTGGTGCCGCTCGTTTCCGTCATGGAGAGTCTGGACGACAGCCTTATCGAGGCGGCCCACGACCTCGGCGCAGGACAGGCTACTATCTGGAGAACCATCATCATACCGCATTGCAAGCCGGGCATTACTTCCGGCTCTATCGTGGTCTTCATGCTGGCGCTGGGTAACTACCTGACGCCGAACCTCATGGGTGGAAAGAACTCCCTCTGGTTCACCGAGCAGATTTACAATCAGTTCATTGCCAGCTTCAACTGGAGTCAGGGCTCCGCTTTCGGCTTCCTGCTGTTGCTGTTGAGCTCGCTCATTATCTGGGTCGGGTTGAAAGTGACAGGCCAGAAACTCGGGGAGGTGGCATCATGATTCGCTCTCTGCCGAGATCCAAGTCCTACGACTGGTCTTTCAATTTCTTCATCCTGCTGTACTTTGCCTTTCTGTTCGCGCCGCTGCTCGTGACCTGTGTGCTGGCGTTCAACGACTCCAACTTCCCCTCCCTGCCATGGAACGGGTTCAGCCTTGACTGGTTCATTGCCGACGGTCCTGACCGGATCGGTCTGTTCCATGACGAGCAGAACCTGCGCTCCATCGTGACCAGCTTCCAGACCGCCTTCTTTGTGGCGATCTTCAGCGTGGTCGTGGGCACCTGCGCCAGCTTCCTCTTTGAGCAGGAAGAGTTCCGGTTCAAGGGAATTCTGTACTTCCTCATGCTGGCTCCCCTCGTCATCCCGGGCGTCATCCTCGGTATCTCCCTGCTGCTGGCAGCTAATACCGCGGGCACGTTCTTTGACGAGCGGTTCGGTCTCGATTTCGAACTGTTCCGGCCAAGCTTCTGGCTGGTGGTGCTGGGGCAGTTCTCGTTCATCTCCACCTTTGTCACGCTGGTGGTGTCTGCGCGTCTGCGCAAGTTCGACCACTCTCTGGAAGAGGCGGCTCTCAATCTTGGCGCCACCCGTCTCGGAGTCATTTGGCACATCACGCTGAAGTTTCTGCGCCCGTCCATCATCGGTGCCGGTGCGGTGGCCTTCCTCATGAGCTTCGAGAACTTCAACACGACGTTGTTCCTCGTCGGTTCGGAGCCGACCTTGCCGATCAACCTCTATCTGCAGGTTCGTGACGGCAGCACGCCGGTCATCAACGCGGTTTCGTTGATGCTCATCGTGGGCACCTCCGTTTTGGCGCTGGTCAACTTGTACTTCACCAAGAAGGAAGAATAGGTGTTTTTCGATCACCTGCCCGGTGCAGGATATGTCTGTGCCCACAGAGGAGCGCGAGCTTTAGCGCCTGAAAATACCATGATGGCGGCAGAGCTCGCCTTGGAGTTGGGAGCGGATTACTGGGAAACAGATATCCACAAGCTCGCTGACGGGACCCTGGTTGTCTTTCATGACGACGTTTTGTCCCGGACAACGGATATCTCCGAGCGCAGTGAGTTCGCTGGCCGCGAGTGGGAGACCGCATCATTCTCCATGGAGGAGCTGCGTTGTCTGGATGCGGGCTCATGGTTTGCTGCGCGCGATCCGTACGGCACTATTGCCTCTGGGGATGTGGATCAGGCGAAACTTGAAGGAATGCGTCGGGCCAAGATTCCGACGCTCAGTGAAGCGTTGGCGTTCTCCAGAAAGAACGACTTCCCCATCAATATCGAGATCAAGCCTCAGCTGTCGTCCCCCGGTGACTTGTCCATCGTGGGTGACTTGTTGCAGTCCATCCGCGATCATGAGGCCGAGGACTTGGTGCTGATCTCTTCGTTCGCTCATGAATATCTGGCGGAGATGAACCGCATCGCACCGCACATTCCGCTGGCCGTGCTGGTGGAGGAGAAAGAGCCTGAGGATGTCGTTTCGTATCTTCAATCCCTTGGTGCCACCACGTACCACCCGGACAAGGACCTTATCGATGTAGAGTCTGTACGGGCGTTGACCAAGCAGGGGATTCGCGTCGCTCCGTGGACGGTGAATGACATGGATGAAGCAATGTCGTTCATTGAGGCCGGATGCTTTGGCGTCATCACCGACTATACGCATTCACTGCGTCAGCGGCTTGCAGAGTAGGACCGCAACGCGTCATCACGCCACCCAATCCTTACATGAAAAAAGCCCCGATCCATTTGGACCGGGGCTTTATCATTTCACTTGAATGGACTTACTCGGGCACGGTTTCCATGCTGGCCCATTTGGGCTCGTGCAGCGGAAGCACATAGTCGGCCATCTCCTTGGCCTTGAGCAGGATGTCGTAGGCATCCTGGGGACCGGTGTTGGTGCCCGGAGGGATGACTTCCATCTCCATGGCCTTGACTTCGACGGGCGGCTCAAGGTTCTCGAGGATGGTGCAGAAACCGCAGATCAGCACGGAGCCTTTCTCGGTCTCGATCTTGATGGACATGCCGCCGGCAGTGTGGGCCGGGGTGTGGATCATGGTGATGCCGGGCACGACTTCGGTGTCCTCGTTGACGGTGACGATCTGGCCGTTGTCCTTGATATCGTCGACGTAATCTTCAAGATAGCGGAAATCCAGCGGATGCGGATTGTAGGCTGCCTCGAGCTCCAGCTCATGCATGTAGACCTTGGCGTTGACGCACTTGTAGTCGTTTTCGCAGTGGTCATTGTGCATGTGCGTGTGGATGATGATGTCGATGTCCTCGGGCTTGAGGCCGTACTTGGCGAGACCTTCCTCAAAGGTGTAGATCTTGCCGCCGATGGCGTTCTCGCGCTCTTCGGAGATGATGGGCTGCATCTCGCCGGTATCGACCAGAATCTTTTTGTCGCCGCCTTCGATGTACCAGGTGTAGATGGGGATGGTGTAGGGCTTCCCGTAATCGTGCTGGTAGGTCATCATGCCTTTGTCGAAAACTTTGGTTCCCATGCAGATGGGATGCACCTTATATTTCATTGCTCCACCTTGGTGTTGGTTAAAAGATTCCTGTGAACATATGAATGACTCCTCATGAATGTCAAGGAGGGGTCGCTCAATTCAAATAGTAATTTGGTAGGAAATGTCCATACCGGGAAAAATGGAGCCGCGCCAGTTGGTGCAATTCTCCAAAGAAAAAAGCCTCCTTTGTAGGGAGGCTTTTGCGTTTTTCTACAGGATGATTCCCACAATGGCACCTGTCATGAGCGTGGCCAAGGTGCCTGAAACAATGGACTTGGCACCGAGGCTGACCACCTCGCTGCGGCGCTCCGGGGCCATGACGCTCAGTCCGCCGATCATGATGCCGAGGGAACCGAAGTTGGCGAACCCGCACATGGCGTAGGTCATGATGATGCGACTGCGCTCGGACAGGACTTCCGGGCCGAGCTTGGACAAATCGAGATAGGCGATAAATTCGTTGAGGATGGTCTTGGTCCCCATGAGGGAACCGGCCACCTGCGCTTCGGACCATGGGATGCCGATGAGCCAGACGATGGGAGCCATAATCCAGCCCAGCGTGCGTTGCAGGGTCAGGGGCGCGCCCATGATGTCGGGCAGGAAGGCGAGCATGGCGTTGATGAGCGACACCAGCGCCACCAGCACGAGGAGCATTGCCACTACATTGAGCAGAATCTGGATGCCGTCGGTGGTGCCGTTGGTCACGGCGTCCATGGTGGAGTCGGCTGTGCATGGCGGCACGGCCGTGCCTTCGGTGTGCGTCTCGGTCTCCGGCACCATGACGCGGGAGATGAGGATGGCGGCTGGAGCGGAAATGATGGAGGCCGCCAGAATCTGTCCCATGGCGTTGGGGATGACATTGGAAAGAATGGTCGCATAGAGCACGAGCATGGTTCCTGCGATGGTCGCCATGCCGCAGGTCATGAGGGTGAAGAGTTCGCTGCGGGTCATGCGGGAGAGATACGGCTTGATGACCAGCGGGGCTTCCACCATTCCCACGAAAATATTCGATGCCGCGCCCACGCCGAGTGCACCGCCGATATTCATGGTCTTTTCGAGACAGTATGAGAAGCCGTTAACGATCATGGGCAGGATACGCCAGTAGTAGAGCACAGCCGAGATCACCGACATCACCAGAATGATGGGCAGGGCGCGGAAGGCGAGGATGAAGCCAGCGCCGGGGTAGGGTTCGGTAAAGGGGAGTGGGCCGCCGCCGAGGTAGCCGAAGACAAAGCTGGTTCCGGCCATGGTGGCTTTTTCAATGGCAAGAGCGACGTTGTTCAGGGCAAGAAATATCTGCTCGAAAAACGGCACCTTGAGCATGAGCAGGGCCAGTCCGAATTGAAGACCAAGTCCTACCGCAATGGTAGGTATGCTCACCTGCCGACGCTTTTCACTGACCGCCCAGGCAAGGGCCACCAATGCCAACAGACCAAAGATGCTTTGCAACATGTCACTCTCCCCTCAGATGAAATTCTCCAAGGAGAGATACCGCTTATGCAGGCTGGTGGCAAGGTTCGGTGTGATCAGGCCGCTTGGTCAACGCGCCCTGAAGGCAGCTTGGGCAGCAGTACCATGGCGGCGAGAAGCAGGCACCCCTGAATCAGGAATCCAATATGGAAGAGGCCGGCGTCGCCCATGTGCCCAAGAAAGGTGGGGATCAGTCCCACGCCGAAGGTTGCATTGACCGGGCCCATGAGAGCAATGGCTACGCTGCGGTGCTCGGGCGGGAACACGTTGGAAAGAATAGTGAATCCGGGTGCAAACAGGATGACGGAAAAAACGGGCTGCAACACGACCAGCCAGGCCAGCATGGGGCCGGAGGTCAGGCCGAGCAGGATCAGGGCCGCTCCGTTGGAGACGAGATAGATGAAAATGGCGGGTTTTGCTCCCCACTTATCGGTAACCCAACCGGCAGCGAACGGGACAAAGCAGGCCATGACCCGGGATGCGGCCAGAAGCTGGTTGGCCTCTTCACGGGTGTAGCCGTGTGCATCAACCAGATAGAGGGGCATCATGGAGTAGGGGCCGATGGACGCGCCCACGGCCATGGCGAAGAGGGCGACGATCATCCAGAAAACGGGTTTGTGAACAATCTGCCGCACCATGAGCGGGCCGGGGACCATGCCGGGGAATTCTCCGCCCTTGCCAGCCTTGATGAACCAGATACCGAGGCAGATCTGGACTGCTCCCAGCAGATAGAGGGCCATGCGCCAGTCGAACAGAAAGAGCACGGCCTCGGCCAGGAGCGGAGCCATGACATAGGCGGAGTTGGGAGCCATTTCGTGCATTGCCATGGCCTTGCCCCAGTCCTCCTTGCGGACCAGTGACGTGATCGCCGCGATGCCGGACGGCAGGTAGAGCCCGACGGCCACTCCCAGCGCAAACAGGGCGAGAAGCAGTGTGGTGTATGTATGGGCCATGGGTGTGAGCAATGCGCAGATGCCCACCATGATGGCGGAGACGCCGACGGTGGCGCGGTGGTTCAGTTCGCGGGAGATAAAGCCACTGGCCAGCAGCCCCGTGCCATTGCCAATGGCCAGAGCGAGAAAGAGATGTCCGGCCCCGGCATGAGTGAACCCGAGATCGTTCTGAATGACAGGCATGAGCGGTGCAAATACTACTCGTGACAGGAAGTTGCAGAAGAAAATGGCTGTCACGAATGAGACGGCGGGCAGTGCAGACTTGAATGACTGGGGAATACGTGTTTTGTCGGGCATTTTTTCTCTCTCGGGAGGAAATAGGTCGTGCCAACGCCTCGAGCAAGTATAAATATGCCAACAATCCGATATTTCTAATATACACGACTTGACCCGTATTCTCGAAGCCGATACGTATTTAATTTACAAAGGCTGTACTCTTTTCCTTTTTGGTTAAAAGGAAATCTGCACGCTTCAGGCTTGTCAGGGCGGTTAACGAGCCTGATGTGAATATTTCGAATAGCGAGTTTATAAGGAGCTAACTTATGGATGTTGAACTGGCGAAGCCCTTCATCAAAGCAGCGATCGACGTGCTGTCCACTATGGCTTTTGTCAAGCCGTCGGTTGGCAGGCCTTATGTGAAAAAGAATAACGTTGCAGCAGGTGACGTCTCCGGTATGGTTGGCATCACCGGCGAAAAGAACGGCAGTGTCTCCCTGTCTTTCTCCAAGGGGTGTGCCGTTGCTATCGTCAAAAACATGCTCGGCGACGAGATCGAGGACATCATGCAGGATGTCAAAGATGCCGTTGGTGAGTTGACCAACATGATCTCCGGCCAGGCACGTGCCGGTCTTGCGGAAAAGGGACTTGTTTTCCAAGGGTCCACTCCCACCGTGGTCATGGGCGACAACCACACCATTTCTCACATGGCCAAGACCCCGATCATGGCGATTCCCTTCACGACACCCGACGGCGATTTCACTATCGAATTCTGTTTCGAATAAGCTCTATCCGCACGATAAATCGTGGAGACAACAATGCCGACACTAGATGATTTCAGAAGCAAGGAGTTCCTGGATCAGATTACGATCCTGAATGAGATCTCCGGTAGCAAAGATCCTGAGGCCTTAGCGGGGCTCGTGGACCTGCTCAAAAATCCCGTGGGCGATACTTCTATCGACTATATGGTGGTCAACGCCCTTAACGCGGTTCTTTCCAGCAATGAAGCCAAGGTCGTCGAGGGTCTGACCGACAGCCACGACGGCTTCCGCATTCTCTGCATCCGCGTTGCCGGTGAATACGCCTTCAAGAGCGCAGCTGCTCCGCTGGTGGATATCGCTGAATCCGAGACTGATCCGGACCGCCTCATGGAAGTTCTCACTTCTCTGGCCCGCATCGGCGATCCTTCGGCCATGACCGTGTTCCGTGCTCAGCTTGCCCATGAAGATCCCTTCATCAAGTCTTCCTGTATTGAAGCGTTGGGCAAGCTCGGCGACACCGAATCCATCTCCAGTTTCAAGGACCTCGTTATCGAGAGCGAAGCTCCCGGTCGTTACGAAGTCTGCGACATCACTACCTGGAAGGCCATTGAGGCGCTGGCGTCATTCGCCAATGACGACACCATCGCTTTCCTCGTGGAAAAGCTGCACCACAAGAACCCTACGGTGCGCCGTATCATCACTGATGCGCTCATCACCATCGGTTCTCCCTGTATCCCGCTCCTGTTCGAGGCATTCGAGACCGGAGACAAGGATAACAAGATTCTTTCCGCAAACGTGCTTGGCTTTGTCGGTGACCGCTCCGGTGCCGACGGGCTGGTTGCAGCCTTTGATAAAGGGCTGGCCGAGGACCCCAACGTCCGTTACGCCGTGTATGAGGCTCTGGGCCGCATCGGTACCATGAAGGGCATCATCTGCCTCGTGGATGGCCTGCATGAAGAAGACGAACTCATCCTCATGGCTGTCATCGGCGGCCTTGAGAAGCACGTCAATCCCGGCATGATCGCTTCCCTGACATCTCAGGTCGCCAAGGCCGATGATCAGGCTGAGCGTCTTGCCAAGGCAGTCATCGCTTCCCGTGCAACCCGCATCTTCGACGCTCTCTACGAGAGTGAAGGTGCCGGTGACATGCTCGTGGACGCGCTGTCCGGTTCCAAGGATCCGGAGATCGTCGAAGATTTCCGTTCCATTCTTACCGAGATCGGCGGCGACCGCGCTCAGGCCGACATTGCCCGCCTGCCGCAGCTCTCTGCCGGTACCCGCAAGGCGCTGGCAGCGGACGACTCCCGCTCCATGTGTGCCATGCACCGTGCCATCCTCACCGACCTCGGCTTCGAACCCTCCATCGGTGGCAATGGCGAAGAGGCCTACGACTTCGTGGAACGCGGCGAGGATTTCGACATCATCATCACCGACATGAACATGCCCGTCATGGACGGCATGGAGCTTGTCAGCAAGGTGCGTAATACTCCCGGGTACGAAGATATCCCGATCATCATGGTTACCACCGAGTCCGAAGCCTCCCAGCAGGATATGGCCGAAAAGGCTGGCGTGACCGCGTTTGTCACCAAGCCCTTCAAGCCCGATACCCTCAAGGCCAAGATTCAGGAACTGATCGGCTAGCCGAAATCAGATAGAAATAGTAACGCCCATCCCGACAATTGTCGGGATGGGCTTTTTTTTTGCCTCCGGCGGCCAAGGGGGAAGGGGAGAGAGGGGAACCCTTTGTAAAGGGCTTCCCCTCTCTCTCCTTCCCCCTTGGATCCCCCAACCCCTCACTCCCCTCCTAAACTTTTTGTATGCGCATTCGCGCGGGTGTACGTGAGTATAGAGTCGTTCACCTCAATGGAACGGGTAGGCGTATGCGTGGAGAAATAGGGAATTCGTTGCGAATGTTCCGAGCGAAGCGAGCGACAAAGAGTTTTGGAGATTCTCAAGAACCTTTTGCAAAAGGTTCTTGAGTCGTCGAAGACGCCCGCCGGCGAGGCTTCTCTTATTCTTCGCCGTCCAGACCGAGCTTCCTGAAATACTCGATGAGCATGCCTGTGATCTCATTGGAATAGAGCATCCAGACATGGCCCATGGGCGAACAAAGGCGCTCTTCCCAACCTTGGTTGGGCGGAATCAGCGTCTTGAGCGGGAATACGTAATCATCCGAATAATTGTAAATGGCGAGCTTGGGACACTTGGCAGGGACGACACTGTCAGCAATCTCCATGATCTCAGCGCCGGGAATGAGGCCACGCCCCATGGTGTTCATGGCGAAACGGGCGAGATCGGAACCTCCGTGCGGTGTGCCGAGTGCGACGAGGGCTGCGACGCGATCCCAATGACGAGGATCACCTGCGGCGGTGCGACATACGAGGCCTCCAAGACTGTGCCCCACGAGGGCGATCTTGCCGGTGGGGCTGTGGCGCAGAAGCTCATCCATGCGCTGGCGGAGTCCTTCCACAGCAGTGGGGAAGTCGCCGGAGAAACTGTTGTACTGATAGGTGTGCAGGTTGGAAAAGCCAGCCTTGCGGAATCGGCGAATCATGGTCCGCCACGCAGAGCCGTTGTGAAACAGGCCGTGGACGAAGAGGATGGGCGTTCCCCGACCAAGGGGCTCGTTCCCGGTGAAGAATCCAAGAGGGTATGACGGGAAAACCATACAATCGGCTAATATGGCGGTTCCCCAACTGCGAAGCAGGGGAAGTAGCAGACCTTTCTGGCGACGCCGGGTTTCGGACAGCGTACCTGCCACGAGGTTGGATATCAGATAGGCAGCGTATCGGAGCAGCGGCCAGACGACCGCAAAAATGATCAGTGCAATGAAAAGAGTGTGCATAATGGCGACAGGGTACGCTCAATCGTGCGTACGTCAACCATGTACAAGTGACGTTTGAGAAAGGGCTAGTCGGAGCGGGATCTGGTTTGGAAGAGAGCCAGTTCGAACAGGGGAATGGAGAAGGGCTTGGGGATGAAATAATTCATGCCTGCGTCCTTGCATTGCTCTCCTGCTATCTGGGCCTGATTGGCGCTGACTCCGATGATAGGGACCATTGCGTAATTGGACTGGCCGCTCCTGATGGTGCGCGTTGCTTCCAGGCCGCCCATCTCCGGCATCTCAATATCCATGAGCACGATGTCGAAGAACTGGTCGTTGAGGGCGTTGATCGCTTCTTTGCCATTGCGCGCGTGAACGGTCTGATGTCCTTGTCGTTCCAATTCTCGACACATGTGTAGAGCGATGACCCTGTCGTCGTCTGCAACGAGAATTCGCAATAGTGGCTGATGAGGCAAATCGCTCTCCTGTTTATGGTACTATATATAAATACGCTGGCGCAGGTGGTTTGGTCACAAAAAACATAATTCTTTATGTTTGTGCGTGACCGTAATGGAATGTGCAGACCTTGCCCCAGATCGGCTGGCCGGGTATGGTCCGGCACTTGAAACCAAAGGAAATGACCATGTCCAAAACCACTCTCTGTCTCGATATCGGCAGCGGCACTCAGGATGTCCTGCTCTATTCTCCTGATCGCGAAATCGAAAACTGCCCCAAGTTCGTGCTGCCTTCCCCAGCTTTGCAGATAGGTCGGCGTATTACGGCCCTGCGTGAACAGGGACGGAATATCTATCTCCACGGCAGCAATATGGGCGGCGGTGTCACCCGGTTCATCAGGGCACATCAGAAAGCCGGGCTCAAGGTGGCATCGAGCGAGGGCGCTGCCTACACCATGGCGGATGACTTAACGCGGGTCACGGCCATGGATATCGAGCTGACCGAGAACTGTCCGGACGGTTTCGAACCGGTGCGGCTGAAGGATTTCGACGAACCGTGGTGGCGCAGGTTCCTTGAGGCAGCGGAGCTGGAATGGCCGGACGCCATCGCCGCATGTGCACAGGATCATGGTTTTCACCCCGGGGAATCCAATCGCATGGGGCGGTTCAAGCTGTGGCGCTCATTCCTTGACGAGGGGGAAGGGCGTCCGGAAGCGCTGGTGTATGATATGCCGCCGGACATGCTGACGCGTCTTGCGGACGTGCAGCGAGACATGGGCGGCGGCCCGGTGTCTGATACGGGCTCGGCTGCGGTGCTCGGCGCATTGTTTGTGGATGAGATCGAACAGGAATCCCATAAGCGCGGCATCACACTGGTGAATATCGGTAACTCTCACCTGATCGCATTTCTGTTGTTCAAGGGACGTATCTATGGCGTGTACGAACAGCACACCGGGTGCGTGGACGGTAAAAAGCTGTGGGCGGATCTGGAGCAGTTCCGGTGCGGCTGCCTGACCTTCGAGCAGGTATTTGAAGAGAAGGGCCATGGTTGTTTGTGCATGGGCTTGCCGGAAGATGCTGGCGGTTTCGCGCCCACCTATGTGCTTGGTCCCAGGCGTGGCATGCTGGATGGTTTTGATGTGGATTTTCCGGCGCCGGGCGGTGACATGATGCTGGCCGGATGCTTCGGCCTCATCAAAGGGTTAGCCATGCGTTAAATGTCGTAAAAGGATGTAAACCGATCTTGGTTTGCCTCGTTGTTTCTCCTATTGGGGGATACAACCAAAGGAAAACCAATGATCAATAATTTCTTTACGACTTCATTCATTTGTTTGTTCGCCGCCTTCTGGCTTGGTGTTTTAGGTCTCCTTCTTGGAGGCATTTGGGCACAGTCCAGGAGGAAGCGATGAACAAGCATTCCATTTCGTCCATATTCATTTGTCTGGTCGCCTTGTGTTGTTCCACACAGGCCTGACCCCGCGTCCATTGTGTAAACGCTGACGTGCTTTAGCCCGTCAGCGTTTATCGTTATTCGGACGAGGTCCTGTTGCATGCATGTTATAAAACGTTGATAAACGGCTTCCCACCCTAGGCATCAAAATCGTGTCGTGCTAGACTCGATAATGACCCGACATGTTCGGGCCAAATGCCATTTGAAAAGGAGAAGCCGACATGCATCGTCAATATTATCTATTATTCTATTCCATTCTTACTGTTCTTCTAACGGCCTCCCTGGCCTTTGCCGGCTGGGGAGATACCCTGAAAAAGGCGGGGGCCGAGTTGGCGGATGATGGGGCCACGGCTGCCGGGTTACCCTATACTCCGTCCGAGGCTGTCTCCGGCATCAAGGAAGTCCTTGAGTTGGGTACGGACTATGGCGTTTCTTCACTCGGCGTGCCGGGCGGCTTCTCTGCCAATTCGGCTACCTCCCTGTCTCTGCCGTCCTCCCTCACTTCTTTGGGAGACACCGCCGGGCTCCTCTCTTCCCTGAATACTGCCGCAGAAGGGGCCATCCCTGGTACGGGCAATGTGTTTCTCGACGTTATCAAGGATCTTGCCGTGGGCGATTACGCCACTCTGCTCAATGGCGGCGAAGATGCCATTACCCGTTTTTTTGAATCCTCCAGCCGCACGACCCTGAAGAAGCTGGTTCGCCCCGTGGTGGACAAGAGCGTGGAGGCCTCTGGAGTGGCCGACTATCTTGCGCCCCTCATGGCGGTTCAGCAGACGTCAGGCGTGACTGGAACTGCATTCGATCCTGTTGACTTTGTTACCGATAAGACACTGGACGGAATGTTCCTGTATATGGGATTGAAGGAGCGCGAAATACGCACTTCCAACGGTGCGGGAACCACTGAACTGCTGCAGAAGCTTTTCTAAGGAGTATCATATGAACAAGCCTCTCAAGATAGGACTCATTGTGGCCGGGGCGCTTGTGGCCTTTTTCGTGGCCGCTGCCATTCTGCTAGTCACCATGGTCGACCCCAATGAATACAAGGGTGAAATCGCCAAGGCCGTGAAGGAAAGCACGGGCCGCGAGCTGGTGTTCGAAGGCGATATTTCCTTCAACTTTTTCCCGTGGCTTGGCCTCAAGGTCGGCCCGGTTGCCCTTGGCAATGCGCCCGGCTTCCAGCCCAAGGAAATGGTGCGTATTAATAAGGCCGAGGCCAACATTCAGATTATGCCGCTGCTCACTGGCAACGTCGCCATCGGCGTGGTGGTGCTGGATGGATTCACTCTCAATCTCGCTGTGAACAAGCAGGGCGTTTCCAACTGGGACGACCTGACCAAGGGAGACGAAGCCAAGAAGGATGCGGCCAAGGCCGAGGATCATGGCGGCAAGTCGGGCGGTTCCAAGCTCGAATCCCTCGCCGTGGAAGGCGTTGAGATTACCAATGCCAACGTGATCTACGATGACCGTAAGGCTGGCTCCAAGTCCTCCCTGACCAACCTGAATCTGATCGTGGGCGAGGTGGGCGACAAGCTGCCCACGCCGTTTGAACTGTACTTTGACCTGAAGCTCGACAACCCCAAGGTGGAGACCCGTCCCAAGCTGACCGGCGTGGCTACCTTTGATCAGGGGGCGGGAACCTTCCGCATTACCGAGCTGACCCTCGCCGCACTGAATATGACCGTGACCGGTGACTTTTTTGCCAAGTCCAAGGACGGAGCGCTCAATTACTCAGGCGAGCTCAATCTGGCCGAAATGTCCATCAAGGAACTCATGAAGCAGCTCTCCATGGAGCCGCTCGTGACCACCGATCCCGGCGCACTTACCCGCACCAGCGCGGTCATCAAGATCAACGGCACAGACAACGCGGTTGCGTTGGAGAATCTGACCGTGAAGCTGGACGACACCACGCTCTCCGGCACTGGTTCTGTCATGAACTTTGCCAAGCCTGCCATTGTGGTGAACCTGAACGTGGATGACATCGACGCGGACCGTTACATGCCTCCTGCACAGGAAGGCGAGAAGGCCGAAGCCAAGCCAGCCGCAACACAGGAGTCCGCTTCCGCCGAAGAGCCGGACCTGAGCGCGCTCAAGGATTTGAACCTCAAGGCCAAGCTTACCGTGGGCAAGGTCAAGGCCATGAACCTGCGTGTGAGCGATATCCTCTGTGATCTGGTCGCAAAGAATGGCGTGGTCACCATCAAGCCGTTCTCGGCCAAGCTCTATGATGGCTCCCTTACGGCGCACTCCACCCTGAATGCCAACGGCAAGCTTGCCACCTGGACGGAGACTGCCGACCTCAAGGGGGTGCAGGCCGGGCCGCTGCTCAAGGATCTCACTGGCAAGGATCACCTGCTCGGCACTACCGTTGCCAAGTACGATCTGACCGGCTCGGGACTGACTCCTGACAACATCAAGAAGTCCATCTCGGGTACTGCCTCGTTTGCCTTCACCGATGGTGCCATTAACGGCATAAACGTTGCCAAGATGCTGCGCGACGCCTTCAACACCATTAAGGGTAAGAAGTCCACCAGCAATGAGCCTGAGCGTACCGACTTTGCCGAACTCCTCGGCAGCGCCGTGCTCAAGAATGGGCACATCACCAATGACGATCTGCTCATGAAGTCTCCGCTTCTGCGCCTCACTGGTAAGGGCTGGGCCAACCTGCCCAAGAACAACTTGGATTATCTTGCCACTGTGACCGTTGTCGGCACCTTGAAGGGGCAGGACGGAGCATCCATCGAAGAACTTTCCGGCCTGCCGCTGCCCATCAAGATCAGCGGTGCGTTGGATAGCCCGAGCTTCAAGCTGGATGCCAAGGCCATGGCCGAGGCCCTGCTTAAGGGAACCTTCAAGCAGGGAACCAAGGGTGTGGAGGAGAACCTCAAGAAGAAGATCTTCGGCGGTTCCAAGTCCGGTTCTGAAACGGAAACCGAAAAGAAGCCCGGTGGCGTCTTGAAGGGCCTGTTCTAGGGGCTGAACCAATAAAAAACTGTCCGCCCATTCCGGCAATTGCCGGGGTGGGCGGACTTTTTGTTGGCGGGAGCTTTTTTTCGCTTAAACCCCTTGAAACTGTGCGGGAATTGGGGGAGTATGCCAGTAATTTCTAGAACGGGTTGTAAAGGAGTAGATAATGGCTAAAGATTTTAGAGAATTACTCGTCGAAGCTTCCCGGCACGACGTGTTTGGACGGTTTTATAAAGAATTGCAGGTCGGCCTCAAGGTTGTGGTCTCCTTTCAGGCCAGCGCCAACCACTGTTGTGAGCCTGCCGAGACCCTGGATGATCCCTATGCCTACACCAAATGGGAGGTCATCCTCCGTCAGGCTGACAAGAATATTACCATCCCCAAAGTCGGTGCCTGGGATTTTCTCAAGCACAATGTTTGGGCACAGAAGTTCGACCAGCCCGAATTTCAGACCTGTGTCATCGGTGAATTCCTGACCGTATGGGAAGCACAGCGTTGCTACGAAGATGTCATCGAATACGCAATGATCAAGAAACATATCGAGTCTGAAGACGATATCCGTGTCGTCGAACCCGACGAAAATTTGAAAAAGACCTCTGGCTGTGGAGGCTGCGGCGGCAAGAAAAAGGCCGTGGCGGAAAAAGTCGGTTAAGTGATCTTAGAGTAATGTAGTAAAGGCCCATCCCCATTCGGGGTGGGCCTTTTATTGTTACCTGCCGTATCGCGCCGTAATAGAGGCCGAGCCGAGAGTGTGTGAGTTCAGGAAATAGCCCACCATTGCTGCAGAGCTGTCTTTCGTGAGGTCCAGCTTCTCCACATCAAGGGCGTGGATGGTGAAGATGTAGTGGTGGTCTCCATGGTCTTGGGGCGGGCAGGCGCCGCCATAGCCAGCAGAGCCAAAGTCGGTTCTGCTCTGAACTGCTCCACGGGGAAGGTCGGCGGCTTCCGTTCCTGCGCCTTCAGGAAGAGCGGATACTGATGCCGGGATGTTGAAGACCACCCAATGCCACCATCCGCTTCCGGTGGGGGCGTCAGGGTCGTACATGGTCAGGGCAAAGCTCTTTGTCCCCGCGGGAGCATCGGCCCATTGCAGAGCTGGTGAGAGGTTGCCACCTGAACATCCGAACCCGTTCAAGACGTGTGCTTCCGGGAGAGAGTGGTCGTTGGTTATCGTCGGGCTGGTCAGGGTGAATTGGCCAGCGATGGCTTTGCCACCCCCTGTGGTCACCGTGATGATGGCGAGTGCCATAAAAACAAAATAGATTGATTTGCGCATTGATGCCTCCTTTGTGTTGTTGGAGACGTTCTAGCAATGCGATGTGCGGCCCGCTGTCACGATTCGGCCAACTGTTGTCCCAAAACGGCATTGTATTGCAAAACTTCGCTTGGATTGACTCCGAAGCGTTCCCGAAAGAGGCCGGCAAAGCGGGACGCAGAATTGTATCCGCAGAGATATGCGGTTTCGCCCACTGACGTGCCACCAGTCTGGAGCATTGCAAGGCCGGCGTTTAACCGTACTTCCTGCAAAATATGGCGGAGGTTTGTTCCTTCCTTTTGCAACTGGCGGCGGAGTGTCCTCTCGCTGGTTCCCAGCTTGGCGGCCAGAAGGTCTGCGGTCCATCCCTTGCCCGGCTCCATGCCGATGAGTCCACTGCATCGCGAACCCCATGTTGAGGCGGCATTCCAGAGGAGCGGCAGGCAGTCGGTTTGCTGGGCAACGAGTAGGAGCATCTCTTCCCTGCAGAGGGAAATCAGCCTTTCATTGTCAGGCGCGGATTGTACCATGGTCAGTAGATGGTCCAAGCCTGTCGTTATGAGCGGAGAACCCATGGTTTTCAGGTCGTTAAGGCCGGGAGTAACATCCAGGGACGGAGCGTGAGCGAGGGCTCGGGCCAGCACGGTTTCATCGAAGGTGAGGCATAGCGCCACGTACGAACCGGTCTTTCCGTCCGGAGTGTTTTCGATGAGTGCTTCCATCCGGGCTGGATAAAGAAGAATTTCCCCTGCGCTGACTTCGATCCGGTCAGTTTCCCTGATAACCTGCTTCTTCCCCGAGAGGACGAAAACCAGTGCTGATTGCGGCAGGGATACCGAATGGAGCCGATGCGCCGTAGTGCTCGAAACCATTCCGAGAAAAGGAATGTGCGTGAGTGGCGAAGCGCCTTGCGAGGGCAACATGCCATGCAGCAATCTGAGGGTCGTCGCAGTGGTCATATCTGGCAGATACCCTGCTCAAGTCGGCTAATCAAGCTGACATTAGCCAAACAGTGCCGTCAGGACGATGACATACCCCAAGGAGGGGAGCAGGTTGGCAAGGCGGACTTCCGTGAGTTCCAGCAGGTTGATACCGATGCCGATGATGAGCAATCCGCCACAGCCGGTGACCTGTGCGATCATGAGCTCAGAGAAGTACTGCTGAAAGAAGCTCGCGCCGATGGTCATGAATCCTTGATAGAGCAATACGGGAATAAACGAGAAGAGTACGCCCGATCCATAGGTTGCGGCAAACGCAATGGATGCAAAGCCGTCAAGAATGGACTTGGTATAGAGAATGGTGGCGTCACCGTTGATGCCCTCTTCCAGCGAGCCAATAATGGCCATGGCTCCGATGCAGAAGATCAGGGAAGTCGTTACCAATCCATTGGTGAACTGTTCGTTCTTGGATCCGATTTTTTTCTTCACCCAGTTGCCCAGGCGCTCAAGGATGGTGTCCATGCGGATCAACTCACCCGTAATGCCACCCAGCAAAACCGAAAAGATCACAATGAGGATGTTTTCCACCTTAAGCGCCATCTGAATGCCGATCAGCAACACACATAGCCCCAACCCCTGAAACACGATGGAGCGAATACGCTCTGGAAAACGGGATTGCAGCCAGCAGCCGATGGCCGAACCTGCAATGATAGCCAGCGCATTTACAATGGAACCAGTGGGAAGCATGAGGCACCTCAAGTGTGAATAGATTTCAATATGAGAAAAAAAGTAGCTACCACCATGCACTAACCATGACAAGAGCATTGACAGCGCCTACCGAACTACCCTATGTAAACCTTCTCCCGTGCCAGGGTGGCGGAATTGGTAGACGCAGCGGACTCAAAATCCGCCGGTAGTGATACTGTAAGGGTTCGAGTCCCTTCCCTGGTACCAGAATGAAATCAGGGCTTTAGAGGTGTTTTTTTGAAATCCTCCGAAGCTCTGTTCGTTTTTGGGGATGCGGAAAACCACCAAATTACCACCAAATTTGAGAAAGTGGCTTTGCGTGTCATATAGCTTGCTGGGATCTGCAGGTCGTTGCCTCTGCTGAAATGAGTGTGGGGAAAATGCCCAGAAAAAAGAATAATTATATTAAGACAGCTAGCTCCAAATCACAGCAGAAACAAGTTCGCAAGGCTTGGGAACATGAGCATTGGCGTTATGAATACACGCGCCGAAAGTTTTACCTCGACCTACTACCTAAACTAGCTGGCAAGAAGAGTTCGGAATCTTCTCTAGGAGTTGATGGAGCCCCTGAGCAATTAAAGCTAGCACAGAATTTTGTTGCTCAGCGATGTCGGAACATATTCACAAAATCTAACTGTCAACCTCTCCCAGATGGCATCTGCTCATTCTCTTGGGATCATTACGATTTTTATCACTGGGTGTTGTCTGCCCTTGTTTCTCTCTACTGCAGGATCAAAAATGAGGGAGACCCCTCCTATGCTTTGGAAGGTCCACCTAAGCTAGATCTAATGATGGAATATAGCGCTTTCACCGACCCAGGTTATGCACGTATCGTTGATGAATACCGCTTTCATAACCCATACTTCATAGAAGAAACTGCCAGGAGAATTCTTGAACGGGTATGGGGGGACGAAGACCTTGATTGGCTTTATGAGACAAGTTTGCAGTATGGATTCTTCCCATGGCAAATGATTGAACTGGAAGAGATTGGACACAGTCTAGCAGCATACAATGAAAATGGATTTCCCTTGGCTTTTCACGAACAGTTTATTCGGGAGGATGATGCGCTTTTCAAATATGGCATAGAAACGCATTTTGTTAGTGAAGATGGCACCGAGTTTTACGTCGAAGAGGTTAGTGCAACGACTTTATATTGTTATGTTAACTGCTTCGTGGAGTGTGCGTCGCCGAAGAAGCTAGCTGGCAAAGTCGAGAAGGCCATTTATGCATTCAAAAAGAGAAGAAGTGGAAATTCATTTGGAATCAGAGATGGTTCTGTTGTCCAAGTATGCATTGATATGAAACAGTTCAAGACGAGCAATATGAAGAAGGCGCTTGAGCTTTTAGAGGTGCTCTTTATTAAATATAAGAATTGGCTGCTTCCGCTCGACCACCAGTATCATCCAGATAATTATAAGTCATTGAATACACTAATTGTACCCAGCGAACAGACGCCCTTTATTTCGCGATGTGTTGGCTTGTGGGTCTGGGACCAGGTTCATATACACGGGGAGTCCCCGAAGCAAGCCGCAGACAAAGTCAGTTGGGTTGGTTATTTGAAGGCTAGTGAGATTGAGCAGTCAGAGTTAATGAAAAAGTATAAGCACGCACAGTTTTGTGTTGATGAAATGCAAGCATGCACTCGGCGATGGTCTTCGTAACGCCTCAAAATAATTTAGTATCGATTTGATAAAGCGCGTCTTCCAGAGCCCGTCTTTGTATGAAATTCTCCTGGAAAATAACTTCAGGAGGACGCACATGACGTCACACGAATCAGCACCTATTGCACAGGTCGCACATCAACTGGAAAAGGAATACCCCCCGCTCATATCTAGAAGCCTTGGCTCAAAGGCTACGGGCTACACTATCGCGGAACGCACATTTGCGAATCTGGACAGCCAGGGTAAAGGGCCAGCAGAACGACTGCGCATTGGTAGGCGTATATGCTACACTCGGTCCAGCTTCATCTCGTGGATTTTAGATAGGTTGGAGGTTGATCATGTTTAACCTCGCTTCCCTGACAGGGGGGAACTTCGTATCGAATCTAGATCATTACCCTCGGCAACTGACGACTTCCTCACTGCCCCCGGAATTATCCGTGTTCAACGGTAACGGCCAGTCTGTTCAAGATAAAGTAAGACTGTTTGAGCATATCCGAGAAGAAGTCTCCAGACGGATTCCATCCATTGTGGCTTCCCTCCTTCCTGGCGGGTGGCGAACCGGATCTGTTTATACGAACGGCTATTTTAAGTATGTATTGGTGGCTTTTGAAAGCAAAATGAAAGTCCCGATACGCTACGATGACCAAACCCTAGCAGGGTATGGGAATAGAGATGTAATCTATCTTGAACATCACTGGTGGAATGAAAAGACCGGAGCGTCAGGTGTTGGGGTATTTTCTTTGGCGTGTCATATTCATCAAGTTGATCGTATCGAGGCCTTCCGCTGGATTTTGAATGGAATTGATATTGAGATTGAATCTTGTGTAGTTCAACAAGCAAGTTTGCCGGAAAAC
The DNA here is from genome assembly GCF_012516435.1 of Pseudodesulfovibrio sp. zrk46. NCBI lineage: Bacteria > Pseudomonadati > Thermodesulfobacteriota > Desulfovibrionia > Desulfovibrionales > Desulfovibrionaceae > Pseudodesulfovibrio > Pseudodesulfovibrio sp. zrk46. The sequence continues at coordinate 1,968,504 of NZ_CP051216.1, forward strand.
GTCTGTTATGTCAGCACGCCGATTCCGTATGGCTCGATTCTCCTTCCAGATCATCCTTATCTTGGAATTCCGTTTAACGAATATTGCTTCGTCACAGAAAACGGTGCCCCTTCGTTTTTCGCCAGAGAGTGGATTATTGATGGCGAAAAGGTGTTGCTCTTCTTAACTCCTTGTTTGGTCAATGGAAGCGGCATGTTGGAATGGAAATATGCTCTTCCTCCCGTTGAGAATATGCTGTTCAACAAAGGTCGGCTCTTCAATGAGGCCAGCTTGCCGGTTGATATATACGATGATCTTGGTTTGGCAGCGAGAAATGCATCGCTGCCATATGCGGTTGCAACGTGGGCTGGCGAGAAATCCTTTTCTGCGGCCATGGATTGGTCGCCTCTGGCTGGTCGAGTCGTCAACTATATTTTTGACCCAAATGATAAGGCTGCTGTGGAGATTGGAGCTGAATTGCGGGGCGTTTTCCAAGGTATGGGAGTAGATTTAAAGTTGGTGTATCGCGATGAGTTGCCTGAGTTCGAATAAATGTAAATCATGGGACGAGTTCCGAGAAGACGCCAGAAAATTCCATGGGTTGGAATTCTCGCCCAGAGAGGGCGATGCGGTTCCCAAAGCTGCGACAGTTGGCACTCTTTTGGGTATGAAGTTCCCAGAGGCTTCTTTCCAACTTGAAAATCTGTTTTGTGGTGGTGAGCTTGTTCTTCTTGCTGGTTTAAGGAAAACCAGCAAGTCGTATATACTTGCCGACCTCCTCGCGGCTGCAGCCGGAGGTAAGGCGTTTTGTGACCGCATACATGCAAGACGGCCAATGAAGGTGCTTCTTGTTGATGCCGAACTGTCTAGTCAAGATCTTCAAAAACGCTTCAGGCAACTCGGTCAGCTTTATGGGGATACGAAATGGACAGCAAACTTTGGTGTGTTGGCTATCAAAGATCATGGGAAAAAGATCAACCTGCTCGAAGAGGCTGATCGTCAATGGGTTGAGGCGTACATACAAGGTGAACAGATAGTTGCATTTGACAATTACGGGAAATTGATCCCTTCAGGCAAAGGCAGCTGTCCTGTCGCATGGCGTGTGGTTGAGGGGTGGTTTGAAAGACTTAGGTCCCAGGGAATAACTGTTATTCTTGTTCAGCATGAGAATAAAGCTGGGCAGCTTCGTGGGACACTCAAAATGGAGGACGATGCAGAGCTTTTCATTTCTCTTAAGCGCCCACAGGACTGGCAGCCTGCAATGGGGAATAAAGTTGAAATGCATTTCCCGGCTGCCAGGCATTTACACGGAAAACAATTGCAGCCCCTCCTCGTTGAGTATGCCGAAGATGAGAATGGTTTCTATAGAAGCGTGTTGTGTATCGGCGGAACTGATGAAGAAGTTCCTGCAGTCCATGAAGACGTGGTTCAAGACGCAGAGATCGAAGAGTACAATCTGAGTCCACTTCAGGTGGAAATGCTCACAAAGGTGAGATTAGAGGGTGAGGCTAGGGCTGGTGACTTCAAAGGCGACTCTAGGGGGCGTAAGTCCAGCAACATCAGCAGAGTGCTCGGAGAATTGTGCGACGCAAGATTGTTGAAACCCATGGGCGATTCAAAGAAGGGCAGGTATTATGTCCCCTGGTAAAAATGGTCACTTTCAACACCAACAAAGGGCGGGAAAGCTGTTTGCCTTCCCGTCCTTTTATTAGCCAATAGATTAGCCACTTAAAGCCGTTGTTTTGGCATTTAAGTTCAGTGTTATAGCCAATATTAGTTCTGGCAGCGATGTGTTTGTTAGTGTTTGCAGTGGGTTGTGGGCGGCGTGGCCGTTTGTAGCCAATCGGTATCAGAGTATACCGCCTGCGGGCGCGGCTACACCCAAGCAATCGCATACCGTATACTCCGTCCCCCGCCGCTCTGAACGAGCAGCCCGGCCTCTACGAGTGCCTTTAAATCGCGTGTAGCCGTCGCAGATGACGTCTTGGTCATCCCAATGTACTTCTTGTTCGAAAGTCCTCCCTCGAAGCCATCAGGCCCAGCATCAAGCAGCTTGTTGAGCGCCTTGCGCTGGCGGTCGTTGATTGGGGCACTGGCATGACGTTTCCAGTACTCCGCTTTTCTGATTGTGAGTTCTGCAATCTCGCGAGACTTCAGCATGCCAAGTTCCACCGTTTCGAGGAACCAGGCCAGCCACCCCGTGAGGTCGCCTTCACCCCTCTGAGTCTCTTCCAGGACCGCATAGTACGCTTTTCTAGATGCTGAAATCTGCGAAGACAAACTGTATGCCCTTCGTGACGTCTTTTCGTCTTGCGACATAGCCATGTCGGTAATCGCTCTAGCCAGACGTCCATTGCCGTCATCGAAGGGGTGTAGGGTGACAAACCAGAAATGGGCGATACCGGCCCGGATAATACCGTCCCCGTCTACGGGAGAATTGAACCAGTCGAGGAAGGCTTCCATTTCGTTGGGGAGGGCTTCAGCCGGTGGTGCCTCGTAGTGCAGCTTAGTCTTACCCGGCCTACCGGAGATAACCTGCATTGATCCGTCTGCGTCTGTCCGCCAGTCGCCAACTGTGATCCGTTGCGTGCCGGTGTAGCCAGTGGGGAAGAGAGCCGCATGCCATCCATAGAGGCGCTCAGCCGTGAGAGGAGTCTTGTGGTTGACCGTGGCATCAACAAGCACCTCAATCATACCGTCTTCATACTGATTACGGGGATGATAGCCTGCATCGTCCAGCCCCAATTTACGTGCCACGGAAGACCGTACTGATTGAGGATGCAATTTGACGCCCTCTATCTCTGAAGTGCGCACGATCTCGGTTTCCAGAAATAGGGCTTCAGCCTCAAGGGCTAACTTCTCATCAAGTGCTGAGAGCTGGGTTAGCAGTTCCCCCTGCAATTTCCGACATTGGCCTAGTTGAGGCAGTAAGGCTTCTGCCTTGTATGAAAACGAGGGCCAGGAGTCCCTCTGCCATATGTACGTAGGCATGATGTGATTCCTTCTTTTATTTAGATCAAATCATGATGAGAATATGGCATGTAATCTCATCGTGGTCAAATCGGCATGACGGCAACCTTGAGGTCCCTCCTAAAACGGGTCACCGTCATGCCCGGCGGGTGTTCGCTAATCTAGCTGAGAAGCACCAAAACGCCTTACTCTATGCGGCGTGCTTTCCTTCTGCCTGACTTTCGCAAGATAACTGGCCCACTCTGTAATCCAGTTAAGCTTGCTCCAGAAATCATGCTCCTGGGCAGCTCGCTCTTCCCCGGTCGCTTGACGGGTTGGCTGCTGAAGGATGATCCCGTTACCAGTGTAATTTCCAAATTGGTCTGTCTCGCACCTATGGACAAGTCCGGTTGCATTGCAGTTCAGGACATGCCCCCAAACCCTTTCGAGTTCATTCAAGAAAGCAACATAGTTGCTGACCCTGCTCGCATCCAACAAAATGACCAAATGGTAATGCGGTTTGCCATCAGGGGAGGATTCTCGAACCCACACGAAGTGGAAAGTGACATTGTGAGTTCGGGCGTTTTCCTTCATGATTTTGAACAGATGCGACACCTCTTCATTGTTTCCTGAAGGCTGATGGTCGTGAGGAAGACGAAGATCGGCGCGAACAAACATGACCCTGCTATACTTCGTCATCAATTGAATTCTTTCATGAATTTTTTGCAAGATGATGTCGTAGCAAAAGAACTGTCCCTCGTTACCGGTGTTAATCCTAAGACCATTAAAATCTGCCGCATTAGTAGTTGAATAGTAATTCATGGTGGTTCTCCTTAAGTAATTAATTTTTCACTATATCATAGTCCCTAGTGAATTAATTTTTACTCAAGAATTAAACTGCCATTGAATATCCACTTCTAGCTTTCCTCTCTGTCAGCTTCTCATATAATTACTATAATATAGGATATTACCAATAGCAGAATTCTAAACCGTCCAGAAAGCTTAAGCTACGAAATCAGCCTCTCCGAGCTACACCCGATTTACTAGACCCAATTTCATCGAAAGTTATTGAGAATCATACTTAAGGAAACAAGGTAGGAGAAACGGAGAGGGAAGTGCTTTCAATTCTCCCAAGCGTTTGCTGCATCCAATACCGATAAGATCCGGTGTCATGAAAGCGATGAATATGAGTGGTATTCCTAGAGGAGTTCCACGAAGCGATGTGCAGACAGTTTGAAATTCCTTCAGCGAGTACTGCGATAAGCACGTTTGAAGGGGGCCAATTGATAAGAAGATTGATGGGAAAGGGAGGAATCATGCTGACTCCCCCCTTCTTAGAATATGGAATGTGATTAAGCGTCTACTTTGCCTGTGCCCTTGCAGTCCTGACACTTAACCTTCTGCTTGCCACCGCAAGCAGGACAATTGTCAGGGCAACGTCCGCCATACTCCATGGGGCAATCAGCCATGCCGGTGCCATTGCAGTTTCCACATTTCTCTTTTGCCATTCTCAGTCTCCTTAGCGTTTGCAATTAGTGCGCACATTTCCAGTTGCAATGCAGCTCGATGGGAAATGTCGGTGGTAAATACACTGTTTTTGTAGCACTGATCGGTGTCTACATTCAACTTAAAATAATACCGATCGTGAGTTTATAGCCAGCGATTATCACCGCACCATGTGTCATACGAGGAGATGACCCATGGGAAACGTTTCAGAAAAGGTTGGTGCTCGAATCCGCACCCTGAGGAAACAGGCGGATCTGACCCAACAGGAACTCGCTGAGCGGGCGGGTGTAAGTTATAAATACTTGGGCCAGATTGAACGCGGTCAGGTCAACCTGTCAGTTGAGAAAATGGTAGAAATAGCCAATGGGCTAAACGCTGCTCCAAGTGAACTGCTTGATGACGGGAAGAAGGGAGCAGGCATCCTTTCCAAAGCACGATTTATTCTTGCCGAACTGTCCGACAATGAACTTGCCGTGGCTCTGGATATGCTGGAGTCGTTGAAGAGGCATTCCAGCGGAGACTAGCCCACCCGATTTATCATCTTGAGTATTTCTCGATCTGGAAACACAACGCCTTTCAAATCCTTCCCCCTGCACGGAGTCTCGTTCAGAAACGAGGCAACCCAGCGATGCTCCTCTTCAGACTCGGGCAAATGACCCAGTCGAGACTTGAGCATGAATTCTACCGCATCTTTCATATCGTTCAGCGTCCCAAGCACACTCCGGTTGTGCGTCTTGTGATAGGAAAACCCACCTAGCAGCAGCTTGGCTTGGGCGATCTGCGCCGGGTTGGCGTTCATGTAGCCCAAGGTCCGCTCGAAGTGATGGATGAAGACATGCTGAAAGTTGGCAAAGTCCTTCTTCATCAAGCCGGGGATGAATAGTGTGAATCGCGATTCATCGTTGACCAGCAGCACTGACTTACGGCGGAAGATGCGCAGGATGGTGCCATGCCAGCCGAGGAAGCCGCGCACGTCGGGAGCTGGAGTAAGCGGCTCTGAGGCCAGCTCCTTGGCGAGCTTTTGGGTGCAGAAGATGTAGGCCATGTCTCTTTCTGGCGACTATGCTAATATTGAAATTTATAAGATTATATACGAAATCTTAAAATTTTACCGGCCAGTTCCCTGCGCAGCTTACAGGACATCGAGAACTCCGACACGTTGGCATCCTTCAAGAAATGCTTTTTTCAAAAAATTACTGTTAGCAACCGGCGCATTAGCGGTCTGTTGCTGAACGGTGGCAAGGTAGGCGTCCGGTGTGATGCCGTGAACGTCGCGCAGAATGCGAACTTGCTCCAGCCAGTCCTTTGCATCACCTCCGCAACATTTTGCCTTGTATCGCTCCTCAACGCCGTACACCTCTTTCCATGTTTCGATTTCCTCATGGACAGCGGCCGGTCCGAAGATGAGTTGAATGTCGGCGGGTGTCAGGCGATCAACATCCGGGGAGTTAAGGTCGATAGTAATTTCGATGTCGTGGGCGTGGGGCGTATAGGGATAGAAAGCCTTGCGGCGTCCGGCGGCGTTATGGGCAGGGTCTTTGCTGAGTTTGTATGTACTGTTGCACTCATGACAAGCCGGGGCGAGGTTGCAGAAATTTATCGAATTGAAGGGATAGAGCGCCTGGGGTAGATAATGGTCATAAGCGTCGCGTTTAGTGTGATGTTCCCCCTTGATGTCTCCAAGGCCACAGAAAGGACATTTGCCGGTGGTATTCACCTGTATGAATGTCTGATAGTGCTCATCTATCTGGCCAATCTTTTCACGTAGCGCCTTAAGGTCGAGCAGTTGATGAGAATAAAGTCCTTTGAAAAATGAGGCCAGTTGTTCGCTCAGTTCAGGATGGATAGCGGCAATATCGGCATAGCGGACGATGTGAATCGCCGGATCATTGGCGCAGACTTTTTCGATGTCGTTGTTGGCCTTGTACCACAGTCTACACTGGGAGATTTGCGCCGGGGTTAGTGGAGCAAATAGGCCATAAATCCGCTCCACATGACCGTAAAAGAAATCCCCGCCCTTCGTGTCGCCGTAGAAAAAACACTCCATCAGTTCTTTGAGTTCGGCATTACCATCGCAAAGTTCAAATCTAAAGCCGCCATTGCCAGGAGCTTTGCACCACACCTCAAAAAAAATGAAGTCTATGAATTCCTGCATCTTCTCCATTGCATGCGGGACATAGGTGTAGGCGAACAGCATCAGTCCTGTTTCTCCATGCTGTCGAGAATAGTCTTGATGAGCAGGACTTTTTCCACTGAGTCGCCGAGCTGGCGGTTAATCTCGGCAATAACCTGCTCTTTGTCCTCGCCCTGTTCAAAACGGTGGCGGAGGTCTTCCAGCATCGACTGTGCATGACCGCCGATGGTCTCATGTTTGCCGAAGGTGGCCATGGTGATCTTGTTGATTGATGCTCCTAGAGTATTGTAGTCAGGGTTGAGGACCGATACCTCTCCATCGGCCTTTTTGAACACCAGCACTTTTTCCGGTCGGCTGTCGGAAATCAGAAACGGAGTGTGGGTGGTGACCAGCATCTCCTGACCGTCGCTGCCGTTGAAACTCTGGAGCAGACGGGTGACGAAGTTCGCACGCCAATCTGGGTTGAAATGGGTCTCTGGTTCGTCTAGCAGGAACAGGCTCTGGGTGTTTTTAAACAGCATGCAGAGACCAAGGGTGTGCAGCAGTTGGTGTTCGCCGTCCGAAAAGCTTTTCAGGAGGACAGGCTCTGGCACATCAGTCTTTGTCACCCAGAAATTTTTGAAGCGCATAATGCGCTGATCTGAAGCCAGGATAGGGACAGTCTCACTGGCATAGAGGCTGTCTGACTGGTAAAGATCTCTTTTGAGATCGTCGCTTGCAGAGAACAGATTGAGGGTTAACAGAACCTGAAAGGCTTGGAACAGAGAGATTGGCGAGCCATTGACCTCGAAATCGAAATTTTCGCTGAAGGCCTGCCTAGTGGCGTCGTTGACCCGGTAATCGAGATAGAGGGTGTCGCTGGCTTCGTCAAGATACCAACAGGTAGCACAGCGCATCAGGCGTGGGACGATTTTATCGCTTTTCTTATCACCATCGAGCAGGTGTACTAGATTGACGCGATACCGCTTGGTCTGGCGTTCGTCTTCGATCGCGCTCAGGGCCGGGTGGTTATTGACGATATCCTCGATGGTTTCCCGTTTACTCTCATCCTGACTGCCGAAGGCGGAGATCAGGCTTTCCTCCACTTCGATGCTACGCCGAATGATGATGCGGAACTCCATGAGTTCCTCGATTTTCACATCATTGCGGAAAGGCGAAATCGCATCGGTGTCCTGAAACAGTAGATTGCAAAGCAGGATCGCCTGGCTGAACCCGCTGTCGAGATAAACCAGCCGAGATTCCGGGCGACCAGGATAGGGAAGCTGCTGTTTTAGCGCCTGCCCGTATTCATCGAACTGGACAAAGCGCATCTTGAAAAACGGAAGGCTGAGGATTTCGTTTTCACCGGAGGAGTAGCCCAGAACGAACTCCGGTAGCAATTGGCGGGCCAGGGTCTGTCCGATGGTAAGCTCCACTTCTCCTTCCCGTTCTTCATGATTGAGAAGGAACCACTTGGGAGATTCGCCAGGCTGTTTGGCGATGCGCACATGGGCCTGACCATCGTGGCCTGTAGTCGTCAAGGCTTCCTTGGGTCGAATCAGATATTCAATCTCGAAGCCGTCCGGGGTGGCTATTTCACTGCGGAAGCCACCAGAATTGGCCTCTTCCTCAAAACGGAAACTGTCCGGCAGGTTCTCCAGATAGATGCACTCCAAGTGATAGAAAATCGCCGCCAGCACCTCCAGTAGGTTCGACTTGCCGCTGCCGTTGGGCCCAGCACAGACAAAAGGGGCGAAGTCCTCTTCATCCTGCAAGTCCCAGTCACTGCGAAACTGATACTCGAACCCGGCTTGCAGACTGCGAAACCCCTTTGGGTCGGTAATCTTCAGACGGATGAGCTTCACAGGTTTGAGCCTTTGACGGGAATGATTTGCACCGTGTTAGATTCGTCATCAAACGTTTGGAGCAAAGATCCATTTTTCAGCATTTCGAATATGATGGACTTCACGTGATCGTAGTCGGGAACCGACAGTTCGTCTTCCCCATCTATCCCCAAATCTTCAAGCACCCCCTCATTACTCAACTCAAGAAGATTGCCATGAGTCCTCACCATAAATTCTGAAATTGAAACAGATTCCCCTACTTTTGCTGCCTCGATATACGTGGTCAGCCACTCTTTGAGGGCGTGCTTTCGGTGTTTGAATCCTGTTAAGACTTGCGGGAATTCCATATCTGGAGTCGTGAGGATTTGAGATTCCCGACGAGATGAATCTTCAACGGCTTGCTCATGCTCCTCTGCTGTTGGCAGCTGCACACGCGACAAATCTAGCTCGCCCTTGAACGCCATCTGGCTCAGCGCGCCATAGAGGTATTCCAGATCAGTCAGGCATTGCTGGTAGCGGGATTTGAGGGCATCGATTTTGTTGATGATGACGGCGAATTGGTTTTGTAGCTCGACTGGTGGCTTGATCATCGTGATCTTTTGGAAGTCGCCTTTGGTCAAAATTTTCTTCATACCCTTTGAAGCATGACTTTGGATGTAGGCTTTGGAAATCTTGAACAAGACATATAAAAAGAGTGGATTAACGTCCTTCTTCGGTTGAATGGCGTTGATTTGCTGGTTAAACGCAACTGTTCTGTCTGTTAGTGCCGCCCGACCGATGGACTCAATGCTTCCGGCTATACAAGCCACCATAAGAGCGCCCTTCGTTACTGTTCGCGCTTTGGTTGCCCCAGTTTTTGAAAGATACTCTTCGGCCTGACTTATATAAACAGAGTCAGCCGAAATATTGACCGTCTTTATCCATTCAATGTGTTGGCTCGAATAGTTGGCCGGGTCTTTTCTTGGGGGAGTATTTCCCGTCGAAATCTTGCCAAAATGGTTCAATTCCGGTTTATCCCACCCCTTCTCATTCCGCACAGGGTCACCGAACATCTCGAGAAAGACGCTTTTGAGTAGGTCGTCGAGTTGTTGCAGGTGTTGTTTGCGCCGAGCGATCAGCCCTTCCACCTTGCCGAGCAGATGGGCAATGCGCTTTTGGTCGTTAAGCGGTGGGAGGGGAATTTTTATGCTCTCAAGCCCCTTAAACTTCAGCGAGTCTCTGACCGCTCCTTCGGTGTTCGCGCGAATTTGGGCAATGCCCCAGTCACTCTTCATGTAACGGAGGAGGTAGTCCGCGAATAACTCTGAGTCTGTTTCAAAAACGATATAGAGAGGGCTTACGAGAACTTTGTCGGCATTTTTTAGATAATCTATTGAACCAACATTGATGCGTGAAGGGTTATAAGCGAACTGTCCTTTAAGGACCACTTTATAGTTCGAAATATCCTTGCTGAAGACTTTTTTGCTGAAATAATCAGTCGAAAGAGTGAAGCCCTCAGAATTGGTTACTGAAAATACTTTCGTGCCAGATTCACCTTTATTGCGTTTACTGAACTGCCGAACATGCTCACCTAAGTTGGCTACGAGGTGTTTTGTTTTCATCCAACTATTCCCTGCAACTCAAGTAGTTCGCGCACAATTCCACTTTGAACCTTGACCAATTCGTCGTCTCCCACCTCGCCGACTTCTTCCTTCAGCAGCCGCTCAAGAATGATTCCCGGCTCTTCATATTCCACCTCTTCAAACACATCCTCCTTGTACCGCGACAGTGAAAGGTCATAGCTGTTTTTTTCGTCTGCGATTTCAGCTTGTGGCACCATAAACCATTTCGCGGTGCGATCTGTATCCTTCTCCTCATTTCGCTCGTGAAACTGGGTGACGATATCAAGCAAATCCCCATACCCTTCCTGCTTGCTGCGCTTGTCGTCCAGGGAGTAGCCGTCCGCCTGCATCTCGTAGAACCAGACATTCTCCGTGGCTGCTTGCGTCACCTTATCCTTCGGTCCCCATACCTTGGTGAAGAGCAGAATGGCGGTGCTGACCCCGGCATAGGGCTTGAACACTCCGCTGGGCATGGTGATAACAGCCTTAAGGTCGCAACGGTTCACCAACATCTCACGCAGGGCCTTGAAGGCCTTGCCCGAGCCGAACAACACTCCTTGGGGGACAATGACGCAGGCAGTGCCGCCTTTTTTCAGCAGGCGGTAGATATTCTCGACAAAGAGCAGCTCGGTCTTGGTGGTGCCCACCGTGAGGTTCTCGTTGATGTCGCCCTTGTCGATGCTACCGGTAAAGGGTGGGTTGGCCATGACAATGTCGTATTCGGCTTCCTCGCTGTAGCTCTTGGAGAGGGTGTCCTTGTAGTCAATGTTCGGCTCGTCGATGCCGTGCATCATCAGGTTCATCAACCCCAAGCGCACCATGGTGCTGTCGATGTCGTAACCAAAGAGGGAGGCTTGCAAAATTGCCTGAGCCTTTTCGGTGAGCCCTGCTGCGACAGAGGTGCGGACAAAACCATCTTCATCAGGCTGCAGGTCTTTGGCCCCGGCCTTTTTCGCCAACTCCGTGACGATATACTGGTAGGCCCCGAGCAGAAAGCCTCCGGAGCCGCAAGCAGGGTCGGCGATGCGATGGCCCAGTTGCGGACGCACTAAATCGGCCATCAGCTTGATGATGTGGCGTGGTGTACGGAACTGGCCGTTCTTGCCTGCCGTGGCGATCTCGGAAAGAAGCATTTCGTAGACATCGCCCTGGATGTCCTGAAATGCCTGCCCCTTCTCTTGCGAGTCATGCTCCATAATTTCGAAGATCTCGTCGATGGTCTTCACCGCCTCCACCAGCAGGGCAGGCTTGGGGATGATGAAGACAGCATTTTTCATGTGGCGGGTGAAGTTGGACGTTGCCCCGTTCATATCCTTGAGGAAGGGAAAGACCCTAGTCTGGACGTGCTGGAGCATCTCCTCGGCCTGCATATGCTTGAACTCGCGCCAGCGCAGTGTGTATCTGTCGACAGCGTGATATTCTTCGTCTTCTTTGCCTCGGAATTCAGGAGGAATCCACAGCCCATCAAATTTCGACGTATAGGGCTCACCGGTCCACTCGGCATCGGCCTGTTTCTTCTGGTCCAACTCGTCGAGCCGCTTCATGAACAGCAGATAGGTAATCTGTTCTATAGCAGTGAGCGGGTTGGAAATGCCACCAGCCCAGAACTTGTTCCAGAGCTGGCCGATCTTGCTTTTGAGTTCGGGATTATTTTGAAGCACTTAATGATTCCTTGTGTGTTGTCGCTCTTCCTAGGCCGCCAAGCGTTCGGTGAGTTGCAGTATCTCGCTAATTTCCGCAGGGCTGAAGACACCACGAATACCTTGCGGATGGATCACCGTAAAGGGAGCATTGATGAGGTCTCTTTTTTCGACCTTCTCTCGTTCGATGATAAACCCCTTGAGCAAGTTCAGGAATTCCAATTGACGGCTGGAAAGGTTGCTGTGCTGCCCGATGAACTGATCAAAAGCCTCGCTAACCGTCTCGGGGAAGCTTCTGAGAACCTCTATCCCAAGAATGTGGCGGATGAACTGAATGAAGTGCGCCTTGCGATTCTTGTAGACCTGGCGCAGGAGGTCTTCGGTAATGTGCGGATGTTCGGCATGGAGCATGTCTGCCAAATCGGCAGCCTCTATCGGTGAAACATCTTCTCCATTTTTGATTTTTTGCAATATGGGATTGTGTGCAGTCAGTTCGGAAATCATCGCCTCGACCATTTCGCGGTAGCGGCTGATGCTGACCGATTCGTGCTGCGGGCCAAACTCGACCCGTTCTTTGTTGTGTAACACGTCGGTTAGGTCGAGGTGTACCGGGCCCGGGCCAGTCTGCAACTCCCGGAACTTCATCAACGGGCCGAGGCGGGTGTTCAACTCGTCAAGAGCATCTTCCAGTGCGTTGACGTCACTTACGGACCAATAATGGTTTGTCTGGGCAGCGCGAATCAACTGTCCTTCTGCTTTGACGAAGTTGACGGAAAGCGGCAGTTCGCTGATCTGCTCGACAAGCCCCTCCTTGAGAGTTTCAGCCTTTTCCTTTTCGTCGCTGAGCCTGGCGAGTGAATACTCTAGAACATCCCGCTCAAAGCGCATGGCCTTGAAGTCGGCCTCGGAAACGGTGCGGAAGAGCGGCTTGATCTCGGAGCGCAGGAATTCCAATCTCTGGTGGCTTAGGGTTACCCAGAAGTTTCCTTCATACACCTTGTCCAGAGAGGTCGCCGCCTCCTTGATGACGACTGAATTTTGCGGCAACTGACTGATCTGAAATCGCAGCTTGGTTATTTCGCGTTTGGCGATCTGCTCCTGCGCCAGGTCGAGGGCTTTTTCAATCTTATCAATACGCAACCCGACAAGCCGCACTGGCAGGGGCAGTTGGGGCTTGAGCTCCTTGCCCTTTGGCTGCAATTTGAAATATTCGAAATTGTCCCAGCAGTCGAGAATCAGGAACACATCCTTTTCCAGACACCAAGGCTTGGGCTTGCTGGTTTCCAGGAGACGGGTTCCACGCCCGATCATCTGCCAGAACTTGGTGTAGGAGTACACCGGCTTGGCAAAGACAAGATTGACTATTTCGCGAACGTCGATACCGGTGTCCAACATGTCGACGCTGATGGCGACCCGAGGCATGTCGCTGTTGGTGAACTGATCAAGCAGTCCGCCCTTGCCGTAGACACGGGGGTCATCGGAAACCAGAACCTTGGCCAACTCGCCTTTATACTGGGGGTAAAGCTTGTCGAAAATCTCTTCCATCCGTCGGGCATGGGCCTTGGAAGAGCAAAAGAAAATGGTCTTGCCGGGCAGCACACCGTTGTGGTCTTTGATGCACTCCTCCATGAATTCCCTGACGATAAGGGTGTTGGTCCCTTTGTTGATCACCTGCTTTTCCAGCTGTGATCCCTCGAAGTTGATTTCTTCGACTTCCTTGCCCTCCAGCAGCAGCTTTTTCTGATCCTCGAGCGAGATTGTGCGCTTACTTATGCCTTCCATCTGGAAACGGGTCTGGATTTTCATTACCTGAAAGCTGCTCAGATAGGGCGGTACGCTGTTAACTGCCTCTTCAAAAGTGTAGGCAAAAGTGGGAAGACCATCTTCGCAATGGAAGAGCTGAAAGGTGTTGTGGTCAATGATGTCTGTGGGCGTGGCCGTCAGGCCCAGGGTGATCGTCTTGAAGAAGTCCAACACCTCTTTATAGGTGTTGTAAATGGAACGGTGACTTTCATCTACCACTATAAAATCAAAGAAGTGCGGTGATAGGTTCTGCGACTCGTCCCGAATAATGTTGAGCATTGTTGGGTAGGTCGAAATATAGATACGACGGTCTTTGGCGAGTAGCTTTTCGCCAACGTTGGGCCAGCGAGGCTCGTGAGGCAGGTGTTCCTTAAAGGCGGCCAATGCTTGCTCACGCAAAGCAATACGGTCAACTAGGAACAGCACCTTTTCAGCGTGTCCGGCACGCATGAGGGCATCAATCGTCGCGATGCAGGTTCGAGTCTTGCCGGTACCGGTAGCCATCACCAGCAGGAAGTCACGTTTTTTCTGTTCGATGCCTTCGAGAACGGCACGTATGGCCCGGATTTGATAATCTCGACCAGCAATGGCGGTATTGATGAGTTCTTGGGTCAAAGGCTTGCGATTGCGACGGATGTACTGAAACCGCTCCAAGTCATCTCGCGTTGGGAAGCCTACAACCTTGCGGGGCGGATAGTTGTCCAGGTCCCAAAAGTAGATTTCGTGACCATTGGCATAGAAACAAAACGACAGCTCGCCACCCAGCTGCCTCTGGATGTTATAGCAATATTGTTTAGCCTGCTCTCGACCTAGCGCTGCATCTTTGCTTGATTTTTTTGCCTCGACAACGGCTAAAGGCTTTCGGTCTTTTCCGAGCAGAACATAGTCGCTGAATTGATGGCCTTCGTATTGAGTGCGCGGCTTTTCAACCCCGTCAGGCAAATCTACCAGAATGTCGAATTCCTCAACAACTTGAGTTGGGTCATTGACATTCCAACCAGCAAGTTCAAGCTGTTTATCTATTAGTTCTGCACGTGTTTGGGCTTCAGATCTACTCATACGTCAACATTCCTGCTCGGCCTGACAAGCGTAACGGCATTTTCTCTGGAGTAAGCTATGATTTGTCATAGAGAAAAGGGACTCTATGCAACATAGAATTTGCTATACCTAGCCAAGGCTAAAAGTCAATGTATTAGGGGGAATGAAATAAACGCGGCAGTCGAAAGAGATATCCCATTTCGAGCAATTTGCAACAACAGCTCCTAGCTTGGTTCAGACATTGAGGCTTCCAATTGGGAATAAGAAATACCAAATGTAGATATCGAGAAGGTTTCCATCAAGCTGATTGCAACCTGAGCAAGCTCAAGCCACAAAGGAATTGAAGCCTCTTGCTCCTCTTTGGGGCTACTAGACACAACCAAAGCGTAGATCGAAAGGACAACCATTCCTTTGAAATATATTACAGCAAACTCTTGCACCTCGAAATATTCAGGCTTTTCAGATTCGTCTAGTTCCATTATTTCTTTTCGAACTTCATCAAATGACCTCACTGGGTAAATTATCAAAATAAGGCCAACAACCGCTGACATAAGCTGTTTCTTGGCTTCAACATCAAGCGCATTTATGCATTGAACAACCGAGCTATTCATAAACCGCGGATCATGAGCATATTTATTTCGAATAAAGGATAAAGATCGAATAAAATCGTATCCTAGCTGCGGTATGACCTTAGCTTTCAGTAAGGCATCCAGCCTAACTTTCATGCCTGAATTTGGGAAATTCTTAATCGTTTTGTCTACTCCATTTACCTGAGCCAAACTCCCAATAAAATGCTCAATCAAGCTATGAGCTTTAAGCGTAAAACGGTATTCATCTTCTTCAAGCAATTCTAATAATTCAGAAATCGACAAATCTACGCGTTCCAATTGACGTGAGATCATCATTTTATAGTTCTCAAACAACCCTTCAATGGATGTTTGCATTTGCTTCTCGCAATACGCTTCGGTCAAGACCATTGTCAGCTCCTGTTGTTTTTTTACCCGATATCATAATTGCGAAGCCGTTGTCCCAATCGGAATACGCCTCTCTCAAATCACGTTAGCTCCCATCAAAGATTATTATGGTTTTAAGATTTTGTATGAAATCTTAATAATAGGTTAGTGTGCTGCTCATTCTTTTTCAAACATATATTACTCCTTTGACTGCCAGGACTTTTTTAATTTCCGGCGACAAGACACAATATGCCCCATGGTCGCGAGACGCGACCGTGGGGTTTTCTTTATTCAAGGAGGTAGCCATGGAATCACAGATGAGTTCCCCTGAAATTACGGAATTGGCCGAGGCAATGATCCAGGTGCAGCAAGCGCTTTCTCCTGCACTAAAGGACGCGGAGAACACTTTTACAAACAGCCGGTACGCAACACTTCATTCGGTCATGAATGCGTGCCGGGATGCTTTGATAAAGCACGGCGTCTGGCTGACCCAGTACCCGGTATCAGTTGAGGCTAATCAACTCGGCCTTGTCACCAAGATTGTCCATGCGGAGACAGGGCAGTGGCAGGCTTCATTGTTGACCATGCCGTTGCCAAAGAACGATCCGCAAGGGTATGGCTCGGCGATGACCTATGCGCGTAGGTACGGCTTGTCCGCATTGATCGGGATCGTGACAGAAAACGATGATGATGGAGAATTGGCTTCTCAGCAGGGCTGGCAGCACAACACTGGTTTTCAGCCCCGTAACCACAGGGAGAACCCAGCTGCTCCACAGCAGAAATCGGTTCCTGAGGGTACTGGTACTGACGCGGTAAATCTGCCTCGTCTTGATGGGGTGCAATACAGACACGGCACAGCCAATGACGGCAAGCAGTGCGTACTCGCAACTGGCGACACCCATTCCAAGAAGGCGTTCCTGCGCAAGGCCGGTTTCCGATGGGATGGCACCCGCAAGGTCTGGTGGAGGTATGCAGATGCCGCATGAAAATCTCAAGGCACAAGGACTGCTTCGCCTCCTGACTCAAGGCCTCCTGGCTCACGCTGAGCAGAAGACAGTCTGTGAGCTTGGCGACCGTAGCCAGTACATCGGCATGTCTGACATCGGCAAAGGCATGGAGTGCATGCGGGCCGCAGTGGCGAGCAAACTCGGTCTGTCCGCCACTCCCGCCGCATCTGCCGTGGCTGGGCTTGATCCTGACGCTCTCGCTCGTACTCTTAGTCGGCAGATCATTCTGCAGCGAGGGCATTGGCAGGAACATGGCATAGAAAAAGCTCTTACCGCTACCGGTGTGAAGTTGTTGCCACAGCTTGAAATCTGCATTGAGCATAGCGGTGTACCCATAAAGGCACACCTGGACTTCACCCTGGTATGGGGTGGCCGTCGTCCTGCTGTCCGGATTTTGGAACTCAAAAGCAATGAGCGCATTCCGGATTCGCTCTATGCTTCATACGAGGCGCAACTCTATGGCCAAATGGGACTGCTTTACGCCTGCTGGGGCGAACCTTGTTTTTCCGTCCCTGAAACGGAGATGGAATTGGTCACGTTTCCGCAGGCCGTGCAGGCCATGTTCGGCGTGACGCTTCCCGATTCCCCTAACACCGTGGACATCGAGGCGTGGGTGCTTTCCATCTCTCTGTCTGAGGTCAGACCATTCGGTCCGTATCTCGCTGACGAGATGATGCTGGCAACGTGCCTGCAGACAGCGGTTGCAATCTGGCGGGCGGCAGAAGACATACGAGCAGGAAACCTGGAGTTGAACGACCTCTACTACTGCCGTGGCTTTCACCCTTTGTGCGATTGGTGCGACGTCAACGCAGACTGCCCGAAGTTTCGGGACATAAGTATCCCAGCAGATTCTGCTTGCGGCCTGGAGTTGGAAGAGCTTGCTATCCTCAAGGAGCGAAAGACTGCCCTGGAGGGACGTATTGCTGAGGCAGAAGAGCGCATCAAGCAAACGTATCGTCTGATTGGAGGGCAGGATTGGATTTCGACGGAAGATCATCGTTTTCGGATTGCGACCGTGGCTGGTCGAAGAACTCTCGATCGCTCCCAGGTCGTGGACACCTTAACTTCATTGATTGGTGATGAACTCAAAGTCGAGGCAGCTTTGGAGCAATGCGAAAAGGCTGGCAGGTCTCATGAACGGCTATACGTCAGCAAGATCAATAAGCCGCTGAAGTCGGCGGCATAGCCAACACAAACACGATTGGCAGAAAGGCGCACCTCCTCCCGGGGGTGCGCCTTTTCTGTTTTCAAAGGAGATAAGTATGAGTGAAATTCTCAAAGAGTTGCAGACACTGCAGCCTGCCGAACATGATGCCGGTGAAGTCTTCAGCGGCAAGAAGTCCAAGCGTACTGTGCGCGGCTTTGCATCGGCATCCTCATTCACCCCTGACCTTAACCCCGAGTACCTGTTCCACGATTCCAGCCGTGATGCCGTTGTCTGGTTCATGGATTCATCCGATCCGCTGTACGTCTTTGGCCCCGCAGGAAGTGGAAAGACAAGTCTCATCAAACAGCTTTCTGCCAAGCTCAATTACCCTGTGTTCGATATCACCGGTCATGGGCGATTGGAGTTCCCGGATATGGTCGGCCATCTGACTGTTGAAGATTCAAATATGACGTTTCAATACGGCCCCCTTGCGCTCGCCATGAAGTTCGGTGGGTTGTTCCTGCTGAATGAAATCGACCTGCTCGATCCGGCAACGGCAGCAGGGCTGAACGGTATTCTCGACGGGGACCCATTGTGCATTCCTGAGAACGGTGGCGAGGTCATCAAGCCCCATCAGTTGTTCCGGTTTGCGGCAACAGCCAATACTAACGGCGGGACGGACGAAACTGGTCTGTACCAAGGGACATTAAGGCAAAATCTAGCCTTCATGGACCGCTTCTGGCTCTGCGAGATCGGCTACCCCAGCCCCAAGGCTGAAAGGGAGTTGCTGCACCGCAAGGCTCCCGGTTTGCCGAAGGATATTCGCACGAAGATGGTCGAGTTTGCCAATGAGGTGCGCAAACTGTTCATGGGCGAAGCTGACGGAAACTTCCGCGACACCATTGAGGTGACGTTCTCGACTCGCACTCTTATTCGCTGGGCGGATCTGACCGTTCGATTTCAACCGCTAGCCCGACAGGGCATCCAACCCGTGACTTATGCGCTTGATCGCGCTCTTGCCTATCGCGCCACACCGGAAACCCGGACGGTGTTGCACGAGCTCGCGCAACGCATCTTCCCGCAACAGAAGGAGAATGAATCATGATAAATACGGATATAACCGTTCTCGACAACCTGATAGCCCTGAATCTCGATGTGAACATCTGGACGGCACGCAAAAAGCTGACGCCTGCGGACTTCGGTGGCGCTGAACTTCCGCCTGAAGAGCTTGCCTCGCTTGGTAGCAAGAAAATATGCGACCCCAAGGAACTGCGGATCTTCGGCACGCTCAAGGCCCGCGCCGTGAACCTGCTGGATCGGACCGGCGTTCGCTTTCTAGGCGGCTGGGGCATCCCGGAAGAAAAGGCCGATGAAATCGTGGCCGAGTTGACCACCATTCGGGCCGACTTCTTGAATGCAAAGGCACAATTCCTCAGCAGGTATGATGAAGCTGTCAAAGACTGGATTGTTCAACATCCCGGCTGGGAAAGCCTGATTGGAACCTCTTCAGTGAGCGCGGATTACGTTCGCAGCCGCATTGATTTCAAGTGGCAATTCTTCAAGCTTGTCCCTCCCACAGACAATGTGGTTGGGCATGGCCTGCAGCACGAAGTGAGTGAACTGGGCGACACCTTGTTTGACGAGGTTGCTAAGGCTGCCAGCGACACATGGAAACGTTGCTTTGAGGGCAAAGACAAGGTGACACACAAGGCGCTTTCCCCTCTTCGGTCCATCCATAACAAGCTCGCAGGGTTGACCTTTGTTGAGCCCCGTGTCGTTCCGGTGGTTGATCTGTTGGATACGGCCTTTAACCGGATGCCGAAGCGGGGTTATATTCAGGGCAGTGCGCTGGTCATGCTTCAGGGGGTTGTCTCGCTGCTTCGCGACCCCGCAACGCTCGTTGCGCATGGTCAGAAGATCCTGGATGGACAGGATACAGCCGACATCCTGTCTGGCCTAGTTGCAGAGACGATTTCGATTTTGCCGCAGGAAACTCCTACGGTCACAATAGAGTTCGTTCCTGAGTCGGTGCAGCATCAGATCGACAGTCATGGGTTGTGGTGATCGTCATGGAGAACAAGCTTCTTATGAAATCACTGCCCATGGTGGCTTCGGTTCTCGGGCGCAAGTACGGGGTGAAAGTCGTCATTGGCGGCAAAGGGGCATACACGGATGGGGGTACCATCCATCTGCCTTCGTTGCCATTGGAATGTAGTGATACACTCATCGGCCTTGCTCGCGGCTACATTGACCACGAAGCTGCCCACATTCGAGAAACACGCTTCGACTGGTTGCGTCTGGCTAACCTGACACCGCTGGAAATGCACGTGTGGAACATCTTCGAGGATTGGCGGGTCGAGCATCAGCTCGCTCGCCTGTTCCCTGGATGTCGTTCAAACTTCAACTGGTTGATTCAACATCTGTTCGGCAATGCCAATGAGCAGACAGCCGATCCGGCTATGGCTATCCTCAATTGGCTGCTCTTGTCGGTCCGAGCCTGGGATGTCCCGTCTCTGAACGGACAACGGGACGATGTCGGCAACTTCGTTGAATCCCATTATCCCGGCCTGGTCGGGCGGTTGAATCCTGTCCTGAAAAAGGTAAATGCCTACTGCGATTCCTCTCAGGATTGCATCCTCTATGCGCGGGAAGTCGTTTCGCTTCTAAAGGAGAAAGCGGCTTCTCAGTCCCCGCAAAATGGGGACTCGACAATGGGTAAACCAGGCAAAAGGGAAGTGTCTGATGAACTCCCTTCGGACGCCTTGAATCGGTTGATTCGCGCCGATGACATCGACCTGCCCGATGACCTTGGCGAAGCCCTGGCGGCAAGTCTGCGTAAGCAATCGCCCAAGGAGTTGGACGAATCGCTTCGCGTGGCGCAGCTCGGAAGCAAGACCACGAAGCCGATAAATCCAGAGGACGCTGCCGCCACAAAGCGGGCATCAATTGCCCTGCGGACGCAACTCCAGGGGTTGTTACAATCGTCGTTGCTGACACGAATCAAGGTCGGACGTCATGGCCGATTGGATGCACGACAACTTCACCGCCTGTCGGCGGCAGACGCTCGTGTTTTCAGGCGTGATGGTCACAAGGTCGGAATCAACACAGCCGTTCACATCCTGCTTGATTGCTCCGGCTCCATGCGACGACGTATCAAGCTCACCAGTCAAGTTTGCCATGCTGTCGCCACGGCCCTGGATGCCATCAACGGTATCAATGTCGGAGTGACCGCGTTTCCCGCAGGAACACCGACTGACGGCGGCAATGGGAATGATCGTGGTCCCACGATCTGCCCAATCTTGAAGCATGGTGAAAGACTGCATGACAACTTCGCCGTAAGCGCAACAGGCTGCACTCCTCTCGGCGAAGCCTTTTGGTGGGTACTGCAACAGATGCATACCCTTGCCGAGTCCAGAAAGATCATTCTGATCCTGACAGACGGCGATCCCGACTCCTTCAACATGGCTCTTGATGCTCTTGAAGAGGGGAGGCGATTCGGCGTCGAAGTATACGGCCTAGGCATCCTGTCTGAAGCTATCACCAAACTCCTTCCCAACCACAGTCGCATCATCAACGAGTTGTCCGAACTGGCTCCCGCCATGTTCGGCATGCTGCGTGGTGCGCTTCTCAATCAGAAATAATCACGAGGTACAATATGGATATCGAGATCCCCAAATGCCCGAACTGCGATAGTTCGGAGCATGTCGTATTGGTCAACACAAGCCAAAAGGTAGGCACAGTCGTCGGCGGCGTAGCCGGTGGAATGGCAGGTTATGCAGGAGCCTCCTCCGGGGCCGTGATGGGGGCAACGATAGGCTCTGTGGTCCCCGTCGTAGGAACAGGCCTTGGATTCTTAACGGGAGGCCTGGCTGGTGCGCTCGCAGGATTCTTCGCCGGTTCCGCAGTG
Organism: Pseudodesulfovibrio sp. zrk46; assembly: GCF_012516435.1. NCBI lineage: Bacteria > Pseudomonadati > Thermodesulfobacteriota > Desulfovibrionia > Desulfovibrionales > Desulfovibrionaceae > Pseudodesulfovibrio > Pseudodesulfovibrio sp. zrk46. Next base: position 1,989,991 of record NZ_CP051216.1, read on the forward strand.
GGCAATCAGGTTGGCGAACACATCGACCGGCATGTTATAGGTGAATACCGTTGCAATGAATGCGGGAAGGAGTTTGAAGCTTGAAAAATTGAGCCGCTGGCAAATGCTGGCGGCTCTCTTTGCTCACAGGCTAGATAATTGGCCTATCTTAGCATTTCATATGTGAACTCATAGTCTTAAGTTGTCCGCAACGAAGTTTAAGCATGAAGGATTCCTGGAGGCAGTATTTGAACCCCATTGAGAAATTGTTTGTTTTTTGAGCAGAAGGCTGTAAAGAATAGAAAAATTATAACCTTATTGATGGATATTCTTATGGCGTATGAAGAGTTTATTGAAGAGATCAAAAGAGACGCTGTATATAATGAAATATTGTCAAACCAGTATTTCATACGATTGAGAGGTGTTAAGCAACTTGGCTTTGCTTACCTTGATTGGAAGAAGGCAACACATACTCGCTATGCCCATAGTGTTGGCTCTGCAGAATTGGCTTACTGCATATCACGACTGATCGGACTCCCGATTCCAAAATGTAAAATATTGGCGTATTCAGCTGCGTTACATGAAGTTGGCACTCCTCCTTATTCCTATAGCATCACAAAAGAAATATGTGATGCAATGGATTTTGACAAAGTGAAGATGGCCGAGAAGGTAGTTAAAAAGCATTTTAGTTCAATATTGAAAGGGGAAACAGGGAAGGTTGTTGAAATCATTTCAAGAGAAAAAAAGAATGAAATCGACGACCAAATTGTTTTTGGCCTTGTCGGTGCCAATACACTTGATTTTTTGTCAAGAGATTCACAGAACACTATCCCGATATTTAGTAAGGATCTTTTGAAAACTATAGTTGGGCTTGTGGTTAAAGAGCATGATTCGTTAGTTCTGGAGAAAGGGTACAAAGACCTGTACTACATCATTCATGGTGCAAAGAAGCTTATGAATCATAATGTGTATTTTTCTCCCAAAAGAAGAATAGCAGATATGATGCTGTCGGAAGCTCTTAAGTACGTGCTGGAGAATAAGAGATCCAATTACATACTGGAAGCGTTTAATAGCACAGACCATTTTAAATCATTATCTGACAATTCATTGCTGTCTCTTCTGAGTAGTGCCGTTAAGGGAACTCAATATGAGTCGATGATGGCTTTGCTGTCTTCAGATAGTGTGTTTGAGTCGCTAAACATTCCAGTCCGGATACTTCGTGCTCATGAAGAAGTCATTGATAGTTCTGATTTTATTCATCTTGTAACGACATATATTCAGAAAGACCTTCAAGTTGATAAAAGCGATTTCATCGTCGATTCTCCACTCAATTTTGTTGTGAGATTTCATGGTGAAAAATACGAAGGCGAGGCTAAATTCAATCATACTTTGCCACCGGAGCTTTTATCTTTTGCAGATCTATTTTCAGAACCTGCGATTAATCGGAAGCGCAAAAAAGCTCTACGTACTAAAACAAAGTGGATGATTTATTACCACCCGAAGGTGCAAGAAACCATCAGCAAGCTGTATTCTAACGATGGATAATATTACCCAAATCAAGATCGGTAGAGTTAGTTATAAGAATCCGATTTTTATAGCGTCTACTCCGGCAGCAGATTCAACACAGAAAGCCCTTGAGGCTTTAGAGAATGGTGCAGGCGCGGTGATTCTAAAGACAATCCTTCCAACATCGTCGACAGCAGTGAGGAAGGGCTATTCATTCGCAAAACTCTCTCCTAATAAAAAGACATGGTTCAATACGGGGAGTACTGCGCACGAGATGGACAATACGCCTGCAAGTGTTGCTGCGTTGTTGGAAACAGTCCATTCAGCTTATCCTTCTGGTGATATCCCCATTATTCCGAGTATAGCTACGAAGTACACCACGAGCGCCTCTGAGATTGACTTTGAGAGTATAAAGAGTCTTGTCGAGCCTATAGCCTTGTTTTCAGGCAGCCATGGGGTGCCAATAAATATTGAGCTTAATTTAAGGTACATGATTCGTGTTCTAGAAAGGGGACTGTGCCACGAAGGCTATAAGAATATTGCAGATGAATATTTCAGTGTTGTTGAAGGGGGTATCACTGATACAATTATTAAGAATGTATGCAGTGCAGTAGTTTTTTTTGATAAGATTAATAGCGAGATGGGATGCCAACTCGGATTAATTCTAAAGTTTCCCTTCCGGACAGATCTCGGACAAATATGTTTAAAGACTTGTAGAGACCAAGAAATCGTTAAAGCTGTTTCGGTGGTTAATACCATCAAGTCCCCTGGAAAGCTTCAATGGGGAACTAGGGGAAAGACGAAACTCTTTCAAGTTTCTGGCTCAACTCTTACAGAAATTGCTCGATATTCAGTGTTTCAACTTAATAGGCTGCTTGACATCCCTGTAATAAGTAGTGGTGGCGTTGGTATGGAACTCCAGGACGACTTATTAAATTTTGAAGCAGCCGCTGAGAGTTCTTGGCTCCTTAAAGAGTTCAAAACATTATGTGAAATTGGGAAGCATGATGACGGCAAAAGCTATACAGCTGAAATTGAATCAAAATCTGATTGCTCCTTTCCGAAGATGAGGAGATTGATCTCTTGGTTGAATAAAATTGTAGATGGTGCAGACAGTGCGACAGCTGTAGACGCCTCTTTAAAGGCCATCAGAGAAAAGGGGATTCCTGACAATTCCCAATATTTAGACACAGTGACTGCGATCTTCGAGAAGTACACTGAGAAAGAAAATGCAAAGAATATGAGCTTTAAAAGTATTCTTGCCTTAGAAGATATTTTAGATCGAATTTACATTGGATCTACCGCTGTTCAAGTAGGGACTGCAATATTAGCGAGTCCTGGGTTCAGTGGTGTTAAAAGACTTTGCGACTTGCTTCAGGCATTTTTTGAGGGAGAAGTTTTTCGCGAAATAGTTTTCCAGGAAAGTATCGACAATCTTACATCAGAGAATAGGGACTTTGTGGTCGACAGAATAGTTGGTGGAGTAAATCTGAGTAATTATATCGGGTTGTATGCTAAGGAAAGGTATGCTGATAAGATAGAGCTGTCGCGGCCCTCTTATGAAATCGACAACGATTGCTGTGTCAGATGCAAAGATTGTATGAAAATTCCATACTGCAGTGGTGCTATAAGTTTAAATGGAAAAGATTTAGTAATTGATGCCCACAAGTGTGGCCGTTGTGGTGTGTGTTTTCAGACGTGCAAATATGGAGCGATCGTTGAGATGAGCGATCGGTAATTATGTCATCGACTTAAGAATACATGGCACCGGTTAATGGCAGGGTGTGCCGTTTGTGTACAAAGTTTGAAATTGAGATGCTATTTTACATTCGATTTTTTGAATTGAATAAGCTTCCCGCCCCTTTTTTTTGCTAATGCTCGTTCAAGCGAATCAACCGCAGCCCGTTTAGACTCATCCATCGCGTGCGTGTATCTCTGGAGCATGGCGAGTGTGGACCAACCGAAGTGGGTCTGGATGGTCCTTACGTCCACACCAGCAGCCATCATCATGGATGCGGCGGTATGTCTGAGGCTGTGGAAGCAGATCCATTCCCGTTTCTCTGAGCGGCCTTCGTTGAGCTTGAGATCTTTGATAGCCTGCCTGAAGCCCCATGGAGCCTCTCGCCATTTTTCTCCTTTGGAGTTCGTGAATACTAGGTCCTCAGGAGCGCCTTCTTCTTTCCCCTGGAGAATCGCGTATAATGGGCTGGCAATGGGGAATGCTCTGGGCTTGCCTGTTTTCGTATGCAGAAGCGTAATGGATTTCTCCTGCATGTCGATTGCGCTCCATGTCAGCCCTGTGAGCTCTCCCAGCCTGGCTCCGGTGTATAAGGCCGCCAGGGTCAGTTCGTATGCCCCCTCATCGAGTTCCTTCACTGTTTCAAGCAGCTTTTGGGCCTCTTCTGGCTTGAGGAATCGAGTCCGCTCATTGTTGATCTTGCCGATTTCAATTGCACGGGTGGGGCTGTCTGTTTCGACGATCCTCCTTTTGCGGGCGTGATTCCAGACGAGTCGAAAGACCGCCAAGACGTGCTGGGCAGTCCTAAGAGTGCGTCCTTTGTCCAGTACTGCAAGTTTGATCTGCTCTATGTCGTCCGGCGTGATGGAGCGCATGGGCTTTCCGTTCAACTGGGGAGAGAGCCAGTCCCTGAGGTGCTGTTTCTCAGTTCTGATTGTGTGCGGCTTTTTCCGGGTACGGGCCTCAGGGAGGTAGCGGTTGTTGAAGTAGTCTTCGAACGAGATGTCTTTTTTCTTTTCAGCTTGAACGGCTTCGCGGGACTGCTTGGCTTCTTCTTTAGGGCTTGTGGGGCCATGCCCTTTCTTGGCGTTCTCAAGGTAGAGTTCTTTTTGGGTGTGAGCCTTCAGTTCACTCCAGCCTTCGCTCTCCCAGCCAAGAAATCCTTCATATCGCTTCCCGTTGAACATAAATCGATAACCAAAGTGGCGATCGAAGCGGACACCATGCTTGCGCTTTGGGTGTTGCTGCCATCTGATTCCGGGGTATTTTTCTGTCGAAAACCACTTCTTTCTCACTTCGACCTCCTGATGTGACCACCAAACGACCACCAAATTACCACCAAATTGTGCGGTAAGCAAGGTGGTCTCCAGTGACGTCAAATGAAGGGTGACTTGTTTAATTGTCTGAAATAGTAGTCTAAAAATGATTTCTAGTGAATTCCAGTGATGCCCTAATCATCGACTCAAAATCCGCCGGTTTCGCGACTGTGAGGGTTCGAGTCCCTCCCCTGGTACCAGAAGATAATCCGACCAAATCCAAGGTCGTCTAAAAAGCCCCCGAAATTCGGGGGCTTTTGCTTTTTGTGTACCTATGTAGTCTAGTGTGATCCGTTGACATCCTGGAGACGGTGTGAGTAATGGTGTGGGTAACTGGAATAGTATTAACACTGGTTACTCAACGAGGTGCTATATGCCGTTGACCGTAAAATCTATTGAAAAGGCCAAGCCCAAAGACAAGCTCTATCGTATCGCAGATGCCCATGGGTTGTGCTTGGAAATTCCGCCGAGAGGCTCCAAAAGGTGGCGATATCGTTATCGTTTTGGGGGGAAAGCGAAAATGGTCAGTCTTGGTGTATGGCCTGAAGTAAAATTGTCTGACGCTAGAGAAAAGCGTGATGAGATGAGGCGGCAGCTGAGAGAAGGGCTTGACCCATCACAGCATCGCAAATCTCAGCAAGTCATTGCCGAGGGACATAATCGCTTTGAGGCAGTCGCCAGGGAATGGTTTGCGAAATTCAAACATCAATGGGTGGAGCGAACTGCCAAAAGGAAGATGCGGCGCCTTGAAGGGCATGTTTTTCCCTTGATCGGAGAGATGCCTATAGGCGAAGTAGGTGCTCCTCAAATTCGTCGGGTCCTGCATCGTATTGAAAGCATGAAAACACTGCATACGGCGCATCGCGTTAAGAACATTATTGGGGAGGTTATGCGATATGCCGTTGCCATGGGGCTAGTTACTCATAATCCCGTTCCAGATCTGGCGGGAGTACTGCCGCCTGCAAAGGTAACACATCGTGCAAGCATCACTGACCCCAAAGGGATCGGTGGGCTACTCTGTTCGATTGATGAATATCAAGGAAGCCCCGTGACTCGTTGCGCTATGAGGTTGGCAGCTCTAGCTTTCGTTCGACCTGGCGAATTACGCCATGCTGAATGGAAGGAGATCGATTTTGAAAAAAAGGAATGGCGTATCTCGGCAGAGAAAATGAAGATGAGACGTCAGCATGTCATACCGCTTTCTAAGCAAGCAATCGATGTCTTGAAAGAAGTGGAACTTCTCACTGGGCACAGTCGGTACGTATTTCCTTCCGAGCGATCCAAGGATAGGGCGATGAGCAATAACACTGTTAACTCTGCGCTTCGCCGCATGGGGTATACCAAGGAAGAGATGACAGGTCATGGATTTCGCTCAATGGCGAGTACCAATCTTAATGAGATGGGATTTCATCCAGATCAGATTGAAAGACAACTTGCTCACGTTGAAGGCAATAAGGTCCGGGCTGCATACAATCATGCAGAGTACCTCGCCGAGCGTGAAAGGATGATGCAAGTTTGGGCTGATTATTTGGACCACTTGAAAGCTGGTAAGAATGCGGCTGATTTTCTGGCAGATTTTCGAGCCTAACACTAATCATAACACCTGGGACAGGAGGCGTGGATGGAATCGGATGATGGCATGATAGCTTTGGAGAATAAGAGCTACCTCGTATTGCTGGGTGAACTTGAAGCTCAGTTAAATGAAGTCATGAATGAAGGTGGTAGGCCCGAGCTGGTATTCAATCGGCGCGATTTTCGTGGAAACACCTTGGAAGAGCGTGCGATGATCGAGTTGAGGGTTTGGAAGAAGTCCAGCTCAACGGATTCTGATAAGCTTATTTACCGGGATGAGCTGGTTGCAGCATATGAGGAACTATTGTTTCGAATTCGAGGAGCTATATATACTGTAAATGGGGTACCGATTCCGGGTGAAGAGAAGCTGTTTGTAAAGGGCTCTGAGCCCGTGTCTAAACATTTCGTTGAGCAGCCTCGCATAGAATGCCCCGAAGAAATGGCGGAAAGGCTCATGGTTAAATACAGAGGGCTGACACCTGAAGCTCGGAGTCTAGCTGTAGCTAAAGAACTTGATGCTGCTTTTCCGTGTCCAGCCGGAGAAGAACATAATCCTCCAATCTCTTATCGGCTGATGGGCATGTTAATCTCTAGCCCTGATGAAGATCTGTCGCCAGATGGATATAAAAGTCGTGGCAAAAGAGTTCGCCTGCTGTTGGAAAGAGAGAGTAAAAAGTAGACCGTATGGTCTAGCAGCGTTCCTACATGTTCATCCTCTGCACCCGGTTTGCACCCGGTTTGCACCCGGTTTGCACCCGATTTGCACCCGGTTTGCACCCGATTTTCTATCTGTTTGCCCCCGATCTGCCTCTTGCCTCCTCGACTCAGTTTGGCACCATGAAATGGAAGCCAACGGACAAATGCGGAACTCGCCGTAGTCCACAAGACAAGGAGGCATCTTGCAGTCGTCAATTAATCAAGGAGAGCATCTTCTCCGTCTCCCTGAAGTCCTGAAAAGAATTCCTGTCAGCAAGTCCCATTGGTGGGACGGTGTAAGTAAGGGGCTTTTCCCTCAGGGCCTCAAGCTTAGCCCTAGATGTACCGTTTGGCGCTCGAGCGATATTGATGCGCTCATTGAAAGCTTGCGGGAATTATAGGCGCCAAGATTATTATCTAGGTAGACAAGTACTCCCAAAGCATCTCTTCTGGTTGGGAGTTAAGCACAAAGCACAAAGCACAAAGCACAAAGCACAAAGCACAAAGATCAAAGACCAAAGACCAAAGCTCGACACGCCTGATAATGAATAGTCACCGGTGTTACCGGCTCTTCCAAATTCAACCTAGGAATTATGATGGGTCTTGATTTTGAAAAAGTAAAACAGGTAGTTTTGGCGAAGGCCAAAAGTTTGGTTGAAAAATGGCTCCCCGGAGGGAAATTCCAGGGAGACGAATATGTAGTGCGCAATCCAACCCGCGAAGACAATAATCCCGGCTCTTTTAGCATTAACATCGTTACGGGTTGCTGGAACGACTTCGCCACAGATGATGGTGGGCGTGACCTCGTTCATCTCTACCAGTATCTTAACGGGTATCTCGATTGGCCTCAGGCAGCCTTTCAGCTTGCTGACGAACTTGGAATTGAAGTTGATAGTGCTAAGCGCCCGAGGAAGATTCAGTCTACTAAGGCTCAATGGACTCCGATTACTCCTGTCCCTGAAAATGCTCCGGGCTGGCCGATTGAGCACTATAAGTTAGGCACCTGTTCTAACGAGTGGGTATACCGAGATGCTGAGGGACATATCCTTTTTGTCGTATGCAGATTTGATCTGCCGTCTGGGGGCAAGGAAATTCGTCCCTTTACGTACTGTGATGACGGTCGCGGGAACCGCGCCTGGCGTATGAAGGGTCTTCCGGGACTTCGTCCGCTCTATGGGCTCGATTTGCTTGCTTCCGCTACCCCCGACAAAAAAATTGTAATCACCGAAGGGGAAAAAGCCGCTAAGGCTGCGCGTGAACTGCTCGGTGAAGAAATGGTTGTCATGACTTGGCCCGGTGGGTCCAAGGCAGTTACCAAGGCGGATTGGACTCCCCTTGCTAACCGGGACGTGTTAATCCTTGTGGATGCAGATAAGCCGGGATTTGAGGCTGGGCTGAACATTGCTGCAATTGTGCAGGCTAAATCGTGTGAAATTGTATTACCCTATGCAGAGGCCCCTAAGGGGTGGGATATCGCAGATGCACCGGATTGGAGCAAAGAAGATCTGCTGGCTTGGATTGAGGCTAACAAGATGGGGCTTGGAGAGTTCAAGACGCACGCTGCTGAGCGCTATGGTATTCAGCCGCAGCATGCAGCTCCTGTTGAACAGCATGAACCTGGCTTCGCGCTTACCGATAAGGGAGTGGTTTTTCGGTTCTTGGACCGCGAAGGCAATCCTGAAGAGACTTGGGTCTGTTCATATCTTGAGATTCTTGCTGCCACCCATGATGAAAATAACGAGAACTGGGGATTGCATTGCCGTGTAAAAGACCCGGACGGCAAGCTGCACACCTTCACGATGCCTTTGGAGTCGCTTTATTCCAGGGGCAAAGAATACCTCATCCTCCTTGTAAATAAGGGGCTGAGGATTGGTGCAGACCGCAAAAGTAATGACCTGTTGCTTAAATATCTTACCCAGGCTGATCCTGAACAGCGGGCACTTAGCGTTACGCGTACGGGGTGGCACGGTGATCGTTTTGTCCTACTTGACAGATCTTATGGTCCCGCAGGTGGCCTTGAAACCGTTTTTCAGGGGCAGGTTGTCGATAATCCTTACCAGTGTCGTGGTACTTTGGATGAATGGCAAAATGGAATTGGGCGCTTGGCTGTAGGCAATTCCCGTTTAGTCTTTGCAATTAGCACGACCTTTGCCGCTGTGCTTCTTGAATTGGTAGGGATGGAGTCTGGCATCATCAATTTTGTTGGTGCGAGTTCGATCGGGAAAACGACTATTCTTATGGCCGCAGCCAGCGTTTGTGGTGGGAACGGCTACATTATGCCTTGGCGAGCAACTGGTAATGGTTTGGAAGCTCTTGCTGCTTCCCGTAATGATATGCCCCTTCTTATGGACGAGTTGTCCCAATGTTCCAGCAAAGAACTCGCGGAAGCGACATATATGTTCGCGAACGGTATGGGAAAGGCTCGGGCAAAGAAAACTGGCGCTAGCGCCCCCATTCAGCGGTGGCGGTTGCTGGGGCTGAGCTCTAGCGAATTGTCCTTTGAACAGAAGCTCAGGGAGGACGGTTTTAAGGCTATGGCAGGGCAGTCAGTTCGTTTCATGGACATTCAAGCTGATGCAGGGCAGCAGCTTGGAGCATTTGAGCAACTCCATGGATTTAAGGATGGCGATGCTTTTGCCAATGAAATTCGCAAAGCTTCCGGCGCTTGTTATGGGACGCCTATTCGTGCCTTTCTAGAACGTGTTGCCGAAAATAAGTCTGAGGTGCGTAAGCAGGTGCGGTATATGGTGGATGTGTTTTATAATGCAAATCTCCCTGAAAATGCTGATGGGCAGGTTAAACGTGTCTGCAAGCGCACGGCGCTTATTGCTTCGGCGGGGATGCTTGCTACAAAACTTGGGATTCTTCCTTGGAGTCTTGGTATCGCGCACTGGGCCGCTAACGTTTGTTTCCAGAATTGGATCGCCTTCCGTGGTGGCGTAGGTAGCTCTGAAGCATCTGGCTCCATCAAACAGATTCGGGAATTCCTCGAAAAACATGGCAGCAGTAGGTTTGAGTTGATTGGTGACAATGATAACTTGACTGACTTCGGCGTGCAGAATCGTGCAGGCTTCAGGAGTCTCAATCGTTACGGCAAGTATGAATACTACGTTCTGAGCGAGGTTTTCGCTAAAGAGCTTTGTGATGGCTATAACCCTTTGATGGTTTGCCGCGAGCTAAGGAAGCTTGGCTTGTTGCTCGAACAGCCGGGTGGAAGAGGGTTCCAGATCAATAAGAAGCTTCCTGGGCTCGGTCAGACGAAGGTGTACGGTTTGAAGGCCGACATAATTAGCGCTTAGCGCCTGAGAGAGATAAGGGTGGTGTCAGAGGTAGTATCTGATACCACCTTTCGTTGTGTGTTCGACAAAAAAGTGCATTAATTACAGCTTTTTTACGAATGATACTACTTATACTACCTTTCACGACAAAGGTGGAAATAAACAACATACTAGGGCTCCCCCCATCCCCCACCCCCTACTTTTTCTTTAGGGGGTAGCCCCCTTCGGAGTCCCATAAGAAAGATTATCCCTCTAAAAAAAATGATATTCCTGAAGAGTAATAATTGTTGTAGTAATTTTGGTATTAGTCGTAAACTAACCGTAATTATGTGATAATTTGAGATCGTAGGTTGTGTTGTTGGTAGTATTGAGTCGTATACAATGTAAGATTTGACATCATGCGTTTACCTCCTGGCCGAACTGATTGTGGAGCAAATGTGGCGCTAGGCTGTAAGGGGCGTTACGTGATACCAGTCAGGCAAGGAGAATTCATATGTCGAACGACAAAAAGAAGACAAACGACTTACCACAGACGGAGAACTTGCCAAGCTTGAGCGAGGACTTTCCGTTCATCTGGACCGGGGACAAACCGCTGGAACTGTGTTCGAGGTTCAGGTGCGGAACACTCCCAAGATCCTCGCGGCCAAAGGGATCGCCCACGACTTCGGAAAACGACTCCTCTTCGTAGATCCCAACGAGCTGACTGGCCTGCTCAGTTTATGTGCAGACTACGAAGACAGTCTTCTTCATGGAGGCCTTATCGTGTTATGGTTAACATTATGGTAGTCTAGGGCGTATGGATGAGTTATTATAAAATGTCCTGTGTTTCAAAGCAAAATGTCTTTAGAGAAAACGGGGTCATAATTAATGAGCACGTTTTATTTTCTGATACTAAATCAAATTGTTTAGCTTGCTGAAGTCCATACTCTGAAAGTTGCGGATAGATTAGTATCGCACGTCCTGCTTTTAGCAACTTCATGTATGTAAAAAGCTGGTATTGATCTCCTTTTCCAGGTTTTCCACTCGCAGGAGTTTTCCACTTCGCATCTGCAACGATCTGTTCTCCGTTCTTACAAAAAATATAATCAGGTTGAGGGCTACCTAATCCGATGAACCATCCTAGGCCTTGTTGTGCCTGAAGGCTTTTTATTTCTGTGTCTTCGCGCAAGGCAGCCTCGACCGTTTTCTCGAAGAGTTTAGACATGTCGAAAAGAATGGCTAGCGTATCACTATTGCCTGCCCTAGGGACTGGTGGAGATAAAAGAATATAGCGAGCGAGTTTTAGTGCCTTCTGATAATAGTTCATATGCCTATTCGTTCGACACATCTTAAAGTGGTATTCTTCAGGCTTTTTTAGCTCATCAATCTGATCTAGCTGAGGGAGTAGTTGTGATGCCAGCTTTTTATTTAAGGTGTCCTTGGAGATTCTCTGAGCCTTAGTGACGGCGGTGGCGAGCAGTTTGTTCTCAATGCTATCTGTGCAGAATTCATCAAAGCGGCAATATAGTCTGTGTTGAGCTGCTGAGTTGAGGCGGATGTGCTTTGTAAAGTGTATTCTACCTTTTAGCATCGAGATGTTCTCGTTTTGCTCAACGTAGTCTTTTTTCAACCCTCGGCGAATTAGATTTTTCATCTCTGAAAGAAAGGAGTGAATAAAGACTTCCAACAAAGGGAAATCATCAACATCTAGCTTAGAGTTGGGGCCTCTTCTATATGAAATGAGGCCAGCCTTAATGAGCATTCTGACTAAAACATTTCGAGCCCTATGAGCTTGAGTTTCTGATGTGTTTTCAAATGCAAGGTCTTTAAAAATCTTGGGAAGAATTTCGATGACAGTGCCATCAGAAGTTTTGATAACTCCGACATAGCGCCAAGAGACCAGTGACTCATCCCTTGATGGTTCAAATATGAATTTATTGATGTCGTCAGCTTCCTGCTGATCACCCCGAAGGAATACAGATTGCGTAGTAATATTTTCCAGCTCGTAAGCTGCTGACTTACTGAGTTGGCTTTTTGCGAAAGGGACGCTTTCGAAGACAAGTACTTTGTTACTAAGCATCACCTTGCTCGACTTTCAGGTCGTACTCATTTTGAAGAGCTCGAATGAACGACGAAATCTCTAGCCTGTTAATTCGATATACTTTTCTTGTTGTGAAATTGTCAGGCAAGGATTTTAATTCAGCCTCATTAATAATCTCTTTCCCCAAAATCATTTGAATCTGCTCGTAGTCATCGAAGAAGTACTCCTGTAGTTGAGGGAGTACTTTTTCCATGATCACATCGTAGAGCTCTTGGGATGTGTCTATTGTCTTATTTACACCCTTCATGAAATAGCCATGCCCAAGAGTATGTTCACGCCCAAGTAATGACTCAATTCGCTCGTTCATTTTGGTGAGAAGCGTTGTGAGGTTTACTCCTTCGATGGTCTTACCGTTTAACAAGCTTGGGTTAGGCAGGAGTTCAATAAATTTAAAACGACGCCGTAAGGCAGTATCGAGATGTGTTAGTGAGCGATCTGCCGTATTCATGGTTCCAACGATGAATAGATTTTGGGGAATCATTAAGGTTTTACCAGAAGCGAGCGTAATAGGTGTTTCACGCTTGTCTTCTTCGATAGCAGTAATGAATTCGCCGAAGATCTTGGCAACATTGCCACGATTTATTTCATCAATCTTTAGAACGTAATCCTTGTCCTTACCTCGAGTCTTTGAGTTGAGGATTCGAATGAGCTCCTCATTTTTAAGTATGGAGTTTATGCTATAGAGCGTGCGCTGGGAGACTTGCTTGTTGAGTATTTTCTCTGACGGGATTGTTCTTTCATCATTCACCCACAGCCAGTTTACTTTTCGGGCGTGAGTATAGTCTGAATTGAACCCAAACTCATCTGCTAGCTCCGGTTTGTATTCATATTGACCTTGCACTTCACCAATTGCTCTAATTCCACCAGAATTACCTTTTGTCACAAGGACGATGTCGCCTTTACGCATTTCAATTGTAAATTGGCGCATCATTGTAGCAATGCTTTGGTTATCCACCTTGAGTTCATTCAATCGATCTCGAAGGGATTCAGTGCTGCTAATGCTTTTGCTTAAATCTTCGCCAACAAAGCCGAACAGCAAAAGGCTCTTCTCTATGCATGCTTCAAAAACCAAATCTCCATCGGCCGTTTTCGTGTTCCCTAATGACATTTTCCATTTGTTTACTTTGGATAGGTCAATGTTGGAGTCAATGGCGATGGAGTCCGATTGGGCGAGCTGTGCTAGTTGCTTTAAAACTCCATTCTTTCGTTCGTACTTGAGTGTGCCATCTGAATCATCTTTTAGAACAGGGGTTATGCCTTCGATAAAGTCCTCGTAACTAAATGAAGGGTGAAATGTTACAAAACGCTGTTGCTCAGGGGGGAGGTCTTTTATGAACTCAAGGCCTGGAATTTTACCTGAGATCAATGCATGAGTTTTACCAGTCCCTGGGGGGCCATATAGAATAACATTCTTAGATTTCGAGTTGCTGATAGCCTTTTCGCTTTCGGGCTTGGCGCTGGGAGGGGTCTTAGCTTTTTTGTTGGGAGCATGTGTTTTCCACTGCTCAGCCCATGGTGATTGAAAAAAATGCTCAAACTGAGGGTGCTCAGCTTGGATTGCATTTCTTATGGCTAATAATTTTTTATCATCGTTGTCAGTTTCTTCTGCCTCCGGAGCTAGTGAGGAAAATGCTTTGATGATGTCTTTTCTTGCGCTGCCTCCAGATATCCGTTCAAAGGTGTCTGGGAATAGCAAGTGAAGGAGTACGTGTCTTAGAGGACGTTTTTTGGCAGTGTCAATTTGATCAACAAAGTCTTGGAACAGCCAAGGATCACTAATCCGTTCTGTTTGCTGAGCTGCTGGCAATGCCTTCCACGCTTTTGCAAAGCGAGCGAAGAACGTTATTTCATCAGGCCGTCCCGTATTGTAATACGTTCCAGTCTTTGCAAGGCCCGCATTAAAAGCTTTTGTAATTACATGGTCAACTGGAAGAACTAAGCCTGCCCATTCTAAGACATTGTTTAAATTTTCTTTTTTGGTTTTACTTTTCACCGAATAAGTTTCTGGAAACAAAAAGTATATAGCTAACATTTCAGCAGCCAAAATGATCACATCATCATTTTGTCCTAAAAGCTGTTCTTCGAGTTTCGTCATGAAACTTTTGTCAGGAGTTAAATCTGGATTTTCCACAAAGGCCCTGAAGAAATAATCAACATTCTCAGGAGACCAAACAGTTCTACCTTCAAACAAAAGAGAACCATCGCTCATAAGGCATTTGTCGCGGAATATTTCGGCAGTCTGATAGATTTCAGCTGATCCAGGTTCGGTACTGCGTGCCACTACTTTCTCCTCAAGCTATTTTATCCATATTTAATAATCAGATGGGGGGAAGTTGTCACCAGCCCCTTGATTTTCAAACTGATCGTACTTTCCATTTTGATATGAATAAACTCCACGAAGGTAGTTTGTACGAGTTAACAGTTTTTCAAAATTACTTTGATCAATACTCAAACCATGCTGTGAAGCATATTCAAAATCACATTCTGGAGTAGTCAAAATGGCAGGATTTACTATGAACCGTTTTTCAGTTCTGAGCCACACTCCTATAATAAAGTGCGGAAATAAAGCACCCTTTACGGCTACTTCAAACTGATCAGGAAAAAGTCCTTTTGGGTTATAGGTAGGAAGCCCAATGTCGGTGACAATGCTGTAGTTCGCGGAAAGTAGCCAAGGAGCAATACAGTGAAATTCATATGGCCTAGGAAGATAATAATGAACAATTGAACTGTCTTTAATCTCTCTCTTGCTGTTGCATGAAAAATGACGTGTCATTTCATGTTGTGTGCTGGTTGAGACAAGGACTGTTTCTTTCCTAACACCTGCAGACCCACCAGTGTGTAACAAATACAAATAATAATCTCTTACTTTCAATCGATTCTCTTCGGTGGCAATATTTTGTACCGAGTTACAGAATGCTGATTCATTTCCTTTTACAGCAAAGAAATTAACAAATGGGGCAGGCAACCGTTCTTTAAAACGCTCTCTTTTCACTATACCAGCAATCCGATCGAACATTTCTCTAAAAGTCTTGCGAGAGCAATCATTAATCCCATTTAAGTAATCTCGATCATCGGCATGCTTGTCTTTAAAAAAGTGTCTAGCCTTATCCCCGAAGAAGAAAAGGTCGGTTAATGTCTGGCCGGACAGCCTTTTTTTGATATCACGTTGCCTATCTCCCCTATACAGAAACATGATTTCGTCAGCTTTCGACTTTTCGACGAGGAAACTACAAAAGGCTTCGTAAGCCTCCATTTGAGAATGACTTAGTAAGTTGTTGTCAGGAGTACAGTACTCTGCCCCTTTGTACATGATGAGATTCCCGTTATTCATTTGCTACTGGCTAAATATCCAACTTAGGCAACCCATTCACGATCTTCATGGTCTCAAGACTGACCGTGATTACGCGCATAAAGAGCTCTAGCGGATAGCGCGGGTTGTTCATGGTTTCGATGGCCCAATCGTTAGCGTCGTTAATGATGCCAGATTTTTTGTCCTGCTTAACGCATTGACGCTCTACAACCCAATCGAGAGCAGGTTTGCCATTGACCACGTAGTCGTAGGCCTCCAAAGGAATGTCGCGTAACGTGATACGGGGGTTATAGATGAGGACCGTTTTGTCCTTGCCCTTGCCGTATTTCATCTTCTTGACTCGGTAGTCGCTGTTTTTGAGCTCTTTGCCATTCGTATCCACGGTGACGGGGTACATATCCACGGTTTCATAATTCAAATGCAGGTCTGCCAAGTCCCGGCCCGCTTTGCTGAAGGCCCAGAAATCGGTGGCGGTTTTCACGCATGGGATACGGGGCAACTCTTTGGTCAGGTTGTTCCTGAACCGTTCCCGGTAATCCGGGGAATGGAGCAGGCCGTACACGTAATAGAAAATGTCTTCCTTGCTGATGAATTCACCGGGATAGGCCTGCTGGAATTCCTGCAAACCTTCGTCTGTTATGGCATCCCGCTTCGTGCGCTTGGCTTCTTTGGGATTGGGTTCGTCAAAGAGGCTGGCTTGTTTTTGATTTTTGGCGGGCTTTTCCTCTTCGTAGAGGTAGAGTGGGAAGCACAACCCATTGTAATGTGTTTTGTATTCTGGAACTGCATTAACCATTAAAACAGAATAGTCATTCTTTTCTCCGGTACCAGTTGCAACAATCACTAGGTTGTTTAGTTCGTCATTAGGAAATATGCGGGGCATTTGATATACCATTTCATTGAAGGAACGGTCAAAATATAGCCACCTTTTGGAAAATGGTCGATAGACACTTTGAGTTATTCCCTTCCCTTCGTATTGATATATCTTCCCTTGTGCTAACTGATTCTTTAAAGCGCGTGACCAACTGATCTTAGCGGGGTCTGTATCAATAAAATCGGCAATTTTTTTCTTACGGTCCCTTTTGTCTAGGTTCTCATAAAGACTTTGAAAGCGGTTTACTTCGTGGTTATAGAAGTCAATCATTCGCCGCATATTATTAGCTAAATCAGTCTTCGATGCATTAAAGCACCAAGCATCTCGGCAAGTCAGTACGCCACAAGAGTACTCTTCGACCATCTTCTTTTGTTGATTTTTCTTGTCTCCAATAACTATATATTCGTCAAAACTATTATCACGTAGGTTCATCCAGTCACCGCGTTCGTCTGGCGTAATTTGATTCCAGCCAGTGATTTCGGCAATACCTTCGATACTTGCAAAGGCTTCAACCTTTTTCAGCTTGTCTTCGCGGCTAAGATAGTCACCAATATCATGGAAGAAAATTTGCCCAGTCTTATGGGCCTTTGGATTCTTGACTAATAAAGAAATGGCGATCGGAGCACGGCTTCCGCTTCCAAATATTTTTCCCCCTTCTTGCCGGGAACGCTCTCCAGACGTGCGTTGATTCCCACGAAGGTGAAAGACATAGATATTTGAAAATTCATCAGCAAGGCATTGCCTCATTCCAGCTGCGGTATTTGCTTCTAAAAAACCGCCATTGGTGACAAAGCCGATTACACCCGTATTCCCTATTCGGTCGGAAGCCCACCGAATAGCCCGAATGTAGCTATCATACAGCCCTTTGGACAGCACAGCCTTGGATCGTGCGACATAAGTATTTCGTATGCTTTCATCTAAAGTGGGATAGACAATATTCTGGTTATTATCGTTTTCGTTTCCTTGTCCCACTGAGTACGGTGGGTTCCCCATAATAACCCGAATATCCAACTCTTTTTGTCGCTTCCTGCGGTCGCTGTTGTCCTCAAGAGCAACGCTAATCAGGTCGTCTTTCTCATACATTTGGAAGGTGTCAGTCAGGCAAATGCCTTCGAACGGCTCATACTCTCCCTTGCCGCCCATGAGGGTGTGGTAGACCGCCTCGATATTGATTGCGGCGATGTAGTAGGCCAGCAAAACGATTTCATTGGCGTGAATCTCATGCCTGTACTTGTGGGGGAGCTGTTCCGGCGAAATCAGGCCGCTTTGCAGGAGGCGGGTAATAAAGGTGCCGGTGCCGGTGAAGGGGTCGATAATATGTACGCCCTCGCTGCCGAGGGTCTGGCCAAATTCGCTTTTCAGCACGTCATTGACGCTGTGAATGATGAAATCCACCACCTCGACTGGGGTATATACGATACCTAGGCGTTCGGTCATTTTCGGGAAGGCGTTCCGGAAAAACTTGTCATAGAGTTCGACCACGATTTTTTGTTTGCCTTCGGCGCTGTCGATGCCCTCGGCCCGGAGTTTTACGCTGTCATAGAACTTTTCGAGCGTGTCGGCTTCTTTGTCTAGCCGGTGTTCCTGCAAGGTATCCAAGACCCCTTGCATGGCCTGTGAAATGGGATTGTTCTGGGCAAAGCTGTAGCCTTCAAAGAGCGAGTCGAAAACCGGCTTTGTGATTAGGTGCTGGGCCAGCATTTCTATGACTTCATCGTCTGTAATAGAGTCATTGAGATCGTCTCGTAACTCTTCGGCAAAGTCCTGAAACGCCTTGCGCTCCTGTACGTGGCTCTCGTCTTCAAGAATCGTGTGAATCCGGTTGATATGCGTCTGGGCGATCTTTGCAATATCGTTGGCCCAGTCTTCCCAGTGGTGCCGGTTGCCGCATTTCTGAACCAGCTTCGCATAAATGGCGCGTTCAAAGTCGCTGATTTCAAACGTAAGTTGTTTCGCTACCGGATCACGCCGCGTCGGTTCAGCAGCGCCAATAGTATGAGAGCCTTTGCCTGTGTCTCCCTTCTTTGCTGAGGTCTTTGCATTAATCTTATCCGTAATGGCAACGACTTCAATCTTGCTGATATCCGGACCGATCAGTTCGGTCTTGTTCACCATAGCGTCAAAGCGGTCATCGTGAGAACGCAAAGCCTGTAGCACTTGCCAAACGACTTTATAGGTCACGTTGTCATTCAGGGCCTCATGAGGCTCCTTACCTGCAGGAATAACTACAGGGAGAATGACATAGCCACGTTTCTTGCCCGGAGCGTTTCTCATTACGCGTCCGACAGACTGAACCACATCAACTTGTGAATTGCGGGGAGTGAGGAATAACACTGCATCAAGCGCGGGGACGTCAACGCCTTCGGAAAGGCAGCGGACATTGCTCAATATGCGGCAGGTGTTATCTGGGGATTCTGCTCGAAGCCAGTCAAGTTTCTCTTCCTTCTCACTGGCGTTCATGGAGCCGTCTACATGTTCGGCTTCACAGGCAAGAGTGGAGGCTAGTTCGTCATCTTCGGTCTTTTGATAGCTCGCCACTACCTGCTGAAACATGCCAGCAATATTTTTTGAGCTGACCTTGTGTTTCCGTGCTTTCTTGGCAATCTCGATAACCTGACAAAAGGCAACCGCCCGTTTCATTGGGTCGGAATCGTCTACAAGGTCGGCGGTCACGTCCTGTTTTGAAAGAGCTTTCCAGCAACCAATTATTTTTGCGGCGTCGTCAACTTTGAGCTGGTTGTTCTCGTCAGAAAGCAAACTCTGAATACGGCGACTAACATGAGTTTCGTCAACGGATAAAACCAGCACCTTGTAATCACACAACAGTCCGAGTTTGACCGCTTCGGAGAAGTTAATGGTATATAGGTCTTTGCCGTATTGTTCTTCATTGTCCATGGAGCAAAGCACTATGTCATCGCGTTCGGCGGTGGTCTTAGCTGTGTCACTATAAAGGCGCGGGGTTGCGGTCATGTATATACGCTTTGCGCCTTTAAGGAAGCGGTCCTCATGGACTTTGACGAAGTTACTTTCATCCTCTCCAGCAAAAGTCGCGCCCGTAGTTCTATGCGCTTCATCACAAATAATAAGGTCGAACTCTGGTAAGTTGTGTTCATACTGTGCCCGACTGAGAACATCGATTGAGTGGTAGGTGGAAAACACAACACTCATGTGCTCGCTGTCGTGACGTTTTTCCATTGCCCTCGCCAGTTTGTCTGCTTTCGTGGTGGCAGGGTAGCGCAACTCATGGGCGAACACCTGTACGCTGTCATCGTCTTTTTTACGCTTTTTGCCGACGTCACTATCCGAACATACGGCAAAGCTGTGCAGGGGCGTTTTGCTCTGTTGTGTCCATTCTGTGAGGGTCTGAGAAAGCAAGGCAAGGCTTGGCACCATGAATAGGACTCGCTTTCCCTTGCCTGCCAGTCCTTCAGCGATTTTTAGGCTGGTGAAGGTCTTGCCGGTTCCGCAAGCCATAATGAGCTTGCCTCGGTCTGTCGTCTTCAGCCCTTTTTCAACGGCGTCATAAGCGGCTTTTTGGTGATCTCGAAGGTCGTACTTTTCCTTAATAATCGGTTCGGAATCTGGTTGGTATTGCGACCAATCGATTTGGCTGTTTTCAAGATCGTGCAAGTCGATTTTGAAAACCGGAGGATTTTGATTGCTCAAAGAGTTCTCTGCGGGCCCGCTCCATTTATTGGTCGTGCAAACGATGATTCGGCGGGAGAAATTAGTTTTGCCGGAAGCAGTAAAGAAGCTGTCGATATCTTTCTTTTGGAGCGTGTGATCTTCAGCATAGAGTTTACACTGGATTGCGTGAAATTCATCCGTGCCTCTCGTCTTAGCAACAAGGTCAATGCCTGTGTCTGTCCCCTCAAGCCCTTCAAGCTCCGCCCATTCCGCATATGTCCAAACATCACTGTACAGGTCTTTGTATGTGGCTTCATTTTTGAGGTAGCAGATAGTCAATTCTTCAAAGTAGGTGCCTTTCTCGCGTTCGCTGGTGGCGGTTTCACGGAAGGTGTCGAGTATCTTTTGAAGGGCAGTCATTGTGGCTCCTGTTGTAAAGGCGCTATCAGCGCAGGAAATATATACTTTGTTGGGTATTACCCAAAGAAGGAATAAGCGCAAGCCATCTATGGACATTTCTGTTGTTGGTATCGCTTGATATGGTTGACTATTTTTTGTTTGGTGTCGTTCTTCGAGTGACTTCTTGTTCCGTGCTTCAAGCGCTTAGCGCCTGCCAGTAATGACTGGTAATTAGTCATAATTGCATAACATACTTGAATATGTGACGGGGTGTTGATATGCAATTTTGCGCAATATATGTGGCTACACATATACATAAATCAACCGCTACAGCGCCGAGGAGGTTGCTATGAATATTGAGTGGGCATCACTGCTGACTGAGGCGAATATGTTTTTCTTCGTTCCAATAGCTGTTTGCTTGGGGTTGGGATTGGTGAAAGGCGGAGGAGAAAGGAGTCGATTTACTTCCTCTCTTCCAGGTGTAGCGATCTCTCTGGGTATTCTTGGAACATTTACGGGCATTTTTATAGGACTTCTTGGTTTTCAGGAGTCAGACATCTCTGGGAGCATCCCTCGACTTCTTGGTGGGATGAAAACAGCTTTTGCAACCTCTCTGCTGGGTATGGCCACTTCCATTGTATTGAAGGGGTATTATGCAATTCGAGATGACAGGAAGCCTCAAGGATCAGACGACCCGATCAAAAGTTTGCAAAAAATTGAATCCGCCATCGTGTCTTGTTTCAGATCTGATGAAGAGTATTCCTTGGTGTCACAGGTCAAATTAATTCGGCAGGAGCTGATAGACAGTAGACGTGAAACTAAGGCGGCTTTTCAGGATTTTGCAGAGCAGTTTTCCAAAATGGCTTCTGAGTCTCTTATCTCTGAGCTGCAACAGGTCGTTGATAAATTTAATGTGATGCTCAATGAATTAGTTAGTGAATCCTTTAAGGAGCTCTCTGACTCCACGATACGGCTGAATGAGTGGCAGCAGGAATACAAGACAATTATCGATAAGAATCAGGGGCAGCTTCGTGAGACTTTGACCCAGGTGGAAGAATTGCGGCGGACTTTTTCTGAAATCGCCTCCAGACTTGGTGAACTCGATTCTTCTTTTGAAAGCATTGATCTTAGTTTGACGGCGATCTCTACATCAGGTTCAGAGCTTGATGAGCATTCTAAAGCTCTTTCCAGCCAGAATTTACTGTTGGAAGAGTCCATCAAATCCATTCGTGATGTTGGTCGTGAAGCTTCGCAGGTCGTGCCGACTATATCCGAAAAAATGAATACAATAATAACCGACATTGGTTCGTTGCAGTTGAAGACGAATGAATTTGTGCGTGAGGTCACTGATAGAATTGAATCTGGAGTTGAAGAAGTTACAGATACTCTCTCTGCACAGTCTGAAGAGTTACAAGCAACTACAAATGCATTTGTGAAGGATTCAACTAAGGAATTGAAAGCAGGTTTTGATCTTCTCGCAAAAGGGACTCAGGAGCATGTGGAGGCCATCGAGAAGGCGCTTGAAGAAGAGCTTACTAAATCACTCAATTCTCTTGCTGGAGCTCTTACGGCACTCTCAAATCAGTTTGTGTCAGACTATACTCCGCTTACTGAAAGATTACGCGAGGTGATTGTACTGGCGGAGAATGGCAATGTTCGCACGAACTAAGTCTGACTCAGAGGGATACTGGCCGACAATTTCTGATTTGATGTCGGGATTGATGCTGGTCTTTCTCCTTATAGCCATTGCTTACATGCACAATGTCGAGCAGGGGAAAAAGCGTATTGAAAAGGTGGCCGTTACTTATCAAAAGACACAAGTCAGTTTGTACGAATCTTTGATGAATGAGTTCAAAACAGACCTACCTAAATGGAAAGCTGAGATCGATCCTGATACTTTGTCAGTCAAGTTTATGGAGCCAGAGGTCTTATTCCAATCTGGCTGTTCAGACGTCACACCTGCCTTCAAAGCCATACTCAACGATTTTTTCCCTCGGTATCTGAACATCCTTTTTTCTCCAGAATACGCGGATAGTATTAGCGAGATAAGGATCGAAGGGCATACTTCTTCAGAATGGGATAATGGCAAGGCTTCAAAAGAGGTCGCTTATTTCAATAACATGGCTCTCTCACAAGATAGAACGAGATCTGTTTTAGAGTATTGCTATCAAATTACGGGGGATGCTGAGCAAAGGGCTAGAATGAGAAAGTATGTTACCGCAAATGGGCTTTCATCTAGCCATTTGGTTACTGATGGGACTGGTGTCGAGCAAAAGGCATTATCTAGAAGAGTTGAGTTTAGAACTAGAACAAATGCTGAACAGAAAATTGTCGAAATCATCATGGAAATTGAGCGATGAAGCTTCCAGATTATCTTAAATGTGTGGAGGTAAAAGAGTTACTGCTCAAAATGGGGATCGAGAAAATTCCCGAACTAAAGCCTGTTGAATTTATTCGTGAGATTGTCAAAGTTCAAAAGGTTGAAGTCGAAAATCCGCAATTATCCTTTGGTAAAAGGTTAGAGCTTGAGGCTGTCCCTTTGAATCAGGCACAAGTCACTATCGGCAAAGACGGCACGATAGAAGTCAACGGTCTAAAGGCGTGTGCATATATTAAAAAACAAAGGCAGGGTATTGATCATTACCGCAAGACGTCAGAGTATCGTTTCCACCTTTGCAACTGCCACACAATTGAGCAAATGATATCTGGTGGTCGATTGAGCCGATATGTTTCTACGACTCGAAGTGATGGGGTGTTCCCGGTTATCGATCAATCTGGCTACAAAGTGCGCGAACTGGAACTCAAACTTGAACTTTGTACCAATTGTAAAAGAATCTTAGCAGACAGAGGCATGCTTCCATCGCCGTTTTCTTTGAAAGAGTTTTTTAAACGCTTCCAGCCAGAAATCCCCAAGACTATTCTTAAAACGGAGCAAGTAATCACTAGCGAAGCATATTCGCCAGATCACCAAGAGGTTGCGACGCGCTACAAAGAGGCTGAAAAGTATAAATGTCAAATATGTCGAGTGGATTGCAGCAGTAGTAAGGGGTGCTTACATTTACATCATGTCGATGGAAATGGACAAAACAACCACCATAGCAATTTGAGGGTCCTTTGCGCTGATTGTCATTCGAAGCAATTCATGCACACTCACATGGAGCCCAATCCAGAATTTGCAAAGCAGATTAGCTTGATAAAAAAGATGAGAAAGCAGCAGGGAATTGTTGGATTGCTTTGATTCGCCCTTTTCGTCAATCTATGTAGTTGAGAAAATGGGAATGGTATATGCGATGGGTTATTTGATGGTGTGAGTAACTTTGTGCGTAACTATTGTTTTTCGAGTGTAGGATACTGTGTTAAATCAATAGTATGAAATATTTATTCACGTCCCTCCCCTGGTACCAGAATGAAATTAGCGGCTTACGATGGAAATCGTAAGCCGCTTTTTTGTTTGCGTAAGATCCACTGGCCGTTACTTGGTCCAATATCTGTTGTTTGTCGTTTGTCTTTCCCATGGAGAATGCGGCAGTGACAAACCGAGTGAGTGAGGATTTGGCCCTTTTCTGCTGTTATTTTTTAACAAGAAGCCAGGCTTGGATTGGAAGGTGTTTTTCTGTCCAATGTGTTTTGTATTCCATCTGTGGGCCTGACACTGGGCCCATGTCGTAGCGCTTGGCGCCTTCCTCGCTGAGCCATCTGATTTTTTCGATTTGCATCAGATTGCCGATGGAATAGTCTTTCCATTGATCGTCATAGCTAAACTGTTGTCCTCGATAGATGTTTCCGGCCATGGCTCCAAAGATGAAACCGATGTCCTTGCCTTCGTGTTTGGCAAAAATGACGCGTCCATCTCCTGAAGCAGACAGTCGTTTAAGCATGATGTCGTAGAACTCTCTTGCAGGAGTTTCTGCCATGCCGCACTTTTCGATTCCCTTCCAGCTCGTAAGCTCAACCTGGATCATGCGGGAGTATGTCGCTTCTGCCTCTTGAGCTGACATAGGACAGACTCTTTCATAGGAAATGCCCAGTTCGGTAGAACGGCGGGCCTGTTTTTTGAGCTTTTTGCGATGGTTGCCGGACCGGCGAGAAAGATATCCATCCAAGCCGTTTTGTAGTGAGGCTACTCCCTGAGTGCTTGAATTATATATGTAGATGTCAAATTTGGGGGCAAAGGCCTGAATAAGCCTTTGGGACAATACTCCATCGGGACGTATTCCACTGACGAGGATCTTGGGTGGAGTTGCGTATTTGTTTTCGATGTCTGGCAGGAAGGATATCAGCATTTCCACAGCATGCTTTCCCAGCAGGGGACATCCGAAGCACCAGTGAGACTCGATGGGGGTCAGATATACCTCAGTCGGCGAGACAATATGTTCTGCAAAAGCAATATGAGAGTTGTCAGAAGACTCTATCAGAAGACGGCGTCCTGGGGCGAAAGCATCGTGAAATGTTATCTGCCATGCCGGGGTGGAGCAGAATGGGTCAGCCTGGTTGGTGCTGATGGCATTTTTTGTCCAAACGAGGTGATGACTGGGCAGAGCGTATTGAGAGTAGAGCTTGAATTCCACGTTATCATCCTATGATGATGTGCTGTTCTTGCGCAATGGGCACCCGAGAGATGTTCATTGCTGTTCTTAGCAATGAGTAAGTCCTTTTGAGCATAGAACCGGGCGGAAGTCATCCGCCCGGTCTAGATTATGAATGGGTTACTTGAGGACTTTGCCGTCCTTGTCGAAGCCCATGGTTATGGTTCTGGTGTTACCGTCCATCCCTTTTGCTTCAATACGGAAGGTCCATTTGCGGCTGCCAAGGAGCTTTCCAGGGATACGACAGAGCAGATTATTATCGACCTGAGCAGGGACCGGTCCCCATACCTGGTTGTAGCTGTTTTGGGAGGGATTTCGACCGTCAGCTACGGACACGGTATATGACTTCACCGGGCCACTGACCACGCCATAGAGATCTACCCACTGCGCCTTGCGCTTGCCTTTTTTACGTCCGATGATCAGGTCGGTGATGCGGACGCCCAGGGCCTTGTTACCGTCGCCCTTCATTACACCGTAAGCATCAAGCAGGCCTGCTCCGGTTCGTACATCCCAGCCCTTATTGCCGATGTCCTTGGCTGTTGCCATGAGCAGATTGGCGATTTGGCGGTTGGTGAGCTTCGGATCCATGGCCCATTTGAGCGATGCCACGGCAGCTACCATGGGGGCCGAGAACGAAGTGCCGTCTAGCGTATGGTATTCGCTGGCGCCCATGGGGATGATGCGACCATCGCGTTTGCCGGTACTCGATGTCAGTGAGTAAATGCCTTCTCCCGGTGCAGAGATGACCACGGTGCGGCCAAGGTTTGAGGTTCCCCGCTTTTCGTTATCGGCATCAAGTGCGCCGACAGAGAGGGCGCGTGGCACGCCGGGCGGGCCGTACTCGCTTACCAGTCCGGCCTGATTGCCCGCGGCGACCACCACGAGGCAGCCCATGTTCCATGCGTAGTTGATGCCGATCTGCTCCAGATGCGAGATATCGTTTTTGCCGAGACTGATGTTGATGACTTTGGCTCCATTGTCCACGGCGTATCGGAGGCCGCGGTAGATGTTCAGGCTCTTGGCAAAACTGTCGCGGCCAGTGACCTTCAGCGTCATTATCCGCGCGCCAGGGTTTATGCCTGCGATGCCTTTACCGTTGTTTGTGGCAGCCGCGATGATGCCAGCCACAAACGTGCCGTGCCCATAGTCGTCCTGCACGTCAGGGCTCTCATTCAGGAAGTTCCAGCCGTGAATGTCGTCGACATATCCATTGCCGTCGTCATCCTTGCCATTGTTTGGAATTTCTCGCGGGTTCTTCCACAGGTACTTGGGGCGATCAGGGTGCTTGAGATCCAGTCCGGAATCAATGACTGCCACTGTTACGTTGGGGCGGGTGCCGTCGAACACATCCCATGCCGAGCCTTTGCCAATAGGCTTCATGCCGATGACCGGCATGTACCACTGCCATGTAACCTCGTCGTCATCGTCGCCGCCCACGGAAATCGTCCCTTTGGTCAGCGCGCCGAAAAGGAATCCAACTCCTTTCTTGGCGACATCGGAGGCATCGGTTGTGTCGGCATTCTTTTGTTCTGCAAACAAGGGGTCGTTGGGGACGACTCTGGTTTGTACGTCGCGATTGAGATTTTTCTCAAAGAGAACGGAGTTAAGAGATTCCCATAACTCATCGTCTTCGGTCCTCGGGTCAGTGCACTTTCCTCCAGCCCATTTCTGTGTTTCACAATCCGGGGCAAAGTGGTTCTCCCACAAGGAGCCGCTCGTGAACTGCTGGGCTCGCCGGCGTTTCATCAAGTCGCCGAAGATGTCTTCATCGACTCCTTGTTCTGATTTTGAGTCAGCCAATGAAAAACGTATCTTTGAGGAGCTGCTAGGCGGATCGTCAAGAGAGATACCCAGCACCAGTTCGCTGGTTCCTTCCACTGCCACACAAAGACCATCGCCGCCTGAACTGCGCATTCCTCGATACTCACTGGGCGGTTTATCTTCCATAAGGGACGGGGTGAAATCACTGTCTGCAAATTTCACGTCAGGGTTGCCAGCAGAAGAGTCTGGCTTCAAGGCGTTTCCGGAGAGTACCTTGCCGGTAGCAGCAGGTGTGCCGCCGGTCCAAGCCTCGGCCCGTGCTCCCAGACGCCGAGCTTCAGCATCGCTGGCGCCTGCTCCTTTTGCCGCACCTGCAGCAGCAGAACCGACATCTATCGACAATTTGCCAAATCCCAAATCCAAACCACTGAACAGGAATTCGGCCTCATTGTATGCTCCAATCCATGGGGGAAAGCCCTCAAGGGAAATCCCCTTGTGTCGTTGACCTATCTTGTATCCTATTTCGACTGCCAGAGCGCCGCCTTCGAGCATGATGGCGATGTCCTGTATGCGTGCCGACAGCATGTTGTAGGGCGCACTTTTGGGATTCAGGAACGGGTCGGACAGATACTGGATGACCGAATCTTCCGGTTTTACGAGTTTGAGCGGTTCCTTTTCCGTGGCCTTGACTGCTGCCATGTCTTTCTCGATCTCTTTTGCAACCGTGCCGGGCGAGGCAAAGTCAAACATCTCGAGATCATTGAGCAGGTCCGCTCCGTTCACGTCGCCGACAACGGCGGTCAGACATTCGCCATGATCGCAGTAATAAATGTCATAACTGATCGGCCCGCCGTACCACTTACTCCAATACTTCTCCCTGGCATTGAGCGAGAGGTCCGAGGCAACAGCGGTGGTGCGCTTGGTCGCACAGGCTTCCTTGCATTCCTTGAGGCGGGCCTCGGTATTCTTGATGTCCTGTCCCAGCATGTAGATTGCCTGATCATAGGCATCTTTGCCGTAGGCCGTCATATCGCTTTTTTCGGGCGCGGTTTTCCGTTCCTGTTTGAGTTCGCCCATCTTGCCTTTGTATTTGGCGAGCAGTTCTTCGAGTTTGTCGCATTCTTCGCACAGCCAGTCCGTACTGTCGGGTGGGTTCATGGTCCCAGGCACCTTCATGGCCTTGCCGTAAGCAGTGTAGTGAACTGTGCTGGAGACAACAGGATTGTCTCCAATGTTGGAAGTTACCACGACCCTCTCGGGCTTGCTCACCTTGTATTCGTAGCCTTTCTTTGTGACTGGTATTTTGAACATGACCGTTCCGGAAGGCTTGTCTTCGGCTTCGCTGCTACAAGTGGACGTCACAAGGAGAAAACCGTCTTCCGAACCGGCCTTGGGCAGCCATTCGTATTTGAGAATGGTGGAATAATCGCTGAAGGTGGCGGTCTCTCCGAAACCCAACACCTGCAATTCACTATTCCAGACCGTCATGCCGGCCTGTTCCATGCCGTAGCGTGTTACGCCTACCAGCCATCCGGCACCGGTTTGCTCCAGCCCCGTGGTGTTGAATTTGCTCAGAGCATCTGCCGAATCTGATACCATTCGGGCGAACTCCTTGGTGGTCGGGGTCTTGGTGTCAGCGGAGTGACAGAGGATAGGAATAATGAATAGCGCGGTCACGACCAGCAGAACTTTCAGGAAATATTTCATGGCGTCCTCCTAGTCCTTGAGCGTGCCGCGCTGGCGCATGAATTGAAGGGCCGCACCGTTTTGTGCCTGGCTTCGTTCTAGAGCACGTTGCAGCAAATACCGGAATTGGTCGGGGCGTTTCTTGACCTCTTTCATGAGCATGCCACCGACCAATGTCCCGGCGGCATCAAAGACCACGATGTACGGTTTTTTCCCCGCTCCACCCTTGGCGATGATCGGCCCGATAAGCCCGAGGCGTTCACCCGGCAGTTCCCTCGCCCCCTCGTACGGGTTGGCAGGGCGCAAGTCTTTCGGGATGTCTTTCCAGGCGATAGTGTCTTCCACTGACAGGAGCGACACCTTGGGCGGCAAAAAGCCATCATTGCTCCCGGCGTGAACGGCTCCAACCGCCATGAATAATGCAATAACCATAGCCATAATTAGGCGTGAACATATGTTTGGCATAGTTTCCTCCCCCAAAAAAAGGCTACTGCATACATAGCAGAAACCGGGCATCGGGACCATGCATTGAAGGGGGTTTTCGGGACGGTAGTATAAGATTATAACATGCGGCTTCGGCGGAAATAGAGCATGATTTTCTTCTTTGAATGAGAGAAAAGGCGGCTTACGATGAAAAAGAAATTGATTCGCTCGAAAAGAAAATCTGTAAGTGGACAATCTGCGCGGTAAATAGCGCAACGTCGCAGCCTCATCACACCTTCAAACAAGGCCCCATCTATCGGGCGTCATCAGCATGCCTACAGACAGACTGTGCGTAGTGTTCCGCTTCGACGACGCCAATACCTCCAAGGACGAACTGCCTGAATTCGAGTATGGGATAAATGAGTGAAGGGCATCGTGGATAATCCGGTTAAGTATAAGGGACGCCAAATCATGTTGGGTTAGAATTCGATCTGTAATCAATGAATGAAGTATGAAATGAAAAGCGGTTTACGAGACATTCTCGTAAACCGCTTTAGATTTCAAAAATATGTGGCTTGGCTATTTCTTGACGAAAACAAATTCGTTGCAGCCGTGGCCTCCACCGCATGTGATGAGGTGTTCCAATTGAAACCCTTTGGCTCGCAAGTGGTTGAACACTTCTTCCGGCCTGGAGACTTCAAACGGGTAGCCTCCGATCCAGTCGATGTAGTTGTACCATTTACTCATGCCGCGGTTCTTCTGGTATTCTTTCCATTCCTTGAAAGGTAAGGGATTCTTCCCGTTGATTGCCCTGGCAGTGGCATACATGGTTTCCATGCCAGCCACCATGGAGTACAAAATAACCTTCTTAAAGAATGGGCTTGATTGAACGTATGTCTTCTTCAGTTTGGTCCAGAGTCTGCTTTTAAAGCCCTGATCATTGTAAAGAGCAATGATCAGTTTGCCTCCCGGAGATACCAAGGATTGCGCGTTGTCTATGGCAGTCCACATGTCGCCTGTATGGTGAAGAACGCCCCAGGAGTACACAATGTCGTGCTGCTCAAGTGAGTCAACAAAGGCTTGATCGAGAATCGATCCCTCGCTGACTTCCCATGAGTTGTCCCTTTGAGCGAAGCTGTTCTTCAAGTCCGACGTACAAGCGACAGACTGAGGATCGAAATCAAAAGAGCGGACTTTGGCACCCATTCTGGCGGCTGCCAGCGAAAAGAGACCGCTGCCAGAGCCGATATCCAGAAAGGTTTTCCCCTCAAGGGTGTCCACTTCAAGGAGCTCTCTGAGCGACTTC
The DNA here is from genome assembly GCF_012516435.1 of Pseudodesulfovibrio sp. zrk46. Taxonomy (NCBI): domain Bacteria; kingdom Pseudomonadati; phylum Thermodesulfobacteriota; class Desulfovibrionia; order Desulfovibrionales; family Desulfovibrionaceae; genus Pseudodesulfovibrio; species Pseudodesulfovibrio sp. zrk46. The sequence goes on from NZ_CP051216.1 coordinate 2,020,128, forward strand.
TCGGCTTCTGCTTTTCTGGCCTCTGTCAGTTGTGACAGGAAGTTGCGCCAATTTTTACCAAAGCGAAACCGCTTTTTCTGTTCAATGTCACCTGCGTGAGATTCGTTGTTGTGCATGTTCTCTTCTCGCAGATGCTATCTGTGGCGGAAGCCTCGGAAGGCAACGTTCTTGTCCAGGTACAGGCTCCGCATGGATGAAAGAGCGTTCTCTACCTGCTTGTCGTAGTAGGACTTGATGAGCTGTTCATTGGCTTCCAACAGCCCTCGGTAGATGTCCTCTTCGCTCTCGGTTGTAAAGTTGACCGCCAGTAGATCAGAGTTGAGGTGCTTGTTCTCGTAGAAGTCTTCGACGTCTTTGATGAGCCCTTCTTTGATTGCGTGATAGTAGAGAGGAGAACCCGGGTATGGGGTGACGGGACGGATCGTTCTCATCTGCGACCCATCAAGGTATTTGAGCAGGAATTCGGTACCGCTCTTCAGGGTTTCCATGGTTTCACCAATGTTACCGAAGATGATGTTGAGTCCCGGGCTGAGTCCTGCTGCGAGGGTGGCGTCAACGCCCTTATATACTTGATCAACGGTGAGGGCCTTGTTCATGTTCCTGAGAGCATCATTATCCATGGATTCGATGCCGTAGTTGATGAAGACACATCCGGCCTTCTTCATATGTGCAAGAACATCCGGTTTGGCGTAGTTGAGCCTGCCGTTGCACCACCACTTCACGTTCGTCTTGTTCTTAATCATTGCATTACACAACGATATCGTTCGCTCTTCAGAAGACATGAGGAGCTCATCAATGAAGACAATGTAGGTGATTCCGAAGTCTTTTTTCAGACGCTCGATCTCTTCCAAAATGGACTCGTCGGAACGGATTCGCTGTCCCGGGTCCAGTCTGTAACAGAAGTTGCATTTGAACTTGCAGCCACGACCGGAGAGAACCGGCATGACAAAATCTGTGGAAAGCGAGTTGGGCATCCTCTTTTGTCGATAGTACTCGATGGGGAAGAGGTCCCAGGCCGGGAAGGGAATGGCATCGATATCTTCAATGACAGGTCTGCGAGGAGTGATGTGAACATCGTCGCCTTCCCGGTAGGCAATTCCCAGGATGTCAGAGAAGGGTTTCTTGTTTTCAAGAGCGTCGATGATCTCGAGCATCGTCTCTTCACCTTCACCGATGACCGCGCAATCAGCCTGGGTTTTTTTGAGATAGAACTCCGGTTCCGGTGCCGGGCCGTGTCCGCCAAGAATGAAGTAAGGCCTGTTTTTGGACTTGTTGATTGCTTCAGCGGCCGCGAGGGTCTTTCTGTACTGGTAGTATCCAGCAATAGTGCTGTATCCGATGACGTCGAACTTGTTTTCATCCAGGTATTCCGTGAGATGTTCGTCCGGATAGTGGTGGAAGTCCTGGCTGTAAATGACAACCTCATGGCCTGCTTCTCTAAGGACAGAAGCGATGTAGCCGAGTCCCATGGGGAAGTGATGTGTATCGGAAAGATTGTCGTATACTACTAGCAAGATTTTCATTTGTGGCCTCGTGTATTGAGAATGGCGCTTTTTAATTAAGAAATATCTTGGCGTGGATAGCAGTTTAAGGGGGACGTGTCTATAACGTGTGCTGGTAGCCGACTGCATTATGAGATGGGGTGTGGTTGAAGTTTGTACAATTTTCTTGTACAACCATGTGCATGCTTGCACAGTTATTTGCCTCAAAAACCAGAATCAGGGTTCTGTTGAAGTTGTTCTTGAATCCAGAAGTGTCCTGTTATCTCAGGGAATTGGCTTCTGAGTTCGAGTTGTCCCCCAACTCGTTGAAGGTTGAGCTCGATAATTTGAGTGAAGCCGGATACCTCGTTCGAGAGCAGAGTGGGCGCTCGGTGTATTTCAGAGCGAACAAGAAGCATCCTTTTTTCCCGGAAGTGTCTTCGATTGTTCGAAAGTCTCTAGGGATAGATAAGCTGATTGATGAGGTTATCAAAAGCCTTGGCAGCGTCGAGGCTGCATACATCCTTGACGACTATGCAGTCGGCAAGGATTCGGGGCTTATCGATGTCCTCGTTGTCGGTGATATCAATAGAGAGAGACTGAACGAGCTACGTGGGATCGTGGAAGGCAAAATCAGCCGTAAGGTTCGAGTAATGGACGTTACTCCTGAGGATTTTGAGGCAAGCCGTGATGTGTTTCTGAAACGTCCCAATTGGAAGGTGGTGTAATGGGGCATAAAGCTCTCTTCAGGTTCGCTTGGGCCCTTTCCGAAGGCTATCGCGGACGTCTCTTGTTGTTTGTCTTTTTGCTGCTGATCGCCTCCTTGCTGGAGAGCGTTTCCATCACGCTTGTGTTACCCGTTCTTTCCGCTATTTCAGGTGGAAGTGGTGGTGGCTCCGTCGTGAAGATGCTCGAGGAAATGACAGCAGGCATCGATCAGATGACATTGATTTACAGTGTCGTCGGAATCCTGATCGTAGTGATGTTTTTCCGCTTCCTGTTTGGGCTCTTTGCAGAGTGCTACAAGGCCAAGCTCGCTCACCATATCAGGCTCAGTCTTCGTATGAAGATGTATGATCAATACATCAATGCCAAGTATGAGTTCGTTCAAAGAAAAAAGCATGGAGAGTTGCTCCATAATATTACCACCGAGGCTGCGTCCTCAGGCGGGTTTCTTGTCCAAAGTGCCAATATGTTCTTTGAGGGCATGGTGTTTTTGTCTCTCTATACGACCATCTTTTTTGCCGACGTCAAAATCGCCCTGTTCGCCACAGGGGTTGCGATCGTTGGTATAATTGTCTCGAGGTGGCTCGGATCCAAGTACATGGTCATGATTGGCAGACGGCTCATTGAAGTGCAGCAGGTTCTCACTTCCTATTTGTCCGAGGCTTTCAGTTCTATTCGTGATGTGAAAATGCTTGGACTGGCCCCCTCATTCATGGGCAAGTATGAAAAAGAGTCTTTAAAATTTATCAGGCTTGCAGTTCTGTCCGTATTCCTCTCTGCGGTTCCGAGTAACTCGGCCCATGTGATCGTTGCATTGGCCTTTGGCGGGCTGCTTATGCACTACACGCAGAACGTAGGGCTTTCTCCGGAGGCCGCCATCCCCTTGTTGGGGTTCTTTGCTTTGGCTTTTCACCGCCTCGCAACCGCAATTATGAAGATGTCCACCGCGTGGATGACATTGTCGAAAAAGTTCCCTTCTCTAGAATTGCTCTGGAAAGTTTTTCAGGGCGATATGCCGAGAGAGGGATCTCGGGAGCGTGAAAGTATCGAGTCAATCGACGGCGATATTGTCTTCGAGAACGTATCATACGCCTACCCTGATGGTGCCAATGTCGTGAAAGACTTCAGTTGCACACTCCCGAAGGGAGATCTGTCTGTCATTATCGGTAAGTCTGGCGCAGGTAAGTCTACTTTGATCAATATGATTGTCCGGTTGATAGATCCGAGTTCCGGAAAAATTACAGTCGGCGGCAAGGATATTAATGCTTACGACATCGGTTCCTGGCGCAAGCGAATCGGCTTTGTTTCACAATCTCCATGTTTGTTCAGCGGCACTATTCGTGAAAATATGGAAGTCGTGGGCGTTACCGATGAGGCAACTCTTCAAGAGGCGCTCGAAGTCGCAGGCTTTCATGAGATTGACAAGCAGCTCAGCAAGGGGCTCGACTCTGAAGTTGGAGAAGGAGGCGGTCAGGTCTCCGGTGGCCAGCGACAGAGGATTGTCATTGCAAGAGCACTGGCCCTTGAGCCAGATGTTTTGATTCTGGACGAAGCAACGAGTGCTTTGGATAAGGATAATGAAGAGTTGATCCTTGCGAATCTTCATCGGTACGCAAAAGAAAAAGGAATGACTGTCATCGCTGTTTCGCACCGTCAGGCGATCATGCGGTTTGCAGATAAAATCATAGATGTGCATGCCCTTGAAGCTGCACCGGGAGTTCTCTAGATATGCGCGTGTTTTTGATGGAAATGATGCCTAATTTTTGGGAAGGCATTGTACGCACCCTTGAACAGGAACATGGCTGGGATATTGCATATTGGACCTTTGGTCGAGCCGGGCAGCCTGCTATCAGAGAGCGTTTCCCCAATACTGTCGTACATAATGCGGCCAAGGCCCTTCGTGGTGTTGGTGCAACCGGCCTTCCCGAGATGGAAGCCATCCCCCTGGAAACCTCCATTCTCAATGAATATGCTGATGTTGAGAGTGAATTCCTGAAGATGTGCGACAGGTATGACGTGCTGGAAACCTTCGGCTATCCTGACCGCGTTCGTCTGTTCCACCAGTTGCTGCGATACTGGCTGGAGGTCGTGAACCACTTCAAGCCTGAGCTGGTCCTGTTCGATACCATCCCCCATATGGGATATGACTATATCCTCTACCAGATCTGCCAGAAGCAGGGCGTCAAGACAGCCTTCTGGGGGCGTGTTGCCATTCCCGGATACATCTATCTGATGGAAAGCTACGGCTCCGGTTTTGAATTTCTCAAGGAAGAGTATACCCGACGCCTTGAAGCTGGGGATGATTTCAAAGTTCAGTACACCCCGGATGTAGAAGAGTACTTTTCAAAGATTACCGGCTCTGCCTCAAGTGTTCATGAGGTCCATTACCAGAAGAAGATCGGTGGCAAGCTGGCTTCTGCTCATACTTCGTTGTCCAAGAAAGCCCGAGAGAGGTTCGACGACTTCTTGTATTACTTCAAGAGGTTGACCAACGGCGTTCCCCCGAGCAACATGAAAAAGATCGGTAAGCCGTTCGAGAAATCCTTCTTTGGCTTGTTCGGCTATTACACCTACAGGGATTTATCCACTCTCCGCAGGATGTGGGTCCGTAGGCACTACGACTCTCTTGCCACCAAGCCGGAGCACGACAAACCCTATGTTTTCTTTGCTCTCAGCTACCAGCCAGAGATGAACACCTCCCCATGCGCCGGTCAGTGGGTGCATTCCCAGTTGATGGTCGAAGCCATTAGCAAGGCTCTTCCTGAAGGGTGGCTTCTGTATGTGAAAGAGCACCCTGTTGTCCTCAATGGAGCAAAGCCGTTCTTTAGGTCCAGAAGCTGCACTTTCTATGACGATATCGCGAAAGTGGATAACGTCCGAATTATGCCCCTTGAGCTTTCGTCCACTGAACTGATTGACGGTGCACAGGCTGTTGCCACCGCAACAGGAACTGCTGGCTGGGAGGCCGTGGTCAGAGGAAAACAGACCATGATCTTTGGGCATTGCTGGTACCGTTTCTGTGAAGGTGTTCATCGTGTTGATTCCTATGAAGAATGCGTGGACTTTTTCAAGAAACTTGATGAGATGGGCACTGTGGAATTGGAGAAGGTGAAAAAGTATTTCCAGACGGTTGTTGACGTCTCTTACCGCGGATACTTTGACCGCATCTTTGCTCGTATGGTTGATATTCCCCAGGAAGATAACGCTCGTCTGTTGGTTCAGGCTTTGGCCGATTATGCAGAGCATGGCGATACCTGTGAAATGCAGCGTGTCCGTCGCCTCGGAGATGAGGGATAGGGATGAAGACGATTGCGTTTTACGCCCTTGCAGCTAAGCATTGTCGTGATCTTTTGGCGTTGGCCAAGATGATGGCACCGCTTGTTGATGCAAGGATGGTCTTTTACCTGCCTGGAGGTGCAGCTTTTGCCGATGTGGAAGTTGCCGTCAAAGAGGCTGGTTTCGACTGCGTGAACCGGAAATCCGTGACGTTGCGCCCGGGTACAAAGCGTCATCCTCTCATCCGCAAGTCCTTGGATGCCGTAATGACGGCATACGTCACAGGACGGAGATACGTACAGCAAGTTCAGTTGAAGTTCGAAGCTCTCAAAACAGATGCTTCAGGCAGTAAGTTTGAGAGCAAGGTCGATCAGCATATGAAGGCACACGCTTCGTTGGTGACTCGACATCGCAAGTTCCTGGATGAAGTGAAGCCCGACTATATCTTTACTGAAAGCGACCGGTCATCTGCCGATTTGTTGCTGCTTCTTCAGGAATGCAAAAAGAGAGGCGTTAAGATTGTCCTGCCACACCTCGTGTGGAGTTCCGCTCATGGCGAATTGTGGTTTAACCGCGTTCGCTACGGGCGTTGTCTGTTGAGCAATTTTCAACTGACCCGATTCTCTTCTGCCCAAAAGAAGAAGATGTTCGGGGAGATTGAAAACCATGCGTACCGCGGAGTGACATTTTTCCCGGTGGCGGAAACCGTTGCGTTGAACAAGTCGGTAGCGAACTTCACGCCTTCATGGGTGAGTGGAACCGGAATGGCCGACGTCGTCTGTGTTGATAGCGAGTTCACCCGTAAACGGATTGTCTCCCAGGGAGTGCCTGAAAGTAAAATCTGCGAAGTGGGCGATGTCTCGTACGATTATCTGTACGCATGTCAGGTGGATCGTGAGGCCAGACTGAAATCGCTTCGGAGTGTGTATCAACTTGCCGAGGGGCGAAAGATCGTTATTTGTTCTTTGCCGCAGTATATTAAGCTGAATTTCGATTCAAAAAAGCAGTATTGCCAAGAAATGGATGCGCTGTTGGAGCGCATCGCCTTGCCTGACGTTGAATGTCTTGTCTCTCTCCATCCCATGGCACGGGAGAATGAGATCAAGCATGTTTTGGATAAGCACGGTGCAAAGGTTTTGAAAGAGCGCCTGTTCGATGTGCTGCCTTTGGCTGATGCATTTGTTGCGTCTGCGTCGAGCACGTTGACCTGGGCTTTGGCTGCCGGAGTTCCTGCCATTAACATTGATTATTATCGTGTAGCAGCCGTGACCAAAGGGTTTTGGGATGACTTTACATGCCTTTCTCAGGTGAAGGCTCCGGAACAATTGGAGCAGGCCTTGAGAACGGCTTTGGATTCTGATTTGGATTTCACTCATGATTGGCATTTGCTCTCACGCGATGCCCTGTTCGATGGAAACACGGCGTCTCGCTATGCCGAGATCGTGAAGTAGCTCCATAAGGAGATTGATATGCAGTTGAAAGGAAAAAAGATTCTTGTGACCGGGGCTGATGGCTTCATCGGCTCTCACCTTACCGAGTATCTCGTCCGGATGGGATGTGATGTTAAGGCATTCACATTGTATAATTCGTTCAATTCCTGGGGATGGCTTGATGACAGTCCCAAGGAAATCTTGGATGAAATAGAAATTTTCTCCGGAGATATCCGTGACCCCAATGGCGTCAGGCAGGCTGTGTCTGGATGCGATGTGGTCCTGCACCTTGCTGCTTTGATTGCTATTCCCTACTCGTATCACTCTCCTGATACCTATGTTGATACCAATGTGAAGGGCACGCTGAACATCGTTCAGGCTGCCCGGGATCTAGGGGTTGAGCGTGTGGTGAATACTTCCACCAGTGAAGTGTACGGTACAGCTCGTTTTGTTCCCATTCATGAAGAACATCCGCTTCAGGGACAGTCGCCTTACTCTGCATCAAAGATTGGCGCTGATCAGATCGCATTGAGCTTTCACAACTCCTTTGAAACACCAGTGACTGTTATCCGACCGTTCAACACCTACGGCCCCAGGCAGTCTGCGCGCGCGGTCATCCCGACCATCATTACCCAGATTGCCAACGGCGCTCGCTCCATCAAGCTTGGCGCGCTGCACCCCACGAGAGATTTCAACTATGTGCTCGACACGGTTCGCGGCTTTGTTGCGGTGGCAGAAGCTGATGCGTGCGTCGGTGAAGTCACCAATGTCGGCAGCGGTTTTGAGATTTCCATTGGTGACACTGCAGCACTGATCGCCAAGGTCATGGGCGTTGATATTGAGATTACTTGTGACGAGCAGCGTCTCAGGCCTGAAGGCAGCGAAGTGGAAAGGCTTTTCGCGGACAATTCCAAGGTGAATAAGTTGGCAGGCTGGGAACCAGAATTCGGCGGAGTCGAAGGGTTTGAGAAAGGTCTCAAACTGACTGCCGAGTGGTTTGCCGACGAAAGAAACATCAAGAAATACAAGGCAAACATCTACAACGTCTAAGTCATGAACGATAAGATTATTTCATTTATTCGCGAGCTCTATGGTGAGCAGGAGAACCTGATCCCGTTGCACGCCCCGCTCTTTCTCGGAAAGGAGAAAGCTTACCTTGAGCATTGTGTTGATACGACCTTTGTCTCAAGCGTCGGAAAATTCGTTGACCAGTTCGAGGAAATGGTCACGGATTACACGGGAGTGGCAGGGGCCATCGCATGCGTGAACGGTACGTGTGCTCTTCAGGCAGCACTCACGCTTTCCGGAGTTGAGCCTGGGGATTTGGTCATCACTCAGGCCTTGAGCTTTGTCGCCACAGCCAATGCCATCAGTCACTGTGGTGCCGAGCCGGTCTTTCTTGATAGCGATGCAGACACCATGGGCCTCTCCCCGAAAGCCCTGAAGGCTTTCCTTGAAGGTGAAACAAAGCCCGGTGCTAATGGGCCTGTTCTGAAAGCGACTGGTCAAAGAGTGGCGGCGGTCGTTCCCATGCATGTCTTTGGTCATTCCTGCCAAATAGAAGAAATCGTCTCTATATGCAGTGAATGGGATGTTGAACTTGTGGAGGACGCGGCCGAGGCGTTGGGGAGCTACCGTAATGACAGGCACCTTGGTTCGTTTGGCCGTTACGGCGTCTTGAGCTTCAACGGTAACAAGACGATTACCACCGGTGGTGGCGGAATGCTTCTGGTGAATGATCCAGAGCTGATTGCTTCTGCACGTCACAAGATGACAACGGCTAAGCTGCCGCACCCCTGGGAGTTCAATCATGACCAAGTCGCCTGGAACTTCCGCATGCCGAATATCAATGCCGCACTTGGCTGCGCTCAGATGGAATATCTTGATGACATTCTGGCGAGCAAGCGGGCTGTGGCAATGCAGTACAGAGACTTTTTCGCCGACATCCCTGAGATTCACTTCTATGAGGATTTGCCGGGGTCAAAAGGCAACTACTGGCTTTGTGCCATCGGCATGAAGGACAAGAGCGCACGCGATCAACTGCTGGAAGAAGCCAACGGAGCTGGCGTGATGATGCGTCCTGTTTGGCGTCTTCTATCTGATCTGCCCATGTATAAGAATGCGATGCGAGATGATCTGAGTGTTGCTGAAGATCTCGTCAATCGTGTTGTGAACATCCCTAGCAGTGCCCAGGAGAAGATGATTTCATGACCGAAGATTGGAAAGTCGCTTTACTGGCCAAAGAGGGCAAGCCTGGTGTCCCAGAAGTCTCGGAGCTTCTTGAACAATTGTTCGGAGATGTAGATTTTTTCTTGGGAAAATTGGGCGATGAGTATCCTGAGGCTCTATTGAACGATTCCTATGACATGGTGGTTTCCTGGCTCTCTCCGTGGATTGTGCCTGCGAAAACGCTGTCTAATACCAAGCAGTTCAATCTGAATTTTCACCCGGCCCCTCCCGAGTATCCCGGTATCGGATGCTTCAACTTCGCGTTGTATGATGAAGTGGAGGAATATGGCGTTACCGGACATGTGATGGAACCCAGGGTAGATACCGGAGTTATTGTGGGCGTCTCCAGGTTCCCTGTGACCGAGGGCGATACCGTACTGTCGCTGAGCATTAAAAGTTACGATGCCATGTTGGCATTATTTAATCAGGTTCTCCGACAGATCGCTGAAACCGGAGCACTTCCGGAAACTGACGAAAAATGGACGCGAGCTCCGTTCAAGCGAACCGAGTTGGAAGCGTTGTGCGTTTTGGACATGGAAATGTCCGAATCAGAAATTCATCGAAGGGTGAGGGCGACCACATACCCCGGTATGCCTGGGGCCTACTTTGAAATTGGAGGGATGAAGTTTGAGTACAACCCCGATAGATAATTCAGAGCGTGTCTTCATCATTGCGGAAGCTGGAGTCAATCACAACGGTGATATGGATTTGGCTTTCAAGATGATCGATATCGCAGCCGAAGCAGGGGCTGATGCCGTCAAGTTTCAATCTTTCAAGGCGGAAAAACTGGTGACGAAAACGGCTGATAAGGCCCGTTACCAGGAAGACGCACTTGGAGGCACGGAAACCCAGTTTGAGATGCTCAAGCGTTTGGAGTTGCGTCAGGACATGCATCAGGTTCTCAAAGACCATTGCGAGCAGGCAGGAATTCAGTTCATGTCGACTCCCTTTGATGAGAGTAGCGCTGATTTCCTGGTCGATCTCGGCGTGGATGTAATGAAAATCCCCTCTGGTGAGATAACCAATCTTCCTTATCTGCGGCATATGGGGCAGCTGGGCAAACGTATCATTCTCTCCACCGGAATGAGTTCCTTGGATGAGGTCCGTGAGGCTGTGGCTGTACTGGAAAAAGCTGGCACTGGCCGCGATCACATCTCCCTTCTCCATTGCAACACCCAGTATCCTACTCCTCTGAGCGATGCCAACTTGCTTGCTATTCGTTCTTTGGCTGAAGAATTTCCAGATTGTTCAATTGGCTTTTCCGATCATACGCTGGGAGTGGAATGCGCTGTCGCTGCTGTTGGTCTGGGAGCCAAGTTGGTCGAGAAACATTTTACCCTCGACAAGTCCATGGAAGGCCCGGACCACGGTGCCTCCGCAGAGCCTGATGAGCTTCGACTGATGATCAAGTTGATTCGCAATACAGAATTGGCTCTGGGAACCGGTCACAAGGAGCCGTCTCCTTCCGAAAAGGAAAATGTGGACATTGCTCGCAAGTATCTGGTGGCAGGCTGTGACATTGCCAAGGGCGAGAGCTTTAGCCCGGAAAATGTCCGCGCACTCCGAACCGGGCGTCGTGGCGTGAGCCCCATGCGTTGGGATGAAGTAATGGGCAGTACGGCTGATCGGGATTATTCCGAAGGCGACATGTTGGTTTTTTAATCTCTCTTAGGTAGGCGGGATAGAAGACTATGAAGAAAATATGCGTATTTACGGGGACTCGTGCCGAGTATGGGCTTTTGCGTGGTGTCCTTGAGAAGTTGCGTGATGCAAGCGAAGTGGAGTTGGCCATTCTTGCTTCAGGCAGTCATCTTAGCCCAGAGTTCGGGAATACGTTCACCGAAATCGAGAACGACGGGTTCGTAATAGACGAGAAAGTCGAAATGCTGCTGAGTTCAGATAGCGAGGTAGGCATGGTCAAATCCATGGGGCTTGGCCTCATTGGATATGGCGACGCTTTTGCGCGTTTGAAGCCGGATATGCTTGTCGTTCTGGGAGATCGTTTTGAAGCCTTCTCTGTCTGCGCGGCAGCTTTGGCCATGCGGTTGCCTGTTGCGCATATTCATGGTGGTGAGGTGACAGAAGGTGCCATCGATGAAGGAATTCGCCATTCCATAACCAAGATGAGCCAGCTTCACTTTTGCACCACTGAAGAGCACCGCCGCCGGATTATCCAACTGGGCGAAGACCCTGTGACTGTCTTTAACGTGGGTTCTCCCGGTGTGGAGAACATCAAGAAAGTCCCCTTGATGTCGAAGAGCGAGTTGGCTGAGTCAATCGGTTTTGACTTGAGTGAGCCCTACCTTGTCGCGACCTATCATCCTGTGACGTTGTCCTCAGCGACCCTGCCTGAATTTAACAACTTTCTGAGCGTCATGGCTGAAACCGGCTGCCGTCTTGTCTTTACTAAAGCCAATGCGGATGCCGAGGGACGCTTCATCAATGAGCGTATTGATGAGTTTGCCGCTGAGAATCCTGAGCTGAGATTTTCTACAGAGTCCTTGGGACTTGTCAGATATCTATCTGCCATGAAGTACTCGGCAGGAGTCGTAGGTAACTCCTCCAGTGGCATTATCGAAGCTCCAAGCCTTGGGGTACCTACTGTAAACATTGGAGATCGACAGAAGGGCAGGGTGCGGGCCGAGAGTGTTATTGATTGTGGTACTGACGCGGATTCTATCCGCGCTGCCCTTGAGCGGGCCCTGTCTCCCGAATTTTCCTCCTTTGCAAAGCAGATAAAAAATCCCTATGAAGGCGACGCTCCCAGTTCGACTATTGTTGAACAGCTGCTGCGATTCAATGGAGGAGTGATGAAACGGTTTTACGATTTACCTTGTGACGTGAAACAAGGGGATTAATATGCGTGATTGGAGAAAAACACTTATTGGCGCGGATGCTACTATCTTTGATGCTGTTGAAAGTCTTAACAAATCTTCCGCTCAGATAGCACTCGTTGTTGACGAGAATGAGTCCCTGCTGGGTATCATTACTGATGGTGATATTCGTCGTGGTCTTCTTGCCGGCAATGATTTCCAGTCTCCTGCCACGGGGATCATGTGCCGGACCTATCAATCTGTAGGCGAGGACGAAATCAACGCGAATATCCTTCGCCTGATGAGTGAAAAGGAAATACGCCAGGTGCCTGTAGTGGGTGAAAACGGGCGTGTGCTCGGATTGAAGCTGCTCCTCGACATGGTGTCTGCCCCCAAACACGACAATCATGTTGTACTCATGGCTGGTGGACTTGGAACCCGTTTGCGTCCGTTGACGAATGATTGTCCCAAACCGCTGCTGGCTGTCGGTGGGCGTCCGATTCTGGAAACCATTTTGCGCCAGTTCATTGATCACGGTTTCGAGCATTTCCACCTTTCGGTGAATTATCGTGCAGAGATGGTTCAGGACTACTTCGGTGATGGCTCGAAATTTGGCGTCCAGATTGAATATATCCACGAAAAAGAGCAGTTGGGTACTGCCGGTGCACTGGGGCTTTTGCCTGAAGTGCCAAATGCTCCCATTTTTGTCATGAATGGCGACCTGCTGACCAACGTGGATTACGGCAAAATGATGGACTTTCACATTGCCAATGAAGCCGTAGCGACCATGGCTGTAAGGAACCTTGAGATGCAGGTGCCCTATGGTGTGGTGGAGGTTGAAGAAGGCCGTGTGCAGGCCATTCAGGAAAAGCCCATCAAATCCTTCTTCGTCAATGCCGGGGTGTATGTCCTGTCTCCTGAGATTGTGGCTGAGATTCCCAAAGACGAATACCTCGATATGCCTACCCTGTTTGATAAGCAGATTGAATTGAATAGAAAGGCTGCGGCGTTCCCCGTCCACGAGTACTGGGTGGATATTGGTCAGATGAAGGACTTTGAGCAGGCCAATAGCGATTATGAGGTGCATTTCGATCTTCCTGGCAGCTCTGAGTAGGGCTGTTGGGCAAGGCAATTGTATTTTAAGTGGCTGGCTTACACTCGTTGATCGATTGGAAAGCTATTCACCGTTTGGTGAAATGAACAGTTAATTGACGGTATGTAGACCGCTTGATAGGCGTAGCTGATATGAATTTTCGAATTATCCCACGGCTTGATATTAAAGGGCCGAACCTTGTAAAAGGTATTCATTTTGAAGGTTTGAGAGTCCTCGGTAAACCTGAGGATTTTGCGCAGTATTACTATAATGAAGGCGCGGATGAACTCTTCTTTCAGGATGCCGTTGCAAGTCTATACGATCGAAATAGTCTGCATGACATCATAAGCAGCACATCATCTCAGATACTTATCCCTCTTTGTGTCGGTGGCGGGCTTCGAAATGTCGAAGATATTCGCAAGGTGCTCAGGGCTGGAGCCGACAAGGTCGCAATCAATACCGAGGCCATTAAACGGCCCGAGTTCATCCGTGAAGCTGCTTCAACTTTTGGGTCTTCAACCATTGTCGTGTCCATTGAGGCCGTGCGCCGGGGGGATGGCAAGTGGGAAGCGCTTATCGAGTATGGCCGCGAAACCACCGGTGTTGATGCTCTTGAGTGGGCCAAGCAGGCTCATTCTCTGGGCGCTGGCGAGTTAATGGTCACAAGTATCGACCAGGAAGGCACCGGAAAAGGGTATGATCTGGAGTTGACCAGACAGATCGCAGAAAGTGTCTCTATCCCCGTCATTGCCGGCGGTGGCTGCGGCAGCCCTGCGGATGCCGCACAGTCTGTTGTGGAAGGCAAGGCAGATGCCGTGAGCATGGCTTCGGTTCTGCACTACGACGCAGTAGACTATTTGCTCGAGACCTCCAGAGGCCGTGAGTATTCGACTGAAGGTAATATCGAGTTTCTCAAATCCAAGCAGACCACTACTTCCAGGAAATCCTGTTCAATAATGGATATCAAACGGGAAATGAGCGCCCAAGGCCTGCCCTGTCGCATGGGGGGAAACAATGCATAACTTGGACGTCGCCATCATTGATTACGGTGTAGGTAATCTGTTCTCCATCAAGCATGCATGCACCTATGTAGGGTTGAATGCAGGCGTGACCAATGACAAGCAGGAACTGCTGAATGCCAAAGTGGTTATCCTGCCAGGAGTCGGAGCTTTCGGTGATGCGATGCAGGCCCTGAAGAAGCTCGATCTGGTGGAACCTATCCATGACATCGTCGCAAAGGGAACCCGCCTGCTGGGAATTTGTCTTGGGCAGCAATTGCTTTTTGATGAGAGTGAAGAATTCGGAAGTCATCCCGGGTTGGGATTGATTCCCGGTGTCGTTAAATATTTCCCTGTGCAGGAGATAGACGGGCGTACATACAAGGTGCCTCAAGTAGGTTGGAATACCATTGAACCTCCCTCTGGTGGGAGTGTCGAGAGTTGGAATTCGACGCTGCTTGAAGGGGTCAAACCCGGTGTGGAAATGTACTTTGTCCACTCTTGCTATGTCGCGCCGGAAAATCCTGAAACGGTGTTGACTGAAAGCCAGTACGGCGATGTCCGTTTTTGTTCTGCCTGCTCTTCAGGCAATGTTACAGCATTTCAATTTCACCCGGAACGAAGCGGTGAGGTTGGAATTTCAATATATAAGAATTTAGCAAATTACATCCAGTCCGAGGAGATGAAATAAATGTCCAAAACTCTTTTTGGTCTTCCGGAAGAAGTGCGCTTTTGCAAAAAATGCGTCATGTCCAACCAGAGGCCGTCTTCGTATCCCGAGTTCAAGCATACCAAAGATCGAATCACCCCGACTCTGCACATCGACGAAGAAGGTGTGTGCGATGCCTGTCGCTACAACGAGCAGAAGAAAGTTGATATCGATTGGGAAGCTCGTGAACAGAAGCTCATCAAGCTGTGTGATGAACACCGTAGGTCTGATGGCGGCTATGACTGCATCGTTCCCGGCAGTGGTGGCAAGGATAGCGCCTTGGCCGCTCATGTACTCAAGTACAAATACGGAATGAATCCGTTGACCGTGACCTGGCCTCCCATCATGTATACTGACTACGGTTACAAGAATTTCCGTAATTGGGTCGAGGTCGGTGGTTTTGACAACATTACGTTCAATCAGAATGGCCGCGCGCATAAGCTGCTGACCAAGCTTGCCATCGAGAATCTTCTCCACCCGTTCCAGACCTTCATTCTCGGTCAGAAGAACCTGGCTCCCAAGCTCGCCCTTGATTACAACATCCCTCTCATTTTCTACGGAGAGCCCGAGGCTGAGTACGGTAACCCCATTGCAGAGACGTCAACCTCTCTTCGTGACAAGTCCTACTACAGCATGAAGAACATCGATGACCTCTACCTTGGTGGCGTGTCCATCAAAGAACTGATGGAAGTCCATGGGCTTCGCTTGAACGAACTGTCCGCATACTTCCCCGCGGAAGCTGACAAGCTGGCCAAATCCAACATTGAGGTGCACTACCTCGGCTACTATGTGCCGTGGACTCCTCAGGAAGCATACTACTACGCAGTAGAAAATACCGGTTTCTCTGCACGTCCCTTCCGTACGCAGGGCACTTACAGCAAATACAACAGCATCGACGACAAGGTCGACGATCTGCACTACTACACTACCTACGTGAAGTTCGGTATCGGACGAACCACTTACGATGCCTCCCAGGAGATCAGGAACAAGCACCTGACCAGGGAAGAAGGCGTGGCCCTCGTAAAGAAGTATGATGGTGAATTCCCTGACAAGTACTTCGCTGAACTGATGGACTTCCTTGAGATGGATCCTGACTACTTCCATGAACTGTGCGACCGCAACCGTTCTCCCCACCTTTGGGAAAAGGTGAACGGCGAGTGGGAATTGAAGCATAAGGTTTGGGAAGAGTAGCGCGAACGAAAGGTGCCAGAAAGTATGATGCCATACTCTGTTTTGTTTGTTCCCCATCAGGTGCCGGCGGCGCGGGAAATGAAACTCGTTGCCGACCAGTGCGTCAAGGGTGGACTGAACACAATCTTTCTCTCTTTGCGGGAGGATCTGAAGGAATGCCTCCTTACCGAAGGCGTTCCTTCAGACAATATTCTTTCCCTGAAAGCCGCTGGTAATGGGGCTGAAGTGAGAAAGGAGAGGAGTTGGCTTGCTGAGCTTAAATCCTATCTGGGAAATACAACGATAGGTAACTATATCCACAAGAGACGACTGAGCGACAACGGGCGGGTTCAAACCCGCATCGAACAGGAGTTAGCCTCCCAACAGTCTTTGAAAGCTGAACTGGAAGCCGTACTTGATCGGTGTGAACCTGATGTCGTTGGTCTGGTTTCAGATCGTACAGTGGTTGACGCGCTGCTCGTTATGCTTTGCGAGGAGCGAGGCATTCCCACTGTTCTGATTCCTTTCGCTGTGGGCGCTGACAAAATGGATCTTCCTCGGTTCAGATCCCAGCCCGAATACGATGCCAAGCTGTTCAGCAGTTGGGCTGCGAAGTTCCCAGGGCAGGTCCAGCCGGATATCCGGACAGGGACGCCACGATTCTATTATCCTCCGTGGGTGATGGGAGCGCTCGATACAATGGGTTGCCTGCCGGAGAACCCTTGGGTGAACGGCGGTGGCGGCGTCAACTTTGTGCTGGCTGAAAGCCACAACGTCCGCGAACGGTATATTGATGGCGGGTGTCCCGAGGAAAAGATCGTTGTCACGGGTATGTGCAGCCATGACAACCTGTATGAAGTTTATACCCGTAGGGATGAAGTCAGAAAGGAGCTTGCTGCTAAGTATCAGTTTGACTCAGCTTCGCCCCTGGTCGTCTTCAGTGTCTCTGCCTTTTACGAGTTGGGCATGAAGACCTGGGATGAACAGTATGATTTCGTGACCAAGCAAGCGCGTGTGCTGGAGAGATTCGACGGGCCGGTTCTTGCCTCGCTGCATCCCAAGATGAATCCGGCCGATTACGGATTTCTTGAGGAGCGTTTCGGGATCAAGCTGCTTTCTGAGAGATTGTCGAATGTTCTGCCGGTTGCCGATGTCTTCATCGCCACCATAGCATCGACGACTGCTGGCTGGGCTGAGCTGTGTCGCATTCCCTTAATTCTGGTCGATGATCTGATTAATGAGTGTGAGTATTATACCCCAACGGATACAGCTGTATTTTTTGAAAGTTTGAAGGATTCGACTTCGTTTGAAAGGAATTTGGGACAAGCGCTCAATGTGGTCAATGCCACTGATGCGGCTCCGTCCATGTTTGACGGAAATAGTTCCGTAAGAATTTGTTCTGCCTTGAAAACTGCCTGTGGCGGAAATCCTAACTAGCGAGATAGTGTGAAACTGATGCAACATACAGAAATCATTGCTGAGATTGGCAACACTCATGAAGGCTCTCTTGGATTGGCCAAAGCCTTTATCAAGGCTGCTGCTGATTGCGGTGTCGACAGAGTCAAGTTCCAGACCCACATCTTTGATGCTGAGAGTTTGCCGGATGCTCCGAATCCACCGTATTTCAAGGACGAAACTCGAAAAGAATACTTCGACCGGACCGGGTTCTCTCTGGAAAACTGGCGAGAGCTGAAGCGCTACTCGGAAGAGGAATGCGGCGTGGGTTTCATGTCTTCCCCCTTTTCTCTTGAGGCAGTTGATCTGCTTGAGGCCATCGAAGTCGATTCTTACAAGGTTGCATCAGGCGAAGTTTCCAATACTCCTTTACTTGAGAAATTGGCCCAGACTGGGAAGAAAATTTATCTGTCGAGTGGCATGAGTTCCTGGGATGAGATCGACGAAGCCGTGGAAATCCTGAAAAAGGGTGGCGGCGAGGTCCTGATGATGCAGTGCACTTCCGACTATCCCTGCAAGCCAGAGAATGCTGGACTGGGGCTACTCAAAGAGATGGCCAAACGCTACCAGTTGCCTGTTGGCTTTTCAGATCACACCCTCGGCCTTGCAGTGCCTATTGCAGCTGTTGCAGCCGGTGCCTGTGTGGTGGAGAAACACTTTACCTTGAGCAAGGTCATGTATGGCCCTGATGCTCAGTTCTCCGTCACTCCTGAGGAGATGACCGCCTTGGTCAAGGCCATCAGGGATGTGGAGAAAGCCTTGGCGTCTGAGGTCAACAAAGATGAGAAGGCTGCTCAGCTGTCGACCATGAAGACCACGTTTGAAAAGAGCATAGTCTCTGTTACGGAGATTCCGGCAGGAACAGTTATCGGACCTGAGCATCTTGGATACAAAAAGCCTGGCCTGGGCATCCCGGCGGCACAGTTTCGGAAGGTTATCGGCAAAGTAGCCGCTGTAGATATCGAAAACAATATCCGCCTGTCTTGGGATATGCTTGAATCGGAGAAATAATGAAAATTCTTGGTCTTATCGTTGCCCGTGGAGGCTCCAAAGGGATTCCCGGGAAGAATATAGCATTGGTGGGCGGCAAGCCCATGATTGCCCACTCTGCTGAAGCCGCAAAAGGCTGCAAGCACATTGACCGGGTGATCGTGTCTTCGGACGCCCAGGACATCATTGATGCTGCCACGGCTGCTGGCGCCGAGGCCCCGTTTGTGAGGCCCGCAGAGCTGGCAGAAGATAATACCCCGGCACTGCCTGTCATTGAGCATGCCGTGAAGTGGATGCAGGAGCAGGAGGGCTACAATCCGGATGCCATCGTGCTGCTGCAGGCAACTTCACCCCTGCGCACTTCCAGGCATTTGGACGAGGCGCTGGAATTGTTCATGGCATCGGATGCAGATTCTCTCGTAAGTGTCGTTGAGGTTGAGCACAATGTCAGCCCTGCATCTGCAATGGTGAGGGAAGGCGACGAAGTGAAGCCGTTCATGCCTCGTGATGAGCTTCGTGAAATGCGTCAGAACAAGCCGGTATTTTTTGCCCGAAATGGGGCGGTATATGCGTTTAGAACAAAATGCTTACAAGAGAAGCACAGTATATATGGTGACAAGACCATTTGCTATGAGATGAGCCGACAGGATTCGGTCGATGTGGATGAGCCTTTTGATCTTGAACTGTGTAACTGGTTGATCTCAAAGCGTAGTGAGGGATAATCGTGAAAAAAGTATGTGTATTTTGTGGTAGTCGAGCTAATTATTCGAGCTGCAAACCGTTGATGAAGGCCATTCAGGCTCACCCCGATCTTTCTCTTCAAGTCGTTCTTGGTGGGGCCGCAGTGCTTCAGCGTTACGGCAATATCGAGGACCTCATTCGCAAAGATGGTTTTGAGATCGATGCCAAGTTCCACATGATCGTCGAGGGTGAAACCCCTGCTACCATGTCCAAGTCCACAGGTCTGGGCATCATCGAAATGACCATGGTTCTGAACAACCTGACTCCGGACGTTGTGCTGGTTGTCGGTGATCGCTTCGACATTATGGCTCCTGCGGTTGCTGCGACCATGATGAATATTCCCCTTGCTCATACCATGGGCGGCGAGGTGTCCGGTACCATTGATGAAAGCATCCGCCACGCAGTGACCAAGCTGGCTCACATCCACTTCCCGGCCAACGAAGACGCCAAGCAGCGCATCATCAAGTTGGGTGAACCTGAAGATATGGTTTTTAACGTCGGCTGCCCGCGTATGGATCTGGTTAGTGAGATTCTGTCGAATCACAAGAACGGCGAGCGTCTGTGCCAGGAGCGTTTCTGGCAGGAGAACCAGGGCCTTGGTTCCGGGTTCGACATCGAGAAAGAACCTTTCCTTCTCGTTTCCCACCATCCGGTTACCACCGAATACGGTTCCAACCGTCAGCAGGTGGAAAGCGTACTGTATGCTCTTGAAGAGCTGCAGATGCCCGTCATCATGATCTGGCCCAACGTAGACGCCGGTTCTGACGAAGTCTCGAAAGGTATCAGAACATTCCGTGAAAACAGAAAACCGGAATGGCTCAACCTGTTCATCAACCTGCCGGTCGATGTTTATACGAAGCTGATGGACCTGTGTGCCTGTATGGTTGGTAACTCCAGTAGTGCTTTGCGCGAAGGCGCTTTCGTCGGCGTGCCCGCGGTTAACGTTGGTACTCGTCAGAATAGCAGGGTGCATGGCGATAACGTCATCTACTGTGCTGCGGACAAGGATGAAATTGTCACAACTATCAAGAAGCAGCTGGAACACGGAAAGTATGACAGAAGCACGATCTACGGTGCTGGAGATTCCGGTCAGAAGATCGCGTCCATTCTCTCTGAATTGGAATCCGTTTCTGTTCAGAAACTCATCTGCTATTAAGGCGGGAACTACATCATGAAAATCGATTACAAAGACGAAATCGAATACCAGAATATTGACATCAATCAGCTTCGACCGAACAAGTCGTATGACTACTTGATTGAGAATCGCAATGCCTCTCTCAAGGATGTCCTCGAAGATGAGGAAAAACTGAATGAATTCCTGATCGAACGCGATTGTCCATGCTGCCGTTCAGGTGATTATTCTTTCCTCTACAGCAAGGATAACTTGAAGATCGTTCAGTGCAACGAGTGCGATATCGTCTACGTTAACCCCGTTTTCGATGATGACAAATATCAAGAGATTTATCGCAGCGAAGACTACCAGAAAATAGTCAAACGCCTGGGTGAAGACAGCCATCTGTATAGGAAGCAGCGGTTTGGTGCTGAGCGTGTCTCCGTCATTGACAAGTTCCATGACCCTAAACTCCCAAAGACGCTGTTTGAGGTCGGTTGCTCGACTGGTTTCGTGATCGAGGAGGCTATTGAGCGCGGATGGACTGCCACGGGTGTGGAACTGAATCCCTCAGCAGCTGCATTCGCACAGGAGCGGGGGCTTCCGGTCGTGAGCGCCCCCGTGGAAGAGTTTGAAGCTGATGAGCCGTTCTCTGCGGTGGCCATGTATGATGTTTTGGAGCACCTCATCAATCCGATGGAGCTGCTTAACAACGTCGTGTCCATGATGCAGAAGGGGGGCGCGTTGTACATCTATGTTCCCAACTACAACAGCGCCTCCAGGCAGTTGTTGGGTAATGATAATTCACACTTCATCTGGCCGACTCACCACCTGACTTACTTCACTCCTGATACGTTGAAAGGCTTCCTCGAAAGAGCTGGTCTTGAGGTGTTTCATTGGGAAACGCAGGGGCTGGATCTTAATGACTGGATGTGGTTCCTCGATGAGAAGACCGACCACAATACCGACCTTGTAAAAGAGAATCTCGAGACGTTGCAGTTTTACATTAATGCCGCTGGTCATGGTAAGAACCTGCGGATGTATGCACGTAAAGTGTAAGGGTGGCATTGATGGCAAAGGCTAAGGTCGGCATTGTCCTTTCGGATATTTTTTCCGTCAGGAACTTCTTTTTTACGCCGCTATGGGATGAGCTCAATCGTGCGGAAGATTACGAATTCGTTTTCGTGACCTTCGATGATGAGCATGAAGCTTATGTCTCGGAAAATGGTGGGAGCCATATTTCGTGGCAGAAGTTGGGGCGGCGTGAAGGGTTGGGCCAGTCCGTTAAGCACTTTCTCAAAGCTCCCAGCCTGGCTGCAGCCGGGCAGTGCGCCCGTCTGGTTTTTGAGAAGATCAATTCGTATATGCGTCTCCTGACGTACAAGCAGATTTGCTACCGTTTCAATGAGGTCGCCGGATTTTCCACTCACCGGATCAAAAAGGAGCTTCATAAGGAGTTCGACGAAACAGGCGTCTCCCCTCTGTATGGCTGGCCCATGCCGGAGAGCCCGTCCCTGTTGGCCTTGCTGCGAAAAGTCTATCAGGCTGACTTCTGGCCCACAGCAGAGTGGATCAAGACGCTGTTCGATGACGCTGAGCTGGATAGAATTCTCATTGCTCTTCCGCAAAGTGTGACTGGTTTTGATTTAACCAGAGAAGCGCGCCGGAGAGGTGTGCCGGTCTCTGTATACGTCAACAGTTGGGACCAGCCCACGATCAAAGGGCCTTTCCCGCCGGGAATTGACGACTTCATGGTGTGGAACGCTCAGATGAAAGAGGAATTGATTCGCTACCACGGGATTCCCGGAGACAAAGTGGAAGTTGTTGGCGCAGCTCATCTTGATGTGTTTGCCGACAAGGGCCTTCTCCTTCCCCGCGAAGAGTTTCTTGTTCACTTAGGTTTGCCGTCCAATGCGAAGTTTGTTTTGTATGGAGCCTATGTACCCAGCGTTTCCCCGAATGAACCTGAGATCATCGATTATCTGGCAGATCAGTTTGAAAAGGGTACGTTTGGGGAAGACGTCTATGTGATATTCCGGCCGCATCCGGTGGATGAAGGGTGGAAGACGCGTTTTGCCGCAGCACTGAATTCTGATCGCATTATCGGTCGTCCTTCAAATTCCTACGCCAATGAGACCGGATTGAGTGATCTCCAGGAACTCACGAACCTGCTGAATCATGCGCAGTTTGTTTGTACGGGCCCCAGCACGTTGACGCTGGACTCACTCTGCTTCGGCACTCCTGTTATCAATGTTGCCTTTGATGGCAGCGAGGGTGAGGGCTGTCTGGGTCAGTTTTACGGGGTGACGCATTACGTACCGGTGATGCAAAGCGGCGGCTGTAAGGTTGTCAAAAATTTTGATGAGTTGGACGCCGCCATTTTTGCGTACGTTGAGAACCGTGACAAGGATATGGAACTCAGGGTTTCTGCAAAGGCAAGGTTTTGTGATCCTTTTGACGGATCGGCCGGCAATAGAATTTATAATGCCATGATCAAGGGTGTGACTTTGACCGGAGAGGGGAGCCATGCGGTTAAGCAGCCTTAAGTATTATCTGAAAGATGTTGCACTGACAGCCATACGCGCAGTGCCAACGCGACTCGGTGTCTTCCTGCGGAGGCTGATATACCGTCCGTTGATGGGGAGCTGTGGGAGTATGGATATTCTTTCGGATGTCGAAATCTCCTGCTTTAAGAACATGCACATGGGCGAAGCCGTTACTGTTGAGCGTCGTTGCTCGCTGTTTTGCGCCAATGCTGAGCTTCGCATTGGCGATGATGTTTATCTCAACAAGAATGTCCAATTGGGGTCAGACGGTGGCGGCAAAGTTGTAGTTGGCTCCCATGTCATGTTCGGCCCGAACACTGTGGTCGTGACGGCTATCCACAATAATGATCGCCTTGATATTCCCATGCGGCGACAGGGCATGACTTATGATTCTGTCATTATCGAAGATGATGTGTGGATCGGGGCCAATGTCGTTGTGCTGCCTGGTGTAACCATCGGGCAAGGGGCCATCATTGGGGCCGGATCTGTAGTGACCTCTGACGTGGAAGCGTTTTCTGTCGTCGGAGGAGTTCCTGCCAAGCTTATCCGTAAGCGAGGATAGCAGTGAAGGTCGCTCTCGTTATTGCCAGCCTGGAGCAGGGAGGGGCTGAAAAGAACATCGTGCTCATAGCCAATTGGTTGGCTGAGCACGGGCACCAGGTTGTTTTGATGACTCTCTCAGGGGATGAGAGCCCTGTCGCATATGAGTTGTCGTCACTGATTCATTTTCGGCGTCTTGGTTGCAGGGGGAATTCTTCTGGAATTACCGCTGCTGTCAGCAACAACTGGTTGCGGATTCGAACCATAAGAAAGGCGCTTCAGGAAGAGACTCCGGAAGTGGTGTTGTCATTTGTTGAGCAGACCAATGTTCTTGTTGCTTTGGCTGCCGTCGGTCTTGATATCCGATGTGTGGTTGGAGAGCGCAATGACCCCGTTTTATACGAGATTGGAAGAATGTGGCGTTTGCTTCGAAAAATTGCGTACTTGCTGACAGATAAGGTGGTCGTTCAGGCTCCCTATTTTATCAAGTCTTTCTCTGGAGCTATTAGAAAGAAGACGGTGGCGATACCCAATCCTGTGTTACCCATGGTGAGCGACGACGGGGCGGATCGAGGACACTCCATTGTGGCCGCAGGGAGACTGGACGCACAAAAGGGCTTTGATCTGTTGCTTGAAGCTTTTCAGCGGGTAAGCTCTTTTGAGCCCGAGTGGACATTGAAAATATTTGGTGAAGGGCATGCGCGAGGCGAACTGGAGGAGATGGTCGAGTCGTATGGCTTGCAAGAGAGGGTGTCCCTTCCTGGACATACGACAGAGTTGGACAAGGAAATGGCTCAAGCCGGAATCTTTGTCCTGTCTTCTCGTTTTGAAGGATTTCCGAATGTGCTCGCAGAGGCCATGGCCAGTGGCGTTCCTGTTGTCGCTACTCGTTGCCATGGTGCCGAATTATTGATCGAAGAAGATCGTAACGGACTGTTGTGTCCGTTGGATGATGCTGGCGCCCTTGGAGACAAGTTGTTGCAGTTGATGCGTGATGACGCTTTGAGAACACGCTTGTCTGGCGCGGCGCGAAACGTTACCTCGCAGTTTGGCTTGGATTCGATTATGGAAGAGTGGCTCAACGTCTTAAGTGCGAAGAGCGGTGCGGTAGCCGGTTAAGGCCGGCTGTCTGGGTGAACACGAGAAGATCCAATACATCTTCTTGGACTGAAAAAGCTTGTAGGACGTTAGTGTATGTCTGTTCTATTTATCAATCCTGCCTTTAGGTTTGAGCCTCCGGAGCAAAAGGGAGGGCATGTCCTGTTCCCGTTCGGGATCGGCTACATCGCGTCTTACATAAGAGAACGTGACCATGAAGTGGGCGTGTGGGATATCCTGATCGAGGAGAAAGGATATGACGACGTTCTGCGGCAGATTCGCTCAGGAATTCTGGATGGCTATGACTACATAGGCATTACTGCAATTGTTACTCAGTTCTCCTATGTCAAACGCCTTATTGAAGACATCAAGGCCCATACCGATGTGCCCGTCATGGTGGGCGGCGCGTTGTCGACGCATTCCCATGAATTGCTTTTGAAGCATACCAAGACAGACATTTGTATCCTTGGTCCCGGCGAAGTTTCGACTGAAGAAATCTTGAGTGGCGCCAATCTGGCGGATGTCGAGGGGATTGCCTTCCGGACGGATGATGGCGCAATCGTTCGGACTCCCGATAGAAAGCTGCCCAAGGATCTGAACATATTTCCCCCGCCCGCCTACGATCTTTTCGATGTCGAATTCTATGTGACCCATACGGGGCTGATGGATGTCGTACGGCCATTTTACAAAGGTCTGAG
The DNA here is from genome assembly GCF_012516435.1 of Pseudodesulfovibrio sp. zrk46. NCBI lineage: Bacteria > Pseudomonadati > Thermodesulfobacteriota > Desulfovibrionia > Desulfovibrionales > Desulfovibrionaceae > Pseudodesulfovibrio > Pseudodesulfovibrio sp. zrk46. The sequence continues at coordinate 2,045,232 of NZ_CP051216.1, forward strand.
AGTTGCGGCCATGATCACTGCACGCGGGTGTCCATACTCGTGCAACTTCTGCTCGAAGTCAGTTCACGGAGTGGGAGTACGGGATATTGATTCCATCATGGAAGAGGTCGACTACTTCGTCCGTGAACATAAGGTTCAAGCCATTCACTTCGTTGATGAATTGTTGGTAATAACCAAGAAGCGTCTTCTGGAAATATGCCGACGCTTGAAGCCCCTGGGCTTGAAGTGGGACTGCCAGGCCCGCGTTAATCTCGTGGATGAAGAGATGCTCAGAGCAATGAAAGACGCCGGGTGTGTCTGTGTTGGCTTTGGAATCGAATCAGGCAGCCAGAAAATTCTGAAGCGAATGAACAAGCAGATTACGGTCGAGCAGATAAGGAGTGCTCTCTCCATCTGTCGAGAGATCAATTTGCCGGTCAAAGCGCAGCTGATCTATGGCTACCCCGGTGAAAGCCTAGAAACCCTTGATGAAACGGTTAATCTTTTCAAAGAGTTGAAATGCCCTGTCAGGAGATTCTCTGTAATCAAGCCATTGCCTGGGGCTGAACTATGGGAAGAAGCAAAACAAGATGGCCATATCGGGCTGAAGTTTACTGAACTAGAATACATTGAGAGGCTCTGTGCTTACTTCCAGGACAAGGGTATTCAGTACAACAAAACCGAATTGAGCGATGAGGTCTTCTTTGAGTTGGTCGGTGAATATGAATTGAAGTCCATCACCAATTTCTTGAAAGAGTCGATCAAAAATCCGGTTGATTTTTTTGCTCATTGGGAAATTTCAAAGTGCTACCTTCGTCACCTCTTGTGGGAGAATAACAATATCCCTCAATTGCGATTCATTGCTTATATCAGGCAGGGCGTGCGTCACCCTGATCAGATCTTGCCTTTTATTGTCAGAAAGGTTCGGGAAGCCTTTAGCGGTTAGCGACGTTCCCACCCGGAGGATTAACTAATGAAAGATGTCTTGGATTACCCATTTGATTTTCGAGAAATATTGATGGCCAAGAGGGAGCTGCGCAAGAAGTTTTCCAGTCATGACTCCTATTTGGAAAAAAAGGTCGCCATTTTAGGTGGCTCTACGACCGCAGAAGTTCGGGATTTGTTGGATCTCTTTCTTCTTCAGAAGGGGATCAAAGCATCTTTTTATGAGTCCAGTTACAACCGGTACTACGAAGAAGCTGTTTTTGATTCTGCTGAGTTAGATCAGTTCAATCCGGACCTGGTGTTCATTCACACATCCGTCAGAAATCTGTTTGCTGCCCCGCAGGTTGGTGATTCCAAGGAAGCCATTGATGGATTGGTCTCCGATGTACTCGATCACTTCAGCACAGTTTGGGATCGCCTGACCGAGAAATTTAATTGTACCATTATTCAAAACAATTTCGAGCTTCCGGCCTTCCGGTCACTGGGCAATATTGACGGTGTTGATGGCCGAGGCCTGACTACGTTTGTTGGAAAATTGAATGACGCTTTTGCAGATAAGGCAACTGAAAGACAAAGTCTTATCATCAACGACATCCACTACCTTTCTGCTCAGATCGGGCTGGACCGTTGGCACGATACGCAGATGTGGCATGCGTACAAATATGCCTTGAGCCATGAGGGCATGCCTTATCTCGCCAATCAGGTCGCAGGAATCGCGTCTGCCGCATTTGGCAAGAGCAACAAATGTTTGGTCCTGGATCTGGACAACACTTTGTGGGGCGGTGTGATTGGTGATGATGGTGTCGATGGTATCCGAATTGGTTCTGAAGGCACGGAAGCCGCTGCATACCTTGAATTTCAAAAGTACATTCTTGCATTGAAAGAGCGAGGCATTATTCTCGCAGTTTGTTCCAAGAACGAGCACGAGAATGCCCTTGAAGGGTTGAATCATCCCGATTGTCTGTTGAAGCCGGATGACTTCGCTGTGATTCAGGCAAACTGGGAACCCAAGGCCGGTAATATCGAGGCGATCGCCGAGACCATCAATATCGGTAAAGACAGCTTGGTGTTCGTGGACGACAATCCTGTGGAGCGAAAAGCGGTCCGCGAGTGGGTCCCTGAAGTGACCGTGGTGGAACCTGACGGAGACATCGCTTCATACATCCGGTGCCTTGATCGCATGCAATTGTTCGAGACCGTAGGGGTTGCCTCTGAGGATCTGGCGCGGAGCCAGTACTATGTGGAGAATGCAAAGCGGGCTCAGGTTAAGAAGAGCTTCAGCGACTATGGAGATTTCCTTGATTCTCTTGAGATGACGATGCAGGTGTCGGGGTTTGAAGGTCAGTATCAGGAGCGTATTACCCAGCTGACGAATAAAACCAATCAGTTCAATCTCACGACTAAGCGGTGTTCCTCTGCAGAGGTCGCGGAGATGGAGAACGACGCAAACACGATCTCTTTGTGCGCTCGATTGACTGATAAGTTTGGAGATAATGGCATCATTTCGGTCATGGTTGGTTCCATTGAAGATGCGGTTTGTTCCATAGACTTGTGGCTGATGAGTTGCCGCGTTTTCAAGAGAGAAGCTGAATATGCCATGTTTGATGTGTTCGTTGAACACGCTTTGCGGCATGGGGTAAAAGAGCTGAGGGGTACATACAAGCGAACCCCGAAGAACGATATTGTCTCCAAGTTGTATGAGGAACTTGGGTTCGAGTGTGAGCAAAGCGAAGAAAATGATGAATCTCGTTGGACAATGGTCATAGGACCTGATTACAAGCCAATGAATAAGCACATTAAGGTAGAACAGATATGAGTAATGATATTCTGAATAAGGTGACTGAGATAGTTCGAGGCATCCTTGCTCAAGACGATCTGGTGTTGACTCCGGAGACTGTCGTGAAAGAGGTGGAACGATGGGATTCCCTGATGAACATCAATATCGTCATGGCCTTGGAAGCTGAGTTTAATTTCCGTTTTGATCTGGGCGAGCTTGATTCTTTGCAGACAGTTGGGGACATCCTGTCCACCATCGAAAGCAAAACGAACTAGGCAGAATGGTAGTCTGATGGAGCGAATCTTTACTGCGCAGGATCAGGGACTGTTTGCGCAGTTGTCCGGTGACAGAAATCCTGTACACGTCGATCCCGAGGCCGCACGTCGGACTCTTTTCGGGAACGTTGTCGTTCATGGCGTGCATATGCTGCTTTGGGCACTCGATTGTGCCTTCAAGGATCAGGAAGCAGCAGTCATTGAATCGGTATCTGCTCACTTCATGAAGAGCCTTGAGGTAGGCGAGGCTGTTTGCACTAACCATGAATGGAATGAGGACACACTCACTGTCGAACTGCTCCGTGATGGCGAGCTTGTTTTAAAAGGGCAGGTCGTCATTAGCGCTCCAGATGAGGCCTTTGGGAAAGGGATCGGGGCCATCGAGGTGAAGGATGAGGTGCAGCACCTCACGAGTGCCGACTTGGAGTCCGAGTGTTCCGGTGAATTTGAATTGGCCTACGATGGACAGGTGGGGAAAGAACTCTTTCCAGAGTTGGTCGAAAAAATACCGCAGCGACAGTTGGCTTCATTGCTCGGGGCAACCCGTGTCGTGGGCATGCGGTGTCCTGGACTGCACTCCATCTTCTCCCGTTTGGATTTGAAAAAGAGCTCTATGGATGATTCCTCGGTTGTTCGCTACAGCGTTGGTCGATTTGAACCTCGTTTCTCGCTGGTGGAAGTTGATTACAATGCTTCCGGCCTCGAAGGGCGTATTCATGCATTTCTCCGACCTGCGCCTGTCGAGCAGCCTTCCTGCGCAACCATAGCTGCCCACGTTGAAGAGGGAGAGTTTGCCCATATCAAGGGCCTTGTGGTGGCAGGCTCCCGCGGACTTGGTGAAGTGGTAACCAAGCTGTTGGCTGCGGGCGGGGCTGATGTACGCTTTACTTTCCACTCCGGTGAAAAGGATGCCCATGCACTGCAAGCCGAGGTCAGGGGCTGCGGTGGAGCATGTGAGGCCTTCAAGTTGGATGTCCTTGCCCCTGAGGAAGGGATACAGGCGATTCAGAAAGATGATTGGCACCCGACCCATATGTTTTATTTTGCCACGCCCAAGATTGCTGAATCTGAAGGAACGCTGTTCTCTCATGAGGATTTTCAGCGGTTCTCATCCTACTACGTTGATGCCCTTTTCAAGCTGGTAGAGACCGTGGAGAAGGCCTCGCAGATCCATGTCTTCAATCCCTCGACAGTATTTGTAGATAATTGTCCACATGGTTTGGCGGCATACGCTGCAGCAAAGGCTTCCAGTGAATTTTTGTGTCGTCATCTGCATGAGGCAAAGCGTGTGGCTGAAGTCTCAATGCCGCGTCTTCCCAAAATGAAAACCGATCAGACGAACAGCCTTATTCCTACACAGAGGGAAGAGCCGCTGGCCGTCATGCTTAAAGCCCTGAGAGATGTCGTAGCTAAAGACAAAAAGTAGCGAGAACAACAATGCGTTTTGTCTCATATATGACGCAGGCAGCCAGAAATGCTATTTAATTCATTCGAATATATATTCATCTTCCTCCCGTGTGTGCTGGTCTTCTACTTTCTGCTTTGTCGGAGAGAATCTCCTCACTGGGCAAAAGTTTTCTTACTTTTTGCATCGTTGACCTTCTACTCGTATTGGGACATCCGCTATCTCCCCATTCTATTGGGGTCCATTTGCTGTAACTATTTCATCGGAATGAAAGCGCAGGAGACGAGATCGTCTCAGTGGATGTGGATCGGCGTTGGGTTGAACGTTCTGCTGCTCGCATACTTCAAGTATGTGGACTTCTTCATTGGCAATTTCAATTTCGTCACCGATTCCAAGTGGGATACTCTGGGCATAGCGATTCCATTGGGGATCAGTTTCTTTACATTCCAACAAATCGCCTATGTCGTGGATTGCAGCGAGGGGCGAGCCGACAAGTGCTCGTTCTCGGACTATGCGCTGTTCGTTTCCTTTTTTCCGCAGTTGATCGCCGGGCCCATTGTGCACCATCGGGAGATGATGCCCCAATTCAAGGCGCCTGACTCCATGAAGGTCGATATTGAGAATGTCATACGAGGAGGCAGTCTATTCGTTATTGGCCTGGCAAAGAAGGTCGTTGTGGCGGATTCACTTGCGACGTATGCCAACAATGTTTTTGCGAGCGCAGATGAGGCTACGCTGATCTCATCATGGCTTGGGGCGCTGGCGTATACCTTCCAGTTGTATTTTGATTTTAGTGGCTACTCGGACATGGCCATTGGTGCAGCGAGAATTTTTAACATCAAGATTCCGTTCAATTTTGATGCGCCTTTGCGATCTCCGAACATCATTGAATTTTGGCGTCGTTGGCATATCACCCTCAGCAATTTCATCACCTCGTACATCTACACGCCAATGGTCAGGGCCTGGGGGAAATTCAGTCTTTCCTACTCTCTGATCAGCCTGGTTCTCACCATGCTTATCGCTGGCTTGTGGCATGGAGCTGGCTGGACGTTTGTCATCTTCGGTGGGATCAATGGTGTGGCCTTGGCTGTAAACCACTATTGGCGTCACCGTAGATATGGCATGCCCAGAGTTTTGGGGATTGTCTTAACGTTCCTGACGTTCATGATCTCTCTGGTCTGGTTCAGAGCAGAGTCCTGCGGTGTTGCCCTTGATCTGCTTGCAGGAATGGTGGGGCTGCATGGTGTGGCGCTCCCCGCATCACTTGCAGGATGGCTCAATGGCATCGGACTCGGAAGTGTAATGGAAGGGAATACCTTCGCATACTTAACGGACTGGGGTTTCAGAGGCGACATTCTCGAGTTCTTCTTCTTTTTTATGGTGGCCGTGCTCCTTGCTTTCTTTGGAAAAAGTTCGCACAAGCTGGCGTACGAAATGCCCCTTACTTCAAGAAACGCCGTATTTCTGGGCTTGCTGACCACGCTTGCCGTAGTGCATTTGAAGAATGCCAAGGTGTTTTTGTATTTTCAGTTTTAATAGGACGCTATGCATAAAAGATTCATCCTGACATACATCGGCGCTTGTCTGCTGACGGCATTGCCGTTTCTAATGAACCTGGCTGTCTCATGGAGAGCAGGGGAGTTCATGAGCGTTGACGAGATTGTAGCGATGCAATCAGAGCAAGAAGCCATCTACGGTTGTGCAATGAGTTCAATGTCAGTCATGTGCAGCTTGAAAAGGATCGAGCAGGACAAGCCTGATGTGATAGCGGTTGGCTCCTCTCGTTCGTTGGAGTTTCGCGAAGAATTCTTTTCCTCCTCTTTCGTCAATGCAGGCGGCTCAGTGGGTAACATCTATTCGTTGAAGCCCTTCCTCAAAGTCCTTTTTGAACTGCACAAGCCCAAGATGTTGGTGTTGAGCGTTGATCCGTGGTGGTTCAACGATGCTGTTCCTGCCAAAGGGCTCACCTTTGAGAAACCGTACGATAAGCGACCGGAACTCTCGACCGACCACCTGTTGAATCCCATGAAATACGTCTTGAACAGCAAAATAGAAGCCGCTCAGTACATGGATTTATTGACCAAGGGGATGCATACTCCCAATGAGGTGACAGCCTCAAAGGGAATAGGCCTTGCCGGTATTTTGTGGTCGGATGGCTTCAGAAAAGATGGCTCCCGATTGTATGGTAAGCGATTGTTCTTTCAGAACGATATCCCACCCGGGTTTCAGGATACCCTGCGGTTCGTCCGGGACGGCATTAAGAATTTCCAGCCAGGGCGGAGTCTCTCCGAAGAGCGGATTGCGGCATATGAAGATGTCTTGAGATTCTGTGAGGAGCAGGGAGTGCCTGTGGCCGCCGTTGTGGTCCCGCTTGCAAAGCCTGTGTTGGATGCGATGCTTACCCGGAATGGCGAGTACGATTACCTCTCGTCAGTTGAGCAATATTTTACAGGCAAGAAAGATCATTTTTACTTCCTTGCTCCTGAAAGCATCGGGGCTATAGATTGTGAGTTCCTTGATGGCTCGCATCCTGGAGATGTTATATACCAACGTGTGTTGTTGGCCGCAGCGAAGGATTCAACATTGGTTGCTGATTTCATTCGTCGTGACAAGATGCGAGAAGTGGTTGATCAGTTTGCGGGTCGCCCCATGAGCTATTACGAAAAGAGACCAGAAGAAGGTCTGGAACGAGATTACCTTGGGCTGGGCTGTCAGCCCGCCAAGTGATGACTGGTCGGATTGATATGATGAACAGAGAGTCGATAGGGAGTGCCGTATGTGCGGTATAACGGGATTCCTGCTGAAAAATGCAGCCTGGTCCGATGAGGTGATGTCGCAGGCAGTGCACGAGATGAACGATACGCTCGCGCACAGAGGTCCTGATGATTCGGGCATTTGGGTCGACAAGACCGCCGGAGTCGCATTCGGGCATCGCCGTCTGTCTATTCTTGACCTGTCGCCTTTGGGGCATCAGCCGATGCAGTCAGTCTCGAAGCGATATTCGCTGATCTTCAATGGAGAAGTGTATAACCACCTCTCCCTTCGTGAAGAGCTGGCTGCCTCTGGCTATGAATTCCGTGGCGGCTCAGACACCGAGACCATGTTGGCGGCCTTTGAAGCGTGGGGCATTCGCAAGGCGGTGACGCGTTTCATAGGGATGTTCGCCTTTGCCCTTTGGGACAACGTCAACAGGAAGTTGTTCCTTTGCCGGGACCGTATGGGAATCAAACCACTGTATTATGGCTTGGTTTCCAGTGCACTGGTGTTCGGCTCGGAGCTGAAAGCGATTCGAGCTTTTCCTGAAATTTCTCTCTCTGTTGACCGTGAAGCCCTTTCCCTGTTCTTCAGGCACAACTATATTCCCGCTCCATACAGTATCTACAAAGAGATCAAGAAGCTTGAGCCCGGCATGCTGGTGCAGTTTGATGGCTCCGGTCGCCTGATTGACGAGGATAAATATTGGTCGCCAAGCGATGTCTGGGACCATGGCATTCGTAATCCGTTTCTCGGTACGGAAGAAGATGCCGTCGTCGAGCTGGAAAAAATTCTGACTGATGCCGTCGGCCTCCGCATGCTTTCTGATGTGCCCTTGGGAGCCTTGCTCTCTGGCGGAATAGATTCTTCCGTTGTCACTGCCTTGATGCAGAAGCAGAGTGCTCAGCCTGTGAAAACTTTTTCGGTAGGATTTCAGGAAGCCGCATTTAACGAAGCAGAATTTGCACGCAAAGTGGCATCCCATCTAGGAACTGACCACACGGAGTTGATGGTCAGCCCGCAGAATTTGCTTGATGCCGTTTCTGAGATGCCCACAATTTGGGATGAACCTTTTGCTGATTCTTCCCAGTTGCCAACCCTGTGCGTCAGTCGGTTGGCCCGCCAGAGCGTGACGGTGTGTCTTTCCGGCGATGGCGGGGATGAGCTTTTCTATGGATATCAGCGTTATCAGTGGATGGATTCTGTCTGGCGTCAGCTTTCCCGATTCCCACTCTCTGTGAGGAAGCTACTGGCGCATGCCCGACACCTTCCCAAAGAACTCTTTTCCTTGTTGGGAAGCAAAGGAACCAAGATACACTGGCGACTCGAAGCGTTGGGGCTTGAGTCCTTTTCCGATCTGTATCGCTACTTCGTTTCACATCATAAAAATCCGGCGACATTCGTGCTTGGGGGCAGTGAGCCTCAAGTGCATCCGTTTAAGGCCATTGTTGGCTCAGACAGAATGTCGGACATGGCTTTGTGTGATGTGCAGACATATCTGCCTGATGATATCCTTACCAAGGTCGATCGTGCGAGCATGGCAACGAGTCTGGAAATGCGAGTGCCTATTTTGGACCATCGGGTGGCTGAATTTGCATCCACTTTGCCAACTTCATATAAATATGAGAACGGCAAGGGAAAGAGAGTCCTGCGCGAAGTGTTGTACAAGCATGTTCCAAGGGAGTTGGTGGAACGCCCGAAGATGGGCTTCGGTGTTCCCATTGAACGATGGTTGAAGGCCGAGTTGAGAGACTGGGCTGAAGCGCTTCTTGATGAAAACCTGCTCCGTTCACAAGGTTATCTTGATGCTGGTGCTGTCACGAAGATGTGGCGTGAATATCTTCAGGGTCAAGTGAACTGGAACTACTATCTTTGGGACGTATTGATGTTCCAGCTGTGGCTGAAAGAGAATCATCAAATCTAATTATGAAAGTACTATTTCTGATTCGCAGTCTTGATCCCGGAGGGGCAGAACTACAATTGGTGACTCTGGCCAATGGTTTGGCCGGGTCGGGCCATGATGTTTCTGTCGCAGTTTTTTATCCGGGCGGCGAACTGGAATCCAAGCTTGAAGGCGTCTCGCTGCACTCTTTGAATAAAGGTGGACGCTGGGATTTGATACCTTTCTTACTGCGCTTGAAGCGGCTGGTGAACACTCTCGGGCCGGATGTGCTTCACAGTTTTCTTGGGACAGCCAATGCATTTGGGGCACTCCTTCGCCCGTTCTTGCCGGGGGTGAAGGTCGTGTGGGGCGTTCGTTCCGCTGAAATGAATTTAGAGAATTACGGGTGGGTGCACAGGGCGCATTACAAGGCGGAGTGCCTGCTTTCCCGTTTTGCATCCAAGATCATTGCAAATTCTGAGGCCGGGCTGGAGTATGCAGTGAAGTCCGGATTCCCACGGGGGCGTTGTGTTTTTATTCCAAACGGTATCGATGTGGAGTCCTTCCGTCCGATGCCGGAAGAGGGCAAGGCGCTCCGGGCAGAGTGGGGCGTTTCCGACGATGAACTGCTCGTTGGAATAGTGGCTCGTATCGATCCGATCAAAAACTATGACATGTTTCTCCGAGCTGCAGCACGTGCCTCCGAAAGCTTGCCTAAGTTGCGGTTCGTGTGTGTAGGCTCTGGGGGCAATTCAGAGTATGCAGCTACTCTTCTAGCCACCTCTCGCGAATTGGGGCTGGAACAGTCTCTGATTTGGGCCGGGCATATAGGTGATATGCCGAGCGTCTATAGTGCGCTGGATGTGACGTGTTTAACTTCTTCGGGGGAAGGGTTTCCCAATGCCTTGTGTGAATCCATGGCTTGCGGGACTGTATGCATTTCGACCGACGTTGGTGATGCAGCCCAGATTGTGGGAGAAATTGGCCAGGTCGTACCTTCCGGTCAGCCGGTTGCTTTGGGAGAGGCTCTTTGTTCTTTGTTGCGACAGCCTCGGGAGCGTCTTGCGGAACTAGGGCGTGCTTCGAGGATGCGTATAAAAGAAAAGTACGGCGTCTCACTGATGGTACAACGTACCGAAAGTGTGCTGCATGAAGTTCTTGGTGGGCCTGATGAGACGAAATAATCCTAATATCTTGAAATGGTGGCTGTTTGGGGCCATTGGGAGCTTTTTCGTGATCTGGGGGCTCTCCTTTTTCTTTTTGGATACCATCCGGCCTATCATCTATTATCCTGAGTTGCAGCTTCACGCACCGCCTGCCGGAACCGTATATCGGTACAGAGATGAAGGGGGCGGGACTACCGTTTACGGGAAGTATGGCATCCCCGGTATTCCTGATGTCGGTGTGCTTGATGGCGAAAAAATCTGCATATGGGGTGATTCCCATGTTGAAGCGCTTCAAGTCGACGACAAGGATAAACCGGGTCAGGTGCTGACCCGCCTCCTGCAAGAAAAGGGATACTCCAACAGCGTTGGCGTCGGCGTTGCCCGAAGCGGCGAAAGTGTTGCTGACTACGTTTTTCGAATCCCTCTGTACGAGAACGTCATTGGCCATGTTCAGGCCCATGTCATTTTGCTGTCTGGCATTGATGACGTCATGCCGGATCAGGACAGGAGTTGCCACAGTCGCTTCGACAGCACTCCGCAGCCGAGTCTGACATTTTCGGAGTGTTTTCCTTCTGACACCGCTATTCAATACACGCCTTTCCTTTATGAAACAGGGACAAGTTTTCTCTACGAGATATATAATCAGCTGCGTAACCTGCACATTAGAATTGCCCCGGGTCCTGTTGTGAGCACGGCGTCTGCAGCAGGCGAACCGCAGCAGATGAATGGAGAGCGCCTGAAGGATGCGTGGCGCTTCCTTCTTGGAGAACTGAAGGCAGTCACCACTGCCCCCATTATTTTTTTGTATGTCCCTCCCAGTCCTCCCGGAGAGAATCTCATAACAAAATTCGATGATCCTGATAGGCCTTATGTCGACGCCTTCTCATCCCTTTGCAATGAATCCGGCGTTGGTTTTGTCGACAGCAGTCAACAGTACAAGGAGCTTTATGATGATTTGGGGTTGTTGCCCCGTGGATTCGATAATACCCGTCCGGGGCTTGGTCATCTCAACAAGCAGGGCTTGAAGGTGGTCACTGAAGTGCTTGCTCAATATTTAATGGAGAATGGTTATGTTGTTCTCCCAAATTGAGTTCTTTATCTTTTTCGTCCTGGTGTTGACCTTTCTTGGTGTCGTGAAAAACAACACCACTCGGAAGGTATTTCTTCTGGGGGCCAGCTATTATTTCTACAGCTACTGGGATTATAGATTCTTATCGCTTATCCTGATTTCAACGCTGGTTGATTTTTGCGTAGGACTGGGACTCGAGAAATACAGGGATGCCTTGACTCGCAGGGTGCTTTTGATCGTGAGCATAAGTGTTAATCTCGGGCTGCTGGTTTTTTTCAAATACTATAATTTCTTTATTGACTCATTCGCCCCGGCATTCCAGATGATTGGGTTGCACCCCGGTACGCTGGATATCATCCTTCCAGTTGGTATTTCCTTCTATACATTCCAAACCTTGTCCTACTCCATAGACGTTTACAGAGGGCGCCTCAAGACCACGAAGAGCTTGTTGGATTTTGCTTTGTTCGTCAGCTTTTTCCCACAGCTTGTCGCAGGTCCCATTGTGCGTGCCTCCCATTTTCTACCTCAGTTGGAGGAGGCAAGAAGCACACGCTGGGATGACTTCTACCAAGGGGCAAGGCAGTTTGTTTTTGGACTGGGCAAGAAAGTGCTTATTGCGGATCGGTTGGCTACTTTTGTTGATCCGGTTTTTGCTTCGCCAGAGCTCTATAGTTCCGGCACCTTGTGGCTCGCTGCGGCAAGCTATTCACTCCAGATCTATTTCGATTTCTCCGGGTACTCGGATATGGCTATCGGTGTCGCGAGATGCATGGGGTATGATCTGGGTAAGAACTTCAATTTCCCATATCTTTCACGTTCCTTGTCGGAGTTCTGGCAAAGATGGCACATCTCCCTTTCCTCATGGGTGCGCGACTATTTGTATATCCCGTTGGGAGGAAGCAGGTGTGGGCTTGCTCGTAATTGCTTCAATCTCATGCTGACCATGGTGGTGATGGGAGCCTGGCATGGTGCTGCTTGGACGTTTGTTGCCTGGGGCGCCCTTCATGGTTTTGGTCAAGTGGCCGCAAGACTGAAGATGGCCATTGTGGGTAGAAACGAAGGAGAAGTGGGGGGCGGAGTAAAGTTGGCGAATTGGGCCGGAACAATGTTGTTTGTGTTGGTCGGATGGATTTTGTTCCGTGCGGAAACATTCGGGCATGCAAAGGTGATGGTGGAGAGAATGCTGGTACTGTCGGATGGAGTGCGGTGGATGCCTGCTTTTGCGATATATGCAATAATAGGGACCGCTGTGATTCATTTAGTAGAGCTTTCAGGGCGAATGTCCTGGTTTTTTCTTAAAGAAGAAAAATGGTATGCTCCGGCTCTATTGCTCTCCATTGTGTGGGCTGTCATATTATTTCAGCCCAAAGGATTTAGCCCTTTTATTTATTTCCAGTTTTAAGGTTTAAATGAAAAGGGCTGCCTTGGATAAAATATCAAAGGCAGCCCTTAAAAATTGATAGTCAAATCGCTCTAAGCGTTGCTCAACAACTTCTTCGCAATATCTAAATCATACAGACCGAGCGGGTTGCGTTCGGCGCTGCGTTCCTTCTTGTACATCTCGGCGGCAGCCTGAATGGCTTCGTAGGGGACCCACTGGTGCTTTTCCCAGATGATGGGTTCTTGGGGGTTGTACATGCGAAATTCGATGGAGCCGTTGTTGTCGCGCACGTACATGCGCACATCAGGGTGCTGGAGGGACGGGGTGTAGTAGTGCCCGCGTTCATCTTTCATATCTATTCTCCCTGGGCGAAGCTGAACCGGATGGAGTCGCCCATTTCATATACTTTAATGTTCATGGTGAGCAGCAGGGTCTTCAAGGGGCGGCCGAAAAGGAATTCGGTCATCTCTTGAGATATGCCGGCCTTTTCCACGACGAGTCGGCGGATCTCCATGTCGTAGGTTACCATCTCCTTGAGCTCTCGACCTGCTTCGGCGTCACCTTCACGCGCCTTCTTGGCGATCTCTTCCATGCCGATGGGAGGACATTTGGCGTCGTGCTCCTCGACCAACTCGAGGAGAGGGTGGCCTTCGGGAAGAAGATCGTGGCGGGTGAGTCGATCCTGATTGTAGATGTCGCGAAGCGGACCAATATCACCACAGAACAATTTTTCACATTCTACCGGACGCGACTCGTAGATGCCGCAACTGCACCCCTCAGGGCTATAAAAATGACATGTCCAGCGGCCGTCGCGTCCCTTGATTTTGAGTATCTCAGCTTCGAGGGGGCGGACGCTCATGGCGATCTGATCGTAAGCCCGTTCGCCGGGGCGAAGTGTAACGATATTGGCTAGTTCGATAGTGCCGTCCTCGATGAGGGGCATATCTTCCTTATGAAGGGCTGGGCCGCCCTTGCGGCAGCATTCGCCGCAACGCTTACAGATGTCGTTGTTTTCGTACTCGTTTTGCAAGTTTGTGTTGCTCCTCATATCCTTTTCGGGTATCGATTATGTCGATCCATAACCTACTGCCAAGGACCGATACTCTGCCTGGGAGGCGAAGGCAAGTCCGGGCATGAAAAAAGGGCAGGATCCGTAGCGGGAGATGGTCCCGCAAAATAAGGATTGGCAATGCTTTTTGGGCAATTACCGGTTGACATAAAACCGGTACGTCCATTACATTGGCACCCCTGCATACTTTGTGAATAGCGGCGCAAATGCCCTGTTCAACGCACTATGCGTCATGTAGCAAAGGTGTCCGGGCTCCGGTAAAAACTGTTGATGGCCCGGATTAAAATGGTTGATGGCAACATCTTAATCAAACAATGGAGGTTAAGGGAATGGCGAAACACAAGACTCCTCTGTTGGATCAGCTGGAAAGCGGCCCGTGGCCCAGCTTCGTATCCGACATCAAACAGGAGGCAGCTAACCGAGCCAAGAACGAGAAAGGCATTGATTATCAGGTAGCAGTGGACTGCCCTGAAGATCTGCTCGGCGTTCTTGAAATGTCTTACACCGATGGTGAAACTCACTGGAAACACGGCGGCATCGTCGGCGTTTTCGGTTACGGCGGCGGCGTTATTGGCCGTTACTGTGACCAGCCCGAGATGTTCCCCGGTGTTGCTCACTTCCATACCGTTCGCGTGGCTCAGCCCGCTGGTATGTGGTACACCACTGATTTCCTTCGCGGTATCATGGACATCTGGGACCTCCGCGGTTCCGGTCTGACCAACATGCATGGCGCCACTGGCGACATCGTTATGCTCGGTACTTCCACCCCGCAGCTCGAAGAAATCTTCTGGGAACTGACCCACAACATGGACGTTGACCTTGGTGGTTCCGGTTCCAACCTGCGTACTCCTGCTGCTTGCATGGGTATGTCTCGCTGCCAGTACGCCTGTTACGACTCTCAGGAGCTGTGCTACAATCTGACCCAGGAATACCAGGACGAACTTCACCGTCCCGCATTCCCCTACAAGTTCAAGTTCAAGTTCGACGGTTGCCCGAATGGTTGCGTAGCTTCCATCGCCCGTTCCGACCTGTCCTTCATCGGTACCTGGAAAGATCCCATTAAGGTCGACCAGGAAAAGGTCGCTGCCTACGTTGGCGGTGAGATCGCTCCTAACGCTGGCGCTCACGCCGGTCGTGACTGGGGTGCATTTGACATCCAGAAAGAAGTCATCGACCTGTGTCCGTCCCAGTGCATCTCCTACGAAGATGGCAAGCTGGTCATGGATCACAAAGAGTGTGTCCGTTGCATGCACTGCATCAACACCATGCCTCAGGCCCTGCGCATCGGCGACGAGCGCGGCTGCTCCATCCTCTGTGGTGCAAAGGCCCCGATCCTCGACGGTCCCCAGATGGGTTCCCTGCTCGTACCCTTCGTTGAAGTCAACAAGGACGACGACTTCCAGGCCATCAAAGACATCGTTGAAAACGTTTGGGACTGGTGGATGGACGAAGGTAAGAACCGTGAGCGTATCGGTGAGACCATGAAGCGTCTCGGCTTTGCCGCTCTGGCAGATGCTGTCGGCATTGATGCTGACCCGCGCCACGTTCAGGAGCCCCGTCACAACCCCTACATCTTCTGGAAAGCTGAAGATGTTACCGGTGGTTGGGAACGCGACATCGCTGACTTCCGTAAACGCCACCAGCGCTAAAGATTGGAGGAAAATAATATGGCTTTCATTTCTTCCGGATACAATCCTGAAAAACCGATGGAAGGTCGTATCTCTGATATCGGCCCCCGCCACTTCACGGATTTCCTTCCCCCGGTTATCGCCAAGAACTTCGGCAAGTGGGACTACCACGAGATCCTCGAGCCGGGCATGCTGTGCCACACCGCCGAATCCGGCGATAAGGTCTACACCGTCCGTTGCGGTGCTGCCCGTCTGATGTCCGTCACCATGATCCGCGAGATCTGTGACATCGCAGATAAGTTCTGCGGCGGACACCTGCGTTTCACCACTCGTAACAACATCGAGTTCATGGTTGAAACCCTTGAAGAAGCTCAAGCTCTTCGTGACTTCCTGAACGAACAGAAGTTCGAAGCTGGCTCTTACAAGTTCCCCGTCGGTGGTACCGGTGCTGGTGTTACCAACATCGTTCACACCCAGGGTTGGATTCACTGCCACACCCCCGCAACTGATGCTTCCGGTACCGTTAAGGTCACCATGGATGCATGCTTTGACGACTTCAAAGACATGAAGCTGCCCGCTCCCGTGCGCATCTCCATGGCTTGCTGTCTGAACATGTGTGGTGCTGTACACTGCTCCGACATCGCTATCCTCGGTGTCCACCGCAAGCCGCCCATCATCGACCACGAATACCTGGACAACCTGTGCGAAATCCCGCTGGCCGTCGCTTCCTGCCCGACCGGTGCTGTTCGTCCGTCCAAGGTTGAGCTCGATGGCAAAACCTACAAGACCGTCGCAATTAAGGAAGAGCGCTGCATGTTCTGTGGTAACTGCTACACCATGTGCCCCTCCCTGCCTCTGTCTGACGGTGAAGGCGACGGTATCGCCATCATGGTCGGTGGTAAGATCTCCAACCGTATCACCAAGCCTGCCTTCTCCAAGGTCGTTGTTCCGTTCATCCCGAACGAAACTCCGAACTGGCCCACCATGACCAAGGTGATCAAGAAGATCCTCGACACCTACGCAGCCGATGCTAACAAGTACGAGCGCCTGGGTGACTGGGCTAATCGTATCGGTTGGGAACGTTTCTTCGAGAAGTGTGAGCTGGAATTCTCCTCTCACCTGATCGATGACTTCCGTGACCCGGCTTACTACACCTGGCGTCAGACCACTCAGTTCAAGTGGTAAGATAATAAAGCTCCGGGGTACGGCGTCTTGCCGTACCCCGTCTTTGAAAAAGAAGGAGTCCTATTATGGCACTCGACGTTGAAGCCGCAAAGGCTGAAATCATTGCTTTTTGCGAATCCAAGTCTAAAAGCAAATCTAAGTTCTACTTCAATGACTTCACCAAGCTTTTCCCGGAAGAGAAGAGCCGTGCAGTCAAGAAGATCCTGACCGCTCTGGTTCAGGAAGAAAAGATGGTGTTCTGGTCCTCCGGTTCCACCACCATGTACGGCCTTGCCGGTGCCGGCAAGCAGGCCGAAGCCGAGGGCGAATAGTAGTCTCTCGATTTTTCGGTTATCAAGCCTTGCCCGTTGCCGGGCAAGGCTTTTCTTAATTTAGACGGATAGAAATTTTTGTAATTACGTGTCCAATTCTCTCCCCAGATTCATCCTTGCTGGCCTCTCTGGCGGTACAGGAAAGACAATTGTTTCCTTGGCCTTAACGCGCGCATTCAAGCGTCGTGGGTTAGCTGTGGCTCCTTTCAAGAAAGGGCCAGACTACATTGATGCGAAATGGCTTGGCATTGCTGCCGGTCGCAATTGCTCCAATCTTGACCCATATTTCCACACAGATGAAGTGATTCGGTCGTTGTTCTGGCACAAGTCAGAAGGGCTCGATATTGCCATCATCGAGGGCAATCGCGGCCTGTTTGACGGCAAAGATGAGCACGGATCGTGCTCCACAGCAGAGTTGTCCAGACAGTTGGATGCGCCGGTCATTTTGACCATAGATTGCACAAAGATGACACGTACCGTGGCTGCAGTGATACAAGGGTGCACCATGTTTGAGCCGGGCCTTAAGCTCGCTGGTGTTATTCTTAATCGGACTGCAGGTCAGCGGCATCGCTCCGTCTTGAAGAAGAGCATTGAAACCCACACCGATGTGCCCGTATTAGGTATGTTGCCGAAGATTTCACAGAATCCAATCCCAGAAAGGCACATGGGGCTCATGTCCGATCAGGAGTATGATGGCAGCGACTACGGAGATGAGCAGAAAGCACTCGATTCTTTAGCTGAGATGGCAGAAGAGTGGTTGGATCTCGATGCAATTGAAAAGGTGGCCCGTACTGCATCCGATTTTGGTGCGGTGCCGCCACCTGTCTACAGCGGCGAGCCTGCAGAGAAGCAAGTTCGTATCGGATATGTTCATGACGCTGCTTTGTGGTTTTACTACCCGGAGAACCTTGAAGCCTTGGAACATGCCGGTGCGGAACTCGTTCGACTCTCGATTTTGTCTGACGAGCCTTGGCCGGAGATTGATGGACTCTATCTGGGAGGTGGCTTTCCTGAGGTCTTCGCTGAACGTATCGCCGCTAATAAGGGTGTGCTGAGCCAGATCAAGTCCCTTTCTGATGCAGGCAAGCCGATCTATGCTGAGTGCGGAGGCTTCATGGTCCTGTGCGACACCCTTGAGTACGAAGGGCGCAACTACCCGATGGCAGGTGTCTTTCCTGTGGGGACTACGTTCTGTCCCAAGCCGCAAGGACTGGGCTATACAGAGGCTGTAGCTGACAAAGATACAGTGTTCTACCCTAAGGGAACTACTGTGCTCGGCCACGAATTTCATTACTCCGTCTGTGTGGCGGAGAGCGATCTGAATGCTGAATTCGCCATGAAGATGGCGCGAGGAAAAGGCATCCTCAATGGTCGCGACGGCCTGCTTTCGAAAAACACATTTGCAGGGTATAACCACATCCACGCACTCGCAGTGCCCGGCTGGGCAGAGCGTTTTGTGAGTGCGGCTAGCAAATAGAATATGCTGAGATTGAAATTTATCGGATAGGGAAATAATGAATATAAAAGAGACGTATGAAACCTTTCTGGAGTCCAAAGCAAAGAGTTTCTCTTGGGCTAACGATTGGCGTTGGATGTCCATTTGTTGTTTATGTATTTATGCTGCTGTATTGGCGCTGAGAGTTTCATTTGCTGGTCGGTGGGATAACGAACTTCTTTGGGTTGGAGGCGAGCGACTCCTCTCCACTCATGATGCTTATTTTTGGTTAGCAAAAGCTAAGGGGCTCGGCTCTCTGGTTGGGTATCCCTTGGCGGAAGCTGCCAAGATTATCAGCGAATGGACCGGCGCGAGTCTCGGTACCGTAGGATTCTGGGCTCCCGCCTTCTTAGGGGCTTTGGTTGCGGTTGTGTGTGCTCTTTGGGGTTGGCTGTTGGCTGGGCGTGAAGCCGCAATTTTTGCAGGACTAGCAGGGGCACTCACTCCCGGATTCTTTTATCGTTCCCGTTTAGGATACTTTGACACCGACTTATTCACGCTGCTGGGCCCCTTGGTGGTCGCGTGGATGCTTGCCTATTGGAGCGAGCTTCATACCAAACGTGGTTGGTTTTTAGGCTCCCGGACTAATGATGAGAGAGAGTTCTCCCCCCTTAAGTCCATGAGCATGGCATTAGTCTTTGGTTTGGTAACCCGGTTCGTTTGCCTTTGGCACTATGATATTCAGAATATGAGTGTGTGCTACTTCCTGCTTACACTTATGGTTGTCGTAGTTAATAGCGTTCCTGAGCGAAGAGCATGGGGCTTGTGGAGCTTGGCGATATATTTGATCGCTGCTTTCCCTGGTACTGTATACGGCGGCCCAGGGTATTGGTTTGTCAAGGAGCTCCTCCATCTGGATTCTTACTGGGCACTATTTTATATCGCTATGGCTGTTGTTGTTATGGCTGGCTGCTGGTTTGCTGATTCCCGAAACGTTGCCCTCGTCAGTAATCTTTGGGTTGCTTGTGCAGGACTGTTTGTTTTCATCCTGTTGACAGGTGTTGTTAATTCGCCCGTTATTGCAACCCTTGATAAGCTTGGTGATTATTTTAATCATATTGCGGTATCTTCTAGTGGCGGTGGAGCGGTTGAAGGCCCTGCATTCCCGTCAATTTTACAGAGTGTCATTGAGGCCAAGCTGATTCCCTTATCTGAGATACTTGAACGTGGGGCATTCAATTCGTTTGTCGGTGGAGTGGCTCTCTTGCTAGCCTTGCCGATTGTTGTATTGCGACCTGCTGCAATCTTCTTACTTCCTCTGATCGTTCTCCAATTACTTGGAATTAAGATGGGTGTTCGTTTCTCCATGTTTGGTGGCGCAGCCATGATGGTGTGCCTCGGTGTGGGAGTCTACTGGGCATCTGAACTGGTCTTGAAAAAGTTTGCGTGGAAGCAATGGGGACACATAGGGATACAAGTAGCGTTGGGGATTATCGTGCTTTTGTACTGTCATGCCCAATATTCCAAGCAGCCTTTGACCCCTGTTATTACGAAGAGCCATGCGGAGGCGTTGCAAATTCTAGAGAAGATCAGTCCTGCTGATAGTCGTGTATGGACTTGGTGGGATTGGGGATACGCTACTCAGTATTATGCAGGACGAGTTACGACGATCGACGGTGGTGAACATTCAGGTCAGGATGTCTTCCCAACCGCTTTAGTCATGAGTACTCATTCGCCACAACAGGCAAGTCAATTGATCGGAGCGTATTCGACGTTTAAAACAAAGAATCTATGGAAAGGTCAATCCGGTGCGCAGATGATGGGCGCCATAGACCAGATGAAGAATTCTGAGAAAACCTACGCATTCAGAGCGCCTCAGTATATCGTTGTCACCTGGAAAGACCTTACCATTTCGAAATGGATAACCTTTTACGGTAATTGGAATCTGGCGACTGGCGACACCAAGCAGGCAAGATTGAGCAATTTTGCTCCAGGCCAGTTAGGTTTCAATATTAAGAAAGGCGCAGTCTTGAACCGCGATGGTGGTGGTGGGCTTGTCAGTGACATCACAATACTTAGCGAGCAAGGCGTCGATAAGAAAGAGTATTACTTGAACAAATTGTCTCCTCAGCTGCTGCCTAGAACGAGGCATTTGTTGATTAATGAAGTTTCCAGACAGAGCGTTCTTATGGATCGAACTGCATACCGAAGTCTGTTGACCCGATTATTGACGGGCGATGCCGACGATCCTGAAATCAGTAAATACTTTAAGTTAGTCGTTGATAAATTACCCTTTGTACGAATCTACGAAGTGGTTCAATAAGTAAAAAGAGAGAAAATATATGAGTATTCCTTTCATCGATCTGAAAGCACAGTACAAACTCGTCGAAGACTCCGTGAAAAGCGGTATCGACGGCGTGTTGGAGCACGGTGCATATGTTATGGGCCCTGAAATTAAGGACTTGGAAGAAAGGCTTTCGAGCTTTTCTGCTGTTCGTCACGCTGTTGGCTGCGCTTCCGGCACCGATGCGTTGATTATGGCTCTTATGGCTTTGGAAGTTGGTCCGGGGGATGCGGTTTTTACTACCCCGTTTACTTTCATGGCAACGGCAGAAGCCATTGCATTGCTCGGGGCGACCCCGGTGTTCGTCGATGTTGACCCGGTGACATTCAACATTGATCCCGATGCCCTGCGTCGGTCCATCCGTGACTTCAAGGAAAACAATGCTGAGTTGACTCCAAAAGGTATCATTGCTGTTGATCTGTTTGGTCAGCCCGCTGATTACGACCGCATTGAACCGCTGGCACAGAATAACGGTATGTTCCTCATTGTGGATGCAGCCCAGTCTTTTGGTGCCACATACAAGGGTAAGCCGGTTTGCTCTCTGGGTGATATGGCATGCACATCCTTCTTCCCCGCAAAGCCGCTTGGCTGCTACGGAGACGGCGGTATGGTTTTTGCGCAGAATGATGAGTTGCATAAACTGTTAGTTTCTATCCGTGTGCATGGAATGGGAGAAGATCGCTATGAAAATGTCCGACTGGGCATCAATGGCCGCCTTGATTCCATGCAGGCCGCAGTTCTCTTGGCTAAGTTTGAAATCTTCCCGGATGAGATCGAGAAGCGTCAGGCTGCTGCCGGGAGATATAATGAACTGCTGGATGGCATTGATGGCGTGACCGTGCCCACTGTTCCTGAGGGCAATACCTCTGTATGGGCGCAGTACTCGCTGTTGGCCCGTGATACCGAGCACCGTGAGGAACTCATGGGCAAGCTCAAGGAAGTCAATATCCCATCAGTAATTTACTATCCGAAGCCGCTGCACCTGCAGAAGGCGTTCGCGAATCTTGGTTATTCTGAGGGAGATCTTCCCGTATGCGAGAATCTCGCTTCGCGTATCTTCAGCCTGCCCATGCATCCGTACTTGGAAGCAGAGGATCAGGAGACCATTGCCAAGGTGCTCAAGGGGTAATCCATGGCAGGTGGACGCAAGGCGACCATCATCAGGGTGCTCAAGCCCATTGTGGCAGGTGTAGCCCTGGCCTATTTGGCAACTGCGTTCGTCGATAAGCCTGCACCGGTTCATTTTCAGCCGGAAAATCCTTATGCGGCCAAGCAGGAAGAGATCGTCGAGACACAGGCTGATTTGGTGACTGAGAAGAACATCATGAAGCTCGGTTCGCCATTGTCGGTGTTGCCGAATGCGGTTGTGACGGAAAATAATCCTTTGGCAGGGCTCGAAAGAATAGATGGTGCTGGAAATGGTACTTTCTCAGCTAATGATTCAGATGCCAACGCTACAGGAGTGGTCAGGAAAGACGTGGAAGAAGCCCCTGAGGCTCCCTAGCTTGACACTGGCCGATACAACCTTATTAGAATTCAAGCCCTGTTGAGACAGGGATAAAACGATATCAAGCCGGCCCGATCCGGCACAAAGGAGAACAGTATGATCAAAATGGAAACCAGCATGGGTGACATCACCATCGAACTGGATTTTGACAAGGCCCCCAAGTCTGCTGCGAACTTCCAGCAGTACGTTGAAGAGGGCTTTTACGATGGGCTCATCTTCCACCGTGTAATCAACGGATTCATGGTCCAGGGCGGTGGTATGGATGAGAACATGAAGGAAAAGCAGACCCGTGAGCCCATCGAGAACGAGGCTAACAATGGTCTGAAGAACGATTGTTACACTTTGGCCATGGCTCGCACCATGGATCCGCATTCCGCTTCTTCTCAGTTCTTTATCAACGTCAAGGACAACGGTTTTCTGAACTTCACCGCTGAAACTCCTCAGGGTTGGGGCTACGCCGTCTTCGGTAAGGTCGTTGAAGGCACCGAGATCGTCGATGAGATCAAGGGCGTTGCAACCGGTCGTAACGGCTTCCATGATGATGTTCCGGTTGAGCCGGTCTTCATCAACAAAGCCTACGTCATCGAAGACTAAGTCTGAATTCGATTAGATAACAAAAAGAAGCCCGGGAAGAGTTCTTCCCGGGCTTCTTTTTGTTATTGCGCAAGTACATTGCTTGTCTGTTGAGCTGCGATACCGTGTCCGCGGCCATTCCAGTGTCCATCTTTAGGAAACTCGAATGGTTGCCTGTGTTGCTCAAAGTCTTTGATGAAGGCATCTGTAAGATCAATAGCGGTAAAATGTTGCTGAAGAGCCTGGGCTATGAAGTAGTCCCTCATTTGCGCCGCATAGCTTTTGCTGACGTTTTTCAGATTTGTTTCCGAGTATAAGTGAGGTCTCAAACCATCGACTACAAAGATGATGTCACTTGGCTGCAATCCGGAATATTCAGGCAGCAAAGCAAGAAATGCATCTACGGCATACTTGGAGTCATTCAAACGTTCTTCGTTGGCATCGGCAGATGTTTGGCCCACGTTCACAGCTGCAGGGGCATCGCTGAACAAAGTAGATATCGTATTGGTTAGTTGAAGATTGGTGACAAGATATAGCGCTAATCTGGAGTGCCTCAGCAGGCGAACCGTTGAGCTGGGAGTATAGTCCATGCGAACCAACTCATGATTTTCCTTGGGAGGGAGCGTGAAATAGTGAAATCCTGGTGCCGATTTGTATTTAGTCAGACTCTCATCAAAGTCGTTGGACACAATAACAAAGACCATCTTCTGCGCCTTGAACTTGTCCTTCGCGTAGCCCGCAAATGCGAGATACTGACTTAAGGGTGCTCCCGATGCTGCAAAACTATACACCCTGTATGTTGATGCCAGACTCTTGGCCAACCGCCCCTGGAGAGTTTCTTCATAAGGAACCATGGCAGCTTCCACGTAGCTGTCACCGATGACAGCAAGCACAGGACGGTCTCCATCAACGGTATAGTCCTGATCATTAATAAAACCGAAGTTGTTCGCGTGAACAGTATTCTTCATGGAAAAATCAGGAAACCGTGACCACGTTGAAGTCCTGTCCTTTTCGAAGTGAATGATGGGTGAGTCATTATTCACTGCTTGAGTTCTGAGTCCCTCGTTTACGGGTAACAGACGAAAGACTCCTTCCATAAGCAGGAACGTAGCTACCAAAGAAGCGATGATCAGGAGAGTGTTATGAATGATTTGTTTCAACATTTATCGTGTATTGGTAACGTTTGATAGTTGGGAAATTAAAAAGGCCGAGCCATTAATAGGCTCGGCCTTTTTTAAGCTGAGTTGTGATGGGTTGTCTACCCGCCCAGATAGGCCTTCTTTACTTCCGGGTCTTCCATGAGACTGTCAGACGGGCCTTCTGCCACGATCTCGCCGGTGTCGATGACGTAGCCACGGTGGGCAAAGTCGAGTGCGAGTTTGGCGTTCTGTTCGATGAGCAGGATGGTCATGCCTTCCTGGTTCAGCTCCTTGAGGGCGCGGAACATATCGTACATGAGCAGCGGAGCGAGGCCCATGGAGGGCTCGTCGAGCATGACGAAGCGGCATGCGGACATGAGGGCGCGGCCCACTGCCAGCATCTGCTGCTCACCACCGGACAGGGACTCAGAGCGCTGCTTTTTGCGCTCGTCCAGACGAGGGAAGAGATCATATACGCGACGGTAGTCACGCTCGATGTCTGCATGACTGTCTTTGCGTGCGTAAGTGGCGATCTTGAGGTTTTCCTCAACGGTCAGGTTGCCGAAGATATGGCGGCCTTCCGGGACCAATGAGAGGTGCAACTCGGAGACAATCTTGTCCGGCGGCATGCCAAGAATGGACTTGCCGTTGTGCAGGATGTCGCCCTGAGTGACCTTGGGGGCTTCCGGTGGAGGAAGCTGGGCCACGGACATGAGCGTGGTGGATTTACCTGCGCCGTTGGCACCGATGAGGGTGACGATTTCGCCCTCGTCCACGTGGAAGTTGATGCCGTGGAGCGCTTCAATATTCCCGTACTTGACGTACAGGTCTTTGACTTCGAGAAGTGGAGTACTCATATGTTGTCGTCTCCAAGATAGGCCTTGATGACGGCCGGGTTGCTTTGGATGTCTTCCGGTGTGCCTTCGGCGATGGTGGCACCAAAGTCGATGACCTTGATCCACTGGCAGAGGCTGGTCACAACCTTCATCTGGTGTTCAATCATGAAGATGGTGATGTCGAAGTTGTCGTGGATCCAGCGAACCAGCTTGATCAGATCGTCAACGTCAGCCGAGTTCAAACCGGCTGCAGGCTCGTCGAGGAGCAGCAGCTTGGGCCGGATGGACATGGCTCGGGCGATCTCGACACGACGCTGGAGGCCGTAAGGCAGGTTCTTGGGGTATTCCTGTGCATACTCGGTGAGCGACATGGCTTCGAGCAGCTCTTCGGCGATTTCAAGAATGCGCGCTTCGCGTTCACGGTACTTCTTGCCGCGCAGAATGGAATCCATGACCGAATAGCCCATGCGGTAGTGCTGGGCGATGCGGATGTTGTCCAGCACGGTCATGTCGTGCCAGAGGCGGATGTTCTGGAAAGTGCGGGCCACGCCGATGGAGGTCACCTGATGAGGGCGGAGACCCGCAGTGGGGGTGCCGTCCAGGGTGATGGAACCTTCGGTGGGCTGATAGAAACCGGAGATCAGGTTGAAGATGGTGGTTTTACCGGCGCCGTTGGGCCCGATGAGGCCCATGAGCTCGCCGCCCTTCATCTCAACGCTGAATTCAGAAACGGCCTGCAGGCCGCCGAAACGCTGGGTCAATCCGTCGATTTTAAGCAAAGACATGTGACGGACCCCCTACTTGAACGTGTAGTATTTTTTGAGTTTCGGGAACACGTCCGACAACTCCTTGTTGCCCATGATGCCCTCAGGTCTGAACTGCATGATCAGAACCAGGAGCAGGGGAATCATAACCCACTTGATGACACCGGCAGACGGTTCCCAATCGGGGAACACGAATGTGGCCGGAGCAAGCAGGAAGTCCATGATGGCCTGGGAGCGAAGCACTTCCATGAGGCCGGTGAAGACAACGGCCGCTATCACTGCGCCGGACAGGGAGCCCATGCCGCCCAGGTAGACCATGACCATGGCTTCGGTGGATTTCAGGATGTTGAATGACTGCGGGTTTACGTAGCCGACGATGTGGGCGAACAGGCCGCCTGCACAACCGGCCAGACCAGCAGAGATCATGAAGTTCACGGTTTTGATTCTGTTGGTATTCACCGACATGATCTCCGCTGCAACCTCATCCTGGCAGATGGCGTTGACGCCTTTGCCGTAGGTGGAGGTAATGAAGCGACGGATTACCCAGATGGTAAAGGCCGTAAACAGGATGACCCAAAAGAGCATCCAAGGCCCTTTGAGTGTGTCCTTCATGGCCCAGACAGTGTCTTTCATGCCCTGGAAGCCGCGGGAGCCACCGATCCAGTTCATGTTTTCAATGGCGGAGATGACGATGTAGTTTACCGCGATGGTGATAATCGCAAGGTAGTCATCACGTGTCTTGAACGAGGGCAAGGCCACAAGAATGGAGACCAAAGCTGCAAATACACCACCGATAAGAATAATGATCGGGAAGATGAGTACAGCCATGGAGCTGGGCAGCAATGCTGCACCAAAGCCCTTGCCGAAGAAGAGCACTGAGAGCACGGATGAGACATAGGCTCCCACGCACATGTAAGCAGCGTGACCGCAGGTAAACTCACCCATGTTACCGTTTACCAGGTTCAGGGAAGTGGACATCATGATGTTGATGCCGACGAACATGATAACGGCCTGAATGTAGTTGTCGATGATACGGAACTGGGCCAGCACCAGCAGGACAATGGCGCAGGCCGCCATGATGATGTTGAGAGTATATTTTTGCATGGTGACTCCCAACTAGATCTTGGTGGACTGGGGCATGCCGAACAGGCCCGTAGGCTTGATCCAGAGAATAATCAGCAGGATGGTGAAGCCGAAGAGGTCCTTGTAGGTGGACTCCAGGAAAGGCATGGCAACAACACCGACTTCAATGAAGCCGAGCAGGAAGCCGCCGACAAATGCGCCTTTGATGTCACCGATACCGCCAACAACCGCTGCGATGAATGCCTTCCAACCGATAAGCATGCCCATGAAGGGTTCCAGGATCGGGTAGGACATGGCGAACAGGAGTCCGGCCAGACCAGCGAAGCCGGAGCCGAGAATAAAGGTGAACACGATGATGGAGTCAATGGGGATACCCATGAGCGGGATGGCGAACTTGTCGTAGGAGATACCGCGCATGGCCATGCCGATCTTGGTCTTGGTGACAATGAAGTTCAGGAACAGGAACACCACCACCGCGGCAACGATGACGATCACCTTGAGGTTGGTGATGGTAACGCCGCCCAGGTGCCAGATGGACTTTTCGACCAGTTCGGGAAATTTCAGACGGCTTGCGCCGAGCACTGCCAGGTTGGAGTACTCGAGGATCAGGCCGCACATGAGCGCTGTGATAACCACGTACAATCTATGTGCCCCTTTTCTGCGCAAGGGACGGTAAGCAATGCGTTCCAAGGTCACGCCAACACAGGCGGTCAGCGCCATGGTCAGAGGGACCGCTAGCAAAAAGGTCATGAAAGGTGACAGCCCCAGAGCCGGGCCGAGTAGGAAGCCTGCCAC
The DNA here is from genome assembly GCF_012516435.1 of Pseudodesulfovibrio sp. zrk46. Lineage (NCBI taxonomy): Bacteria > Pseudomonadati > Thermodesulfobacteriota > Desulfovibrionia > Desulfovibrionales > Desulfovibrionaceae > Pseudodesulfovibrio > Pseudodesulfovibrio sp. zrk46. The sequence continues at coordinate 2,072,534 of NZ_CP051216.1, forward strand.
AAAAAATGCGATATACGCGCCCACCATGAAGATGTCTCCATGGGCGAAGTTGATCAGACGCAGAACACCGTACACCAGGGTATACCCCAGTGCGATGAGCGCGTAGAAGCTTCCCCACTGAAGGGCGTTGAGTATATTTTGAATAATAAAGTCCACTTTCTTACTTCCTGAGAAAAATCTTTCTTGATCAGGCCACTTCGCCGAACGAGGCGCCTGTTTTGGTTCGATAAAAGGGCGGAGACCGTATGGCCTCCGCCCTGTAGCTTCACGATATCAGCTGCTTAGGGGCAGACGGATTCTTCGAAGACGAATTCACCCTTGTCGCTGATCTTAACAACAACGGCGCACTTGATGGGGTCACCCTGTGCGTCGAACTTGGAGGAACCGGTGATGCCGTCAAAAGACTTGATGGCGGCAAGGCCGTCACGGATACCCTTGCGCATTTCAACCGGGTCGGAGTCGACCTTGTTGTAGTTCTTGATGGCTTCGATCATGATGCCGATGGAGTCCCAGGTCAGAGCTGCATAGTCAGCCGGGGTGTTGCCGTAGGCCTTTTCGTAACGATCGATGAAGACCTTGGTGGCGCCCTTGGCACCAGCAGCTGCGTAGTGGGTGGAGAAGAAGTTGCCGTAGCACTGCTCGCCGCAGAGCTTGATCAGGTCAGGAGTACCCCAAGCATCGGAACCCATGAAGGGACCCTGGTAGCCGAGGTCACGAGCCTGCTGCACGATCAGAGCAACCTGGTTGTAGTTGTCAGGCACGAAGATGAAGTCCGGGTTGGCAGCGATGACGGTGGTCAGCTGAGCAGAGAAGTCCTGGTCCTTGGTGCCGTGGGACTCGAAGGCCACGACCGGGCCGAGGCCCTTGGCTTCCCAGGAAGACTTGAAGATTTCGGCCAGACCCTTGGAGTAGTCATTGGAAACGTCAAAGATAACGGCAGCGTTCTTGGCGTTGAACTTCTTGGCAGCAAAGTCAGCTACGACCGGGCCCTGGAAGGGATCCAGGAAGGCTGCGCGGAAGACCCAGGGACGATCCAGGGTGGTATTGGGGTTGGTGGACCAGGGGGAGATCATGGGCACACGGTTGTCGTTACAGGTTCCGCCTGCGGGAACGGCCTGCTTGGAAGAGTTGGGGCCGATGATGGCAACAACGTTTTCCTGATCGATGAGCTTCAGGGCAACGTTGGTTGCGGATTCAGCCTTGGACTCGTTGTCCATGTACACAAATTCCAGGGGGTACTTCTTGCCGCCGACTTCCAGGCCGCCAGCGTCATTGATGTCCTTCAGGTACATCTCGGCTGCGTTCTTGGAGCCTTCACCTACTTCAGGGATGTCGCCGGTCAGGGGCAGGTTGAAGCCGATTTTGATGGTTTGCGCCTTCTCCTCGCCACAACCGGCAAGCAGGAAGGCGGAGCATACGAGCATGAGGCCGAGAAAGCCTACGCTTTTCAGAAAACCTTTCATCATTTCCTCCTCTCATAGGAATTACAGTAACCAGTTGCGTAAACAGACTTGATGAATACACAAAATAAGGCTCTAAGAAAAGGGGTTTTACGAAATACATTTTTGCAAATGGCGCATTATTCCTGAATCATTTTTGTATATGTGTGGTTTTAGCAGGGGATTATTTGCTAAAACGCCAGTTTTTCAGCGTTTGATTTTTCATTAATGTCATTTGATCCGAATGAACGATGTTAAAAATAGGGAAAAAAGGAACAAAAAAAGGCCCGCTCATCAGAGCGGGCCTTGGTGATTCGAATGTAATTCCCTATAGTTGCGGTAGGGCTATTTTCTCTTTGAGGAAGTCAAGAACGGCGTCCACGCTGTCCTCGACGTTCATTGTATCGGAGTCGATCCTGAGGTCTGGCGATTCAGGTATTTCGTATGGTGCGCTGATGCCAGTGTAGTTCTTGATTTTGCCTTCTCTGGCGAGCTTGTAATACCCTTTTACATCCCGCGATTCGCAAACCTCCACGGGGCAGTCTACATGGATGAGAAAGAAGTCTCCTTCCTCATGGGAGTCGCGGAGTTGCTTCTGCACTTCATGGCGCGGAGTGATGAATGCGCATAGACATATGGTGCCTGCATCCATGAACAGCTTGGTCATCTCAGAGATTCGACGAATATTTTCTATCCGGTCTTCAGGCGAAAATGTCAGATCGCTGCACAGGCCGTGACGGACGTTGTCGCCGTCAAATGTGTACGCGCTGGCCCCCATATCAAAGAGGCGTTTCTCCACAGCGTGGGCGATGGTGGATTTGCCTGCACCGGACAGACCGGTGAACCAGAGGGTCACGGCGCGGTATCCGTTCTTCTGTTCGCGGTGTCCACGGCAGATTTCACCGCGGAACTTGCATTTGTATATATTTTCTTCTGCCAAAGTCGTTACCCGTTTTTCTTTTTCTTCTTGTTCTTTTTGGCCTGCATTTTGGCTTCTTCCTCTTCGCGCAGGGCGCGACGGAGGACCTTGCCCACCATGGTCTTGGGGAGTTCCTTTCGGAATTCCACCTTGCGGGGGATTTTGTAGTTGGCCAGCTTTTCTCTACAGTAACCGATGACATCGCTGCGGGACAGTTCTTCGCCGTCCTCGACTACAACATAGACCTTGACGATTTCGCCGCGCTGTTCGTGGGGGATTCCCACAGATACAGCTTCCTTGATCTTGGGGTGAGCGTACAACACCTCGTCGATTTCTCGAGGGTAGATGTTGTAGCCGCCGGAGATGATCAGGTCTTTCTTGCGGTCCACGATGTAGAAGTAGCCTTCATCGTCCATGTACGCGATATCGCCGGTGTAGAGCCAGCCGTTACGTAGGACGTCCGCTGTTGCGTCGGGGCGGTTGTAGTAGCCCTGCATGACTTGCGGTCCGCGGATGACGAGTTCGCCGCGTTTGCCTGCCGGGAGGGGCTCGCCGCCTACGTCCATGTCGACGATTTTGGCGTCGGTGTCAGGGAAGGGCAGACCGATGGAGCCGTTCTTGCTCTTGCCTAGGATGGGGTTGAAGTGCGTTACCGGGGAGGCTTCGGTCAGGCCGTACCCTTCGGAGATGGCCGTGCCGGTGCGCTCCTCGAATTGTTCCATGTACTCAACAGGCATGGGGGCGGAGCCGGACACGCACACGTTGATGGACTTGAGGTCGTACTTGTCGATGTCCTTCTGCTGGAGCAGGGATGTGTAGACGGACGGCGCGCCCGGGAAAACAGTGGGCTTGAGCTTGTGGATGCCCTTGAGCACATCGAGGGGGACATAGCGCGGGAACGGAGCCAGAGTCGCGCCCATTGAAGTGGGCCAAGTCAGGCACGTGGTCAGACCATATATATGGAAATAGGGCAGGATGCCGAGGAAGGTCTCCTGTTGCTGGCCCAGCGTGTGAATCATGGACTGACACTGCTGCATGTTGGCACCCAGGTTGAAGTGGGTGAGCACGCACCCCTTGGCTACGCCTGTGGTGCCACCGGTGTACTGGAGCAGAGCGGTGTCGTCAGGGCTGAGGCGCTCCTCGGTGAATTTCTCACGGCCCTTCATCAGGGTCTTGAAAGGAAATACTGCGGAGTTGTCATACGGCACCGTGGGCGAGGAGCCGTTTTTCATGGACTGAAGCTTGTACAGAACGTTCAGGGGGAATTTCAGTCCATCGCCGATGGTGGTGATGAAGAACTTCTCCACCGGGATCTGGTCGCGGAGCTTTTCCAGTTTGGGCCAGAGCAGGTCCAGAGTAATGCAGGTCTTGACGCCTGCATCATTGAACTGGTGAACGATCTCGGTCTCCATGTAGAGCGGGTTGGTCATGACGCCCACGGCTCCACATCTGTTCACACCCCAGAAGGCGACAATGGTCTGTGGCAGGTTGGGAAGCATCAAGGCCACGCGGTCGCCCTTGTGGACACCATTGGCTCTGAGGTTGGCTGCGAAGATCTCGCTCTGCTTCTTGAGCTTGGCGTAGGTGATTTTCCAGTTCTTGAAGACTATGGCCGTACGGTTTGGCCACTTGTGGGCGGCACGGTCGAGGAAACGGAAAAGGGGAACCCTCTCATAGTCGATGTTGGCCGGAACTTCCGGGTCATAAGATTCGAGCCAGGGGCGATCGGTCAGCTCCATGAATCGTCCTTTATATATGTTAATGGTCCGCGAAAAATTGTCGGGAGAACGTATAATAGTGGGCTCACCGGGTCAATACGGGTGTTTGAAATGGCTTTTGGAGGCAAACTTTTGACGGTAGCTCCTGTTTTCTCAGCCAATTCATTTATGGAAAGATCGTGAGATATAGGATCACAAGTCTAAAAAAATACTATTTCCCAACGGGTTGCCAGTGCCGATAAAGAGGTTCGTGAATGTGTTTCAGACCTTGGCAGGTATATTGCAAATCGGTCAGAAGTCGTCAGATTGGGAAATGATTGCCCAGCGACTAAAGTTAATCAGGAAAGGGTCCGATTATTCAGTGTGTCAACGATTTTGCATTTTGAGGGTCAGTTAACCCAAAAAACGTCAAAAGACGTAGACATGTTGTCAGTAGGGCTGTTGACAGGGTGCCAGAGCGCGACTAGAGTGAAAAAATCCGCACTGAAGCTTGTCACAAAATGCGATGAATCATTGACCGAGCGAATGGATGAGAGCTTCGATGCCACAATTAGCAGTAAATGGAAATAATGGGATGTTGATTACAGACGGGCTCTACCTGAAACCGAGCAAATCCACACGTGTCCTCGCCATCCTGGAGGCGTTGACCCGTGACTCCAGTCTTTCCCAGTTTGAACTTGGAAAGCAACTCAACCTGTCCGGGGCCATGGTCAACCAGTATCTCAAGCAGCTTCAGGAGAGCGGTCTTGTAGAGTTCATGCCGGTCAACGGCAAGAGCTATCGCTACACCCTGACTGAAGAGGGACGTCAGTCCCGTCGTGAGATGTTTTCCGATTACTCTTCGGAAACCGTCCGCCTTTATACTACCATAAAGGACTTTGTTCTGGACAAGCTCAACCCTCTGCTGGAAGAGGGGAAGAACCGCCTCGCATTGTTCGGTGCATCCGAAACCTGTGAGGTTGTTCTGTCCGCTCTGCGCGATACGAGCTTCCAGGTCATGGTCCTTTTGGATAATGACCCCAGGAAACAAGGGCAGATTTTCAATGGACACGTGGTGTCCGCCCCCCATGTCATCGATCAGGTAGATTGCGATGCCGTGGTTATCACCTCGTTCGGCAAACAGGCCGAAATATACGAGCAACTGAAGCCGCACGCTGATACGCGCGGGTTTCAAATCGTGAGATTCTGATTATGAAACAGATTCAGTCCGTAACGCTGCGCTCCGGCGTCACCATTGGCCAGGGACACCCCTGCTTCATCGTTGCCGAAATCGGCAACAACCATCAGGGTGAGTTCGATGTGGCCAAGCAGATGGTTGACGAGGCTGCCGCAGCCGGTGTCCAGGCCGTGAAGTTCCAGAAACGGGACATGGAAGCGCTCCTCACCCGCGAAGGCCGAGCTGCAGCCTATAGTGGCCGCAACAGCTTCGGTCCCACCTATGGTGAACACCGCAACGCTCTGGAACTCTCCATCGAACAGATGGCTGAGCTCAAGGAGTACAGCGAGTCCAAGGGGCTGGTTTTCTTTGCCTCGGCATGGGACGATCCGAGTCTGCACCAGTTGCTCGGTCTTGATGTGGAGCTTCTCAAGATCAGCTCCGCCGAATTGGTGAATGTACCTCTGGTTCGCAAGTATGCTGCCGCCAATATTCCGATTATCCTTTCCACGGGCATGAGCTCTCTGGAAGATATAGATGTCTCACTGGCCGAGATCCGCGGCTTCCATGACGACATTATCCTTTTGCATTGCAACTCCTGCTATCCCTGTCCGGAAGAACAGATCGGCCTGCCGGTTATGGACGGCCTCCGCGAACGCTACGGTATCCCGGTTGGCTATTCCGGCCACGAGCAGGGAATCGGCCCCAGTGTCGGAGCCGCTGCTCTGGGCGCCTGCGTGGTGGAACGTCACTTCACTTTGGACAAATCGTTGAAGGGGACCGATCATCAGGCATCTCTGGAGCCTTCCGAGTTGGCTCAGATGGTGACCATGATCCGCGAGGTGGAAAAGGCCATGTGCGTCAAAGGCAAGAAGGTTTTTGCCGAAGAGCAGGCCGCTTCCAAGAAGCTGCGTAAGTGCATCGTCTTCTCCCGCGATCTGCCGGCTGGACATGTGCTGACCGAAGCAGACCTGACCACCCGTTGCCCCCGTGTTGGCGTATCCCCGGTTCACTGGGATGAAGTGGTTGGATCCACACTGACCAAGTCCGTCAAGCACGAAGAGCCTGTTCAGTGGGAAACTGTGACGGCTCCTGAGGTCGCTTGTGCCGGAGCCGCTTCTTCCTAGACGATATTGAATGAATTCAGTAGGCTGTGCCTTGACCGTTGTCGAGGTACAGCCTTTTTTTATGCCTCATGATTTCGCCAATTTAGTAAGAAGTGTAAAAAATCATTCATCTAATCGTGTGGGGATGCTAGTGATATAGCTGCGGCGTAAGTTGCATCCAAGGAGGAACCATGAGTCAGCAGGACATTTTGCTCGAGACCGGAACCAATGAACTCGAGATTATTGAATTCTTCATTCACGAAAAGAAGGGTGACAGTCAGGAGACGCATTATTTCGGCGTCAACGTGGCCAAGGTACTGGAAGTGGTAGAGGCCCCGGAAGGGCTGACCGGTTCCGAGGCTGCCGCGCATCCAAGTTTCTTGGGGACTATTCCCCTTCGCGATCTCATCCTTCCCGTGGTCGACCTCAGCGTGTGGCTGAAGGTTGATCGGGCTCAGGATGTGAACGAGCCGATCATCGTTACCGAGTTTAACGGTGTGATCACCGGCTTCCTGGTGTCCGGTGTTACCCAAATTCACCGAGTGAATTGGTCGGAGGTCGAGCCTCCAAGTAAGTATTTTTCGAGTATGGACACCAACTGCATCACTGGTACGGTCAAAATCAATGAGCGTTTTGTGCTCATGCTCGACTTGGAGCAAGTGCTGGCCGACTTGGATGAATCCGGTTCCACTCAGGCCAATCTTTCCGATGTGGTCTCCGATGAGCGCTACCGGGCGCTGATCGCTGATGATTCTACCTCGGTTCGTGAATTGCTGCGGACGAATTTCACCAACGCCAACTTTGAAGTCGATCTGGCGGGCGATGGTGCTGAGGCATGGCGCAAGCTGCAGGATGTCAAAACCAAGGCGCAGGAAGAAGGGAAGCGACCGTTGGATTACTATGATGTGGTTGTCTCAGATGTTGAGATGCCGCAGATGGACGGTTACACCCTGACCCGGCGTATCAAGGAAGATCCGGTTCTCAAGGAATTGCCTGTGACCCTGTTCTCCTCCCTGATTTCCAAGAGCGTCCTGCACAAGGGCAAGGCTGTCATGGCTGATGCTCAGGTGACAAAGCCGGAGTTCAACGGGTTGACCGAACGGGTTATCGAATTGGTCAAGAGTTGGGAGCGATAGCTCTCACGATCTACTCATAGGTTCAAAGCACGAGGCCGATACGTTCTGAACGTATCGGCCTCGTACTTTGGGAGATGTGTACTAAGCTGTTAGCTGACAGCTTCACCCAGGCATTCGCGCAGGGAGCTGATCCCGCAGGAGTGGCACTGGATGACAGGGGTGTCGGTTTTGCGAAGGGCTGTAAGCACATCTTTGCGTGCCTTGTGGGAGACTTTGTTGGTGAAGAGTACGACGAAATCAACGTTGCCGAGGCTGCCTGAAATTTTTCGCTCCTTGCCGGTATAGCATTTGAGCTTGATGCCGTTCTTTTTGGCTTCATTCATGTAATCCCGTTTCAGTCTATCCATTCCTCCGACCAAAGCTGCGCACATGGTAATTTCCTCTTGTTTTGTTTTTGAAATTGAAAATCGTTATCAATCAATACAGAGGCGCGAGGAGTGTGTCAACTGGCAAATGTAATTGTAACAAAGGAAAAGATTCTGCTGTGTGGGCTGGAGTACTATCATCAACGAATCAGCCCAACTCAAGTGGAGTTGGGCTGAGATGCATTGAACCGATGGCTGTGGAGTGCGTGTTCTTTGTTTCAGTAAAGACCATGCGGGCTATGTGCCCGTATTGATGAGAGATGGTGCCTTAAAAGTCGTCTACCGGTTCCCAGGACTCGCCTTCGGGATCGATTTCAGGCAGGGCGCAGGGCTTGGCTTCAACGATGCGGTTGCCGAGACCCTTATCGACCAGCGACGGAGTGCGGCCGATGATCACGTTGACGTTGCCGCCAAGGAATACTTCACCCTTGATGGGAATGAAGTCGTTAAAATCAAACCATGCAAAGGTGTTTGTTTCGCCCTTGAGGGCTTCGAATGGATGGCAATACAATGCGAACCGACCTTCGCCACGAACACGGTTATTTGCGAAGAATCCGCGGGAACCTGTCTGCACGATACCGCGTGCGCCGACACCGCCGCCAAGGATGATATCATTGCAGGTGACGACCATGTCATTGGCATAGAGCAGCATGCCTGTGGAGTTTTCGCCGCGTGCTTCGATGCGGTTGCCGGTCATGGAGACGCGGTTGTTCTGGCTGAAGTTTGCGCCACCGGACGTATCGTAATACCACCCTGCCACAATGCCGTTGGGGCCGTATTTATGCGGGTAGGGGATGCCCTCGCTTGGCGTGGTGATTCGGTTTCCATCAATGGTGATCGAGCCTTCACCCTTGGGACCGAGCACGTTGTCGAGCACCTCAATGCCGTTACGGGATGCCTTGAAGACGATGTTTTTCGAGATGGAGACATGGGCATTCCAGGTCCACGCCAGCATGACGCCGAAGCCTGCTATGCGGTCCGGCTTGTTGTTCTCCATGTAGAATCGGTTGTCCTCAATCTTGATGGTGCCCATCACCGCACGCTTAATGCGCTTCTGCGGACTGTCCAACCGATTGCCCACCACGATGCCTGCCTGAAAATCCAGGGTGTCACCGTCTGCCCATTTCTGGTTGATGGATTGCGGTTTGACATCGGATATCGTGCAGCCGCGGACATCGAGCCCCCCTATGTAAGGGAAGTGCAGAGGAGTGCCTTTTGCGCCCTGAAAGTGGATGTTGTGTACGGCCACGATGGGGCCTTTGCCTGACGGCGTGGCGTCTTTGATGGGCAGGGGGGAATATATGGTCCAGAAGCCTCCCTTGATGAAGGTGGAAGGCTCGCCCGTGGCGTCGACTTCTCCTTGCAACCGGACGGATTTGATCACCTTGATTCTTCCATCCGGGCCAAAATTGAATTTGCCCTTGAGGGTGATGGTGCCGCCTTCTTTCACCGCCGCCTGCACATTGGGCACGTCCTGCGCCGGATCGCCGGTGCCGGTGACGGTCCTGTCCGCCAGAGCCGGTGCAGCTATGAGCAGAAAAGTGAACAGGGTGAGAATGAAGCGGCGCATGATCCCTCCGAATACATGGTTGTCAGTGTAATTATTGGACTGAATTTACATGCATTAGCTTCGCAGCACAATGCGTTTGTCTTTTGGCATATCTCTCGTGTTGGAAATGGCCTGAAGTGACACGACGGCAGAAATGTCGTTGACCCATTATTTTTTAGTAATACTTGTTGAAAATATTCACACCGTGGTTGTAGAGATAGGAGAATCGGTATTTTCTCTTTGGAAGGAGAGTGTGCACAGGAGGTTTTCTTATGCGCCTTAGGACCAAGATGACGCTGATGCAGATGGGGATGGTTATGGCAACCATCATTCTGCTCTGTTTGGTTTTTATTTATGAAATCAATAGTTATGCGGAAAGGGAGATGCAGTCCTTCCGCGAAACCGCGTTGAAAGAAGAGAAGAGGAAACTGCAGGATTTTGTTTCCATGGCCGTTGGTACCATGGACAGCTACTATAAGCGCTCTCAGGACGTCGAAGCTTTGAAGCAGGCCAAACTCGATGACCTCAAGCGGGTGGTGGATGCCGTGTATGGGCAGGCTGAGGCCTTCTACAAGGAGAACAGCAGCTACATGACCAAGGACCAGTTGCTCCAAGGACTGACCGAGATTGTGGCTCCTGCCCGCTTCGACGGGAACAACTATCTCTGGGTTCACAATCTGGACAATAAAGTTCTTATCCATCCATCAGATAAACTTCGTGGTTCCGATGCCAGCGGACTCAAGGACCACAAGGGTAATGCCGTCATTGCGGATATGACTGTTGTGGCCAAGCGTGACGGCGAAGGCATGACTTCCTACTGGTGGCCCAAGCCGGGTGAGCAGGAGGCCAAGCTCAAGATTTCCTACGTCCGCCTGATGCCCGAGGCCGGATGGATTATCGGTACCGGAGCATGGATCGAAGACATTACTTCCGAAATGAAGAAGGAGGCCCTGACCCAGATCGGCAAGATGCGTCAGGCCGACGGAAACTACTTCTGGGTCAATGACTTGGGAGCGACCATGGTTATGCATCCCATCAAGCCCGCCCTCAACGGCAAGAATATGGGAGGGTTCAAGGACCCCAACGGCAAGCTGCTCTTTCAGGAAATGGTCAGCGTGGCCAAGGCCGACGGCCAGGGTTTTGTCGATTATTTCTGGGGTAAGCCTGGCAAGGAAGGCAATTTCCCCAAGCTCTCTTTCGTGAAGCTGTTCAAGCCGTGGGAATGGATCGTGGGAACAGGCGTCTACATTGATAACATTGATGCTGCCGTGGCCGCAAAGCAGGCTGAATTAAACAAGACTGTCACCAATATTCTGTACTTGGTGTTGGTGGCTTCCGCCATTCTCGCCTTGCTAGGGATAGGCGCAGGATTCATCGGAGCCGGAAACGTCACCAAGACCATTGGCGGCGAGCCTCATGATATCGCAGGTATTGCCCAGCACATTGCAAAGGGTGATCTTACCGTGGTCGGCAATGGCAACGGCTCCAGCAATGGCAAGGTTCGTGGTATTCTCCGCTCCATGCAGGACATGGGCTCCAGCCTCCGTGTTGTTGTGGGAGATGTCCAGTCAGCTACCGATAATGTCGCCGCTGGCAGCGAAGAACTATCCAGTTCGTCTGAAACGCTTTCCCAATCTTCCATTGTTCAGGCCGCCTCCATTCAGGAGGTGTCGGCATCGCTGGTGCAGATCGTCAGTTCCATCCGTCAGAATGCGGAGAGTGCCGAAGCTACGAGCAAGATTGCAGACTCCACCAACACCGACATCAAGTCCGGTGAGGATTCTGTGCGCAAAACCGTGGAGGCTATGCGTGAGATCGCTGACAAGATCGTCTTTATCGAGGAGATTGCGCGCCAGACAAACCTCCTTGCACTTAACGCCGCCATCGAAGCCGCCCGTGCCGGAGAACAGGGCAAGGGATTTGCCGTGGTCGCCGCCGAGGTCCGCAAGCTGGCCGAGCGCAGCGCCAAGACAGCGCAGGAGATCAGCGAACTCTCTGCCTCCAGCGTAGAAGTGGCCGAGGAGACCGGCGATCTCTTCTCTCGCCTCACGCCCGAAATCAGCAAGACTGCCGAGCTCATTCGGGATGTCTCCAAGATGTGCAGCGAACAGAATCATGGCGTAAGTCAGATTGAAAAGGCCATGGAACAGCTTGATCAGGTTATTCAGCAAAACGCCATGGCGTCGGAAGAGATGGCTTCCACCTCTGAAGAGTTGGCAAGTCAGGCTGCCCAGTTGCAGGATGCCATCCGCTTCTTCGTGGTGGATGAGTATTCCCGTCAGCAAGTCGCCATGGCCGAATTGCCTCCGGGAGACCATCAATACGAAAAGTTCTGATGAAAATCAGTGCTGATAACGTAATGAAAAGGGCGGGCCTCAATATGAGTCCCGCCCATTTTTTATTCATTAGTAGCCCTTATTTTTTGGGCCGTCTCTTTTTCCACGTTCTCGCAGACGATCTCTGGTGTTCTTTTTGTCCTGCTTATGCGCCTCTTCCACCACTGCCTCGCATGCCGCTTGCAAATCCGGTGCATCTGCATTTCTCAGCAGCGCGACCTGTTCTTTGAGCACATTGCCGATAAGCCGCTCTTCCGACCATTTCGGGTAGCGCGACCAGTAATCGATGGTCTTATCCAGTTGGCCCAGCTTTGCAGCGGCAAATCCCGCATGCAGGAATGCATCTGGGATTTCTTTCATTCCGATGCAGGCATCCAGTGTGCTCAGTGCCTCTTCATTGCGGCCCAGTCGGACATAGCTAATACCCGCCATGACAAGGTGTGACGGCCGTGGTGCCTTTATCTTTTCTTTGAGGTTGGCAAAGTGCTCATCGAATCCGGCAGCGGCCTTTTCGAAGTACTCCCGTGCCTTGCCAAAGTCGCGCCGGACTTCAGCGGCCCGGGCGCGTTCGAAGTTCTTCTCGCCCACGCGGGAGGGCGGTGTGAGTTTGGAAAAGAATGACATGGCAGGAGACTAGCCTGTTTCGGTGCGCGGCTCAATGGGGAAGAGGGGAAGGATAGGATGCCGCTCTGCGAGCGGCAATTGTCGGGTGATTTCGTCTCCCGGCGGGCTTAAGGCCAAGGGCCTTAAGAATCCCATATGCGCCTTCGGCGCGGATAAAATTGCGCCAAAGGCGCAGAGTGGGATTCCAAAGGGTATAGCCCTTTGCTTCAGCCGTTGGCGAGTCTTCGAGCCTTACGGATGAAGACAGCAGCGATGGCCGCCGGAGGCGAAATTACCTATCAAATGGAGGCCGAAGGCCGACCTCCCAACCTGATTCCCTCTCCCACAAAAAAAGAGGCCGGGCATAAACCCGGCCTCTTGGAGATGCGTCTGAAACGAAGAGCTTAGTCTTCTTCGATGACGGCTTCGGAGATGGCGCACTCGGTGGTCAGCAGCATGGAGGAAACGCTTGCGGCGTTCTGCAGTGCGATGCGGGTGACCTTCTTGGGATCGATGACACCGGCCTTGACCAGGTCTTCGTATTCGTTGGTGCGGGCGTTGAAGCCGTTGTTGCCTTTCTGGCCCTTGACTTTTTCGACAACGACGGTGCCTTCGAGGCCGCAGTTGTTGGCGATCTGGCGCAGAGGCTCTTCGACGGCGCGGGCGATGATATCGATACCGGCCTGCTCGGTGTCGTTGGCACCCTTGAGTTTGGCGAGGACCTTGCCTGCGCGGACCAGAGCGGTACCGCCGCCGGGCACGACGCCTTCGTCAACAGCAGCGCGGGTAGCGTTGAGGGCATCCTCTACGCGATCCTTGCGCTCTTTCATTTCGATTTCGGTGGGTGCGCCGACCTTGATCACTGCGATGCCGCCGACCATCTTGGCCAGGCGTTCCTGCAGCTTTTCGCGGTCGTAGTCGCTGGTGGAAGCGGCAGCCATCTGGGAGATTTCTTCGCAGCGGCGCTCGACAGCTTCCTTGTTGCCTGCACCGTCAACGATGAGGGTGTCCTTCTTGGAGATGACAACTTTCTTGGCGGTACCGAAGTCGTTGGGCTGAATGGACTCGAGGGTCACAGCGGTGTCTTCGGAGACAACGTTGGCACCGGTCATGATGGCGATGTCGCGGACCATGTCCTTGCGGCGTTCACCGAAACCGGGGGCCTTGACGGCGCAAACCTTGAGGGCGCCGCGCATGGCGTTGATGGTCAGACCTGCCAGAGCGTCGCCTTCAACGGTCTCGGCGATGATGAGCAGGGGACGGCCAGCCTTGTTCACAGCTTCGAGGATGGGAACGAGGGGCTTGATGTTGGAGATTTTGCCTTCGGAGAGCAGGATGAAGGGATTCTCGAAAACAGCTTCCTGCTTGTCGGAATCGGTGATGAAGTAGGGAGAGAGCCAGCCCTGATCCCACTGCATGCCTTCAACAACGTCCAGCTCGATGGAGAGGCCCTGGGACTCTTCAACGGTGATGACGCCGTTGTCACCGACCTTGTCCACGGCCTGGGCGAGCATCTCGCCGATGTTGTCATCGTTGTTGGCGGAGATGGCGCCGATCTGGGCGATCTCGGAGGTCTTCTTGATGGGCTTGGCCATCTTGTCGAGCTCTGCAACGACAGCTTCAACAGCGGTGTCGATGCCGCGCTTGATGGACATGGGGTTGCGGCCTGCAGCCAGCAGCTTCACGCCTTCGTTGAAAATTGCCTGGGAGAGAATGGTAGCGGTGGTGGTACCGTCACCGGCGATGTCGTTGGTCTTGGAAGCAACTTCCTTGACCATCTGAGCGCCCATGTTCTCGAGCTTGTCTTCCAGGTCGATCTTCTCGGCGACGGTGACACCGTCTTTGGTGACGTGGGGAGCGCCCCAGGTCTTTTCGAGCATGACGTTGCGGCCCTTGGGACCGAGAGTGACCTTGACTGCATTGGCCAGGATATTCACGCCGTTCTGCATGCCTTCACGGGCGACGGCTTTATAATCGATAGCTTTTGCCATTGTATGAAAGTCCTATTGGATGGAGTTTAATCAAATGAAAAACTGTTCAGAAAGGTTCAAGTGCGAGGTGCGAAAATCGAACAGGGCCGCAGCGTAGTTCTGCTACGTAAGGATCTGGTCGATTTGAAGCAACGAAGCAATCGGGCCTTTATGGGCAGTTTAAGCGAATACGCCGAGGATGTCGTCTTCACGCATGATGATCAGCTCATCACCTTCAACGGAGAACTCGCTGCCAGCGTACTTGGCGAACAGGACTGCATCGCCAGCCTTGACGGTCTTGCACTCGGGACCAGCAGCCACGACTTCACCAGCCTGGGGCTTTTCTTTGGCGGAATCAGGGATGTAGATGCCACCAGCGGTCTTTTCTTCTTCTTCCTTCCTCTTGACGATGACGCGATCATTCAGTGGTTTCAAACCCATTTTAATCTCCTTTATGTATGAAAATAGTACCGCCCGTGGGCGGCGCATGTGTATCGACTGGGCACAGAGATAAGACTGCATGCCGCTGTGTCAACAGTCATGTGCAAAATTTTTCCAAGGGCGTGACATTCGCAAACTTGAAATAAGCGGGAAACATGGTAACAATTCAATAATGAAGAAAAAGTACATGCCGCAGAGTAAGGAGAGCGCACGATGACGTCCGGGCAGCAGAGATTGGTGGTGGTTTCAAACAGGCTTCCGGCTGCACTCAAGCAGGAGAATGGGGAGTGGACAGTCAAGGCGGGCGCAGGCGGGCTGGTGACGGCGCTGGCGCCAGTGCTGAAAAACCGCGGCGGTGTCTGGATCGGTTGGTCCGGATCGTCCGACCCGACACTTGATGTGGACAGTTTGCTGTCAGATTTTTCGTCCAAGGCAGGGTATGACCTGTATACCGTCCCGCTGACCAAGGAAGAAGTGGACGGCTACTACTTTGGTTTTTCCAACGAAATCATCTGGCCCCTGTTCCATGATCTTCAGACCCGTTGTCGATTCCACCCCAAATACTGGCGCATGTATCTGGACGTGAATTTCAAGTTCGCGGAAATTGTGGCGCGCAGAACGACCCCTGATGACTACATCTGGATTCAGGATTACCACCTCATGCATCAGGCCTTCTTCCTGAAATCCATGGGCGTAAAACGGCAAATCGGATTCTTCCTGCACATTCCCTTCCCTCCACCGGATATTTTCATGAAGCTGCCGTGGCGCTGGAAAGTGATTCAGGCCCTGACCGAGTTTGATCTGGTGGGTTTTCAGACAATGCAGGATCGTCGAAATTTTCTGGAGTGCCTGCGTCGCCTCATGCCCGAGGCCAAGAGCGAAGGGCGCGGTCCTGTCATCACCGTGAAAGTGGGTAATCGTGAATTTCGACTCGGCGCATTCCCGATATCTATCGATTTCAACCAGTTTTCTGAAATGGCTCAGCGAGAGGAAGTGGGCCAAATGTCCTTCCGCATCAAAGAGGCCCTACGACATCGCAAGATCATCCTCGGTGTTGACCGACTGGACTACACCAAGGGAATCCCTGAACGTATTCGCTCCATCCAGACGCTTCTGCGCCGTTACCCGGACCTGAAAGGACGAGTGAATTTCGTGCAGATCGCAGTCCCAAGCCGCGAGGAAGTCGACGAGTACAAGGAACTGCGCACCGAGATCGAGCAGCTGGTAGGTCGCGTGAACGGCGAGTTCTCCTTCCCCGGGTGGGTGCCTGTCCACTATCACTACAAGAGCTTTCCGCACGAGGAGTTGGTGGCGTACTATTCCGCCGCAGATATTGCCTTGGTCACCCCTTTGCGCGACGGCATGAATCTTGTGGCCAAGGAATACTGCGCAGCCAATGCGAGCGGCGACGGTGTGCTGGTGCTCAGTGAGTTTGCCGGGGCCGCCGCCCAGATGCAGAAGTACGCTTACCTCGTGAACCCCTACGACATGGAAGGGATCGCCAAGGCGCTGCACCGTGCCTTCCACTGGGACAAGGAAGAGCGTTCTCGCCATATGACAGCCTTGCGCGATCAGGTTCGCACCAATAACATTTATTGGTGGGTTGATTCTTTCCTCAGGGCGGGTATCGCCAAGAGTCTGGATGATTTCCCTGAGGTAGAGACCCTCAAATTCGAACGGGGATAATTCCCACTTACGAGATCATTTGAGCCTGCCCCTTGTTTGGGGTAGGCTCTTCTCATGCTCGTACTCAAATGCGCGGCCTGCCGCCGCAAACTTTGGAAATATTACAAGATAGGTCAGGGAGAAGTGCACCGCTGCCATAAGGACCGCATCAAGAAAGTGTTCAACATGGAAGAGCGGGACGGCAAGGTGTGGTGCCCCTGCGGCAAAGCCGTGGGCATTGACCGTGGCAGCTATTACACCATGGATAAGAAGGCCTTTACTTACAAAGGCACGAAGACGAATAATTAGTTGTCGAGGTCAGACTCGTAGAACGCGAAGTTATTCTTACCCTCGCGTTTGACCTGATACATGGCCTTGTCCGCCGCATCGAGGATGTCGGCCATGGTCTCGCCGTCCTTGGGATAGAGGGCGATGCCAATAGATGCTCCGGTGCTCACGCGGCTGCCCTCAATGACGTACTGAGAGCGCAGTCGTTCCACCAGTTGTCCCGCCGTACCAGCAGCTCTGCCGCGGTCGGTGTTGGGCAAAACCACGATGAATTCATCGCCGCCCTGACGGTAAGGTGTGCCGTTGTCTTCCACCACATGATTCATGCGCTTGGCAGCACGGACCAGCAGGGTGTCTCCTGCCTTGTGGCCGAGACTGTCGTTGACTTCCTTGAATCCGTCCAGATCGATGAAAATTACGGCTACGGTTGAGTCGGTGTCCTGCGCATCGGTCAACACTGCGGGAAGGTTTTCTTCCAGTGCAAGCCGGTTGCTGAGCCCGGTGAGGACATCGCGGTAGGCAAGCTGGTCGATGTCCTTGTTCCGGTTGGGATCGTGGACTGTACAGAAATAGGCGTTGTGGTCCGGCGAAAAGATCACGTTCCAGTTGAGCTTGATGTAGGAGTCATCCTTGCACAGGAAACGGAAGGAAAACGTGGTGGAGCCGATGTCCGAGGTAATGAGTCGTTGCAGGTCGGCAAGGGCTCGTTCCCGGTCGTCGAAATGGATATGCTCCATGAGGTAATTACCCTGCAAATCTTCACGCGAAATGCCGGTGCAGGCTTCCCACTGGGTGTTCACGTCTTCGAACTGTCCGTCCAGAGAAATGACCGCAGTCATGTCAGGCGACAGAGATAGCCATGCATAGCGCTCGAAATAGAAAAGTCGCTGCAGTAGATAGGGATCAAAGTCCTCGCTCATAAACCAGTTCATATCCATGCCGCTGCATATCGTCTTTGACAATTTCTGACCAGAAGAAATTGAATCTCCTACATTTCTGTAGCTTGTTGGGAGTATATGTTCCGGGAAACGGGTTGACAGGAACGGTGCTGTTCGCAACAGTGCATGAGACTGTATCAACTATACCTGCCCAATTGAGGAGGAGGCCGGTTTGAGAAAGATTATTTCGCTTATTGCGTCCCTGTTGCTGACCCTGATTATGACACTGCCCGCTCTTGCTGAGGCCGAGCAGTGCAACGCCATCCCCTGGGGCGAGCCTCTTTCCTCTGTTGAGGAAATCAAGTTCTCCCACGCAGCCGGAGGCATTCGCTATTACAACGTGACCAAGGTCAAGGCGTGCGGCATTTCCAAGATCGAGGACACCCGCGTCACCTACGGTTTCACCCAGAACAAGCTCTATGTGACGCTGGTTGAAATCGACAAGGCCAAGGATCTCAAGAAGGTCGTGTCCCTGCTTATCGACGAGTATGGCCTGCCTGACACCAAGAAGACTGATGGTTGGGATGTTTACCGCTGGGAGACCGACACCCTCAAGATCAAGCTCAAGAGCCAGTACACCACCGATCGAATCAAAATCGGCATGTACTACAAGCCGCTTGCTCCCGCCTCCGAATAGTAGCGCATCCGCGTCGTTGGATGGTCCGAGTCAATCCTCACCGTAGCGCTGCTACGCCTCCGGTTGCCTCAGCCCATCCGCCTAGCGGCTGCACCACTCTTCGAAGGCTCACTATGTTTGCTAATGAAAAGGGCGCCCTATTGGGGGTGCCCTTTTTGGTTGGGATTGGAATTGAAATTACAGGACGCGTCTGGCGCCGACGTAGTGCTCCCGCCAGTATGTATTGTTCAGGCTGGATTCCATAACCCGTTTGCCGGAACTGGGGGCGTGGATGAAGGTGCCGCGATCGGTGACGATGCCTACGTGGAGAGACTTGGCGCCTTTTTCGACCTTATGGAAGATGAGATCGCCGGGACGGAGCTGGCCGTACTTGATGGACGAGCCTGCACCGAACTGCTGCCAGGAGACGCGCGGCAGGGAAATGCCGTTCTGGCGGTACACGTACCAGACCAGTCCGGAGCAATCGAAGCCGGAGCGGGGCGATTCGCCGCCCCATCGGTATGGGGCACCGATCACGGAGCGGGCCATGCGCAGGACAGATGCCGCTTTGCCTTTGGCGGCAGAGTGTTTGACGGACTGTGGTGAGGCACCGGGAGGCGGGGCTACGGACTTGGTCGCACAACCGCCGGCCGCAAGGAGCACCATGAGCAGCAAAACTGCCATGCAGAACGTCCAGCGGCGGGCGGAATGTTTCGCGGCCATGCGTGCCTCCGGTTACCGAACCTTGATGTAGGACTTTACGCCGCGCACACCTTCAATGGACTTGGCGTGTGCGATGGCCTTGTCGCGTTCCTTGGCCGAGCCGACAATGCCCAGCAGGACGACGTGGCACTGGATCATCTCGATATCGATGTTGGTTGACCAGATGTCACCGTCTGCAATGAGGTCCTTGCGCAGCGTGCTGGAGATGCTGAGGTTGTCCGTGGTGCCGCAATGGTCGCCGACCTTCTTGGGCATGAAGTAAGTCGTCACGGTCTTCACGCCTTTAACGCCCTTGGCGATTTTTACGGCGCGTTCCACCTGTGTATGGCTCTCATATTCGCCGATCAGGTAGACATGCCCCTCGTACGTGTAGGCGTCGAAGTCGAGGAACTTGACGGTGTTGTCATCCAGGAATTTCTCTTCGATCAGAAATGAGATCTTTTTGTCCCCGGAATAGGTGCTGACATTTCGCTCTTCCACGGCCACGTCGTACATGGCGCAACCTTGGGTCATGTATGCGGCTACGAGCATCAATATTACGAAAAGAATGGATATACTGCGTTTCATGGGCTCCCCCTGAGTATTTCTAGACAAAATTTAGATACATGACGGAATTGGGTAGTGCAAC
This sequence comes from Pseudodesulfovibrio sp. zrk46, assembly GCF_012516435.1. Taxonomy (NCBI): domain Bacteria; kingdom Pseudomonadati; phylum Thermodesulfobacteriota; class Desulfovibrionia; order Desulfovibrionales; family Desulfovibrionaceae; genus Pseudodesulfovibrio; species Pseudodesulfovibrio sp. zrk46. The sequence continues at coordinate 2,092,130 of NZ_CP051216.1, forward strand.
CTTTTACGATTGTTTATAGGATATAGCTTGGTCGAACTTGAGGAGAGGTTATGGCAAAATTGCAGTATGATTTTTTGGAAGATTCTTTTCTTTTTGATGATCGTCATATCAATAATTCATTTAAGGGTGTGATGGAAAAGGTTCTGGTCCATGAATTAGAGCGATATAGGTGTTTTTGCCGAGAGAATCTAGATTCTATCATTCAGCAGAGTCATGAAACAGATTCCCAATTGAAAACATATATTCAAGAGGGAGCGTATGATCCAACTTTCTTTAAACAAACGGCTTTGTATTTAGATGAAATCGTCGTTGCGGACCCTTTGCTAAAGTATTCAAATCCATTAAATGGTGAATTCTCAGAAATATTTACAGCAGCGGGTGTTAGTCATAGCGCTGTGATTGACCGCAAAGAGTTGGCTGTTCTTATACGAAAAATGAAGTCAGTTTTGCCAATGGTGAAGTGCGGTTACTTGCGGATGACTCCGAGAGAGTCACTAGAGGAAGACAGGGGGCTTCCGTTATTTTATGATAAGAATTTGTTTTTCGATGTGTTGAATGAAAACAATTTATCTTATTATCGAGAGAATGCTGAAATTTGGTTCGGTAAAGTCGATGCAGGAGTGGTGACTTTTTCACCAACGTATGAACCTTCGAGGCATATTTCTATTCGATTTGGCGATGATAAATCGTGTTGTATGGGATACATGCTTATGAATAATGAATTTGTTGAATCTGAGGATGATACAAGGATGCGTGTACGTTTTTCCATGCCTGATGATAAGCCATCAGTTGATAGACTAAAAAACTGGATAGACCAATCAGTAAACAAAACAGCAATTAATCATTACGAACAGCTTGTTTCAGATGTTTATTATAGTCAGTATGCCAACGCAAATTTGTTGTTAAAGTCTCAGTTTAGTCAAAGTTTGGTTGGAAGCAGTGTCGGCAATATAAAAAATGAGACAGCAAGTTCAATTTTGAGCGTCGACTTACCTTTCTTGAGTGATATTGAAATCGAAGACTTGATGAACGTAAGACTTAACGATGGAGAAATTTTTTCTTCTTTTCGTAGCTATCTTGAATCACAGTTTAGAGAATTAAGAATAGAAAGAGATGCTGTAGCTGTTAGCTTGAAAATTGATAATATCATGCATGAGATAGCAGAAGTCAAAATGTTAGAAATTGAGCAGAAAGCCAGGCGCATTAAGAGAGGGGCCCTCGCGAATGTTGCTATTATAGCTGGTAGTCTGGCAACAAGTGTGATGACTTCTGGTTGGAGCCTCTTGGGAGCTTTGGTTGCGACTGTTCAAGGGTATAAAACTTATGAGGATTATCAGGAGCAAGTAAGAGAGAACCCTTGCTGTTTTTTGTGGCGGGTAAAAAATAAGTAATTATGATTGGTAGCTAGTCGAACAACAGGGCCAATGCCTGCTGCAACGCTTTATCCGGCACTGACCATTTGCCGGTCCAGTTGGGGGGCAGTGAGAAGGTGGCATCGGCCACGCGCATGGCAAAACAGTGCAGACGCATGGCTCCGCGATCATTACCCTTGCCGTATTTGCGATCACCTACGACAGGGTGTTTGCGGGAAGCCAGCTGAACGCGAATCTGATGGGTGCGACCGGTAAGCAATCGGACAGCGACGAGGCTGTATTGGTCGCCAGCAACCAAACCCGTCACGCGTGCCAGCGCTTCCTTGCCCGAGCCAGTACGGACTTTCTCTTCACCCGGTGCGCCTTGCTTCTCCAAAAGGTCTTCCAGCAGCACGGTATCTGTTTCGCGCCAATTGCCTTTGACCCATGCCAGATAGACCTTGCCGATATCGCCTGAAGCGAATCGGTCGTTCAGGTCGCGCAGGGTCGCATAGTCTTTGGCAGCCAGGAGCAGTCCCGAGGTATCTCTGTCCAGTCGATGCGCCAGTGTGGGCATGAAATCCGCACCTTTGAACATGGCGTTCAGGCGGGCCACTACCGAGTCTTCGATCTTGTCACCGCCATGTGCGGCCAGTCCGGCAGGTTTGGCGACCACAAGGAGGTGCTTTTCCTCATGGGCGATATCCAAAGTGCCCACCGAAGATGCCGTTTTGTCCTCGCCCGGAGTATAGGGCGGGATACGGACCATCTGTCCCGCCTCGATGCGGTCGAACGGCTTTTTGCGCCCTTTGTCCACGCGCACCTGTCCTTTTCGGATCCATCGCTGGATGGCCGAGCGCGGCACGTCGCCTTTCAGGCGGCGTTCCAAATATTGGAGCAGCTTCTGGCCGGCTTCGGCCTCGGTAACGGTAATAAACTGGGCTTTGGGCATATGGTGTTATGGTCGTGGTTTGGGAAAGCAGAATAGGATGCCGCTACGCGGCGATTGTCAGGTGATTTCGCCTCCGGCGGGCAAGGACTCGCGCCCTTGCATCCCCCTTTTGCACCTACGGTGCAGAACTAACTTCGCCGAAGGCGAGAGTGGGATTCCAAAGGGTATAGCCCTTTGGCCGCCGGAGGCGAAATCATCCAACAATGGAGCCGAAGGCGACCTCAAAATCTGATTTCCTCATAAAAAAAACGGCGCAGTGTCACTCACTGCGCCGTTAGTAGTAGCAATGTCGGGGCGGGCCGTCAGCTATTTCCTGTACCAGTGCCCGCGCTCGTTCTGCAACCATGTACCGATAGGGGCTTCTTTGGCGATCTTGCGCGCCTTGAGTATCCCGACCTCGGTGAATGTCTTGTCCATGCGCTTGCCGAGGGCCTTGTAGAGCTTGAGGCGATCCTCATTCTCCTGCTTGATGATTGCCAGATGCAACTCCTTGCCCCTGTACTCAAGCAGGCCAATGTTGTTCTCGCCGAGCGTGCCGTCGGCCAACATGGCATCAATGGTCGGCTTCCGCTTGGTCATGCGTTCCTTGAGATCGTCAGCCTGGGCCGCAACTGCCGTTACGAGCATGCAGAGGGCGATTATGACGGGCAGGGAACGCATGGGGCTAGCCTATTTTTGGTACCACTGTCCTTGCGGGTTCTGAACCCAACTGCCCGGAGGTACTATTTGGATGAACTTCGCGGCGCTTCGTTGACCGACAACGGCTGGGGCGGCGCCGGTCTTCTTGGCAATGGCTGCGTATACCTTGGCGCGATCGGCGTTTTCAGCGGCGACGAGATCGGCCTGCTGCTGCGGCCCCCGGAATTCGAGGTATCCCTGGTTGTTTTCGCCGACGATCCCTTGCTTCTGAAGGGCCTGGATGGCGGGGACTCGGGCCTTCATTCGATCCTTGATGCCCTGTGCCTGAGCCGTGGCAGCCAGCAGGCAGATCAGCATGGTGACAAGGGCAATAATATGTTTCTTATTGGGCATTGGGAGCCTCCGGTTCAGTGTCGTAGATATCAGAGAAGAAGTCGTCGAGTTCCTTGTCCACCTTGACGTTGACGTCGATGGTGATGTGGATCGGTTTGACTTCCACGGGAGCCACTTCGACTCTGTGGCTTGTCTGGCAGCCCCAGACGAAAATCAGAGTGACCATTGTGGTCATAATCCATAGTTGTTTCATAACATGTCCCCTCGTTATTTATGAGGTTGTTCAAACATGGTTGAGTGCTAGGCGACAAGCGTAAATCATCCGGAGGCGTAGCCGCGCTACGGTGTGGATTGATTTGCGGTTGGCAACGACGCAATCGGACATGTTTGGGCAACCTCTTCTATTCGATCATGTTGATGATGTCCTTATACAGCAATATTTGGTCCAGTGGTAAGGTGAAATTCACATCCAGTCGCAGGCCCTGGAAATTGGAGCCCTTCACATCTCCGGTCACACGGGCAAAACCGCCGAACTCCTTGCGGTAAATAAATGGGAGCGTGGAGACGGGCTTGCCGTCCAAAGACAGCCGTACCAGCAGGTCTTTCCCTACAGTATCCGCCTTGATGCGCACCCATCTATACTCGAAATCCTTGATGGCCTCCTGCGCCAATTCCAGTTGTCCGCGTTGGGGTGTCCCCTCAGGAATCGCGCTGACCAGATCCTGCATGGCCTCGACTTTAATGGTGCCGCCTTCGCCCGGTGACGAGTGCAAAAATCCGTTGTTGAACGAAATTTTCCCACGCTTCCATGTAACAGGCAATTCACCGGACAGGGCCGCCTTGCCTTCAGCATCGGCCAAACCGAGCTGTTTGAGCAGGCCGGAGAGGCTGAGATGCGAACAGAACAGGGTGACGTCATACTCCTCGTGACCGGGGACGATACGGAAAGCACGGCTGGCAACGTGGCCACCCACCCAATTGAAGCTCATGTTCTCCACCAGCACCACGCCGCGAGGCTCCAATTGGAATGTGACGCGGCCTTTGCCGATGGAAAGCGGGCCTGCGGTGAGGCTGTCGAAACTGAGCAGCTGGGCTGGTGCGCTGCGGAAATTCATCAGGTCCGGTGATTCGAAATAGAGACGGATACCCTCGAGGCGGGCGGTTTTCTCCTCGCCCATGACGAGGGAACCGTTGGTGACGAATACGCCCATGTTCGATGCGATGTCGCCGTCGTGGATGGTCAATCCGCCTTCAACCGACAGGTTTCCGGTAAGTTTCACACCCTTCATGGCCGGAGCCAGCGTGGCCGGATCAAACGTGTCGGCTATGGAGTAACTCGGGATGTCAAAAGTGAACCGGGCGTCCTTGGTTTCCATGGACGCGCTGCCGCCGAAAACAACTTTGAGATCAGGCAGGAGCTGTGAGTAGAGGGCTCCCTCAATGCCGAGGCCCATGCCTTGCTGACGCATGCGGGTGACTACCGTGCCGAGGCGGTACTTGTCGAAGCGCAGGTCGGATACGCGCAGGTCGCCTCGCGTATGCTTCTTTGGTGCAGGCCACGCCAGAGGGAGGGAAAACTTCACTGCGCCAGTGCGCAGGTCTGTCTTGTCGAGCGCCGTGCCGCGTGTGTTTCCCTTGAGAATGACGTCCGCTTTGTCTGAAGTGGCCGTGCCTGTGAGGCTCAGATTCAATCCGGCCAGCCGAATGGCGCGGCCTCCGGTATCAATGACCATCTTGTCTGGATGGTCCATGTTCAGGGCCACATTCCAGATGTCATTGGTACAAGTCGCGTTCAGCTTTCCGGGCAGAGTGACACCCATGGATTCGATGGTGAACTCTGTTGCCAGATTCTCGGCCGAGGCGTGACCCTTGGCAATAGTCACAGTCATGGGCTGCGGGGCTTCGATGGCGAGTGGCTGGATCGAAAAGTCGACCGTCTTGCCAACCACATTCGCTGCGATAGAGAGCTTTGAGTCCTCCGCGAGCAGTACGCCTGTATCCGGCAGGACAAGGTTGGCAATATCGGTCTGCACCTGTGCGTTCAGGGAGTCGAGGTCCGTGAGGTTGAGAGCGGCATTGATGGTGATGTCTGCATCACCTGTGACAGGCATGGGAAGGAAATCGGCCACTGCACCGAGTCGGAATTTTTTGGCAATCACCTCGGCCTTCACATCATCCATGGTCGGGCCCAATTCAACAGCTACATCAATCTGCTGATCGCGAGGGATAATGGTGGCTGCGACATTAATGGTATCCCCCGGTGTGACCAGTGCCGAGAAGGGGACGGAGATGGGCGTGCCGTCCACCGTGCAATGCAGAACGGAGTCGATTATTGCAATGGAGTCCAGCGGCAGGTCGGGGAGGGCGTTGTCGGAAGATGTGTCTGATTCGGATTTGGGGAGCAAGTCGAGGACCGGCAGACGAAATGTGCCGTCAGCAAACTCGGCATCGAGGCTGACACCCTCAAGGGTGACGGTGTTCACCCGCTTCTGTTTCAATGATTCCGGGGTGTAGGTGACATGCATATTGGCAAGCCGCAGCCCGCCTTTTTCAGGCCCGAGGCGGACAGGGCCGATGTCGGCGGAAAAGAGGCCTGCATTGCGGATGTGAAATTCGGTCAGGGGCAGTCCCATCTCGCCAGCCATCTGTGGGACGAGCTTTTCCAAATACCCGGGTGTCCACAGGAAAAGACCCCACCCGGCTGCCAGAATAATGGTCAGCAACCAGGGGGTGACAAGCAGTGTCCATTTAAGAATGCGTTTGCCAAGAGAGACGGCCATTTATGATCTATAACGCCTCCTGCATGTCATTGGCAAGCTATTGCACTTCGAGATGGTGTCCTGACTGAATGGCGTGGTATATGGCGTTGCCGAGCTTCGCAACGTCGTCGCGGCTGACAATATAGGGTGGCATTACATAGAGAAGCTTCCCGAACGGGCGAATCCATACGCCTTGCTCAATGAAGAACTCCTGGAGCTTCGGCATGTTGCTCGGATCAGTCAGTTCAACCACGCCGATGGCGCCGAGGACGCGAACATCGCTGACGTCTGCCAATTCTCGACAGGGTGACAGGCTCTCGTCTAGCCACCCTTCGATGTTTGAGACCTGTTCTTGCCACTCGTTGCGGTTGAGCAGATCAAGACTGGTCTTGGCTACGGCGCATGCCAGCGGGTTGCCCATGAATGTCGGGCCGTGCATGAGTACGCCGCCGTCAGCGGAGATGGTGCGCGCCACCTTGTCCGTGGCGAGGGTGGCTGCCAGCGTCATGTAACCGCCGGAGAGCGCCTTGCCTACGCACATGATGTCCGGGACGATATCTGCCCATTGGCAGGCGAACAGCTTGCCAGTGCGGCCGAAGCCCGTGGCGATCTCGTCCAGTATCAGGAGTACGCCGTGCTCGTCGGCCAACTCGCGCAGACCGTGCAGATATTCGGGGTGATAAAACCACATCCCGCCAGCGCCCTGTACGATGGGCTCGATGATGATGGCGGCAATCTCATGGGCGTGTTGCTCGAAGACGGCTCGTGCCTCTTCAAGGCTCGCCGGATCATACTCTGCGTCAAAGCGGCAGGTCGGCCGCGGCGCGAAAATTTGCTTGGGCAGGAGCCCTGAGAAAAGATGATGCATGCCGCCGTCGGGGTCGCACACGGACATGCAGCCACAAGTGTCGCCGTGGTAGCCGCCGCGTACGGTGAAGAGTCGGGTACGCTCGGTCTGGCCGGAGGTCTGCATGTATTGCAGGGCCATCTTGATGGCCACCTCCACGCTCACGGAACCGGAGTCAGCAAGGAAACAGTGATCCAGCCCATCCGGAGCCATGCCGATAAGACTGCGGCCCAGCTCTACGGCAGGATCGTGCGTCAGGCCGCCGAACATGACGTGGGACATGCGTCCGATCTGTTCCCGCGCAGTCCGGTTGAGTTCCGGGTGGTTGTAGCCGTGAATGGCGCACCACCAAGAGGCCATGCCGTCCATCAATTCGGTGCCGTCCTCCAGCACCAGTCGGGTGCCATGGGCGGATTTGACCTTGGTGGTAACCAACGGGTTGGTGGCTGAAGTGTATGGGTGCCACAGATGGTCGCGGTCGAAATCAATGTCATCGGATGAGGCCACCGGGCCGGTGCACAGGGATTCCAGAGCGCGCACCATGCGGTTGAGCAGTCGATGCTTGGGGTAGGTCTGGTCGCCAAGAAACTGGATGTCTGCCAAAATGGGAACGTCACCATGCTCGGTGATGGTCTTGACGTTGTCCTCCCGCAGAAATTCGTCTTCCTCGTCGGGACGTGTGGTGTTGTTAATGACCACGCCCGCCACTTTCAGGCCACGGTTGCGCACCATCTCCACAGTCATGAGGGTGTGGTTGATCATGCCCAGCTTGTTGTCGGCCACGATGATGACCGGTAGGCCGAGGCGTTGCATCAGGTCCAGTGAGGTCTCAGTGTCATTGAGTGGCACAGCTGCGCCGCCGGCACCTTCCACCAGTGCCACGTCGTAGCCGTCTCCCTTGGAACGAATCCCCTTCACCAGCTCGTCCAGATCGATGACATCGTTTGCCAGCTTGGCCGCCAGATGCGGCGAGCAGGCCGGGACGAATTTTTTGCAGCAGGCATCGGGATAGCCGTCCGGGAAATGGTCACGTGTGAAGCGGGCGTATACATCCACGTCTTCGGCACACAGGCCTTCCTCGGTTTCGAGGCAGCCGGTCTGGACCGCTTTGATGGCGAGGGCCTTTTTGCCCGCATCGAGCATGGCTCGGAGGAGAGCCGCTGTGACTCTGGTCTTGCCTACGCCGGTGTCAGTGCCGGTTATGAAGAAGCCGCGCATCATCGCATCAGGCTCGGGACAAAGGTGACCAGACTGGGGAATGCCATGAGGATGGCAACACAGATACAGTACGCGACCATGAAGTAGGAGACGCCCTTGAATACATCGGTCATGGGAACGTCCTTGGCCATGGATGCCACGATAAAGGTGTTGACGCCCACAGGCGGCGTAATGGCTCCGAGGGTGGTAACGACGGTAATGAGCACGCCGAACCACAGCGGATCATAACCCATGGCCGTGACCACCGGGAAAAAGATGGGAATGGTCACCAGCAGGAGCGCCAGCGCATCCATGACCATACCGCCTACCACGTAGATGAGACAGATGACCGCGATGATGACCATGGGCGGAATCGGTAGTCCGGCCACAAACCCGGCGGCCTCGAAAGGCAAGCGTGTGATGGCGAGGAAACGGCCGAAAATGACCGCGCCGAAGATGATGACCATGATCATGCAGGAAATCTTGAGGGAGTCGTTTACCGCCAACCAGAATTTCTTGATGGTCATCTTGCCGGACACTGTGGCGATGAGCAGAGCCAATGCCGCGCCAGTGGCACCCGCTTCAGTGGGGGTGAACAGGCCGAGGAACAGGCCGCCCATGACAAGTATGAACAGGATGATCATTTCAATGGAGCCGGGCAGGGATGCGAGCTTTTCCTTGAAGGTGGTCTTGGGACCGGCCGGACCCCAGTCGGGGTGGCGTTTGCACAGGTACCAGATGGTTCCCATGAACAAGGTGGTCAGCAGGATGCCCGGGACCATGCCGCCCATGAAGAGCTGGGCAATGGACTGGCTGGTCTGCAGGCCGATGATGATCAGTACAACCGAGGGCGGGATGATGACGCCGAGGGTCGCACCCGCAGCCACCGAACCGGTGGACAGGATCGGGTTGTACTTGAACTTTTTCATCTCGGGCAGGGCCACCGTGGACATGGTGGCAGCCGTGGCTGAGTTGGAACCGCAGATGGCGGAGAATCCGGCGCAGGCCAGAATGGTGGTCATGGCGATGCCGCCACGGATTTCGCCCATCCAGGCGTACGCGGATTTGTACAGCCGCTCGTTGACCCCGGAGTAGAAACAGATCTGCCCCATGAGAATGAAGAGGGGAATGACGGTCAGACCGTACTTGGAAAAGACGTTCCACAGTTCGGTGCCCAGCATGCCCGTGGCCGCACTCCAGTTGAGGACATAGGCGAACCCGCCAAAGCCGATGATGGCCATGGCGAACCCCACGGGGATGCGCAGGAAAAAGATGGCGGTGAGCAGCAGCAGGGTGCCGACGATACCGGCGGTGATCGGATCCATTACTGCACCTTCTCAGCGGTCATAGTTTTGAGGGTGTCCACCAGCAGCACGAAAGACAGGGCAAAACACCCGGCCGCAGCAGCGAACACAAAGGGATGATACACAATCTGGAGCGTCTCGGAGAGTTCCCCGGTCTGTACGAGGAAAGCTGCCCACTTGTATGTTTCCATGCCGCAGAGGGCGAAGAAACCGCAGGAGAGCAGACTGGTGCCAGCGTCGGCCAGTCGACGTATGATGGCCGGGAAACGGCCCAGCAGGATGCCTACAGCGATGTGGCTCTTGCGCCGCTGGGCAAATGCCAGTGAAAAGGCGGCGACCACCGCACCCATGAATCCCATGAGTTCGAAGGTGCCTTGAATCGGGGCCCATACCGCCCGCAGCACCACGTTGGCGCATGCCAGCACCATCATGGCTACGAGGAACAGCCCGGCCAGTGCGGTCAGCACTTTGGCGACGAGCTCGCTCAATTTGTCGAGTGCATCTATCATAGAAATAGGAGAACGCCCCCTGCCAAGACGACAGAGGGCGTTGTGTCGTCGGAGGTTACTTGCCGAGTTCGGCTTCGTACTTCTGCTTCAGGGCCATCATGTCGGCCAGGACAGCGTCGGCATCCAAACCGGCTTTGGTTACGCCTTCTTTCCAGGCGTCAACCAGTTCGGCTCCCTTGGCTTTGATCTCGGCGTGCTCGGCGTCGGTCAGGGTGAAGACTTCCACCTGATATTTGTCCTTGGACCACTGAAGCGCTTCGCTGGTGTAGTCGTCCAGGTACTTGCCGGTCCACTGGGCCTGCTCGCGACCCAACTCGTCCAGCACTTTCTTGGTGTCGGCGGGCAGGGAGTCCCACTTGGCCTTGTTCATGATGATGGCGAAGGGATAGACCGGCAGGTTGGTGACGGTTTCATAGCGGCAGATTTCGGCGAAATTCATGTCCTTGAGCACGTCGTAGGAAGAAACGAGGCCTTTGACCACGCCCTTCTGCAGTGCTTCAGGAGTCTGAGACATGGGCATGCCCACGCCCTGTGCACCAAGGTTGGCGAGAATCTTCAGGATGGAGCCGGAAGCGCGCAGTTCCAAGCCATTAAGGTCGGCCAGAGTCTTCACCGGCTTCTTGCTCATGACCTGAGACGGAGCCGAGGTGAACATGGTCAGAACCTTGACCTTATCGAATTCCTTGGGCTGGTACTTCTGGAAGATATCCCACATGACCATGCTGGCCACTTCGGTGGAAGTGAAGGCCACGGGCAGGTTCAGGGCCGAGATGACCGGGAACACGCCGGGGTAGTATGCAGTGGAAATGCAGCCGATGTCTGCCTGGCCGGTCTGTACGCCGCGAAGCATGTTCTTGGCGCCCAGCAGGGTAGAGCCGGGGAAGGTCTGCACCATGACGTCGCCGCCGGTGCGCTTTTCCACTTCACCTTTCCAGTGTTCCATCTGGACACAGGGGAAGGTGGTTGCAGGCGGGAAGTTGGCGTAGGTCAGCATGGTGCCAGCCATGGCCACAGAGGCCAGCAGGCCAGTGATTACCGCTGCAGCGGCAATCATGCTCAGCAATCGTTTCATGACTCTCTCTCCTTAAGATAAAAATAAAAGGCGGGCGGTCTCTCTCATGACCGCCCGCCTACTGATTACATATTCAGGTCGTAAGCAAGAACTACAGTTTTGCGGTTAGTGAAGCCCATGCCACCCGGGAAGGTGTTGAGCAACACGACCAACTGATCTTTGCCATCGTTGTTGATGTCGGCCAGCGCAACATCGGACACCTGCCCCTTGATGCGGCGGGTCTTCCAGGCGAGGTTCATGCCCACGCCATCCCAGGCAAGGGAGTGAATTTCACCCTGTGAGAAGTAGGTGAAGCGTTCAAAAACCTGAGCAGCAATAGACAGGTCTTTGTTGACCAGCAGCTCATATTGGTTCTTTTTGCTCAGAGGAGCAGTGATCATGCGGAACGGGACATTGTAGGTGGCAATCTTGCCGTCACCCATGCCAGGCCCCATGCCGGCCAAACGTTCACTGTATTCAACTCCGATACCGGAACTGTTGTATCGGTCCACATCAGAAGAAGAAAGTTTCTCCAGAGTCTGATCGTAGACTTTGATTCGATGGTAATCATCCAACACTATGACTTTGTAGCCGAATCCATCGGGCAAATACGTCATGTTGTATATGTTGGCATATTCAGGGCGGGGAATGGCAGGTCCTTTGGTTATGTCACCATTCTTGAAAATCGCTTCGTTGATTTTGTTAGTGAATACCTGGGGCTCACCTTTGTCCTGAACCACGAGCACAGGCGAGTAGGTTGGGGGAGTTCGAAGAACTCCCAAGAACTTGCGGTAGTTTTTAAGCAGGTATTCCAACTTGCCTTTCTTGAAAGACAGGATGTGTGATTTAACTGTGATTTCAGGGGCCAGAAGTTTCTTGCGCGAATAGGTTTGGATAGATCCGACAATGATTTCTGGAATGTTGTCACCATCTAAATCCATCAACTCTGCACGGAGGAATTGGGTCTTCGGTGCCACTTCAAGGTTGTCGAGGTGCTTGAGCTTTCCGTTCTCAAACACATAAACAGAAATGCCGACGTTGGTGAGTAGAACGACTTCATTCTTACCATCACCGTTGACATCACCCACGACCATATTGCTGGAGTTGAAACGAAGAGTTTGGCTGCGCCAACGGCCAACACTACCTGTACCACCCTCATAACGGAACTGGGGATTCAGGGAAGCTGCCGAGAACTCGCGCTCTTCTGCCTGGATGAACTGAGGGTTGGTGGGCCCAGTCTGAACGATGTCCTTTGTTTTCTCTGCCTTGACCTCTTGGTCGGTGGTGCTGTAGCCGGGACGATGGAATACTTCACCCATGATGGCCTTGGACTGCTCATCCAGCCACGGAGTGATTTCATCGATGCCCATCTGCCCTTTTTGGGTCCAGGAACTGCCGTCCACGCCGTAGGCCTTCATGCTGAGCGTGGCTTCCTTGTCCAAGATCGCGATGGTGCCGGTGACGATGTAATCAAGTCCGGAGGCTCGCATGGTGTTGATGGCCTCACCCTGACTTGTGGGGGCCTTGAGCTCTTCTACAAGGGAATCAGGAGCGGATTCGGCGTGGCCGGGCCATTCCAGATCGCTATTCAGGCTGGCCTGAAATGCTTTGGGAAAGTAAGAAAATTTCTTCGGGCCGTTATATTCAAACGGCGTTACAGCATATTTCTTGGCTCCTTGAGCCATGGCCGTGCCGGCCATCAGCATGAGGGCCAGGGTGGCGGTGAGGATGACGGTTAAACGTCGCTGAAACATATATTCCTCCGAATCAGTTGTTTTTCGGTTTTATCTCTTAATGCTCGAAAGCATCGCGCGGGAAGGTCTTGTAACAGTTTCCTTTCCGGTATGCAAAGATAGTCTGCGGTTGCCTCACCCCCGGTATGACGTTATTGGTTCCCAATGCCAAACGAATTTCGCACATTCCGGTTGGTCTGCGATAAAGCGGACACGACCATCGTGGAAGACCTGCTCAAAGCGCAGGGTTTTTCCTTTGAACCCGAGCCGTTCTACGCAATGGCTCGTAAGCTCACTCACGAACCGTTTCCTTTGGGAGAGAGCCTGGCTGCCCGCTTTGGGTTGATATATATCCAGGATCGTTCCTCCATGCTGCCGCCGCTTCTTCTTGCTCCGCCCAAAGGAAGTGCCGTGCTCGACATGTGCTCGGCTCCCGGCAGCAAGACAAGCCTCCTCTCCCGTCTTGTGGGGCGTGATGGTTTTGTCTTTGCCTCTGAGCCGTCGGCAGACCGGCTCGGCACCTTGCGTGCTAATCTGCGCCGTACAGGCTCGGTCAATGCCGCAACCGCCAAGGTGGAGGCTCAGAAGCTTCCCTTCCCGGATTGCTCCTGGGACTACATCCAGCTTGATCCTCCGTGCAGCGGCTGGGGAACCGTGGATAAGAACCCCAAGGTCATGGAGCTGTGGTCCGAATCCAAGACAGGGCCTCTCGTCACGTTGCAAAAGGCGCTCCTGACCAAGGCTGAAGCTATGCTGTCTCCCGGAGGCAGCGTTCTTTTCTCCACCTGCACCACCAATATCGAGGAGAATGAGGAGCAGGTGGCCTGGGCCGTGGAAGAGCTCGGTCTAGAGTTGGTGCCGCTTGCCGAGCCGAAGGGGTTTGTGTTTGGCGACCCGCTTCTGCCCGGCATGGATGGTGTGCTTCGGGTGGCAGAAGATTCCGACGGGCAGGGCTTTTTCCTCGCTCGTTTCCGTAAAAAAGATACAGAATGCGCAGAAAGCAGCGAGGAAGTGCAAAAAAGAGCACTGCCGGGGCAGCGCATTGATCTTCGTAAGGTCGAGGGCGGCAAACAGATGAATCTCGATAATTTGCCGCCGGGCGAGGTCTATGATTTCGGCGGCAAAGTCTTTTTCCTGCACGACGAGGCTGTTGAGCGAGTGCCCGCATCATTGCGTTGGCAGGGTGCACTGCTTGGCAAACTGGTCGGGCGTGGGGAAAGAGCCAAGTTCCTGCCTGACGGGGCGGCCAAGGTGTTGTTGTCTGAGCCGGGGCTTAAGGGCGGTCCGGATGTCCTTGACGTGGAAGAGCCTCTGCCCATCGAGCAGATGTTGTCTGGGCAAAGCCTTAGTTTCAAGCCCGGAAAAGGGCCTGTCGGGCTGTTCTACCGCGGGCTTCCTCTCGGTTGGCTCTCTCGAAAGGGGCGTCGCCTGATGATGTCTTCAAAATAGGCTGCAATTTCAGCGTGTTAGAAAATGAGATTTTTTTGCAAAAATCCGTTGACAAAAACAGGACTCGTGGGCAGTATCCCCTTCGCTGAACGCGGATGAGTTCACCGACGCAACCGCCTGTCAACGCAGCGAAATAAAGTTGAAAAAGAGTTGACACCCACGGCGGGTCGGGATAAACATCCTCTTCCTGCGGGCGCTTAGCTCAGTTGGGAGAGCATCGGCCTTACAAGCCGAGGGTCACAGGTTCGAGCCCTGTAGCGCCCACCATCTTTGAAATATTGGGGATCGCTTAACACCCCATTATTATAGTGCGGAGCCGTAGTTAAGCTGGTTATAACGCCGGCCTGTCACGCCGGAGGCCGCGAGTTCGAGTCTCGTCGGCTCCGCCACTAGAAAGATCAAGCCCTTACACAATCGTGTAAGGGCTTTTTCTTTGGTCTAGCGTCATCTGTCTGCTTGGTGGGCCCGCTAGTGGGCCCTTTATTCAAGCCTCCTTCCAGAATTTGAAGGTGGGGCCTGATTGGTTCCATGCCGCGAACAGACCTCTCGGTAGTCGCGAGTTTCTTGTGCCTCAGGATTTGCTGGATAGCGATCATGGGCACGTTGTTGTTTGCTAGAATAGATGCTGTCATGTGTAGGATCGCATGGCGCCCAAAAGCCATCACTCCAGCCTTCTACAGAGCTTTTGAGGGAATCCTCGGTTCTCTGTGTAAGGCTTATTCTTGGAGCGGCCTGAGGGCTGTACAAAGACCCATTCATTCAGCCGTCCTGTCTCTTCTTGGTGCCAAACCGAATGCGTTTGCCTGCAAAGTCTACATCCTTCCATAGAAGTCTGTATAACTCTCCGCGCCTCACTGCCGTATGCAGGAAGGTGAGGAGGAGTCTATTCTGTCCTTCTGTCTTTTCGCAGACCTTCCAGAAATCCTTCTCCGGTGGGACGTATCTGTTTTGTCTCAGCTCAGGGAATTTCGGAACGGCCAAAATGGATTGGTTTCAGGAAAGCCCTCAAGTGTGGGAGATTCAGATATGTCGGCAGAGAAGAAAAGCGCGGCTATTAGACTCACTGAAAGTTGGTTTTATTGAGATTCTCTATACAGATAATCTATTATGTCTATAGTAGCATAATTGTGTGAAATCATTGCATTGTGTGAATGAATTGCTTGGTTGTTTCCCTTTGCTTAGGTTCATAATGATTCGGAAAACCGGCTGAATGGCTGGTACGCATCAGGAGTGTGTTCTAGATGCGAGGGCGCTGCTTGCAACCGCTGGGCGCAATTCTTTCCGGACAGTATATGCAGAGGGAGCGAATGCACAAAATTCATCATATACATCTCGTTGGGCCAGGGCTTTGGGCCCGACGACTCTGAAGGGGGCCGTATGGGTACCAGGCATGGTTCCCTTCGATCCCTGCTCCCGGGAGCACCCTCAAGCCAAGCGCAACGCTGGTTGCGTGGTTGGTCGATTTCTAACGCCTTTTCTACTTCCCTTTCTCATTGGGAACGCTTCGTTCTCAACTTCAGCCGCCCGAAAGGGCGACACTTCTCTCTTGTCCTGAGAGCAACCCGTAGTTGCGGGATTAGCCATACTGTTAATGGAGGAATTGATGTTTGTGTCAACTCGTAACACACCGTCATCCGTTCCAACGGATGTCTGTATGCCGTTTTCTGGGCTCGGACATGCCACGGAAACGATCAAGGTCGTAGCTGAAAGCCTATCTGTTTGCTGGGAGGTCATTTCCGCCATTGTGCGCCCGACTCCTCAGTTCGTGGGGGTGTATGGCTATGAACTTCAATGTCGATTGGGACGGAAAACGAGAGCCGGATGATTAACAAATCAAAGGAGTAGGTATGAAATTCAACAGAAGAAACTTTCTTCAACTCGCTGCAGCTACTGCCGCATCCACGGCATTTGGCGGGCTTGGGTTCGGATGCGTCGCGAAAATGGGAGGACTTCCTGACCACGCTGCTGCGTTGGCTCCCAAATGGAGTAAGCAGACCACCAGCATTTGCCCATACTGTGCGGTGGGATGCGGTCTGATCGTCAATACTGACCTGAAAACCAAGCGGGCCATCAATGTCGAAGGTGACCCTGACCATCCAATAAACGAAGGGGCCACTTGCGCCAAGGGCGCTTCCATCTGGCAGTTGGCTGAAAATGATGAACGGCCAAAACGTCCCTTGTATCGCGCACCGTATTCTTCGGAATGGAAAGAGGTTTCCTGGGAGTGGGCTCTTGGCGAAATCGCAAAGCGCGTCAAGAAGACGCGTGACGCCAGCTTTACCGAGAAAAACTCTAAGGGACAGGTGGTAAACCGGTGCAACGGATTGGCATCCGTTGGTTCAGCGGCCATCGATAACGAGGAGTGCTGGACTTACCAAGCTATGCTCCGTGCCCTCGGTTTGGTCTACGTCGAGCATCAGGCCCGCATCTGTCACAGTTCTACTGTTGCGGCTCTGGCCGAGAGCTTCGGTCGCGGTGCCATGACTAATCACTGGAACGATATAGCCAACAGTGACTGTATACTCGTCATGGGCAGTAACGCGGCGGAGAACCACCCTATCTCATTCAAGTGGGTGACAAAGGCCATGAACAAAGGGGCCAAGCTGATTAGCGTGGACCCGCGTTTTACTCGTACTTCTTCCAAGGCAGACCTTTATTGCCAGCTTCGCGCCGGTACTGATATTGCCGTGCTTGGAGGTCTGATCAAGTACATTCTGGACAACGATCTGATCCAGAAGGATTACGTGGTCAGTCACACTAATGCGTCCTTTATCGTCAGCGATAAGTTCTCGTTTGAGGATGGTTTGTTTAGCGGCTACCATAAGAACTCTGTTGAGGCTGACTACGTCGGCTCCTATGACAAGTCTCAATGGGCCTTTGAAGAGGATGAAAAGGGGCTGCCCAAGAAAGACAAGACCCTCAAACACCCCCGTTGTGTCTACAACTTGCTCAAGGAACATTACAGTCGCTACAACGTGGACAAGGTCGTCAGCATTTCCGGCATCGACCGCGATGGATTGCTTGAATTCTACAAGCTCTATTCTGCCACTGGTCAGCCAGACAAGGCGGGTACAATCATGTACGCCATGGGATGGACCCAGCACACCGTCGGCGTACAGTACATCCGTACCATGGCCATGGTCCAGTTACTGCTGGGTAACATCGGCGTTGCTGGTGGTGGAGTTAATGCTCTGCGCGGCGAGTCGAACGTTCAAGGTTCTACCGACCATTGTCTGTTGTGGCATATCCTGCCGGGATATTTGGCAACACCAAACGCGGCGCTCGACAACTACAAGAAGTACGTTGATACCAAGGCCAAGCCACATCTGGAAGGGGCAAAAGATCCTAAGAGTGCAGCCTGGTGGCAATACTATCCCAAATACATGGCGAGTTTCCTTAAGGCCATGTATCCAGATGCGTCTCTTGAAGATGCCTATGCATGGTTGCCAAAAGCTGAAGACGGCAAGACCTACACTTGGCTTCAGCTGTTTGAGGCCATGCATAAGAATGAGTTTTCCGGATTCTTTGCTTGGGGTATGAATCCCGCATGTGGCGGCGCAAATGCCAATAAGAATCGTGAAGCGATGACCAACCTGGACTGGATGGTCAACGTAAATATCTTCGATAACGAGACTGGTTCCTTCTGGCGTGGTCCGGGTATGGACCCAAAGAAGATTAAGACCGAGGTCTTTTTCCTGCCTTGCGCCGTATCCATAGAAAAAGAAGGATCAATCACCAACTCCGGTCGCTGGATGCAGTGGCGTTACCAGGGACCGGTTCCCAGGGGAGAGTCCAAGACCGACGGTCATATACTGACCGAGCTCTTCGACTCCATCCGTGAACTATACTCCAAGGAAGGAGGAGCGTTCTCCGCTCCAATTGAAAATCTCTCCGTGGACAAGTGGAAATCCCACGGCGAGTTCGACTCTCATCAGGTGGCCAAGTTAATCAACGGTTACTTCCTCAAAGATGTCATCATCAAGGGCAAGACTTACAAAAAGGGTACTCAGGTGCCAAGTTTCGCTTTGCTCCAAGATGACGGGTCAACTTGTTCTGGCAACTGGCTCTACTGCAACTCTTACACCGACAAGGGCAACATGGCCGCTCGCAGGAATCCTGCCCAGACTCCGGAACAGGAAAAAATTGGCTTGTTCTCGAATTGGTCGTGGTGCTGGCCGGTAAACCGACGGATCATTTACAACAGAGCATCCTGCGATAACACGGGTAAGCCTTACGCACCCCAGAAACCGGTCGTCTCCTGGAATGGTGAGAAGTGGATCGGCGACGTGCCTGATGGCGGCTGGGCCCCCGGCACCAAGTATGCCTTTATCATGAAGCCACAAGGACACGGGCATATCTTCGGCCCGGGGCGTCAGGATGGTCCCTTCCCAGAGCATTACGAGCCTATGGAGACTCCTTTCAAGGCGCACGAACTTTCGGATCAGCTCAACAATCCAACGGCGTTGCGTTTTGCGCACGAGGCTCTGGCAGTGGCCGATCCCAAGTTCCCGTATGTGGCCACGACCTACCGTGTGACCGAACATTGGCAAACAGGCTTGATGACGCGTCACACTCCTTGGCTGCTGGAAACCATGCCGCAGATGTTTGTGGAAATGAGCGAAGAGCTGGCCTTGGAGAAAGGTATCGAGAATGGCGAAAAAGTCATGGTCGAGTCCATTCGCGGCGAGCTTTGGGCCGTCGCCATCGTGACCAAGCGGATGCATCCGCTCAAAGTCATGGGCAAGACCATATACCAGATTGGTCTGCCGTGGTGCTTCGGTTGGCAGATGCCTCATGACGGCAGTGGTGGAGATTCCGCCAACCTGCTGACCCCGTCGGTGGGTGATCCCAATACCGGCATCCCAGAAACCAAGGTCTTTGTGGCCAACGTCCGCAAGATGTAAGGAGAACACAATGAACGGTAAATCATTTCTCGTGGATTTGACTCGCTGCACTGCGTGTCGCGGCTGCCAAGTGGCTTGTAAACAATGGAAGAAGCTCCCCGCCGAGAAGACGAAAAACTGGGGCTCGTATCAGAATCCCAAGGATCTCTCCTCGAAAACCATTCGTCTTGTCCGCTTCTCCGAAGTAATGGAAGGCGGTAAGTTGCAATGGCTGTTCTTCCCGGAGCAGTGTCGTCACTGTGTGGAGGCCCCATGCGCAGATGTGCCGAACAATCCCGAGGCTATTCTGCATGACCCCGATACCGGGGCAGTTGTCTACACAGAACTCACGGCCAAGGAAGACGGTGAGGCCATCCGTTCGTCCTGCCCTTATGACATCCCTCGTGTGGATCCTGAGACCAAAGTAGTAAACAAATGCGATATGTGTATAGACAGGGTTAAAATAGGCATGCTTCCGGCTTGCGTACAGGCTTGTCCCACAGGAACCATGAACTTTGGAGACCGCGAGGATATGCTTAAGTTGGCTGAAGAACGCTTGGTGAAAGCCAAGAAAAAGTTCCCTCAAGCTATGCTGGTCGATCCAGAGGAGACGCGGGTCATATATTTGGCTTCGGCTCCTCCGGCTAATTACTATGAGTATCTGGAAGCTGATGCATCTGGTGCTCAACCTGATTTGATTACCAGGAAACAACTACTGGCAAAGCTGGGTTCACCAATTAGGACCATACGTTCATAGAACACCAACGTATGTCTGAGCATGGGAACCTGCTTCCCTTTCCATCGGCCCGACTTCGGTCGGGCCGATCTTTTGATGCAGTATAGTATTTCATATATTTCTAAACAATCCTCCTGTGGTTCTTGTTAGAGCGATATGGTGTGGCCTTCACCCCAGAAGACAGGCATGTCATGGGGACGGTAGTGCTACTGGTTGTAGCAATAGTAAAATATGACGAGCCTACTGTGGCTTGTATAAAAGAAATTAGCGGGAAGATGAGGTGGTCCGCTTGTGGGCCCTTTAAACGCAATGGGTCGCATTGAGGCTACGTTAAACGACAGTTAATCCAATAAAATCAGGCAGGCTAGAGCTAGTCGCTTGCCTATCACGCCGGAGGCCGCGAGTTCGAATCTCGTTGGCTCCGCCACTAGAAAGAAAAAGCCCTTACACAATCGTGTAAGGGCTTTTTCTTTGGTCAACTTGCAATATGGTTGAAGGGGCCTGCTGGTAGACCGACACTCGAGTCGTCATCACAAAATTATTTACTGGGATTGGAGGATGTAGAGTTTACAAAGATTTTCACCATCTTTCAGATAGTGCTCTCCAAATACCTCCACCACCTTCCAAATCCCGGCGTTGGCCAGTCTTTCCATTTCTTGGTCAATGAGCGGATTCCTATGCTCGCCGTATCGAAGAGAAAGCAGGATCATGCCTTCGGGTTTGGTGATTCGAGCCAATTCTGCGAGGTCATTCGGGGATGCTTCCCTTTTGACGAATGTGCCGACAGAGATGATGGCGTCATATGTGCTGCTTCCCATTGCTGGAAGTTCGTGGGGTGGCAGCTTGTCGATGACTGTAAAGCCTTTGTCTGCCAATGCTTTTTGGGTAGACTCATTGTCGTTTCCGTAGCAAAGGATACATACATCCTTTTCAGGAAAGTGGCGCCATAGTTTTCTGGCCGCAGACTCGTGAGCTAAATATTCCCATTGGAGATTGGAGTGCGCATTTTCTAATATCTTGTCGTACCGCCGTCTCAATTCAGCTATGTCGGTTGTTGTTATGACAAAAGACTCGGTGATTGTTTTTGACTTCATGGCTGAGACTTCTGGTTTGGGGCGTTTGAAATTACATGCCTGGTGTCATGCAGTTTCTTCATTGGAGTAGGTCTCGACACAGATAGAAACAAATTGAAAATCGTGCTGATCATGTGGCATCTTTGTTGTGTTGCAGTCATTCCTCAAGCTGCTCCCACAGGAGTTTGAGAGCTTCCAGCCAATCCATATAGTGTTTCATGGAGAGGGGAGTGTTTGGATGGGTCTTAAACCACCACTTTTGATACGCCTGGAAATTCTCTCTTTTCTCCAACTCGCTAATGCTGACTTCTGAGTTGGTGTTTCTCGGGAGCGGGAGCATGGCTGTTGAGATGGCTTTGGAACTGGTCTGCAAAGCCCACTTCAAAGCGGCAGCTATGATTGTCACGCGGATGGCGTTGTCTTCGTCACTATCATCCACGGGAAAACTTGAAATGACTTGTTGTATGGCGTTCTCATTTTCGATGAGTTGCTGCCATTTCGTTTCGATGTTCATAGAGTTCTCCTTGGTTCGAATTTGTCACGATTGTACCGTATCTAAGCCTCTATTAACACCATTGACCCTTAGTATATTTTCCTCCGCGAGAAACTGGCACCAATCACAGAGAAGGTGTTCTCGACGATGAACAGCGCGTTTTCGTCGTGAGTGAAGGTGATTTCTTCAAGTTTCTTGAGCTGTACATTATTGACAACCGTCATGAGCACATTCTTTTCCTGTCGGGAAAACGCCCCGAATCCTTTAAGAAAAGTGGCGCTCTGTTTCAATTTGTAGAGGATGTCATCACTGATGGAATCCGCCATTTTTGAGATGATGAAGACCACTTTTCGTTGGCTGAATAGTGAGAGCGTCTGCTCGACAACAACCGAAGTAATGAAGACCATGATCAAGGAAACGATCACGATGTCCAGAGGGAGTCTGAGCAAACTGAAACTGAACAGAAGAGTGTTGAAGAGCAGATAAATGCGTCCGATACCAAGGTTGAACCGCTGGTAAAGATACACTGCTATGACATCCAATCCTCCATTCGAACCAAGGGATCGTAACACAAGGCCTGCGCCGAAACCGGTAATGACGCCGCTGGCGATAGCCGCGTACAGTTCACTGTGTACGGGCATATGAACGGTAACAGTGTCATAGAACACGGTAGTGACGATGGTCGCGTATGCACTGTATAAAAAGAACCGTCTGCTGACCTTGAACCATGCGAACAGAAACAGTGGAATGTTCAGTATCAGGTTGAGCCATCCGGGCGTAAGCGTGTCGGTCATGTAATAGGCGAGTGTCGCCAGACCGAATACCCCGGCAGGGATGAACTCATAGGGGACAGCCAGGCTTTTGATGCCGATAGTGACAATCAGGCTGCCGGTTGTGATGAGAAACAGATTCCACCAGACCGAATATGAAACATCAAATCGGAATTGCGGCCCTTTACCGAGTTCCGACCTGCTTGAACCAGACATTCATGCTCTCCAATTTGCCTGCTATCTGAGTGTTGTTGTGAAGGGTTCCGCCAAAACTGTATCCCGCCCGGGAAAAGACGATGTTCATGCCGAAGCTCTCAGCCCGGGCAATGGTGTAGACAGTGTTGATATCAAGATCGCCTGCCGCGTTCTCCATGCTCGTAAGTAATTGCCCCGCAGCACCCTTTCCTCGGTATTCGGGGAGGGTTGCGAAGTCGGTCATCTCTGCGCATTGCCACTCCATGTCCATTTCCATGGACGCAGCGGCTACAAGCTTGGTGTCCGAAAACACGCCGAAGAAGGCCGTGTCGGCCAGCATGGATTCCTTGAGGAATTCCACATCGTGAACCGGGAACGGATAGGTCTTGAAAACCGTTGAATACAGTGCTGCCAATTCATCGAGATTGCCAAGACGCAATCTGACGACTTCGTTCTCGCCGGATGCCCTCTGTGAGGTTGTGGCTTTGCGCTCCGCTTGTTCCAGCACCTTGGATATGCGTTCCATGTTCTCGGGTATGGACCTGCGTTGATCCATGTACTTGCTCATGAAATACCCGGCGCATTCTCCTTTGTGCATGAGTGGAACCCGGGCTTCGTCTACAAATCCCAGCGAAGCGAAATGCGACGTTGCATAGGCTGGAACCTTGGCAAAGAGTTTGGTGTAGCCATTTTGCCTACCCAGTTCGTAAATCTCGTGGGCGATCTCAGGCAGGTCATCAGGGTCAAGCTTCATGAGATAGACACGGTCATTGGAAGGACCGTGCTGCACTACTGAATTGCCTACATGGATGATACTATCAGGCTGCATCCTCTCTCCTTTCGAGGCGCTCATTGTTTTCCGGAGTAAGACTCGTTGTGTCATCCCAATCAGACAGGAGTTTCTCGATGCCGATAGCCTTTTCTTCGGCGTCGTTTTCCTTGAGTTGGAGGTTGCAGGTTGAACATTCCCGGTCGCAGTAGTTGGGCTCGTATGAGGACGGTTCGTTGTATGTGGTAATGACGCCTTCGTAGTTTCTCAGGACAACCTTGTTCGGTCCCCAGGATACGATGTAGTTCGGCATGACCGGGATTTTTCCGCCGCCACCGGGAGCATCGACAACATACGTGGGAACAGAGAATCCGCTGGTGTGCCCTCGAAGGCTCTCAATGATTTCAATGCCCTTGCCGATGGGCGTGCGGAAGTGGGTCAGGCCTTCGGAGAGGTCGCATTGGTACATGTAATAAGGGCGTACCCGATTTTTCACGAGCTTCTGGTTCAGCGTCTTGAATAGTCGCTGGCAATCGTTGACGCCGGAAAGAAGAACACTCTGGTTACCCAGCGGAATGCCTGCGTCAGCCAGTCGCTTCAGGGCTCGCCGGGAAGATGCCGTCAGTTCCCGGGGGTGGTTGAAATGCGTGTTGATCCAGAGAGGATGATGCTTCTTGAGCATATTAACCAGATCGTGGGTGATGCGGTACGGCAATACCACAGGCATGCGGGTACCGATCCTGACAACCTCGACGTGTTCGATTTCGCGGACCTTGGTCAGAATCCAATCAAGCTTTTCGTCGGAAAGCATGAGCGGGTCGCCGCCGGAAAGCAGTACGTCCCGTACCTGAGGATTGTTACGGATGTATTCGAGACCTTGCTCAAGGTCGATGCGTGACGGGGTAGAGTCGACATCCCCGACTTTGCGTTTGCGGGTGCAGTGCCTGCAATACATGGAGCAGGTGTTGCTTATGTGGAACAGGACGCGGTCCGGGTATCGGTGCGTGATGCCGGGAGCAGGACTGTCTTCATCCTCGTGCAGCGGGTCGGCCATGTCGTATCGGCCGATCTTCAACTCTTCAGGCGACGGGAAGGACTGCAGGAACACAGGGTCATTTTCATAGTCGTCCACATCAATGAGCGAAAGGTAGTATGGGGTGACGGAGAGCGGAAACTTGCGGACGGTTCGCTCGAAGATCTGTTTTTTCTTTTCCGGGAAGGTGATGCCGAGAACGCGTTCAAAGTCGTCCACGGTTTTGATGGAGTGGCGGATGTGCCATTTCCAGTCGGTCCAGTCCGACTTGGAGGCAGTATCCCGCAGCGTCTCCGCGACCTCTTGCTGGTGTTCTGTGAATATTGGCAAATTGTCTCCTTGGTTAGAGTATCTGACTCAGGAACTCCTGAGTCCGGGCTTCGACGGGGGCATCAAACATGGCCGTCGGTGCATCCTTTTCCAGGATCACGCCCTCATCCATGAAAGCCACACTGTCGGCGACTTCACGGGCAAATCCCATTTCATGGGTTACAATCATCATCGTCATTCCATCTTCGGCGAGCTCTTTCATGACAGAGAGAACTTCACCCACAAGCTCCGGGTCCAGTGCCGATGTGGGTTCGTCGAAGAGCATGACGTCCGGCTCCATGGCCAGTGCCCGAGCTATGGCGACACGTTGTTTTTGGCCGCCGGAAAGAGTGTTCGGGTATGCCTTTTCCTTATCACTCAGGCCGACTTTGTTCAGAAAGTATCGGCCGATTTCCTTGGCCTCTTTCTTGTTCATTCCTTTGACCTGCGTGGGCCCCTCGATGACGTTGCCGAGCACGGTCATGTGGGGAAACAGGTTGAAGTGCTGAAAAACCATGCCGACGCGGGCCCGCAGTGAATTGATGCGCTTTTCGTCACCGGTCACTTCCCAGCCATTGATCTTAACATGGCCTTGGTCAAACGTTTCCAGATAATTTACGCAGCGAAGCAAGGTCGATTTGCCCGAGCCGCTGGCGCCAATGACGCAGAGGACTTCGGAAGGGTGGATATTGATATCGATTCCCTTGAGGACATGGTTGTCTCCGAACCATTTGTTCAGGCCGGAAATTTCAATAATCGGTTGTTGATCCATTGTTATGCCTGTGCCCCGCCCACATCGAGTCGTGCTTCGATGAAGCGGAAGGTTTTGCTGAAAATAGCCGTGTAAAGAAGGTAGAACAGCGCTGCGATGAACAGCATCTCCATCATCATGAAGTTTGAGGAAGCGAGCTGTTGAGATTTGAGCAGCAACTCGTTGATGGTGATGGTACTGGCCAGCGAAGAGTCCTTCAGGGCGATGATGAACTGGTTACCGAGAGACGGAATCGCTCGTTTGAACGCCTGCGGCAGGATGATACGAATCATGGCGCGGCTGTATGGCATCCCAAGGCTGCGTGCGGCTTCCATTTGTCCGTCGGAGATAGAGGTGATGGCGCCTCGGAAAATCTCGGCGATGTATGCGCCGTTGTGGATACCCAGTGCAAGGGTTGCAGAGGTCAGCGCGTCGAACCCCGCAACGCTGCGTAAACCGAAATAGATGAACAGCAGCTGGAGCAGCAGCGGTGTGCCACGGATGATGTAGATATAGGCACGCGCCGGGAGGGAGAACAGGCGCTTCTGCGATATGCGAAGGAAAGCTGTACCCAGGCCCAATCCCAGACCAAGCAGGATTCCCAGCGTGGTTATCTTGATGGTCATCCATGCTGCAGGCAGGAAGAAGGGAAGGTATTTCGTGAGTACTGTAAAATCGAAGTACATTTTCAGTCCTATGAAAGAGTCAGATAAAATGCGCGGCGCTCCCCTTGAACGCCGCGCAGGAGAGGAGGACGTTGTTACTGAACGGTAATGTCGGTGTTGAGCCATTTCTGGCTCAGCTTGGTAAGCGTGCCGTCCTGATGCATGCTGGTCAGGACTTCGTTGACCTTTTTGAGCAGTGAATCATCGCCTTTGCGAAAGGCTACGGCGATGTCTTCGCCGCGAAGCGGCATGCCTAGCAGGGTGATATCGAACTTGCCGCTGTTCATGGCATTCACGCCCACTACACGATCAGTAATAACGCCATCTACCACGCCGCTGTTCAGTTCGGTCAGGGTGTGCGTATCGTCTTTGTAGAGCTTCACATCACCTGCACCGAGCTTTTCAGCGTCTTGGGCAAAAGTGGTACCGGTTACGACGCCTATGGTTTTCCCCTTCAATTGGGTCGGGGTCGAGTAGGGGGCGTCCTTCTTCACGAGGAGCTGTGCGCCCGAGTAATAGTACGGGGTGGAAAAGTTGACGACCTGCAGTCGCTGCTCTGTCACAGCCATGCTGCCGAGGATCCCGTCATATGCTCCAGAACGAAGCCCTTCGATGATCCCGCTCCACTCAGTGGTGACGGGCTTGAGCTTTACGCCAATCCGTGCGGCGACTTCATTGGCCACATCAACGTCGAAACCGACCAGCTCATTGTTGTCGTTGTAAAAGTTGAATGGGGGATAGCCTCCGCTCATGGCGAAACTGATTTCACCAGCTTCGGTGACTCTTGCGAGTGAGTCCTTCTGCTCTTCCGAGCAGCCTGCGAGCATAAGTACAAATAACGTGACCGCGAGTGTGGCCAGTGAAAAACGAATCATCTTCATGATTTCTCCTATGGCGTTTTGAGATAGCAGTTCCTCGGCATGATGATGAACTGACCCTTCTCTGTAAGGTCGTTCTTCAGATTGGCATCCGAGTTGAGTACGATAAGGAACGTGAAAAACAGTGCTACAACGATTGGAATTGCAGAAAAGAAGACGCAGGAAGTGTCTAATGTGAATCCCTTGATATTGAATCGCATCGTTTCTTGAGCACGTGGTTAGAATTGGCTTGGCACGTATTCAAGCAATGATGAGTATCCCCGACAAGGGGGTGTGGTGGGTAGTTTTCGGGTATTCGGGTATACCCGATTAGACGAGTGAGGGCTTCTGGCGTAGATAGGTGAAAAGTGATGCCTTTCTGCCTCTCAGCCCCAGCTTTTTCCGGATGTTCTTGCGATGTGTCTGAACTGTTTCAAAGGACATGTTGAGGAGTTCAGCGATTTCTTTGCCGCTACGTCCCAACTGGATGAGCTGGCATACTTCCATCTCTCTGGGGGAAAGCCGCAGTAGTTCCGAATCGAATTCGCCAGAGGATTCGCTGGCAAGGTCAACGAGCTGGTCTTCGATGACGGTCTTGTACCCTTCGCGGACAGCCGGGGTGTCTGAAGTCGTAATACGCTCAAGCGCCGGAAGCATCTGCTTCTTGACCTGACTGGTCAGTTGCTCCCGAATCTCCTTGCGTTCCTCCTCCACGGATTTGATGACCTGCCGTAGTGCTATCTCTTTTTCCTTCACCTCGGCCTTTTGATCCTGAAGGTCCTCTTGGAGTTCCAGGTGTTCGGAAAGGTCATGAAGTATGAGCTGGAACAGCGAGTAATCAGTAAAGCTGATTTTGCGCAGGGTTGCCTCGACAGGGAATCCCTCTCCGTCACCGTCTATGGCAACAATCGTTTCGGTCCATATCTTTCCGGCTTGAATCGTGTGCATGGCGTTGAGAATGGCGGCATGAAAGCGTTTGCCCAGTAACCGTCTGAAATCTTCTCCGGATAGCCCCTGCTCAGGCCTGGAGTGTTGCTTCTGAGCAGCGGTATTGGCTGCGATGATGGTGCCGGCATCGTCGATAAGAAAGGTCGCGTCCAGCGCCATATCAAAAAAGGCGTTGAACAATGTGATGGAGTCGGACCAGGCCGTGATATTGTCTTCCAGCCGTTCTTCGTAGCTTTCGTAAAGCGCTTCCATGGGCTGGTTGTCGGTGGCAATGACAACGTACCCTCCTTCCTGAGCAACCGTCTCTGGAAGTGGGATGATCCGCATCAGAAAGCTTCGGCCGTCGCAGCAACTGATTTCATGGATATTGAATGGAGGAAACCGTTTGAGGGTCTCTTTGAGAGATCTGGTTTCCAATGCCAACACATTCCAGAAAAAAGCGTTCTTTAGTGACGTTCGAGGCAGATAGTTGAGTCGGACGTCGTTGGACTCAACGACAACACCGCTTTGATCGGTGTAAAAAATCGCGTCATTCCATGCCTCAACGACATCTCCAGTATCCGCCAGCGTAGGTATTTGGGTTGTGTTGTCATCCATATCATTGAGCTAACATGGTGCGTGAGAGATGAAAACCGTGTGGTTTTACCTTTTGGGCGCTCGGCGCTCGCGCGTCGCAGTCATTCTCAATCCCTCCAGCGTTCGCTGTCGACCAGCTACCACCTGAAGGCACTTGCATGCTTGTTGATGATCTCCATCCTGAAGGCTTTGGAGCATGCCTGACCTGCCGCGCCGTAGCAGACGTGTAGCGGGAGCAGGTGCTCTTCTCTGGGGTGACAGTAGCGCGCCTGAGGGGCTTTCTCCCATTCGATCAAACGTTGACGACGGTCTGATTCCGAAAGATTCGGGTCGGAGCAGGTTTCGACCAGCCAGTCGTCAAAGGCGCGGTTCCAGTCTCGGGTTTCATCTGTATCAGGCGTGAAGAATGCCTTCATATTATGGAATGAAAATCCTGAACCGATGATGAGCAGATTTTCCTGTTGTATCCCTGACAAGGCTTCGCCGAAGGCTATATGAGCGGCGGGGTCGAGGCCCTTCATGAGAGATATCTCAACACAGGGGATATCTGCCTCGGGATACATGAGCATGAGCGGAATGAAGAGCGCGTGATCAAAGCCCCGTTCGGCCTCGAATCCGCATTCGATACCAGCGTGGCCCAGAGTGCTGCGCACTTTTTCGGACAGCGCGTCAAATCCCGGTGCCGAGTAGGTCAGCTCATAGGATTCCTGCGGGAACCCGTAATAGTCGAAGTACAGTGGAGGCGTCGGACCGACCGTAACCGTGGGATGTGCTTCCTCCCAGTGGGCGCTGACGAGGAGTATGCCTGATGGCTTGGGCATGGTTGCGGCCAGATGGCGCAGGTTGTCGACCATCTCCTTGTGCCCTTCGTCGCCCAATATGGGCATGGGGCCGCCGCCATGGGATATATACAGAATTCTGTGGCTGTCGTTCATTGTCTCTCTTTCCGTGCCCGCATCCGGGGCGGTTATCGTTCTTTCGCAGCTTGTCCAGCCAGGCTGCCTGCCAAATCCAGCAGCTCTTGGCTGCGGTCCAGCCCCTCAATAAAACGCTCGGGGATACCCGATAGTCCCACCTGCGCACCGGCCAGCGCACCCGTCAGCATGGTGCGCGCCAGATTCTGTCCGCCGCCGTTGAGGGAGTGGAGCACAGCGGATTCAAAGTCGTCTGAGAATCTTGCCGCCAGATAATATGCGGCAGGAAGCATGTGGTATATGGCGCAGGGCATGCCATACACCATGGAAACCTTGGACGCCGGCTCGATACGGATGTCCTGATCCTTTGCGGCGGCGGCCATGTATCCGGGTGAGAGCAGCGCGTCAGGCGAGGAGAAGCGTCCTTCCCTTGGCGGATCGGGATCGCCGGGACGAGGAGGCTTGAGTCCCTCACGGGTCACTGCGTGGAAGGGCAACTCCCCGCGTTTGACCAACGTCATGAGCTTCGAAGAAATGTCTGTGTCGAGCGCATGCCCTTGCACAAGCATTGCGAGCACTGCGCCATATGCCACGGTCATTGAGACGACCACATCGTCCGCCTGGGTCAGCACCGTGTTGCGGCTGATCGTGCTTGCCAATTCTCCCGGCGAGAGGGCGTATCGGATGGCAATGGCCAGTGTGCGTTCGATGGCCTCGGTCGTGTCGGCATGGCCGCCCGTTTCTGTCCACGGCAATTTCTGCTCGACCCGTCGGCGCCATGCCTCGCGGATGGATTGACTGGTGTAGCCGCCAGGACCGTTCGCAGGTTCGCCGTTGAGCAAAGGGAAAAGGTCCTTGTCCATGCGGTCACAAAAATCGTTCTGATCGTATCCGCCGCTCTCCACAAGTGATCGGACCGTCATCTCCAGAATGAATCCGGCCTGAGAGAGCTCCCCAGCCTTCAGGCCATCGTGATATCGGCCCTGCTTCGGAGTGGTGTACCCATCGATCCAATCTCCGTAGTCTTTGCGCATCTCGTTGAGGTCATAGTACCAGTGAGGCCCTACGCCCAGAGCGTCGCCAATCCACGCTCCCATCAATGCGCCTGCCGCGCGGTCTTTAAAACTAAGCTGTTTCATGGCTGGCTCCTTGGCTTGGATAGAATCGATCCGGGGGCTGCATTGGGTGGTCTGCCCCCAGTTTGTATTTCGGGTCTATGGTAATCTGCACTCTTCCTACAGGGTTGTCTAGCCTCCAGCCCAGCCTCTTCGCTCGTTCGCCTTCTCCGGTTTGGCCTGTATTTCAAACACTCAAAGGGCGGTCTACAGATAGGTGGCCCATGCCCATGACATCGGCATGACGGCTATCAGGGCCGGAATCATGCTGGCGACAGGGAATTGTTTGATCCCGCAGATCCGGAAGCCGGTAGCGAGCATGATGATGCCGCCGCATGCCGAAAAGTCCGCCAGCATGTCAGGGGTTGTCAGAGGCAGGATGAGCGAGGCACCGAAGTAGAGCAGGGATTGAACAGTGAACTGAGGGACGACCAATACTGCCACGGACAGCCCCATGGTCGATGCGAAAATGGGAGCCGTAAACAGGTCAAGGATCGACTTGACTATGAGCAGGGTGGGGTCGCCTGTCATTCCTTCAGTCATGGACCCGTATACGCCCGTGCCGCTCAAACAGAACAGCACCAGAATAGCGACAAATTTATCCAGGAATTCGTCTTGATCGAGGTCGTCATTAGCCGGGGCGATTTTGGCGATCAGGCTTCGCGCTTTCCCGGCAAATTTCTGGATAAGAGTTTCCAGTCCGATGATTTCGCCAATGAGCGAGCCTACCACCAGGGCTAGGACCACTGGTGCGAGAAATTTGACCTTCACGATCATGGCAACGCCGAGGCCCATGGAGGCACATCCGAAGACCATGGGCATTTGCGATCGGATGTTGGCATTGAGTTTCGAGCCAATAAGCGCCCCGGCAACACTGCCGACGAACAGTGCTGTTCCATTAACAAAAGGACCTATCATGTCTATTCCTGTGAGGTGAGCAACAGCGCTCCCCCAGTGTGTTTAGGGATGTAAGCAAGAGTCTGCCACTTGTTGCGGCAGTATTCGGTGTGATGTGTTGATCAGTTTGCGGATGAGTTGTTCGCGGTAAAGCCGAACTCGATTGGCGACTTGGTGTAAAATATCCTGACCTGACTTTCCTCGATCCGATGTATCAGTTTGTCGCATTCCTCCGGCGTCAGGGCCATGGCCACTTGCAGGGGCGGATCTTCGAGGTCGAAGTAGTTATCTGAATGAAAGCGCCCGTCATGGCCGAACCCTTCCTTGCCGGAAAAGAGTGTAGCTCCCCCTATTCCCAGCTTCTTGGCTTCTTCAATTATCCATTTGGCTAACGGAATGCCTTCGTGTTTCCGGTTCTGTTGGGTGAATAGTGTGATGAAATATCCTTGCACGATTTCCCTCTTGTCGTTGTTGCATCATTCGGCTTCCTGTCTGTTCCCGATGGAGTGCATCGGGTTGCAAAGCCGCATGGCGATCAACCGAAGACATCCGGTCAATCAAAGGCATTGGATACGCGGGAAGGAAGCGAGGCAACAATGACCGGGGTCACTGAGGCGGGATATTCTGATCAGATAATGAAGAAGGGGCTTGTGGAAGAATCATCGATTCGGGATTTGTCGATGATCCGTATTACGCCGCGGGACTTGGTGATGAGTCCGTACTCCTGCAACCGGGAGACAACCCGCGCTGCGGTTTCTCGAGATGTGCCAACGAGTTCCGCGACATCGGCATTGGTCAAAGGCAGGTCAGGGCCAATGCGGGAAGAGAGCATGCTCAGTGCGTTGAGAATCCGCTCTTCCGCGCTGCCGTCGATCATGTCGAGGATGCGGGTGTAGGCTCCGTCCAGCAACTCACCCATGGTATTGATGATGCCGATGGCCACGTCAGGATTGCTGTGTACCCATTGTCTGAAAGTCAGACAGGGAATCGTAAGCAGTGTGGCCGAGTCCGCAACACGGGCGGAGAAGAACCGGGTGCGCTTCTTGAAACAAGTCACGGCATTGAGCGGAGTCCCCCGCTCGGCGATGAGGAATGTGAAGGCTTTGCCTGTCGCGGATTCCCGGGACAGGAAGACGCGTCCGCTTTCCACCAGATAGTAGTGGTCCGCATCGTCGCCGGTTCGAAAGACGTATTCCCCTTTGTCGAAGTTGCGGCGGGTTACGCTTTGCGCCAGCTCTTCCAAAGCGACCGGGGCTGCCTTGTTGAGATTGACGTCCTTTTGCAGCGTCTCGATTATTTGGCGTGTGGTCTCGTCTTCCATGGATATGCTCGGGGTTTTGTCGTCAGATAAAAGCTATCGCCAAATGATCTCTTTGCCAAGCTGAGACCTCGAGGACTTCTCTTTCGGGCGCCAGGAAATGTTGAGCGGGGGATGGTTTTCGAGCCAACAATGTGGCATGTCTGTTTTATCGAAATATCAGGTTGTATAGATTCCCGATACAAGGAGGATGATGGTGCGGATTTTGATCTTACTCATATGTTTATGTGTCCCTCTGGCCTCTGGTTGCTATAAGCAGACGGGGGCGCAGACTGAAGAGGCTCCAGCCAAGGCAATGGTAGGCGCTGACCGTGATGCGCATGGCTGCATCCCCTCAGCGGGGTATAGTTGGTGTCAGAAGACCAATAAGTGTGAACGCCCTTGGGAATTGGCCAAAGAGCAGGGTTTTCCGAATGATGAAGAGTCGTTCAAGGCATTTTGCGCTGGAGAATAAAGAGTTGGTCGAATAATAGTAGCAAAAGCCTTTGGATGATCGTCCAAAGGCTTTTTTGTTGCCGTGCGAAATGTGGACTATGCTTCCCTGTATGCTGATAACTTCAGCGTCGAAGCCGGAGAGTTTGACCGGGATGGGCAGGCATACCGGGGCTTTCCCTTTTCACCTATTCTGTTAAGGTGCGGCCTGTCCGCTTCCATTGAAGCGGGCTAACAACAAAAAAAAGGTTGGAAAATATGGATAATATACCGAATTGCCCCAAATGTAATTGTGAATACGTCTATCACGACGGAACCATGTTCGTCTGTCCGGAGTGCAGCCATGAATTTCAGGCCGAAGATGTGGCCGAGAAGGTCTACAAGGACGCGAACGGCAATGTGCTGGTTGATGGCGATACCGTTGTCGTCATTCAGGATCTGAAGTTCAAAGGCGGAGGCGGCCCCATCAAGAAGGGCACCAAGGTCAAGAATATCCGTTTGGTCGAGCCCGATGACGGTGTCCACGACATCTCCTGCAAGATCCCCGGATTCGGTTCGATGATGCTCAAGACTTCTGTTGTGAAGAAAGGCTAGTCGAGTTGCCGAGTCGGAGGGGAGTGATGCGATCCGGAGATAAATGCCAAGTTGTCCGATTTTTGGGTACGCTTAACTTTATGCTATTGCGAGTTGAGAAGGCATATGAAGGGTATCTGGAAAATGGAAAGTCATTACTCTATGCATCTGTGCTGCGGGAAGGAAATGAGGATATTCGCAGATTGCTCCTTGAAGATGCTTACTTGTTGCCCATGAAGGAGCAAGAGTATGCTTTGCAGCTTCTGCATCATATAGATATCTGGGCTTCAGTTTGGGATCAAACCTATGAAGAGCAACAGCCTCAAATGAACGATGAGTTTGTGTTCGCGAATAGAGTTGTTTTTCCGCGAGAAGAAGTCGCAGAATTGCTAGCTTATTATGAAAGCATAAAGAACGTCGATTGAGTTTCGTCACTGTTGATGAGCATTGAATTGGAAAAAAAGTATGATTCTTTTGAAAATTGAATTGACAACCCGCTCGACTCCTATTAAACAGACTCCTCCTACGGGCGCTTAGCTCAGCTGGGAGAGCATCGGCCTTACAAGCCGAGGGTCACAGGTTCGAGCCCTGTAGCGCCCACCATCTTTGAAATATTGGGGATCGCTTAACACCCCATTATTATAGTGCGGAGCCGTAGTTAAGCTGGTTATAACGCCGGCCTGTCACGCCGGAGGCCGCGAGTTCGAGTCTCGTCGGCTCCGCCACTAGAAAGATCAAGCCCTTACACAATTGTGTAAGGGCTTTTTCTTTTGATTGCGTTGTCAGCGAGTAAGTCCAGATTTGTTGTCATGGCAGATAATAACAAAGCCCACCTAAATATTTAGGTGGGCTTTGTTGCGTGAGTAAGAAGACTCTCTTATGCGTCGCTGTACTTTCTGCGTAAGCCAACGAGTCCGATTAAACCGGAACCGAGGAGCCATACTGCACCCGGTATGGGAGTGGCTGATGGGAGGGATGCATCAAACTCCAGTTTCGCGGAGGAGAGGAGGAAATCGCCTTCCAGTCCCATGACAGAGAAGAAGAATATGGAGTTCGTTTCCATGAATGCAAGGGCGAACGAATCGAGGGAAAACACTGCGGAGAATTCGCCGGTATTGTCGTTTGTTACCTCGGAGACCGTCGTAAAGGTTGTGTCGTGAGTGTAGTACTCGACAGTCGTGAATGGGGAGGGGGTTTCTGTCTTGTCGAGACTGGTCAAGCCCATAGATCTCTCAATACGGGGGGTAGTCGAAGTTTGCGTGGTTGAACTTGCCTGTTTTGTGCCTGCAAGACTGGTGACTTGAGCGGTTTCCCCGGCAAATGTCGTTGTATCTGTACGCTCATACATATTCATCCGAAATCTTTCGTATTTGATGGTGGTATAGGGTGCATCATTATAGATTCCAGTTTGGTGATACAATTGGGTCGAACTTCCTTTATAAGCAGGGGTCCCAGTGTTGAACGTAAATTCATCACCTTCCATGTCATCCTCAAAAGTGGCTGTGAAACTGCCGCTGCTGATATTGTATCCAGCATACTCGGAAAGGTCGAAAAGATAGGACGATGGTCCGATGCCTGCCGAGTAACGGTCATAGTAGGACTGCTGCATCGTAATGAGTTCTGCTCGAGCAGTAGAAGCGGTGAAAATGAGAAGGCCTACGAGAGTGATGGTTTTTAGTAGCTTATGCATGATGGATCCTCCTGGCGGGAGCAAAGCAGCATGTATGCCAGTTGTAGTATATCAATCAGTTATGAAATCCTCTCTGAAAAGTCTGGAAAATGAAGACAGTTGAGTGGGGTTGGTTCAGAAGCTTGCTCATTGGCAATCTGGGTAGGGCATCAAATAGCGGGATTGCAGAGTCTCCCAAACGTGCTACATGTGGTTTGCGTAACGAAACAACGTGCATGAGACACTTTCGGAGATGAGACACCATGCAGATTATCACTACACATACCGGGACTGATTTTGATGCCCTGGCATCTGTTGTTGCCGGTACTTTTCTTTATCCAGGGTCTGTTGGGGTGCTCCCCGGCATGGTCAATCCCGAGGTGAAACAGTTTTTGGCAATACATGCCAACATCTTGCGAATTACGCCCAGGAAGGATTTTGATATCGATGCCGTGACCTCCATCGTCGTGGTTGATGCCAACAACTGGAAGCGTCTGGACAAGATGGACTCCCTTGCAGAAAAAGAGGGGCTTGAAGTGATCTGCTGGGATCATCATATGGAGGGCGTGACTATTGACAGTTGCGAAACCCATCGTGAAGAAGTCGGCGCGGCCGTGACCCTGCTTCTGGAAGAGATGCAAAGGCGGGACACTCCGCTCTCCCCCATGCATGCAACGCTGTTTCTTCTCGGTATCTATTCGGATACAGGGTGTCTTCGATATCCTTCTGTAACGAGCAGGGATGCTGCCATGGTGAGTTTTCTCATCGAAAACGGTGCTGATTTGAATGTTGTTTCAGCATATCTCGATGACTCCATGGACGATGCCCACACCGAGCTTTTCGGGAAGATTCTTGAAGAGGCAGAGATCGTCAATGTCGGCTCCATCAACGTTGGTATATGTGCTCTGCAAATAAACAGCGGCTTGACCTCCTTGTCCACTCTTGTGGAGAAGTTTCGAGAGTTCAGGGGAGTGGATGCCGCGTTTGGAATATTTCAGGCAGACTCCCGGAAGTGCATGGTCATTGGACGGGGCAAGCCCCAGTTTATCGACATCGGACAATTGATGCGGGCACTTGGAGGGGGCGGGCACCCTGGAGCAGGCTCCGCTATTATCAAAAATACAAGTCTGGAAGAGGCAGCAGATCAGGTCCGTTCTCTCACGGCCAGTGGCTGCAACAACAAAACCGAGGTCGGGGCGGTTATGTCCGACCCGGGCCGATTTATCGTAGCGCCAGACGTGACAATGGCCCAGGCTGCACAAAAAATGTCAGCCAATAATATCTCCGGGCTCATTATCTGCAATGAGGCAACCCCGCTTGGCGGATTGTCAGAATTGGATTGCACAAAGGCGGTCAAAAGCGGCCGGGCTGATGTTCCGGTCAAAGGATACGCCAGACGCAATATCCCTATCGCCGCCCCAAGCACGTGTTGCCGTGAAGCGACCATGCTCATGGCCAACGCACGCGAGGGCGTTCTCGCTGTGGTTGACAACAACGAGCTGGTTGGCGTGGTGACGCAAACCGATCTTCTCTTACAGGTGTACGACTTCTGATCTACTGCCCTGGAAAGTGTAAGGGGCTCTCTTCTTGGAGCTTTATTTTTTCTTCTGGCGGGATACTATGCCCGTTTGAAGGCAAGGGCCAGAATGTCCATGAGGGGCGGGGGCTGATTTGTGGAGCGGACATCCTCAAATCCCGCTGCCGCGAGCATCTGCGTGAGTGATGTCGTGGTAAATCCGGTCTTGTGGGCCATGAAATGATTTCCGTTGGCGAGGCTGGAGCGATAGCCGTAAAGCATATCGATGGGAGCAATCGGCCCGGAGCTTGGCGTGGCAACCGGCTTCATCAGCTTGTCCTCAAGGATGAGCTTCGCCACCTGCTGCAAGTCGGGACATGCGATCAGCACTTCTCCACCAATCTTGAGCACGCGGTGAAATTCCCGCAGGGCCGTCTCTACTTCATGGAAATAGAGGTGCTCCAGATTGTGGGATGAAAAGACAGCGTCAAAGCTGCAGTCCTCGATCATGTGCATGTCGCGGATGTCGCCGACGATGTCGGGGGTCACCTCCGGGTCAATATCCAGGCGAACTTCCTGCCACGGTGAAACCATATAGGCCTGAGGCAGCTTGTCGTCTTTCTTTATCCCGCATCCGACATGGAGTACTGTACGTGGTGGGAGAAGGGTGGTGGTATGGGTTTCCATGCTGTCGATTAATACGTAAGCAGCGGTACAAGTCAAGTTCGTCCCAGCTGCGCCTGAGGTCTACGCAATGGCCTCATCGGTTCCGCTATTAGCAAGAAAACTCATTTAACATAGGGTACCCCGGTAGGGTATTTGTTGGTCAAGCCAAACCCGTCGTGAGACGGAGACGGAAAGCCACGGGTCTCTTTATGGAGATAGCCGGGTTGCACTCCCTCCCTTTGCTTCTGTTTCTCCATGTTTACTCATGGCCGGGGTAGGCCGATTGAATTGGGCACGGTCGTCCCGATGTCCTTGATAATGGTTTGGTTGGGAAAAACGTTTGTTTTTTCACAACTGCCAAACCTCAGATAGTTTAGGAGTGAACATGAGTCGTAACGGCACCCCTTCTGGCGTTCTTGTTGGTAGTGTGTTGTGTGCTGCAATGATGGGAGTCATGGTTGGTCTGATGCCTTGCCTGATTCTTTATATCGGGCTTAACTTTTTTGGCAGTCCTCCATTTAATGCAATCACCATTGGTGCCTATTTTGCCATGATCGCAGCAGGTGTTGGTGTCTCCATGGGGGCCGGGATAATCGAGTCCCCGTTCTCAAGGCGGATTGGCTGATAGCGTTCTTAAGAAAGAAATGGGAAAGGGCATCAACGGTGTTGATGCCCTTTTCTTGTTTTTAGAGAGGGAACGGCCTCTTTATCCTTCGTTGTTTTACTAGAAGCGCTCGAAGGAATCATCCATGTTATCGTCCATCATGAGGTCGACCCCGCCGTTACTCGGCGCTTCTGGATTCTGCTTGGTTGGGGGCGGGCCGCTGGGAAGCGCTGACGCTGGCTTGGAGATTGCCTTGATTTGTCTTGAGGCGAGCTTGCGTCCCTTACCATTGCCGTTTCCATTGATGTTGAAGAACTCCATGGAAATCTGGAGTTGCTGGCCTTGGGCCGAGAGCTCCTGACTGGTGGACGCCATTTCCTCGGAAGCGGAAGCGTTTTGTTGGATAACGGAGTCCAACTGGCTGATGGCCTGATTGATCTGCGTTGCCCCTGCATTCTGCTCGTTGCTGGCAGAGGATATTTCCTGAATCAGGGCTGCGGTCTTTTCGATGTCAGGTACAAGCGCCTGCAGCATGCTGCCGGCCTTTTCCGCAACTTCCACACTGCTGGACGAGAGTTCACTGATCTCTGCTGCAGCGGTGCCGGAGCGCTCGGCGAGCTTGCGGACCTCTGCTGCCACAACTGCGAAGCCCTTGCCGTGTTCGCCTGCACGGGCGGCCTCAATAGCTGCGTTCAGTGCTAGCAGGTTGGTCTGACGGGCGATCTCTTCGATGATGGAGATCTTTTCCGCGATGCTCTTCATGGCGTCCACTGTCTGGGTGACAGCCTTGCCACTCTCCTGAGCATCTTCAGACGCCTTGTTGGCGAGCAGGTCGGTTTCCTTGGCGTTTTCGGCATTCTGGCTGATGTTGGAGGCCATCTGCTCCATGGAAGAAGAGACCTCTTCAATGGACGCGGCCTGCTGTGTGGCTCCCTGAGACAGGGATTCGGAAGAGGCGGATAGTTCTTCGCTGCCTGCTGCGACGTTTTCTGTGGCGGATTGTACGTCCGAGACGATCTGGGTCAACTGCGTCTGCATGTTCTTGAGGGCCTTGGCCAGCATGCCGATTTCGTCTTCCTGATCCACGTTCAACTGCCCCGTGAGGTCGCCGTTGCCGATGATCTGGGCAAAGTCGACACCCTGCAGGATGGGATTGATGATGCCCTTGGCGATGATCCAGGCTGCAAGAATACCCAAGACTACGGCGATGAATCCGACGAGCGTGACCATTGTCTGGGTGCTTCTGGCTTCATGCACCATGACTTCGTCCGTCATGATATTCTGGGCAATAGTGGTCTTGGCCTCGTTGAGCGCACCCTGTACCGCCTCAAGAGCGGGCATGGTCTGGGTGGCGTAGATGGCTTTTGCTTCATCAAGATTGGCCAGTTTGGAGTTGTGCCAGTCAATGACGCCGTCGATGGCCTTCAGTGTCTTCTTGGCGTTCTCTTCGACTACTTCATTGAAGTATCTTTGCGCTCCCTGTCTATCATTGTTGCGCAAAAGTTCATTGATTTTGACGACCGATGAATGGAGTTGTTCGTGGGGTTCGAATATGGGTTTCAAGACATTGCCGAATTCTGGGTTGTCTTTGGCCATTTGGGCTACTTCATTGGAGTAGAGCCACTTGCCGAAACCGCATTTGTGGGCATCTGCCTGCACCACCGTTTCATCCATCATGGGGTTGGTGATGTCCCCGACCAGTGCGACCATCCAATTCAGGTGGTCGACTTTTTTCTCTCTCAGGAAGGAGCCCATATCGGGGTCAACGTCAGAGTATGCCTTGCTAATGGAAATTGCGGAGTTGTGGAGGAGACTGTGCGGTTTTTCGATCTTATCCAGGATGGGTTTGAGAGCCGGGACCAACTGCTCGGCGCGGGCCCTGCCTTCACCATAATACCATTTGCCAAAGCCGCATTTGTGCGGATCGGTCTGAACGTCCAGCGTGTGAACATTCTTGTCGTTCAGAAGTTTGTTCACCTGGCCCGCCCAATTGAGGTGGTCGACGATCTTCTGGACGAAATCACCTCTGAGTTTGTTGCCGGAGATAACCTCTTCCGCGTTACCTACAATGGATCCGATCCCGAGAAATGCCCAGGCGACGAGCATCACAAGCAGGGTGATGACCACACCAAAACCAATAGAGAATTTCCCGGACAGTTTGATGTTCTTCCACTTCATAAGCTACTCCTTCCATAAAGACGCTTAGAAAATTGACTATATGTTCATATGTTTGGCCGCGCTCGGTCGCAACAGTATGGCTTTCGCGGGATGCGCGAAAAGAAGAGGAGGGGGCCAAACCTTATTTTCTCCAAGCAATACGCACTCTACTGCAATAAAGTCGAAAGTAAAGACTTTGCTATAATATTATAATCTCCTTTAAGTGATAATCATATCTAGCTGGCTGTGAGGATGGTTTGAGAGGAGGTAAGGTTGTCGTCTGTCACGCTAGGTGCTATCCGTGGTGCGCTTTTGTCTTCTTCATTCGCAAGGGCACGAGCTGCATAATTCAACCATTCGGATATTCATGATGAGCCACGCTGAACAATACGATTTCGATACCCTTGTCTCCAGAGAGAACACTCACTCCGTCAAATGGGATTTCATCCCCGCAGATAAAGATGATTTGCTGCCGCTTTGGATTGCAGACATGGACTTTGTTTGCGCCCAACCCATTATCGATGCCATGCGAGCGCGAGTTGACCGCAGAATCTTCGGATACAGCATGCCTTTCACTGATGAATATCTGGAGGCGGTCACTGGTTGGTTTCGCCGCCGGGCCAACTGGAATATTGAGCGTGAGTCCATTGTTGTCGCTCCCGGCATTGTTCCGGCTCTCGGGGTGCTCATTCGCGCTCTGACCAGCGAAGGGGATGGCATCATCATTCAGAATCCGGTCTACTATCCCTTCTCCAAGATGATCGCCAACAACGGCCGTCGGTTGGTCAACAATCCGTTGATCAACAATGAGGGTGTCTACACCATGGATTTTGAGGACCTCGAAGCAAAGGCGCGTGATCCCAAAGTTACCATGATGCTGCTGTGCAATCCGCACAATCCCGTGGGGCGCGTCTGGACGCCCGAAGAACTTTCCACGGTGGCCGACATTTGTCTGCGAAATAATGTTCTGCTTATTTCCGATGACATCCATTGCGATCTCATCCGTGAGGATGCCGTTTACACCCCAGTCTCTTCTCTGAATCCCTCCGAGCGGATCATCACATGTACCTCTGCCAGCAAGACCTTCAACCTTGCAGGATTGCATCTTTCCAACATAGTCATCCCGGACGAGGGAATGCGCAAGCTATGGGAAGCTGAGGCCCTTGGCCGTTGCGGTCTTTTCGGTGGGAATGCCTTTGGCATTGTTGCCACGCAGGCCGCTTATACCCATGGCGAAGTGTGGCTTGAACAGGTCAATCGGTACATTGCCGATAACCTTCGTTACATCGGAGAGTTTGTGGCCGATCGGCTCCCCAAGGCGCGTTACTGGTATCCCGAAGGAACCTATTTCGCCTGGATTGATTTCCGTGAATACGGATATTCTTCGGAGCAGCTTGAGGATTTGATGCTCAATCGTGCGCGTGTAGCCCTTGATGAGGGGTATATTTTCGGCGAGGAAGGCTGCGGATTCGAGCGGATCAACGTGGCCTGTCCGCGGTCCATACTGGAAGACTGCATGGAGCGTATGGCCGAGGCTTTGGGCTAAGAATGCCTCCGGCGGCCCCTCGCCGGGGCGGCGTCTCCGACGGCTCAAGAACCCTTTGGGAAAAGGGTTCTTGAGAATCTCCTAAACCTTTTATAGCTCGCTTCGCTCGAGGTCGAATGAGCTCGGATGAGTCGGTTTATGGCACAAGAGTACCCTTGCGCCCTCAGGCGCAGAGAGGGATTCCAAAGGGTATAGCCCTTTGGCTGTCAGAGGCGAAATCACCCGATAAAAGGAGGCCGAAGGTCGACCTCCTCATCTGATTTTCTCTACTATTCGTTGGAAGCCGAGGTGCAGGCTGCACTCAGGCGTGCCTTGACGTACTCAACGACGGTGTCGTCGGCTTCGTCGACATCGAAGCAGCGGGCGTCTTCGCCAAGCAGACCGCCGGGAACCTCGTCGGCCAACTCATCCGGGTCATCCACCAATTCTTTGTAGAAACAGACGGACAGCCAGCGATCGGCGGGATCGTCGTCAATGACATCGACCATGGCGAACAGGCTGCGCTTGGTCTGGTTCTCGTGGGCGGCGCGCAGGGAGTAAGTGATGCCGGGACGCGCTACGAAGTCCAGTTTGACGCCATCGAGGTTTTCGAGGTGCTCCTTGAGAGCGAGGAAGCAGGATTTGGTCTGATTGGAATCTTCGGTCCAGTTTTCGATAAAAGACACCAGTTCTTCGGTGAAATCAGCTTTCATATGAGTAGGCTCCTTGGGCGTGATATTTGCGTGTTGGGCAATCTCCTATCAGGGTCGGTCGATCTTCGCCACGACTTCTTTGCTGTTCCCTTGAGGCACCGTAAGTTGGTGCGCCAGAATTATAACCTGCTTGTCAGTTATCTGGGGTATGATATTGTGACGGCAAAATGTTTAATTCAAGAAGTGGGCAATGAAAAAGAAGAGGGAAGTGAATGGTCACCGTTGGCAGCGTAACCACGGGAAATCGCGTGTAGTGCGTTGGGTGCAACATATCGTGTTGTCGGCCCTGTTGCTGTGTGTGATGCTTGCGTCCCATGCCAGTGCCGTCGAGACCCGGCATGTCCTTGTCCTGCACTCCTATCACTCCGGCATGTCATGGGTGAACAACATCGAGAATGCTGTTCGTGAGACATTGCTCGTTCCTCCGCTTGATGATCTCATTCTGCATTACGAATACATGGACACCAAGCGGTATCATAGTGATGCGTATTATGAGAAATTGCGAAAAATATTTAAGGAAAAGTATGGAGAGTTGCACTTTGCCGCTGTCCTTTCTTCAGACAACAACGCCTTTGATTTTCTCCGTAAATATCGAGATGAGATTTTCCATGATGCTCCGGTCATCTTTTGCGGCGTAAACAATTTTACAGATGAGTGGCTGGACGGATTATCCAATTTCACGGGTGTGGCCGAGATCATGTCGTCGCGGGATACAGTTGAGGCCATTCTGCATCAGTTGCCAGATACCAAAGAAATCTACGTCATCAATGACTACCTCAAAACCGGTCGGGCGTGGCAGGCAACCATTGCGCGAAATCTCAAGGCCTTCGAAGACAAGGTTCGCATCGAATACAACGAGAATCTTTCCATCGCCGAACTGCGCGAGAAAATCCAATCCATGAAGCCCGGCACCGTGGTGTTGCTCGGGGTGTACTATTCTGATCGGAATGGCCGCTACCTGACCTATGAAAAGCTCGGAACAATGCTGACAGTGGACAGTCCGGTTCCAGTGTATTGTCTGTTGCGATTCAATCTTCGTGACGGCGTGATTGGTGGTAAGGTTATCAGCGGCTATCACCAGGGTGCCATGATGAGCGAAGTGGCCCGTCGCGTGCTGATGGGCGAAAAGGCAGATGATATCCCGGTTGTTCAGATTGGAGCCAATGCATTCATATTCGATTGGCAGGGTATGGCAAAACACGGGATTACCGTTGAAATGCTCCCCAAGGAAAGCGTGGTGCTCAATGAGCCGTTTTCCTTTTATGATGAATACTATCATCTGGTTTGGGCAACTGTCGCAGTGTTTGCCACTATGGTGGCACTCGTCGTTTTTCTCTCTCGAAATATCGCAGCTCTCCGTGTCGTTCGTAAGGAACTCAGTTATTCGGAGCGAAAATTCCGCTCCATCTTTAACAATGCGCATGAAGGCGTCTTCCAGACATCGTTTGATGGTCGGACGCTCTCTGCCAACCAGGCACACGCGGCTATATTCGGATATGACTCACCTGAGGAGATGATTGATAAGGTTAACGATGTCCGGGAGAATCTGTATGTTAATTCAGAAGATCGGGACAAGGTCCTCAAAGCGGTTCGCGAAAAGGGCAAGATCTCAGGCCTTGAACTGTGGATGAAACGAAAAGATGGCAGCAAGCTTCTGATTAATCTGAATATAAGGATAACGGAAACTCCTGACGGAGAGCCTATCCTTGAAGGCTCGCTGGTCAATATTACCGAGCGAAAGCGTGTGGCGGATGAACTCGCCAAGTTGCGCAACTATCTATTCAACATCATCGATTCCATGCCTTCCATTCTGGTGGGCATCGACAAGGAATGTCGGGTCACGCTCTGGAATAGAACCGCCGAGGAAACCACGGGGATTCCGGTGAGCGAAGCTGACGGCCGAACTTTGACCGAAGTGCTGCCGCGCATGAAATCCGTTATGAATGAAGTGGAAGAAAGTATTCGCCTTCGCAAGTTCAAGCACATTCAAAAGCTATCTCATCAAGGGCAAACAGGAATGCACTATGAAGACGTCACCGTCTATCCGCTTGTGACAGGTGCGTCGGAGGGAGCGGTTGTTCGGTTGGATGACGTGACCGATCGCATCAATCTTGAGCGGATGATGATTCAGTCCGAGAAGATGATGTCGCTGGGCGGCCTGGCAGCAGGTATGGCGCATGAAATCAATAATCCGTTGGCGGCTGTTATCGGTTACGCGCATAACATCCGTAAGCGGGTGTTCGGTGATCTCAAAAAGAACTTCCGTGTGGCCGAGGAGTGCGACGTTCCCCTCGAAAGAGTTCGTGAATACCTTACTCGCCGTGAAGTGATATCCATGTTGGATGGCATTGACGATTCCGGTGCGCGGGCTGCAAAGATTGTCAGCAATATGCTCAACTTCAGCCGTAAGAGCGAGTTGGATACCGGAGGATGTAATCTCACTGAGATTTTGGACAAGGCTGTTGAGCTTGCCGCCAATGTTTATGACATGAAGAAGCAGTATGATTTCAATCGCATTGAGATTGTACGTGAATACGAGGACAACCTGCCTGGGGTGCGTTGTGACGGTAATGAAATACAGCAGGTGTTCCTCAATTTGCTCAAAAATGGTTCCGAAGCCATGGCCGAAAAAAAATATGAGGATGAATCTCCTCGTATCA
The DNA here is from genome assembly GCF_012516435.1 of Pseudodesulfovibrio sp. zrk46. Lineage (NCBI taxonomy): Bacteria > Pseudomonadati > Thermodesulfobacteriota > Desulfovibrionia > Desulfovibrionales > Desulfovibrionaceae > Pseudodesulfovibrio > Pseudodesulfovibrio sp. zrk46. Next base: position 2,137,072 of record NZ_CP051216.1, read on the forward strand.
TCCTTCGTGCATACAAGTCCGGTGACAATGTCGCGGTTGAGGTGGAAGACAACGGTCCCGGCATGGATGAGTCTGTCCGTCGCCGTATTCTGGAACCATTCTTCACGACCAAACCCGTTGGCAGCGGTACTGGACTGGGGCTTTCCGTGTCGTATTTCATTGTAGCCGATTTGCATGACGGCTCCATGGAAGTGTTTTCAGAGCCAGGAGAATGGACTCGATTCCGGGTGAGCCTGCCTCTTTATGAATGTGAAAAGGATGCGGAATAGATGGTTTGTTTTACAAAAAAAGAAACAAAAAAGGCCCGGAATGTGTTCCGGGCCTTTTCATTTTTTGGAGTTTTTCGTCCTTAAATATGCGAGACAACCTTCCCGAGGAAGTCTTTAAGACGAGGATTCTCCGGATTGGAGAAGAAGGTTTCCGGGTCAGCGTCCACCTGAACTTTGCCTTCGTCGATGAAGATGACACGGTCGGCCACTTCCTTGGCAAAGCCCATTTCGTGAGTGACCACGATCATGGTCATACCTTCCTTGGCCAGTTGCTTCATGACTTCCAGCACCTCGCCGACCAGCTCTGGGTCGAGGGCCGAGGTGGGTTCGTCGAAGAGGATCGCCTTGGGCTTGAGCGCCAAAGAGCGGGCAATGGCCACACGCTGCTTCTGGCCGCCGGAGAGCTGCTCCGGGAAGTTGCCGGCCTTGTCTTTCAGTCCCACCTTCTTGAGTAGGTCCATGCCCAGCGCATTGGCCTCGGAGCGTGCCATGCCGCGGACCTTGATGGGGCCGAGCGTGACGTTGTCGAGGACCGACATGTGCGGGAACAGGTTGAACTGCTGGAAGACCATGGTGGCCTCGGTGCGGACCATGTTGATGTCCGTTTCCGGGTTCATGATGTCGTAGCCGTCCACGATGATGGTGCCGGAGGTGGGAGTCTCAAGACGGTTGATACAGCGCAGCACAGTGGATTTACCGGAGCCTGAGGGGCCGATGATGACGACCACCTGACCCTGTTTGACGTCCAGATCCACGCCCTTGATGACCTTGAGGTCGCCGAAACTTTTGTGAAGATTTTTGATTTGAATCATGCGGCCTCCTTACTTGCCCTGGATGTGCATGCGTTTTTCCAGCGTCCGAAGAGCCTTGGCGATGGTCATGGTCATGGCGAGGTAGACCAGGCCGCAGGTCAGGTAGACCTCGAAGGAGCGGAAGTTGACGGCAACGATCTCGTCACCGGTACGGAGCAGCTCGCCCACACCGATGATCATGAGCAGGGAGGTGTCCTTGAGACTGATAATGAACTGGTTGCCAAGGGGCGGAATCATGCGGCGGAAAGCCTGAGGCCAGACGACGTAGCGCATGGTCTGGAAGCGGGTGAGACCGATGGAGCGGCCTGCTTCGCCCTGACCGACGTTGATGGACTGGACCGCGCCGCGCACGATCTCGGCGATGTATGCGCCGGAGTTGACCGCGATGATGATAATACCTGCGACCATGGCGGGGATGCGTATACCCATGGCCATGGGCAGACCGAAATAGAGGAACATCGCCTGAACAAGCATGGGGGTGCCGCGGATGGATTCAACGTAGATTCCGGCGATTTTGCGCACGAAAATATTGCGGGAGAGTTTCATCATGCCTGCAACGGCACCGAGGATGAAACCGAAAAAGAGGCCGCCCACGGTCAGGATGATCGTCATTTTGGCGCCACCCATGAGCAGGGGGAGCGATTCGATCATCACGGAAGGTTCAAATTCAAAAGCCATATGCACTTCCTAAATATATAGAATAGAGGGGATTCCCTGCCGACTGACGACCTGCGCCCAAATGTAGACGCCGCCTTGGGCGCGGATGTTAGTCGATTTTGCTGTCAGCGGGCAAGAGAAGAGTCTTTTGCGTCCCCTTTTTACACTCGGATTACGGGGATGTATGTCCCTAAACAAACGCCGAAGGGGCGGCAAAAGCCGCCCCTCGGGAATACGTTTCTAACTGTCGGAATTAACGGGGCTCGACGCCGAACCACTTCTTGTAGAGCTCAGCGTAGGTGCCGTTTTCCTTGAGGGTCTTCAGCGCAGCGTTGACCTTGGCGACCAGTGCGGAACCCTTGGGGAAACCGATGCCGTAAGGCTGACCTGCGTACAGGGGACCAACAACCTTGACCTTGCCCTTGCCGCGCTTGGATACGAAGGACTCGACAACAGGCTTGTCGAACATGACTGCATCAACACCACCGGTCAGCAGTTCCATGAACATGGCGTTGTCATTGGGGAAGAGCTTGGTCTCGGCGGGAGTAGCGTTCTTCTTGAGAAATTCAACGGAGGTGGTGCCCTGCTTGGTGGCGATGATCTTGCCGTCGAGGGTCTTTACGTCCTTGATGTCGTTCTCATCAGCGCGGACGAGGAGGAGCAGGCCGGAATCGTAGTAACCGTCGGCGAAATCGATAACTTCACGACGCTTCTCGGTGATGGACATACCGGCGATACCGGCATCCAGCTGACCAGACTGCAGGCCGGGGACGATACCTTTGAAAGCCATGGGCTGGAGGTCGTATTCCACGCCGATTTGCTTGGCGATGGCATCCCAGAGTTCCACGTCGAAGCCAGTGTGTTCGCCGGTCTTGGGATCTTTAAATTCGAACGGGGGGAAGTTGGTGTCGGTGGCAACGGTGAGCTTGCCTGCGAAGGCGGTGCCGACCATGGAAAGAGCGATCGCCAGAGCGATACAGAGAGTCATGATGCGTTTCATAATATCCTCCTGGTTAGGTGAATCGTCCGCGACGAGGCACGGTCGATAATGTGCGAATATTCGTGGAGACCACGTGTCGAAATAACCGAATGCTTATGTCATAATTGTCAAAGAATGGCAAGTTAATGTCCGGTTATTTGTGCTATGCAGCGAGTAAACAGAATGAAAATTCGGGGTTTACCGAATGAATTTCGGTGTAAATTGGTTACAGGTTGCGATTAATCAGTTGCGAAAAACAAAAAAACGGGCTCCAGATGGAGCCCGTTTTTGGATTTTTTCGTTTCAAAAAAAGTTATTTTTGGTACCTGTCGCAGCCCTTGATGACGCTGATGGCGGTCAGCAGCCCCTGCTTCACCATGCATTCGGACAGCATGTATTCGTCTGGAGTGTGGAAGAGCTTGCCGGAAGGCCCCATGCCGTCGAGCACCGGAACGCCAGCTTGAGAGACGGTGTTGGCATCAGAGCCGCCACCGCGGAACACGGACTGAACATCCATGCCGATCTCTTTGGCTGCCTCTTCGACCACGCCGTACAGTTCCATAATAGTGTCATTTGTCACCATGGGCGGGCGATGGGTACGGATGGAAACCGAACCGGAAGTGCCTTCCAATGTGCATTCGGTGGCGATCTTTTCGATGGCCGCCCACACCTTGTCGCCGATCTCCTGATTCACGAAACGGGTCTCGCAACGTGCAGATGCCTTGGCTGCGACAGTGTTCGGTCCCACGCCGCCCTCGATGAGTCCGGCGTTGAACGAGGTCTGCACCTCGGGATCGTTGAGAGCTTCCAGCGCAACGATCTTGTGGGCGATCTCCACGATGGCGCTCGGTTTGGGGAACTGGCAGTGGCCGGCGTGGTAGGGCTCGCCCTGTACTTCCAGATCAAAGACGATGCGTCCCTTGCGGCCGGTGACCACTTCACCACCCATGCCGGAACCTTCCATGACGAAACAGAAGTCGCTCTTCTTGGCCTCGTCCACGATCAGGTTGCGGGAGTGAGGTGAGCCGATCTCCTCGTCGGCATTGAAGAAGAAGCCGAAGGGCAGGTCGCCCAGTCCGGCTGCCTGCAAAGCCTTGGCGACGAAGATGCCGATGACAATGCCGCCCTTCATGTCGGTCACACCCGGGCCGTAGGTCATGTCTCCTTCGCGGCGGAAGGTGTCGAAGCCCATCTCGGGTGGGAATACGGTATCCATGTGGCCCACCAGCAGGGGGCCGCCGCCGTTGGCTGCTCGGGCTGCGTTTTCAGCCACCAGATTGTCGCCGGTGACGTCATTGGACAGGCGGCGGGTGGTGAAGCCCATCTCTTCGACGACTTCCTGAAGCACGTCCACGACGCGGTTCACGCCGTCCACATTCGCGGAATAGCTATTGATGTTGACCAGGCGCTCAAGCAGGTCGAACATCTCGTTTTCATGTTCAACTAAATAGTCTTTTATGGTATTGATCATTTCCATCCCTCCACTGGGCGGTTTGGGCGTTTGTTGGTCAAAAAATTGCGTTTTGGCATAATTTTCTTCAGAAAATAAGAAAACCAAGCTTGAAAAATACGTAAAGATTGCCTTTACGACGATTTTGTGACATTTTTGTGCGCTTTTTTTGGGAAAACAACAAGGAGTTATTTGATGAGAAAGAAACTGCTGCTCAGCTTCGTCATTCTGGCGAGTCTGGTGCTCGGCGCTTCCTTTGCGAACGCCAAGGATTTGACCATCGGCCTGAAGGGCGAGCCCACCTCTCTGGACCCGCATTTCCACAACGTCACACAGAACAACCAGATGGCCCTCTACATCTTTGATAAGCTCATCCTGCAGGATAGCAAGCAGAAGATGTACCCCGGCCTGGCCGAATCCTGGAAACCCATCAACGACACCACCTGGGAATTCAAACTCCGCAAGGGCGTCAAGTTCCACGATGGTTCCGATTTCACCGCTGAAGATGTGAAGTTCACCATTGAACGCATCCCCAACGTACCGAACTCTCCCTCCTCCATGGCTGGTGCTGTCGGCGCAGTCAAGGAAGTTGAGATCGTTGATGACTACACCATTCGCATCCACACCGAGAAGCCTGCTCCGCTGACCCCGCGCAACTTCGCTTCTTTCGTCATCGTCTCCAAGAAGGCTGCCGAAGGCAAGGCCACCGAAGACTTCAACTCCGGTGTTGCTGCCATTGGTACCGGTCCCTACAAGCTGGTTGAATGGGCCCGTGGCGATAAGATCGTCTACGAGCGCAACGAAGACTACTGGGGTGAAAAGCCCGAGTGGACCAGGATCGTTGTCCGTCCCATCTCCAACGACGGTACCCGCGTTGCCGCCCTCAAGTCCGGCGACGTTGACCTGATCAACTTTGTTCCCCCGGCAGACGTCAAGCACATGGGTGAAGACAAGAAGCTCGCTCTTCACAAGTCTTCCTCCACCCGCCTGATCTACCTGCACATCGATACCGACCGTGAGTTCACTCCCATGGTCACCGGCAACAACGGCGAACAGATCAAGAACCCTTACCTCGATCTGCGCGTCCGTAAGGCCATCTCCAAGGCCATCAACCGTCCCGCCATCGCTGCCCGTATCATGGAAGGCCTGGCCATCCCCGCATCCCAGATGCTACCCGACGGTTACGAAGGTACCTCCAAGAACCTGAAGCCCGAAGCATACGATCCCAAGGGCGCCAAGGCTCTCCTCAAGGAAGCCGGCTACCCCGATGGTTTCAAGATCACCATCCACGGTCCCAACGACCGTTACGTCAACGATGCTGACATCGCTCAGGCCATCGCTCAGATGCTGACCAAGGTCGGCATCAAGACCGAAGTCAACACCATGCCCAAGGCAGTCTACTTCGGTAAGGCTTCCGCTCTGGAATTCTCCCTGATGCTCGTTGGCTGGGCCACTGACACCGGTGAGCACTCCAACTGCGTTGGTTCCCTGCTGCACACCTTCGATAAGGAAGGCGGCTTTGGTAAGTCCAACCGTGGTCGTTACTCCAACCCCAAGGTCGACAGCCTGCTTGAAGAAGCTCTGGTCACCGTTGATCCTGCCAAGCACAATGAGCTGCTGGTTGAGTCCGTTGAAATCGGCATGAACGATCTGGGTATCATCCCCATCCACTTCCAGGTCTCCGTTTGGGGTACCAAGAAGGGCCTGACCTACAACGGCCGCACCGACGGTTACACCCTGCCTCACGAAATCAAGTCCAAGTAGGGTCGTTTCAGTACATGTAACAATGAGGGGCCGCGCACTGCGCGTCCCCTCATTTCCACTTTAAAACAGGGATACAAATGCTCGCATTTCTCATCCGCAGAGTATCACAGAGCGCAGTCGTGCTGCTGGTTATGTCGGTACTGGTGTTCGTCGGTGTGTTCTACATCGGCAACCCCATCGACATCCTCATCGCGCCGGATGCCAGCGAGGCGGAATACCTCGCCGCCATCAAAAGGCTCGGTCTGGACAAGCCTCTGTGGGAACAATATTTCATTTTTCTCAAGGGCGCCCTACAGGGCAACTTCGGCAATTCCTTCGTCTACAACGAGCCCGCTCTCAAAATCATTCTCGACCGCCTCCCCGCCACCCTTGAGCTCGCCTTTACCGCCATGTTCATGGCCGTGTTCCTCGGCATTCCGCTGGGCATGGTCGCCGGTATCCAGCATGACAACCTGATCGGTCGCAACATCATGCGCTTCTCCATCCTCGGCTTCTCGCTGCCGACCTTCTGGGTGGGACTCATGCTGATCATCATTTTCTCGGTCTATCTCGACTGGTTGCCATCGGGCGGGCGCGGACCGACCACGGAGTTTCTCGGCATGCAGGTCAGCTTCCTCTCATGGGAGGGCATATCCTACCTGATTCTGCCTGCCACCAACCTCGCGCTCTTCAAGACCTCGCTGGCCATTCGCCTCAGCCGTGCGGGCGTGCAGGAAAACCTCCAGATGGACTACGTGAAGTTTGCCCGCGCCAAAGGGTTGTCCAACACCCGCATCATCGGCCTGCATGTCATGAAAAATATCATGATCCCGGTCATCACCGTGCTTGGTATGGAACTCGGTAACCTGATCGCGTTTGCGGTTGTCACGGAAACCATCTTTGCATGGCCCGGCATGGGCAAGCTGGTCATCGACTCCATCGGCGTCCTCGACCGTCCCATCATCGTGGCCTACCTGCTGATCACCGTGACCATGTTCATCTTCATCAACTTGCTCGTGGACCTCATGTACTCGGTCCTCGATCCCCGGGTTCGCCTGGGCGACGAACGCTAGGAGGGATTATGGCAGTTCAAAACGAATCCCTGCTCGTGCAGGCGCTCAAGGAATACTTCGAATCCAAGGTTGCGACCATCGGTCTTATCTCGCTGGCCCTCATCGTCGGTGTCGCCCTGTTGGCACCGGTCATCGCGCCGCAGAATCCCTATGACCTGATGAGTATCGACATCATGGACGGCAAGCTGGACCCCGGCGCCAAGTCCTTTGATGAATCCATTACCTATTACCTCGGTACCGACAGTCAGGGCCGCGACATGCTCAGCTCCATCCTGTATGGTCTGCGCATTTCCCTTGGCGTTGGTGTTGTCTCCACCCTCATCGCACTGGTTATCGGTGCCGTCATCGGCCTGTGGGCAGCGTATAAGGGCGGCAAGACAGACGCCTTTATCATGCGAACGGTCGACCTGCAGCTGAGCTTTCCGGCCATTCTGGTGGCGCTCATCCTGCTGGCGATCCTCGGCAAGGGTATCGACAAGATCATCCTCGCGCTGGTCATTGTCCAGTGGGCCTATTACGCCCGCGCCATTCGCGGCAATGTGCTGGTGGAACGAAAAAAAGAATATGTGGAAGCGGCCAAATGTCTGGCGCTGCCCCAGCGGCGCGTCATGTTCGGCCATGTTCTGCCCAACTGTACGCCGGAACTCATCGTTATCTCCACGGTGAAAGTGGCCGGCGCCATCGCTCTGGAAGCGACCCTGTCCTTCCTCGGCCTCGGTATGCCCATTACCAAGCCATCCCTCGGCCTGCTCATCGCCAACGGCTTCAAGTACCTGCAGTCCGGTTACTACTGGATCAGCGTGTACCCCGGTGTGGCCCTGTTAATCCTGATCGTCTGCATCAACCTCGTCGGTGACAGGTTGCGCGACGTACTGAATCCGAGGTTGAAGCGATGAGTACACCCCTTCTTGAAATCAAAGACCTCCAGACCAACTTTTACACCCGCGCGGGTGTGGTCAAGGCGGTCAACGGCATATCCCTCACCATCAACAAGGGTGAGGTCATCGGCGTTGTCGGTGAATCCGGCTCCGGTAAATCCGTGACCGGCTTCTCCATCATGGGGCTGGTGGACCACCCCGGCAAGATCGCAGGCGGCTCCATCAAGTTCAAGGGCCGCGAACTGGTCGGCCAGTCCGAGAAAGAGTGGCGCGCCTTCCGTGGCAATGAAGTCGCCATGATCTTTCAGGACCCCATGATGACCCTCAACCCGGTCCTGCGCATCGATACCCAGATGATGGAAGCTATCCGCGCCCATGAAAAGGTCTCCAAGGCCGAAGCGTTGCAGCGCTCCATCGACGCGCTGGCCATGGTCGGTATCCCGTCCCCGGAAGAGCGCATCAAGGCCTACCCGCATCAGTTCTCGGGCGGTATGCGTCAGCGCGTGGCCATCGCCACTGGCTTGCTGAACAACCCGGACCTGATCATTGCGGACGAGCCCACCACGGCGCTCGACGTGACCATTCAGGCTCAGATCCTGTCCGAGATGCAGAAGCTCTCCAAGAAGACGGACATGGCCATGATGTGGATCACCCACGACCTGACCGTCATCGCTGGGCTGGCCCAGCGTGTGGCCGTCATGTACGCCGGTACCATCATCGAGGAAGGCCCGGTTCAGCAAGTGCTCGACCGCCCGCTGCATCCGTACACCGAAGGCCTGATCGGTTCCGTGCCCAGCCGCAATAAGCGGGGCGAACCGCTGTATCAGATCCCCGGAACCACACCGTCCCTGATCAACCTGCCCGAGGGCTGTCCCTTCCGCATGCGCTGCCCCCGTTCTTCGGACCAGTGTCTGCAGGAACCGCCCGTGTCCGTGAGTGATGACGGTCGTCAGTACCGTTGTTTCCACCCCGGCAAAACCAGCTAACGGACGGATATAAATATGAGTGATAACAAAACACCGTTCATCCGCTGCGAAAACATCAGCCGGATATTTGAAAAGAAGCTGGACTTCGCGTCCAAGGCTGCCCGCGCCCTCGGTGCCAAAATCTCCGAAGAGCGCGTTCAGGCCGTTGACGACGTCAACCTGCACGTCATGCCCGGCGAAGTTGTCGGTCTGGTCGGCGAGTCCGGTTGTGGCAAGTCCACCCTTGGCCGCATGATTTGCGGCATCCTGCCCCAGTCAGAAGGCAAGGTCTTCTACAAGGGCAAGGACGTGGCTACCATGACCGACGCCGAGAAGCTCGATTACGCCATCAACGTTCAGATGATCTTCCAGGACCCCTTTGCCTCGCTGAATCCGCGTAAGCGCGTGAAGCAGATCATTGGCGAAGCGCCGCTCTACCATGGCCTGACCACGAAGGCGGAGTTTGACTCCTACCTCGATGAAGTCATGGAGATGTGTGGTCTGGATGTGACCTACAAGAACCGTTACCCTCACCAATTTTCCGGTGGTCAGCGCCAGCGCATCGGCATTGCCCGCGCCATGGCTGTGAAGCCGGAATGTCTGGTCTGTGACGAGTCTGTCGCTGCCCTCGACGTATCCATTCAGGCTCAGATTCTGAACCTGTTCATGGAACTGCGTGAGAAGCACAATCTGACCTGTCTCTTCATCTCCCATGACCTCGGCGTGGTGGAGCATATCTCCGACCGCATCGCTGTCATGTATCTGGGGCGTATCGTGGAATCCGCGCCTGTCGACGAATTGTTCGACGCGCCGTTCCATCCTTACACTCAGGCGCTGCTCAACGAGGTGCCGAGGCTCGACAAGCGGGATGTGTCTTTCAATGCATTGAAGGGTGAAATCCCGTCTCCCCTTGATCCGCCTTCCGGCTGTCATTTCCATCCGCGTTGTCCACACGCCATGGATATCTGTAAGAAGGAAGCACCGGAACGCCGTGAGATAGCACCCGGCCGATTCGCCTGCTGTCATCTCGACAAGTAGACGAGTTCCAAAGGCAATAAAAAAGCCCCCGCACCACATGGTGCGGGGGCTTTCCTTTTGGCGTTGTTTACAGTCCCTTCTTGGGATCGAAGTCCTGTCCAAGGGCGGCGGGAGCTTCGATGCTCCATGTGCCGGACAGCTTCTTGAGGATGGGGTTGCGGCGGACCATGTCCTGCACCCAGCCCACGCGGCCCATGTTCACGGCAAGCAGCGTGAGGATCATCATGGGGAAGGGGGCTACCTGGAAGACAGGCGCGGGAATGGAGGGGAATACCTCCTGCAGATGAATGCCGGATACCTGAAGGGCGGCAAAGAAGAACGCGCCCAGCGCGGTGCGAACCGGGTGCCAGCCGCCAAAGATGACGATGGCCAGTGCGATCCAGCCTGCGCCTTCACAACCCTGCGGGCGGCCCCAGCCGGGCTTTACTGCGAGGGAGTAAGCTGCACCGGCAAGACCGACGAGCGCGCCGCCTGCGAGGCAGTAGTAGAGGCGCACGAGACGCACGCGGATGCCACGTCCGAATGCGGCGCGCGGAGATTCACCCACAGCACGGAGGCGCATGCCGCCTTCGGTGCGATACATCCACCACCAGCAGCCGAAGATGGCGGCAATGCCCATGTAGACCACAGGGGATTGGGAAGCGAAGATCGGGCCGACGAGCGGTACTTCGCCGATGCCGGGGATCTTCCACAGACCGAGGTCCGGGCCGGGCTGGCGGGAGTAAGAGTGGCCTAGGAAGTATGCGAGATCGCGGGACAGCAGCGTCAGGATGAAGCCGATGGCGAGCTGCGACTGGCCGAGATAAATTCCGATGAGACCGAGGACACCTGCAATGGATGCGCCCACGGCCATACCGGCCATGACGCCAATCCACGGATTGTCGAACATGACGGACACGGCAAAGGCTGCCATGGCAGACAGCAGGATGGAGCCGTCCAGAGACAGGTTGATAATGCCCGCTTTCTCGGTGAGGGTCTCGCCAAGGGTGGCGAGAACAAGCGGAGCACCGGCCAACAGGATGGCGGCTATGGTGAGACCAAAGGTTTCCATTAGTCTGCCTCCTTCCGCTGCTTGAGCCACAGGCGCAGGCCTGAGACGATGAAGACGGAAAGTACCATCACGCCCTGAATGACGCCGGACAGCGACGAGTCCAGACCGAGCTGCAGGGGCAGCTGGATGGAGCCGACATTGAGAATGGCGAAGAAGAGGCAGATGAACGGTACTAGCGGAAGCCGGAAGGACGCCATCATGCCCACGAGCAGGGCGGTGTAACCGTAGTTGGATGAAATGGCCGGGAGCAGGCGATGATAGACGCCCAGCACCTGAATGGCACCAGCCAGACCGGCCAGCGCGCCGCAGATCATGAATGCCTGCAGCAGACGGCGGCGGGGGCCGAGGGAGAACAGTGTTGCAGCCTTGGAATTCTCGCCGACAGCGCGGAGTTTGAGACCCCATTCCGTGCGGTACATCAGGATGTAGATGACCAGCAGGGCGACAACGGTCAGGGCAAGCGACACCCAACTGACGGACATCTTGCCGAGACGAGGCAGCCACAGGGAAATGTCGATGGGTTCGGTGCCGGACATGGAAGCCACACCGGGACGTTTCCATGGCCCGAAGATGAGCCAGAGGGTCACGCCGAGGGCGACGAAGTTCAGGCCGAGACCGGAGAAGATTTCATGAACGCGACCAAAGACTCGCAGCATACCTGCCAGCAGCGCCCAGAGTGCACCGCCAACCATGGCGGCTCCCAAAGCGAGGGCGATCTCGAATGCACCGCCGCCATCACCAAATGGACGCAGAGCTGCGGTGGCAAAGATGGCACCCATGATGACCTGTCCCTCGACACCGATATTCCACAGACGGGCGGTGAAGGGAATGAGCAGGCCAACAGCGCACAGGGTCAGGGGCACCCAGCCGGCCAGTACGCGGCCGATCTTGGACACGGAGCCAAGACCGCCCTTGAACAGCACGAAGATGGTCTCAAAGGGAGACGCACCCGTGGGCAGGGTGACGATGACCGTCAGCAGCAGCGCGAGCAGGATTGCCGCGCCGAGCCACATGAGTTGTTCTAGAAAGGAATCGCGCTTCATTATGCGCCTTCCTTGTTGAATTTTTCCATGACTTCATCGTAGGGCTTGCCCGCCATGAGCGCGCCCACCACTTCCATGGTGGCATGCTCGCGGTCCACGATACCGGCGATGGCCCGGTCGTAGAAGACGATGACGCGGTGGGAGTGCTCCAGCACCTCGTCCAGGTCCGGGGAAAAGAAGATCAGGGATGCATCGTTGGCGCAACGTCCCTTGAGATGGTTCCATACCTGGCGGGCAGAACCTGCATCCAGACCGCGCGTGGGGTGCTCCATGAGGAGCAGCTTGGCGTCGTCCGGGATCAGGGAGAGCAGCAGGCGCTGCTGGTTGCCGCCGGACAGTTCCCGAGCGTTGGTGTCGGGATGGGCGCGCAGGTTGAAGCAGTCCACACACTGGGATTCGTAAAATTCCAGTCGGTCGTGCTTGCGTTCCGGAAAGGCCAGCGTGATGTGTTCCATCAGGTTGAGTTCCGGAAAGAGCGCCATCTCCAGACGGTCCGCAGGCACGAACTGAACGCCCGCCTTGCGCAGGGTGTCGAAGTCGTTGTTGCGGTACTCGGTTCCATCGAGGCTGATTGCGCCGCCGGGCATGCGGTCAAGACCGCACAGACCACGCAGGAACAGCTCCTGTCCCGATCCGTCAAGACCGGCCAGACCGATGCACTCACCGGGCTGTGCCGTGAAATTCATGGGCCCCATGGAGTACTTGGGACCAGCGAACTGGATATCATTCATGGTCAGGCGGGGAGCAACCTGCGCCTTGATTTCCGGCAGGTCATCCTCCACACCTTCCGCCGCTTCGCCGAACATCAGGGAGACCAGCTCCTTCTCGTTGTACGGCGGCTCCAGCGTGGACACGAGCTTGCCCTGACGCATGATGAAGATGGAGTCTGCCATCTCAAATGCCTCGGACAGCTTGTGCGTGACCAGAATGATGGTGTGGTTATCCTCGCGGGCGAGCTTCATGAGCAGGTCAAAGAGGTCCTGCTTCTGCTCCGGCGTGATACCGGTGGTGGGCTCGTCGAGGATCAGGGTGGTGGCCCCCAGGTCCAGCAGGCGCAGCAGCTCGAGAAGCTGGCGTTCGCCAACGGTCAGGGAGGACACGGGCTCATCCGGCAGGAAACAGGCGTCGAGGCGGTAGGAAAGCTCGCCGATGACGTCGATGACCTCCTGCTTGGTACGCTTGGGCGCGCCGAGCTGGAAGTTTTCCCACACGGGCATGGCCGGAAAATCCAGGGGGTCCTGGTACAACATGCCCACCCCATACTCGCGAGCAAGGGTGGGCGTGAGGTATGAAATGGTCTGGCCGCTCATGTCGAGCGTTCCGGAGGTCGGACGGGTGTGTCCGGCCAGGATGCGCATGAGCGTGCTCTTGCCCGCGCCGTTTTCACCGACGAGGGCATAGATGCGGCCGGGTTCGAGGGTCAGGCTGATGCCGTCGTTGGCCCGAACCCGGCCGTAATGTTTATGTATGTCTTTTAAGACGATCATTGCTTATTGGGGGCTGGAGAGTCCTTCCATGCCTTCCAGCAGCTGGTGCATGTACCAGATCTGCTTGTCGGTAGCCTTTTCGCCAGCTTTCAGGAAGACGGTGCCGTCCTGGTAGTTCAGGGGGCCGGTGAAGAGTTCCAGCTCGCCGGAACCGATCTTGGCGACGAACTTGTCGAGCTCGGCCTTGACCTCGGGGGTCATGCCTTCGCCCGGCATGAAGCCGACGGGGGACTTGTCGTGGTTGTTGATGTCGGCCCAGTAGGGAGCCTTCCAGTCAAAGCGGGACTTGTAGGTGCCAGCCTGAACTTCCTTGGCCAGATCCAGCATGGTCGGACCCCAGTTAAAGTAGGGGACGCCGAGGCAGATGTTGCCCTGGCCTTCGCAGCCCTTTTCGTAGTCGTAGGGGAGTGCCCAGACGTTCTTGCCAGCTTCTTTGCGCTGCTTGGCAACGGTGACAACCTCAGGGGTGTCGATGCCGGAGATCAGAACGTCGTAACCGGAATCGTAGAGGGAGCCGGCAACCTGAGTCGGATCAGCGGTAACACCGGGGATGTTGAACCAGAAACCGATCCACTTCACGTTGAAGGAGAGGTCCTTGGCGTCCTTGCCGCGAACCTGGGTCCAAGCGTACTTGGCGCCGAGGTATGCGGAAGCCATCAGGCGGCGGGTCTCTTCGTTGATGAGGGGGCCAACCACACCGATCTTGCCGGTCTGGGAGGTCATGGCAGCGGTGAAACCGGCCATCATCTTGGAGTATTCCATACGGCTGAAGGTGTTACCGAGGTTCTCGGGAGCCTTGCCGGACCAGGCTGCATCGCCGGAAATATGGATGAAGGTGGTGTCGGGATGCATCATGGCAGCTTCGAGGATGCCGTCCTTCATGTCGTCGGAACCAGCAATGATCATGTCAGCACCTTTTTCCACCAGATCGTCAACAACCTGCGGAATGGTCAGGCCGGGACGGTCGGCGGGATTGACCTTGTCGAGGTAGATCATCTTTGCGCCGGGCATCATCTTCTCGACGTACTTGCCGCCTTCGTACTGAGCCTGGGAGTAACCCTTGTCATTGTAGGGGCCGACCAGAATCAGACCGATGGTGAGGTCTTTGGCCATGGCAAGGCCGGGGATCAGCAGCAGAGCCATGATCGCCGAAGCGATCAGCATACGAAATTTCAACATCCTCTCCTCCGTAGTGGTGCCGGACAGTAATACAGCACAAATTGTCGTCCGGTGGTTGTATTCTTACGAGCCCTTTTCTAGGCCGCAAAAAAAATGGCGGGCCACGCACAAGGCGTGGTTCCCGTTAAAAAGATATATTTGGATGATGGAGGAGGTTGTGTCAACTGTCGGAGCGGTGTTTTAGGACCAAAAAGCCTTATAAAAACCGCTTCGACAGTGATTTTACCCGATGAACGGGTTGAAGTACCCGTAATCAATCCAGGGCAGCGCTTTTTTGAGCCGTTTCTTGAAGTTCATGAAGCCCATACACGGCTGATGACCGAAGGGTTTCATGAGCTTCATGTAAAGCTCGGGGTCAAGGTTGAGGTTGCGCAGCTGGATGAAGTCGAACTTGCATTCCTCGCCCATCTTGATCAGTGCTTCAAGCTCCTCCTCGGTGTCGGTGATGCCCGGGAAGTAGAGCAGGTTCAGCGAGATGAAGAGGCCTACCTCGTGCGCCTTGCCGATGGCCTCGTACACGTCTTCAAAAGAATATCCCTTGGGGCGGTAGTATGCTTCGTAGGGGCCCTTGCGTGCCGAGTTCAGGCTGACACGGATGGAGTTGACCCCCGCGACCTTGAGGGCAGGCATGGTCAAGGGCAGGGACCCATTGGTGTTCACATTCACCGTGCCGGTGCCGCCATCTGCGCGATATTCCTTTACGGCGTCGCAGATCAGCTCAGCTTCTGTCAGCGGCTCGCCTTCGCAGCCCTGACCAAAGGAGAAGATGGGACGGCGTTCACGAGATTCATGGCGGCGCATGATCTGTACGATCTCTTCCACGGTAGGTGTGAAGGAAATGCGGCACTGCGGCGAGGGGAACCCGGAGTCGTCAGGCTGCTCGGAGATGCAACCCACGCAGCGAGCGTTGCAGGTGCGCGCCGTGGGTAGTGGGCACTCAAAGCGCCCGAGGGAAAGATTCTTGGCAGCAGGGCAGCCATGTGTCAGGGCACATCCGGCCAGATGGTTCACCAGTCTGTTGTCGGACATCTCCTTTATCAACTGGTGTGCACCTGCTTCAATGCGATCCGGCGGAATCTTGGTGAAGACCTGACGTTTGTCCTCGTCGACCTTCTTGGCGCAGACCCAGAACTTCCCGTTGGCGTAGCCGATGGCTCCGTACGAGAGCAGGGGCAGGATCGGAGCGTTGTCGTCCGACTCATAGGCAGAGATACCCGTGAGGGTGTGTCCCGGGCTGGCGAATGCTGCCACGGCCAGTTCTTCCATGACCTCAGCCTGTCCCGTTTCAGCATTGTAGCCCATGGCGTGACGCCCGGGCAGCATGAAAAATTCAGAGTCCGGCGGTAGCGGCGTGATCTCATCCGGTCGTGGCAGACCGAATTCATCGCCACGACGGCACATGAGCAGGAGGTCGGGATGATCAAAAATCTCGCCATCAGGGGTGGCGAACAACATACGCGGCTGGGGCTTCTTCTTGGACGGCATAGCGAGGATATAAGGGAAAATGCATCAATTGAGCAAGAATTGATTCCTCATTATAACCAAAAGTGCCTGATTTTGGCTTTACGTGGGAACGTTTCCTGTCTGAAAGGACCAAAACAGGTTGCTTTAGTAGAAGTGTGCGAGACAGGGGGAAACGAAAAGGTCGGTACCAGATGGTACCGACCTTTGAATGTCTCTTGTTCCGATTCTCGGCTTAACGCTTGGAGAACTGGAAGGAGGCGCGGGCGCCGCGGAGACCGTACTTCTTACGCTCTTTCTTACGAGCATCGCGGGTCAGGAGACCTGCGGGCTTCAGAACGGAGCGGAGTTCGGGATCGATCTCGCACAGTGCGCGGGAGATGCCGTGGCGCAGAGCTTCTGCCTGGCCGGACACGCCGCCGCCGGAGCAGTTGGCCTTGATGTCGTACTTGTCGAGCATCTTGACCAGCTTCAGGGGCTGCTGGACGATCATCTGCAGAGTCTTGCGGGGGAAGTAATCCTCGAAAGGACGACCATTAACGGTGATCTGGCCGGTACCGGCGTAGAGGCGGGTACGGGAGATCGCATTTTTACGTTTGCCAGTGGCGTAAGTGAAATCGCTCATGATAATCCCCGATTAAAATTCCAGAGTTTTGGGAGCCTGGGCTGCGTGCGGGTGTTCGGAACCAGCGTAGACCTTCAGCTTCTTGAGCTGAACGGCTGCGAGCTTGTTCTTGGGCAGCATACCTTTGACAGCGGCCTTGATGACGTTCTCAGGCTTCTTGTCCAGCATCTCGCGGAGGGTCTTTTCTTTCAGACCACCGGGATGGTTGGAGTGTTTGTAGTACATCTTTTTGTCAAGCTTCTGGCCGGTGACCTTGATCTTGTCAGCATTGATGACCACGATGAAGTCGCCCATGTCCATGTGGGGGGCGAATTCAGGCTTGTGCTTGCCACGCAGGCGATTGGTGATCTCGGTGGCGAGACGGCCCAGAATCTTGTCCGTTGCGTCGACGATGAACCACTCGTGGTTCGCGTCTTCCGGCTTCGGGCTATATGTATTCATAAGAGTGCTCCTTAAAAAAGCAAAAATAATCTGTGGCAATGTGTGGCTTTCGCTCACATGCCAGCCTCTTGTACAATAATCTCTAACCTGCCGAATTCCATCAACAAACGCTCACGAGCTATAATGTAACGGGGTAAGCCCGCGATACGCCGGTGGTCACGACTGGGAGTGGTTACTTACATAATATGGGGTGGGTGTACAAGCTTTTTTTTGTGATTTTTGGCGGCTGGGGTGGGTTTGCGGGGAGGGGATTCTATTTTGGGGGAAGAAGAAGCAGGAAATGTTGCGGCTTATCAGCCGCGATTATTTGGGGGAATCGCCTTTGGCGATTGAAAGGCAATAAGAGGAAAGGAGGTCGCCTTCGGCTCCTATTTATTGAAATGATCCCTGCCGGGGGCGTCCTGCGCGGACGGCGGTTCTTTCTTGGCTGAGCCGCCCCAAGAAAGAACCAAAGAAACGCGGCTTTTCTAGCTTGGCCGCCTCGTGATCCCTCGCGAAGAATCTGATCCAAATAGAATGCCTTGAATTGTGGGGCGCGACGTTCGTCGCTGCCGAATGCCGTGCGTTATGGGCGGCATTCGATTTGGTCAGCTTCTAGGGCTTAGGCTCAAGGGCTGGAGTAGGCTTTGTTCGGGAAGAGTGAGGCGCAGAGTTTTGATAGGCAGTTGACCATGTCATTTGTGCCGGAACCAATACTCAATTTTGCTCTCCAGATGGAGAGCCAGAAGCACCCAAGTGTCGGGTTCGATGTCTTTGATGAAATCCAGGATGGCCGAAATAAAATTATCCACGATAGCAACTCCTTTGGCTTGTGCCGTTAAAAGGAACATCGTGGAGGACTCCACCCTACTGGACTTATTTATCGGGGACTAGCCACCATCATGAATTTCAAAATTAGGCGATTAGTTTCTCTTTTTAAATAATGGAGCAACCATTTTGAAGTACTCGAATCCATACTTGATAGCGTTGAGTCCCATCCCGACAAACAGGCTTATGTTGAATTGATAAAGAGTTCCGCCAGAAAGGTGAAACAGGAACAAAACAACTGTTGTTAAAAGAACTGCAAAGACGAGTCTTTTATATGATGGGGGGAGGATGTAATCGACCATGTTATCATATATTGCGAACAAGAAGACCCCAAGAGCAATGGTCAAAGCCTCCTGTGTAAGAATATTTATGTGTTGAAATGCAAACCAACACAACATCGCTGAACAGGTAAATTTACACCCGGTGAAAGACAACTTTGAAAGTTTCATTCTTCAGATATAAGCCCTTTAATAAATCAAAGCAAACTGATCTGGCAGTAACATGTTTGCAGATCTCAAATTGATTATTAAAGCCGCCCCATGCTCAAAGCATGGGGCGGCTTCATTCTACTAAACCGCGCCGTAAGGCGCATATGGGATTCCAAAGGCCCTCGGCCTTTGGTCGGGTGCAGGGCAGGCAGCCCTGCTTGTTTAATCTTAATCCCGCCGAAGGCGGTTCGATCTGTCTTTCTCTTCCCTTAGCCAGCGACCAGTTCCTTGATTTTGGCGATGGCGTTGGGGATGCCGGAGGCATCGGAACCGCCTGCGCGGGCGAGGTCGGGACGACCGCCGCCTCCGCCGCCTACTTCACCGGCTACGGGCTTGATGAGATCGCCGGCCTTGAAACGGTCGTGCAGATCTTTGGTGACGGCGAGGGCAACGGAAACCTTGCCGTCGTCGTGACCGGCCACGAGGCAGATGATGCCGGAATCAACCTTGGAGCGGAGGGCGTCCATCTGCTTGAGCATCACACCCATGTTGGGGGCTTCGAGCTCGGCGGCGAGGACTTTCACGCCGTTGATCTCTTCCATCTCGGACATCATGTCGCGACCTGCGCCGGAGGCGAGCTTCTCCTGAAGACCCTGCATCTGCTTGGCCATGTCCTTGACCTGCTGCTGGAGGTCCTTGACCTTCTTGGAAAGCTCTTCGGGACGGGCCTTGAGCATGGCTCCGGCCTCGGCAACGGCTTCGCGGCGCTCGTTGTAGTAAGCGATGGCGTTGCCACCGGTGGCGGCTTCGATGCGGCGGATACCTGCGGCAACACCAGCTTCACTGGTGATGATGAAGGAACCGGCAACACCGGTGTTATCGAGGTGGGTGCCGCCACAGAATTCCATGGACACGCCGGGCACTTCGATGACGGAGACAGTGTCGCCGTACTTTTCGCCGAAGAGGGCGGTTGCACCCTTGGCCTGGGCGGCCTCGATGGTCATGACTTCGCGCTCTACCGGGAGAGCGTCGAGAATATTCTGGTTTACGATGGCCTCGACTTCAGCAAGCTCCTCGGGGGAGAGACCCTTGATGTGGGTAAAGTCAAAACGGAGACGATCCGGGCCAACGAGGGAGCCGGCCTGCTTTGCGTGGTCGCCGAGTACCTTCTGGAGGGCGGCGTGCAGCAGGTGGGTCACGGTGTGGTTACGCATGGTGGCGAGGCGCTGGCCGCGATCCACATTCAGGAATGCGGGTTCGCCGGTCTTCATGGTGCCTTCTGCCACAGTGATCTTGTGGGCGGTCAGCTCCTTGGAGGGCTTGACCGTGTCGATGACAGTGGCGCGGCCGCCGGAAGCAGCGATCTCGCCGGTGTCACCCATCTGACCGCCGGACTCGCCGTAGAACGGAGTCACTTCGGACACGAGCCAGCCAGTCACGCCTTCCTCAAGGGTGGGCACGACGTTGCCGTCGATATCCATGAGGTGGGTGATAGGGGCCTGCTCGATCATGTTGTCGTAACCGGTAAAAGTGGAGGTGACGCCGTCTTCCAGCAGAGTCTGGAAGGTGGAAGCAACGTCTTTTTCGCCGGAGCCTTTCCAGGCTGCCTTGGAGCGGTCTTTCTGCTCCTGCATCAGCGCTTCGAAGGCGGGCTCATCAACGTCGATGCCGTCCTTTTCTGCGATGTCGCGGACGATGTCGATGGGGAAACCGTAAGTGTCGTAGAGACGGAAAGTGGTTTCGCCCGGTACGACCTTGGCACCCTGCTTCTTGAGTTCGGCCAGTTCGGCCTCAAGCATCTCAAGACCCTTGTCGAGAGTCTTGGCAAAGCCTTCTTCCTCGCCGCGAACAACCTCGACCATGAAGTCCTTGGTCTCTTTCAGTTCGGTGTAGTGATCGCCCATGTCTTCGACAACCTTGGAAGCGGTCTTCCAGAGGAAGGAGCCTTCGAGACCCATGAGCTTGCCGAAGCGGTAGGCGCGACGGATCAGGCGGCGCAGGATGTAGCCGCGACCTTCATTGGAAGGCAGGACCTGATCTGGGATCAGGAAGGCGATGGCGCGGGAATGGTCAGCGATGACCTGCAGCGCAGTGTCGATCTCTTCGTTCTCGCGGTATTTCACGCCAGCCATGTCTGCGGTGTACTGGATGATGGACTGGAACAGGTCGGTCTCGTAGTTGGAGGCCACGCCCTGACAGACGGCGGCGATGCGCTCGAGGCCCATGCCGGTATCGATGGAGGGGCGGGGCAGATCTGTGCGGGTGCCGTCCTCGGCCTGGTCGTACTGCATGAACACGAGGTTCCAGATTTCCAGGTAACGGTCACAGTCGCACTTGCCGATGCCGCAATCCGGGCCGCAGCCAACGTGCTCGCCCTGGTCGAAGTGGACTTCGGAGCAGGGGCCGCAGGGGCCGGTGTCACCCATGGACCAGAAGTTGTCCTTCTCGCCCAGCTTGTAGATGCGGTCCTCAGGAATGTTGCAGAGCTTCTTCCAGAGTTCGCCAGCTTCATCGTCATCTTTATAAATAGTAATGTAGAGACGCTCCTTGTCGAGCTTCAGCTCTTCGGTCAGGAACTCCCAGCAGAACTTGATGGCGTCTTCCTTGAAGTAGTCACCAAAGGAGAAGTTGCCGAGCATCTCGAAAAAGGTGTGGTGACGCGCGGTGCGGCCCACGTTCTCCAGATCGTTGTGCTTGCCGCCAACGCGGAGGCACTTCTGGGAAGTGGTGGCGCGGTTGTAGTCGCGCTTTTCCTGGCCGAGGAACAGCTTCTTGAACTGAACCATACCGGCGTTGGTGAACATCAGGGTCGGGTCATCCTTGGGAATCAGCGGAGCGGACTCCTCGATGTAGTGACCGTTGCGTTCAAAGTACTTAAGGAACCTTTCACGGATTTCAGCAGCATTCATGGTTTAAATCTCTCCAAATAAAAAAATCTCCAGACAAAAGCGCCTCGGGACAGGACCCGAGGCGCTATATCCGGGCTGTAAACAATATCTATTCGCCAGCGTCACCGGCTTCAGCATCCGGGTCTTCGCGGAAGCCCAGGTGCATCATTAGTTTTTCTTCGACGGCGTTGGCGATGTCCGGGTTTTCCTGCAGCAGGGCGCGGACGTTCTCCTTACCCTGGCCGAGCTTCTCGGAGCCAAAGGAGAACCAGGAGCCGGACTTGTCGATGATGCCGTGCTCAACGCCCATGTCGATGAGCTCGCCCATGCGGGATATGCCCTGTCCGTAGAGAACGTCGACAATGGCCTCGCGGAAAGGCGGAGCGACCTTGTTCTTGACGATCTTGACGCGGGCGCGGATACCGAAGGATTCATCCTTGTCCTTGAGGGTCTGGATGCGGCGGATGTCCAGTCGGCAGGAGGCGTAGAACTTGAGCGCGTTACCACCGGAAGTGGTCTCGGGGTTGCCGTAGCCGGTCATGCCGATCTTCATGCGGATCTGGTTGATGAAGATAACAACACAGTTGGACTTGTGGATGGTACCAGTCAGCTTGCGCAGGGCGTGCGACATGAGGCGCGCCTGTCCACCCACCTGGGTCTCACCCATCTGGCCTTCGAGCTCGGCCTGCGGGATGAGCGCGGCAACGGAGTCGATGACCACAACGTCCATGGCACCGGAGCGGACCAGCAGGTCGGCGATTTCCAGTGCCTGCTCGCCGTAGTCGGGCTGGGAGATGAGCAGTTCGTCGGTTTTGACGCCAAGACGTTTGGCGTAGCCGGGATCAAGGGCGTGCTCGGCATCCACGAAGGCCGCGTTGCCGCCAGCTTTCTGCGCCTCTGCCACGATGTGCAGGGCCAGAGTGGTTTTACCCGAGGATTCCGGGCCGTAAATTTCTATGACACGTCCACGCGGCACACCGCCGATGCCAAGAGCCATATCAAGGCCGATGGAACCAGTGGGGATGAACGGGATGGAATGGGACGCTTCGTCGTCGAGACGCATGATGGACCCTTTACCGAACTTGCGTTCGATAGTGGTCAGAGCGGTTCCGAGAGCTTCCTTACGCAGAACTTCGGGGTCGACGGCCTTTCGTGCCATGGGATTCTCCTTACAGGATTACAGACGCAACAATTAAAGCAACACGTCTATCTAACAGATAGAGGCACGGCGGGCAACAGGCATCTAAGCGGGTGGAATGGGCTAAAACGAGGGAGTGCTAGTCGGCTGGTTTACCAATGGATACAGTCGTTTCAGGCATCTCAAGGGCCTTTTGGTCATTGATGAATTGAGCTAACTTGCGATCAAAGGTGAGGATATGATTAAGAAGCCATGAACGGAGGAAAGCGAGGACGACTGCAGGCTCTGGAATTTGCTGTTCATACATGTCCCGTTGGAACTGCTTGACGTCGTTCTTGAGCTTGCGATGCTGCGCATGATGCTCTCCTCGTTCGGGATAGCGGACCTCAGTCATCAGAGCTTCTTCTGAATTGAAGTGGAAAACCGTATACTCTCTGAGTTGCTTGATAGCGCTATCCACCATATTTCTGTCAGGCGGGCCTTCTACGGTCTCAAGTAGAAGGTTGGCTATTTTGATGAGTTCCTTGTGCTGATCGTCAATTTCGTTGACGCCGACACTGAGTTCTTTGTTCCACTGAATCTTGGGCATGGCTCCTCCTATTACTGGAAAAGTAGCATATATAACTCGTACGGTTCAAGCAGGATCGACTTGACGAATGTCAAAGCCATTTGTGCTGGAATCCGGTATTACTTGCCCTTCACGCCAAACTCCAATAAGGGACGCCTCATGACCAACACGGCTAATAATCAATACGACGCACTCGCGCTTTTGTCCGGCGGCCTGGATTCCATCCTCGCCATGCGGACCATAATGGATCAGGGGCTGAAGGTTCTCGGCCTGCACTTTGTCACACCTTTTTTCGGCAACCCGGAAAAGATTCCTTTCTGGAAAAAGCACTACGGCATCGATGTGATCGAGGTGGATATTCGCCAGAAGTACATCGACATGATGCTCGACGGCCCTTCTCAGGGTTACGGCAAGTGGCTTAACCCTTGTATCGACTGTAAAATCACCATGCTTAGCCACGCTGTGGATATGCTGCCCGAATACGGCGCCAAGTTCCTCATCTCTGGTGAAGTGGTGGGCCAGCGCCCCATGAGCCAGCGTGAAGACGCACTGAATCTCATCACCAAGCGGGCTGATGTTCGCAAGGTGTTGCTGCGCCCCCTGTGTGCCAAGAAGCAGCCCATCACCCCTATGGAAGAGTCCGGACTGGTGGACCGCGAACAGCTTCATGATTGGTACGGTCGAGGCCGCAAAGAGCAGATGAAGAAGGCCAAGGAGTATGGCTTCACCGAGATTCCCACCCCGGCAGGCGGTTGCTGTCTGACCGAGGCCAACGGTGCTGCCCGTTTCGTCAAGATGCTCAATCATATCGAGCGTCCGTCCGTCAGCGATTTCACCCTTGCCCGTTTCGGTCGCCAGTACTGGGCCGGAACCCACTGGCTGACTTTTGGTCGCAAGGCAGACGACAACGAACGCATCGCAGCCTGCATAGAGCCGACCGATTACGTGCTCAAGACGCAGGGCTTTCCCGGACCGCTCGGCGTTTGCCGCCCGGTGGACGGAGATTGGGATTCCGAAGCCGTTGCCGATGCCGCTGCGCTGGTGGCTTCCTATTCCACCAAGGCTCGCAAGCATTCCGAGGAGACCGGCGAACCGGTCAAGATTCGCGTGCAGCGCGGCAAAACCACCGAGGAGATCGAGGTGATCCCCACCCGTGACAACAAACTGCCTTGGGCCGAGCCCAAGCCGGACATTGTCAAGGCGTGGAAAAAAGACCGTCTCGACAACCAGTAATCATTGCCGGGACAATGTTCCTGACATACAAGGTTTTACATGACCGTTGATATCATCACTTTTCTCGCTGCTGCGCTGCTCCTTTGGTTCGGCGCCAATTGGATTGTCGCCTCTGCTGCGCTCATCGCCCGCAAGTTCAATGTTTCCGAACTTGTCATCGGCTTGACTATCGTGGCTTTGGGGACATCTGCACCTGAATTCCTCGTCACCATCAATGCAGCCATGCGCGGCCACAACGACATCTCTTTGTCCAATGTGGTCGGTTCCAATATCTTCAATCTTGGCTTTATCCTTGGGCTCATGGCCATGATCAAGCCGCTGGTTTCCAATAAGACCATCGTGTACCGCGACGGTCTGCTGCTGTTCCTGACCACCGCAGGTATCCTGCTGGTGTCCATGACCGGCGAGTTGGGTCACGTCTTCGGTGGCGTGCTCATGCTGATGCTCATTTCCTATCTCGTCTATCTCGGCATGAAGCGCGAGAACGTGGGCGATGAAGAGCTGGAAGAGTTGGAAGGTCAGGAGGCCAACTGGAAGCATGGATTTGTTTTGGTGGCGGGCTTTGCCGCCATCTCCGCTGGTGGGCATCTGATGGTTTCCGCTGCGACGTCTATCGCAACCGCTCTCGGCGTGTCTTCGTGGGTCATCGGTGTGACCATTGTTGCCGCGGGTACCAGCCTGCCCGAGCTCGTCACTTGTCTGGCCGCGTCAATCAAAGGCAAAAACGAGATGCTGCTTGGTAACCTGATCGGGTCCGACTTCTTCAACTTTGCCGGGGTGCTGGGGCTGACTTGTTTGCTCAAGCCGTTGCCGGTTTCCGACGAGGCCTCCTCTGGTCTCTACGTGCTTGTCGGCATGGTCGGGTTGGTGTTGATTTTGTTGCGTACGGGCTGGCGTGTTTCCCGTTGGGAAGGCGCGTTGCTCGTTGGCATCAACCTTATTCGATGGGTTCGAGATTTCTCCGCCTAGAACGAGATGATGTAATGAATATTAAAAGGGCCGTTCCTGAGGGAACGGCCCTTTTTTTGAAGAAGTTTAAGGTGGTCGCCTTCGGCTCCGATTTCTTGGAGCATTGCTGCCGGGTGGCGTCCTTCGCGGACGGCGGTTCGTTTTTGGCTAGGCCCCAAAAAGGAACCAAAAAGCTCCTTTTCTAGCTTGGCCGCCTCGTGAGCTGTCGCTAAGAATCTGATCCAAATAGAATGCCTTGATGAGCGCTTAGCGAACTAGTTCGCTGTGGAAAGGCTGTTGTATTCGGCGGCATTCGATTTGGTCAGCTTCTAAGGCTTAGGCTCAAGGGCTGGTGAAGGTCTTCGTTTGTTGGAATAATATGAAGCCCATATAGCCTGAGGCTGTCGTACACCATCGAGCGTCAGCGAGCGACAAAGAGTTTGGGAGGGTGTCGGGAACCCTTTGCAAAGGGTTCCTGACCCGTCGGAGACGCACGCCCGGCGAGGGCCCGTCGGAGGCATCTTAAATCAAGTCTTTGTAATCCATTGCTGCGGTGGTGACGGACTTGAGCGAGAAGTTCAGCTCCAGTCGGTCCAGATTCACCTCGTCCAGAACGACTTCCACGGCCTGACCGAGCATGAAGGACTTGCCGGTGCGCTCGCCCACGAGCATCTCTCGGTGCTTCCAGTAGGTGTAGTAATCGTCGTCGAGGGTGGAGAGCCGCACCATGCCTTCGGCCATGAGCTCGCGAAGTTCCACGTAGAAACCGTAGTCCGTGATGTGCGAAATGACACCGCCGAAGGTGCCGCCCACCTTATCCTTCATGAACATGGCCATGACGCGCTTGAATATCTCGCGCTCGGCATCCATGGCTGCGCGTTCGCGGCTGCAAAGCTGACCTGCGATGTTGTTCAGCTTCTTCATGCCGGGAATGTGCGGGACCGGGCCGTCCTTGTCCTCCATGGCGAGGGCCGTCTTGACGAGGCGGTGCACCACGAGGTCGGCGTAGCGACGGATGGGCGAGGTGAAGTGACAATACTCAATGGATGCGAGGCCGAAGTGGCCCTCGTTTTCCGGTGAGTATTTGGCCTGCTTCATGGAGCGGAGCAGCATCCGGTTGACGATGTATTCCTTGTCCGTACCCTTTTGCGAGGCGATGAGCCGCTGGATTGCGAGGGGCGTCATCTCCTTGGGCATGAGGATGTCCTTGTCGGTCTGGGCAAGGAGCCGGAACAGACTCTTGAGTTTTTCCTCGTCTGCCGGGGGGTGGATGCGGAACATGCAGGGCAGGTCCTTCTCGATGAGGAAGTGCGCCACGGCCTCGTTGGCCGCGATCATGAATTCCTCGATGAGCTGATGCCCGAAATGGCGCTCCTTGGGCCGGATGTCCGTGGTCTCACCCTGAACATCGAAGAGGATTTCGGGTTCCGGCAGATCAAAGTCGAGCGAGCCGCGTTCCTTACGCAGCTTGTTGATCTTGCGGGCCAGTTCTTCAGAGAGTTCCAGCATGGGCAGAACGTGGGAAATCTTGGCGCGAGCCTCCTCGTCCTTGTCGAGGACCGCCTTCTTTACCTGTCCGTATGTCAGACGGGCGTGGCTCTCGATGACGGCTGGGAACATCTTGGCAGCTCGGGTGATGCCCTGGTTGTCCATGTCCATGCGGGCCACCATGACGAGGCGCTTTACATGCGGGTTCAGGGAGCAAAGGCCGTTGGACAACCGCTCCGGGAACATGGGCTCGACAGACTGTGGGAAGTAGTAGGAGTTGCCGCGCTCCAAGGCTTCGCGATCGAGGGGGGACCCCTCAGGTACGTAGTGGGAAACGTCGGCAATGGCCACCCAGAGGCGGTACCCCTTGGGCATGCGCTCCACGAGGATGGCGTCATCAAAGTCCTTGGCCGTAGCCCCGTCGATGGTGACGAAGGGCATCTTGGTCAGGTCCTTGCGGTTCTTGAGATCCTTGGCCGCAGGCTCGGTGGGCAGGGCTTCTGCCTGATTCATGGAGCCGGACGGGAAGCGGAGGCGGATGTTGTGGTTGGATTTGACCAGTGCTTCCTGCACGGAAATATCGGCTTCGGGCCCGAGGTAGGCCGTGATCTCGCCTTCCCACATGGTGGGATCGATCTTGTCGCCGGGGACGCACAGGGCAATGTCACCACGCTTGAGCTCAATTGACTCATCTTTCAGTTCGCAGATGATGCCAAAGGCGAGGCGCGGGTCAGTGGGACGGCAGAGCCAGTCGCCGCCGCGCATCTGCTTGTAGACCTTGACGGGCAGCGTCTTGCGGCCTCGTTCAAGGATGCGGACGATTCGGCCTTCGTTGTTGCGCTGGCCTTTGTTCTCGCTGATGACCGCGGCTATGACCTTGTCGCCATGCCACGCTTCACCGATATCTCGCTGGTTGATGAAAATGTCTTTGCGTCGGCTGTCCTCGGGGATCACGAAGCCAAAGCCGCCGCGCTGGATTTCCAGACGGCCGGTGACGCAGTGCATGGCGTCGGCTAGCCCGTAGCCGCGGCGAATGCGAATAAGCTTACCCTGCTCAACCAAGTCGGCGAGCAGGTCCTTGACCATACGCTTGTCCTTCTTCTTGAGCTTGAGCTGTCGGATGACTTCGGCCCGGGAGAGTGGGCGCTTGACCTGCTTGAAGAGTTTGAGCAGGCCTGATGTGGACAGGGGGGGAGTGGACGGACGCGGTTGTTTACGTGTCTTCTTTACCATCGGTATCCTCGGCCAGGGCGTAATGTGGATCATAGCCCGGCACATGTTTGTCTATAATGTCGAATTGTCTGGTCCACCACGTATTGAATCGGGAATTCCGGCCGATTGATGACGGCCCGAATTCCACGCGCAGGTCGAATTCCCAGAACTGGTCGGTGCACATGGGGCCGAGCTTAACGGCATCCTTGGGTGTGCACAGGATCGCTTTGCAGCCGAGCTTTGCAGCCGTGGCGTGCATATCCATGACGTCGTTCTTGGAATAGGCGTGGTGGTCGCGGAAAATCATGTGGTGTTGCGGCTTGTAGCCGATAAAATGGGTGGCGGTGCGCTCCACGAGTTTGGGGTCGCCAACGCCGGTGACCAGAAGGTATCGCTCCTGATCAAAGTCCACTGCCGGTTCGCCGGAGAGGACATTGCGTACGCCTGTGGGCAGCACCTGGAAGCTGAATAGCGGCTTGTGCAGGTGGCCGAGCAGTTCACGATAGAACGGCAGTACGCGTTGGAAATTTTTGGGGCCGACCTTCATCATGAAGGCATCGGCTCGTTTCAAGGCGGAAACGGGTTCGCGCCATGAGCCGGCGGGAATCACGTTCTTCCACTGAGAGGAAAGATCTTCGGGCCTGAGCAGTACCAGGTTGAGGTGCCGCTTCACGGCCATGTGTTGGAAGCCGTCGTCCAGCACCACCAGCTCGGGGTTGAACTGCTTCATGCCCATGCGACCGCCGCGTGTGCGGACCGGGTCTACGATGACATGCGCCTTGGGGTGCTGGGTGGCCAGCATCAGGGGCTCGTCGCCCGCTTCTTCAGCAAGCGCCCCGGGCTGCACATAGTAGGGGTAGGAGACGGGCTTGGCCTTGTAGCCGCGTGTCAGAAGCATGGCTTCCATGTTGCGGTTGGCGGCCCAGTCCAGCAGCCAGCCTGCTATAGGGGTTTTGCCGGAACCGCCCCAGCCTATATTGCCCACGGAAACAGTCACCGCTTCCGGTTCCCAGGAGGGAAGGAAGCCGCGCTTGTAGAATTGTTCGCGAACGCGCATGGCGCCGGCATAGACCCATGAAGCGGGTTTGAGAATGGGGGCGAGAACTTTTTGTAGGGCGGTAACGTCTGCCATAGAGGGTAAAAAGGGAGGCCTTGCGGCCTCCCCGTGTGTTTTGAGTTAGTCGCGGCTGCCCATAAGCCTGAGCAGCATGATGAACAGGTTGATGAAGTCGAGGTACAGCGTCAGCGCGCCCATGATGGTGCCGCGTCGAATCGCTGCTGCGTCGCCTTCGGGAACCATCTCGCCCATGGTCTTCAGCTTCTGGGTGTCGTAAGCAGTCAGGCCCAGGAAGATGATGACGCCGATGACGGAGATGGCGAAGGACATGGCAGAGCTGGCCATGAAGATGTTCACCACGGAAGCGAGGACCAGCCCGATGAGGCCCATGAAGAGCAGGCTGCCCCAGCTGGTGAGATCCTTTTTGGTCACCATGCCGTAGATGGACATGGCGCCGAACATGCCTGCGGTGATCACAAACGTGGAAGCGATGGATTCCGCGGTGTAGAAGGCAAGGATCGGGGCCAGTGTCAGGCCGTTCATGGCGCTGTAGAGCATGAACAGTCCGGTTGCCGTGCTGGCGTTCATGGTGCTGATGCGTGCGCCGAGGTAGAATACGATGCCGATTTCAGCGAACATCAGAATCCAGACGACACTGGAAATACCAGCAATCATGTTAGTAGCCGGATCAATGGCAAACACCAGCTGCTGAAGAGCAGGCGTGGTGAGGGTCAGGTAGGCCAGAACAGCGGTCAGGGCAAGGCCTGCGCTCATCCAGCCGTACACGCCGCGCATGAACGCGTTGACCAGTTCCGCTTTGGCCGTACGCTGCATGGTGGGGTATTGATTCATTTCCTTTATCCTCCAAAAGGGGTTGTTTACTTGCAAATGGGCGTAAAAGCCCGTCGTTCAATTAGTTAAGCAGCTTTTTGGTATGTGGCAAGAGAAACCGGAATTTGCACAAGCAAAAGTGCAAAAACGGGGTGAAACTACCCGCGATTGGTCAATTTTTCAGCCTGTTCGATGGGCACAACTGCCATTCCGATGGGGGCAAGCGTAATTGCTGCGATCTTCAGATGCTGCCAGCCCCAGGGAATACCGATGATGGTCACCATGCAGGCAAAGGCCGAAACGATATGACCGATGGCCAGCCAGAATCCGGCGAATACGAACCATATTACATTACCTAAGAATCCAAAGCCCGAGGTGCCAATGTCCTTTTGGCCCGTGAGCACGTCGCGCCTGATCAGCGTGTTGCCGAAGGGCAGGAAGGTGAATTTGGCAATGACAAAGGCAGATCGCGCCCACGGCAGGCCGATGATGGAGATTGCCATGAGGCAGCCAGCCAGGAACCAGCCGAGGGCCATGAATACGCCTCCGAAGAGGAACCAGATTATATTGCCGAGTACAGACAGCATAAATACTCCTGAGTATGAGATTTTTCTTTTCTAAGTCCGTGTTTCGCTTATTGAAGGACGAACGTCAACAGTGTGCAATAAGTGAAATCAGATTGGAAAGCCGCCTGCGGCGAAATCTCCTGACAGTCGGAGGCCGCAGGCCGACATCTCTGCCTCTTCCCTAAAAAAGGGGATTATCAATTGACGAATGAGTATATCAATAGTAAACACTATCTTCATAAAGCAACAATTCATTAACTAAGGCGCAACAATGAGCAACGGATTTGAAGCATTCTTCAAGAGGCTTTGTTCGGAAACGGAAATAAAGAACCAATCGCAACTCGCCCGCATTCTGGATTTGGGACGGGCTGCCGTGTCGCTGGCAAAACGCAAGGACTCGGTCCCGGCCCGGTGGATACTCGATCTGTCCGCACAATATGGGCTGAATCCGCTGTGGCTTGAAAAAGGCAAGGGGCTCCCGCGCCCCGAGGCTGTGGCCACTGCCGGTGATGAAGATGATTATATGGAAGTGCCCAAGGTGCGCGCCCGACTCTGTGCGGGTGGTGGCTCCTTTGAGACAGAAGGGCAGGTGGAAGGCTACTATTCCTTCCGTTCCGACTGGCTGCAGATGCGTGGCAACCCGGTGAACATGGTGCTGATGGAAGTTATCGGTAACTCCATGGAGCCGGAGATCAAGGAAGGGGACATGGTCCTCATTGACGAGTCCCGTACCGATGTCCTGTCCGGCGGTATCTATGCCGTGGGTGTTGAAGACACGGTCATGGTCAAGCGGGTGGAACGGCTGCCAGGTACATTGGTGCTGCGCAGTGATAACGTGGACTATTCGCCCATCCATCTTTCTGGCGACGAACTCAACAATGTTCGTGTCATCGGCAAGGTGCTCTGGGCTTCCCGAGAATATCGTTAAATCAGACTTAAACGCTTTTCGTGCGCCGTAATCCTCTGGGATTGCGGCGCTTTTTTTATTTGGTTCGTCTTGTAGGTGGGTGTTTTGTGATGTTGAACACATCTTGTGTGCTAAAGTGATACTTTTTGTAAATTTATGGTTGACAAAATTAAACAAGGTTGTTTATTAAAGACTCACGTTGGGTGCAATGAAATGAAAACGCGCCGAAAGCGCGATGAACAAGGAGACGAGTTATGCAGGAACGTTTTTGCAAGTGCGGTCACAGGCTGAAGGTTCAGTACACTCTCGACGGTTTCATTCCCTGGGAAGCAGTCATCATGCAAGAAGACGGCATTGCCTCCCCGGTCAAGGTCTGCCCCTGTTGCGGTACTTACTTGAGCATCCATTTCCTGCGCTAGCCGCAGTCTCAAATTTCCTGGACGGGGAGTCCGGCCCCCACCGGAACCTCTATTCCCGTCCAACCCATCCCTGTTGAATGAGTCAGGCTGTCCCCCAACAGCCTGACTCATTTGTTTTTCTCGCCTGAGAGCACCATCTGCTGCGTTGCTGCTGGCATCGCTGTGGGCGGGCCACAGCTTCGCCTTTGCGCCTTGCAGCTGGCGCTCTCAGGCGAGAAAAACAGAAAAAGGGCGTTCCCTTATGGAAACGCCCTTTTTCAATGGAGGGAAAATTGTGATTAGTGTCTGATCTCGTCGGGGCCGGGGAGGTTGACGGATTCGGTGCGGTTTCGTCCGGCTTGTTTGGCGCTGTAGAGGGCTCTGTCGGCGGCGTGGAGCAGGTGTTCCGGGGTGGTGCCGCATGTGGGGATTCCGGAGGCGACGCCGATGGAGACAGTGACATGGCAGTGGACCGAAGAGTTGGGGTGGGAGATGCAGATTTTAGCTAGGTTATCGTGAATGGTGGCGGCCACGGACTGGGCACCCTCGTAGTCAGTGTTGGGGAGTATTACCGCAAATTCCTCGCCGCCGTATCGGGCCACCATATCACCGGGGCGGTGGACCGAGGCGCTGATGGCGTCGGCGACTGAGCAGAGGCAGACGTCGCCGTCAACGTGACCGAGGGAATCGTTGTACGATTTGAAGTGGTCGATATCGATCATGATCAGGCCGAGGGGGTGGTCGTTTCGGCCGTTGCGGACCCATTCCTTGACCAGCGTGTCGTCAAAACAGCGTCGGTTGGCGAGGCCGGTGAGACCGTCCATGTTCGACATGCGCTCCAGTTTGCGGGCCAGCTTTTCCAACTGCCGTTCACGCTTCTGGCGTTTGACCATTTCTTTGCGCAGTTGCAGTGCCGAGCGGATTCGGGCGCGCAGTTCGATTTTGCCCACGGGTTTGACGATGAAGTCCGAGGCCCCGGCAGCAAAGGAACGATCCAATGTGGCTTCCTCGTTGTGCGCGGTGATCATGATGACGGGGATGTCTTCAAATTCATAGCGGGACTTGATGGTCAGGGTGGCTGCGATGCCGTCCGTACCGGGCATACCCACATCCATGAGGATCAGATCAATGGGAAAGCCGGACGCAGCAGATGACTCCAGTTCCACCACAGCTTCTTCAAAACTGTGCGCGATCACTAGTGCCGTATAGCCAATTTGCGCAAGCAATCCGGCAATATGCTTCGATGTCGTCAGACAATCGTCCACTATGAGAATCTTCATAATTTGAATGTTTCTAACAAAAATCTAGACTCTTGACGAGAGTAGAAATGAGGCATGCGAGTGTGCATTTTGTTGCCTAATCGACAAGCTGCTAGGGCAAGCGACT
Organism: Pseudodesulfovibrio sp. zrk46; assembly: GCF_012516435.1. NCBI lineage: Bacteria > Pseudomonadati > Thermodesulfobacteriota > Desulfovibrionia > Desulfovibrionales > Desulfovibrionaceae > Pseudodesulfovibrio > Pseudodesulfovibrio sp. zrk46. Next base: position 2,170,078 of record NZ_CP051216.1, read on the forward strand.
GGAGTTGTTGAAAAAGAGAACTGAATATTTGTCACTGAGGGAGTGATAAATTTTGTTAATCTTTTGCAAAAACAGGCAGGGCATTGTAACGTTACGGGTAGTTATTTTGCTATTGTTACAACCTGAACCTTAATCTGTCTCTCGGAGGCTCGATGAATCGCCTGCAATCTCATATTGTTATCTCTCTGCTCGCCCTCACTCTGCTGCTGTGCGTCCCATACTCCCACGCCGCTACGGTTAAAGGAGCTTCGGTAACTGTCTATAATTCCGGCCGTGCTCTCGTAAAAGAATCGCGGTCCGTGACGCTGCCGCAAGGTATGGCCAGCGTGATATTCAAAGACGTTCCACAGAGTATGGACCCAACCTCTGTCCATGCCTCTGCCAAGGATATGAAGGTGCTGGGCTTGCAATACAGTTACAGCCCCATCACCATCAAAAATCTTCTCGATCGATATATCGGCAAGGAGCTGACCGTTATCCTGCCTGATCCTTCCAATACCGAGGGCCGCATTCTCAAAAAGGCGATCCTTGTCTCCAACGAAGGAAGGCCGATCTTCACTGTGGGTAACGAGGTCTATGTCGGTAACTACGACGCTTTACTCCTGCCCGAAATGCCGGGAGATCTTCAGACTGAACCAACGCTGACCCTGACCACCGACAACGCTCATGCCGGAAAACGCAATGTTGAATTGCGATACCTCATGAGCGGATTGCAGTGGCGCGCTGATTACACCCTCTCTCTCGATAAAACAGGTGAGACGGGCGCCATGGATGTGTGGGCAACTATCAACAACTCCTCAGGTCGTGCTTTCTCCGGCAGCAGTGTGAAGCTGGTGGCGGGCGATGTGAAACAGGAGATGGGCGGGCGCCGGATGTACAAGGCCAACGCCATGGTCATGGAAGCGGCAGCTGCCCCCATGATGGACGCCGCTCCTCCGCAGGAAGAGGAGTTTGCTCAGTTCCATGTCTACTCTGTTCCGCGAAGCGTGAGCCTGCCAGCTTCTGGCACCAGGCAGGTCAGCCTGTTCTCCTCATCCAAAGTGATGCTGGAGCAGGAACTCGTCAGCACATTTCAGGGATACGGCGGTCAGCACAGCGGAAAGATGGCTCAGGATGTGGCCCTGTCCCTCAAGCTGAACAACACCAAGAAGAACGGTCTTGGCCGTCCGCTTCCCGGCGGGCTGGTTCGCGTCTTCATGCCTACTTCGGATAACAGCCTCCTTCTGGCAGGCGAGTCCCGTATCGGTCACGTGGGTGAGGGCGGTGAAGCCCGACTGCCGCTGGGTAATTCTTTTGACGTGACCGTGGAGCGCACCCAGACCGCGTATGCCAAGCTGGGCAAGACCTCCTATGAAGCCTCGTGGCGTATTGAAGTGAAAAACGGCAAGGATAAGCCGCAAATTCTCAAGCTCAAAGAAAGATACTCCGGCCAGTGGAAAGTGGTGAAGGCCGACGCAAAGTACGTTCGCACCGATGCGGGCGGGCTGGAATTCACCCTGACCGTACCGCCGTCCAAGGATGGCAGCCCCACGGTAGTGAACTACACCATTCAAGTTACCCGTTAGGAAAGGAACCATGCCAGCGATCAAGCACACCGAACTCAAGACGTTGAAGGATTTCTATGCCCTCATGGCCGCCACCCGCCAGGTTCGTTACCAGGCTGTAGGCTCGCTGCTTGCGGGCGAGACGGTTCCAGCGGGAACCATAGAGTCATTGGCCAACGCGCTGTCCGCTCTTGAGAATATCCCGGAAGTGGCCGGAAAACGTGTGCTGTCGCTGGATGGCGATCGCACCATCGATCTGGATATGGATTACGAGATCAACGAGGCTCGCAAGGATATCTTCTATCTGGAAGAAGGCGAGGAAACCTTCCTTGATTTCCTCGACGACCTGCATCCCGGCTTTGATGATCATGTTGCTGCCGGCCGCGAGCTTTTGAACGGCCTGGACCTCAACTGCATGATCACTGACCGTGACGGCACCATCAACAATTATTGTGCCCGGTACCTTACTTCCATCCAGTCCATTTACAATTCGGTTTTCCTTTCCCGGTTCGCGATGGAGAAAGTACAGAAACCTGTCATCCTGACGTCTGCACCCCTCGGTGGGCTTATCGAAATATCTGTCAATCCAGAGGGGGAGATCTACTACGCCGCGTCCAAGGGACGTGAATGTCTCGATCTGGAAGGGCGTACACGAAGGTTGCCTATCTCTCCGGAGAAACAGGTCGCCATCGACACCCTCAACGCCCGGCTGTCCGAAATGCTGGCCTCGCCCGAGTATGAGAAGTTTTCTCTCATCGGCTCCGGCCTCCAGTTCAAGTTCGGCCAGTCTACGGTAGCTCGTCAGGATATCGGCAAATCCATTGCCGAGGATGAATCCAAAGCGTTCCTCGAAACCCTGAGCAGCCTTGTGACTGAGCTTGATCCGGATGAACAGAATTTCCGCATCGAAGACACCGGGTTGGACGTGGAGATCATCCTGACCATCGAAACCTCGGGCGACGGGCTCAAGGATTTCGACAAGGGGGATGGTGTCAAATACCTAAACAGTGAATTGGGACTCGACATGTTCCATGGACCGCATCTCATTTGCGGTGACACGGGAAGCGACGTGCCCATGCTTGAAGCCGCATTGGAAATCATGCCCGAAACGCGGGCAATATACGTGACTGAAAACGAGGATCTGGCCAAACGGGTCATGGGACTGACGCCCAATGCCCTCATCGTGCCGGAACCGGACATGCTGGTGACCATCATGGGTACGCTGTAACCCTGATTCGATACGTCAATTTCAACGTCAAGGAGCGATCGTGCCTGCAATTACCCTCAAAGGCGTCATTTTCGATCTAGACGGTGTCATCACCCGTACCGCCAGTGTGCACGCACAGGCGTGGGAAACTGCGTTCAATGAATTCCTCAAGCTTCGCGCCGAGGAGAAGAACGTCCCCTTCGAGCCTTTTGACAGAACCAACGACTACCACAATTACGTGGACGGCAAGCCTCGCTTCGAAGGTGTGCTCAGCTTTTTGAAATCACGTAATGTCCGTCTTCCTCCTGGAACGCCGGACGATCCGCCGAGTCTGGATTCTGTCTGCGGTATTGGTAACCGCAAGAATGAGCTCTATCAGGATATCCTGCGCACCGAAGGGCCGGAGGTCTTCAAGACTTCCGTAAAGCTCATCGAAGAGCTCAAGCGACAGGGCTTCCGCGTTGGCGTGGCCACATCCAGCCGAAACTGTCAGCTCGTTTTGCAACTGGCCGGTCTGGAGAACGTCTTTGAGACGCAGGTGGACGGTGTCTACTCTGCTGAACATGATTTGAAAGGCAAGCCAGAGCCGGATATCTTCGTCACCGCAGCGAAGAACCTCGGCCTCAATCCCGGTGAGTGCATTGTGGTTGAGGACGCCATCTCAGGAGTGCAGGCCGGTCATGCAGGAAACTTCGGAATGACACTCGGCATTGCCCGCAATGTTCAAGGTGAGATGTTGCTGCGCTTTGGCGCGGACATGGTCGTGTCCGATCTGGGAGAATTGACCGTAGAGGACCTTCTGGACTGGTTCGATCTGGGTATGGCCACCGACGAGTGGTACCTGACCTACTCCGGCTTCGATCCTGGTGATGAGAAGCTGCGTGAAACCCTGACCACCGTGGGTAACGGTTATCTCGGTACTCGTGGCGCCTCCGAATGCGAACGCGCCGGATTCAATTTCTACCCCGGTACCTACATCTCAGGTATCTTCAACAAGACGCCGAGCAAGGTGCATGGGCAGGACATCTGGAACAACGATTTCGTCAACTGCCCCAACTGGCTGCCCATTGAGTTCAAGATCGGTAACGGCGACTATGTCAGCCCGTTTGCCATGGAACTCCTCAGCTATAGCCACCGCCTGAACATGCGCGAAGGCGTCATGGAACGTGACATGGTGGTCAAGGATCAGGTGGGACGCATCTCCCGCATCTCATCCCGTCGTATCGCTTCCATGGCCGATCCGCATCTGTGCGCCATCAAGTTTGATCTGACGCCGCTCAACTACTCGGCCAAGATTACGTTCCGCTCTTCGCTGGACGGTAATGTGGAGAATGGCGGCGTTGCCCGTTATTCCGCCCTGAATACGCATCACCTGTGTCGCGTCTCCGGCGGCAAGGCCAATGGTGGCATCTACCTCCACACTGAGACCACCCACTCTCGCTACCAGATTGTCATGGCTGCCAAGAACGTGGTCCTTGAGGACGGGAAGCAGCTGACTCCGGTACGCGAGGTGTATCAGGACAAGGCGTGCGTGGCTGAGGAATTGCAAATCTCGGCACAGGAAAACAACCACTACTCCCTTGAGAAGTTCGTGTATATCCGCACCTCTCTGGACAGCACTCCGGGCGATCTCAAGGAGATGTGTCTGGACAGTCTGGAGAAGGTTCGCACTTTCCAGGGCGTGCACGGTCCCAGCGCCAAGAGCTGGAAGGCCATGTGGCAGAAGGCGGACATCCGCGTCACGGGCGACCGTTTCGTCCAGCGCGTGCTTCGCCTGCACATCTACCACCTGCTGGTCACGGCCAGTCAGCACAACGTCAACCGTGACGCAGGCATGCCTGCCCGCGGCCTGAGCGGCGAGGCGTATCGTGGTCATATCTTCTGGGATGAGCTCTACATCCTGCCGTTCTTTGACGCCGCATTTCCTGAGACTTCCAAGGCGTTGCTCATGTATCGCTACAACCGTCTGGATGCGGCGCGTGAATACGCCAAGCAGAATGGCTACATCGGTGCCATGTATCCGTGGCAGACGGCGGACGATGGCACAGAAGAGACCCAGGAAGTCCACTACAACCCGGAATCCAAGAAGTGGGACCCGGACCTGTCGCGCAACCAGCGCCACGTGTCCATCGCAGTCTTCGTCAATACATGGCGCTACGTCTCATGGACAGGTGACAAGACCTTCCTCAACGACTACGGCGCCGAGATGATGCTCGATGTGGCCCGCTTCTGGGGTGGCATTGCCAACCTTGATGAAGGCACTGGCAAGTATCACATCGCCGGGGTCATGGGGCCGGATGAATTCCACGAAGCCCTGCCCGATAGCGACGAACACGGTGTCCGCGACAATGCCTACACCAACATCATGGTGGTCTGGCTCCTCGAGCGCGCCCTTGAAGTGCTCAATGAACTGCCAGAGGCTGCTCGCGCGGCCGTGGTCGAAAAGATCGGCCTGACTGATGCAGAAGTGGAAAAGTGGCAGGACATGACCACCAAGATGAACGTCGTTTTCACTGAAGAAGGCATCATCAGTCAGTTTGATGGATATATGGGATTGGATGAACTGGACTGGGAAGGCTACCGCAAGCGGTTCTACTCCATCCATCGCATGGACCGTATCCTCAAGGCCGAAGGCGATTCCCCGGATCACTACAAGGTCGCCAAGCAGGCGGATACGCTCATGACATGGTATGTACTTGAGCCCGAAGAAGTGGCTCGCATACTGAATCAGCTCGGATACTCGGTGGATGATCCCATGAAGTTGCTCAAGGATAATTATGACTTCTATGAGCAGCGTACCAGCCATGGTTCGACTCTTTCAAAGGTCGTTCACGCGGTCATCTCCAAGTACATCTATTCCAGTGAAGTCTCATGGGACTGGTTCCTTGAGGCCATGCGTTCAGACATCTATGACACGCAGGGCGGCACGACTATCGAGGGTATCCATACAGGTGTCATGGCCGGTACCCTTGAAGTGGTCAAGCAGGACTTCGCAGGGTTGAACCTGTCCTCAACGCCCATGAGCGTGGCTCCGGATCTGCCTCTCCACTGGGGCGAGATGAAGTTCAGCTTTACGTGGCAGAAGATCTGGTTCGATCTGCATCTCGATCACGACTTTGTGAAGATGACCGCCTATCACAAGGGCGACCGGTCAGTTCCGGTGCGCATCTTCGACAAGGTGTACGAGCTGCAGCCAGGCAAGACGATTCATGTAGATCGCTAGAAACACAACCATTCTGAGAGGAGCACGCAAGTGCTCCTCTTTTTTTTGATCTAAGCGGGTAGACGAGCGCGCCAGTGCTTCTTACAGTGTATGCACTGGGGGAGTGTTTCATGAGTATTCGTAAGTTATTTCATATTCTCTTGCTGGCCATTGCCGTGTGTTACCCGGGCGGACCAATCATTGCCCATGCCGATGAGGTTTTGACCATTGGTGTGGAAGACAAGGATTGGGCGGGGCACTATCAGTGGCAGGACCGTGAACTGAAAGGTCTCGACGCTGACATCATGCGGGCTGTAGCCAAGAATCTTGGGGTGCGCGTCGTTTTCGAACCGTATCCGTGGAAGCGGGTGCTTGAGATGGCCGAGCGGCGGCTGGTTGATGCGGTGTTTGACCTGGCTCCAACAGAACGGCGCAAAGCGTACCTCTATTATCCAGATACGCCCATATCTCTCGAGTCCACCGTGTTCTGGGTGCGCCGTGACAGTCAGTTCTCCTTCTCGGGCAAGCTCGATAAGAGCCTCCGTCTCGGTTTGATGGCGGGAGCAGACTGGTCGGACCGCTTTGCTCATCACGGCAAGCCTGATGTGGTTCGATTCCATAGCTACGACGCTGCGTTTCGAAATCTCGAAGCAGGGCGTATCGACGCCTTTGGCGCGCACCTGGCTCCCACCCGTGAGCAGGCTATCCGTCTTGGCTTTCTGCATAAGATCAAGCCGTCCAAGCCCATGTTGGAGAATTTGACATATTACGTGGCCTTTACGCACCGGGCCGGGAACAAGGATTTGACTCGACGCTTCTCGGAAGAGTTGCAGAAGTTCTTTCGCAGTCCGGAATATGACGCCCTGCTGAGCAAGTACGGCGCATGCGATATGGAGAATCCGCTCGATTATGTTCAGAACGGTTCTCAATAGGTAGTTATAGCGCTGTCGCCATTTTTCCCTTGCCAGTCCTTGACAAGCCGGGTAGTGAGTGACCGCGCGTGCGCGTCTGCGCGCGTATTTCATTTTCAGGAGAAAATAGCATGTCACTGTCCATCGGCATCGTCGGCTTGCCTAACGTCGGCAAGTCTACACTGTTCAACGCCCTGACCAAGGCCCAGAATGCAGAGTCGGCCAACTACGCCTTCTGCACCATCGAACCCAACAAGGCCGTGGTGCCCGTGCCCGACCCGCGTATCGACGTCCTGGCCGATCTGGTCAAGCCGCAGCGCGTTCAGCAGTCCACCGTGGATTTCGTTGATATTGCCGGCCTCGTAGCTGGTGCCAGCAAAGGTGAAGGTCTTGGCAACAAGTTCCTCGCCAACATCCGCGAGACCCAGGCCATCCTGCACGTTGTCCGCTGCTTTGATAACGACGATGTCATTCACGTGGCCAACTCCGTTGACCCCATGCGCGACATCGATGTCATCGAAACCGAGCTGATTCTGGCCGACGTACAGGTGCTGGAGAATCGTCTTGAGCGTATGAAAAAGATGCTCAAGGGCGACAAGACCCTGGCTCCCAAGATCGACGCTACTGAGAAGCTCCTGAACCACATGAACGAAGGGCAGCCCGCTTCCTCCTTCACCGAAGAGCTCAAGGGCCTCAATGAAGTGCTGAACGAACTTCGCCTCATCACTGCCAAGAACGTCATCTACTGCGCCAACGTCGATGAAGAGGGCGTGGCCGAGGACAACGACTACGTCAAGTCTGTCCGCGCACTGGCAGAAGCACGCGGCGCTGAGTTCGTCAAAATTTCTGCTCAGATGGAAGAAGAGCTCATCGGGCTGGAACCGGAAGAGCAGCAGGAATTCCTCGATTCCTACGGCATCGAAGAGTCCGGTCTGCATCAGATCATTCGTACCGGCTTCAAGTCCCTCGGCCTCATCAGCTACTTCACCGCTGGTGTGAAGGAAGTCCGCGCATGGACCATCCATGACGGCGACAAGGCCCCCCAGGCTGCCGGTGTCATTCACACCGATTTCGAGCGTGGCTTCATTCGCGCCGAGATTGTGTCCTACGACGACTACGTCAAGTTTGGCTCCGAATCCAAGTGCCGCTCCGAAGGCGTTCTGCGCGTGGAAGGCAAGGACTATGTCATGAAAGATGGCGACGTGACGCACTTTTTGTTCAACGTCTAGTTGGACTCGATATATATACGAGAAAAGGCGCACCGAGATTACTCGGTGCGCCTTTTCTCTTTTGGAAGAATCGATTCTTACAGAATACGTGCTTCGCCTTCGACGTACACGGCCTCAATGGTGAGATCCGCGATCTCGTTCGGCGCAATTTCGGTGGGATTCTTGGGCAGGACTACCATATCGGCCACTTTGCCGGGTTCAATGGAGCCGCGCATATCTTCCTCGAAGCCGCTGTAAGCCGCATCAATGGTGAACAGACGGATTGCCTCAGTAACGCTCAGTCGTTGCTTCGCGTTGGGATGGAGTACGGCGGACTGAATGCCCACAAGCGGGGAGTAGGGGGTGATGGGACCGTCAGAACCACCACACATCTTAACGCCGCAGTTGAGCATGGTCCGGTAGGGATGGAGCATGCTCATGCGCTCCTTGCCAAACCATGATTCATAGTCATCCCAGTTCATGAGGTGCGGGAAAAATGCCGGCTGCATGGAGGCAATGATACCGGCGCTTCCCATGCGTTTGACTTGATCCTGATTGGGCATTTCGCAGTGCTCGATGCGGTGGCGATGGTCGTCACGCGGGTGGGCGGCGATGGCCTTCTCCATGGCGGAGAGCACCTGCTCGATGGCGCCGTCGGTCTCGCAATGGATGGCGACCTGAAGGCCTGACTTGTGGGACTCCATGATGAAATCGTCCATGGTCTGCTGGGAGAAATTCAAGGTGCCGCAATTGTCGGGCTGGTCTGTGTATGGCTCCAGAAGAGCCGCGGTGTGAGCACTCATGGCGCCGTCCGCGCAGATACAGCCACCGATGCGCGGCAGGCCGAGGCTGATGGTCTCATTGATGTCCATCACCTGATTCCAGATCAAGGTATGGATGGGCAACTCGTGCTGATGCTCCACGGCAATGCGGGTGTCGCCGGGACCGAACTCGCCGCCTTCGAGGCAGTGCAGGCTGGTGATCCCTTGGCGGAGCGCCGCTTCGCAGGCCGCTTTGAAGCTGGCGATTTTTACGTCCACCGGGGTCAGCGCGCTGACCGCAGGAAAGACATGGGAAAGTGCGCCGGGATCACGGACGACTCCCGTGGGTTCACCATTCTCAATATCCATTCCCGGCAGATCGCTGGGCAAGTTCATCAATTCCAGTGCGCGGGAGTTCAGCGCACAGAGATGCCATGACGCGTGTACCAGCATGGCCGGGTGGTCGGGACACACTTCATCCAAATCCGTTTTCAGCGGCAACCGTCCTTCGGCGAGGTGCAGTTCATTCATGGAGTAGCCGAGTACCCACGCGCCTTCGGGAGTGGTGGGGGCGGCTCGCTTGACCATGGTGAGGATGTCTTGAATCGAAGTCGTATTGCGGAGGTCCAGCCCGTTCAGAACCTGCCCGGTCAGCCCGAGGTGCTGATGGGTGTCGATGAACCCGGGCAGCACGGTCTTGCCAACCATATCGTGGACATTCCAGCCGTCTTCAATGAGTGGGGCCACGTCGTCGTATGTTCCCACCGTGGTGATGCGGCCGTTTTCTACGGCCAGAGCCTCAAACCGTGTATCGTTTGCGTCCATTGTCATGCCGTTGGCATTGATCAGGACAAATCTCTCATGCATGTAACAACTCTCTCTCTAGAAAAATATCCGGCAGTTTGTCCCTAAACCCGCTGATTGTCCATAGTTCTCATGTTTCGTTGGAAATCCGATAGCATTAGTCTGAAATTAGAGTGTCTATTGACGCGACTATTTCTTTGGTTTAGTCGTCCAAGGTGTTACTCAATTGTGATTCGTAACAAAATATAGTGACGAAGTTTGAAGTCGTATTTAGACGCGGGAGTTGAAATGGGTTTGGGTGCAAGGCTTGGTGTATTGGTTTTGGCATGTCTTTTAGCGGTGCCGGCGGCTGCTCGAACAATATCAGACGCACAGGGCCGGGATGTTGATATCCCTGATAGCGTTGAGCGGGTCATTTGTTCTGGGTCCGGGTGCCTGAGGTTGCTGACCTATCTGCAGGCGCAAGAGAATGTGGTGGCCGTGGATGACATCGAGTCCCGCAGACGCAAATTTGATGCGCGCCCCTATGCCATTGCCAATCCCGAGTATGCCGAGCGTCCCATCTTCGGTCAGTTTCGTGGGCATGATAACCCTGAGCTGATCATGACGCTGGAGCCGCAGCCGCAGGTCATCGTCAAAACCTATGCCTCCAGCATGGGATATGATCCAGTGGAGTTGCAGCAGAAGACCGGTATCCCCGTGGTGGTGTGCAACTACGGAGATTTTGGCAAACTACGTCCGGCACTGTATCAGACGTTGCGCACCATGGGTGAATTGCTGGGCAAACAGACTCGTGCCGAAGAGGTGATCGCCTTCATGGAAGCGCAGATCAACGACCTGCGTCAGCGCACGGCTGACATTCCTGAAAAGGATCGCCGTTCCGCCTTTGTGGGCGGCGTAGCGTTCAAGGGACCGCACGGCTATCAGTCCACCGAGCCTGCCTATCCTCCTTTCTCCTTCGTGAATGTCGAGAATCCGGCCTACGACACCGGCCTTTCGGGCAAGGAACTGCGCCATTCGGATGTTTCCAAGGAAAAGATCATGGAGTGGGATCCCGATTACCTGTTCCTCGATTTGTCGACCTTGCAGATGGGAGACAAGGCTGGCGGCCTCTATGAGCTGCGCAATGATCCTGCCTATCGTACGTTGACCGCCGTCACAGAAGGCCGCGTCTACGGTCTGCTGCCGTACAACTGGTACACCAAGAACTACGGCTCCATCCTCGCCAACGCCTATTTCGTGGGCAAGGTGCTGTACCCCGAGCGGTTCAATGATGTGGACCCCGCGGCCAAGGCGGATGAGATCTACACTTTTCTCGTGGGCAAGCCTGTCTTCAGCGATATGCAAAAGATGTTTCTCGGACACGCTTTCCAGCCGGTTCAGGTGAACTGATGCATTTCTCCGATGGACAGGTACCGCTGGAATATCGGCGGTACATCGGCCTCAAGACCATGCTGGTCAGTCTGGCGGCGGTCGGGTTGGTGTTGGCGCTCATGTTTGCCGTTTCCATGGGCGCGTCGAATATCCCCCTTTCGGACGTTGCCCGTAGCCTGATGGGTTGGGTGGTGGAGCGGCGGTATGACGTCATCATCTGGAATATCCGATTGCCCCAGGCGCTGACCGCCATTGTGGCCGGAGCCGGGCTAGCCGTGGCCGGAACCACCATGCAATCAATTCTGCGCAACCCGCTCGGTTCGCCGTTCACATTGGGTATCTCCCATGCGGCGGCATTCGGGGCGGCCTTTTCCGTCATGGTACTGGACGGCGGCATCATGTCCTCCTCTAAGGCCGATGCCGTGAACGTGACCAGCCCTTACGTCACTACGGGCATCGCGTTCCTCTTCAGTCTTGTGGCTGCAACCGTCATTGTGGGCGTGTCCCGTTTGCGCGGCAGTACGCCCGAGATCATGGTCCTGACAGGCGTTGCCTTGGGCGCGCTTTTTACCGCAGGCACCATGTTCCTCCAGTTCTTTGCCGATGACGTGCAGTTGGCTGCCATGGTCTTCTGGACCTTTGGTGATACGGCCCGCGCCACGTGGACAGAGCTGGGTGTCATGACGGTCATCACCGTGGGCGCGTCCATCTACTTCATCGCCAATGGCTGGAACTACAACGCCATCGACGCAGGTGACGAGACCGCCAAGGGACTGGGCGTGCGTGTGGACCGCGTGCGCATGATCGGCATGTTGGTAGCGTCGCTGTTGACGGCCGTGCTCATCGCCTTTCTCGGTATCATTGGGTTTGTCGGACTGGTGGTGCCGCATATGGTACGCCGCGTCATTGGTTCGGATCACCGCTTTCTGTTGCCTGCGTCCTTCCTGTGCGGCGGGCTTCTTCTGTTGTTGTCAGATACGGCGGCCCGACTCATTCTGGCGCCGCACGTCCTTCCGGTTTCGGTCCTGACGGCGTTTATGGGCGCACCAGTATTTATCTACCTCATTATCAGGGGGCAGCGGCGATGATTCTTTCCGTTTCCGATCTCGATTTTGAATACAGCGGTCGAACCGTGCTCAAGGATGTGGAGTTCGGCGTAGATGGTGGTGAACTGCTTGCGATTCTCGGTCCCAATGGCGTGGGCAAGACCACGCTACTCAAGTGTATCAACGCCATTCACTCGCCGTGCTCCGGCAAGGTGATGGTGGAGGATCGTGACGTACTTTCCATGACGCCGGACGAGATCGCCCTTGGCATTGGTTATGTGGCCCAGCAGAGTGAGGGCTCACGGCTTTCCGTGTTCGACGCCGTACTCATGGGGCGAAAACCCCACATTGTCTGGCGGGTGAGTGAAAAGGATTTGCGCATGGTGGAGTCGGCGTTGCGCCGCTTGCATCTCAACCACTTGTCGCTTCGTTATATCGACGAACTGAGTGGCGGGGAGTTGCAGAAAGTAGCCATTGCCCGTGCCTTGGTGCAGGAGCCGCGGCTGATGTTGCTGGACGAACCCACCAGTTCTCTTGATCTCAAGAGTCAGGTGGATATCCTGACCATGTTGCGCAGGGTCGTGGATGAGCATCGCATCGGCGCGGTAATGACCATGCATGACCTGAATACGGCGTTGCGATATGCCGACAAGGTGCTATTTCTCAAGAACGGACGTATCCATTCCACTGGGCCGACCTGTGCCGTGACATCTGCGGTGGTCGAAGAGGTCTACGGTTTGCCCGTCCATATCCATACCGTTCAGGGGCACCCCATGGTGGTCCCGGCGGCCTAATCAGGAGATAACAATGAAGTGTAATATTTCCCCGGAACGCATCGATCAGACAATTGCCTTTCACGGTCACTCCTGTCCCGGACTTGCCATCGGTATCCGTGCCGCCGAGCTTGCATATCACCTGCTTGGCGACCCTGCCGATGGCGAGTTCGTGGCAGTCTCCGAGACTGACATGTGTGGTGTGGACGCCATTCAATTTCTGACAGGTTGTACCTACGGCAAAGGCAACTTCATCCATCGCGATTATGGCAAGAAGGCCTTCTCCTTCTTTGATCGCAAAGCCGGAAAAGGGTTCCGTGCCGTGCTTACGGATAACGCCAAGCCTGTCCCGGATCAGGACAAGCGCGCCGCCATGCTCGAATATTTCATGACGGCTGATCTCGACGAGTTGTTCAGCATCTCATGGTTGGATTGCCCACCGCCCCGTCCCGCCCAGATTCTCGAAAGTCTTGTCTGTGATCATTGCGGCGAGACAACCATGGAGTCCCGGACCAGGCGCTATGCGGGCAAGACCTGCTGCATCCCGTGTTTCGATAAGGTGGAGCAGAAGATTTAGAAAGAAATATAGGATGCCGCTGCGCGGCAATTGTCGGGTGATTTCGCCTCCGGCGGCCAAAGGGCTATACCCTTTGGAATCCCATTGTGCGCCTATCGGCGCGAGAACAGTTTGTGTAAAAAAGAAAGCTGCCTGCTTCAACAGAAGCAGGCAGCTTGATTTCTCATAGAGCCGTAAGGCTTGTGAGAGTGGTGTAGCCGCTAGGCGACGAGTGCAATTGAAGCGGAGGCGTAGCAACGCTACGGTGAGCATTCAATTGTGCTCGGCAACGACGCGGATGCGCCGCTATCACAAGCCGCTAGTCGTCAAAGTCACCCTCAGGGCCCTTATCGGTGTCAATGGCGGCAGCCTTGGCCTTGATCTTTTCCTCGGTCCACTCAGCGGCGTCTTCAAACTTCTCAACCTTGGGGCCGAGGTCATAGGAGTTGGCCTTGAGGATGAGGTCCATGGCGATGTCAGCAGTGCCATCCGCATTGAAGACGTCAACCAGCAGGTGGTGAACGAAATCTTCAACCGCAGCGGACATGCGTTCGCGGGTGGCGGCGTCCTGACCCTGCCAGCGGCGCTCGAAGGGCAGGTTGAGCTTCTTGTAGTTGCCACCGGTGATGCCGTTGGCGTCGGCGTACTCGACCATCTCGTTCCAGAGAGCGTCGGACAGACCTTCGCCGGCAACCTTATCGAAGCGACCGTCTTCGGTCATGATGGCGTTGCCGAAGTCGTTGACGCGTACGCCCCAAGCGATCATCTGCAAAGCAGTGGCAACGTTGGCCTTGGTAGTGCTGGTCTTGGCAGCGATCTGACGCAGGCGTTCGGAGTCGTTACCGGAGGTGCCGTGCTGAGCGCCGGAGGTTCCGTAAGGAGCCAGAGCGGCGTGGATGTCAGCGGTCAGGTCAACCTGGATGCCTTCACCGGAAGCCTCGATGCCGTGAGTGGTGCCGTTGTTCAGGGCGATCCAGTCAGGGCAGATGCCGTGGGCGTTCAGACCTTGGCAGAGGAATTTGGCTTCCACCGGGGTGGACAGGCCGAACTCACCCTTGATCTCACCGATCTCAGTCTCGTAACCGGCCCAGGTGGGGATCACGGAAGCGACTTCGATGTTGGCGAGCATGTTCAGGTCGTCGGTCATGTGGGAGGCATCAATGGCAATGGAAGTGATGCCGGTGTCGAAAAGGGACGGGATTTCGGCCTTGGCCTCGGGAACGTCTTCCCACTTCTTCATGAAGTAATGGTCTGCATGCACGGCAACCGGAATGGTGATGTTGTGCTTGTTGCAGATGTAATCCACGCGGCGGGCGATGTTCCACAGGGTTGTGGGGCAGTAAGTTGCCTCGCTGCGTGCGATTTCAATGATGATGGCGGCATTGGCGCGCTGGGCAGCCTTGAGAGCGCCCTCGATGATGAAAAGGTTACGGCCGTTGGCTGCAATGGTCATTGCCTGGCCTTTTTCGATCATGGCACGGTCGATGACCTTACCGCTGACGATCAGCGCCTGGGAGCCGGGGAAGTTCTGGACAACGTTCGGCGGGCGGCCGACAGCAAGTGCTTTACGAAATGTATCTTGGGACATAGCCCTTCCTCCTTAACGGAAATTGATGTGCGATGGTGTCGAATCACTAATTAAAACCAATTGTACTGAAAAGTCAAAATGGAACGAGGGGTTTTGCGAGATTATAACGCACTCTCCGAGAGCCACGGGCACGGCTGACTCATAATGAGTCTGCCGTGCCCGAGTCCCGAGAGGAGTTAGGATGGGATGTGTTCGACTACATGGTCGCAGCTTGGCGGCGCACGCGTTCGGAAGTGCCGGACGCACGCTTCGGCTTGCTGGAGGACTCCACTCCATCCAGCGGCATCAGCGTATAGCCGAGTTCGCGGGCCATGAATTCGAGAATGGAGACGTTGTGCGTCGCCTTCACGATGTCGAACATGGTCTCCGCACCAAGCTTGGCGTGGTTGTCGAACGGGTTGAGTTCACGAAGCAGTGTGGAATACGGCTTCTTGATAACACGGCAAACGTCTTTTGCCGGCACTCTGCCTTCCAAAACGATGTCCTGCATCTTTTTGGTCAGATCCTTTTCAAACATGCTTTACCCCCCACATGTTGGAATTTCTGCCTTATATGAGAAGTTAGCTTATTTTTTTCTTTTGCGTCAACGAAAAATGAATAAACGAGCGTTTGTTTTCAATCTTGTTTCAGATGACACCTGAAAAAATATAATAACGGCGGCCCATTGTGGTGCCGCCGTTACGATAAAAAGACAAAAGTTTTTCGGGGGAGGATGCTACAGTGCGAAGCAGAAGGTCAGCTCGTTGGTGTCGTCGACGCGTTCGTAGGAGCATCTGTCGGCCATGTGGGTGACAAGCAGGATGCCTACGCCGCCGATGCGGCGTTCGTCCACATCGGTGGAGAACTCAGGCGTGTCTCCTTCGAGCGGGTTGAATGGTACGCCGCGATCACGAACAGTGACGCAAAATGTGTTGTCCGTGACGGCACAGTCCACGTCCACGTTCCCGGAGTCGCCATTGTAGGCGTACTTGGCAACGTTGACGAGGATCTCCTCCAGCACGAGGTCGAGGCGAGGCTCCATGGGCGTCGTCAGTCCGGCCTCGCGAGCGTGGGCGAGAACGTAGTCTCGAATTCCTGGCAGCATGGCCAGGTCTGCCGTGGTGGTATAGACCGGCATGCGTTAGCCTGCCACGGCTTCGTCGACGGTCTTGAAGACGGGAAACATGGCGGTGAATCCGGACATGACAAAGACTTCTTCGACAATGCCGTTGAGTCTGCAAAGGGCGATATTTCGCTGATTGCCCTTGAGCTTCTTGGCAAGGGTCAAAATGGAGCGGAGTCCTGCGGAGCTGATATACTCAAGGCCCTCAAAGTCGAGGACCACGTCGCCGCCTTCGGTGGAAGCCCACTCGTCACTTTGTTTTTCGAAGTCGCTCGAGGTGACGGCATCGAGGCGGCCTGTGACATTGGCGACGATCTTGCCGCCCTGTTCCGATTGCGTGATATTCATTTGGTCTCCTTACTTGTCTGCTTCGCCCATGAACTGCATGGCCAGCATGGTTATGTCGTCTGATTGTTCCGCGCCTTGGGCAAAGACCTTGATGGATTCGTCAATGGTCTTGATAAGGGCGGGCGCCTGATGATTCTCCTGATTGTTCAGCAGTGACATGAGGCGGTCTTCTGAGAAGAGGTTTTGGTCCGGGTCCATGGCCTCGGTGACGCCATCCGTATAGATGAAGATGATGTCGCCGGGATTCATGGTCATGGTAGCGGTGGAGTACTCCATGGTATCCATGATGCCAGCCACGGGCTCGCCAAGGGGCGGAATCCACTCTGGGCTGCCGCCGCTGGGAATGTATACGGGCGGGTTGTGACCTGCGTTGGCGTAGCGGGTCTCGCCTGACTCGATGTTGGTGATGGCCAGGAAAAGGGTCACGAACATGCATGATTCGTTTTCCTCTGCCAGGTCCGCGTTGACCTTGGTCAGCACCTCGCCGGGATCAAGGCCGCGCTCGGACACGACCTTGAGCAAGGTTTTGGTCACGGCCATGAAGAAGGCCGCAGGTACGCCCTTGCCGGATACGTCACCCACGAGGAAGCAGAAGTGCTTGTCGTCCACAAAGAAGAAGTCGTAGAGATCGCCGCCCACTTCCTTGGCCGGCTCGATGGAGGCGTACACCTCGAACTCCTCGCGTTCCGGGAAGGCCGGGAAGAGCTTGGGCAGGATGCCCATCTGGATCTCACGGGCAATGCGAAGCTCCGACTCAATACGCTCCTTGGCCGCCGTGGTGGTGGTCAGGTTGGAGATGTACTCCTTGAGCGAGGTCTTCATGGTGCGGAAGGAATCGGCCAGATCGCCCACTTCATCCTTGGTGGCGATATCCGGGAGCTTGAGATCCAGATTGCCGGAAGCGATTTCCAGCGCAGAAGCGGATAATTCGGTGATGGGCTGGGTTACGCGCCGGGCAATGATGATGACGATGAAAGCAAGGGCGGCAAATCCTACAAATCCGATAAGTGCCATGGTTTTGGACAGGTTGTGGACGTCCGCCAGCATTTCGCTTTTGGGGAAGACGAGTCCCAGTGACCAGCCGCCGTTTTCCAGGCCTGTGTAGTAAAGATATCGTTCCTGTTGATTGTAGGAGGTGTCCAGAAGCACGAAGTCCTGTTTGCCCTCCACCATGTCGCGACCGATCTTCCTGAGCTGGCTGCTTCCTGCCTCCTCGGCAAGAGAGAAGATCGTCTGGTTCATGATCAGGTCGGACTCTGGGTGCGTGACGATGGTCCCGTACCGGGAAAGGAGAAATGCGTATCCGGTGTCGAACAGCTTGATGGACGCGATTTTCTTCTGGAGCCATTCAAGGGAGATGTCAGCGGTGACAACACCTGCGAAGACTTTCTCGCCGTTTATGGTGCGGTAGAAGGGCACGGAATAGGTGGCCATGAGCACGTTGCCGCCACCTTCGTCGTTGTAGGGCTCTGTCCAGATGGCCCGCTCCAGCTCCTTGGGCAGTTGATACCAGTCCATGTAGAAATAGCGATACTGGGGGCTGCCCAACATGTTGAAACCAATGCGGCCGCCGGAGCGATAGTGATACGGGGCGAAATAGAGCTTGGTCTTATCGAGGAAATACGGCTCAAAGGCGATGGCCATGGCGTAGATTTCCGGGTTGTTGGCCAGCACTCGACGGTTGAGGTCGAGGATCTCTTCTTGGGTGAGGGTTGCGTCCTCAAGCGAGAAGGCGATGTTCTTGGCGATCTTTTGTACACCGGAAAGAACTGCGTCGATCTGGCTGGTGGTCTCGTGGGCGACGCTTTGTGAGTGTGCCTGAGCCTGTCGCAGGATGATGCCGCGAGAGTACCAGTAGTTGTATGCCAGGATGGCGCACAGAATGACGAGGGCGCAACCGAGGATTGCGAGGATAAGTTTAACTGCGAGACCGTGGCGTTTCATCGGACCGGCCCCCTGTAGAATTCGGGAAATAGTGGGGCCTTATCTATGAAGTCCATCTCGATAAGCGTGTCCTTAACCCGTTCGTATTCAGCCTGCTTCAGGATTCCCATGGACTTGGTGTCGTCGCCGTAGATGATGTTTTCCATGCGGGCCAGCATCCAACGCTGGTGGGCCCTGTTGGCCGGGACCCGCGCCTCTGTCATGCGGCGCATTACGCTTTCGATGGCTTCATCCGGATGATTGAACGCGTACATCCAGCCGCGGGCTGTGGCTTCGACCAGAGCCTTGACCACTTCGGGCTTGCTGTCGGCTGTCGATTCCAGGCAGTAGATACCGTCTTCAGGGAAATCGAGATCAAAGTCCCGGTAAAAGAATGGGCGCAGTTCATCCTCTTCCAAACCGTAGTTCAGGAGGGTGTGGTATTCATTGTACCACATGGCGGATGCTGCCTGAACGCCACCACGCATGAAAAGGTCCAGCGAGTCGGACTGTGGGATGATATTGACGTTGATGCCCTTTCTTTTGAACAGAGCACGTCCCTGCACCTGAAATTCATTGGCCCAGAGGCCTATCTTTTTGCCGCCGAGATCGTCGAGAGAGTTGATATTGGAGCTTTTGAGCGTGACGAGCATGAGGGCCGAGTGCTGAACGAACTGACCGACGTTGACGATGGGCAGGGAGGCACGTTTCATGAGGCCCGTGGAGAGGAACATGGTGGCGAAATCCGCCTTGCCGCTTTCCAGATATTCGCTGGCAAGGATGTCGGGACCGCCATGGTAGATTTCTACTTCCAGCCCTGCTTCCTTGTAGAGCCCCTTGTCCTCGGCCATGTAGAATCCGGCGAATTGCGCCTGTGGCAACCACTGCAGGACAATGGAAGTCTGTTCCTGGGCGCGGACATTGGCGGCGACCAGCAGAATGACCAGTATAAGGAGAGGGATGATTCGTTTGCTGTGTTGCATGATGCCCTCTATTTCCCGACCGCTTCGCTGAATTCTTTCACGGTATCTTTCCATGCCTTGGTGTTCGTTGTCCCTTTCCATGCCAGTCGGGGGTCCATCTGAACTATCAGCGTATCCTGTATGACCTGATGCATTGCGTAGCCCAGTTTGGAGAGCTTGCGGATGGAGCCGAGAATCAGCGGCTTGCTGATGCCTGCCGCATCGATTTTCTTGAGGCTCACCACGATGTAGTTGTTGAACTTGACGTTGGCCAGCAGGAAACTGAGAGCCTTTCGATCGCTGTTGTTCAGTCGCTCGTCATTGGTGATGGTCAGCAGCATTCCCTGATTGCTGGAGATGGAACGGTTGGTCTCTATGGTGGGTTTGAGCTTGTCTTCCTGATCGGCGATGGACAGGATGCCTCCATCCAGAAACGCGTAGTCAAAGTAGCCGTAGCTCTCGAGGAAATATTGGAGCCAGCGAACCTGCTTGCCCACAGCGTCAAAGAACAGCAGCTTCTTTTCGGTCCAGATGCGGGAAACGACCAGCTCCATCAGGGAATCCAAGGGTATGTTTCGGATATGCGGGAGCTTCGGAACATCCTCGCGCTGGAACGGGTCGCGGATATCTATGACTATGGAATTCCCTGCTTCTGCTTCTTTGGCAAAGGTCGTGTAATCATGGAGCCGCTCGTTGAACTGGCGGTCCGAAATGATTCGGTTGGGCCGGGCCGGAGTCTCGCCCATGAGCGTCGCTTTGTCGGGAGCGGCGAGAATCCAGTCGAAGATGCCGCCGTCGTATACATAAACATCGGTGAAGCCCAGAGAGATGGCGAGCTGTGCTGCCTGATAGCTTTTGGCGCAGGTGTGCCCATTGCAGTAGAAAATGAGCGGGGTGGGGTCGTCCTTGGGACGGAGGCGCTCCAGTTTCTCTGGAAAGGCCGGATCATTGAGCGGGAGCAGGAAGGCCCTGTTGATACGGGCCACGTCGTACTCAAACCGGGACCGGATATCCACCACGCGAGTGGAGAAGTAGTCGTCCAGCAGTTGCTCCGTGGTGATGTACGGTACCTCCGGGTAAAAGGCGCGCAAGGGGTAGGAGTCCCCTTCGCTTGCCATTGCCGGAAGAGCCATCAGTATAGCCGCAAGGGCTATACACAACATGCTGCGGACGTGAACCATGGCTATTCCTGTCCTGTGAATTTTTCGAGGAAGTGACTGAACAGCGTGCCGATGGTTGGGATGCTCTCCGACAACCGGTGTCCATCAGGCAGGATGTGCAGGTCGGCACGGTGCTGCTTGGAAAAACGGATGGAGCCGTCCACATCAACCACGTCGTCCTGCCAGCCGTGAACCACGGAAATGGTCTCAGGCAGGTTGGAGAAGACATGGATGGCGTAGCCGGGCAAATAAAAGGCCGGCGCCAGCAGGAACAGGCCTGCGACATCAAGCTGTTTGGCGGCAGCGGCGGCAACGTAACCGCCCATGCTGGAGCCAGTGAGAATGACCGGCCCGGGAGCGTCTTGCAGTGATTCAACGAGGAATTCCACACGGTCATCCGGGTTTTCCATGGACTGGAAATCAGGGGCGTCGAGGGTGAGGCCAGCGTTGGCAGCTATTTCGGAAAGTGCCTTGCTCTTGTCTCCCCAGGGCTGGCTGAGGGATCCGTGGCACCAGATCAGGGTCGCTTGGGTCATACTCATGCTCCGGTTTGTGGGTGTTTGATGGGATCGTATTACACAGAGTCTAATCGTTCAATGTATTCGGAAAGAACCTTCAATATTTGCTGGACATGTTCCGGGTCATTGCCGTTGTCCACCGCATTCTTGAGCGCGTCTCCGTAGCCGGAGACAGTCTCGAGATTTAACATCTCCCCCTGTTGGCTCAAGGTGTTTGCCTTTTCCAGCAGGGTAGGGATGTCCTTTTGATCAACGGCTGCAAATGCCGCCAATATCGTTTGCCGCAAATCCTCGGGGGCCAAGGATGCTGTGGGAGCCTCCTGTTCTGGTGTTGAGCCCTGAACAGGGTCTGCCGTTTGTTCGGAGGTGTTGTCAGGCTGCGTAATGGCACGAAGGCGGTCGAAGAGGGTGCTCTTCTTCACAGGCTTGGCTACGTGGTCGTTAGCTCCTGCCGCAAGGCACTTTTCCGTGTCTTCGGGGTGGGCGAATGCGGTCATGGCGATGATGGGCGTCGGGGGCAAGTTCTGGGCCGCCTCCCACTTACGGATGGCGCGGGTGGCCTGATAGCCGTCCATTTCCGGCATTTGAATGTCCATGAGCACAACGTCGTACTGGTTCTCGTGGAACAGCTCCAAACCCGCTTCACCGTTTTCTGCCACCGTCAGGGTGCAGGGTGAATTCTGCAGGTAGGTCTGGATGACAAAGGCGTTGTACTTGGAATCCTCCATCATGAGGATGTTCAGCGTCGGCAGTTCGGGGGCCCTGGTGACGGCGACGGTTTTACTCACAGAGGGAGCACTTATGGAGAGGGGAGTGAAACAGGCCGTGAACAGGAAGGTGCTCCCATTGCCCACGGAGCTTTCGGCCCATATGCGGCCACCCATCATTTGCACCAACTGTTTGCTGATGGCCAGGCCGAGGCCCGTGCCGCCAAACTTGCGGGTGGTGGAGCTGTCTGCCTGGGTGAATGACTCAAAGATGGAAGAGAGCTTGTCCGGAGGGATGCCCGGGCCTGTGTCCATGACAGAGAACTGGATCAGCACGTCGCGACCGGTGGTGTTGGGAGTCTTCTCCACCAACAAGTGAATGGTGCCGCTGTCAGTAAACTTCAGGGCGTTGCCGAGCAGGTTGAGCAGAATCTGGCGCAATCGGGTGGGATCGCCTTCAAGTCGGTCCGGCACATCCGGGGTGATGAAGCAGGAGAATTCCAGTCCCTTCTGCTGGGCCTTGGGTTCCACCACGTTGCATGCCTTATCCACGGTCTCGGACAGGCTGAAGCTAGTGCTCTCCAAAGTCAGGTGGCCTGCTTCGATCTTGGACAGGTCGAGGATGTCGTCCAGAATCTCCAGCAGACTCTCGCCAGCGGTGCGGAAGACCTGAACATACTTGGCCTGGTCCTTGGTCAGTTCTGTCTCCCACAGGATGTCGGCCATGCCGAGGATGGCGTTCATTGGCGTACGGATTTCGTGACTCATGCTGGCCAGAAAACGGCTCTTGGCAAGGTTGGCGACTTCGGCGGACTTTTGCGCCGTGCGAACCTCTTCCAAGGCTTGGTTCAGGGAAATGTTTTTTTGCTTGAGCTCGTCAGTGCGTGTCTTGACCGTGTTTTCCAGCGCGTTCTTGTGATCCGCCAGCCGGGTGTTGGCCTCGCGCAGGTCCTGAATGAGATGGCGAACGGATTCGCGCATGTCGTCGATGGCGCGGGCAAGGGTCCCCAGCTCACCGGGGAGATTGGTGTTGATGGGAGCTTCAAGTTCTCCGTCGGCAATGGAGATGGCTGATTCTTCCAACTGCTTGAGTGGTCCGAAGATGCGCTTGCGGGAAAAGAACAGGGTGGTCTGCGAAATGGCAAGGATCAACGCCATTCCGAGAGCGAGAGTGCCCAAGGCGTTGACCAGCAGGTCGTGTCGGTAAGTGGCGGTATTGGACGCAATATTGAAGGTGCCGATCCATTCGCCGTACTTGCGGATCTCCACTGTGCGGGTGCGGAAGTCGCTGTCTTTTTCAAAGGACTGGAACGAGCGGCCTGCGAACCGGGGTTTGGCCTTGGAGGCCATGGTTTCCCGGCCGGTGACAACCTGTGCGAAGACCACGGATTCGTCTCGAAGTACGGCATCAATGAAGTCGCGAGCCGAGGCGTGGTCCACCTGCCATACTGCCGAGGCCAGGCTGGTCTCGCCCAGCAGGGCGATGCCGTCGAGACGATGCTCTACCTGCCTGTTGAGGCGGTAGGCATTGAATATGATAATGGCGGCGGAAAACAGGAGTACGACGACGGTGGTTGTGGCCGTCTGTACGAGTGCTGCTTTCCTGCCCAGAACGTCTGAGGCTCTTCGTCTGGGCTTCTGATCCTTGTTCATTGTCTACTGCCGTGGTTTGAAAGAGAAACGAATCACCTATTTCATATTGGTTTCGTTGATATTGTGCAAGCTCAGGGGCAAAAAATCCTGCTGATGTTTCGGGCTTGCAGGTCAAAAACGAACGAAAGAGTGTCTGGTGGGTGTTTCAATTCCTCTTATGCCCATCGGCAGACAACAAAAAAGGTCGGAACAAATCCGACCTTTTTTGGGAGGAGGTGTATAAGGGTAAGGTTTTTTTGTTTAGGCGTGGCCTCTGTCCAGGGAGTAACCCATTTCAGTGGCCATAAATTGGAGGGGGCGGACGTCAGAAGTTACCTTCATGATTTCCAGCAGGGTTTCGGCACCCAGCTTGGCGCTGGCGTCGAAGGGATTGATTTCGCGCATCAGGGTAGAGTATGGCTTGTTGATCTTCTCAGCTACGATCTTGGCCTGAATGCCGCTATCGAGGATGCAGTCCTGAACCACCTTGGTCACGTTCTTCTCAAACATATCGCCCTCCACATGGGTTGGTTTCACAGTCTCATGCAGGCTCCCCTGCTGTTTCGCTCTATATAGCAACGGGCGTGCCAGTGTGGTGTTATTTTGATTATATTCTGAAAAGACTAATGGTTATAAAAAGTCTAAATTTTATTAGGGTGATTGCATCTGCATATTAGATGTGTCGCGCGACACGTTGCATGCGACATGTTTGCGACATAATGCGACGCATTGAGTCATTTTTGCGACAGTATGTATTGTGGTGCGACAGCGAGAAGAGGAGAAAGGGCGAAGGGGAAAATTAAGAAAATTAACCACTGAAAAAGGGAGCCGCGTGAGCGACTCCCTTTCAAGGGCCCGGCGAAACCGGGATCCGAACCTAGAGGCAAGGCTGTTTAGGTGGGTTGCGGTCCAATCCTTTTTTGCCGTTGGAGGTGTTCGGTTCGGCCTTAGGAGTTCGAGTTACCTGTCCAGTCCTGAGACCAGGACTTCCAGGACTCGAGGTATTGGTGCCAACACTGGCGGCCAATTATGATGTCCATGATCTTGGTGATATTGATATTGGAAAACATATTGGTTCTCCTTTTTCTCTTTTGGTTTAGGTTGATTAAATAAAATCAGTCCCTACGTTTGCTAGGCGTTTTATCAACAGCCGTCCTAGCTTTGGCTGTTTGTCAGGCTGCGTTCCACGTGGCAGATGGTCTCCTCGTGAAGCCCCTCCGATTGGTAGGGGGTCAACAGCGAGGTACGGACACTACCGACGATGTTACCGTAGATGATCAGTGCGGTCTGCTTGATCGGCAGTTCGCGGATCGTCCCGTCGGCGATACCCTTGGATACGCATTGTTCCAGCAACTCAATGAAGGTGCGGAACTTCACAGCCACCTTGGCGGCGTCAACGCCGGGTTCCATGTGGCTGAACGGGGAGCAGCGGAGCAGGATGGGAAACCTGGTTCGGTACTCCTCGGTGAAGTCAAAGTAGGCGGTCATGTAGCTCTTGATGTTATCAAGACCGGTCAGTTCATCGTTAAGAGAGGCCTGGAGCCTGGCGATGATACGATCCGCCATGTCAAACCCTGATGCGAGAAACAACTCCTGCTTACTGCCGAAGTAGTGGGAGACCAGACCAAAGGAGACATCGGCGCGGCTTGCAACGTCTTTGACCGTTGCTCCGGTGAAACCCAGCTCCCCAAAAGCTTCCTGAGCAGCTGTGAGTATTGCTTCCTTTTTTGTCATAGTACTTCCTTTTTTCCCTGCGTTCAGGGTTAGATTGATCGTGCAATCAATCCGTTGATTCAGGTATAGATTGATCGTGCAATCAAAGTCAAGCGATTTCGGAAAGAACGCGTTATAATTTCCGATTTTAACGCATAATATGTTTAAATCATTAAACTAATAAATTTGAGTTTTATCGCGTTCGGGGGTTTAGTTAACTGTATATGGTCTAACTGTCCATAACATTATTGTAGAACGCATTGGGAGTGTTGGTGTCTCGGCAGCGGTAAATGTAGGGAATCGCGAGGTGGCCGTGTGAGAAATTCAAGTGCGTGTTTGAATGCAGAAAATAGATAACTGCCTAGTTTGTAAACGAATTTGATGGAACATTGATTAATTCTGCGTGCATCGCCTGAATGCATAAAAAAAGGGCGGGAAGCATCTAGCTTCCCGCCCTTGTCGGCTACAATTGTGTAGGGCAGTTAGCCCATCTTTTTCTTCACCTTGGCCCAGGTGTCGCGGAGCGTGGTGGTACGGTTGAATACCCACTTCTCTCCGGCTACGTGATCCTTGCTGTCAGCGCAGAAGTAACCGGTGCGTTCAAACTGGAAGTTGGTGCCGGGAGCCATGTCGGCCATGGCAGGCTCGACGTAGCACTCGGAGAGCACTTCCAGGGAATGGGGATCAACGTAGTCTACGAAGGTCTTGCCTTCTTCTGGTGCGTTAGGATTCTCGCAGGTGAAGAGGTTGGAGTAGTTGCGAACCTCGGCCTTGAGGCCCTTGGCAGCGGAGACCCAGTGCATGGTGCCCTTGACCTTGCGGCCGCCTTCAATCCAGCCGCCCTTGGACTCGGGGTCATAGGTGGCGCGGATCTCGGTAACGTTGCCGTCAGCGTCGGTCTCGAAGCCGGTGCACTTTACGTAGTAGGCGCCGCGCAGACGGACCTCGCGGTCCGGGCCCATGCGGAAGAATTTCTTGGGCGGGTCGATCATGAAGTCGTCGCGCTCAATCCATACTTCACGGGTGAAGGGCACGGTGCGGGTGCCATAGGACTCGTCCTCGGGGTTGAGGCCGATTTCAAACTCGTCCACCTGATCTTCGGGGTAGTTCTCGATGACCAGCTTGACCGGATTCATGACGCCCATGTAGCGCGCTGCGCGTTTGTTCAGATCTTCGCGGACGCAGGCTTCGAGCAGGGCGTAATCCACCATGGAATCAGCCTTGGCCACGCCGATGCGTTCGCAGAAGTCGCGGATGGATTCCGGGGTGAAGCCGCGGCGGCGGAAACCGGAGATGGTCGGCATGCGCGGATCGTCCCAGCCGGAAACGTGGCCTTCCTGCACGAGCTGGATGAGCTTGCGCTTGGACAGGACAGTGCCGGAAATGTTCAGGCGAGCGAACTCGTACTGGTAGGGGCGGTTGTTGAAACCGGGCAGCGCAGCCAATTCATTATATATGGCTTCGTTCTCGCCGAAGAGCTCGGGCTGCTTGAGGCCTTCCATGAGGGTATCAACGCACCAGTCGTAGAGTGGGCGGTTGTTTTCGAACTCCAGCGTGCAGATGGAGTGAGTGATGCCCTCGATGGCGTCAGACAGGCCGTGGGTGAAGTCGTACATGGGGTAGATGCACCATGCGTCACCGGTGCGGTGGTGGTCGGCGTGCTTGATGCGGTACAGGGCCGGATCACGCAGCATGACATTGGGTGCGGCCATGTCGATCTTGCCGCGCAGGATGCATTCGCCGTCCTTCAACTCGCCGGAGCGCATTTTGCGGAAGAGCTCGAGGTTCTCCTCCACAGTGCGGTTGCGGTAGGGGGACTCGACACCGGGCTCCTTGAGGGTGCCGCGATTTTCGCGAATCTCGTCAGCACTCTGATGATCTACGTAAGCCTTACCCATTTTAATGAAGAGCTCGGCGATGTAATACAGCTTCTCGAAGTAGTCGGAAGCGAACGGGTTGTTGTCCCACTCGAAGCCGAGCCAGGACACGTCCTCGCGGATGGAGTCAACGTACTCCACGTCTTCCTTCACCGGGTTGGTGTCGTCGAAGCGGAGGTTGCATTTGCCCTGATAGTCGCGGGCCAGACCGAAATTCAGGCAGATGGACTTGGCGTGTCCAATGTGCAGGTATCCATTGGGTTCCGGGGGGAAACGAGTGTGCACACGGCCTTCATATTTGCCGTTCTCGTTATCCTTGTCGATGATGTTCCGGATGAAATCTTTGCCCTTTTCAGGTGCGTCAGGAGTGTTGCTCATCAATAGTTCCTTGCTGTGTATTGGTATCCCTGCCGGGGTATATATCGGAAAATGGGCGGAGTGCGAAATGATTATCGCCGCCGGGGTATGGAAATACGGCAAATCGGGTGAGCGGTCAACGCAGTGGTGCGACGCTGAAAAAAATGTCCAGCTTCTGGACGCGTTCCATTTTTTCGTGCATATAAACCGTATGTTAGGGGAATATATAACGCGTTTTCTTAGTCTTGTGCTGCTTGTCTTGATGATGGGCGGTGCAGCCATTGCCGAAGAAGTCAAAGTTGGCATTGGATTTTCCATTCCCCCTTACGTGATAAAGAACAATAATTCCGGTCTGGAAGTGGAGATCATCCGCTCTTCTTTGGCCGCTGCCGGTCATGCCGTCCAATTTATCTATCTTCCCAATCTTCGTTTGCCCGTGGAATTCGCACAGAACAATGTGGACTGTGTCGCTGCCAATGCGTCCTATGATCTGGCCAATGATTCCGGCCGTCCCGTGAGCCGATCGGATGAAACTCTTTCGCTCCAGAACTATGCCATAACCTTGTCGCGAAACGGGCTGGTTATCAATTCATTGCAGGACTTGGGCGACAAGCAGGTGTTGGCATTCAATAACGCTGTTAAGTATCTCAGTCCCACCTTCGCCGCCATTGCCGGGGCCAATCCTCATTACTCCGAGTTGGCCGACCAGTCCCTTCAGGTCCGTATGCTCTATTCAGGGCGCACCCAGGTAGTGGTTGCGGACAAACGGATATTCCTGTGGTGGCGACAACAGATATTGAATTCCAACCTTGCTGATGACGTGGATATGCTTGTCCCGTTGAAGTTCCACGCCATTTTCCCTCCCTCTCCTCGCCGTGTGCATTTTGGCAGCAAAAGACTGTGCAGCGAATTCAACAACGGCTTGGCGACGATCAAGAAAAACGGTCTCTATGATCGCATCATGGAACGCTACGTAAAAACCGATATTTAGTCGTATCCTCTCGCATCATCTCATTATATTTTCCTACCTTTCAGATTAATAATGGTTCACGAGTTGTGGCCGTGTTATGGTCTGCACCTGTTGTATTGATTTGATAACGCCATCGGATTCGGTGGTCGATTGCCATAGGAGAGGGTGTATGCGTTTTTCGGATGTTTCCATCAGCGTGAAAATAATCGGGAGCTTTCTTTTCATTGTTCTGCTTTTTCTGGCGACCGGGATTCTCGTCAAGGTCTTCCAGAATGCGACCGTGAACTCGGCCAAAGTGATGGAGACGTCGCTGGGCATGAAGATCGCAGTCCGTTCCGACATGCAGATGATCATGGAAATTCTCGCGGGTAACGACGATAAGGGCTTGGACAGCACCCGTGCAGAGCATGAGCAGTTTTCCAAAGAGTATGAACTCCTTTCGGATGATATCCTGAAGTTGTCTGGAGACGCCCGGGTGCAGGATACGGTTGAAAAGGCGCGGAGTCTCCATGCATCGGAATTTGAGCCTCGCATCGCCAAGATTTACTCCCTGAAGAAAGATTCTCTTCAGGCCTTGAGGGATCTGGATAAGGCCATGGTGCAGATGGAGCTGGCTTTTGACGAGGTCGTCACGGTGAGTGAGCAGTTTGAAGAGACGGCATCCAACAGCGTGGACGAGCGCCTCAATGCAGGTGCGGACGCCTTTGAAGTCCTCTCCAAGGAGTTGTCCTGGGTGGATATCGTCATGGAGATCAAGGCCAATCTGGCAGTGACCCGAATTACAATTGAAGAATTCGTTCAGGGTGAAGACCCTGATGAACTGAATGCACTGGAAAAGGAATACAAGGAAGATGTTGCAGCATTTGACGTGTTCGCATCGGCCCTGATCAAGGGTGGAAGCGCATTCGGGGATATTGTCGTGGCCGTGGACGATCCCGCTTTGGTGCCACTTGCCAATAAGCTGGATGAAGTACACGACAAGGTGTTTCAGCCCGCTGCTGCAAGAGTGATGGAGATGCACCGCAAGTATGCGGATATCAACGTTGCCCTCGCTAAGGAAGATGCCGCTGCTGACGAGGCGGGCGAATCCTTATTTGAAATGATAGAAACCGTTGAGGCTTACGCCAAGAAAAACATGGACGGAAGAGTCGTGGATTCCAATATGGCGCTCCTGTCTGGCGTCGGCGTGTCCATGCTGCTTGCGCTTGGTCTTGGGCTGTTCCTCTCGCGCAAAATTACTCGTCCCTTGCAGGTGGCATTGGATACCTCCAATGTCATGGCCGAGGGTGACCTCTCTCGTAATGTCGAGTCCGACAGCAAGGACGAAACCGGACGGATGCTCAGCTCCATGGGAGCGATGCTCCACAAGC
The DNA here is from genome assembly GCF_012516435.1 of Pseudodesulfovibrio sp. zrk46. Taxonomy (NCBI): domain Bacteria; kingdom Pseudomonadati; phylum Thermodesulfobacteriota; class Desulfovibrionia; order Desulfovibrionales; family Desulfovibrionaceae; genus Pseudodesulfovibrio; species Pseudodesulfovibrio sp. zrk46. Next base: position 2,199,691 of record NZ_CP051216.1, read on the forward strand.
TGCGTGACGTGGTGTTCGGTGTGAACGATTCCGTAGAGCAGGTGGCCGCTGCAGGCGAAGAGCTCGCTTCCACGGCGCAAACCCTTTCCCAGAATAGCACCGAGCAGGCTGCCAGCATTGAAGAGCTGAGTGGCTCGGTGGAAGAGGTTACTTCCTCCATTGCCCAGACAGCCAGCAATTCACGGGAAACCTCCAATATCGCCAATACGGCGTCCGGCAAGGCTGTGGAGAGTGGTGAAGCCGTCACCCATGCGGTTACGGCCATGAAGGAGATCGCCGACAAGATCAGCATCATCGAAGAGATTGCCCGTCAGACCAACCTGCTGGCCCTCAACGCCGCCATCGAAGCCGCTCGTGCCGGTGAGCACGGCAAGGGGTTCGCAGTGGTTGCCGCCGAGGTGCGCAAGCTGGCAGAGCGAAGCGGTCAGGCCGCTGGCGAAATCAGTGAGCTGTCCTCCAATACGGTTTCCGTGGCTGACAAGGCCGTGAACATGCTGCACGAGCTGGTCCCGGATATCGAGAAGACCGCAGAGTTGGTCAGCGAGATCAGCGCGGCCTGCGAAGAACAGGATTCGGCCATCAAGCAGATATCCACGGCCCTCGATGGCGTGGAGCAGGTGACGCAGGCTACAGCCTCTGCCTCCGAGGAAATGGCGTCCACCGCAGAAGAACTGTCCAGCCAGGCCGAAGGGCTTCAACGCATGATGGACTTCTTCAATACCGGACAGCAGTCCGCCGGCATGACGCGCAAGGCGCCTGCCGCACTGCCGCCCGGTGGAGACGCTGGTCTGGAACGATTTTAGAACACCACATGAATGATGAGCCGGGGCGTGATAAATCACGCCCCGGCTTTTTTTATTGGTTTACTGCGTGTTGCCATGTGATAGGCGATGCTGTAACTTGTTCTCGTTGCAGCGGAATTGGCCGCTGTTTTTCAGCCGATCTCCCCGGAGGACGTCATGAGTCTCGTTACGCTGCCTCATTCCGATGAAGATTACGCCACTTTTGTGGACCGGAATCTCCATAAATTCATCCCGAAGTTTAAGGGGTACTCCGTCAATCCCACCGGATTCCATCCCGGATGGAACTGGGCTGCGTTCTTCTTCACCTTCTGGTGGTTTCTCTACCGGAAGATGTACATGTGGGCCGTGATCTGCTTCATCACCCTGTGGCTTCCCTATCTCAACCTGCTCATCGTCATCGGCTGGGGTGTTGCCGCCAACAATCTTTACTACAAACACGCCAATACCAAGATCGCCGAGGTCAAGGCGTTCCATGGCGACGGCTATCGCATGTACCTGCGCGATGCCGGCGGCGTGAACGGTTGGGTACCCTGGGTCGGGCTGCTTGTTTCGGGCGGTTTCATTATTCTCTTGCTCCTGCTCGGGGTGCTGGGAGCCGCGTTCATGGCAGCCACCTGAAAGGGTGTCTGGTTCGAATTGTTTATGACGCCGGGGCAGAGCGTTTCGCTCTCCTGGTTGTGTTCAATGATTGGATAACAGGTTGTAAAATGTCGTCTTGTATTGAGTGGAAGAACAAGTTCTCTGTCGGCGTGAAGCGGATAGATGATGAACATAAGGTCCTGGTTGGACTGATTAATAAGGCGTTTGACTCGTCGGAACTCATGGATGCAACCGAGGCCACCTTCAGTTTGCTCAGGGATATGAACGACTACGCCGAGATGCATTTCGCCACCGAGGATACGTTGATGCGTGAGTATAACTATCCGACCATGGATCTGCACCTGAAGGAACACGATCTTTTTCGGCGAAGGGTCAGCGAGGCATTGGCCCGAGGCAAGAACGGCGCTGATCCATATAAGGTATTTCAGTTTCTGCGCGACTGGTTTTACAACCACACCATGAAGGATGACATGGCTCTTGGCGAATACCTTCAGTCCAAGAGACTGTCCTGATCACTGGCTGCTTTTCAGCAAATCAAAATAATTTCGGATGATGGCGTCAAAGGTGCCGTTGTCCTTGAGCCGTTTGGCGGCTGCGTTGAGTTCGTCAATTTTCCCGGCGAGAGCCGAGCGCTTTGAGACCGCGAAATAGACCGGCACCGTCTCGTCGTGGCGGTAAGTGGCCTTGGTCATCAGGTGTCCCAATCCGAGGGTGCTCACCAGATAGTCTCCCTGGCTCTCGGTGGAGAGCACCGTATCCACCCGGCCGTTCGCCAGCTTCAGGAAGTTGAACTTGTCGTCGTTCACTTCTTCCTTCATGAGATTCTCTCTATTGTCGAATTCATTGAAATACTTTGCATTCCTCTGAACGCCAATGATCTTTCCGTGCAAGTCGTCGATGGACTTGATGTCCTGTGAGGTTTTAAGGCGGTAGAATACCTTGGCAGATTTCGTCTTGTACGGAGGCTCAATGAACAGCAGGTACTTTTCGCGTTCAGGACGTTTGAGGACACCGCTCAGAAATTGGAGCTTGCCGACTTGCATCAGGTTCAAACAGCGCGCCCATGGGCACTCAATGAATGTCGGCGTCATGCCTACTTCCGCCAGCAGGGCCTTGGTCATCTCGACATCTATTCCATTGAACGATCCGTTCTCCACTACTTTCCATGGCGGGAAGTGGTCGAGGCCCACAGCGACATCCTGGGCCGGGGAGAGGGTCGGAATCAGAATAATCGTCAGACAGAGCAACGCTGCGGAGAAAAAGAGTTTCATGCATCAGGACTAGCCGTATCCAATAATTTTTTCAAGTCATGCAGAATTATCGCCGAACGAATTCGTGATGAAGAAAGAACAATGACCAGCAGTCACTTTTCGTCATACCCCATTGACCCAATGGCCCCCTTGCCGTAGCCTGTCCGCATTTCATTTTCACCATGGGGGAGAGGCGATATGGACAACGGTAATCATGCCTTCGGCGGCGTGGAGGTGTGCATCGATTTCGGTGCGATCACCGGAATTTTCGAGCAGGCCCACAGCGAGGGGCGCGACACCCTTTTTGAATACGAGGTGTACAACCTCTTGCGCGACTCCGGGGCCGAAACACCGCCCAAGTGCATCTTGTTGACGCGTGGCTCCCGTCCCACGGACGAGACCCTGTCTTCTCTGCCCGGTGACAAGGCCGTGCTCAAGATCGTGTCGTCCACCATCATGCACAAAACCGAAGTCGGTGGCGTGCGCGTGGTGGAGAATACGCCGGACCGCATTCGTTCGGCGTGGCGACGCATGCTGTACGAAGTGCCGGAGAACTACGCCGCCATGCTGGAGGCCAACCCCAAGGGCGCGCCCGAGGCCTATGCCGGGTTGTCCGGCGAAGCACTGGTCTCCGCCATCGCCCGCGATGTCCGCGGCGTATTGCTGGTGGAGTTTATGAAGCCCGATTCTCAGGCCTTCGGTAATGAATTGATCGTAGGTATCCGCCGTACCCGAGAGTTCGGCATGGTCCTCGGTGCAGGGCTGGGCGGTACCGATACCGAGCTGTATGCCGAGCGGTTTCGCAAGGGGCAGGCCGTGGTGGCTGCCTCCACGGCTTTGACTGATGGCGAGACCTTTTTCGAGCTCTTCCGAAAGACGCTCTCCTACAAGAAGCTGGCCGGACTCACTCGTGGCCAGCGGCGTATCGTCACGGACGAGCAACTTATCGAATGCTTCTCCTCCTTCATCGACATGGCCAACCATTATTCCCCGGAGAATCCGGACGCGCCGTTCGTCATTGAGGAGTTGGAGATCAATCCCTTTGCCTACGCGGATTATCTCATGGTGCCGCTGGACGGCATGTGCCGCTTCTCCCGGCCCGATTCCCTGCCGGCCTCCCGCCCGGTGGAGAAGATCGGCAAGCTGCTGCATCCGGCGACCATCGGCATTATCGGCGTTTCTTCCACGCGCATGAATTTTGGTCGCATCATCCTGAACAATGTCATCGACGCGGGGTTCGACAAGGAAGGCATGGTTATTATCCGTCCCGGCGGGGGCGAGATCGACGGCGTTCGCTGTGTGGATTCGCTGGCCGATCTGGATACCAGACTCGATCTTTTCGTGGTGGCTGTTGGGGCGCCGCAGGTGCCCGGGCTGGTGGATGAAGTCGTCAGGCTGGACTGTGCCGAGTCAGTCATGCTCATCCCCGGAGGATTGGGCGAGACTGCCGAGAGCGAGGAGCGTGCCCGCGAGGTTATCGCACGCATCAACGAAGCCCACGAGCAAGGTGGCGGACCGGTTTTTCTCGGCGGCAACTGCATGGGCGTGGTTTCGCGTCCCGGCTCCTACGATACGTGGTTCATCCCCGAGGAAAAGCTGCCCAAACTCTCTTCCGGCAACCATCATCGCGCGGCGCTTATCTCCCAGTCCGGCGCGTTCATGCTCACCCGACTTTCCCAGTGTCCCATTCTGGATCCCGCCTACATGATTTCCGTGGGCAACCAGACCGACCTGACCCTTGGTGATCTCGTTACCTACTTTGCCGACTCCGACGACGTGGACGTCATCGCCGTCTACGCCGAAGGGTTCAACGACATGGACGGCCTCGAGTTCTGCCGGGCCATCCGTCGTGCCGTGCTAGCGGGCAAGGAAGTGGTCTTCTACAAGGCGGGTCGTACACCCGAAGGGCAGTCCGCCACCAGCGGTCATACCGCGTCCGTGGCAGGCGATTATGTGGTTTGCGAATCCTGCGTACGTCAGGCCGGTGCCATCGTGGCCCAGTCCTTCACCCAGTTCGAGCATCTCTTCATGCTGGCAGAGCGACTGCATCACAAGGTCATTCACGGCAACCGCCTTGCCGCCATGTCCGGTGCCGGGTTCGAGGCCGTTGGTATGGCCGACTCCATCCATTCGGACGATTACCACATGGAGTTGGCCCCCCTGAGCGAAGAAACGCGCGGCAAGCTGACCGAGTTGTTTGTCGAGAAACGTCTCGATTCCCTTGTCACCGTCACCAATCCCCTCGATATCACTCCCGGTTCCGACGACCAGGTACATGCCGATGTCATCCGCATCCTCGCCAAGGACCCGTACGTGGACGCCGTGGTGGCCGGGCTTGATCCCATGTCTCCGGTCATGCGCACATTGGCGGACCCGGAACATGCGGACTACAATTTCGAGGATGACCGTTCCATTGCCGCCCTCATCGAGGATCTGCTGCCCACCCTTGATACCCCGGTCATCGGTGTCATCGATGGCGGACGTCTGTACGACCCCCTTGTGGACAAGCTCAAGGAAGCGGGACTCTGTACTTTCCGCACGTCTGATCAGGCTGTGGCAGCCATTGCCCAGTACATTGACGGCAGGCTGAACGCCGAGCGCATTCGTCAGCGCGGATAATTTCACTTTCCATCCGAACCAACGGGGGAAAGAGGGAAAAACTTATCAAAGGTTTATCTCTCTTTTCCCCTTTTTCGTGGCCTTGATTCAGGCTTCTCTGTCCGGCTCAGCCCCCGTAGGCCGTGGGTTTGCGGTAATGCCGCCTATCTATCTCACGTTGTTGAAGAAGATAAGCTTCCTCGTTGTTGTGTTATTCCTATGCGTTTGATACTCTTCTGATAGGTGTAAGCTCTACTCTGCCTGTAGCGTTGCGGTTGATGCTATCGTGAATGTTCTCATGAGGAAGCGGTATGTCGGATCATCAGTATTATCACGGTTTGGCCAAGTCCATGATGGCGACCATTGTGTTGGTTTCCATTGCGCCGCTTTTCATCATCGCCCTTATTGCCGGATATCAATACAGCGTAGCCTACGAAGAAAAGGTGGAGGCCCATCTGCGTGAACTGGTGCTCAAGCATGACCAGTCCGTGGATGTCTTTCTGGAAGAAAAGATTGCGGAAATACAGGTGCTGGCCGAAGTGGTCGGCGTGAACCGTTTGCAGGATGAGGACGGTCTCAAGAAACTCCACGATGTGCTGGTGCGTATGCATGGCACCGACTTCGTGGACCTCGGTCTTGTCAATGACAAGGGCATTCAGGAGGTCTACGCAGGTCCATACAAGCTCGAGGGCGCCGACTATGCCGAGGCCGAGTGGTTCAAGGACGTACAAAAGCGCAAGGTGTATGTCAGCGATGTTTCCCTTGGCTTGCGTGGCGTTCCCCATTTCATCATCGCCCTCCAGATGGAGAGCGAGGGACGGCAGTGGGTGCTGCGAACCGCCCTCGACTTCATCGCCTTCAACAAGCTGGTGGAAGACATCCGCATAGGCGAGACCGGTCTGGCCTACATCATCAACAAGGATGCTGAATTTCAGACCACGCCCCGCCGTGATATGACCGGCGAGATGCCTTTGCTGCGCCAGTTGGTGAAGCAGGTTGATAACTCCTCAAAGCTGGGCCGCGGTCGCGCCGCCATGACCATCGAGGCCGATCCTGTCACAGGCGAGAATATCATCTTCGTGACCAGCCCGTTGAAGTCCGGCGAGTGGCTTATGGTCTTCCAGCAGGAAGCCTCGGATGTCTTCTCCGCACTCAATCGTACCCGGAATCTCTTGATCGTGATGGTTCTGCTCGGCGGTATCTCCATTGGCGCCATGGCCTACCTCATGAGTCGACGCATGGCTCGAAAGGTCGAGCTCTCCGACATGGAAAAGGAAATGATGAACGAGCAGGTCATCGAAGCGGGCAAGCTCGCCAGTGTGGGTGAACTTGCCGCGGGTATTGCCCATGAGATCAACAATCCGGTGGCCATCATGGTGGAAGAAGCCGGGTGGATTCAGGATTTGCTGGATGAGGGGCTGAACAAGGACGACAATGAGCGAGAGGTCCAGCGTGCACTGAACCAGATTCGCAATCAGGGAGTGCGCTGCCGTGAGATTACCCACAAGCTCCTGAGCTTTGCGCGCAAGATCGATCCCACTGTCGAAGAAATTTCCCTCAACGACATGGTGCAGGAGATGGCCGAGTTTTGCGAACAGCGCGCCCGCTATGCCAATGTACTCATCGAGACAAGCCTGGCCGACTCCATACCTGCCGTGGAAGGCAGCGCATCCGAATTGCAGCAGGTGTTGCTCAATCTCATCAATAACGCCATCGACGCCATGGATCCGGGAGGAGGCAATCTGGATATCATGACCCGTGTGGAAGATCAGAATGTGGTGGTCTCCATTTCAGACACGGGTGTGGGTATCCCACAGGCAAATTTATCGCGAATTTTTGATCCCTTCTTTACCACCAAGCCGGTGGGCAAGGGGACTGGGCTGGGGTTGTCCATCATCTATGGCATCATCAACAAGATGGACGGTGAAATCTCGGTCAAGTCCATAGTGGATCAGGGAACCACATTCACCATCCGGCTACCCATGGCAGAGGGTAATCCGGACAATGTGGAACAAGGGGAAGGTTAGAAAAAACATCGCAATGGGATTGCGGAACCAAACGGAGGTCTGAATGCCAGCACGAATCTTACTCATCGATGACGAACAGGGTTTTGTGGAAACCATGGCAAAACGTCTTGAAATGCGTAACTATCCGGTGTCCACTGCGTTCAACGCGCAGGAGGGACTGGACACCCTCAGCAAGGTGACCATTGACGTGGTGGTGCTGGATGTGAAGATGCCCGGTATGGACGGCATCGAAGCTCTGGCCCGGATCAAGGCGGAACATCCGCTGGTGGAGGTGATCATGCTTACCGGTCACGCCACGGTCGAGAACGCCATCGAGGGCATGAAGCGCGGTGCGTTTGATTACATGATGAAGCCGTGCGACATGGACGGGCTGCTTGCCAAGGTGGACGAAGCCTATGACAAGAAGGTGGCCCATGAAGACCGCATACTGGAAGCACGCGCCCGGCACATTGCGCTGCGGCGAGGAGTATAGACGGAAATGACCGACGAACCGATACGCGTCCTGTTGGTGGACGATGAAGTGGGCTTTCTGGAAGTCCTGACCAAGCGCATGGGCAGGCGGGGGTTCGACATGACCGCCGCCCCCAGCGGCACCGACGGCATTCAGGTGTTGCGCAAGGCGGACTTCGACGTTGCCGTTCTCGACCTCAAGCTGGAGGACATGGACGGTATTGAAGTCCTGACGATATTCAAGAAGATGGTCCCGGAGATGCCGGTGATCATGCTCACGGGCCATGGCTCGGAGCAGGCGGCCAGCGAAGGGTTGGCTCAGGGCGCCTTCGACTATCTTCTCAAACCCTGCGACCTGGATGAGCTCATTGCAAAGATCCAAGAGGCCGTGGATCAAAACAGGGAGTAGCTCAACGTGGACAACATCAAAGTGATGCTTGTGGACGATGAGGTCCATTTCGTGGAGACGCTGGAGAAGCGACTGGGCAAGAGAGGTTTCGAGGTCTGTGCCACTTCTTCGGGAGAAGAAGCTCTTGAAAAGTTGCATGATTTCGACGCTGATGTGGTGGTGCTGGACGTGAAGATGCCCGGCATGGACGGCATTGCCGTTCTCAATCAGATCAAGACCCAGTGGCCGCTCATGGAGGTGGTCATGCTCACTGGGCACGCCAGTGTGGAGGTCGCCATTCGCGGCATGGAGCTGGGCGCGTTCGATTATCTCATGAAGCCCATGGAGTTTCAGGACCTGATTTACAAGGTTGAGGACGCCGCCAAGCAGAAGCGGCTCAAGGAACGGAAGATCAGCCGGACCGGCTAGCCCGATCCCCGTTCAGGGGACCGGGCCATACGTTCTGCCTGGTTAGTCCTGATAGGCGCCGGCAGAGTAGGTCAGTTCGTAACTGTGGCTATAGATTTCGACGATGTTTCCAAACGGGTCTTCACAGTAGACCATGCGGTAGGGCTTTTCGCCGGGGAAGTATTCGCGAACAGGCATGCGCTGCTTGCCGCCGTTCTCCACGATCTTCTTGGCCAGTCCTTCAACGTCGGGGTCCTGAACAGAGTAGTGGAATACGCCGGTCTTCCAGAATTCGAAGTTGTTTTCGCGGCGTTCAGAGTTGGGGAATTCGAACAGCTCTACGCCGATCTTGTCGCCGGTGGACAGGTGGGCGATGCGGAAACTGCCCCAACCCTCGCCGAACACGTCATTGCACATGACGCCGATGGCGGAGTCGTCCTGGGTGATGGTGGTGGGCTGCATGATGACGTACCAGCCCATGACCTCGGTGTAGAAGCGGACAGCTTCGTCCAGGTCGGTGACGGTGATGCCGATATGGGAAAAGTTTCTGGGATAAGACATTGATATTCTCCTTGCGGTTTGATTTCGTTGAAAACAATGTAACCTAATAATTTCATTGCACAAGAAGGCACTATTTTATTCGTGGCGAACCTTTTGGTAGGAATTGAACAATACCACGCCCCTGGGGCGGAAACTTTTTTTGAGGCGATATGCTTACGTACAAGGGAAAAGAGTACCGCTGTCCGGTCGAGGTGACGATGGACATGATCAGCGGCAAGTGGAAGAGCCTGATTCTGTGGCACTTGCATGAGCAGCCCATGCGGTACAAGGAGCTGGAGCGCATCGTACCCGGCGTGAGCCAGAAGATGCTGACTCAACAGCTCAAAGAGATGGAAGACGATGGTCTGCTGGTGCGCACTGTGTTTCCCGAGGTACCGCCTCGGGTGGAGTATGAGCTGACTGAACTCGGCCATTCCGTCTTTCCCATGCTGGAGATCATGCACAATTGGGCCGTGGATCGGCTTGGTTGCAAACAGGAATAACCTGACCCCGGAGTTGTATGGGCTTTTTTGATTGGTTTCCTTTCTTCGGCAAACCGGAAAAATCACCGGAAGAAATCGCCGAGATGCGCCGGACCCTGTCGGAGCGGTACGATCACTTCCGTCTGCTGCTTCAGGCAAATAATAACGCCCATGAACTGATGGGAGAGTTGGAGGAGGCCTTGCGTGGCTTCACTCCTTACGGGATGCACTACGTGCGCACCTTGTGTACGCGTATCTCAACGTCCATCTTTCAGATGGTTCGTCACCTGACGGAACTCAACCCCAAGGCTTACGCAGGTCTCATGCCTGCCTACCAATCCATACAGGCCAACATCATGCCGCATCTGGAAGCGGGGGAGGATTACAAGCCGCCCCGGGTGCTGGTACTGAATCTGGCTGATGTCGGCCGTGATCACGCCGATCTGACCGGCCCAAAGATGGCTATGCTTGGGGAGGCAGGGCGTGCTCTGAACATGAATATCCCCGAGGGATTCGTTGTAACCACCGATGCCTTTCGCGCTTATATGCGGGCTGGTGGCAGAGAAAAGGAGATCGATCGTCTCATCCAGATGGTTGATCCCGATGACCGGGAAGCCATGTTCAGGCTCTCATCCCGTATCATGCAGATGGTCATCGATGCCCGTTTGCCCAATGAGTTGGCAGAAAAGATTCTGGCCGCCTACGATGACCTGCGTGCCGCAACAGGGCAAGAGGTCAAGCTGGCTGTCCGTTCTTCGGCGTTGGGCGAGGACATCGAAGGCGCCTCGTTTGCCGGGCAGTATCGATCCATCCTCAACGTGGACCGGAGTTCCCTGCTGAATGCCTACAAGGAGGTCGTGGCGTCCAAGTATTCGTTGCAGGCCATGGCATATCGGTTGGCGCAGGGGATCAGAGACGAGGATGTCGCCATGTCCGTGGGCTGTATGGTTATGGTGGATGCTCGTTCCGGTGGTGTGGCCTATTCCCGTAGCCCGGTGAATATCCGCGATGAGCGGGTGTCGGTCCATTCGGTCTGGGGATTGCCCAAGGCGGTTGTGGACGGCTCCATTGCCACAGATGAATTTCAGGTCGGCCGTGAGCCCGCAGAAGTGGTGGAGCGACTGGTCGCCGAAAAGGTGGAACAGTACGGATGTCACGATGCCGAGGGCATCTGCCGACTGGAGGTGCTGGATCAGAACCAGAACGTTCCCTCCCTCAGTGATGAGGAAGCTGTTCGCGTGGCAGCCGAGGCCGTGAAGCTGGAAGAATATTTCGGATTGCCGCAGGACGTGGAGTGGGCCGTCACCGACGACGGTGTGTTCCACCTGTTGCAGTGTCGTCCATTGATGTTGATGGATGAAGATGAGGGACCTCATGAAGCCGTGGGCGATTTGCCGTCCCCCCTTCTGCATGGTGGCCGCACAGCCAGTCCAGGTGTTGGTGTCGGGCCGGTTCATGTGATTCGTAAAGATGCGGATGCCCTGACGTTTCCTGACGGCGGTGTCATGGTGTTACGGCAGGCCTTACCCAGCAGGGCGGCGTTGCTGGATCGATGTAGCGCGGTGATTACGGAGCAGGGCGGTATTGCCGGGCACCTCGCCAACGTTGCCCGCGAGTTCGGTGTCCCGGCCATCTTTCGGGTGAAGGGTGCCATGGACAGTCTGGAAAACGGCCAGATTGTCACTGTGGATGCGGACGGGCACGGCGTCTACGACGGCGCGGTCGAGGCCCTGCTGGTGGAGAAACCGAGGCAGCGCGTCATGCGCGGCAGTCCGGTGCAGGCCACCTTGCGCAGGGCGGCGCGGCATATTGTCCGCCTCAATCTGACCAATCCCGAGGCGCCGGAGTTCCGGCCTTCCGGCTGCAAGACCCTGCACGACATCATGCGCTTTGCCCATGAAATGGCTGTGCGGGAAATGTTCGAGATGAGTACCCATGAGGACTTCATTCAGGCGGCGTCGCGCCAGCTCATCTGCGGCGTGCCCAAGCAGTTCTGGGTGCTAAATCTGGATGACGGCATCTCGCCGGAGGGCGAAGACCGCGAAGACCGTTGCGTGTTGCTGGAGCATGTGGATTCCTTTCCCATGCGTGCCTTGTGGGAGGGTATGCAGGCTGTGCCATGGGAAGGCCCGCCGCCCATGCATGCGGGCGGGCTCATGTCCGTCATGTTCGAGGCCACGGCCAATCCCAATCTGGTCCCGGCCGGACGTTCGCATTACACCCAGAAGAACTATTTCATGATCTCCAAGAACTATTGCTGCCTCCAGTCTCGCTTCGGGTTCCATTTCTGTGGCGTGGAGTCGCTGGTCAGTGACCGGATCTCCGAGAATTACGCCAGCTTCCAGTTCAAGGGCGGGGCGGCCAACGTGGACCGTCGTGTTCTGCGCGCCAAATTCATCGGTGATCTGCTGGAGGATTTCGACTTCCGTGTGCGTATTCGTCAGGACAACATGTTCGCCCGTGTAGAAGGGCTTGATCGCGAAGAAATGGATTACCGGCTCAAGATCATAGGCTACCTCGTCACCCACACCCGGCAGTTGGACATGATCATGACCAACGCCACGCAGGTGAAGGAGAAGCGGGAGAAGTTCCTAGCCGATTTCAAGATGTTCAAGAAGTAGTATCAGGCTTGCCTCAACGGTGTCGGCGACTTATTTTATACAGAGTAAAGAAAGTTCATTCTCATTAAGAAATAGACGCCAAGGAGGTTGCCATGACCTTCATTACTGCTGCCCGTTTCTCCAAGGAACGTCTGGAAAAGGACGAGAACCTTCGTATTCGTGCCGATCAGGTGCAACACCACCTGCGTGAAATTGCCCTTGATGTGGGGCTTGATCCCGAATTGAATGTGACCCGCGCCGAGGTGAATGATGAAGTTCGCATCGGTATCAGCGAATACATGGATGAGTATTACCGCGAGGCTCCGGGATCCTGGCGGCACTACTAAAACGGCATAAGCCCACAAACGATGAGGCCCCGCTGCATATTGCAGCGGGGCCTCTTTTTTTGGAAAACTGGTGGTGGTAGTAAAAAAAGCAACAGTCCATTGCAATGAATGGTAATTTAGCCTATTTTGCTAAATAGGTTTCTTTATTACTTACATACCAATGAGGTTTTACAAATGAAAAAAGTTCTGTTTCTGCTCTCTGCCATTCTGTGTTTGTCCGTGACCGCCGCCCTGGCTGTTGACGGTGGTGCTTTGTACGAAAAGAAATGCGCCAAGTGTCACAATGACGGCACCCATTCTTCCAAGGCTGGTGGTGGCGTGGTCCTGAAGGGACAGGGCGCCGAGATGATCCACAAGAAGTTGGAAGGCTATCTGGACGGCTCTTATGGCGGAGCGAAAAAGAAGACCATGGCTCGCGTGCTGGGCAAGTTCTCCCCCGAGGAGATCAAGGCCATGGCCGACCACATCGGCTCCATGTAACGGTGCGCCATGCAACGGCTCATCGCGATTGCAATACTTATCGTGCTCATGGCCGCCCCCTCGTGGGCGGCCACTGAGCACGGTTCCATGCAGCATGGTGATGACCATTCTTCCATGGCCCAGGAGGCCATGCCGCATGATGGCAAGGACCACTCCAAGCTGGACCTAACGGAAGAGGGCCACATGGATCATGGCGACATGGCCAATGAATCCATGGAAGGTCACGAGGCCCATCAGGATCAGTCCATGACAGATCATGACATGGAGGGGATGGATGCCGAGGCCCACGATCATGAAAAGATGATGGAAGAGGTCAAGGAAGCAGACATCCCGGTGGGTATCGAGGAAAAGCTGGGCAATGTGCTGCCGGACGTGGAATTCACCGATTCCGAAGGCAACAAGGTGCGCCTGTTGGAACTGGTCAAAGACACGCCGGTCATGCTTCTTCCCATCTATTACCGCTGTCCCGACGTCTGCAACCTGCTGCAGGGCGGTTTTGCCTCCATCCTGCCCAAGGTCGCGCTGAAACCGGGCGAGGAGATCAAGGTCGTCTCCCTGAGCTTTGCGCCCGAGGAGCAGACCAAGGACGCTGCCCGGGCCAAGCGCAACTACACCGCCATTCTCGACGGCAAGTTCCCGCCCGAATACTGGACTTTTCTCACTGGCGACCAGCAGTCCATTGACCAGACGCTGGATGCCATCGGCTACACCGTGCAAAAGCAGGGCAAGCTGTGGGCACACCCCGTGGCAGCCATTGCCATTGCGCCGGGCGGCAAGGTTGTGCGCTATCTGTACGGCACCACGTTCCTGCCGTTCGACATCACCATGGCAGGGACCGAGGCCGCACAAGGCAAGACCGGGCTCTCCATCAAGCGACTGCTCTCCTACTGCTATAACTACGATCCTGACGGACGACGTTACGTCTTTGATATCCTGCGGGTTTCCGGGTTCTCCATTCTCGGCTTCGTGGGTATCTTCCTGGCGTGGCTCATCCTCGGCGGCAAGAAAAAAAGGCGATAGACCATGGCGGATACCGCGCAGGGATTCATGGCCCCCAAGGGGCGACACTGGATACTGGAATGGCTTTTCACCATCGACCACAAACGTATCGGCATGCTCTACCTCTGGTGCATTGCCCTATTCTTCGTGGTGGGTGTGCTGCTGGGGCTGATCATCCGGCTGGAACTCTTCGGGCCGGGCAAGGACATCATCGGTCCGCAGGCGTATAACGCCATCTTCACCCTGCACGGTGTGATCATGATCTTCATCGTGGTCATCCCGTCCATCCCGGCCGCCTTTGGCAACATATTCCTGCCCCTGCAACTGGGGGCGGAGGACGTGGCCTTTCCGCGATTAAACATGTTCTCGTGGTGGCTCTACATCATCGGCGGCGCCATCGCCCTTGTCTCTCTCTTCACGGGCGGTGGCGCGCCGGATACGGGCTGGACCTTTTACGTGCCGTTCTCGGCTGTCACGTCCACCAACGTCTCGGTGGCCGTGGCAGGTGTGTTCATCCTCGGCTTTTCGTCCATCCTGACGGGGCTTAATTTTATCGTCACCATACACCGACTGCGTGCGCCGGGGCTCAAGTGGACGCGCCTCACCCTGTTTGCCTGGGCGCTCTATGCCACGGCATGGATTCAGGTGCTGGCTACGCCCATCCTGTCCATCACCGTGGTGCTCATCGCCATCGAGCGACTGCTCGGCATGGGCATCTTTGATCCGGCCCGGGGCGGCGATCCCATCCTGTACCAGCATCTGTTCTGGATCTACTCCCACCCGGCGGTCTACATCATGATTCTGCCCGCCATGGGTGTGATCTCGGACATCATCCCGGTCTTCTGCCGCAAGTCCATCTTCGGCTACAAGACCATCGTGGGCTCCAGTCTCGCCATCGCCTTTGCCGGTTCGCTGGTCTGGGCGCACCACATGTTCGTGTCCGGCATGTCCGATACCGCGGTCATGGTTTTCTCGCTGCTGACCTTCGTCGTGGCCGTGCCTTCGGCGGTCAAGGTCTTCAACTGGCTCTCCACCATGTACAAGGGGGCCATCCGACCGGAACCGCCCCTTATTTTTGCCCTCGGTTTCATCTTCCTGTTTGCCATGGGTGGCATCACCGGGCTGGTGCTCGGCTCGGCTGGTACAGACATGCACGTGCATGACACCTATTTCGTGGTGGGCCACTTCCACTATGTCATTTTTGGCGGCACCGGCTTCGGCATGTTCGCGGCCATTCACTACTGGTTCCCGAAAATCTACGGGCGCATGTATAACAAGAAACTGGCCAACATCAGCGCCGTGATTCTCGTAGTGGGCCTCAACGGCCTCTATTTCCCCATGTACCTGTTGGGATTGGCCGGGATGCCGCGCCGCTACTACGACTATCTGCCGCAGTATACCGAGCTGCATCAGTGGTCCACCTACGGCTCGTGGATTACGGCAATTGGTCTTATCCTGATGTTCTACAACCTGATTCATTCCCGCTATCGGGGAGAGTTGGTCGGGCGCAACCCGTGGCAGGCGGCAACCTTGGAGTGGACGCTGCCTTCACCGCCGCCCTCGCACAATTTCGACGAGGAACCCGTGGTCACACACGGCCCCTATGACTTCCACGAAGTGAGGGACCATGACTGAGCATCATGATTATCAGGGCGCAAAGATGGGGATGTGGATTTTCCTGTTCACGGAAATCCTCCTCTTCGGCGGTCTTTTCGTGCTCTTTGCCGTGACCTTCCAGCGGTACCCCACGGAGTTTCACGAGGCGAGCAAGCTGCTTGATGTGACCATGGGAACCACCAACACCGTGGTGCTGATCACTTCATCCCTGTGCGCGGCTCTGTCCATCGTGGCCCTGCAGCGGGGAGAGCGGAAACGGTCGGAGATGCTTATCGGCCTGACCATCCTGCTGGCGTGCTGCTTCTTGGTCATCAAGTATTTCGAGTGGTCGGCAAAGTTCCATCACGGCATCTATCCCGGATCTACCGAGATAGCGGACTGGGCACCGGGCAAGCAGGCCTATTTCGCCCTGTACTATGCCATGACCGGGCTGCACGGTATCCACGTGATCATCGGTATGGCGGTGCTCGGCTGGGTCTGGTGGCTCATCCGGCGGGAGAAGTGTACCCCTGATCATTTTGTGGCCCTGGAAAACGCCGGGTTGTACTGGCATTTGGTGGACCTCATTTGGATCTACCTCTTCCCACTCTATTACCTCATCACCTAGGAAGGGACGCGTATGAACGAGACGAATACGAATCATCACGGTCCCGGTTACGGACTTTTTATCGGCGTCTGGGCCGCGCTCATGGTGCTGACCTGCATCACGGTGGTGGTGTCGGGCATTGACCTCGACTTCCTCAATGTGCTGGTCGCCATGTCCGTGGCCACCACCAAGGCGTTACTGGTGGTCATGTTCTTCATGCACCTCAAGTACGAGAACACGACGCTCAAGCTCATGGTGTTGGTGGCTTTCGTGATTCTGGCCATATTTATCGGCTTCACCTTCTTCGACACGGCATACAGGTAGACTATGTATCCACAGGTATTCAGCGCAGCAAAGGAAGTGGACCAGGCGTTCCTGATCATCCTCGGCTTCTCCGTGTTCATCTTGGTGGCCGTGACCGCGACAATGCTCTTCTTTCTGTGGCGGTATCATCATAAACGTCACCCGAATGCAGCGGATATCAAGGGCAGCGTCTGGCTGGAGATCGTCTGGACAGGATTGCCCACCATCATCGTGCTTGGCCTGTTCTGGACCGGTTGGACCAGCTTTCAGGCCATGCGCACCATTCCTGAAGGAGCCATGGAAGTGCAGGTGGAAGGCCGCATGTGGTCGTGGCTCTTCACTTATGAAAACGGCAAGAGCGCGCCGGAGCTGGTGGTGCCGGTCAATACGCCCATCAAGCTCAACCTCAAGGCCCGCGACGTCATCCACAGTTTCTACATCCCGGCCATGCGCGTGAAATGGGATATGGTCCCGGGCATGGACACCGAGGTCTGGTTCGAGTCGGACAAGACCGGCGAGTTCGATATTTTCTGTGCCGAGTACTGCGGCCTCAAGCACGCCGACATGCTGGCCGTGCTGCGCGTGGTGGAGCAGGGCACATTCGATATCTGGATCAACGAGACCAAGAAGTCGGGCCAGCAGGGTCTCAAGCTCATGGAAGAGTATGGCTGCTTTGACTGCCATTCCATGGACGGCAGCGAGGATGTTGCGCCGACACTCATGAATCTGGCGGGTAAGGAGCTTTTGGTCATCCGTCCTGACGGCACCGAGGCAAAGGTCACGGCTGACGAGGCGTATATCAAGCAGTCCATCATGGAACCCGGCGCATTGCTGGTGAAGGACTGGGACGATGATATGCCTTCCTTTGCCGGAGAAATGTCCAAGGACGATCTGGACTTTATCGCACAGTATCTGATGACCGGTGGAGAAGGACACCCCGGTGAAAAGCTGGCGGACGAGGAAGGATGCCTGGCCTGTCATACCACCACGGGCGAGGACGACGTCGGTCCCACATTCAAGGGACTCTTTGGCGAGACCCGGACCGTCACCAACGAAGCGGGCGAGTCCAAGACCGTCAAGATTGACGAAAAGTACCTGCGTGAGGCCATTACGAATCCATCGGCATGGATTCCCGAAGGATATGATGACGGCATGCCGCCGTACGATGATATTGACGAAGAGACACTGGAAGGGCTGATCAAGTACCTCAAGTCCCTTGGTAAGGGGGACGGCTAGTGATGCATGCGGTCCTTGGATTGGCGCGCCCGCGAGTGAGTCTTGCCGTGGCGGGCGGCAGCCTGTTCGGCGCGTACTACCACGGTGTGACCGAGTCATGGCTGGCTGTGGCCGCCGCGCTCGGTTCATTCCTGCTGTGCGCTGGCTGTTCGGCCCTGAACCAGATTCAGGAGCGGGAGCAGGACCGGCGCATGGAGCGCACTGCTGACCGTCCGTTGGCGACCGGTGCCTTATCGGTCAATGCAGCGTTACGCATGGCCCTGCTGTGGATGCTCTCTGGTGGCGGTCTGTACTTCATCGCGGGGGGCTGGCCGCTCCTGCTGTTGGGCGCTGCCATCGTTGCCGTTTACAATGGCCTCTACACACCGCTGAAGCGGGTAACGCCCATGGCGTTGCTGGCAGGTGGCTTTGCCGGGGCCGTGCCTCCGTTGACCGGATGGCTGGCCGCCGGTGGGAACGCTCTGGATTTTCGTATTCTTGGCGTGACTGCAATCTTTTATCTCTGGCAGGTGCCCCATTTCTGGCTGCTGGCTGAGAAGCATCGTGACGATTACCGCCGCGCCGGTTTTGCCATGCTGGAGGCGACCCTGTCGTCGCACATCCGTTCCCGGCTGATGGTGATCTGGGTGGGCGCGTATTTTGTCGGGCTCGGCTGTCTGGCCGGACTGGCCGGGCCAGCCTCCCTGCGATGGCTGGTACCGCCCGTGTTGTTGCTGGCAGGTGGCGGGGCGGTCCTGTCCGTATTGGCTGGCCGCATGCGGTTTGCTTCGGCTTCCATGTACGGTTCCCTGCCACTGACCCTATGTTTTTTATTGATGAACACCCCTTGACCCGGAGTTGGACATGCTTTGGATACATCCGATCATACAGGCCGTTTGCCTGATCCTCGCCACCTACGTCATGTACATGGGCTACATGCGCTTCAAGTTCCAGCATCTGGGTCAGAAGGCGTTTTTCAACTGGAAGCGGCATGTCCTGCTGGGCAAGATGGTGCACTGTCTTTGGCTGCTTGGTCTTGCCCTCGGTTTAGCCATGGCTCACTTCTATTGGGGCAGCGTGAACCTGACAGGCGGCCACTATTACGTAGGCGTTGCCATGGGACCGCTCATTCTGGTCAGCCTCGGCACCGGATTGATGCTACAAAAGCCCAAGGGCAAGCGTGCCGGACTGGCTCTGTTTCACGGCATCACCAATGTCACTCTCTATCTCATGGCACTGTATCAGGCATGGACGGCCATCGAGGTTGTCGAGCTCTTTCTGCTCGACTAGTCGCACCTTGACTACGTCGCCTTCCGACTTAGTTTCATTTGTCAGGGTTGTCCCCATATGTGGACAGCCATTCAGACATGGCGTACAACTTGCGCCTGTAGGGAGCCCCTCGCGGCTGCCGTTTTCGGAAACTCTATTAGACAAATGGACGGAACCCCATGGAAACACTTCAACTTGATCTTGCTCCCCTTTCCCCGCTGAATCCCACCGAAGGTCAGGCCGGCGACGTTGACGCCTACAAGCCGGAACTGGTTTGCGCAAAGATGATCCACTACAAGGTGGAGGATCACAAACTGACCAAGCTCCACTTCACTGGTGGCTGCGAAGGCAACCTGACCGCCATCTCCAAGCTGCTTGAAGGCATGGACATTGACGATGTGGTGGACAAACTTAGCGGCATTACCTGCGGCAAGAAGGACACTTCCTGTGCCGACCAGCTCTGTAACGCGCTGAAAGGACACATGGACGACTAGTAGAGCGAACGACTTCGCTTTCCGAAAAGCCCATCGTCTCCCGGCGGTGGGCTTTTTCGTTTGCTGGCACCCCAACCGGGAACTTGTTGCAGGATAATGGTTGACTGATCAATCAATGTATGAAAAGGGACCGTTCTGCGCCGCGATATTTCATCAGAGAATGAGCGGCCGAGGAACCAATTACCATGGCATTTCTACAAAAATATATGACCACCGGGCATACGCGTCACGGTATCAAGGTCGGTCTTGCCAGTGTGTTGGCCTACTGGTTTTCCGATCTCATCGGGCTGCCCTATGCATACTGGGCCGTGGTTTCCACGGTCATCGTCATGCAGATTCAGGTGTCGGATTCCATTCACATGTGTCTGTACCGCTTCACAGGTACGGCCATTGGCGCGGTCATCGGTATCGCTGCCATCGTCATCTTTCCGGCCACGCATTACTACACGCTGCTCGGTATCTTCATCACAACAGGGCTATGCGCCTATCTGACGCGGTACCATGTCCGTTTTCGCATGGCCGCCATTACCGTCTCCATCGTCTACCTGACCGCCATGCAGGACGATGGGCGTATCCTCTTCGCCCTTTACCGGGTGGGCGAGATTGGCGTTGGTGTGCTCTCCGCCTTCCTTGTTTCTGTATTTATCTGGCCCAATCGTACAGGTTTGGCTCTGCGTGAGCGCATCGAAAAGCAGTATGACGAGCTGGCCGATCACTACCTTCTCATCATGGGCAACTTCCTGTCCCTGCAGAAGAAGACCGACCCTGACCTCCTCTTTGATCTGGCCGTGGAAACCAAGAACAACCGCGAAATGTTCCACAAGGTCTATGCCCACGAGCGCCGCTTCTTCCGCGACGACGTGCAACTGCTCTCCATGCAGGTGTCCGCCCTCAATTCATCCATCGAGCGCGTGCAGGCCATGCTGGTGCTGCTCAACGAGGTGGACGGCAAGGCCTTTGACATCATCATGGCCCCCGAACTCATGGAGCTCACTCGCGCCACTGGTGATGCCTTGCGCGCCATCGGTACCGGAACGCCCCATGACCCGCATCGGCTTGCCGCCGCATGTGATGCCACCGAGCGTCGTTTCCTCGAACTGCGTCCCCAGGGCGTGACCGAGCGGTTCCAGTATCAGCGACTCTTTCAGGTGCTCGGCTTCATCAACGCCTCCCAGCATCTGGGTGAGTATGTTCTCAGCATTCTCAATTCTTCGAAGATGCCGAAAGAGTAGCGTCTCAGATAATTCATTTGCCAAAAAAAAGGCCGTCCTCATGGGGACGGCCTTTTTTTGCGTTCTCTTTTGGAGAAATTAGTAAATACCTTTTCGCCGATACATTCTCGAAACAACCAATTCGATAATCACGAATAACCCCACCGGAACCGTCAGAAAGACCAGCGTCAGCAACGAGCCGAGGCTGCGGTCGGAAGAGTTGAGGTAGGGGAACAGGTAGCCGGTGAAGGAGTCAACGGCACCGCCGCCGATGAGGAAGACGAGAAAGTATTCGGAAAAGGCCACCAGAAAGACCACGGAGCCGCCTGCGATGGCGGCAGGCATGAGCATAGGCAGGTCGACTTGCAGAAATCGTTGGATTGGCCCGGCACCCAAGTTCTTTGCGCATAGTTCGAACTCTTCGCCGAATGCCTGATACCCCGCGGTCAGGGCGCGGAGCATGTACGGGTAGCTGAATATGGTCAGCACCATCACGATGCCGATGAAGGTGTCGGCCAGCCCTGCCTTGATGAACAGGAAGTGGACGCCCATGGAAAAGGCCATGGACGGTACCAGCGCCGGGGCCAGAAAGAGTCCTTCCATCAGTGCTTTCCCTTTGAAATGGCGACGGGCGAAATGGTGAGCCGGGGCGATGCACAGGCCAAAGGAGAGCAGGACCGCCAGCAGGGAGTAGGCCAGTGACGAGAGCATGTGTTGCGTCACTGGGCCAGCCTGTGAGGCGAGAAAGTGCACCGCGCGCAGATCGAATTTGGCCGGAATCAGGTCAGGGAATTTCCAGCCCGGAGCCACCGCATAGAGCGCCAGCACCGACAAGGGGAGCAGGGAGGCGGCTGCGATGACCGAGAAGATGAGCGTACGGTAGAGGTGCGACATCACAGCTTCCTGTCCTTGCCGCTCAAGCGGGCGGCGATGCGGGTGTAGGCCACGATGAAGCCGAGGGAGAAGATCACCATGCAGACCAGAATGGCCATGGCCACCGGACGGTTGATGAGGTCGCGCCGGAAGTAGAGATTGTAGACCTCCATGCTGAGCATGCCGGGCGAGCTCTCGCTGAGCAGGAAGGGGATATCAAAGGCCCCGAAGGCGTACAGAAACAGGATGATGGACGCGGTGTGCAGGGCCGGGCGCATGTGCGGCAGGGCCACCCGAAAGAAGATGGTTGCCGGACCAGCACCGAGCATGGCTGCGGTCTGTACCAGCCTCGGGTCCAGCCGCTTGAGCACGGCAAAGGCGAGGATGATGACGAACGGCACTTCCTTGTACACGTAGGCGAGGATCATCCCTGCACCGCTGCCCCCGTGAATGACCGAGGGGAAGTCCTGCACCGTGTTTACCAGTCCGAGATGGTGGCCGATAGAGGCCATGATGCCGGACTGGCTCCAGAATATCAGCACGATGAAGGCCACGGCGATGTGCGGCAGGATGAGCGGCACCTTGTAAACCACCGAGAGCCGTTCCAGCCGTTCGGGGAGCCGCCAGATGAGATAGGCGAACACCGCGCCGAGAGCTACTGAGATTGCGGTGGCAACAGCGGCCACCCACAACGAGTGGGCGGCCGATGCAAGAATGTGCGGGCGTAACAGTTCCCCATAGGCCGCGAACAGGCCTCCTTCATGGGGGACGGGCAGCCAGAAACCGAGGGATTGGGCCACGGTCATGGCGAGCCCGCCCAGAAAGAGCAGGGCCAGCGGGATCAGGAGTGGCGACAGTTTGAGCAGTGTCCTGCCCGCAGTGGCTTCAGTCCTACCTGAGGACATTCTCCTCCCAGCCCTTTTCCAGAGCTTCCAGGTATTCCGCCGGGATCTCCGGCAGAGACTGCTTGGACAGTTCTTCCGGTGTCAGCGTGGCTGCGCCGAGGTCCATGGCATCGAATTGCTTGCGCTCTTCTTCAGGGAGCATATTGACCACGATGGCCGGGAAGTCTCCCCAGTTGGAGGGATCAAGCTTGGAGAGCTGGGCTTCGGGAGACATCAGGAAGTTGGCCGCCACCATGGCGCCAGCCTTGTTGGGCGCGTTCGCCGGGATGGCCGTGAAGTGGAGGTTGAACAGGCTGCCTTCATTCATGATGAAGGTGCGAACCGAGTCGGGATAGGTGCCGTCCAGAATCTTGGATTGGGCGTGCAGCGGGTGGTAGGACATGTTGATGTCTACCTCGCCGCGGGCGAACAGGGTGTCCAGTTCGGCAGAGCCCTTGGGGTAGGACTTGCCTTCCTGCCACAGGTACGGCTTCAGCTCATTCAGGTATGCCCAGAGCTTGGGGGCATTTTCATTGAAGAGGTTTTCATTCCAGCCGTGCATATACTGATCGGGACCGCCAGAAACCGCATAGAATGCCTGACGAATGAAGGCGGAGCCGGTGAAATCCGGAGGCTGCGGATAGGTGAACTTGCCGGGGTGGGCTTTGACCCATTCGAGCAGATTCGTGAAGCTCTCAGGGTGCTCCAGCGTACGAGCTGAATCGAACTCGAAGACATACATGGCGCGGCCATACGGGGTTTCATATCCCTCGACAGGGTAGCCGAAGTCGAACCCGGCCAGCCCCTTGTCCACATACTTGTTGAAGTTGGGCAGTTTGTCCGCATAGGGACCGAACAGGGTGCCAGCTTCCTTGGTAGCCTTGAAGTTCTCGCCGTTGATCCAGAGGAGGTCGATGGAGCCAACGGTCTTGCCTGCGCTCTTTTCCGTGATCAGCTTGTTCACGAAAACACCGGCGTCCATTGGGACGCGCACCAGCTTGATGTCGTAGCGGTCCTTAAGTTCCTTGGCCACATAGTTGTCGATCCAGTTGTTCACGTGCGCAAAGCCGCCATACATGTAGAACCGGACCTCGGTGCCGTGGGCCTGCTTTTCAATATCGTTCCATGAAGTGTCCAGCAGTTTGACGTGGGGTTCGGCGTTCTCTTTGTGCGGTGCTTCTCCGCAACCGGCCATAAGCAATGCCGCCATGAGCATGACCGCTACGGTGATGTTCATTACAAATCGCATTTATTCTCCCTCCTCGGTGGTGTTGGCTAAGATGTCCACCCTGTCGCCGACGGAAAGGCCGTTGTTGGCTGCATGGGTGGTGATATGGGTGCCGTCGATGTCGACGGTGTACTTCGTGTATTGCCCGGCAAAGGTGATATCCGTGAGGACACCCATACCGTCCGGGCGGGCTGTAACGTGCAAATCCTGCGGGCGGGCATATCCCAGATGCGTGTCCAGCCCGATACGTTTGGACAGGGCGACTGGGAGTTCGTTGACCGGGCCTAGGAAACGGGCCACTTCCAGACTGGCCGGTTGTTCGTATACTTCACGAGCCGGTGCGAACTGTGCCAGTTGACCATCCAGCATCACGCCCACGTGATCGGACATGAGGGACGCCTCCTCCTGATCGTGGGTCACGGCAATGGTGGTGACGCCAAACGCCTTTTGCGTGTCGCGGATGAACTCGGCCGTGGATGTCTTGAGGTTGCGGTCCAGATTGGCAAAGGGTTCGTCCAGCAGCAGAATGGCCGGATTGACTACCATGGCGCGGGCAATGGCCACGCGCTGTCGCTGTCCTGCGGATAGCGTGACAGGGTAGTCGTTGCGCTTGTCCGCCAGATTGAAGAAATCCAGCAGCTCCATGACGCGGCGTTCGGTCTCGGCCTTGGCGATCTTGCGCGCCTTCAGGCCAAAGGCCACGTTGTCGAAAACCGTCAGGTTGGGGAAGAGCAGGTAATCCTGAAACACCAGAATGACTGGGTTGTCCTTGTCAGGCGGTGTGCCGAAGATGAGCTTGCCGCTGTCAGCTTCTTCCAGCCCGGCGATGATCTTGAGCAGGGTGGTCTTGCCCACGCCGGACGGGCCGATGAACGAGGCGATGTCACCCTTGTCCACGGCAAAAGTGACGTCACGCAGAACAGGCTGCCCATCAAAGGATTTGGCTATGCCTTCTGCGCGAAGAAACATTCCATGTCTCCCAGATATTGCTCGATGCGGGCAAAGGTGTCCGCATTCTTCAGGGCGCGGTCGTCGCGCGTGTATTCGTAGTAGGCCATGAAGCACCATGACATGGCGCGCAGCAGGATGGTTCGCTCCATGAGATCGGTCAGGCGCAGGGCCGTGTCCAAATCCATGTCCAGCCCGGCCTCGTCAAGGTAGGCAGCCACAAAATTTTTCTTGCCCTCATCGGTGAAGCGGAAGTCCGTCTTCCACAGCGTCGTGGTGGGCACGAGGAAATGTCCGATGTCCTGAAAACGACTGGTGACGACTGCTTTTTCCCAGTCAACCAGCCAGCCGCGCCCGGTCTCGTCATCGATGATGAAGTTGTGCGAGTTGACCTCGGTGTTGGCGATGACCAGCGGATCGCCGCGGAAGTCCTCGGCTGCTTCTTCGGCCAGCCGGGTGATCTCGGCGTGGTAGTCGAGGAGAAGCTGCTTCTGTTTGGTCATCGGATGATCGGGATAGCGATGAATGAGTCCTTCGCTCTCCCTGGCGATGTCCAGAATGGGATTGGCCTGCACGATGAGGCTGTGGTCCACGGGTTGTGAATGCACTTTGGCAAAGATGCGGGCGGCCTCGCGCCAGTCGTTTTCGTATTGCAGCGGGCGACCCGGCAGGTACTCCATGAGCAGCACACCCTTGCCGAGCCCGTCCAGCTTGGGGTCGGGCTCGCAGTAGAAGGGCCGCGGCGTCACGCCGGAGCGCACCAGCGCGCGGAGCACCGCGAACTCGTACTCGATCTGGTCCTCAAGCCCCAGTTGGCTGTCGTGATTGATGCGAAAGACGTGGGATGCGTCGCCGTATATCTCGTTGACCGTGATGCGGTAATTCTCATTGTATTCGCCCGCAGCGAGGAAGGATATATGCTCCTCGGGGTCGTCCAAGACCACCCATTTGCGGGTCTCTAGAAATGTAGTGATAGCCTCTATGGTGTCCATAAATTCGATTGATAGCAAACTATACCCTCCATATGCAACGCAAGAGGCAAATATTGTTCGTCAAATTGTCTGATGGCTGTCAGATGGGCCACACTACGAAACGGGCATAAACGAAATTGTATATATTCTGGTAACTATATAAATATTAAGAAGATAAATTTTCTGTCGCTCGTAAGGTGGGTTATTTGTTGACGCTTCAAGTGGTTATGATACAAATGTCAGGCTAAGAATTCTCTTCGGTTTCGGCTTGTTCTTCGGGGGAAGATGACGATTTGGCGGTTGTTATGTGCAGGCGGTATGATTGAGATTATTCGACGATTTGTCGTGTTGGCGTTGATACTTGTCGGAGGGGCCTTGTTTCTGTGGCCCGGAGACAAGGTCATGGTTGTGAAGCTGGCTGATTTTGAGCGGGGCTACACTCAGTATAAACAATGGAAGGAAGAGCATGAGATTCTTCCTTTTGAAGAATACAAATTCCATGCGACCAAGGACCGTCGTCAGGCGGTGAGCGGTGACGCATGGACTTCCTTGTTCTCGCGGATGGGGCAACCCGAAGGCGATACGGAGATGATGTCCCGTCGCTTTGGTTACTTCAAAAACGAGTTCGCCTTTTTTGCCGATGAAGCCCCCTTTGATTCCCTGAAAACAATGCCTCAGGGATATGTGCTCATCGACGGCACAAAGTGGCTATCCTTCCGTTACGATTACCCACAGGAATTTCAGGACCTCCCTTATCCATATTGGCGTCCCTTAAAGTGGCAGGGCGTAGCGTTGGTCGTGTTGGGCCTGTGCTTGTACGCCTTTTTACCACGCAGGAAGTGGGGGGCTGATGCCATTCGCCACTCCAACGGCAGCGCCGTGGTGTCTGCCGACCTGTTGGGACTCATGCTTGCAGCGGGCTTTGGCCTGCTGCCGTGCCTGATCATCTGGGATAATGTTCCCGGTGCTTCCATTCTGTCCATGGACGGAGGATGGGGCTGGCTCACCATTGCCATGTGGCTGATGGCGTTGTGTGGCTTGGCGCTGTTGCTGGTAGGTCTGCATTATAGCCGTCTGGCGTACTTCGTGAGTGACGACGGTCTGCGCATTGTCAAGGGCGGACGGGAGTCCGTAGTTGCGTGGGACGGTATCGAATATTTCCAATCATATGAATCCAAAACTTCGTCCCGGTTGGGGCGGATACTCATCCTGTTTGGCGGCTCGTTGCATGCTGCGGGGTTGGGTATTGCCATGCAGCACAACAACGAAGTTGGCATTCGGGTCCATGCTGCGGACGGCAGGATTTTCAAGATCATGGCCAACGGATTGAGTCGGTTTGATGAGATCGAAGCTGCACTCAAGTCACACGGCGTGAAGAGAAAACGTAAAGGTTCCAAATAGAGAAGAGATGACGGAGAGAGAGATGCGTGTATGGGTCAAAATTTGTGCTGTAACCTTACTGGTTGCGCTGACGACTGTCGTTATGGGCAGCGTCGCCTTGGCAGGTGAATCATCCATTGTCGGAGAATGGAAACGGGCGGATGGCCACGCTGTGAAATTTTCTCAGGATGGCGACCAGATCGTGGGCGTCATCACCGAGTTGGGGCCGGTTGGCGCTTATGGTTTCACCGAAGGGGAGACAACGTTCAGGCTCAAGCCCACGGATGATCCCAACGTCTTTTCCGGCGAGATCAAATGGCGCTGGCAGGGTAGTGACAAGCAGGAGTGGAAGCCCCAGACCATGACGGTCTCGGGTGACAGTCTTTCCGGTGCCGGAACATGGGAGCGGCTGTCCGTTGCGGATTCCCTGCTGTCGTCTGCTTCCAGCCTGTGGGGCGAGGCAAAGGCCAAGACCGAAGAGGTCATGGCTTCCGAAGAGATGCAGGCTGCCAAGCAGAGCGCTGGCGAGCTGTGGGACAAGACCAAGGAGAAATCTTCCGAGGTGATGCAGTCTGAAGAGATGCAGGCTGTCAAGGAACAGGCCGGGGAAGCCTGGGATGCGACCAAGGAAACGACTTCCGAGGTCATGGCTTCGGATGAAGTGCAGGCGGCAAAACAGGTGGTCATGAGTTGGTACGACAAGCTCATGGCGTCGCTGTTCGGTGTGGATTCCATCAAGTCGCCGAGTCCTGCAGACGGTATCCCCATCCCGCAAATCGAGTGTGCATTCATCAATGAACACAGCGACGAGGGATACGGTTTCACCAATGTGAAGGAACAGTATTTTGTGGGTGAGACCCTGCTGGTTGGATACGTCGGTCCTGAAAGCAGCCCTGCATGGTATGGACTGTTCGCCCCCGGCAAAGCGGTAAAGGATCAAAGTGTCCAGTTTGGCACTGAGATAGATGGCCGCCGACTGGGTGGTGCCAAGTATGGCGTGGTGCCGGTAAATGTGCCGCCCAAACCCGGTTGCTATGAATTGATCATGACCAACGATACGTCCAAGGAGGCGGTGGTCATGGCGCGCACTACTATCAAGGTGGTGCCGGATGAGGACTCTCCTGTTCCTGCCGTATTCATTCCCAGAACAGTCTTTGCTCCCGGCGAGATGATTGCCGTGGAAGCCCCTGCCAATGATTTATGGCCGAAAGCCTTCGTTATGATGGTTCCGGCTGAGGTGCCGCACGGAGATTATATCGTGGCATCAAGCAAGCGTAAGGGATCAAAGGGGCTTGGTGATGTGCGCGACGGCGTCATCAGTATGGCTGCCCCCCGCGAAAAGGGATTGTATTCTCTTCGTGTTTTCACGGAAGGAAGCAGACGGGGGCAGGAGCTGGCCCATGTTGATTTTGAAGTAAGGGATATTCAGTGGAGCGGTGAACCCAAGATCGCGCTGGATTCGGAATCCTATGAAGCCGGGAAGGGCTTCTCGCTGGTGTTCAACGCCATGCCGGACTGGCACCCCAAGGCGTGGATCGCTTTGGTGCCGGCCGATGCGCCTGATGCCAATGGTGGAGAAGCGGACAAGGTGGACGTCGCCTATCTCAATCTCCAGCAGAAGAAGACCGGGGCCTGGTATGTCGTGGCACCCAAGCAGCCCGGGAAATACGAGTTTCGTATGTTCCCTTCTCGCAACGCTGACAAGGCAGTCTTGAAAGCTGGCTTTGAAGTGGCGCTTCCCGAGGGGTACGCTGACAGGAAACCGTCAATGACGATCGTTTCTCCCACCACGTACACCTTTGATCCGCTGGTCGTGGATTATGTCGCGCGAAAGGACTGGTCGTCCGATTCCTGGTTCGGGCTGATGCGACCAGACGCTCCGAGAAATACGCATGAAGCATACAAAGTTGCGCTGGGAAAAAAGCAACTCAAGTTCGCGGATGAAGGGACGCAGACCTTTTCTCTCCCGGCCGAGCCGGGGTCGCTTGAATTGCGCATGTACGGCGGCCCGGACGCCAATGATCTGATCCTGACCGTGCCTGTCGAGGTGGTCGCGCAGCCGGATGTCGCTGCAGCCGAGGCCACGGCAGATGCTGAGGCTCAGGAGTTCCTCGACTCACTGCCTGATTACGAGGAGTTCGATATCTCCGACGAGCAGTTCGAGCAGTTCATAACCGTGCCTGAGATGCCGGATATCCCGCTCACCTCCAGTGCGGGCGAGGGCGCTCTCAAGATGTGTAATTCCGGTGTTCAGGTGGCTGAACTCAGGAAGCAACTCATCCAACTGGCTAACTACTATTATCCTGACCAGCCCATCTACACCTACGCGGATGTGACGGAGATGACTCCGCCCATGCTGGTGCAGCCCGTGGCGAATAGAGAATTGGACGCCGATTGCATCGACCGTGAAATCGACACCATGACCAAGCTGGATCTGACCCTTGGGCGTGACAACAAGTTCGCAGAGTCGCTTCAGAATCTGGGGCTGACCCTTATTACCAAGTGGAATCTTCCCACGAAGACGGGTGAGAAACTGACCAAGGCCATCAATGTCGCCGTGGACACCTACAACCATGGTGGTGCTTCCATCGCGGCAATCAAGAAGGGTAATTATTCGGATGCCGTTTTTCAGGCCGTGACCGTTGTGGTCAAGAATATGGTCACGGCATGCGGCAGTCCTGATTGCATGAGTTCCGTTCGTAATTCGGCTGACCAGTTACTCACCAAGTACGTGGCCAAATTGCCCGCCGGAAAGAAAGCAGCGTTTCTGAACAAGATGCGTTCGGCGCTCGGGAGTGACCCCTTCATCAAGCGTCTGGACGAAATGGAAGACGCCATGAACGTGGGGCTGAACGTGGATACCGGCACCGGAGTGGTTGAGGCCAACAGTGGCGACTATCGCCGTGCCATCTGGACATTCACTTCCTCCGCCGCCCAGATTCATCCCGCTACGGCAACGGCCGTGGCCGTGGGAACTGCTGGGTACGAGGGCATGGTTGCCGTGCGCGACATGCTTGTCGATGAGACCACGCAGAATCTCTACAAGGGGTACAAGTTCGCCTTTGACGGCGGCAAGGAGGGCGATGCTGTCTGGGCTGGTCTCAGTCAGGGCTATGCCTATCCGTACGCCAAGGTGCGGGAAATGATGATCAAGAACCCCACCAACCCCATGGTGCGCAAAGCCCTGACCGAAGGGCACCGAATCCGCAATCTGGCGGGTGGTGCTGCCAAGCTCAAGGCAGATCAGATCAGCGAAGCCGAAGTGGAGGCATACCTCAAGGATCAGTTTGAGGCATGGCGCACCGCAGAGAAGAAGAACACCAAGTTCAGCCGTCAGTTGCAGGAGTACAAGCGCGACTTCGATAATCTGGAATGCCTTTCCGCCATGTCGAACACCATGAAGAAGGCTCGCGACGAGAAGGGCTTCTTCGGGCGAACCAAGGACAGCTGGAACAACTATTGGGCTGGCTCCTGTGATGATGCCAAGACCTTTGCTGCCTACGCCAAGATTCGCAACGACATCGATGCCGAGTTGAAAAAGTGGAGCGAAGGCAAGGGCTGTCAGAAGATGTCCCAGAACTATCAGTCCAAGAAGCTCGCCTGTACGTTGATGGATGGTGGCGCCGGGGCCTACCGCGTGAGAATGGCCAAGATGGCCAAGGACTGCGGTTGGAAGCCTTCCGTGCAGCATTACGCCCAGATGAACTACGCCAACAAGCTGGTCAAATTGAATAAATATGAAAAAGTGGCCATCAAAGTGCTGACCAAGATAGGTCGGACGGACCTTCTGCACTGTATGTGCCGCCATAACAGCCCGTTCCATTCGAACGGATATCATCCTCAAAAGACCAAGGGACGCAGTCCCTCATGTGATAATGGCAGCGGTCCATGCATCGGCGGTGAATGGGGCTGTGGACGATACAGCTTCAGGCCCGGTGCAGCCAAGGCATGCAACGTGGCCGGAGCCATTGCCGACTACAAGAAGAACCTGAAGAACAAGAAGTAACCAAACAATACCGGAGGATTGATATGTCTCTCAAAGGCAAGTTCGACATCACGGCATCGAAGACGGCTCCTGACGGGACCGTGTTCGAGATTCTGGAATTGCAGGAACTCAAGGGCTACTGGAACACCTTTGCGGCGGAACGTCTGTATTACGCCAACAAGGCGGGTATGAAGGCCAAGGTGGTCCGCATCCGTCTGGATAATTCTTCCATTCGCCTGGAGCCGGGTGCGCTCTATTTCATGCAGGGCAATCTGGAGATGAAGACCAGCAGCGGCGGCGGCATGATGAAGGGCCTCCTGCGCAAGACCCTGACGGGCGAGACCTTCTTCGTCAATGAGATCTGCGGTACCGGTGATGTCTATCTCGAGCCGACCTTCGGGCACTACTTCCTGCACGACATCGGCGGTCTCGAAGGCGGCGTGGTCGTGGACAAGGGGTACTTCTTCGCAGGCAGCGGCGAGCTCGACATTGCCATCAACAAGGAAAAGAAGATGTCCGCCGGTTTCTTTGGTGGCAAGGGGTTCTTCTCCACCAAGATCTCCGGCATCGGCGTGGCTGTGGTGCTTTCGCCCGTCCCGCTCGACGAAGTGGAGATCATGGATCTCAGCGGCGGCAAGCTTTCCGTGGACGGCAGCTTTGCCTTCATGCGCTCGGAAAGCGTTCAGTACACCGTGGAAAAATCCAGCAAGTCCTGGCTGGCTACCTCGGTCTCCGGTGAAGGGTTGCTCCAGACCTATTCCGGCGCGGGCAAGGTGTGGATGGCTCCCACCCAGTCCATCTACGAGCAGTTGACGGCAGTGCCCGGAGGCATGGCCTCAGCAATGCGTGGCGGCGGAGGCGGCGGTGGTGACGATGACGATGATTACGATGACGGCGATGACGATTAGATCGCTTGACCCGTAAGGGGAGAGTAAGGGTATCAACATCAAAAGTATGGGAGAGAGAAGAGAATGGATTTTGAAAGCTTAATTGGCCTGTTGATCATGCTTGGCTTCATCTTCTTCGTGATCAAATTCAACAAGAAGAAGAAAAAGAAGAAGCGTAAGAAGGGACGCAGAGGCGGAGGCGGTACCAGCCGTCATAATGAACATCTTGATAATGAAGACGATTACGACGACGGCGGCGGAGACGACGATTAGCCTTTGAGAGAATGTGCCGCGCCCGGATTGCCGGGCGCGGTTTTGGAGAGCGCATGAAGACCCTATTGTATTCCCTTGTCATGGTGGCCCTGATGGCCACGGCCGCGCCCGCGTCCTCACTGGAGGCCATTTGGAGCGACGTTCATCCCAGGCTGTCCAAGGCTGTGGCCGAGTTGGAGCAGCGAGGCAATGTCCCGGACTCGTCATGGAATCCGTTCGAGGCAGACAAGGATAGCGTGGACGACGACATCAATGACTTGCTGGACGAGTGCATCGAGGTGCTCGGCATCTCCGACATGGCTACCATCAAGGCGGCCATTCAGGAGTTGCAGAAGGATTCTCGCCATTGTCGCGAAACCGTGGCAGAGCTCAAGACCGAGCGTCTGGCCGCACCCAAGAAGGTGGAGAAGTGGGAGCTCTGGAAAAAGGACGTTTCCACCATTGATGAAGAGATCGCATCGCTCACGGCTCGGGAAAAGGATAATACCCGCAGGGTGGAAGAACTCGTAGACCAACTGCTGGCAGAAATGCGCAAGCTCGGCATGAATGTCGACCGTGAGCAGGTGGAGACACTGGTCTACTCAGTCACGGGTTCCGATGATGTCCAGATGGTTTCCGTGTTCAACAACGTCAAGCTCATCACCACCGAGTTGCAGCGACTCACGTCCGAGGCCAACGAAAACATCGAGATGGCAAAGCGCTACTACGGTATGCACACCTTGCTGCTGCGTATCCTGTTGAACCTGTATCAGCAGTATGAGCACAAGATTGACGAGGTATACCTTGTGCGCATCGAGGAGATTGTCGAGAAGCAGGAAGACCTGATGGATGAAACCGAGGACAAGATTTCCGACGAGCCGGAGAAATTTCGCGAAATTTACGAGGCCAACCTCAAGGCTCAGACATTGACCCGGGATACGGCCAATCTCTATGCAGACTACCTGAAGAAGAATCGGGAGCGCATCGTGGACGCCCGAGAGAAGGTGGCTGACGAGTATGATGCGGCTCTCAATACGTATCAGACCGTGCAGGGGGCGCATAACCTCATCGCCCTCATGCGCGATGCCAACGCCATGCTCGAACGCATGTCCGGGCTGCAGACCCCTGAGCTCATGGTTTTTCAAAACGTTGAGATGCGTAACGAGTTCCGCAAGCTCTCCGCAAAGCTGGGGGCTGAAGGGTAACGATTGTATCAGGGAGATAATCTCAAAAACAAAAAGGGCCGAGTGTGCAATCTCGGCCCTTTTCTTTTTCCGGTTTGCGGGACCGGAGTCTATGGGGGATGGTCACTATCGGGGGTTATTGACCTTGTAGAACATGGAGTAGAGTACCGGCACCACGATCAGGGTGAGGACGGTGGCGAATGCCAGTCCAGACATGATGGTGACGGCCATGGCAGAGAAGAAGGCATCCGCCACCAGCGGCAGCATGCCGAGGATGGTGGTGGCCGCAGCCATGGAGACCGGACGGATACGGCTGACAGCCGCGTCAACGACAGCGTTGTATGGCGATTTCCCGTCTTCCAGTTCGATTTTGATCTGATCCAGCAGCACCACCGCGTTCTTGATGAGCATACCCGACAGGCTGAGGAACCCGAGCAGGGCCATGAAGCCGAAGGGCTCACCGGACACCAGCAGGCCGATGCTAACGCCGATGATGGCCAGCGGCACGGTCAACCAGATGATGAGCGGGTTGCGCAGGTTATTGAACAGCATGATGGTGACCAGAATCATGATGATGGTCGGCAGCAGCAGAGATTGGGCCAGGCTGGACTGGGCGTCGGTGGAGTCTTCGTACTCGCCACCCCATTCAAGGACGTAGCCTGGAGGCAGCTTGATGGCTTCGATCTGCGGCTTCAGCTCCTTGAACAACACCGAGGGCAGGCCTGATGCCGGGTCGCAGGATGCGGTGATGGTCAACAGGCGGTTGCGGGTCTTGAGCGTGCCGAACGCCATGTCGGTTCGGAACTCGGACACCACCTCTTCCACCGGAATCATGCGCTGGGCCACAGGGCTGAACACCTGAATGTTGCCCAATTCCTGTACGGCCTCGCGTTCATTTTCGGGTGGCCGGACCGTGATAGGCAGCAGCTTGTCGCCTTCGCGGTAGACGCCCACCTGTGTGCCGTCAAAGAACATGCGCATGGCGTCGGCCAGCATCGGCCGGGTGATGCCTGCCAGCTTGGATGGCGTCTCTGACATGACGGGCCGGATGACTTTGACCTCCTGCCGCCAGTTGTCGCGCACGCCCTGTGCGTTGCCGCTGGCTGTCATGATCGCCTGCGCTTCAAGAGAGAGTCTGCGAAGCTCTTTGGTGTCAGGACCGCTGAAGCGTACTTCGATGGAGGCGTCGCGTCCCGGTCCCAGACGGAACTTCTTGAACTTGGGCTCTGCATCCGGATAGGCCGCTTCGACCTTCGCCTGATATTTGGACAGAATGGCGTCGATCCGGTGGTAGTCCTCCACCTCCACCAGCAGCATGCCATAGGAGGAGTTAGTCTTCTCTGGCGAGTAGGTCAGGATGAAGCGTGGTCCGCCCTGTCCCACAAAAGTGGTGACGGATTTGATCTCTTCGTCGGCCATGAGCATTTGCTCGATCTCGGCAAGATCTGCGCTGGTGTCGCGAATATCCGTGCCCTGCGGCATCCAGTAGTGGATGAAGAAGCGGGGCTGGGTCGAGGCCGGGAAAAAGCTCTGTTTGACGAAACCAAAACCGTAGATCGAGGCTGCCAGCATAACCAGCAGGGCTACCACGGTGAGCTTGCGCCGGTGCAGACAGAAGGTCAGGAAGTTGCGATAGATGGTGAACAGTTTGCCACCATAGGGATCGCCTTCTTCCGAGATCTTGGGTTTGAGGAACATGTCGCAGAGCAGGGGGGTGACGGTCACCGCCGTGATCCAGCTCATGAACAGTGAAATGCAGAGCACGATGAACAGGGAACGGCAGAATTCGCCAACCGCGTCCTCACTCAAACCGATGCCGGCAAAGGCCATGATGGCGATGACGGTGGCGCCGAGCAGGGGCCACTTGTTCTGGTCCACCACTTCGATGGCCGCTTGCAGTCGGTCCTTGCCCTGCTGATAGCGGATGAGCAGGCCTTCCACGACAACGATGGCGTTGTCCACCAGCATACCCAGCGCGATAATAAGCGCGCCGAGAGATATGCGCTCAAGCGCCACCCCCGCCATCTTGATGAAGATAAACGAACCGCAGATGGTGATGAGCAGGATGGCGCCGATGAGGACGCCGCTCTGCATGCCCATGAACAGGAGCAGCACCACGATGACGATGGCCACGGCTTCACCCAGATTCACGGTGAATGAGGTGACGGCTTCATCGACGCGTTTGGGCTGGTAGTACACCGTGTTGATGTGCATGCCCACCGGGGTCTGGCCTTCCAGTTCCGCCAGCTTGGCATCAATGGCGGTGCCGAGGTCCACCACGTTGCCCGAGGAGACCATGGAGATGCCCAGCGCAACGGATTGATTGCCGTCATAGCGCATGATCTGGGCGGGCGTGTCGGTATAGCCTCGACTGATGTCGGCAAGGTCGCGCAGCGGGACGAGATTGCCAGCGGAATCCTTGATGAGCAGGTCGCCCAGCGCATCCACGGATTCAACCGTGCCCGTGGGTGAAATCTCGACATACTCACGGCCCACGCGGACATTGCCCGCCGGGACAACGAGATTCTGCTGGGACAGGGCGGTGTAGACCGCATCCAGCGAAACGCCGAGACGGCTCATTCGGGCGCGGGATATTTCCACGTACACGTTCTCGGTCTGGCTTCCCCAGACCGTAATCTTGGCCACGTTATCCACCAGCAGGAGCTGTTTGCGCAGGTAGTCGGCAAAGTCCTGAAGGTCGCGGGTGGTGTATCCGTCGCCAGTGATGGCCAGCAGGATGCCGTAGACGTCACCGAAATCATCGATGACCAACGACGGGCCTGCGCCGGGGGGCAGTTCCCCTTGTGCGTCGTTGACCTTGCGGCGGAGCTCATCCCACACCTGCGGCAGGGTGGTCTTGTCGTATTTGTCCTGTATTTCAACGGTCACAATGGACTGGCCCGGGTTGTTGACCGAGGAGACCTTCTCCAGTTGGCCCAGCTGCTGGGCAGCACTTTCGATGACGTCGGTCACTTCGTCGGCCACCTCGGCAGGTGTTGCGCCGGGGTAGTTGGTGACGATGAGTGCTTCCTTGATGGTAAATTCGGGGTCTTCCAACCGCGACATTTCAAGGAAGGAGATTGCGCCTCCTATTAGGAGGCAGACCGTCAGCACCAGCGTGATGGTCTTTTTTCGGATGGAAAATTCAGCCAGATTCATTATTCGCGGCCTCCGATACGACCTTTCAGCACCTTCACCTTCTGGCCTTCACGCAGGTAATTGACGCCTGCCACGACGATGACATCACCGGGCTGCACGCCCTTGGAGGCCTGGAACATGTCCTTCATGATGCGGCCGATTTCTATCTCGCGTTTCTGTACGGAGTTGTCCTTGTTCAGGACCCAGACGAATTTCTTTCCTTCCACTTCGCCCACTACGGAGGAGAAGGGGATAGCCACGGAATTGTCTCCGTTGTCAGGCATGTTGCCCACGACCTCGGCGGTCATGCCGGGATGCACGCCAGAGTCTTCGGTATTATCCATGGTCATTGTGACCTGATAGGTCTGGGTTTCGGAGTTGGCCGTGGTCTGGAATTCTTTCACTTGGACAGGAAAGACCTTGCCGGGCAGGGATTCAAAGCGAACATGCGCCTCAGGCATCTCTCCAACGCCGCTGTTGAAGCCGCGCAGCCAGACTGATTCGGGCACATCCATTACCACGTCGAGGGCAGAGGTGTCGGCCAGTGTGACGATCTCTTCCTTGGCCTGAATGAATTCGTGGTTGGAGATGTCTTTGGTTGCGATGAAGCCGGAGAAGGGCGCGGTGAGGCGGGTGTACTGCAGGTTCAGGCGAGCACGACGCAGGGACTGCTCCAGAGAGAGCACTTCGGCGCGGCTGGTTTCGTAGGTGGACTGGGCCGTGTCAAAGGCGGACTGGGCGATGATCTTATCTTCCAGCAGCTTGCGGTTGCGTTCAATATTCAGCCTGGCTTCCTTGAGCACCGAGCGCGCACCCACCAAACGGGCTTCGTAGTCGGCAATGGCGGCCAGATAGTCGCGCTGGTCAAGCTGGGCAATGAGCTGGCCCTTTTCCACGCGATCGCCTTCCTTCACTTCAAGGCGGACCACTTCACCGGAAACACGGAAGGCAAGGCTCGCCTCCTGCGTTGCTTTCACTTTACCGGGAAAGGTCCGGGACTCCTTGTCCATTGCCCCGGAAATTTCTACTACCCGCACCGGGCGAATGGCTTCGGCTTTCTTTACTTCTTCTTTGCAGCCCGTGGAGAAAAGCGTGATGGCGGCAAGCAGACACACAACAGTCAAACGTTTCATAGTTGCTTCCTCAAATGAGTTAATTAATCGGTTGATTAATTTGTGGGTAAAAAAAATTATGTCCAGTGAGCGGGGATGCCTCGCTGCAGGATATCGACGACGATGTCGGTGTACCTTTCTGCCAGCTCTTTGTTGTCCCGGCACAGGTTGCCGCCGAGAAGGTGGTCGGAGAACACCATACCCATGATGGCGGTGAAGCGGATATCCTTGGTCTGCAGATCGCCGGGGTTGGTAATGCCGAACCGTTCAAGATTCTCGGAGAACTGGGCCCAGCAGTAGTTGGTCAGATCGTCTCTCAGGTCCTGAAGCTCTTCGCTGTCATGGTTCAACTGGCGGAGTCCCACGAGGTAGACGTCCGGGTGCTCGTGGGAATCTTTGAGCAGGTTTCGAACGATTTGTTCGGTCAACTCGTTCAGGGTGTTGGCGTTGTTCATGCTCGCATCAGATTGCTGTTTCACCCGCTGACAGAACTCGGCAAAGATGTCCCGTAGCAGGTTGATCTTGCCGCCGAAGTAGTAAGAGATCATGGCGCTGTTCACGCCAGCCTCGTTGGCGATTTCGCGGATTCCCACGGCGTCGAATGTCTTTTGGGCAAAGAGTTTTGCCGCTGCATGGAAGATGAGTTCCTTTTTCGTCATGGGGAATCAATTAATCGGTTGATTAAAAAATGTCAATCAACGGAATGAGTCATGTTTACTCCATGGCAACACACTGGCTGAACAGGGGATAGGGCGAATCGGGAGGCCTAGTCGGCCGGGAAATGCGCAAGGAAATCTTCTCCTGCGCGGGAGATGGTGCTGCCGGCACGTCCCTTTCGGGCGGAGATCAACCCGAGGGTCTGGAGGCGTTGCAGACGCAGGCGGAGCTGCTGGATGGTGAGTGTGACGCCCTTGGCGGCCAGCAGGTCGATGACGGTGTGACGACCGTAGCGGCTGTTGGCCTGCTTGCCTTCCTGATAGACGCGCAGGATGGCGAGAATCTCGGGCAGGAAATCGTGCTCCTCGATCTTTTCCACCAGTTCTCCTACTTCAGAGGCCGGAGTGGCGTCGGTGATCCGGCTGTCACTCATGATGTGGTACGGCAAATCCGAGACATCCAGCACGGGCTTGAGGCTTGAGGCCATGAGCGAAAGGACATTGAACAGCTCCTGCTCGTCTCCTTCCCAATGGCGCTTGCGCATGAAGTCGATGAGGTCGGCGGTCAGGCGCACCTTCTGGCCGGAGAAATGTGCGCGGAGGTAGTCGTTGGCCAACTGCTCCACATCTTCGGGCCGCTTGGATAGGGGCGGGATGGTGCACTGGTTCTGCTGCAACAGCAGGAAGAGTTCGTGGGAAATCTGTCGGCGTTTGTACAGCTCGTTGAGGTCGTCATGGCTGGTGGCCGTGACGCGCACGTCCACAGGGATGTGTACCTTGCCGTGCTGGCGGACGACCCGCTGCTCCTGAATGATCTGAATGAGGCGGTTCTGCAGGTCCACCGGCAGGGACTCCAGTCCTTCCAGGCAAATGGTGCCGAGATGGCTGACTTCGATGATGCCGGGGTAGATGCCGGTCTCGTCTTCCCAGCCGAACAATTCGCGTTCCAGCATGTCTTTGGAACGGGAAGGGCAATGCAGGGAGCCGAATGGGTGCCCTTTGCGCGGGGAGGCATTGTGGATCATCTGGGCCAGACGCCGTTTGCCCGAACCGATGGTGCCGCTGATATGAATAGGTGAGTCGGTGCGGGCCATCAGGCTTGCGCGGTCAATAAGTCCCTGCATGGCCTTGCTGTGGGCAACGAGCAGGTCAAAGGTCACGTCTTCCTGATTGGCAGGCGTGCCGCCCAGCCAGTTGGACACGTATCGGTTAGATGCCGGGCCGAGCTGCTTGTTGGCCATGTGGGCCAGCGTCTTGAAATAGTTGGCCACCAGTTGCTTGCGAGGCAGCTCCAGCTCGAACAGGTCGTAAATCTCGAGAATGTACGACATGCCGATACAGCGGGTGCCAAGGTTGATGACCTGTGCGTATTTGGGCGGCACCAGCGTCTCTTCGTCAGGGTGCACTACCCAGTCGATGTCGTCCGGCGGTGTCTCTTCCGGGGAGAAGGCCACCAGCTCGTGCGACAGCTCGTAAAAGTCCAGCTCGTTCAGGACTTCCATGGTGTTGGAAAGGGAGTCGTTGACCACCAGCAGCTTCTGCCCGGGGGGAAGCGCCAGAATACGGTTCATGTGGAACTGGTTGATCCTGCGCTCGCCCCGCATGGTCTGGCCGAGGTTCGGGTGCAGCTTGCGGGCCATGTTGAGGCTGCTTTCGTGCAGAGCAAAGAGCAGGTCTTCCTCGTTGAAGTCCATCTGGTCCAATTGACCGAACAGGCAGCGTTCGACGTGCAGTTCCGGGCCGAAAATGGACTGCAACTGCTCGGACAACACGACACCCAACCGTTCCTGAAAGGTCATGACGGTGAGGCGTGTGGGCTTAGTCCGGGCAGTCGTTTCCAAGTTGTTCTCCGTATTAGTTCATGCGCTCGGCGCAAACACCGGTGAAGTGTTCGAACAGGGGCAGCATGTCGTCGTTGACGGTCAGCATCATCTCGGGATGCCACTGGACCACCATGACGGGGCGGGATTCGTGTTCGGCGGCTTCAATAACGCCATCAGTTGCGCGGGCCGTGATCCTGAGACCTTCGCCCACTTCCTTGATGGACTGATGGTGAACGCTGTTGACCGGGATGGTCTCGCCGAAGAGCTTGTACACTACCGAGCCTTCCTCTGCCACCACGTTGTGGTCATGTCCGGCGCTCGGTGCCAGCGGCACGGGCAGATGCACCAGCGTACTCTCGGGGAAATCGGTCGGGACATCCTGATGCAGGGTGCCGCCAAGGGCCACGTTGACCACCTGTGCGCCGCGACAGATGCCGAGGATGGGCAGGTCCATGTTCAGGGCTTCTTCAGCCATCATGAACTGGATGTCGTCCAGTTCGGATTCAGCGTCCATGAGGTCCATGATCGGCTCCTCGCCATAACGGGAGGGAGCCACGTCCATGCCGCCGACGAACAGTACCCCGTGAGCGGTGGCCAGCATGTCGCGCGCCACCTGGCGATCCATGGTGGCAGGCAGGATGAACGGGAGCGCGCCACCCTTGATGATGGCGTCGGTATAGGTCTTGGTGACCATGTTGCAGATCATGCCGAGTTTGCTTTTCTCGAGATTCGGCACGATGGCGATGACAGGTTTCATTGAATATCCGTTTTGTAGAGTGTGGGACAAATCCCGCAAGCGTTATTTGTTGGTTACTTTACCTTGGGGTCGAGAGCGGCACGCAGGCCGTCGCCCAGCAGGTTGAAAAAGAGCACGGTCAGGAAGATGGCGATGCCCGGGAACAGGGTCATGTGGTCGGCCACGCCGATGTAGTCGCGGCTCTCTGCCAGCATGGCGCCCCACTCAGGGGTCGGCGGCTGTGCGCCCAGACCGAGGAAGCTGAGGCTGGAGGCCGTGATGATGGAGGTGCCGATGCGCATGGTGAAGTACACGATAACGCCGGACAGGGTGCCGGGCATGATGTGAACGAACATGATGCGGCGACGGGACGCGCCTGTGCTCTTGGCAGCTTTCACGTACAGGCTCTCCTTGAGGGCCAGCGTGCTGCCGCGCACTATTCGCGCGAATGTCGGCATACTGAACACCGAGACCGCCACGACCACGTTCACCAGACCGGGGCCGAGGATCGCAACAATGGCGATGGCCAGCAGGATGCCGGGGAAGGCGAACAGCACGTCGGAGGTGCGCATGATCAGGCCGTCGAGGAAGCCGCCGAAGAAGCCGGACACGAGACCGAGGGCCACGCCTACCAGTGCGCCGAGGATGACCGAGGTAAGGCCTACGGACAGGGAGATGCGCGTACCAAAGATGATGCGCGAGAGGATGTCGCGGCCAAAGACGTCGGTGCCGCACCAGTGTTCCCAGGAGGGCGGCATCATGGAGAGGCCGTAATCCACCTCGAACGGGTCATAGGGGGCGACCCACGGTGCGAAGATGGCGGTCAGCACCAGAATGACGATGAAGCCCGCCGATACCATGGCGATTTTTCGTTTTTTGAACTTGTGCCAGAAAATCCCGAAGGGAGTCGTTGTCTGTGGTTCCATGTCGGCTCCCTTAGTCGTAGCGAATTTCCGGGTTGATCACGGCGTAGACCATGTCGACCACGAGATTGATGAACACGAAGTGGAAAGAATAGAGCAGGAGCAGAGCCTGAAGCACGGGATAGTCGCGCACGGCCACTGCTTCGATCATGTAGCGGCCGAGACCGGGCCATGCAAAGACCGTCTCGACAACCACCGAACCGCCCAGCAGGAAGCCGAACTGGAGACCGATCATGGTGATGACCGGGATCAGGGCGTTGCGGAAGGCGTGCTTCCACATGACCATCGACTCACGCACACCCTTGGCGCGGGCCGTGGAGATATACTCCTCGTCCAGCACGTCGAGGAACGCGGACAGGGTGAAGCGTGCCATGATGGCGGCCACCATTGCGCCCAGCGTGATGGATGGCAGGACAAGTTCCGACAGCTTGCCGGTATAGCCCGCCACGGGCAGCCAGCCCAGATGGACTGCGAAAAGTTGTATGAGCAATAGGCCCAGCCAGAACTGTGGGATTGATATGCCTGAGACCGACACGATCATGGCCGTGTAGTCCTGCCATTTCCCACTGTAGATGGCTGCGATGGCCCCGAAGAACACGCCGAAGATGACGGACCACAGGAGTCCGGCCATGGCCATGTGCATGGTGGGGGGATAGC
Organism: Pseudodesulfovibrio sp. zrk46; assembly: GCF_012516435.1. Lineage (NCBI taxonomy): Bacteria > Pseudomonadati > Thermodesulfobacteriota > Desulfovibrionia > Desulfovibrionales > Desulfovibrionaceae > Pseudodesulfovibrio > Pseudodesulfovibrio sp. zrk46. The sequence goes on from NZ_CP051216.1 coordinate 2,241,995, forward strand.
GCAGCGCTATCTCGTCGTAGACCGGGAGGTCTGTCCGGAGACTTGTTCCCAAGTCTCCGGTCAGGACCTTGCCCATATAATTCAGGTACTGCATGGGGAGCGGGTCGTTGAGACCCAGCTCCTCACGCAGCATTTCTATCGTCGCGGGGTCGGCGTCGTCACCGGCCATCATGCGCGCGGGATCGCCCGGCAGCATGTGCACAAAGGCAAAGGCCAGGATGGAAACGACCAACAGCACCGGGATGATGTTGATCAGTCGTTTGATGAAGTATTTCAGCAAAACGAACCTAATCCTTATTGGTTATTCGTTACTGGAGGTCAGCTTTTTCCATGTTGAAGCCACCGTCGGCCATGGGCACGACACCGGAGAGCTTCTTGTTCTTGGCAGCGGTCAGGGTGTCGACGAACAGGTAGCCCCAGGGAGCCTTTTCCCAGATCTCATCCTGCAGCTTGGCGTATGCATCGCCACGGACCTTGGGGTCTGCGGAGGACAGACCGGCCTGGATCATGTCGTCGGTAGCCTTGTCAGAGAAGAAACCGAAGTTGGACATGGCCGGCGGAGCAGCCTCGGTGGACAGCAGCGGACGGGTTCCCCAGTCAGCGTCACCGGTGGAGGCGGACCAGCCACCGAAGGCCAGGAAGGGATCCTTGCCGACAGTGTCAGCCTTGTTGGATTCCAGCTTGTTGTAGAAGGAAGCGACGTCCATGGAGACCAGGTCGCCGGTGATGTTGATCTTTTCAAGCTGCTGCTTGATCATTTCAGTGGCGCGGAGGCGGTTGGAAGCGTTGGGGGTCATGAAGGTGACCTTGAAGCCCTTCTCGTAACCGGCTTCTTTCATGAGAGCCTTGGCCTTTTCTACATCGTAAGGCCATGCGCCCTGCTTGGAGTAGAACTGGAGGTTCGGCGGGATGATGGAATCCAGCACGGTTCCTGCGCCGCCCCATGCGATCTTGATGATGGCTTCCTTGTTCAGGGCGTAGTTGATGGCCTGACGGACGCGAACGTCGGACAGGGGCTCGAACTTGGTGTTCATGATCAGGTAGCGGGCGATGATGGAAGGCTGGCGGATGATTTCGATCTTGTTGTCACGCTCGGCAACCTTGGCCAGCTCTGCGGGCATGGGGTAGATGTAGTGGGCCTGACCGGCGCGCAGCATGGCGAGGCGGGCACCACCTTCAGGAACAGGACGGAAGGTGACGGTGTCGACCTTAACCTTTTCGCCCCAGTAGTTGTCGTTGCGCTTGATCTTCACGTAGTTGCCGGAGACCCATTTTACGAACTCGTAAGGACCGGTGCCGACGGGGTGCTTGGAAATGTCGTCGCCGTACTGCTCGATGGCCTTGGGAGACACGATCAGGGAGCCGGGGTGGGCAATGGCGTTAACAAAGGCACCGAAGGGTTCCTTCAGGGTGAACTTGATGGTGTAGTCATCCACGACAACACATTCCTTGACGGGCTTCATCAGGGAGGAACGCTTGTACTTGCCGGTCATCATGCGGTCGATGTTCGCCTTGACGGCCTGAGCGTTGAAGTCGGCACCGTCGTGGAACTTGATGCCCTTGCGCAGTTTGAAGACGAACTCGGTGGCTGCGTCGTTGAAGGTGTAGGACTCGGCCAGCACCGGAATGATCTTCAGCTCGGTGTCAAAGCCCATGAGGCCCTGGAGCATGGTGCGTTCGATGGCGCCGGAGTAAGTGTCGGACGTGTTGTGCGGATCCAGGGATTTAACCGTGGAATCGCAGGCGTAGACAACGTCCTTTCCTGCTGCCATGGCCGGGCTGGCAATCAGCAGAGCCATGAGCATCAGGGGAAGCAATCGGGTAAATTTCATCTTGATTCTCCTCATAGGTTTCTATGAATTAGCCCCGGATACATCACCGGAGCATACCTTCCTTAGGGTTGAATGATGGCGCCGCATTCGCCCTCGGCCACCACATGACCGGGATTGATCTCGCGGTAGCTGAGCTTGGGCGGCAGGTCATCCACGCAGCGGATGGGGCTGGGAATCTCGCCCTTGAGCATGGTGAAGTCGGTGCGGCGTTCTGGGTCGGCCACCGGGACAGCTGCCAGCAGACGCTTGGTGTATGCGTGCTGCGGATTTTCAAAGATGTCCTGGCGGGTTCCCATTTCCACGATCTGACCAAGGAACATGACAGCCACGCGGTGGCTGACGCGTTCCACGACTGCCATGTCGTGGGAGATGAACATATATGCCAGCCCCAGTTCCTTCTGGAGCTCCATCATCAGGTTGAGGACCGTGGCCTGTACGGACACGTCCAGTGCGGAAACGGCTTCGTCCGCGATGACCACCTTGGGGTTGGTGGACAGGGCGCGGGCAATGGCGATGCGCTGACGCTGGCCGCCCGAGAATTCGTGCGGATAACGGCTGGCGTGCGCCTTGGGGATGCCGACACGCTCCAGCAGGTAGTGGACCCGGTCTTCGATCGCCTGTCCCTTGTACAGGTCATGGATGATCATGGGCTCGGCAATGGAGGTGCCGATGGTTCGGCGCGGGTTCAGGGAGGCGAACGGATCCTGGAAGATGAGCTGGATGTTTTCGCGCAGCTTCTGCATCTGCTTGTCGCCGTACTGGGAGATTTCTTCGCCCTGGAACTTGATGGACCCGGTGGACTCCTCCAGCTTGAGGATGGAGTAGCCAGTGGTGGACTTGCCGCAACCGGACTCGCCCACGATGCCCAGCGTTTCGCCGGGGTAGAGCTTGAAGGCCACGTCCTCTACGGCGTGAACCCGGTGGGTGGGCTTGCCGAAAAAGTTTTTCTTCACCACGAAGCGGGTGGTCAGGCCGTTCACTTCGAGGATGGGGTCGCCATCATAGTTGGGCGTGTCGATGATCTGGGAAACAGGGCGTTCCTGATCACCTTTCAGCTCCGCCTCCATGTCCAGAATGGGCAGGGTGGACGGGAACTGGGTGCCGGTCATGCTGCCGAGCTTGGGCACGGAGCTGAGGAGTGCTTTGGTGTACGGGTGCTGCGGGTTCTTGAAGATCGTCTTGACGTCATTCTCCTCGACCACTTCGCCTTTGTACATGACGATGGCGCGGTCAGCGAATTCGGCCACCACACCCATGTCGTGGGTGATGAAGACCACGGCCATGCCGATCTCTTCCTGCAGCTGCCGGATGAGCGCCAGAATCTGGGCCTGAATGGTCACGTCGAGAGCGGTGGTGGGCTCGTCCGCGATGAGCAACTGCGGGTTGCAGGCCAGCGCCATGGCGGTCATGACACGCTGGCGCATGCCGCCGGACATCTGGTGCGGGTACTCGTTGGCGCGCTTCTCGGCGTCCGGGATGCGGACCAGCTCCAGCAGGTCGATGGCGCGTCGCCATGCACCCTGCTTGGACATGTCATTGTGCTGGAGCACGGCTTCGGCCAACTGGTTCCCGATGGTGAACAGCGGGTTGAGCGAGGTCATGGGCTCCTGAAAGATCATGGACATGTCCGAGCCGCGGATGGAACGGGCGTCGGCGTTGGTGAAATTGGTGATGTCCTGCACCTTGCCGGACTTGCCGCGCAGCAGGATCTTGCCGGAGTCGGTGCGGGCCAGCTTGAGCAGCTGGATGACGCGGCGCATGGTCACGGTCTTGCCCGAGCCGGACTCGCCTACAATGGCGAGATTCTCTCCCCGTTTCACGGAGAAGGAGATGTCGTGCAGCACCTGTGTGTGCTTGTCGAAGGTAGGGAAACTGAGGGACAGGTTCTGGATGGACAGAATGTCGTCCGGTCCCATGCCCGTGTTGTTCTCTGTTGTCATTGTTGGTCCTTGTTGACGCCTATTCGAAATATCCGGGGGAGACGACTTCGCCGTCCTTGATCATGACCTTGCCGCGCGCAACCACGTCGCGGATGGCGAGGGTCTCAGGTTCCATGATGATCAGGTCGCCGTCTGCGCCTTCGGCCAGCAGGCCTTTGATCCCTTCCAGTCCGTACATGCGGGCCGGGTTGATGGTCAGGGGCTTGAGCGCTTCTTCCAGCGGCAGCCCGAAGTGGTCCACCATGCGGCGCAGCTCGAAGAGCAGGGAGTCGGGTTTTGCCACGTCCATGCCGATGATGCGGCTATGGTCCGCATTCCATTTGGGCATGGAGCCGCCAGCATCGGAGCTGATCATGAGCTGGTCGAACAGTCCTTTTTCGCGGGCCTCCATGGCAAAGTCTGCGGCGTTGACCCAGACCGCGCTGTTGGGCGCTTCGCAGAAATGGGCCGTGGCATCCACGAAACCGCCGTTCTCTGCCAGCCACCAGACCTGATCCTTGAGATCCGTGTCCTTGCGGTTGATGTGGGTGGGCACGAACATGTCGGCGCGGACGCCCAGTTCCTTGACGGCCTCGACAACGATATCGAGGCGCTCCGGCTTGATGCCGGTATGAACAGTGATGAAGCCGGGCTTGCCTGCCACCAGAGCGGCTACGCGAATGTCCGAGGCGAGGGTCGCCAGCTTATCAATGTCCATGTGGGGGCCGCGGATGTCTGCCAGCGCGAGCTTCACGCCGATAACGGGCGGCAGGTAAACGAGGTCGTGTGCTGCGTCACCGGTGATATTGGGGGAGGGATACCAATAGGAGCCGGTGAGCATGAAGGTGGTTATACCTTCATTTTTGAACGCCTCGGTCTTTGCGAAAAGTGCTTCCACGGAGCGGGTCAGGGAGTCGGTGCCCAACAGGCCAATGGCTGTGGTGACGCCCGCCTTGGTGTTCATGGAAAGGGTCATCTCCGGGGTGCGGGTCTGGAAGCCGCCTTCGCCGCCACCGCCGGTGAAATGCTGATGTCCGTCGATGAAGCCGGGGACAATGGTCATGCCGGAAGCGTCGATGATCTCGACCTCGCCGGGCAAGCCTGAAGGGTCAATGGTCTCCGCCATGGCGAGGATCTTGTCGCCGCCGATGAGGATATCCTGCTTGCCGAGAGGCGCAGGGGCCTGAACGTTACCGTTTTGAATAAGCTTCATCATTGGATTGTGGAGTGTGTAAGTTGTTTATGAACCCAAAAGAACTTATTAGTGCATATTGTGTCTCATTGCAATCCATTTAATGTTAAGATGGCTGTCGGTTTGGAAAGATGGGAGAAGGTGGAATGAAAAGAACAAAGCTGTAACTTGCTTAATTAATGTTGTAATTTCCTCTTTCAAAATGCCAAACATTATTTTGTAGGAGATTCAGAGGTGGCCCGGCTTAATGGTTGATTGCTGAACCGGGCAGGCGTATCGTGCTCAGGCTTTTTAATTGTTCAGAGAAAGAGAAATCCATGTTTGCCACCGTCGCCTCATCCTTATTGCCGCTTCTGCTCATGATCTTTGTTGGAGCCGTGGCCTATCGTCGAGAAATTCTGCCGGAGAACAGTGCCACCGTTCTTAACGGGTTCACTTTCTACTTCACATTGCCCGCGTTGCTGTTTCAGGCCATGGCCACCACGCCCTTTGCGGATATCATGCAGCCTGCCTTCATCGGCGGCTATACCACGGCTATGTTTGCCACCTATGGCGTGGCCTTTGCGCTTTCTTCCATGCTGCTCAAGAGCCACTTCTCCGAATCTTCCATTCGCGCGACCAACGCCAGTTTCTGCAACTCCGCCTACCTCGGCTTTCCGATCATGCTCTTTCTCTATGGCGACAATCACGAAGTCATGGTTGCTTCCACGCTTTCCATCATTCTGCCGACCCTGCTCATGATCGTCTGTCTCGCGACCATGGAATTGCACCGCGCCGGTGGTGGGCAATCTCCAGTTGCGACCATTGGCAAGATTGCGCTCAATCTGTTCAAGACGCCGGTCATCTTCGCCACATTTGCCGGAGCTGGCTTTTCCTATTTTGGATTTACGCTGCCTGATTTTCTTTCCAACGGCCTGCGCATGTTCGGCATGGCCTCGATTCCCTGCGCGCTCTTTGCCGTGGGCATGCTCATCGTGAAGCTCAAGCTGGCTTTCTCTTTCCGGGAGATTGTCCTCGTTAATGTGGGCAAGCTCGTGCTGCATCCCATCATCGCCGCCTTCTGTTTTTATGCATTTGGTTTGCGAGGCGACATGCTCCTCGTGGGGATCATCCTTGCCGGGCTGCCCTCTGCCGCTGTGGTCTGCGTCATGGCCGAAACCTACGACACCCGCGTGGCCGAGACTGCCGCAGCGCTCCTCGTCGGTACGCTTCTCTACATGCCCGCCATGTACGGAACACTGCTCATTGCCAGCATGTTCGGTCTTCATCTGCCGTGAACCGTTTTGAGAGTGTAATGATTGATTCTGCATCATCTTAAGGTTGTGGCGTTTGTGTGGTCATTGGTGTGGAGATTGGGGCACCTCTTGATTGTTTACAAGTGTTCAAAAAAAGAGCCGACTGAAACGTACGTTTCAGTCGGCTTTTCTTCTGCATTGGCTGATAACTTGGACGGTTATTGAAAAGAGTTTGAGACTGTTTCACTGAACACTATCTTGTGGTATCAGTTAAATACCAATCCCCTTTTACTGTATGGAACGACTTGATAATGGAGCTGGGGCCAGTGAAAGAAAGCCAGGTAGAGTTATTGATTTTATATAGTGCAGTGGCATGTAGCATGTTTTTGGCTATCTCAGGGCTTGTCGCTTACATACCGGGTTTCGAGGTGCTTGGGCGTGTGCGTCCTGACTACATTCCTATGGCGCCAAGTACTGCCTTGTCATTCATGATGCTCTCCTTCCTTTTGCTGTTTGTTCAAAGAGGCAAACAACAGCCTTTAGTCGTTGGATTGTTATTCCTGAGCGTCTCTTTGGTTGGAACATTCGGGTTGCTAGAGCTGGTAGGGTTCCTTCTGGAAATGGATCTCAACTTTGAAGATGTAATAGTTCCCAAATTAGGGGAGCTGAAAGGTATACCCGTTGGCCGTATGTCGCCGAGTACGGGGGGCCTTTTTTTCCTTTCAAGCATTTCACTGTTCGTGTTGTTTTTATGCAGAAGCATGGGTGCAGGGAGTGAAGTGAACGTGAGAAAAATATCAGGGGGGATATCCTCTTTGATCATGCTCATAGCTTCAACAATTCTTCTGGGATACTTGTATGGAACTCCATTCTTCTATGGTCAGCGGACGATTCCAATGGCGCTTACAACAGCTCTCGGCTTCATGGCTCTCAGCGTCGGGCTTATTGTCGCCAACGGAAGGGATTATTACCCACTGAATGCGTTTGTCGGTTCATCTACCGCGGTTAGGTTGAAACGTTTATTTCTTCCTTTGATAGTAGCATTCATATTGATCCAAGGCAGTCTCACTATTTTGCTTAAGCCGCTGGTAAGTGGGCTGAATGAAGCATTTGTGACAGCAATAATTGTGATCCTCTATGTGTTTGTTTTTGGAATTGTCATTAATAAGGTTTCGAAAGTGGTCGGAGGTCAGATCGATAAGACGGAAAGACTATTGAGAGAAGCCGAGCGCCAACTCTCCATGGCTCACAGACTTGAGGCCATTGGACAATTGGCGTCTGGTATTGCCCATGAAATCAACACTCCCCTTCAGTATGTTGGTGGCAATCTGCACTTCATGAAGCAAGCTCTGCCGGAAATTGAGCAGGCTTGTTCAAAGCTGCAACTCAGTACGGATGAAAGCAAAAGTGAAAGGGACGATGAGGAATCGTCAATTGATAAACATGTCTCAGGGCTCGTCGAGGAGTATGGAGCTGCCGTTTCCGAGTCGATTAATGGTCTGAATCATATATCGACCATTGTCCGAGCAATGAAAAAGAGTTCTCATCCAGCTTCTGCTGCAACGCAACTCGCTGATTTTAATGAGTTGGTAGAAACATCTTTGTTGGTTTCACGCAATGAGTGGAAGTATGTTGCCGAGGTCGATCTTGATCTTGATGAAAGCCTACAGGCTATTTCGTGCAGTCCGGCAGGAATGACCCAGGTTGTTTTGAACCTGCTCCTGAATGCGGCCCAGGCAATTGACTCGAAGAACAAAAGAGTTGGTCCCAAGGGGATAATAACGATCAAAACATATGAAGAAGATGGGATGCTAGTCTTGTCTATTCACGATGACGGCTGTGGCATTGCTCAGGAGCATTGGCATCGTGTATATGATCCGTTCTTTACAACCAAGGGAATTGGAAAAGGGACAGGGCAAGGCTTAAGCATCGTCTACGATATAGTAAAAAAGCACAAAGGCTCCATTGAATTGGATTCACAGCTAGGAGTCGGGACGACCTTCACTGTGAGATTGCCCTTCTAGGATGGATCAAAGCTTCCTTACGCAAAATGATGAATTGCGGATCAGACTATGTCCTGCGGACAGTCCGTCACCATTCCCGTTACGCCCCATTCAGTAAACCGCTTCATGTCTTCAACACTGTTAACGGTGTACGGATTTACTGCCAATCCGGCTTCGCGGGCGCGGATTACGTTCTCCTGCGTCAGGGAGCGCCATCCCGGATGCCAGGCGTCGGCCTTTGTCTTTAAGGTGTCAGCCACTGGATCGCCTTTGTAGCGATGGGAAGTGAGCGCGCCCGTCAGGATGTGGGGAGCAAGTTCCTTGGCGCTGCGCACGTAGTCGTGGTTGAAGGATGAGATGATCACCTGATCTTCCATGCCCTGCGCCTTGATGCAGGCGAGGACGCGTTGAACCACTGAGTCTGCCAGTACGGAGGGCAATACGCGGGAAACGTCCTTGATCTCCACGTTGATCCACATGTCGAGCTCAGCGGTAATCTGCAACGCTTCGGTCAGGGTGGGGATGCGGAAGTCGGGATGGAGAATGTCCGGAACCTCTTGCCATTTTCTGGTGACGGGCGGCGGGCAGCTGCGGCGGGGATAAATGGCCGCGTTTAGCTGGCGGAGTTCCTTGAGGGTGAATCGCCACGGCACTTGCGGCGCGTTGTTCTTGAAGTCCGGGTGCGCGCTCGCGTTGGTGGTGCGGAGCAGGTTCAGATCGTGCAGGATGATGACTTCGCCGTCCCTGGTAAGCTGAACGTCGGTTTCCCAACACTTGGCGCCGACCTGCTTGGCCTTGCGCAGGGTATGCAGGGTGTTTTCCGGCCCGAGAGTGCGGCCTCCCCGATGGGCCATGATCAGGGGAGTGTCTTGAAAGAGAGAGAGCGGTTGCAAGAGGAGTCTCCGAAAAGCGCGGTCTAGTGGTTGAGAATCTGTTCCAGGAAGGTGCGGGTGCGCTCTTCGCGGGGTGCGGTAAAGAAGTCGTGTACCGGGGAGTATTCCACGATCTGGCCACGATCCATGAAGACCATGGTGTCGGCCACTTCCTTGGCAAAGCCCATTTCGTGGGTGACGCAGATCATGGTCATGCCCTTGTCGGCCAGCTCGCGCATGACGTCGAGGACTTCCTTGATCATCTCCGGGTCGAGCGCCGAGGTGGGCTCGTCAAAGAGCATGATCTTCGGCTCCATGGCCAGCGCACGGGCAATGGCCACGCGCTGCTGCTGACCGCCGGAAAGCTGTCCCGGGAATTTCTTGGCCTGTTCGGCGATGCCCACGCGCTCCAGATACATCTGTGCGAGGTCGATGGCTTCCTTGCGTGGCATGTTGCGTACATGGATGGGGCCGGAGATGACGTTGTCCAGAATGGTCATGTGCGGGAACAGGTTGAACTGCTGGAAGACCATGCCCACTTCGCGGCGGATGCGTTCGATGTGGCGCACGTCGTCGGTCAGGGCGGTGCCGTGCACGATGATCTTGCCTTCCTGATGCTCTTCAAGACGGTTGATGGTGCGGATCAGGGTGGACTTGCCCGAACCGGACGGTCCGCAAACTACGACCTTTTCGCCCTGACGGACCTGCAGGTCGATGTCCTTGAGCACGTGGAACTGATCGTACCACTTGTTGAGCTTCTGAATATCGATGACCACGGGGCTGTCGCCCAGATGGGTGGCGGTGTTGGTAGCCATTTTCTTAATCCTCTATTTGCTTGCCGAGGGCATTTTCTTCTCAAGGTGCTGGCTGTAGGCGGACAGGCCGTAGCAGAGAATCCAGTACCAGAGCGCGATGAACACGTAAGCCTCTTCCAACCGTCCGAACCACTTGGGGTTGGAGGTGGTGGCAAAGGCGATTTGGAGCAGGTCCACCAGACCGACGATACCCACGAGGGACGTGTCCTTCAGGATGCCGATGAAATTGTTGACCATGGGCGGAATCACGATGCGCAGCGCCTGGGGCAGAATAACCACGATGGTCTTCTTCCAGTATCCCATGCCCAGCGCGTCAGCTGCTTCGTATTGCCCCTTTCCGATGCCTTGCAGGCCGCCGCGGATGTTCTCTGCCAGATAGGCGGAGAAGAACATGGTGATGCCCACCATGGCGCGCAGCACCTTGTCCAGCTCCATGCCGGAGGGCAGGAACAGGGGCAGGACCACCGAGGCCATGAACAGGATGGTGATGAGCGGTACGCCGCGGATGAGTTCGATGTAGGCCACGCAGAACGGCTTGGCGATGGGCATGTTGGAGGTGCGTCCCAGCGCCAGCAATACGCTGATGGGGAAGGCTGCCAGCATGGCCACGATGGAGAGCATGATGGTCAGCATCAGACCGCCCCAGTAGTGGGTGCCTACAGCAGGCAGGCCCGTGGGACCGCCGCCGTGCACCAGACCGAATACCGCGATGGGCGAAAGCAGCCAGATGACGCGAATCCACTTGGTGGCGCGGAATTTGTGTACCAGACTGATGCATACCAGCGCGACCACGAGAATGAGTGCCACCAACGGGCGCCAGCGTTCATCTGCGGGATAGACGCCGGTCATGAATACGGGCCACATGTCGCGGATGAAACCCCATGCCGCGCCGGTGGATTGTTTTGCCACCTCCGGGTCAAGGGTGACGGTGGCATTGGTCACGGCCCAGTTCCAGAAGGGCTTGACCGCAGACCAGATGGCCCAGCAGGAGAGCACGGTCAGGACCGCGTTGTACCACGGGCAGAGCAGGTTCTTGCGAATCCAGCCCACCACGCCGGTTTGCGTCTTCGGGGGAAGTCTGTCGGGAATGTCTTGAACCATGACCTACCTCTCCACCAGCGCGACTTTGCTGTTGTATATGTTCATGCCGAATGAAATCAGCAGGGAAATGCACAGGTACACGCCCATCCATATGCCGACGATCTCTACGGCCTGTCCTGACTGGTTCAGGATCGTGCCGCCCACACTGACGAAGTCAGGATAGCCGATGGCAACGGCCAGTGAGCTGCTCTTGGCGATGGCGAGATATTCGCTGGTCATGGGCGGGACAATGACCCGCATGGCCTGCGGCAGGACTACTACGCGCATGACCTGATTTTCCTTCATGGCCAGTGCCCGGGCCGCTTCCCGTTGGCCTTTGGATACGGCCTCGATGCCGGAGCGGATGATCTCGGCGTTGAATGCGGAGATGTACACGGTCAGGCCAACGACCAGCGCGGTGAATTCAGGGGTGAGCCCCATGCCGCCGCGGTAGTTGAAGCCTTTGAGGGCCGGGAAATCCAGCGCGAAAGGATTGCCTGTGATGAGCCAGGCCAGTCCGGGCAGCCCGATGAGCAGCGCGAGGCTGGGCAACAGCTTTTTGCCCGGTACGCCGGTCTCATCATGCAGCCGCCGGGCTCGGCGCAGGATCAGAAAGATCCCGGCCAGAGCCACTATTACAGCGGCGCAAAAGACCCAGGCACCCGCCTGCGGGATGGGTGCAGGCAGGAACAGCCCGCGCTTGTTCAGGATGAGCCAGCCGCCCAGGTCAATGGATTGCCGCACGTTGGGCAATTGTTGCAATACAATGAAATACCAGAAGAAGAGTTGAAGCAGTAACGGCAGATTGCGGTTCAGCTCAACATACCAGCGGCACAGCTTGCTCAGCAGCCAGTTGGGGGAAAGACGCCCCAGCGCCACCATGAGGCCGAGGATGGTGGAGGCCACGCAGCCGATAACCGTCACCTTGAGGGTGTTGGCAAGGCCGGTAGCCAGTGCCAGCGTGTAGCTGGACGACTCGGTGTAGTGGAGGATCGTTACGCTGTCCCAAAAGCAGTAGAGCGTGACCAGCGGCAGGCCGATGGAGCATGCCAGACACGCGGCCAGCCACTTGGTGGACATGGGCCGGTCGGACTGTTTTTTCTGGTAGCGCGAAATGAGTTGACTCAGGGCGAGACCGGCTACGAGGCTCAACAGGAACCACAGTACGCCGCCTTGTGGAAGGGGGATGCCTGTGATTTCGCCGATACCGAAGCCTGCCTCGTTGTTGAGGAAGCCGAAACCGGAGCTGATGCCTCGGGTCTCCAGGTTGGCCAGCGTGTTGCGGTACATGGAGACCGCCAGCCACAGGAAGCCGCCCAGCATGCAGATCTGGAATGTCCAGGCCCTTCCCTGTTGGCTGCGCCAGAAAGGAACCTTTTTCGGTGCTGATTTGTCGGGCATGAAAACGCTTGGTTATTGGTTAGGGCAGTTGTGAGGGAGCGAGAGTAGGGTAGGGAAATCAGGATAGGAGGTCGTCTGCGGCTCCGTTGTCGGGTGACTTCGCCTCCGGCGGGCATGGACTTGCGCCCATGCAGGCCCCTAGTGCGTCTTCGACGCGGAGGTACCTTCGCCGAAGGCGGAAAGGGATTCCAAAGGGTCATAGCCCTTTGGCCGCCGGAGGCGAAATCACCAATCAATCGCCGCTCGCAGAGCGGCTTCCTCATCTGCCATTATCTCTTTATGCAATAAAAAACCGCGCCAAGCCAGAAGCTTGGCGCGGGAATGATTCTATGTCGGCCTAGCGGAAGGGCGGGGCGTACATGAGCCCGCCGTTGGTCCACAGAGCGTTCAGGCCACGCTCCATGCGCAGCGGGGTGTTGGGGCCGAGGTTACGGTCGAAGATTTCGCCGTAGTTACCGACCTTCTTGATCACGCGGACAGGAGCGCCCTGGTCGAGACCGAGGTCGGCCCACAGGGAGCCGGTCTTGCCGAGCATGCGCTGCACTTCGGGGTCCTTGCTGTTGGCGAACATCTCTTCGACGTTGGCCTGGGTCACGCCCTTCTCTTCAGCGGCGATGGTCAGCCAGATGGTCCAGCGGACAACGTCGGCCCACTGGTCGTCGCCCTGACGGACGTAGGGACCGAGGGGTTCCTTGGAGATGACTTCGGACAGGATGATGTGGTCATCCGGGTTCTCCATCAGGGAACGCTGGGCAGCCAGACCGGAGATGTCGGTGGTGTGTACGTCAGCACGACCTGCGTCGTAAGCCTTGCGCACGTCAGCCTGCTTCTCGAACACGACAGGGGTGAAGGAGATGCCGTTGTTGCGGAAATAGTCAGAGATGTTGAGCTCGGTGGTGGAGCCGGTCTGCAGAGCGATGGTGGCGCCGTCGAGTTCCTTGGCGGAAGTGATGCCGAGGGACTTGCGGACCAGCATGCCCTGACCGTCGTAGAGAGTGGTGACGGTGAAGTCGAGACCCAGCTTGACGTCGCGGCTCATGGTGTGGGTGGTGGTGCGAGCCAGCAGATCAATCTCGCCGGACTGGAGGGCGGGCAGGCGCTCCTTGGAGGTCAGCGGAGTGAACTTGATCTCCTTGACGTCAACGGCAGCGGCCACGGCGCGCATGAAGTCCACGTCAAAACCGACGCGTTCACCGTTGCTGTCGAGGGCAGAGAAGCCGGGGTTCTCAATGTGGGTACCACATTTGAGGAAGCCATCTTTCTGCACGTCCTGCAGCGTACCCGCGCTGGCAACGGATGCCATGGCGAGAATCAACATACCAATGAGAGTAGTACGGAAAAGACCCATAGATACAAACCTCCACCCCCGAACCTGTCGCGACACCCTTGGCGAGGGCATACCGGATGCATGATGCAGCGGTGCCACGAAAATAAAATAATAAGAGCATTTGCCGATGATTTAAAGCAAACCGATAGATAGAGGGAATATTATTTCCGCCCAACATCGTGTGCACGGTGTACACTGTTGCTTGAAAATACTCAACTGGTTTAAACCAGATTGATTTGTTACAAGTTACGAAACGGTAATGACACTGTGAAGATTTGGTGTCAGTATTGCCGCGGAATAATAGACGAATGAGGGGATAATGGAAAAGCGTCGTTATTATGAAATAGTCAGAGATTTGGTTCTCAAGCGTTTGAAATCAGGAGAGTTGTCTCCTGGTGACAAGCTGCCTTCCGAACGAAAGCTCAGTGATGAACTTAATCTCAACCGTAATACCGTGCGTCATGCGCTGCTCTTGTTGCAGCGTGAAGGGCGAATTTTTCGACTGGAACGTCGTGGGTGGTACGTCAACCCCATCCGTCTGGTTTACAACCCGGCCAACCACGTCAACTTCGCACGTTTGGCCGAGTCTCAGGACCGGGATGCTTCGTGGACCACGTCGGACAACGGTATCGTTATGGTGGACGGGAATATCGACGCTGGAGATGATGAAGGCTTTGCCGAAGGGACACCTGTCTACGAAATGGAAAACGTCTTTTCCCTCGACGGCCAGAAGGTGGCCTATACCCTCAACTATCTGCACGCCGAACGGCTGGAAGGCATCGTTCCCAAGACCCGCGACCGCGCCATGACGCAGGTGGTTCAGGAAGAATACGGCTTTCCCCTTGCTCAGCGCGACCTGCTCATTCGTCCACAGCTTCTCTCCCGCGAAGTGGCAACTGCCCTCGATATCGCCCACGGTTCTCCGGGGATCTACATTCGGCGCATCAAGACGGACGGTAATGACGGGGTGCTGACCGTTGAGCACGAGTACTGGCGCTACGACGCCATCGAGCTGCGCGTCAGTCACTAAATTTCTATTGAATACGATCTTCAAGGAGGTGTGCGAATTGCATGCCTCCTTTTTTGTCGGGCTGTTCACTCCTCGATGCCGTCCGAAGTGACTGAAAAGGCATGAAATTTGAGGGTTATTTTAACAAAGTTGGACAATGTAGAAAGTTGAATATTGTTCTGCATTTATCCTTAATATGCTGAAAATAATCATGTTTTAAATGTATATGCAATGTATGCCTTGACACGATTGTGATTTTTTTCCTATGGCCTAGCCCTTTGTGCTCACCATAAACTCATAGGAATTAAATAATGTCTCACCTTGTAAATCTGCTTCGTAAAGTCGGATCCGGTAGCCTTGTGCTTCAGATCGCCGTCGGTATCGTTGCGGGCGTGTTCTTGGCCATGACCGCCCCGGCAGCCGCCAGCTCCGTCGGTGTCCTCGGCAGCCTGTTCGTCAAGGCGCTCAAAGCCGTGGCCCCCATCCTTGTTTTCGTTATCGTTGCCTCGTCTATTGCAAACCAGAAGAAGGGTGGGCACACCAATATGCGCTCCGTCATCACTCTTTACCTCGTGGGCACCCTCATGGCCGCACTGGTCGCTGTCACCATGAGCTTCCTGTTCCCCACCACCCTGACTCTGGTCGCCTCCGAGGCCGGCCCGACCCCGCCCACTGGTATTGGCGAGGTTATCAACACCCTGCTTTTCAAGATCGTTGACAATCCGGTCAACGCGCTGGCTTCCGGCAACTTCATCGGCATCCTCGCCTGGGCCGTCGCGCTGGGCATTTCCTTCCAACATGCCGGTGAGACTTCCAAGGCGTTTCTTGCCGACGCTGCCAACGCTGTTTCCTTTGTGGTTCGTCTCGTTATCCGTACCGCGCCCATCGGCATCTTCGGTCTGGTCGCCAACACCGTCGCCGCTACCGGTTTCTCCGCGCTGGCCGGTTACAGCCACCTGATCGTGGTCCTGCTGGCCTCCATGGGCATCATCGCGCTGGTCGTGAACCCGATCATCGCATGGTTCAAGATTCGTCGTAATCCGTACCCGCTGGTGCTCACCTGTCTCAAGGTGTCCGGCATCACCGCATTCTTTACCCGCAGCTCTGCAGCCAACATCCCGGTCAACATGGACCTGTGCAAGCGCCTCGACCTGAACGAGGACACCTACTCCGTGTCCATCCCACTGGGTGCCACCATCAACATGGGCGGCGCAGCCATCACCATCACCGTGATGACTCTGGCCGCGGTTCACACCCTCGGTATTCAGGTGGACATCGCCACCGCGCTGCTGCTCAGCCTCATCGCCTCCGTGTCCGCCTGCGGTGCATCCGGCGTGGCTGGCGGCTCTCTGCTGCTCATCCCGCTGGCATGCAGCCTGTTCGGCGTTCCCAACGACATCTCCATGCAGGTCGTCGCCGCCGGTTTCATCATCGGTGTGATTCAGGACTCTGCCGAGACCGCCCTCAACAGCTCCACCGACGTGCTGTTCACCGCCGCTTCCGAGCTGGCAGTGGACGCTCCTGCCGGTGAAGAGAAGGCTGCCAGCGCTTCCTAGCCAGGCAATCTTCATACGAATGGCAAAGGCCGCGCTCTGAGGAGCGCGGCCTTTTTTATTGGATTGCAGGTGGATAAGTGGTTTTCAAAAAACCGCTTGACAAAACCGAATGATCATTCTGTAATTGGCTCATGCGAAAGCAGGATGAAGATAAGAAACAAGCGTTGTTCGACGCCACCATCAAGCTGGTCAACGAAGTTGGCTTTGCTGCGAGTTCTGTTTCCAAGATCGCCAAGGAAGCAGGGGTTTCTCCGTCTACCCTGTATGTCTATCATGAGAACAAGGAAGACCTGATCGTTTCTGCCTATGTCTCCATCAAAAAGGAACTGGCCGAACGTGTGATGCGTAACTTTGACGATAGCTTACCGATTCGCGACATCGTTCGGAACTTCTGCTTTGCGGTCTACGAATACATCTCAAATAATCAGGATAAAGGGATGTTTCTGGATCAGTTCTCCAACACGCCGTACACCGAATTGGTGAACCATGAAGAACTGAGCCGGATGTATGCACCCATCTGGAATGCCTTTCAGCGCGGCATGGAACAGAAGATCCTCAAGAACGTACAGCCCAAGTTGCTGAGCGTGTTCTGCTTCTACCCATTCGCCATTTTGGCCAACCCGCGTCACTGTGGCGCTGATTGCGTCATGGACGAGCAGGCAGTGGAGACCGTTTTCAACATGACGTGGGACGCAATTCGCTACTAGCAAATTTTTTTGCCTTATAAACTGAACGATCATTCGTTTATTCAGAATTTCAAGGACCTATGATGGGTCAACGTACCCATAAGAAGGATGCAAAACATGACAAATATAGCTTTTATTGCAGCGGGGCTTCTGGTCATGACATTGGGGCTGGCCGTACTCAATGGATGTGCCATGTTCGGCACCAATCCTAAAGGCTCGGATTTACAGCGTATCGAGCTGTCTTCCCAGTACAATGCCCAGCAGGAGCGGTTCGACAATCCCGATCCCGGTGTCATTCAGACCGTGGAGGAGGTTTCCATGAACTGGGGTGACGTCTGGAAGTGGCTGGTGGTCAAGGGGGAACGTACCCCGGACGAGCCCATGCCCCAGATCACACCTGATATGGGTGCTTTTGCCGTAGCCTCCGGTGGCGTCAAAGCCATCTGGTTCGGTCACTCCTCTGTTCTGATCCGCATGGCTGAGCAGAATATCCTCCTCGATCCTGTCTTTTCTGATCGCGCTTCCCCAGTGCCTTTTACCGTTGGCCGTTTTCAGGAGCCTGTGGTGGACCTGAAGGATTTGCCTGAGATCGATCTCATCGTGATCTCACATGACCATTACGATCATCTGGATATGGATACGGTGAAGGCGTTTCGCGACAGGGCTACCCGTTTCATCGTGCCGCTGGGCGTTGGTTCCCATCTGAAGGGGTGGGGTATTGATGAGTCTCGCATCACGGAACTCGACTGGTGGCAGTCTACCCAGCGCGGAGAACTGGAATTCGTGGCCACTCCGGCCAGCCACTTCTCCGGCCGGGGCATGACCAACCGCAACAAGACGCTCTGGGCGTCATGGGTCATTCGCAGCGAAAACGAGTCCGTTTATTTCAGCGGAGACTCCGGCTACGGTTCTCACTTCAAGCAGATCGGTGATGCATACGGTCCATTTGACGTCGCCTTTATCGAGAACGGCCAATACAATATCAAGTGGCATAGTGTGCACCTGCTGCCCGATGAGGCGGCTCAGGCCTACTTCGACCTGCGCGCCGAAATGTTCATCCCCATCCACTGGGCCATGTTCGAGCTGTCCATGCACACCTGGTATCAGCCGGGCATGGAAATCTACGCTCTTGCCGAGCAGCGTGGCATCAACCTCGTGACACCCATGATCGGAGAGATGGTGGATACGGACAAGCCTTTGCCGCGCATGGCCTGGTGGCGTCCGTGGATTAATCCTGAAGTAGCCGAGCAGGTGCTGGCCAAGCAGTAACTTCAGGCTGTTATTCCCCATCGGAACTGCCTCCTTTGTACGAGAAGGAGAAGGTCGGCCATTGCCGGATTAATAATATACGTTTGAGTGATAGTTTTATTCGGTGGACTGAGGCAGCTCTCCAGCCTGCTTCTCTCCCTGATTCAATAACAAGAAAGGAGATCCAATGCTGTATCGCAAAGTCCCTAAAAATGGAGATGAGCTGTCCATTCTCGGCTTTGGCGCCATGCGCCTGCCTGTGAACGAGGACCAGTCCATCAACGAGGAAAAAGCCATCGAACAGATGCGCAGGGCCATAGACGCAGGTGTGAATTACCTCGATACCGCCTGGCCGTATCACGGTGGTATGAGCGAGATCGTGCTGGGCAAGGCCCTCAAGGACGGTTACCGCGAAAAGGTGAAGATTGCGGACAAGCTGCCGGTCTGGCTGTGTAAGAGCCGTGAAGATATGGACGCCATTCTGGACAAGCAGCTCGCCAAGCTCGATGTGGATTGCATCGATTACTACCTGTTGCACGCACTGGAAGGCGAGGCATGGGACCGTATCGAGGCGCTGGGCGTCATCGATTTTCTGGAAGATGCCAAGGCCGCTGGCAAGATCGCCAACATCGGCTTCTCCTTCCACGGCGCCAACGAAGATTTCAGCCGCATCGTGGATGCCTATGACTGGACCTTCTGCCAGATTCAATACAACTTCCTCGATACCGAGAATCAGGCAGGAACCGCAGGCCTGAAGCATGCTGCCTCCAAGGATATCGCCGTGATCATCATGGAGCCCCTGCGCGGCGGCAACCTGAGCCGTCCCGAGGCTCCGCCGCAGGTCGCAGCCCTGTGGGATACCGCCGAGACCAAGCGTGCGCCTGTGGAATGGGCCCTGCGCTGGGTGTGGAATGCGCCCGAGGTGACCGTGGTCCTGTCCGGCATGAACGTGGACGAGCACATCGACCAGAACCTTGCCATCGCCGCCGAAGCTGAAGCTGATTCCCTGACCGATGGAGAACTCGAACTCATCAGCAAGGTTGCTGACAAGTATATTGAGCTCATGCCCGTTGGTTGCACCGGCTGTCAGTACTGTATGCCGTGCCCCGCAGGTGTAAACATTCCGGGTTGCTTTGAGCTCTACAACACAGGCAATATGTTTGAAGAGCCTCAGCAGGTGACCCAGTTCCGGTACGCCGCATTTAGCGGTGGCGCCATTTCCGGCAAGCCTCGCAAGGCCTCTCAGTGTGTCGAGTGTGGTCAGTGCGTCGAGCATTGTCCCCAGCATATCGACATTCCCGAGCGCCTCAAGGAAGTCGCTGAATACTGTGAAGTCGACGGCATCGATGATGCGGCCAAGAACTTCCTGAAGGGTGACCAGAGCCACTAACCCGAACCAATCGTGCGGGCGCCTGTGCGTGGCGTCCGCACGACAAAATACAATGAATATTTTATATTACGACTGCTTCTCCGGCATCAGCGGTGATATGAACCTTGCCGCCATGATCGAACTGGGCGTGGACCCGGAATACCTTCGCAGCGAGCTGGGCAAGCTCGGCATTGACGAAGAGTTCTCTGTTGAAGCCGCTCCCGGCGAGCGCAAGGGTATCACCGGAACCCGTGTGGATGTTGTCCTCAAGGGACATCACCACGGGCACGGGCATGACCATGGCCATGGGCACCATCATCATGGCGAGCATCGTAACCTCCGTGATATCGAGGCCATCATCGACGGCAGCGAGCTGGATGATGCGGTGAAGCAGACCAGCCTCGCCATCTTCCGCCGCGTGGCCGAGGCCGAGGCCAAGGTGCACGGTAAGGAGTTGTACGAGGTCCATTTTCATGAAGTGGGGGCCACGGATTCCATCGTGGATATCGTTGGTGCGGCCATCTGTTTTCATGCGCTGGAGATTGATGAAGTCTGGTGTTCGCCCATCGAACTGGGCGGCGGTTTCGTTCAGTGCGCCCATGGCATGATGCCGGTTCCGGCTCCTGCCACCGTGGAAATTCTCAAGGGGATTCCCACCACACGCGGCGCCGTGCAGAAGGAAACCGCAACCCCCACGGGTGCGGCCATCCTCGCCGAGTTGGTGGACCGTTTTGAAGCGCGTCCCGATATGGTTGTGAACAGGACCGGATACGGCATCGGGCATCGCGACACCGAGATTCCCAACGTGTTGCGCGTCAATCTGGCCACCGTGGACGGTGCGACAGAGAAGCTGCGCACCGTGCCAGCCCGACTCCTGCAGTGCAACATCGACGACATGACCGGTGAGATGCTCGGTGTGGTCATGGAGCAGTTAATGGACGAAGGGGCAATGGACGTGCACTTTACGCCCATTGTTATGAAGAAGAATCGTCCGGCGGTCATGCTCTCTCTTTTGTGCGGTGCAGATGAGGAAGAGTATTTCAAGCGTTTGGTCTTCCGCCACACCACCACGCTGGGCATCAAGTCCATTCCCATCGACAAGACCGTGCTCGATATATCCTTTGAGAAGCTGGAGACCCCGTTGGGTGAGGTGACCATGAAGAACGCTATTCTCGACGGCGAGGTCATCCGCTCCAAGCCAGAGCTGGAGGATTGCCGTGCGTTGGCAAAGAAACATGGGATTTCCCTTGGCGAGGTTTATGTGCAGGTTGGCAAAGCCCGCAAGGTGTAGCTATGTTGAATAAGAAATATGAGAAGCTGCTCGGCATACTCCGGGAAACCGGGGGTGTTGCCGTGGCCTTTTCCGGCGGCGTGGACAGCGCGTTTCTGCTGTACGCTGCCCAGCAGGCACTGGGCGACAAGGTGCTGGCAGTGACCGTGACCACGCCGTACATCCCCCAATGGGAGATTAAGGAGGCGCGGGAAATGGCGGCTGAATCGGGCGTGGAGCATGTAGTCATCGACCTGCCGTTCCCCGTAGAGATTCGCACCAACCCGGCTGATCATTGCTACACCTGCAAGAAGCTTCTCTTCACCCAATTGTGGGAAGCGGCGCGTGAGCGCGGTTACAAATACCTGCTGGACGGCACCAACGTGGATGATCTGGGCGACTATCGTCCCGGGCTCAAAGCGTTGGCCGAGCTGGACGTCATGAGCCCGCTCAAGGATGCTGGCCTGACTAAGCAGGATATCCGCGATCTTTCCAAGCTGTACGGTCTGCCTACTTGGGACAAGCCTTCGTTCGCCTGTCTGCTGTCTCGCATGCCGGTGGATGAGTATGTGACCGACGAAGCGCTTCGCCGAACCGAAGAGGCCGAGGTGCTGCTCATGCATCAGGGCTTCAAGGCGGTGCGGGTGCGCAGTCACGGCGATATTGCGCGTATCGAAATCCCGCGTGATCAGTTACATGATTTTGTTGCCGCCAATGAAGTTGCCGGTATTCATGCCCGACTCAAGGATTTGGGATATCGACATGTAACCCTTGATTTGGGCGGCTATTCCATGGGGAGTCAGAACCCCGAGTCCGCGACTGCGGAAGGAGTGAACAATGCAGAATAACGAAGCGTTGAAAGCGCTGCTCGAAGATATACAATCCGGCAAGGTGAGTGTGGATCAGGGGGTAGAGTCCCTGCGCGACCTGCCATTTCAGGACATTGGCCATACGGTTATCGATAACCACCGCATGCTGCGCAACGGGTTCCCGGAAGTCATCTATGGTGAGGGGAAGACCAAGGAACAGTTGGTCGACATCTTCGGCTACATGCGTGAGCGAAACAACGTGCTCGCCACTCGCGTGGATGCAGAGAAGGCCGCTTTTGTCCTCGAACGATTCCCGGATGCCGAGTACAACGCCATGGGCCGGACCCTGACCTTTCTGAAGAACGAGATCGAGTTCAAGCCGGGCGAGATAGGCATCATCACTGCAGGCACTTCTGATATGGATGTGGCCGAGGAAGCCAAGGTTACTTGCGAGATGCTTGGCAGCCATGCCTCCATTATCTCTGATATCGGCGTGGCCGGAATTCACCGCCTGTTGGGGCGACTGGACAATATCCGCAAATATACGGTCCTCATCGTCATCGCAGGTATGGAAGGTGCGCTCTCCAGCGTGGTGGGCGGCCTTGTGGAACAGCCCATCATCGCGGTGCCCACTTCCGTCGGGTACGGTGCCAACTTCTCCGGCCTGTCAGCGCTGCTTGGTATGCTCACCTCCTGCGCCAGCGGCGTGACCGTGGTCAACATCGACAACGGCTTTGGCGCGGCCTGCGCAGCCTGCAAGATCAATAATCTTGTGCAGCGTTAGCAAGTGGGGGAGGTGCGTGTTGCCCCCTGCCTTTCTACAGCATCAGCTCCCATCGTTGTTCAACGCAGGGCTCGCCGCCCATGGTGCTGTCGATGGACTCGGCCAGTTCAAAGCCGATGGACTGGTATAGCTTGCGGGCGGGTTCCAGCGAATCGATAGTCCAGAGAAAGATGGAAGCATAGCGTTGCTCGCGGCAGAAGGTCGTGAGCGTTTCCGAGAGCTTGCGCCCAACGCCCAATCCTCTTGCCTGAGGTTCGACCAGTAGCCAGCGTAGCTGGGCCTGATTGTCTTCCTGCTCGACCACGGCGATGCACCCCAGTCGGTTGCCGTCCTGCTCCGCAATCCAGAGCTTGCTGCGGCCGGAATCCCTTTGGACGAATTCCGCCAATCCCAACAGGACATATTTCTCGAAATCCTTATCGAATCCGTGGGTTGCTCCGTAGAGGTCGCAATGCCGTTGAATGACCCATCCCATGTCGCCGGGCCGGGATTCGCGTACCGAGACTTCCGGGCGGGGATGCGCGTTGCCGGACAGTGCGGCTGTGATGTCCTGCATGGCAGAAACAAGCCGCTCTCTTGCTGCGGGTTCCAGCGGCTGGATCAGGTCTGCCATCTGTTGCTCGGACATGGCATTCAACTTCCGGGCCAGCCGTTCTCCCTCGGCGGTCAACGTCAGGGGAATCCCTCTGCGTCCGGCATGTTTTTCTTCCTTGTGGATCAGGTCCTGCTTTACCAGCTTGGAAATAACACGGCTGAGTTGTCCCCGGTCCATATCCAGCAGGCGGGTGATGTCCGCCGAAGAGATTCCGGGGTGTTGCCATACCTCGTAAAGGATGCGCGCTTCTATCAAGGTCTGTTCGCTTCCCATGAGTTTGGGTTGGAACAGGCCCAGCACTCGCGTGTAGAATCTATTGAATTGTCTTATGGCGGCTGTCTCTCTCATGGGGTGAGAGATATGAATTTATATTGACAATGTCAACATAAATACCCCGACTGTGTTGAGAGAAGGTGTAATGAGCATCAAATGGGGGGGACAAGTCCCCCCATTTGAATCTACTGCGCCTGTATCTGCATGAAGCCGTCTACAACGGCCTGCATGTCTGTATTTTCAAAATACTCAGATACTTCGGCGAGCTTTTCGGGGATATTGATCTTCCGCGGGCAGTGCCTGAGGCACTCGCCGCAGTTGTTGCATTGAGAGGCGTACGCGGATTTGCCTGCGAACTCGTTGCTCAGGGTGAGGGCGTACCAGGAGCGGGTGACGTCCTCTTTTTCGGTGAACATGCGGGCACTGTTGTACTGCTCGAAGCACCACGGAATACGCACGGCAGCCGGGCAGGGCATGCAGAAGGAGCAGCCGTCGCAGCCCACCTGCATGAGTTCGCTGTACTTGGTCGCCACGCGATCGATGATGCCCAGTTCTTTTTGCGTCAGGGAGTAGGTCCGGCCCTGATTGGCCACGGCGAGGTTCTCCTCGATGTGCGCCTCTTCGCTCATGTCGGAAAGCACTACGGTGATCTTGGGATCATTCCAGAGCCAGCGCAAAGCCCATTCGGCAGGAGTGCGCTTGACCGAAGCGGTGTCCCAGAGTTCCTGCACCGGAGCCGGAGCTTCGGGCTTGCCCAGATCGCCGCGGCGGAGCGGTTCCATGACCATGACGGCCAGATCCTTGGAGGCGGCGTACTTCACACCGGCGGTGCCGGCCTGATTCTCCTGATTCAGGAGGTTGTAGCGAATCTGGCAGAAGGTCCACGGAAAGGCGTCGACGATCTTCTTGAAGTCCTCGGTCACGCCGTGGAAGGAGAATCCCGCGTTGCGGATTCGGCCGTCGGCAAGGGCCTGATTCAGGAACTCGGTGATACCGAGCCCTTCCAGACGCTGCCATGAGTTCCATTCAATGGCGTGGACGAGGTAGTAGTCGATGCAGTCCACACCGAGGCGCTCAAGCTGGTCGTTAAGCAGGGTGTCCATATCCTCGCGGGTCTTTACCAGCCACTGGGGCAGCTTGTCCGCGATGTTGACCTTTTCCCGGTATCCGTCGTGCAGGGCTTTGGCCACCGCGGCCTCGCTCTGGCCGTCGTGGTAGGGCCATGCCGTGTCAACGTAGTTGACGCCGTTGTCGATGGCGTGACGCATCTGGGCAATGGCGCGGTCTTCGTCGATGGAGCCGTCCTCACAGGTGGGGAGGCACATGGCACCGAAACCGAGGATGGAGAGTTCTTCACCAGTTTTGGGAACTTTTCGGTAAAGCATTTCTTTGCGGGTCCTTTGTGGGTGAGGCGTCGGTCTTGCCGCTGTTGCGGACAGCGGAAGAGGAAATATCTGTTACGCGCCTTCCCTTTGTCCTGACAGGCTCGCGAACGCCAGAATGACGCCGAGCACACCGCCGAGAAAGGCGGCGAACAGGATGCGCGCGTCTGGCGGCAGCATGAAAGTAATGGTCTGGGCCGGAATCCAGAAGTAGGGCACGGTCTTCTTCAGCACCAGCCCCCACATGATGTTCCAGTCGATGCCGTCCAGACGAGCCCGGAAGTGCACCGGGAGGAACAGGGCGGCCACACGGCCCTTATGATATTGAATATGGTCGTCGTATATTTTGTGCAGGACCATGAGCACGGGTGCGAACACCGTGTTGAGCATGATGCTGGTGATAAAGGCGATGAACAGTTGCTCGAAGAAGCCGGGATCTGAGCTCAATTGGTAACCGAGGGAGGGCAGCACCATGGGTGAGCCTGTGGCGAATACCGTGAAGCTGGCCTTGATGAAGAGACCGAGGAACCCCCACATGACGGCCTTGGCGATCAGCCCGAAGCCGGGACGCCAGTATTTCCCTGTCACGATCCGCAGGGCGACACATTCCCCAAAGGTGGCGAGCACGGCGAATTTGGCAAAGCTCATGAGGTAGCCGTGAGCCTGAGTGTAGGCCTTGAAGGTCTCCAGCGGATGGGGAATGGTGATCATGGCTGTCACGCCCAGCAGGGCAATGATGGTCAGCACGATGTAGTCAATGCGTTTCATGGTTCCGGTCTCTCTCCAAATGGAGCGTTGTGCCCGTATTTCAACCCGGGCGGTTTTTCATGTCCCAAATTGATCGATCAATCAAGTCTTTTTTACATGTAATAAACGACTTTGATTGGGCGATTGTATTGTCTCTGCTTTATGTTGACGGATTGCCTTACTCTTTTTCCGTTGGTTTTACCTCATGCAAATGTCGGGTTTTCCCGGTTGGGAGAACCCTGCTTGCATAATAACAGTAAATATGGGGCTGGTGGAATTATAGCGCGAAAGTCGTGTTGTTGGTCGATATCCCAAGCTGATCGCCGACGAATCCGGCAAAGGCGGAGACGATGTCCGACCGCTTTCCCGGGCGGAAGCGGATATCTATGAATACGGAGTCGAGGGCAGGGAGATTGTCCGCCGGATTGGCGTGGCGGCATCCCTCGGCCTGGGTGTCTGCCGTGACCGGGGCAATGGCAAGGCCCCCCTGCACCGCGGCAAGGACTCCGGCCAGACTTGGGCTGCCGTAGGCGATGCGATAGGCTCTGTTGTCTGCGTCGAGAGCGCGTAGGGCGCTGTCGCGATAACAGCAGACCGGGTGGAACAGGGCCAGCGGCAACACGGCAAGGTCGGCCGGAACCATTCGTTCGGGTACAATCCAGACCAACTCAAGCGGTGCGGAATAGGTGGTGGGAACTGAGTCGGTGGTGATGACCAGATCCAGCTGATCATCGTTCAGCATGTCAGCCATACGGGGCGTTTCCCCGCAATAAACATCCACCTGCACTCGTGGGTGGGTGATAGCGAACTCCTTGAGCACTCCCGGCAGATGCTGGGTTGCGTAGTCGTCGGGTACGCCCAAGCGAATGGTGCCATCGAGCTTTGGCGTGGCGATGGCCGCGAGGGCCTCGTCGTGAAGGGCGAGTATCTTGGCGGCATAGCGGTAGAGAATCTCACCTTCCGCCGTCAGCGTGACGCCGCGTCCCTCCCGGTTGAAGAGGGCACAGTCCAACTCGGATTCCATCTTTTTCATCTGCATGCTCACCGCTGCCTGTGTGCGGTGAACCAGTGTTGCGGCCTTGGTAAAGCTGCCCGTGTCTGCTGCCACCAGAAAGGAGCGCAGCTGGTCCGGGGTGATCTGGCCCATGGTGTTCATATCAAGCATGCTTATGGCTTACATAAAAATGATTAGCTTGTCTAATGTCTGACTTGTGTCCATCTTCTTAAAAAAACACAAGGAGATATTATGACTGAAAGTCAGATCGCATTGAAGAATAGTATCGGAGAAGGCTGGGAAACATACACCAAACTCATGCCGGAAATCGTGGATGTGTATGACCCGTTGCAGGAAGAGGTGTACAAGGACGGCGACATCAAGGCCAAGTACAAGCGCATGATGGCTATTGTCGGCGCATTGGTAAAAGGATGTGATGCGTGCATTCTTTACCAGACTGAAGAGGCTTTCAACGCCGGAGCAACTGTTGATGAGCTCTTGGAGTGCTGCGCCGTGGCCGTTGCTCTGGGCGGCAGCATGGCTGGCGGCGAGGTCACAAAGCTCGTTCGTCTGCTCAAGGAAATGGGCAAAATCGAAGAATAGACAAAGTTCCAACAGTGGATCAAAGTGCGGGCTCGGAAAGTATTCCGGGCCCTTTTTATGATATAGACATCTTGATAGTCCCTGATTTCACAATCCCTGACAGTCGTAGTATTGTCGCCACAATCTCGGTCCTCATTCTTTATCTTTGATCCGGAATTGCTTTCAAAAAATAACACCCTTGATGGGGTCCCTGAAAAAGATGACACTTGTATCGCTGTTACGACAGTTTTGTCGTACGGCCGATTCCCCTCCTGTTTTCGGGGAAAATCTGTGGAATCGATGATTGTGCGACAATAATGTCGTTGTTGATGTGTGTGGGTGAGGACGCTTGTTTGCGCGACTTTTCACAAGCAGGGCGGGGGTTCCCCGTCATTTGTGTCGCCTTGGCACGGAACCTGCCTATAGGGAATTCGCGTTTAACAGCGCACATGCATGATTTTCAATCTTGCGGGGGAGTGCCGCCGGCCTATTGGCGGCTAATACAGATTTCGCACAATCTATCTGTCCACTGATGTGTGGGGCAACACACGGAGGCGGACAACCGTACCCACCTTGGAGGAGGAATGGCTACAAACGGCAATGACGGAGGCGTCGACCTTCGTCCTGACAACAAAATTCTCATCCCGGCGACTTTGGTTCTGATCGGCATCATCGCATGCTCGATCCTGTTCACCGAGTCGTTCGAGCAGGTTCTCAAAACCGTGTACGGCGTCTTCACCCGTACTACCGGTACCTGGTACCTTTGGGTGACTGTCGCAATGATGATCCTCTCCTGCTTCTTCATGTTCTCCCGTTACGGCGAGATCAAGTTTGGTGAAGAAGACGAGAAACCCGAGTTCAGCAACTACTCCTGGATCGCCATGATGTTCTGCTCCGGTGTGGCCGGCGCCGTCATGTTCTGGTCCATCGTCGAACCCCTGTTCAACCTGGCATACCCGCCTCAGTTTGCGGAGCCGCTTTCCCGGCAGTCCTTTGAATGGGCCATGTCGTATGTCCTGTTGCACTGGGGCCCGGTTACCTGGCCTTGGTACATGGTGACCGCGCTGCCCATCTGCTACATGTACTACAAGCGCAAGAAGCCTGTTCTTCGCATCAGCTCCACCGCTGAACCCGTGATCGGCGACAAGGTCAACGGTCCGATTGGTAAGGGCATCGAAGTCTTCTTCATCATCGGCCTGATGTTCTCCAACGCCGCGGTCATGGGCGTTTCTGTACCCATCGTCAACCACGCTCTGGGTGCTGTACTGGGTATTGAGCCTAGCTTCACCCTGGAGTTGATCATCCTCGGCATCTCCGCAGTGATCTTCACCGTGTCTGTTTCCCTGGGCCTCAAGAAGGGCATCAAGATCCTGTCCGATACCAACGTGCTCATCGCGCTCGCCATGGTCTTCTTCTGCTTCGTGGCTGGCCCCACCGTGTTCATCGTGGACAACTTCACCAACTCCTTCGGCCACATGCTCGGTAACTTCTGGAACATGATCTTCTGGACCGATCCGTACACCGATGGCTCCTTCCCTCAGGATTGGACCATCTTCTACGCATTGTGGATGGCCTCCTACGGTCCGTTCATGGGGCTGTTCATCGCCCGCATCTCTCGCGGTCGCTCTGTACGTCAGGTGGTTGCCATGGGTCTGGCTGGCGGTATCGCCGGTTCCTACATGATCCACGCGGTCTTCGGCGGTTACACCATGTACGCACAGCTCAACGGCGTGGTTGATGCCGTGGCCATTCTCAAGGCCAGCGGCGGCCCGGCTGCTCTGGTAGCGACCCTCAAGTCCCTGCCGCTCGGACAGGTGGTGCTCGTAGGATACTGCGTGTTCTCCACCATCTTCCTGGCCACATCCGTTGACTCCTGCGCTTACGTTATCTCTTGCGCAGCAACCACTAAACTTCAGCCTGGCTCCGAACCTACTCGTGGCCATCGTTTCTACTGGGCAGCCATTCAGGCGGGTCTTGCACTGGCGGCAATCACCATGGGCGGTCTCGGACCTGTCCGCGTGTTCGCCAACTTCTCCGGTGCGCTCATGCTCATCCCCATCGCGTTCGCCATCGCGGCGTGGTTCAAGATGACCAAGGAAGACGACGCTCTGGTGAAGTACTGCTCACCCAAAAAATAGACAGCATCGCGCTTTGATACCCCTGGGATGACCCCGGCCAACCGGAAAGGCTTCGAGCCACCGGGGTCGTCCCTTGCGCGAAATGAAAATACTAAGTAGTTGAAATTAAAGGAGAAAAAAATGGCAGACCAAGCTAAAAGAGTCGCTCTGCTCGGATTCGACTGCGCTATCCCCAAGCGCCTTGAAGCTCTGATGGACGAGGGCGCTCTGCCCAACTTCAAGAAGTTCAAGGAGCAGGGTGCCTACATGACCGAGGGCTACAACATGCCCACCGTCACCCCGCCTTCCTGGGCAACCATCTGCACCGGCGCTTTCCCGCGCACTCACGGTGTCGAGGACTACTACTATTACAACGAAGGCGAGTCCCTGCACTTCTCCAAGTGCGTACAGGCCTTCGGTTCCGACATGCTGACCGCTCAGACCATCTGGGATGCCTGGGACAAGGCCGGCAAGAAGTCCTTGGTTGTCAACTACCCGACCTCCTGGCCTTCCAAGCTGGAAAACGGTGTGATGGTACAGGGCGAAGGTTTGTCTGCCGCTGAATCCCGCTGGCAGTACGAAGGTTACGAACACCGTGAGCACCTGTGCTCCGAGTCCTGTGTTGCCACTGATTTTTACCCCATCGGCGTTCAGGCCCGCTTCGAAGAAGCTGAAGGCTGGAAAGGCTTGACCGAGGAGATGGAAGATCAGGAACCCCTGGAAATCGTTATTCCCATGGAGTTTCCCCACGCCATGGAGAAGATGGCTCCTCAGACCTGGTACGGTCTGACCTGGGAGTCCGATGACGACGGCTACGATGTCTTTGCATTGTGCCCCGAAAAGGATTTCTCCAAGGCTTTCTACACCATCAAGCTGCGTGAATGGTCCGAAGTCATCGAAGCTGACTTCCCCATGGCAGAAGATGGCCGCATCGAAAAGGGCTACTTCCGCTGCAAGCTGATGGAACTGTCCGACGACGCAGAGGATTTCAAGCTGTACATCTCCGGTATCACCGGTACCCATGGCTACTGCGCTCCGGCCGACGCCCTCAAGAATGTCGACTTCACCAAGAACATCCTTGCCAACGACATGGGCTTCGTCGGTCTGGTCAATGGCATCATCGACGACGAGACTGTTGTCGAGCTGGCCACTTTCCATTCCGAGTGGCTCACCGAGGTCATCACCACCCTGATGAAGGACCATCCGGATTGGGAATTGCTGTACATGCACACCCACCTCATCGACTGGTTCTACCACGGTTACCTGGACAAGATGGACAGCGACGATCCCGAGATCAGCAAGCCCGCTTTCGATATGGAGCGCGCCATCTACCAGATCGAAGACAAGTTCCTCGGCATCATGATGGAAACCATGCCCAAGGATACCCTGACCTGCGTCATCTCTGACCACGGCGCTACTCCCATCGGCCCGATTCTCAACACCGCCGAGGCCCTGGCTCAGGCCGGACTGACCTCTTACGAGGCTCGTTCCTCTGATGAAGCCGGTTCCGTATGGGAAGAGTCCGAAGGTTTCAACTACGAGCTCATCCCCGAGAAGTCCAAGGCAGTGCCCCAGCGCTACATGTTCGTCTACGTCAACCTGAAGTCCAAGTACCCCGGCGGTATCGTGGAAGACGAAGATTACGAGCAGGTTCGCAAGGAAATCATCGACGCACTGCTCGACTACAAGCACCCCGAAACCGGCGAACGTCCGGTCATGTGCGCCATCCCCAAGGAAGACGCCAAGGTCTTCGGCATGGGCGGCGAGCAGGCTGGTGATGTCGTGTACGTCCTCAAGCCCGAGTACATGGCTGAGCACGGCTACGGTTTCCCCACCGGCGAGTCCGGATGCGGTTCCCTCAAGAACATCATGCTGTGGAACGGTCCCGGCGTGAAGCAGGGTTACGTTTACGATCGTCCGCGCTGGCTGGCCGACGTAGTGCCCACCTTCTGCCACGCCACCGGTAACCCGGTTCCGGCCGATACCGAAGGCGCCATCTGCTACCAGATCTTCGAGGATCACCAGAGCTAGAAATCAACACTCACTCCAGGGATTGCGGGGGCGGTGATTCTCACACCTTGCCGCTTCCGCTCCCTCCGGAGCCGTCATCGGAACTTCGGCCCGTTTGACGAGCATCGGAACTGAGTGAAGTCGCCCTGACCATACAACCCATCCCATGCATGCCCGCGGCGACCGGACAGTGCAGGGAGCAACGAACGGAGACGCATTCATGCTCTTTTTCGTGAACAAGCCGGAAGAGGGGATTCTTGATCGAATCGCTCTTATCGGCGGCGACGAGGACAAGGCCCTGCTCCTGGTCGGTGACGGAGTTACCTTCGGCACTGAATACTGGGAAGAAAAACTCGAAAACATGGATGTTGAAGACATCTACGTAGCCAAGAGCGCCGTAGAAGCCCGCAACATCGAACTCAGCGACAACTGCGAAGTAGTGGACTACCCCGAGATGGTGGACCTGCTGCTGGGCAGCGATGAAAAAGTCGTGTCGCTCTAAGGAGGCTGCATCATGTCCAAAACCCTGACCATCCTGCTCCTTTCCGGATCGGCTGAAAACGAAGACGCCGAGTTCTCCACTCGCCTCGCTCAGGCCGCCCTTGAGAAGGGACACAAAGTCCAGATGTACCTCTTTGGAAACGCCGTGAATATTTCCAAGAAGGAATTCCCCATCGAAGGCGACCTGCACATCCAGCAGCGCGGCCTTGATCACATCGATCCCACCAAGTGCTTCGAGCGCGTGGCCGACATCTGCGAGAAGGGCGGCGACGTCTCCACCTGCCACACCAACGAGCACGCTCGCGGCATCGAGTCCCGCGAATACGTGGACGGTGTGAAGTGGGGCGACGTGGGCGGCACGTTCGCCAAGTATCTGATGACCTCTGACGTCCTGCTTTCCGTGGGTCACTAAGGAGAAATAACGATGATCAATTCCATTTGCCTTGTCGTCTCCAAGCCCCTGGGCGTTGAAGTCGGAACCCTCGGTGTGCGCACCGCATGGGCCACCCATGAAAAGGGCTTCGAAGCCAAGCTTGTCTACGTGGAAGAGGGAGTTTGGAACCTCACCAACAATCCCGGTTACCACAATTCCCTGCTCAGCGACCTGATCGAGGCTGACGGTGAAGTCTTCACCGTCCGTGAACACCTCGAAAAACGCGGCATCTCCGAGGACGATCTCCTCGATGGCGTGGAAGTCATTTCCGCCGAGGAAGTGGCCGAGCTGTGCGAAGACGTTGAAACCGTCAATTACTTCTAATCAATCAAGCATTTAAGAGGATATACATATGTCTACCGTAAAATTCGAACGTCTCGACGAGAACCGTGACAAGTTTGTTGTTGGCGCAAAGGCCGTCCCTGAAATCATCATGGATTTCTCCTCCATCACCCCGGAAGAGCGCAACTCCGAAGCCATGGGTTCCCGCATCCTCGGTGTGGCCGCACTGGCTTGCTACACCAACACCATGGTCAACGCCTTCAAGCGTCAGGGTGTTGAAGTGAAGTCCCTCACCGGTTCCGCCACCGCTTCCAAGGACAAGGACGAGGTCAACCGTACCCGTTACTGCGAGCTGGAGATCAACATCGAAGTCGGTCTGGAAGAGAAGGACCGCGAGGTCTTCGAGTCCGTTAAGGACAACATGCTCAACGGCTCCCTGCTGACCTACTCCCTCGAAGAGGGCATGGAAGTCGATTACAACATCGAAATGGTCGTTGCCTAGGTAACGTCCTGATATCGCGAATTTAAATAATCATCGGGCTGAGTGCCCATAATTCAAGGAGATAATCCAATGGCAGATAAGAAAGTAATCGTGGTTGTGTGCGGCGAAGCTGACGTTAACGGCGGCTCCGCAGTCAAGAAGTTCATGAAGAAGGCCGTTTCCTTCGCCAATTACGAAGCAGCCGGTCTGGCTGGCATGGCCTCCGCCATCGAAGGCGCAGCTACTGTTGCTGCCGACGGCATCGCCAAGGTCTTCGAGGAAGACGGCGCTCTGGCCGTTGTCGAGCTGGGCAACGTTGACGCTGACGCTCTGGAAGCTGCCATGGCTCAGATCGTCGACGCTGCTGACCGTCGCACCATGATCGTTCTGTCCACCGAAGGTGGCCTCTACCTGGGCGGCCTCGGCATGAACAAGAAGGCCGGTGCTCAGGAGCGTGGCGTTACCGCTGCCGACATCGTTGCCTCTGTCTGCTACGTGGCCGACCTGCCGGTTCCGGCCGACTGCATGGGCGCTGTCCTGTACCAGGCTCTCAAGGATCCCAACATGAAGCTGAAGGAAATCGGCAAGCTGAAAGAAGCCATCGGCCGCATGGAAGTCGCTCTGCAGCGTGACAACCGCGAGCCCTGGGATAAGCACGACTGCGCTTAATCAATAGCCCGCAAGACCCGGCAAGTAGTTTTGCCGGGAATCAGAGGGACCGGTCATGGGACCGGTCCCTTCTCATACGACTGATAAAGGTCCGGGTGTAATTACCCCCATCGGCATCCGGACCTTTCTCAGAGGCATGAGGCTCTCAACTTCAATTACAATAAGATCGAAATATATCGTTTGGAGAACAACCGAACATGACCACCGCAACCATGACCCCCACGGCTTCCGTGGAGGAACTCAAAATGCAGCAGGACGTTTCCTTTGCCAAAAAAGGACTCGTCTTTGCCGTATTGTCCGGCATGAGCTGGGGGCTGGGGGGCGTCATCCTCAGTCTGGCATTTGCTGCTCCATTGTTTCTGGAGGAGGCATACTGGCTGCTGGCTCCCCTGACCGTTGGCGCGCTGCACGACTCGTTCTGCGCCCTGTGGCTGCTGGGATTCAATACCGTCACCGGTCGACTCAAGGAGCTGGGCCGTACGCTGCGCTCCAAGACTGTCCGTCCGGTTGTCCTTGGTGCCATCTTCGGCGGTCCCATTGCCATGTCGTCCTACATGCTCGGTGTGAAGTTCGCCGGTCCGGCCTATGTCATGCCCATCACGGCCCTGTATCCGGCTGTGGCGTCCATCTTTGCGGCCATCTTCCTGAAGGAGAAGATCGGTATGCGCGCATGGTGCGGTTTGTTCCTCTGCGTGGTCGGCGGCATCGTCATCGGCTACACGCCGCCCGAAGGCTCATTGGGCAATGAATTTTATCTTGGCATCGCATTTGCCTTGGTGGCCACTTTCGGATGGGGCATCGAAGGCGTGCTCGCGACCTCGGGCATGGATCTGCTCGATCCGGCCGTGGCCCTGAATGTCCGCCAGATTACTTCTTCCACCGTATACATGCTGGTGGTGCTGCCTTTGGCCGGTGGTTACGTGCTGCTCGGTCCCGGTCTGATGGATGCCTCCATCGGTTGGGTCTTCCCGGTAGCCGCCTTGGCCGGTGCGTTTTCCTACCTCTGCTGGTATCGCGCCATGAACATGACCGGCGTCAGCCGCGCCATGGCTATCAACATCACCTATTCCCTGTGGGGAATCTTCTTCTCCGCCGTATTCACCGAGGTGGAGATTACCGCCAACATCATCATCGGTGCACTGGTTATTACCACCGGGATGGTGCTGGTGGTCGGCAACCCCAAGGAAATGACCAGTCTCAGAGACGTCTAATTCAGGAGAAAATCATGACCAATGTTCCCTTGAAAGCCATGGTCGCTGCTTGCTTCAGCAACTGCGAGGCCCTCAATGCCCGAGCCGTCTACGACATGGTCGTGGATGATTACCCCTCAGAAAAGTACTGCTCCATCCCCATTGTGGAGGAGCACCTCAAGTCGCTTAAGGCTGTGGGTATTCTCAATGAGGAGGGCTCATATCTCAATGATGACGGTCAACTAGTCTCCGTTTACCGGATTTCAGAGTACGGTTTGGATAAGCTGCACAAGGCTAAATAGCGATTGTTACGGCAGGGGCGGAGGACGCTCCTGCCCTCTTTTTTCCGAAAAGAGAAAATACTTGCAGTAAAACCTTTGGCGACATACACGTCGCCAACCACGCGACAGAAGTGTCGCCGTGAAAGTGTGCAAGGAGTTTTGGTATGGGCGGACCTACATACGAAGAGTTGTTTCAGCATTGTCAGGAGCTGAAGACACAACTGGAGGCATACCGGGGGACCAAGCAACAGCTTGAACAGAGCCAGCGCCAATTGACGCGACTCTTCAACAACCTGCCGGGCATGGCATATCGTTGCGCCATTGACGAAGATCATCATCCGACGCTGACCTTTGTCAGTCGGGGCAGCATTGAACTTTTCGGCGTATCACCCGAGTTTTTCACCGATCAGCAGACCAACGTCATGGAGACGCTGGCCCATCCCGAAGACCTCATCTCCATGCGCAAGGAGCAGGAAGAGGCCATCATCGGCAATCGTCCCTACAAGATGCTGTACCGCGTGTGTCTGGATGACGACAGCCGCAAGTGGATCTGGGATCAGGGCGAGTGCGTCTATGATGACGACGGCTATCCGCTCTATCTCGAAGGCATCATGATCGATATCAGCGCCCAGAAGATGCGTGAGTTCGAGCTGCTTCACGAAAACCAGAAGCTGCAGGGGGCTTTTGAAGACCGCTACAAGTTCGGCAGCATCATCGGCAAAAGTCCCGGGATGCGTGATGTCTTCAAGCTGATCATGAAGGCGTCCAAGAGTGACGCCAACGTCATTATCCTGGGTGAGACCGGCACCGGTAAGGACCTGGTGGCCCAGACCATCCATGAGCAGAGCGGGTCCGGAGGGGCGTATGTCCCCGTCAACTGTGGTGCCATCCCAGCCAACCTGATGGAAAGCGAATTTTTCGGCCACAAGAAGGGCGCGTTCTCCGGTGCGACCTCGGATCGCAAGGGCTATCTCGCTGCTGCCGATGGCGGCACATTGTTCCTCGACGAAGTCGGTGAGATTGACCTCGCATTGCAGGTGAAGCTGCTCCGCGCTCTGGAGAGCAAGCTCTACACGCCCGTTGGCGGAAGTGAACCTCAGTCTTCCAAGTTCCGCCTCATCGCAGCGACTAACCGCGACCTCGCCAAGATGGTCAAGGATGGCCGCATGCGTTCGGATTTCTTTTTCCGTCTCCACGTTCTGCCTATCCGCGTGCCTCCCTTGCGAGACAGGCTGGAAGATCTGCCGTTGCTGAGCGCGGAATTCATGAAGCGGTATCTTGGTAGTGATGCCGAAGTACCGCCGGTTCCGGGCAAGGTTCGGGCCGCCTTTGACTCTCATCACTGGCCAGGCAACGTTCGTGAACTGCAAAACGTGCTGGAGCGATACCTCACCTTCGGGGAGATGGTGCTCAGCGATTTTGGTATCGAGACCGCCGAGTCTCCCCATGAACTGGATGGAGCCATTGAAGCGGCCGAATCGTGTTCCACGCTCACCGAAGCCATGGATGTGGTAGAGCGTCATATGATGCTCAAGGCCCTTGAAAAACATCACTGGAAAAAGGGCCTCACCGCAAAAAGTTTGGGATTAAATATGCGTACCATGCAACGAAAGTTGAAAAAACACGGTATTTAAGCAGAGTAACCTCATAATACGGTCAAATTAGGCGACACCCATGTCACGTGCGACATGGGTGTCGCTTTATTGTTTATCTCTTTAAAATCAGCACTTTATCGACAATTTGGCTGGGTGAGGCGACACCGATGTCGTGTTTCTCGTTTTCGCCTGCATTTGTTTTGCAATTAAATTCAATTAAAACAAGGTTTTGTGTTTATGGCACGCTCTGTGCTCAAGGGGTGTCGATTGTGCAAAACGGATAAGCGAAGCACGGCTCAGACCTGATGTTTCGACCAGTAGCTCTTGGGAAGAGGGTGCGACACTTCCACCCTCCTCCCGGAATGCGTGAACGGCGGCCTCTTACCGGACCATTGCCATATATCCAGCCTCCTGAAACTCTTCACTACCCGAAACGAAGAGTGTCACCTCGGAGTCCGACATTCACGCCGTACTTTCTTCCCAAGAGCGTGTCCATTGCACCTGACATAACCGACGTCCTTTATCTGGAAATCACCTTCAAACTTTTCCAGCTGAGGGTTGGCCTGCCCGGTACTCCTGCCGGGCGGGCTATATACTTTGGAGCAAAAGGCATGAGCTGGAACACATTCAAGACGACACAGGCTGCAGGCTACCTCTTCATCATTCTCGGCATCCTCAACTGGAGCGGCAACTTCGTGGCGGCACGCGGTCTGGCCGACTCCATTGATCCGGCCACGCTCAACCTGCTTCGCTGGGTTGGGGCCACCCTGTGTTTCCTGCCGTTTGCTTTTCAAGCCCTTTGGAAAGAGCGCCACATGGTCATGAAAATGTGGAAGGAGCTCTCTCTGCTCGCCCTGACCGGCATCTCTCTCTACGACACCGTAGTCTTCATGGCCGGGCATACCACTGAGGCCCTGAACATGTCTCTGATCTCTACGCTGTCTCCGCTGCTCACCGCACTGGTGGCACAGTTTATTTTCAAGGAGAAGATCAACCAGCGCATGTACATGGGCATCGCGATCAGCACATTCGGCATCGTCCTGCTGGTCACGGACGGCAACATGGATCAGCTGCTCTCAATGAATTTTGCGCGGGGTGACCTGCTTATTCTGAGCACGGCCATGATGTCTGCCGTCTACAATACCGTGATCAGCAAAATTACGGGCAAACTCAGCCAGACCACGCTGCTCATGGCGTGTTGCCTGTTTGGGACCGTCTACATTATTCCCTTGTACCTGTGGGAAACCGGTGGGCATGTGGTCATGCCTGAGTTCTCCACCAATCTGGTGCTTTCCCTCATCTACCTTTCGGTTTTCGCCTCCATTCTCTGCTACCTCTTCTGGAATGCGGCAGTGCAGATCATCGGCGCTCCCAAGGCCATGTTGTTCTATTACACCCTGCCTCCCATCAGCGCGGCCATCGCCTGGTTTGTCATCGATGAACCGGTCAGTTTCAACCAGATTATGAGTGGTCTGATAATTGTTGCAGGGATTCTTTTTGCTCTCTATGGTGGCGCGCCCAAAAATCGTGGGCAGGAGGAACAAGACTATGGACAACCGTCTCAGGTCACTCACTGATTCTCTCGCATGGAATGTGTTTTTGCTGTGCCTCGGAGCCTTCGTCTATGTTGTAGGTTTCAATGGAATAGCAGCACACCATGAATTTATCCCCGGGGCCCTTTATGGCCTCGCGGTGGTCGGCAACAATTTCGAGCCGGAGCTTTCTCTTGCGCACTGGTACTTCTTCCTGAACGTGCCGCTCTTTCTCACGGCATGGAAGGGTGTCAGCCGCCGGTTCTTTTTTCTCAGCCTGTTCACCATGGTCATGGTCACCATGATGACCTCGTATGTGCATGTCGATTTCGGCATCAGGAATGAAATGTACGCGGCCATTGCGGCCGGTGCGATCATGGGAGCCGGATGCGGCATCATCCTGCGTACCTACGGCGGCGGCGGTGGCCTCGATGTGTTGGCCGTCATCCTGAACCGCAAGTATGGCGTGCGCTTCGGCGTCTTCTACTTTTTCATCAACGCCGGAGTCATGGGGTTTGCCCTCAGCCGGTATACGCCGGACAAGATCATCGCCTCGCTGGTCATGCTGTTCATCAGCTCCGTGGTGACGGAATACGTCCTCTCCCTGTTCAACCAGCGAAAGGCGGTCCGTATCCTCACCAAGAAGGGCGACGAACTGACAGAGAATATTACCCGCGTCCGCAAGATGCACGCCACTGTATTCCCCGGCAAGGGCGGATACACCGGCGATGGCGTGGACATGGTTTTTTCGGTCACGGACAATCTGCGCCTCCGCTCGTTGGAGCAGGCCGTTTTCGAGATTGATCCCGAGGCCATATTCATTGTCGAAAACACCTTCAGCGTGTTGGGCGGCAATATCGCCCGGCGCAAGGAATATTAATCATCACGAGGAGATCAGGATGGAAGTTAACGAAATCAATATGCCGCTGTTTTTCCCCCCGGAAGAAGCGACCACTCCTGGCGACGCCGAAATTTTCGTGCCCGAAAAAGTATGCGCCAAAATGATCCGCTACGCCGTGGAAGATGATAAGGTCGTCTACCTCGACTTTGTGGGCGGGTGCGACGGCAACCTCAAAGCCATTTCCAAATTGGTGACCGGTATGGCCATTCCCGATGTCATCGATAAGCTCAGCGGCATCACTTGCGGAAAGAAGACCACTTCCTGCGCCGATCAACTGTGTGAGGCACTGAAGGATCTGTAGTCTTCTCCTGCAGTGAACAAGAAACGGCCTGCCATGTTTTTACTGGCAGGCCGTTTTGTTTTTGGAAACGGATGAACGGGCGAATGACTTGCCTACAGGCCGCAGGAGGCATGCCCCATGGAGTTGAACTGGGAATCGAAGGCCATCAACTCGCCAGCAGCCGGGCCTGCGAAAAAGAGGGAGCCTTCCATCTCGATTTTCGTGGGCGGGCAGATGGACTCCTGCCACACTTTCATTATCCCATCCTCAAAAGCCATCCGCATGGGATTGGGTTCTGTGGCGGTTTCGCTGCACAGGCTCTCTCTGAGTTCAGGGGAGTAAGCCGTGGTGCTGCCGTCACTGGCAACCACTTTGACGCGGGTGGCCGTGGTGGTCACGCCACAGACTGTCCCTTCTTCGTCAAAACAGAGGGAGTTGCTGTCGCCGTTCACGCCCACGGCGTCGATATCGTAGGCCATGATTTCACCTGCAGGCGTGGGGATCAGGCTCGGCTTGGCCGGTTCCAGAGAAATCAATCTGCCATCGGGTGAAAAGCTGACGCCGATGCGTGTCTCCACGAAGCCGACGGGCGTTTTGATGGACACGCTTTCGCCGGGCCAGAAAGTGAGGCTGCGAAGGCTACCGTTCTCGTGGAAGCCGAGACTGATCATACGGGCCGTTATCGGGCCGACGGGAGAGTGAATGGTCAGAGGGGTAGCCAGCGCAGCCTCATCCGCCTCGCTCCAGTAACCGGAGAGCTTACCGTTGAGGGGGAAAACTCGATTGATGGCGCCGTTTTCGTGGAAGGTGACGAGTTCTGCAGGGATGTTGCCAGCCGGGGTCTCTATCGCGGTCTGTTCTTCCAGCGGCAGGGATTTGATCGTGCCGTTTTTGTAGAAGTCCACCGGAAGGATCTCCTTGCGACGCAGAGTGTTTGCAGTGTGCTGGGGTGTCAGTTCGCCGTAGCGGGTTACGATTGTCTGCATGGTCTCACCTCGTGTGTTTCAGTTGGGTTCGGGTGACGCGCTGTGGTGCGTCTGGAAAATGCGGTGTGGCCGCCCTGTTTGCCTATGAACAGGAGGGCTGCGTAGCTCACGATCATCAGGATGAACGAGAGCAGTCCGGCTGCGCCATAATCCAATGTTTCGGTGTGCTCGAAGATGGCGATGGATGCCACGCGGGTCTCGCCCGGGATGGAACCACCGATCATCAGGGCAACACCGAATTCGCCTACGGTGTGCGCGAAGATGAGCGCAGCCGAGGCAGTGATCCCGCCCATGGCGTTGGGCAGGATGATATGAATGAAGGTCTGGACGGCGGTCATGCCCTGACAGCGGCCCGCCTCGATGATGCCCCGGTCGATCTTCTCGAAGGCTGCCCGCATGGGCAGCACGCCGAAGGGCAGCGAATAGATCAGGGAACCGAGGACCAGCCCGATAAAGGAAAAGGGCAGGGTGGTTCCGGTCAAGGCCTGCCATGCATCGCCCATGGGTGATCCGGGGCTCATGAGCATGAGCATGCCGAAACCGAGTACCGTGGGCGGCAGCACCATGGGCAGGTTGCAGGCCGCTTCCACATACTGCTTGCCGCGGAAGTTGCTCATGGCAAGCCAATAGGCCAGTGGCAGACACAAGACCAGCAGGACCGGCGTCACCACCAGGGCGAGCTTGCCAGTGACCAGCAGTGCGGTGGTGTCGATGCTATTCATAGCCGTACTTCCTGATAATGGTCCGGGCCGAAGCCGTGGTCATCCACTGGAGAAAATCGTTGGCCGTATCGGTTCGGCCTGTCTTGAGGACGCATGCCGACTGATTGACCGGATCAGCCAAAGGGATCGGCCAGTACACGCCCTTTGCGCCCTTGGATGTCAGCGCTTGCGAGAGGGCTGCGAAAGATACGTCAGCCGCGCCGGAATATGCGTACTGAAAGGCTGCGCCAACGCTCTTGCCAAAGGCGAGTTTGGGTTCGGTTTTGGTGTAGATATGCGCCGTGGCCATGGCCTCGGCAGCGCGCTTGCCGTAGGGCGCGGTCTTGGGATTGGCGATGCCGACCCGCTTGACGTCCATACAGCAGAGGACTTCGTCCCATGTTGGGATGGCTCCAAGGTTTTTGTTCTTGCTCCACAGCACGACTTCGCCTTTGGCGTAGGTGGACGGCGACTCGGCCAAGCCTTGTTCAAAGAGCATTGCGGGACGTTTCTCGTCGGCAGCCAGAAAGAGATCATAGGGTGCGCCCTTGGTGATCTGACCATAGAGCATGCCGGTAGAACCGAAGGAACACTGGACTGAACGTCCGGTCTCCTCTTCATAGAGGGCGGCCAGTTCTTTCATGGTCCCGGTGAAGTTGGCGGCGCAGGCCACGGACAGGTCGGCTGAGTATGCCGGGCCAGCCATGAAGCAGAGCCAGCAGAAGGCGAACAGAATCTTTTTCATCATCATGGTCGCGCCCCTTAATGCTTCTTTGCCAGTTCGACGAGTTCTACGGAGGTCAGGGGACGTTCCAGTTCCCAGGCGAGTTTTTTTACCGCCGAGACAAGCCCCGGGAGACTTTGCCCCGACCATTCAACGCCATTTTCTTCAAGAGCATCGGCGACGGCTGCGCGCCCGCTTTTGCCGCCAACCGCGACAGTGCGGTTCGCACCGATGGCGTCAGGGGAGTACGGCTCGAAGAGACGGGGAGACTTGCTGAGGGCATGCGCGTGAATACCTGATTCACAGGCAAAGATGTCCTTCCCGGCAATGGGTTTCGTGCGGGGGATCGATACCCCGGCAGCCGAAGCGACGAGACCGCAGAGCGGGCGAATCCGATCAATCTGATAACCATGGCTTTCCTCCTTTATGGTGAGATAGGCGGCGACTTCCTCGGTGGCGGCGACGCCGGAACGTTCGCCGATACCGAGTACGGTGACGTCGGCAA
The DNA here is from genome assembly GCF_012516435.1 of Pseudodesulfovibrio sp. zrk46. Taxonomy (NCBI): domain Bacteria; kingdom Pseudomonadati; phylum Thermodesulfobacteriota; class Desulfovibrionia; order Desulfovibrionales; family Desulfovibrionaceae; genus Pseudodesulfovibrio; species Pseudodesulfovibrio sp. zrk46. The sequence continues at coordinate 2,284,163 of NZ_CP051216.1, forward strand.
AGGCCGCGCCTTTTTCCAGTGCAGTGATGGCGTTGGCCGTAGCCATGCCGAAATCGTTGTGACAGTGGACGGCCAGCGGGATGTCGAGCCGGTCGCGGAAGGTCCGGACCAATTCTTCCATTTCCGATGGTTTCAGCAGGCCGAGCGAATCGGAGAGACGGACTCGGGATGCGCCCATGTCCTGAGCGAGCAGGGCGGCTTTGAGGGCGAACTCCGGGTCGGCCCGGGAGATGTCTTCCAATCCTACGGATATGTATTTGATTCCGAGAAGTCCGGCTGTGAGCACGGTGCTGGCCAGGCGTTCAAGAAGTCCTTCGCGGTCGGTTTTCAGCCGATTCTCAATATGCTCGTCTGAGACAGGGACACCAATATTCACGCGATCCATGCCTAATGTGGCAGCGACTTTGATGTCCGCCTCGCGGCAGGGAGACCATACACTCAGTGCGGTCTGTCCGGCCATGGGGCGAATCCGTCGGATGAATTCTTCCATGTCATCCATGCCGACCCATCCCAGCTCAATTTCGTCCACGCCGATCTTCAGCAGCTCGGCTGCGATGGTCTCGCGCATATCTATAGTAAAGTATGCGCCGAAGAGCTGTGCCCCTTCTCTGAGTGTGGTGTCTATCAACATTGTTCCTGCTCCTTTTACGGTGTTGGAATCTGTTTCCATATGAGCAGGATCGGTGCCAAAAATGACCGCTTTTATATGTAGCTGATATCATTTGAATAAATTTGTTTCGCCGTTGTCAGAAAAGAACCTACGTTTTTGTAGGTTTCTACAATGTTGTTGTCGTTTGTCGTTGTTACCTACACTTTTGGTAGATGATTAAATCACTCGGAATTGATAGGTAAATCCTGTTATTGCAGCATGTTGTGCGTTCTTGTCGTGTTTGGCACGGGGCTTGCCATAGGGAAAAGCAATTACGCAAGAAACCCCCAACGAGGAGAACACCATGAGGAAAGTAGCTATTTACGGAAAAGGCGGCATCGGCAAGTCCACCACCACCCAGAACACCGTTGCCGGTTTGGCAATGATGGGTCGTAAGGTCATGGTCGTCGGCTGTGACCCCAAGGCAGACTCCACCCGTCTGCTGCTCGGTGGCCTTGCCCAGAAGTCCGTACTCGATACCCTTCGTGAAGAAGGCGAGGATGTGGAACTCGAAGATATCCGCAAGCCTGGTTTCGGCGGTTCCTGGTGTGTTGAGTCTGGTGGTCCTGAACCGGGTGTCGGTTGCGCCGGCCGCGGTATCATCACCTCCATCAACATGCTCGAAAACCTCGGCGCCTACGAAGAGTCCGAAGGACTGGACTACGCCTTCTACGATGTCCTTGGTGACGTTGTCTGCGGTGGCTTCGCAATGCCCATTCGTGATGGCAAGGCAGAAGAAATTTACATCGTCTGTTCCGGCGAAATGATGGCCATGTACGCAGCCAACAACATCTGTAAGGGTATCATGAAATATGCCGAATCCGGCGGCGTCCGTCTCGGCGGTCTGATTTGTAACTCCCGTAACGTCGACAACGAAAAAGAGATGATCGAAGAGCTGGCCAAAAAGCTCGGCACCCAGATGATCTACTTTGTCCCCCGTGACAACGACGTTCAGCGCGCAGAGATCAACCGTAAAACCGTCATCGAGTGGAACGCCGAAGTTCCCCAGGCAGACGCCTACCGCGGCCTCGCCAAAGCCATCGATGAAAACGAAATGTTCGTCATTCCGACTCCGCTCGAAATCGAAGAACTCGAACAGCTTCTGCTCGACTACGGTCTCCTGGAAGCAGCCTAAACAAAATACCACTTCCCGTTGGGTTTGAACCGGGAAGCGCAGATCAGAATCTGCGCTTCCCCAGAGCCCAGCACCCTAAAAACCAAAGCGTGTTTTTAAAAGTACATTAATTAAAGCAAGATAGGAGAGCGAAGAAATGATGATCATGGTTCGAGCAATCGTACGCCCGGAAAAAGCGGATGAAGTCCTGGCCGCACTTATGGACAACGGCTTCCCTGCAGTCACCAAGTATTCCGTGGCCGGTCGCGGTAAGCAACGCGGCATCAAAATCGGCGAAGTTACCTACGACGAAATCCCCAAGACCATGCTCATGTGCGTCGTCAACGCTGCTGACAAGGATTTCGTAATCAGCACCATTATGGATTCCGCCCGCTCCGGCACCAAGGGCGCATTCGGCGACGGTAAAATCTTCGTTAACGACGTGGAGTCCGTCTACACCATCAGCTCCGGCGTGGAAGAGACCGCCGAAGCCAGCGAGGAGGCCGCGTAATGAAGGAAGTCATCGCAGTGGTGCGCATGAACATGATGAACAAGACCAAGGCCGCCCTGACCGAAGTCGGCGTGGATGCCTTCTTCGCCCACGAGGCGCAGGGCCGCGGTAAGGGGTTCGTCAATAAGAGCGTGCTCGAAGGCGCTGAGAGTGGCTACGAAGAAGCCGCCGAAGTGCTGGGCGAAAAGGGCAAGCTCTACCCCAAGCGCATGTTGACGGCAGTGGTAGCCGACGACCTGGTTACCGACGTGGTGGAAGCCATCACCGAAGTGAACCAGACCGGCAAGCCCGGCGACGGCAAGGTTTTCGTCCTGCCAATCGGTGATGCGGTTCGTGTCCGTACTGCCGAATCCGGCGAAAAGGCAATTTCTTAAGAAGCTGCATAAGGAGAGAGAAAGAATGGCCAAGACCAAGAAAGTCGTGCAGCTCATGCCCACCGATATCAAGGATGAACTTCTGAAGAAGTATCCTCCCAAGGTGGCGAGAAAGCGCGCCAAGCAGATCATGATCAACGAAGCCACGGAAAGTGAGGCTCCGCCCGAGATCGTGGCAAACGTTCGCACCATCCCCGGCATCATCACCATGCGCGGCTGCACCTATGCAGGTTGTAAGGGCGTTATCATGGGCCCCACCCGCGACATCGTGAATATCACCCACGGCCCCATCGGCTGCGGATTCTACTCCTGGCTCACCCGTCGTAACCAGACCGACGCGGGCGAGGACGGCGATAACTACATGCCGTACTGTTTTTCCACGGATATGCAGGATCAGGACATCATCTTCGGTGGTGAAAAAAAACTCGAAGCTGCCATCCAGGAAGCTTACGACCTGTTCCATCCCAAGGGTATCTGCGTCTTCGCAACCTGTCCCGTGGGCCTCATCGGTGACGATATTCACGCCGTCACCCGCAAAATGAAAGCCAAGTTCGGTGACTGCAACGTCTTCGCCTTCTCATGTGAAGGTTACAAGGGCGTCTCCCAGTCCGCTGGTCACCACATCGCCAACAACCAGGTCTTCACCCACCTGGTCGGTGAGAACACCGAACCCAAGGAAGGCGAGTACAAGATCAACCTGCTCGGCGAATACAACATTGGCGGTGACGGGTTTGAGATCGACCGTGTCCTCAAAAAATGCGGCATCACCAACCTCGCTACCTTCTCGGGCAACTCAACTTACGACCAGTTCGCGTCTGCGCAGCACGCCGACCTCAGCTGTGTCATGTGTCACCGTTCCATCAACTACGTGGCCGACATGCTGGAGACCAAGTACGGCATCCCGTGGATCAAGGTGAACTTCATCGGCGCCAAGTCCACTGCCAAGTCTTTGCGCAAGATCGCCGAGTACTTCGGTGACAAGGCCCTCATCGACAAGGTCGAGGCCGTCATCGCCGAGGAAATGCTGGAAGTGGAATCCGTCATCAGCGACGTGCGTCCGCGCACCGATGGCAAGACTGCCATGCTGTTCGTCGGTGGCTCCCGCGCCCACCACTATCAGGATCTGTTCGAGGAAATGGGCATGAAGACCCTGTCAGCCGGTTACGAGTTCGCTCACCGCGATGACTACGAAGGTCGCCATGTCATCCCCGATCTCAAAGTCGATGCTGACTCCCGTAACATCGAGGAAATCGAAGTTGAGGCCGATTCCGAATTCTACAACCCGCGCAAGACTCCGGAAGAGATCAAGGCTCTGGAAGACGCCGGTTACAAGTTCAAGCACTACGAGGGCCTGAACCCGCAGATGGACAAAGGCACCCTCATCATTGACGACCTGAACCAGTACGAAGCTGAGAAGCTCGTGGAAATCATGAAGCCCGACATCTTCTGCGCAGGTATCAAGGAGAAGTTCTCCATCCAGAAGACCGGTGTGCCCATGAAGCAGCTCCACAGCTACGACTCCGGCGGCCCTTATGCCGGATTCAAGGGCGCGGTTAACTTCTACAAGGAAATCGACCGCCTCGTGGGCAGCAAGGTGTGGTCTTACATGAAGGCCCCCTGGCAGGAAAACCCCGAACTGACCGCCACCTTCGTGTGGGAATAACGAAGGGAGAGAATAATGGCTTTACTGAGACATACCCCTACTGAAGTGAAAGAGCGCAAGGCGCTCATGATCAACCCGGCCAAGACGTGCCAGCCCATCGGCGCCATGTATGCGGCCCTCGGCATCAACGGATGCCTGCCGCACTCCCACGGCTCCCAGGGATGTTGCGCGTACCATCGCTCAACCCTGACCAGGCACTACAAGGAGCCTATCTCCGCCGCCACCTCCTCCTTCACCGAAGGTGCATCCGTGTTCGGCGGGCAGGCCAACCTGCTCCAGGCTGTAAACAACATCTTCACGGTCTATGATCCCGAGGTCATCGCAGTGCACACCACCTGCCTGTCCGAGACCATCGGTGACGACCTGAACCAGATCCGCGACAAAGCGATCAAGACCGGCAAGATTCCTGAAGGAAAGACCATGATCGGTGCGCCCACTCCTTCCTATGTGGGCTCCCATGTCACCGGCTTCTCCAACATGGTCAAGGCCATGGCACAGCTGGCCGAACCGACCGGCAAGAAGTCCGGCAAGGTCAACATCATCCCCGGTTGGGTTGAGCCTTGCGACATGGAAGAGATCAAGCGTCTGGCCGCCATGGTCGGTGTGGACATCACCTTGTTCCCGGATACCTCCGGCGTCCTCAACGGACCCCTGACCGGTGAATACAAGATGTTCCCGGACGGCGGCGTGACGGTCAAGGAACTCAAGGCCGCTGGCGACGCCACCGGTACCCTCGCCCTGGGCGAATGGTGTTCCGCTGATGCCGCCCGCTGGTTGGACTCCAAGTGCAAGGTGCCTTGCTCCGTGCTGGACATGCCGTTCGGCCTGGCAGCCACCGACCGCTTCATCGATGTCCTCCGCACCGTGGCCGGCGTCCCGGTCCCCGACACCGTCGCTTACGAACGCGGCCAGCTCGTGGACATGATTTCCGACATGCACCAGTACTTCTACGGCAAGCGCGTAGCACTCTGGGGCGATCCTGATCAGCTCATCTCGATGACTGAATTCCTGGTCTCCCTCGACATGCACCCCGTCTATGTCGTTACCGGCACCCCGGGCAAGAAGTTCGAGAAGCGTATCAAGGAAATCTGCGCCGACAAGCCTTTCGAAGTGAAGGTCAAGGCCAAGGGCGACATGTTCCTGATGCATCAGTGGATCAAGAACGAGCCGGTGGATCTGCTTATCGGTAACACCTACGGCAAATACATTGCCCGTGACGAAGATATCCCGATGGTGCGTTGGGGCTTCCCCATCCTGGACCGCCAGGGCCACCAGTACTTCCCGACAGTCGGCTACAAGGGCGGACTCAGACTGCTTGAGATGATTCTCGGCAGGCTCCTGGACCGGAAGGACCGCGACGATCCGGAACAGAAATTCGAGTTGGTTCTGTAGCTATCCCATCCCAGTGTAGGCTGGAGCGGGCACCTTCCCCGCCCGCTCCAGCAGTCCACAAAGGCCCGATTGACTCACACTCGAACCTTTCTGAACTGCTGAAACTGAAAATAAATAAACGACGAGGAAGACATGACCAATACTGCCACTTCATACGCCAATCATCCCTGCTTCGGCATGTCCTCCCGCAAGGAGACGGGTCGCTTGCATCTGCCCGTCGCACCGCGTTCCAACGCCAAGATTCGGTTTGAAGCCGTTACCAAGACCAAGCCCGCCATGATGCCGGAAGAAGCCGTCAACTGGTTGGTCCATGTCCTGGATGCCGAAAAGCCTGTGAGGATCGTGGGCATTACCGGTCCCGGCGACCCGCTGGCATCCCCTGACATAACCATTCGCACTCTGCGCATGATCCGCGAACGCTATCCCAAAATGGACCTGTGTCTGACCACTCTTGGTATCGGCGGCGCCATGTACGTTCCCGAACTGGCCGAGATCGGCATCTCCCATGTGACCGTGCTGGTGGACGCAGTGACTCCCGAAGTGGCGGAAAAGCTCTACGCCTGGATTCGTCCCGGCAAGAAGACCGTCCCCCTGACCGATGCCGCCAAGGAGTTGATGGACGACCAGAAGAAGACCATCACTGCCTTCAAGGACGCTGGCATCACCGTCAAGGTCAACACCACTGTCTATCCGGGATTCAACGCCGGACATGTGGAAGATGTCGCTGAAGCCATGGCTTCCCTTGGAGTCGACATCATGGCCGTGGTTCCCTTCCACCCCGCAGATGAAAACTGCGAGTGTCCCGCTTCGTCCACTGAGCTCATGACCATGGTGCGTGATCGTGCCGCGCGGCACATCAACCTCATGCCTTCATGGGATGAGTGTGGTGAGGGGCTTGTTGGATTGGATACCCCGGAAGATGAGTCCGATGTCTGTTCGACCCTGCCCAAGCCCACGCCGGAGCGTCCCAATGTGGCCGTGACCAGCGCAAGCGGCATGGATGTGGACATTCATCTCGGGCACGCCGCGCAGATTCTCATCTACGGTCCCCGCGAGGATGGACTGGCCTGTCTGCTGGAGACCCGCGAGGCTTCGGAACCCGGCTCCGGCGCTGCTCGCTGGAAAGATCTGGCCACCCGCATGCACGACTGTTTTGCAGTCCTCACTGCCGGGGCAGGCGACAAACCCAAGGAAATTTTGAGCCGTAGCGGCGTGACCGTCATCGTTACCAACGAAGGAATCGAAGGCACCGTTGACGTGCTGTACGGCGGAAAGAAGAAGGGCAAGTGCCGCAAGTAGCGGCCTTAACAAAATAAGGAGAGAGAGAAATGGCTATCCCAGAAAGAATGATCATCTGTTGTCAGAGTTTCCGCGCCGCAGGCGACCCCAAAGGCATCTGTCACAAGCAGACCGACGGCTTCCTCCAGTACATCGAGGAAGAAATCCTGGACCGCGGTCTGGATGCCCTGGTCGTGGCGACCTCCTGCCTCAAGCAGTGTGAATCCGGCCCCATCATGGTGGTGCAGCCTGAGAACTGGTGGTTCAAGGGTGTGGATTCCGAAGAGGCCATCGACGAGATTCTCGACGCCTTGGAAGAAGGCGAAGCCTGCGCCGAATATTTGGCTGCTTAGAGAGAGGAGCAGCCTGATGCCTGAAGTCGTGAAAATCCGTCCCGCAACTCATGAGGACTTGCCTGTCCTCATCAGCCTTCTGGAATCGCTGTTCTCCATTGAGGAGGACTTCGAGATCGATCCCGAGCGGCAGCGGAGCGGCCTGGAAATGATGCTCAGCAACGGTCGGGGACGCATACTGGCCGCCGAGACTCCCGACGGGACTGTCGTTGGCATGTGTTCGGGACAGCTGACGATTTCCACGGCGGAAGGTGGTCCTGCAGTCCTCGTGGAGGACGTGATCGTCCACGAGGACTGGCGGGGCAAGGGTGTCGGCGCAAAGCTGATGGATGGCTTGACTGATTGGGCCCGCACCCTCGAGGCGCCTCGAATGCAACTGCTGGCAGACAAGCAGAACGTAAGAGCACTGGATTTTTACAAACACCTGGGATGGCAACCTACACAACTTATTTGCCTGAGAAAGAGACTGTAATCGACCAAAGGCCGAAACTCATAGGGGAAGAACATGAGTACCATTTTAGACGAACGTAAAGCACAGATTCACCGGACCGGCTCCGGCGACATCGACATAGCTTGCAACCGGGAATCCCTGGCGGGCGCAGTCAGCCAGCGGGCCTGCGTGTTCTGCGGATCACGCGTGGTCCTGTATCCCATCGCAGATGCCCTGCATCTGGTTCACGGCCCCATTGGTTGTGCTGTTTACACTTGGGATATCCGCGGCGCTCTGAGCAGCGGCCCGGAATTGCATCGACTTTCCTTTTCCACCGACCTTCAGGAAACCGACGTCATCTTTGGCGGCGAGAAGAAGCTGGAGGCTGCGCTGGATGAACTTATCGACAGACATGGCCCCAAGGCCGCCTTTGTCTACTCCACCTGTATCGTCGGCCTGATCGGCGACGATCTGGAAGCGGTTTGCCGCAAGATGTCCGAGAAGAAGGGCATCCCGGTGCTGCCGGTCCAGTCCGAAGGATTCAAGGGGAGCAAGCGCGAAGGGTATCTGGCTGCCTGCAAGGCCATGTTCAAGCTCATTGGCAAGGGCGACACCGCGGACGTCAAGCCCATGTCCGTCAACATTTTCGGTGACTTCAACCTCGCCGGCGAAATCTGGATCATCCGCGAATACTTCGAAAAGATGGGCGTGCAGGTTGTGGCCAACGTGACTGGTGACGGCCGTGTTGCCGACATCGAACGCTGCCACGGCGCTGCCCTCAATCTGGTCCAGTGCTCCGGCGCGACCCTCGATCTCGCCAAGATGATGGAAGAAGAATACGGCATCCCCTATGAGCGGGTCTCCTACCTCGGCATCGAGGATATGGCCGACTCCCTCTACAAGGTGGCCGACTTCTTCAAGGATCAGGACCCCGGCATCGTCGAACGTACCCAGAATCTGGTGCGCGACGAGTTGCAGAAGCTCATGCCCGAGCTGGCCCGGTTCCGTCGCGATCTGGAAGGCAAGAAGGTCGCCATGTATGTGGGCGGCTCCTTCAAGGCCTTCTCCCTGATCAAGGCATTTCGTCACCTCGGCATGAAGTGCGTCATGGTTGGTTCCCAGACCGGCACCAAGGAAGACTACGCCGAGCTGGCCGCCATCTCCGATCCCGACACCGTCATCATCGATGACGCCAATCCGCTGGAACTGTCCCACTTCATCAAGGAGAAGGACGTGGACGTCTTCGTGGGCGGGGTCAAGGAACGTCCCATCGCTTTCAAGCTCGGCGTTGGATTTTGCGATCACAACCATGAGCGCAAGGAAGCGTTGGAAGGATTTGTCGGCATGTACAATTTTGCCAAGGAAATCCATGCCTCAGTCATGTCCCCGGTTTGGCAGTTCGCTCCGCGTCGCGCCAACCGCAAGGCTGAAGAGAGAAAGGAGGCCGTCAATGAGTAAGACTGTGAAGAAGCCCGTTCGGCCCAATTTCGTTTCCACCACCAATGCCTGTAAATTATGCACACCGCTTGGCGCATCCCTGGCCTTCCGAGGCGTGGAGGGCGCAATCCCATTCCTTCATGGCTCCCAGGGATGCGCCACGTATATGCGCCGCTACGTGATCTCGCATTTCCGTGAACCTGTGGACATCGCTTCCTCGGCACTGGGTGAAAAGCACGCCATTTACGGCGGCGCACCCAACCTGAAGAAGGGCATCCTCAATGTCATGAAGAAGTACGAGCCGTCCTGTATCGGCATCGCCACCACCTGCCTGACCGAGACCATCGGCGACGATGTGCCCATGATCATGAAGGAGTTCAAGGCGGAGTTTGGCGATCTGGACTTGCCCGATCTCGTGCAGGTGTCCACCCCCAGCTACAACGGCACACATACCGACGGCTGGCACGGCGCAGTCCGTTCGCTGGTTGAGCAGCTCTGCACCACCAAGGCGGACGCCGCTGATCGCGTGAACATTCTGCCCAACATGGTGTCGTGCGAAGACGTTCGCCACCTGCAGGATATCTGTCGCGATTTCAGCATCGACTCCACCATCCTGCCTGACATTTCCGAGAGCCTCGATGGCCCGGCCCTTGAAGACTACGTGAAGATCCCCTCCGGCGGCACGCCCCTGAGCGAGATCAAGACCATGTCCGGTTCCAAGGCCACTATCGAGTTTGGTCGTTGCCTGCCCAAAGCCACGGGCGGCACCAGCCTGGAAGAGCGTTTTGGCGTGAAGAACTATCGCATTGGCCTGCCCATGGGGCTGCGCGAATCCGATCGGTTCTTCGAAGCCATGGAAGATATCACTGGCACTGACATGCCTCGTCGCTACGAACTGGAACGAGGACGACTGGTCGACGCCTACGTGGACGGCCACAAGTACGTGTTCGGTAAGCGGGCCGTTGTCTACGGCGAGGAAGACCTCGTTGTGGGCCTGACCTCCTTCCTGGCCGAAATCGGCGTGGACGTGGTTCTGGCCGGTTCCGGTTCCCGCAAGAAGGGCATGGGCGAGGCCATCGCCAAGGTCACGGACGGCGTATCCCGCATGGCCCCAGAAGTGCGCGAAGGCGTGGACTTCCATGACATCGCTGCCGAGGCCGAAGAGCTGGCTCCTGATCTGCTCATCGGTCACTCCAAGGGCTACCGCTACGCCAAGGCGTGGGGCATCCCCCTTATCCGCGTGGGCTTCCCGGTCCATGACCGCTTCGGCGGCCAGCGTCTGCTGCACCTTGGTTACAAGGGCGCACTCAGCATGTTCGACCGCGTGGTCAACGCCGTAATTGAAAAGAAGCAGGCCGATTCGTCGGTAGGCTACGGATATATCTAGGAATAACCTCCAACGATGGGAGATTCGATATGACTGTTAAGGATACCACCAAGCACCCCTGTTTCAACAAGGAAAAGGCTGGAGATTGCGGCCGCGTACACCTGCCCGTAGCCCCCAAATGCAACATCCAGTGCAACTACTGCAACCGCAAGTATGACTGTGTGAACGAGTCCCGCCCGGGCGTGACCAGTGGTGTTCTGAAACCGTTCCAGGCCGCCGAATATATGGATCAGGTCCTGGAAAAGGAACCTCGTATCACTGTGGCCGGTATTGCTGGTCCCGGCGACCCGTTCGCCAATCCCAAGGAGACTCTGGAGACCATGCGTCTGCTCAATGAGAAGCACCCGCATCTCCTGTTCTGCCTCTCCAGTAATGGTATGGGTATCCTTCCTTACCTCGACGAGATTGCCGAGCTGGGTGTGTCCCACGTGACCATCACCATCTCTGCCGTTGATCCGAAGATCGGCGCCCAGATTTACTCCTGGGTCAAGGACGGCAATGTCGTCTACCGTGGTGAGCAGGGCGCTAAGATCCTGCTGGAACGTCAGCTTGCTGCCATCAAGGGGCTCAAGGAACGCGGCCTTGTCGTAAAGGTCAACTCCATCGTGATTCCCGGCATCAATGATGAGCACATCGTTGAAGTGGCCAAGGTCTGCTCCGAACTGGGTGCTGACATTCAGAATATGATCCCGCTCAAGCCCACATCGGATACCCCGTTCTCGCATCTGCCCGAACCGGGGCGCGAGACCGTAGTGCCGCTGCGCAAGGAAGCAGGCGAGTTCATCAACCAGATGACGCACTGCAAGCGTTGCCGCGCCGATGCTGTCGGTCTGTTGGGCGACGACAAGTCCGCTTCCCTGTGCGGAACCCTGCAGGCCTGCTCTAAGCTGAAGCCCCTTGAGGTGAACACGCCGAGGCCCAATGTGGCCGTGGCCACCCGCGAGGGCATGCTCGTGAACCAGCATCTGGGTGAGGCCAAGTCCTTCCAGATCTGGACCGAGGCCGACACCGGCGGCTACAGACTGGTCGAAGAGCGTCCGGCACCCAACGCCGGTTGCGGTCCCAAGCGCTGGTATGAACTGGCCGAGTTGTTGTCCGACTGCCGCGCCGTACTCTGCGCTGCCATTGGCGAGACCCCTCGTCTGGCGCTGGAAGAGAACGGTATCCAGTCCCATGTCGTGGACGGATTCATCAATGACGCCCTCCGCTACATCTTCGAGGGTGGCGACATGAACGCTATCAAGGTGCGCCGTACCGGTATCGGCGGCGGTTGCGCTGGCGGAGGCGGTGGCTGCGGCTAGGCGGCCTCCCTCAATGTGACAGAAATAGTGAAGCCCCGCTCTGAGAGAGCGGGGCTTCTTTTGTACAAACTGTCCAGAGAGGGGTTCAGAATGTCGGGTGCATCGGTTCTGGGGACAATCCCCTTTGCTGGACTAGCTCACTATGATCTGAAACGCTTTTCATTATAATGCTGGTTGGATGATGCCAATATCCTGTGGCTTCATGGAGATCCGAGGGAGATCGTTTGAAACAGAGGCCTACAGGGTGCTCATAAAACCATGCCGCTTGTCACGTAATCCAGCCGATGCAGGCATTCGTCTTCGCTTGTTCCGGGTCCTCAGTTTGCGTAAAATCTGTTGCTTTTCAACCTATTCGGTCAGCATCGCATCTTCTCCCTTGAAGGGCAGGTAGTTGGGCGTCATTTTATCCTTGAGCTCGACACCTGATTTCTTGCTGGCGAGCGCCATCTCCGTTAGATAGGCGAGTTTCTGGACGCCTTCATCAATGGTCAGGCCGCCGTTGCGCACATTTGAGATGCAGTTGCGGGCTTCGTCCGTAGTGCCGGGCTTGGGGCTGTAGGTCATGTAGATGCCCATGGAGTTGGGCGAGCTCAGGCCCGGGCGTTCTCCGATGAGGATGATTGACAGGGTGGCCTGCAACCGGTCGGCAATCTCGTCGGCGACTGCGACGCGACCGTTTTCTACGAGGGCGACAGGGGCGCTGTTGATACCGGCCCTTTGAGCCATGGGAATGAACTTGTTCAGAAATTCTAATGCGTTCTCATGGATGGCGCGGGACGACAGTCCATCACTGACTGTCACGCAGATGTCGTAGCCCTTGGTGATGCCATCAAATGCTGTGCGTGATTCTTCGCTCAACTGCCGTCCCAGATCAGGGCGGGTTAAATACTCACTGCGGTCAGTAACACTGCTCTTGAGCTTGATGGTTTCGATGCCGCTTGCGGCCAAATCATTGGCCAGCTTGTCGATGGAAAAGGGGGTGTGGACTGCATCGCGCGCCTGGGCATGGGCCAGTTTGAAGTCGAGGGACTCTCGAAGGGGGAGGCTTGACCCCACGCGCCCGAGACTGATGCGGGCATCGGTGAATTTCTTGAGATTATGCCAATGATCTTCTGTAATGATTTCAGGCTTATCGTTCGTCATTGTCTGGCCTCCCTTAGTTGTTCGCGTTCTGTGGCAGGGCCATCAAGCGGTTGGAGGGGGAAGTGGGAAGCAGTGTCCCCTTGTCGTCGTGCAGACCCATGGCTTCAAGCCACAGTTCGAATTCCGGTGCGGCCTTCTTGCCCAGCAGGGAGCGCAGGTAGCACGCGTCATGAAAGGAGGTGGATTGATAGTTGAGCATGATGTCGTCTGCCCCGGGAATGCCCATGATGAAATTGCATCCCGCGGTGCCGAGCAGGGTCAACAGCATGTCCATGTCGTCCTGATCTGCTTCGGCGTGGTTGGTGTAACAGATGTCCACACCCATGGGCAGGCCGAGTAGTTTGCCGCAGAAGTGGTCTTCCAGACCGGCGCGGATGATCTGCTTGCCGTTGTAAAGATATTCGGGGCCGATGAAGCCCACGACAGTGTTGACCAGCAGCGGGTCGAATTTCCGGGCCACGGCATATGCCCGCGCCTCAATGGTCATCTGGTCCACGCCGTGATGGGCGTTTGCGGACAGGGCGCTTCCCTGTCCTGTCTCGAAATACATGACGTTATTGCCCACGGTGCCGCGTTTGAGGGACAGGGTCGCTTCGTGGGCTTCCTGCAGCAACCCGAGGGAGATGCCGAAACTGGCGTTGGCTTTCTCCGTGCCTGCGATGGATTGGAAGCAGAGATCAACTGGTGCGCCGTTTTTGATCGCTTCCATGGTTGTGGTGACGTGGGTCAACACGCAACTCTGGGTGGGAATATCGTATCGCTCGATGATGGAGTCGAGCATGTGGAGCAGGCGGGTAATATTGGGAAGGCTGTCGGTGGCGGGGTTGATGCCGATGACGGCATCGCCGCAGCCGTAGCACAGGCCATCCAGTGTAGAGGCCGCGATACCGTTGAGATCGTCGGTCGGGTGGTTGGGCTGGAGCCGGACCGAGAAGGTGCCGGGTTGCCCGATGGTGTTGCGAAAGCGGGTCACGACCTCACATTTGGACGCGACAAGGATCAGGTCCTGTACGCGCATCAGTTTGGAGACTGCGGCGGCCATCTCCGGCGTAACGCCGGGGGCCAGTTTGGCAAGCGCCTGTGGCGAGGCCTCATTGGTCAGGAGCCAGTCGCGAAAGTCGCCCACCGTCATGGCGCTGATGGGAGCGAACGCTTCGGCGTCATGATCGTCGATGATCAGGCGCGTGACTTCATCCTCTTCATAGGGAATGACAGTTTCGTTCAGGAACCGTTTCAACGGAACCTCGGCCAGTTCCATTTGTGCCCGTACGCGTTCTTCTTCGGAGGCTGCGGCGATACCGGCAAGTATGTCACCGGACCGCAGGGGGGCTGCCAGCGCCAGCAGTTCTTTCAAGCTTTTCTTTTCATGGGCCATGTCGGTCTTCCCTCTCGACATTCATGTTGATGGCCCGGACATGAAGTCCGGGCCATCCATTGTTACCATTTACTGTGTGCGTATACCAGTTCCCTAATTGCCGAAGTAAAGTTCCGGCAGATACAGGGCGATTTCCGGGAATATCATGATCAGCGCCAGGCCAAAGGTCATGAGAATGACGAAGGGCACGATGGAGCTGTAGATATCCACCAGCGTTACTTCCTTTGGTGCCATGGCCTTCATCAGGAAGAGGTTGTAGCCGAACGGTGGCGTCATGTACGCGATCTGACAGGTGACAGTGTAGAGAACACCGTACCAGACCGGGTTGAAGCCAAGGTGGATGATCAGCGGAATGTACAGCGGGGCCACGATGACGAGCATGGCGGTGTCGTCAAGGAACATACCCATGATGATGTAGGAGACCTGCATCATGATGAGGACACCCCAGGGGCTGAGGCCCCACTCTTCCATGAAGAGGCGCTCGATGGCGTGGACTGCGCCGAGGCCATCGAAGACGGCGCCGAATGCAAGGGCTGCGAGGATGATCCACATGAACATGCAGCTGACGCTGAGGGTGGAGTACAGGGTGTCGCGCATGACCTTCTTGGTCAGTCGTTTCTTGGCAATGGCAGCGAGGGTCGCAGCCACGGCGCCGACGGAGGAACTTTCCACCAGACTGGTGACACCCATCATGAAGAGGCCGGTGACGGAGAAGATGATTGCCAGCGGCAGGAGACCTGCGCGCAGCAGACGGAACTTCTCGGCCTTGCTGACGTTGCGCTCTTCTTCGGACAGGGCGGGGCCGAGTTCGGGCTGGAGCTTACAACGGATGACGATGTAGGCGATGAACAGGACGGCAAAGAGCAGACCGGGGCCGACACCAGCCAACCACAGACGGCTGACGGGCTGGCGCGCGATCATGCCGTACAGCACCAGTACGATACTCGGAGGCACCATGATGCCGAGGGAGGAGCCGGCCTGAATAACACCGGTAACCATGCGTTTGTCGTAGCCGCGTTTGAGCATTTCGGGCAGGGCGATACTGGAGCCGATTGCCATACCGGCCACACTGAGGCCGTTCATGGCCGAGATGGCGACCATGAGGACAATGGTTCCGATGGCGAGCCCGCCCCCTAGTGACCCCATCCATACATGGAGCATTTTATAGAGGTCGTTGGCGATCCCCGATTCCGACAGCATGTAGCCCATGTAGATGAAGAGGGGCAGCGTCAGGAGGGGGTACCAGTTGAGCAGGGAGATGCTTGCGTTGAAGGCCATCTCCGAACCGCCGTCTCCCCAGAGGAAGAGCGCGGATGCCGCAGCGATAAAGCCGATGACTCCGAATACCCGCTGTCCTGTCATGAGCAGGAGCATGAGGGTGGAGAACATCATGAGGGCGATCATTTCATGACTCATTAGAGCTCCCTCCCGGTGGCCTTTGCGACGTCTTTAAAGAAGTTGGAAATGGATTGCAGCAGCATGAGGAATATTCCGATTACCATGATGACCTTGATCGGCGACATGGGCGGTCCCCAGGCCGAATAGTTCATCTGGTTATATTGAATTGAATAGGCGGTGCTCGAGATGCCTCCGTAGAGGAGCATCACAAGGTAGAAGATCATACAGACGGAGGTGAAACAGTCGGTGGTGGCCCGGCGTTTCTCCGACCACTTGCTGTAGAATACATCCATGCGGACGTGGGCACGCAGCAGCATGGAGAAGCCGCCGCCCAGCAGGTAGTAGGCCGCCATGGTGAACTGAGCCATCTCAACACCCCAGATAATTGGTGAGTCGAAGATCGTTCTCGCGATGGACGAGTACAGGAGAATCGCCATCATCACGAACACGAGATACAGTGTCACCTGACCAACACGGGTATTTATCGCGTCAACATATTTGACGTACAGTCGTATTGCTTTTGGCACTTTCGTTCTCTTTTTATTGCGAAAAAATTGGTCTGATGACCTGATTTTAAGACAAAAAGTCCTCGCACACCTCAGGCGCGCGAGGACTTGTAACGCGCTTAACGTGGATTCGGGCAGCCTCATGAACCGCGAGGTCGGGGAGTGCGCCACTCCCCGATGGGGCTGTCCGAAGTCGGATTAGTAGCGGTAAGGCTTGCCTGCCTTCTCCATGGTCTGAGCGTATTCTTTGAGGATCTTGACGACGCGGGCGCTGCGATCACTGCGCTGGGCGATTTCGTCCCAGTATTTGTACGCTTCCTCTTCGACCACCTTCCACTCATCGTCAGGAATGGTAGTGAGTTCGAGCTTGCCGCCGGTGGTGCGGTAGAAAGCCTCGCCCCACCAGTACCAGTACAGGCGGTGGTAGTTGGAGCTGTCCATGGACATCTTGAAGAGTGCCTTGAGGTGTTCCGGCAGGGCTTCCCATTTGTCGGTATTGGCGAAGTAGGAACCAGCCCATGCACCGGAAATGTTGTTGGTCAGGTAGTACTTGGTGACGTTGGCCCAACCGACGGTGTAGTCTTCGGTGATACCGGACCATGCGATGCCGTCGAGTTCGCCGGTCTGCAGGGCGACTTCGACATCTTCCCAAGGCAGAGTGACGGGCACAACGCCAAAACGCTTCAGGAAGCGGCCGCCAGTGGGGAAGGTGAAGACGCGCTTGCCTTTGAGGTCCTTCACGCTGCGGATCGGTTCAACGGTGGCGAAGTTGCAGGGGTCCCATGCGCCGGCGCCGAGCCAGGAAACGCCATCGATCTCGTCGTATGCCTCTTTCCAGATTTCATTCAGACCATACTGGTTGAACAGGGTCGGGACATCGAGGGAATAGCGGGATGCGAACGGGAAATATGCGGCAAAGACGGAAACGTCGACAGGTGCGCCGATGGAGTCGTCATCACTCTGTACGGCGTCGATGGTGCCGCGCTGCATGGCGCGAAAGAGTTCGCCAGTGGGGACCAGCTGGTCAGCATTGTACAGCTCGATGACCATGTCGCCTTTGGCGATCTTGTTGAATGCATCGATCTGCGGCTTGATGACGTGTTCGGCAAGAGCAGGGCCGGCGTAGGTCTGGAGACGCCACCTGATGGTGGACTTCTGGCTGGCGTGGACAGCCGGGGCAACGGCTGCGGTTCCTGCGGCGGCTGCGATACCGGCGATACCTGCTTTGGTGATAAACTCTCTTCTCTTCATAAATCCCTCTCATCAAATAAGTTTGGGGTTCGAGTAGCGCTGGATGCGGTCCTAATCACATTCATGATGCTACTTTGGTCACTTCACTGTTTGTCCGGTCCGATCAGGGAGACTGGGTTAACCCTGCGTCGTTCTGGACTCGAACGCTAAAGCAACCTCCGTTCCAAACGTGCGTTTTTATGAAAATATGTGTATTTTTAGTTGTTTATGAGTGTTGAGAGTCGTTGGTGTCAGTCGAGTAGTTTGTCGCCTTGGTTACTTTTTTGTTTCAAAAGTGGTTAATATTGACAAAATTAGTCAAAATTAAAATTAGATGCAGTTGTAAACTGTATTTGCATTACAATAATAGCCAACTAGTAGCTGTTTGCGTTGATTGTTCTGAAAAGAGATTAACAAACAGTATATTTTCTGACCAAAATTTGTGGTCAAAATGGTTTTTCTTCGGTGAAGGTGGAATGCAAGGATGATGTTCTCATCAACGAAAAGGATGGATGAGGTCTTTTTACGAAAAATGATATGTCTAATTTAAGTGTTATTTCAGACTAATAAGATAGATGGGGCTTGTTGGAGATCTCTCGCATTAAGTTCGTTGGGCAAACTTCACATTTTCTCATAGCAGTTAAATCTGAGCGCTATTTGAATGCTTATCCTTTTGGACGAATTGTATGCGTGTGAGAATAAAATAGGCAAATCCCAGGAAACTTGTCTAGGAATCGACAATATGTGGCTACTTTCAGTCAGTAATGTCGATTTTTTGGTGAAAATTGCTGTGTGGTGCTATAGCAAGTCTTCCCATACCTGACAGGCCCCATCTGTTGCGGAGGATGGGGCCTGTCGGTACTAGGAGGTTGGGGGTGTTCCCAATGGTGTTATGCTATTTCTTTTTGGCGTCGAAAGCGCGCGCGGCCTTCGGCAATCATGGATTCGAGTCCATACTTCTTGACCCGGTATCCCATCTGACGGGGGGTGAGCCCGAGAGATTCGGCGGCCTTGTACTGGAGCCAACCGTTGCGTTCCAGTGCAGCCACGACTTCGTTGCGCTCGAATTCCTTGAGCGACATGGTCTTGTTGGTGGGCTCGGAAATCTGCATGACTTCCTGAGCCGCAGCGGTCTGGCCCGGAGTGAGGTAGGAGCGGAGGAAATCGAGGCCGATACGTTCTGAATCGGACATGATGACCAGTCGCTCGATGAGGTTCTGCATCTCGCGCACATTGCCCGGCCAGTCGTAGCGGATGAGCGCTTCGACGGCGGCGGGAGTAAAGTGCATGGCCCGATTGTAGTCGGTGGCCATCTGCTGCAGGAAGTGGTTGAGCAGACCGGTGATGTCTTCCTTGCGCTCGCGCAGGGCGGGGACGCGGATGGGGAAGACGTTGAGTCGATAGTAGAGATCGAGGCGAAATTTGCCCCGCTCCACCAGGTCGGCAAGGTCACGGTTGGTGGCCGTGAGAATACGGACGTCGATGGTGCGGGTTTTGTTGCTGCCGAGACGCTCAAGCTCTTTTTCCTGAAGCACTCGAAGCAGCTTGGACTGAAGGGCGATGGGGAGCTCGCCGATCTCATCCAGAAAGATGGTACCGTTATGGGCTTCCTCGAATCGGCCGGGGCGGGTGGAGGTGGCCCCGGTGAAGGCCCCTTTCTCGTGACCGAACAGTTCGGATTCGAGAAGGTTCTCCGGGATGGAGGCACAGTTGACCTTGATGAAGGGATGTCCCTGACGCTCGGAAAGCTCGTGAATGATGCGCGCGATGAGCGTCTTGCCCACGCCGGATTCGCCGAGCAGCAGCACGGTGGCGCGGGTGGGAGAGACTTTCTCCATCTGACGTTGTACTTCCACCATGGCCGCACTCTGGCCCACGATGTAAGGACCCTTGTTCGTCTTGGCGATCTGATACTTGAGGGAGGTGTTCTCGCTGCGAAGGGCTGCTTCGCGCTCAAGAATCTTTTCGTTCAGGCTGATGAACTGGGCGATGAGCGTGGCAACGACCTTGAGGAAGTCCACGTCTTCCTCGAAGGCGACTTCGTCTTCAAAGAGGCGGTCCACGTTGAGGACGCCGATGGGCTCACCGTGGAGAAGAATGGGGACACCGATGAAGGAGATCATGCCGCGTCGGATATTGCGCGATCCTGTCTTGTTCAGAAACAGGGGCTCGTTTTCGATGTCGGGCACAAAGTATGGTTCACCAGTCTGGAAGATACGACCGGTGACGCCCTCGTCCAGACGGTAAACTCCGCGCTGTTTTTCTTCTGCCGTGAGGCCGTAGGATGCACTGATGGAAAGGTGCCCGGTTTCGGGGTCGTGCAGGGTTACTGTGGCACGCTGCATGGAGAGCTGCTCATGCATTATGCGCAGGACCATTTCCAGCGCTGATTCAAGATTAAGCGCATGATCTATCGCCTGACAGATGGCTGGCAGGACAGCGAGTTTCAATCCATGTACCGTGGGTTCCATGGCTTGCTCTAGAGCAAACCGGGTGCCAAACCTTGTGGATTTTTATTATCCAATTATACCAGATGGTTAAATAGTTGCGAATGTGTACTAAAATTAACAATAAAGTAAAAACATGTGTTGAGGATGGCTAATTTGAGAACAATTTTGTGTGTTCGTATTTTCATGTCTTTGGATATTTCGGAACAAATTGGGGTGAAATGGCAATAAAAAAGGCCGACATTGGGTGTCGGCCTCAGGGGAAATTTGTCTTCCTTTTTTGAGCTCCTGGAGGAAGTGAAACCAGGGTATGCCACATTCGTGATCTGCACGTTTTTTTAGGCAGTAACTTTTTGCAGGTACATGTATCAGCTCCGTTCATTTCTTTAGCTATTGCCACCCCGTCTGGCGAGTGTGGTCTTTCTTCTCATTGTTCAAATCGCTTTCTCGGTCCAGTTCAGAATGTAGACGGTAAACGTGGTGTGTTGTTCAACGTGGAAACAATCAATCACCGTTGAGCTAGTGATATTTCAGACAGCCGTCACAGTGAAGTGCCGAATGCGCCAACTACTTTGCAGTTTGTGCCAATCGAAGTTCGCGGGGCGACTGACCTGTCCAACGCTTGTGCGCGCGGGAAAAGGCGCTGTAGTCCGCATAGCCAAGCAGGAAGGCGACCTCGGTCAGGCTCATGAGTGAATCCTGAATGTATTCGGCTGCGAGGTCCTGCCTAATCGAACGCAGGAGTTCCCGATAGGTGGTCTCCGCTTCGGTCATTTCCCGTTGCAGGCTGCGCAGGCTGATATTCATGGCGCTGGCCAGTTCATCGGCAGACAGCTCTCCGCTGGGCAGCCGCTTTCTGATGTGTTTTCTGGCCCTCTCAATGATGGTGGTCCCTTCGATGGCTGACAGCTGTTGCTTCACCATTTCATCATGCAGATTGAGGAGAAGTGGATTGCCGCTCTTCAACTTCCGCTGGGCGTCTTCCATGGAAAGCTCAATGCAATCTTCTTCTGCGTCGAACTCCACATGGCATTGGAATAGTTCGGTGAATCGTTCTGCGCAAGACGGTGCAGGGTGGGCGATGGTCACATGGAGCGGTTTCAGTCCCTCGCCGTAGTTCATGCGGCACAATTTCATGACAAGGGACATGGAGGAATCCATCTGACAGGGGAGCTTCACCTCGTCCGATAGTATGATGCGAAGCCGCTGCCCGGATTGTTCGATGTAGGCTGTACCGCGTTCGGAGAAAATTGTTCTGTAGCGCTGCAGGTAATCCAGCCCTTCCAATAAAGAACTGGCGGCCAGCCATGCATATCCAAGCGCATGGAAGTGCGAAGGGTGCCACACCTTGCCGGCATCAAGCCCAAAACATGGGTCGTCTATGGTGTCGGCGGCCAGTTGCCACAAGTTGTCTATCCTGCGGTGGGCGATCCTGACTTCCGGATCGGACAATACGGCGAAGGTCAGATCTTCTTCCGCGAAAATGGGGCGAGGATCATGCCCATGGTATTCGATCAGGTTCCAGAGGGTGTTGGCCTGCGTAAGTTGAAAGGTTTCCGGCATTGAGTCTCCTTGGGCATCATCCCTACCTGATGTTGACGCGTAATGTCGAGCATGAGGCATCTTTGGTCATGTCTCTGGTTGATCCGTTTTTGTACCTTTCAGATGTAGAGAAACGTATCAACAGGAGGCAAACGTACTATGCGTCCCGTTTTGAAAATCTTATCGGTGCTGGCTTTACTGGTAGTCCCGACCAAGTTGGGATGGGCGGAATCGTCCAAAAGAGACGCTGTTCCACTGGTTGCCGCCGAAGTGCCAACCGTGTGTACGCGGACAATATACCATGATGGAAGTAACCTCGTGCGCGACAGGGTCTGTGCCACGTTTGAGACCTCCTTCATGGACGAATATGGCGTTGAACGTGGTCTGAAGGTCTTGGCTCAGGTGATGGAGACCTTGGAACAGGCCGATGACAGAGTCTTCACCATGAAGGTCTACCTCGACCACCATCTGGTGGCTCAGAGACATGGCACCTCGCTTTTCGGTTCGGTTAGCTTCAACCTGACAACTGGTGGAGTGGTGGCTGCGGAAGTGAACGCCCGGAACTACCGGGAGCAGATGCAGTTCATCGTCTACCATGCGCAGGGGGAGCCCTCTTGAGTAACCTCAACCGGAAAAGGCCCCACAGTGACATGCGTCGCTGTGGGGCCTAGTATTGTTTTATTGCGGCTTTTCTACTTAACGGGGAGCAGCTCCAAGTCCACGACAATATCCACTTCATTGCCGATGAGCAGGCCTCCATCGTCGAGGGTCTGGCTCCACGTTACACCAAAGTCGCGCCTGTCGATGACCAGCTTGGCCTTGCCGCCCAGGCGATAATTGCCCCATGGGTCCTTGCGGCGCTCGGTCAGGCCGCTGACGGCAAACTCCACCTCGTGGGTCTTATCCTTGATGGTCATGTTCCCCTTGGCGACAAATCCATCACCGGAGCGAGTGACCTCGGTGCTCTTGAAGGTCATGACCGGATAGGTAGTCACTCCAAAGAAGTCACCGCTTTTCAGGTGCGCGTCGCGCTTGTCCACGCCCGTGTTGATGCTGTCCACAGCAATGGTGACATCAAAGCTGACGGGCATGTCGTCCTTGAACATGAGGGCGCCCTTGATGTCCGGGAATGAACCGCGCACCTTGGCGATCATCATGTGCTCAATGGCGAAATGGGCCGCCGAGTGGTCCGGGTCAATGTTCCACGTTTCAGCTCTGGCAGATGTTGCGCAGAAGAGCAGTGCCACTGCAATTAAGAGTATTTTCTTCATGGCTTCTCCTTCATTCTGTTACGGTTTGGCGTGTTTAACGAATGTGCCGTCCTGATATTCCTTGAAAGCGAGCGTCAGCTCTTCCTGTGTGTTCATGACAATGGGACCGCGCCATGCGATGGGCTCATTCAGGGGCTTGCCCGTGAGCAGGAGGAATCGGACAGTCTCATTGGCTCCTGATATGGCGAACTCATCGCCGTCATCGAAAAGAACCAGCGTCTTGTTCTCCACGGTGGTGCCGTTAACCGTCCCCTTGCCATCGATGACATAAATGAACGCGGTGTGTCCCTGTTTGGTCGGGTGCACGAATTCAACCCCGGCAGGCACTGTGCAGTCCATGTATTCGGGGTCGATGACAATATCGCCCACTGGACCGGTCGTGTTGGCGATGGTGCCGGCAATGACCTTGATGACAGTGCCGTCGTCCAGAGTGATCTCGGGAATTTCATCGGCAGTGATACCCCGGTAGCGGGGATCCATCATCTTGTCCCGGGCCGGAAGGTTGGCCCAGAGCTGAAAACCGTGCATGCGTCCGGCATCGTCTCCCTTGGGCATTTCCTGATGAATGATACCGCTCCCGGCGGTCATCCACTGGACGTCGCCCGAAGAGATCACACCGTCATTACCGAGGCTGTCACCATGTTCCACATCACCGCTGGTGACATAGGTAATGGTCTCGATCCCCCGGTGGGGATGCCAGGGAAAACCGTTGATGAAGTCCTCGGGGCTATCCCCACGAAAGTCATCGAGCATCAGAAACGGGTCAAAGGTAGGAGTATCCATATAGCCGAATACACGGCGTAATTTGACGCCTGCCCCCTCTGTGACAGCTTCGCCTTTCATGATTTGCTTAATCTCACGACGCATAGAGTTCTCCTTTCTTTCAGAGCCCCGGCTATGAAAAAAGGTGAGCCGGGTATTCTCATATATACCACAAGCTGCACGTCGGAGACAGTGACAATTAACTTTTTGTGCTGTCTGCGTTGCAGCTTCGTGGGAAGGAGATCACGAAGCGGGAGCCTTTTTCGGAAGAAGAGGCGCGGATGGTGCCGCCGTAGTCGGTGACAATACCGTAACTGATGGACAGGCCGAGGCCCGTGCCTCTCCCTACTTCCTTGGTGGTGAAGAAGGGCTCGAACAGTTTGGAGAGCAGGTCTCGCGGGATGCCGGTGCCGGTATCCATTACTTCGGCAATGACATGACGGCGGGTGGCCCGGGTACGCAGTGTGATGACGCGGTCAGTGGCATTCCAGTCCTGTTGGCCACACTTCTCGTCAATGGCGTCGCGGGCGTTGAGCAGGAGGTTGATGAACACCTGCTCCATGCGGCTCGGCTCCGCCTGAATGGGGGGTAGGTCATCTTCCAACTGCCAACCGACCTCGATGTCGTGCAACTTGAGCTGCTGACTGAAGAAGTCGAAGGCGCGGCGGATCACGTCGTTGAGCATGACCGGCTCGGTCTCTACCGTGGACTTTCGGCCGAATTCCCGCATGTGGTTGATGATCTTGGTGGCGCGCTCCACGTTGTTGGAGATTTTTTCGCTCATGTTCTCCATGGTCGGGCGGTCCGGCAGCTTGTCCTGCTTCATCTTGCGCTTGAACAGGTTGGCCGCCATCTGGAGCACTGCCAGCGGCTGGTTCAGTTCATGGGCCACGCCGGTCGCCATCTCGCCAAGAGTCGCCATCTTGCTGGCCTGCACGAGTTGCTCGTCGGAGCGGATACGCTCGGAGATATCGGTGACCACCATGAGCAGGACCGGACGATCCTCAAACTGGGAGCGGGTGGTGGAGGTGCTGGCCCAGAACATGTCGCCGTCAGCATTGAGATGCTTGGTCCGCTTGAGGGGCTGTACGTTGTCGATGGCTTCGCGGTTTGCCTTGACCTCGTCAATGGCGACCAGATCAAGAACGGTGCGGCGAATGAGGTTGCCCTTGGTATATCCGTACAATTCGGATGCAGTGTGGTTGCAGTCGAGAATCTGGAAGGTCTCCACGTCGAGGACCAGTACAGCGTTGGGGATGTTGTTGAAAATGGCGTAATACTTCTGTTCGGACGCCTTCAGGTCTTCTTCCAGCCGTTTGCGCTGGGTAATGTCGAGACACATCTCCATGGCGGCCACGATCTCACCTTTCTCATCATATATGGGCGCGGTGTTTACGATCCAGTGGGCCTGCGAGCCATCCTTGTAGTAACCGATCTCCTCGGTGGTGTGCGACTTGCCATCGGCAAAGGTCTTCTCCACCGGACAGACTTCGCACTTGCAGTCGCGGCCTTTGTAGGCGCGGAAACAATAGTCGCCAGGCTTGGCCTGAAAGCGTTCGGCAAAGGTCTGGTTGTATTGCAGGAGGCGGTAGTTGCGGTCCTGTACCGTGATCAGACAGGGGACTCCCTCGAACAAACTCTGATAGGAACCGCGCTGCTTGTGAAGCTCCTCATATTGGGAACCCACTTCAAATGCCATGCGGTTGATGGCCTGCGCCAACTCGCCGAGTTCGTCGTTCTGCTTCACATCGACGCGCACGTCATAGTCGCCCAAGGCGATGCGGCGTGTGGTCTCGATCATTCCTTTGATGGGCGTGTCCACCAGCCAGTAGGTGACCATGAAGAGAATCAGGACGATTGCCACGAGGCTGAACATGACATACTTGGCGTTGTCCATGATCAGCAGCGACAGGTTGCCCTCAATGCTGGCCATGGACACATTCATCTCCACGATGCCGAGGAAGGAATCGTGGCGTTCGGCTACATGGCAATTGGCCGTGGCGCAGCCCGGTTCATTGGGAATGGGGCTGACAATGCGGATGAACCGGTTCCCGGCACTGTCTTCCGTGATGGCGTATCGGTCCTGTAATTCGGCGAAGGCCAGCGGCGGTTCCTGCGCATGGCACATGACGCAAAGGGCGTGGTCCTTGGGAAGCGGGCCGGGCGGCAGGATCAGATCACCCTTGAAGCTGGGGTTGCCTTTCTTGTCATAGATGGCAACCGAGGCAATGTGGTTGAGGTCCTGAACCTCGGCGATAAGGGCTTCGGTGTCCTTACGCGGGTCGAGGCGCATGGCGCTTTTCAGGCCGGCCTTTACGACCTCCGCGATTTCATCGGCGCCGATGGCCGCATTGCGGATGGCGGTTTCTTCGTATCTATGGATATTGACCGAGAACAGGCCAACCATCAGCAGCGCCATGAGCGCAATGATGCTGATGATGATCTTGAGGGCGAGGGAAATCCGCAACCGCATGAAGGTATCGATAAGCTTTTTGATCATGGGTGCTTTCCCTGTCTACCTCGTTGCGAGGCATCCTTCCCGGCTGATGTGAGCCTCGGAATCAGCCGGGGAGGATGACGCTTTGTTGTCCGCATCCGTCTTCTCGGGAGGACGGAATCTGGATGTGGAAACGGGTTCCCTGACCAACGGTGGAGTCCACCTCGATGGACCCGTGGTGGCGGGCGATCACCTGATTGGAGATGAACAGCCCGATACCGGTTCCGTTGGCACCTTTGGAAGAGAAGAACAGGCTGAACATGTTCTCGCGTGTCTCGCGGTCCATGCCAGTACCGTTGTCGGAAATCTCGAAGTGGACTTTCCCGTCCGCTTCATAGGTGCGGAACGTGACCTTGTGATCCTCTTTGGAGCGATCATACAGACAGGCGTCCACGGCGTTTTCCAGAAAGTTGATGAGGGCGGGAACCAGTCCATCGGGATCGGCATGAAACGTGTGATCCTCGTTGGTGAACTCACGCACGAATTCGACGTTGTTCTCTGCGGCCTTGGGCTCAACGGCCTCGGCCAGATCGGTTGCAAGGGTGCCGAGGGCCAGGGGGCGACATTCCAGTTCACGGGACTTGGCGTAGTAGAGGATGTCCATGACCATCTTTTTCATGTGGCCGAGGCGATGTTTGACCACCTTCCATCCCTTTTCCACGCGCTCCATGTCGTCCTTCTGGAGTCCGGAATCCACCCGGTAGACGCCGCCGTCCAGCGCGGTCAGCAATCCTTTGACGCCATGGGACATGGAACCGAGCATCATGCCCAGACTGGTGAGCTGGTCCTGCAGTTGGCGGACCACGGTGATGTTGGTGGACACCTCCACCACATTGATCACCTTGCCTCCTTCATCAAAGACCGGCGCGGTCCAGACCAGTATGTTGTACTGCTCACCGTTCTTGGAGGTGACGATGGTCTCACGGGTATGGGAGCCGCCGTCCTCAAAGGTCTTCTGCACCGGACATTCTTCGCAGATGTCTTCCCGGTTCTTGTAGGCCTGATGGCAGCGATCACCGCGATCAAAACCAAAGTCTTCCCGGAAGCGGTCGTTGGCTTCGATGATCTTCATGTCACGGTCCTGTACTGTAATGTAGCAGGGGACCTGATTGAAAATATGCTCGTACTTCTTCTGGGTACGGACCAGTTCGGATTTGAGGCTGTTTACCTCGGAGATGTCGAGGGCCACTTCCATGACCAGTGTGACCTTGCCGTCGTGACTGGTGATGGGCGCGGTGTAGACGATGGCCGGAATCTCGGTGCCGTCCGTTGCCATGAGCGTGGCTTCGTCGCGGCCGCCGGACTTGGTGGAAATGGCCTGAAAGACCGGGCAACTGCCCTGGCCTGAAAAATTCTTGTAGATGGAGCGGCTGGATTCTCCGGCGAGTTCTCCGAAACGGCTGGTAAAGGTGCCGTTGGCCGTAACGATCTTCATCTCCGGTGAATGGATGGAGATGTAGCAGGGCAGCTCGTTGAAGACGCCCTGATCGTCGAGGTCCGACAGACTGGTCATGGCTGTGGCTAGGCCTTCCATCACCTGCTCAACCGCAGTCTGGCGTTCCAATTCCACGATACGGTCGGACTTCTCCTGCACCAGCTTTTCCAGATTCTCGGTGTGTTCCTTGACCTGCCTGCGCAGGAGAATCTTCTCCGTCACCTTGTCCAGCGCGATGGACAGGATGTCATCGTCAATGGGCTTGGTGATGAAATCAGCAGCGTCGAGCTTGAGGCTCTCGATGGCGAGCTGCATATCGCCGTGGCCGGAGATCATGATGACCTCCACCTCCGGGGCCTTTTTCTTGACGGCGCGGAGCAGGGCAAGGCCGTTCATGCCGGGCATCTTGATATCCGTGAGGATGATGTCCGGGCGCGACTCCATGAAGGAGGCAAGGGCGGTTTCGCCGTTTTCCGCAGTGCGGACAGAGTATCCGAGGTCGGCGAGAAGCATCCCGAGCAGATCGCGGATATCTTCTTCGTCGTCCACCAGTAATATTGTCATCCTTGCGCGGTCGTCTTCAGTGATGGCCTTGGCTGATTTCATGGCAGAGTCGCTTTGCTAAGTGGCCTGCGCACGGAAGGTTCCGCACGCAGGCCGTTGTATGAACAGGATTGTCTGTTAGCCGAGGATGGCCTGAACCTCTTTGAGGAGGTCGGCGTGTTCCACGGGTTTGGTCAGGACAGGGACGTCCTTGGACAGTGCCGGAGGACGGGGGCCGACGCCGCTGATGACGATGACCGGGGTGTCGCGCAGGGATTCTTCCTTGCGCAGCCCGGCATAGAACAGGGTGCCGCCCTTTTCGGGCATGTCCATATCGAGGGTGATCAGGTCCGGCGTCTCGGCCTTGACCTTTTCGAGCCCTTCAGTGCCATTGAAGGCGGTTACTGTCTCAAAATCGTTGTCCTGGAAGAACTCTTCAAGGAACTCGACGATGGCGGGATCGTCATCGATGATCAGTATTTTCTTGCTCATAATGCACCTCGCAAAGTGTGCCATGGGCCACAAGGGAGAAATGGCGCGAGATGAGTGACCTATGGCTGTGTTTGGCCCGCAGGCTTCCACTGGGGCCCATGCCGCAGGGGCTAGTTCCATGCCCCCATTTCCACTGCGTGCACAGTGGAGCGGCATGGGCCGTCGCGGAGTCCTGGCAAGCACCAGAACAATTACGGGCTGTATCAGGTACAGGGCGGAAGCAGAGGCTTCCGCCCTGTGTGATCGTTACTGCTTGGCTTCGGGCTTTTCGACTTCTTCAGACTTTTCGGACTCTTGGGTCTTTTCGCACTTCAGGCCGCAGGGCTGAACTTCATCAACCTTGGGGACTTCCATGCCGATCTTGCCGAGGGTCTTGGTCATTTCGAGCATGATGCCAAGGCCGCGCTTGGCGTCCTTGTTGTTCATGCCCAGACCCATGCCGACGAGGCCCTTGGGCTCGACCTGAGTGAGGTCCAGTTCGGAGAACGCATTGGCTGCGCCTTCGACCATCATACGGACCTTCGGGTCGCCCAGCTTCTCGAGCATGCCGACAAGGAAGACGAAGGAGTCGCCCATGTTGCGGATGTTCTCCACACCGTAGGTCTCGGCGACCTTGGCGCGGATCTCGATCATGGCGCGGTAGGTCTCGAAGACACCCTTCTGCTCCAGTTCGTCGAGGAACTCGATCAACTGCGGGACAGAGGAGTGCATCAGCGGCTCCACGGTCCTCCACAGGTCGATAATGTCTTCCATCTTGTCGAGCATGTAGGTCAGGTTCTTGAAGCTGACCATCAGCTTCTTGATGAACGTGATCATGTCTTCCAGCTGGAAGCCGTGTTCGATGGAACCGAACTCGTTCATCAGGACCTTGAAGCCGTCGTGGAAGATCGGCGTCAGGTCGTGCATCAGCTCATCGGAGCCTTTCGCCTTCTCGGTCAGGTAGGCGATGTTCGCCTCCATGGCCTCAAGGCGTTCCAGAATTGCTTCATTACTCATAATATCGCCTCCGACCGGTTATTTGCCTGCCATGTGGCGCATCTTACCTGCCATGAACATCTGGGACTCGAGCGGCAGCTCGTGACCCTTGAGCATCAGGTTGAAGTATGCCCACTTGAACATCATCTTGCCCCAGTAGTTCTGGTGGTTCTCACCAAGCAGGGCAAAGGGTCCGAGACCCGGGAACGGGTACTTACCCGGCAGCGGCTCGACTTCGTAGTTGAAGTCGATGAGGTATGCCTTTTCGTAACCGGAGACGATGAAGCAGGTGGAGTGACCGTCGAACTCGGGACGGGCTTCCTGGCCATCCATTTCGCGGAGCATGTTGTCCACGACGATGTCAGCCTGGTAGTGAGCAACGGAGCCGGCCTTGGAGGTCGGGCAGTTGGTGGCGTCACCGATGATGTACATGTTTTCGTACTGGGTGGACTTCAGGGTGTGCTTGTCGGTGTCCATGTAACCCATGGGGTCGGTGATACCGGAATCCATCAGCACCTGAGCACCGAAGTTCGGCGGAATGGCGACGAGCAGGTCGTAGGGGACTTCGTTGCCCATGACGTCTTCGATGACTTTCTTGCCAACGTTGACGTTGTCGATGGTGAAGTTCGGGGTGACGATGATATTTTTCTCTTCACAGACGCGACCGAGGATTTCTGCGGCCACGGGCTTGGTGAAGGCGCCGGTCAGCGGGGTGACCAGTTCGATCTCGATGTTGTCACGCACGCCGTTGACGGTGAAGAACCAGTCGGCGAGGTAGACGAACTCAAGCGGTGCAACAGGGCACTTGATGGGCATTTCAGCGATGTTCAGAACAACGCGGCCTTCCTTCATGTACTTCCACTTCTTGAAGAGGGCTTCGGCACCGTCGGGGGTGTAGAAATCGTGGATGTCGCCGCGCCAGTCGTCCATCATGCCTTCGATCTCGTCGGGCATGATGCGGCAACCGGTACCAACTACACACCAGTCGTATTCGTACTTGCCGTTCTGGGTGCTGACGACCTTCTTCTCGGGGTCGACGTTGGTGATGGTATCCTGAACAAAGTCGACGCCGTGCAGGAAGTCAGCCTTGGGCTTTTCGCAGTCATCAAGGGTGTAGATGCCAAAGGGAACGAACAGCCAACCGGCCTGGTAGTGATGCTTCCAGTCACGGTCGATGACGGTGATTTTCCACTCTTTGGGATCGAGCTTCTCACGCATCTTCGTTGCGACCATGGTTCCGCCGGCGCCAGCGCCGAGAATAACCAGTTTTTTCATGCTAGGACTCCTTTAAAATGTTGTATTAAAAGATACATTTCCGAGCTGCCATGGAACTTCGAGGCAGCCAATTTCCAGTGTTGGGAGAGTCGGGAACTAGACCTCGACTCCAGACTGCTTCACCGCAGCCATGCCGCCGTCCACATTGACCACGTCTTCGTAGCCGGCGTGTTTGAGCACCACCTGCGCCTCGTAGGAACGGGTGCCGGTGTTGCACAAAAGTATGATTCTCTTGTCTCTCGGGACTTCATCGAGACGGCGGGCCAGTTCTCCCTGCGGGATGTGATTCCAGAACACGGGATGGCGATTGAGATACGGCTCGGCATTGCCCAGCTCGCGGCAGTCGAGGAAGAAGTCGTTGCCGGTTTCGCGCTCTGCCCACTGCTTCTCGAACTCCTCGGTGGAGATGCCTTCGTTGGTGCCCATCAGGATGTTGTCCGCCACGTTGGCCACGGTGTTGAGCACGTCCATGGCCGAGGCAAAGGGCGGTGAGTAGGCCACTTCCAGATTGGAGATGTCGTCAATGGTGGGCTGCTGCGGCAGCAGAGCTGCCACGGCGCTGATGCGTCCGCACAGGGCTTCACCCATGCGGCTCAAACCCTGAATGCCCAGCACCCGGCGGGTGGGGGCGTCAAAGACCAGCTCCAGCGTCATCAGTTCTGCGTCCGGCATGAAGTGGGCGCGGTCGAACTGGATGACCGTCGAACTCATGGGGGTAAACCCACAGTGGCGCGCTGCTTCCACGGACAGCCCGGCTCCGGCGACCGTAATATCGGTCAGCGGGATGGAGTAGGCGCTCACTGGAGTGAGCTGCGTTGCCTCGCTGCCTTCCAGCATGGCGGCCAGAATGTTGGCCTGACGTACAGTCGTGGAGGCGACCTGAACGCCCGGCACCGGAGACTTGCACATCTCGCCGAGGAAGGAAGCACACTTGCCGCAAGCGAAGATGTTCGGGTCCTGTGTGCGCAGGAGCGCGTCAACGATAATGCCGTTCACATCGTCCGTTTCCAGCCCTGCCTCTGCGGCGAGGTAGGATACGGCCATGTTCGGCGTGGCATTGACGATCCGGTCTGCTTCAAATTCGCCATTGTCGGTGATGGCGATGAGCGAGTCGTTTTTCGCTTCAATTTTCGTGAGGTGAGTGTCTTCGTGGAGCTTGACCCCGGATTCGGTGAGGTGATGCTTCACCATCCGGAACAGATTGTCAGAGAGCGGCGTGGTGTTGGTGCCGTCTTTCTGAATGATCATTTCGATTTCGCAGTTGCCTTGTCCGAGCAGTACGGACGCGGCCAGCAGCAGGTTGAGCCCGCTGCCCACCACTAGGTGCTTCCCCTTGGCGGGGATGAGGCGGACGGCATCTGCCATGCTGCCCAGGCGAATAATCTTGGAGTAGTGATCGCCGGGCACCTCCAAGTCTGCCGGAGTAGAGCTGGAGGCGAAGACGAGCTTGTCGTACGCCATGAAGGACTCTGCGCCAGTGATGTCGTCACGGACATTGACCCGTTTGTTCTCTCTGTCCACGCCAATGGCGCGCAGGGTTTCAGGGAATTCGATGCCGCGACCGAGGTATCGCTCCATGGTCATGCAGGTGAATTCCGGCAACGGGTTGATCTCGGGGTAGAGAACAGTGGCCTTGGTGTCAGGATTGGAACGCAGATATTTGATCACGCCATTAAGGCCTGGTTCATCTGCTCCAATGAGTATGATCTGCTCTGACATTACTGACTCCCTTGCGTGTGAGTTGTTGAGGTCGAATCAAACGGTGAGCCCGTTCTGGTTCCAGAGAACCAATGACAGGGCTTCGTTTGCGGTGAGGAGTCGGGAAGAGGGTGCTTGACGGAAGCGGGGCGCGAAACGGGGCAACGTCTCGCCATGCCCGCTTTTGCCGTCATGCTTGCCGGTGTATGCGGTTCCAGCATTGTGTATCTCGCTGAGGGACTGGAGAAAGGAATGCGCTGGTTCCACCTTCGTTCCGGCATAGGAGTAGGGGGGCGTGAGGGGATATCGCCCGTCCCTAGGAAGGGTTTGAGTGGCTGACATGATGTCAGACCGGAAATTTTTGGAGCTCTTCATGGGCTACCACCACTTGTTGTTGGAATCTTTCGACTCCGTATCCGCGATTGGGCCGATGAACTGCGCGGCCCTTTATCTGGATCTTTTTAATTTAGATTAAATCAATCCAGATTAAATCAATTCGGATCTGGTTAATCCGGATTGAACGAGTAGGGATTAACTTGAAAAAACGAATTGTGTCAAGTGTGTGAATGAAGAAATATAGACAGTTAAATCAGAATGTTGAATCAAATGTGAAACAGATTGCATCTTTTTTCACATGGCTTCTTGACTTTTTTAGTCGGGATTCCGCGTTTGGAATCAAAAAGAATGGAATAGAGAAAATGGTGGGGCCGGACAAAGAAAATCGCCACCGTTTTGCGTGAAAACGGTGGCGATCGAAATGGTCGTTTTGGGTGTTTAGGGAAACTAGTCTTCGAGCGGAAGGCCGTCCGGATTGTTCATGAGGTCGGCCAGTGTGATGGAGTCGAGTTCCTTCTCAAGTACGTGGGAAGCACGTTGCCAAACCTTGCGTGTCAGACAGATGGGGGACCGGTTGCACAGTCCTTCATCAGTAACGCAGTCTGTCAGGCTGATGCCGCCCTCCATAATGCGGACAACATCGCCCACGGAAATGGAGCCGGGGTCCTTATCAAGTATGTGGCCACCTGCGGCACCGCGCACTGATTTAATATACCCTGCCTTCTTGAGAGGTCTGAGAATCTGTTCAATGAACTGAACCGTGATTCCGGTAGACTCGGAAAGAAGGGTGGTGCGTTGCGGCTGGTCCGTCTCGCGCAGGGCGAGGTCCAGCAAAAGGCGTGTGGCGTAACGGGATCGTGCGGAAAGTTTCATAGTCCTTTGGGAACCGGATTGTGGGTGAAGACAACAAATCCTGTTGTCGTTGAGGACCGCAACCTACTGCCTAGTTGATTAGGCAAAATCCGTCAAGGCGCTCCCGGAAAACAGACGATTCAATCTCTTTGTACGAAACAGGAAAAAGCCCTGCAATGATTAATTCACTGCAAGGCTTGATTATTCTTCAGGAGTCGAAAGAAATGTGCGCTTCAAATCACTGCATTTCAGGTCAGGCCAAGTGGTTGTTACGCAGCAATTCGCACCACCTTCAGGTGTGTTTTCTTTTCGTTCTGGGGAGCAAATGTTTCGTCGATCCTGTCGGCAACCCGTCCAAGGAGATGGCGATCATGGCTGATGGCGAGGATGCCGACGCCATTCTTTTGGGCCCAGTCAAGCACTGCATCCCAGACCATTGCCTGCGTGTTCGGGTCGAGCATGGCGGTCATTTCGTCGGCAATGAGGAAGCGCGTGGCCGGAGTCATTGCCCTTGCCAGTGCGAGGCGTTGCAGTTCGCCGCCTGAAAGTTCATGCGGAAAGCGGGACAGCCAGTGGGGCTCTATGTTGAGTCTGCGCAGCGTGGCCTCGTCCGGTTTGTACGCTTCAGCAATGGAATTACCGAGTTTCCAGCGGGGATTCAGTGCCGCCTCCGGGTGTTGAAAGAGTAGCTGGACCGGGCAAAATCCTGTTTTCGGCAGTGGTTGCCCCATGTAGGTGACACGGCCTTTTTGCGGGGTGAGGTAGTCAGCCAGAATCCTGGCCAGTGTGGATTTACCCTGCCCGCTGGGACCGGGCAGCCCAACGACTTCTCCGGGCTTGATGGTGAAGTTGAGGTTCTCGAATAGCCAGGGCGCGTTGTCGTATTTAAAGGACAGGGACTCGGCTTTAAGCATGGCAGCACCTCACCTGATTGTCGCCAGTTTTGCGTAAATGTTGCGACTGCGTCTGGCAGTTGTCTGCCCGTTTGGGGCATCGTTCGCAGAAGACGCACCCTTCCAGACTCATGTCATTCAACGGCTGATTACCTTCCAGAAAGTAAAATCCGTTTTGCGGCAATGCGTTCCAGAGAGCTTGCGAATAAGGATGTTTGAGGCCGTCTGCGTTTCTGAAGCTCTTTGATGGAGCGATTTCAACAGTGGTCCCGGCATAAATGACAGCGACCTTGTCCGCGATATCCACGGCAGCATCGATGTCATGGGTGATGAGCATGATCCCTTTGCCTGTGTCGGCCAGTTCTCTGAGATGGCGTAATGACTGCTTGGCGACCATGGGGTCGAGGCCGGTCGTTGGTTCATCGGCTATGAGCAGGGAGGCGTCCCCGGCTGTGGCCGTAGCAGTAAGCACCCTGCGGGCCATGCCGCCTGATACTTGGAATGGGAACATGGTCTTGACCATTTCCTTCAATTGGTATCGTGAAAAGGCTTCATCTCTGCTCTTGGATGCGGTGCAGCAACATTTCCCGCTCAGGCGTGATGCCCGGTAGACCTGGCTGCCTACTCGAGAAAGCGGGTTCAGGTACGCAACGGACTGCGGAATGAGCGCTATGGACTTGCCGCGCAGTTTGCGAGAGCGGCGGTTGTCCAGAATGTCGCCGTTGAAGATCAATTCCCCTTGCCTGCGGGCATTGGGGGGCAGCAATCCCAGAATGGCATGGGCAAGAAGGCTCTTGCCTGAGCCGCTGGATCCGACGACCGCTACAATCTCTCCTGCCTCGATATCCAGAGACAGATCCCGCACCGGACGGATGGTTTTCTTTCTCCAGTTGCCGTCGTAACGGCTGAACTCAATGGACAGGTTTCTGACGGACAGCATGGTTACTCCTGTCGTGTTTTGGGGTCGGTGACGGTGCGCAGGGTGTTGCCCATCACGTCGAAGAGCTTGACCGTAACGAGCAGGGAAACACCGGGCAGGATTGCCAGCCACCAGTATCCGGTCGAGAGATGGCGCATGGATTCGGCCAGCAGGATGCCGATTGACGGGGTGTGCGGAGAGAGTCCGAACCCGAGGAAGGTCAATCCGGCCGCGTGCAGAATGGCGTGCGGGAAGAGCAGGATGAGGCCGATGGTGAACTGGGGGATGATGTGCGGCAGCATGTGCTTTCGCGCGATCCACCAGGAGGAACGCCCCAGCTTGCGGGACATTTGTACGTACTCCGCATGCTTCAGTTGCAAAACTTCAGCGCGGATGATGCGCGCCAACCGGGTCCAGTGGGAGACGGCCACCGCAATGATGACGCCGGTTGCGCCACCACCGCATGCGAACGACACCAGTATGAGCAGCACCAGGTGCGGAGTTGCCATGACAAGGTCGATGAGGGTGGATACCACGGCATCGGTTTTTGGTCCCATGGTGGCGGAAAGCGTACCGAGTACAACGGAAACGATGGAGCTGATGGTTGCCGCCAGCAGGCCGATGGTCAGACTGCGGCAGAGCCCCGTGACCGTTCGCACGAGCATGTCACGGCCCAGCCAATCCGTACCGAACGGGTAGGCGAGAGATGGGGCCAGTTTCTTGTTCATGAAGTCTACACTCAGCCCGGAGTCACCCATCATGAAAGCTGCGGTGATGAGGACGGAGAAATAGATCAGGCACAGACCGAGCTTCCAAAGAACCCGTCCCCGTCCATCGAGGAGGCGAAGCCTGTCCAGCACGGCGTATGTTTGCATGGAGAGAGTTGCAGTGCTCATTTTGCTTCCTCCGCGCCGATACGAATCCTGGGATCAAGAACCCCGTAGAGCATGTCGGCGATGAAGTTGCCCAGAAAGACAAAGATGGCGCTGAAGAGGGTGATTCCAAGCAGCAGCGGCACATCTCCGCGAATGCCCGCTTCAACCGTGGCCTTCCCCAATCCGGGATATGAGAATACCTGCTCGGCCAGAACGGAGCCGCCAAAGAGCTCGCCAAGAGAGGCGAACTGCAGGGTGATGGCCGGGAGCGCCACGTTGCGCAGGGCATGACGCCATGCGACGCCCGCCCGGGTTTCTCCCTGGGCAAAGGCGAACAGCGCGTATTCGCTGTTCATGGCGTCGACCATCTTTTCTCTGGTGTGCAGGGCAATCTGGGCAATACCGATGACGGAGAGGGTGGCTGCCGGGAGAATGAGGTGGTGGATGCGCTCCCAGATGGTTGCATCAGCGGGCGAGATGCCCGTGGGGGTGGCGCAGCAGATCGGCGTTATCCCGAGATAGACGGAAAAGATGGCGAGCAAGACGAGGCCCATCCAGAAGGAGGGCGTCGAAGCAAGGGTATACGCATACAGCCGAATTCCGCGGTCGAGCCAGGAGTCCCGCTTCATGCCCGCGAGCACGCCGAGCACGAAGCCCAGCACACCGGAGATGAGCCATGCCGAGGCCATGAGCCAGAGCGAAGTCACGAAGCGCTTGCCGATGACCGCTGATACGGGCTCATTGAAAATAATGGATGTGCCGAGATCGCCTTGAAGGACGTTGCCTGCCCAAATGAAAAATCGCTCAGGTGCCGGTTTGTCCAGCCCCCAGCGATCGATAATAAGCTGCTCCTGTGCCGTGCTGATCTGCATGCGGTCTATGCCGATATACGCAGACACGGGATCGAGCGGGGAAAGGGAAACGAGAGTGAAGGCCAGCACTGAGACAAGGGACAGTATCAGTGCAAGGCGGCCAGCCTTGCCGAGGAAAAAAGAGGATGAAATTGCGCTCATGGCTTTCCTTTGCATGGCGGCGTGACCGAAGCCACGCCGCCATAGAGGAGGTGATTAGTCGACCCATGTCCATTTGTGAATGTTTGCAGTGATAGGCCATCCATGTCCATGCGGTTCAACTTGAGAGGTCCCCACGTCGAGATGGGTGCTGATGAAGTAGGTGTGGTCGAGGTTGACCAGCCATGCCCACGGTGCGTCACCTTTGGCGTTGGAGCCTGTGGTGCCGTCCCACTGGGCTTTCTTCCAGTAATCCAGAGATTCTTCGTAGCTGGCAGCGGTGATCGCCTTGTCGAGGTAGCTGTCTACCGTGGCGTTTTTGTAGTAGCCGGCGTTGTTGTATCCGTCGCCTGCATGGTGACTGCTGTAGAGGTGGTATACCTCGATGGGATCATGGCTGCCCCAGCCGAAGACGATGACGTCGGAATGCATGCGTTGCTTGATTTCGTCCCAGCTGCGCTTGCCTTCAACGTTCGCCTTGATGCCGATGCCCTTGAGCATGTCGGCGCAGGCCAATGCCAGGTACTGACGGATAGCGCGAGTGGCAGGGTAGATGATGGTGAATTCTGCTTTGATGCCATCCTTTTCAAGGATGCCGTCGCCGTCAGTGTCCTTCCAGCCTGCATCGGCGAGGATTTTGCGTGCAGCTTTCGGGTCGGCGTCGTTGATCTTGTTGGCGGAGTTGTCCCAGGGCAGACCGTCGCAGGCTCCGTAAGCAGGGCGGCCAAAGTCTTCCAGAATGCCGGATACCAGCAGTTTTCTGTCTACTGCGACATTAATGGCTTTGCGGATTGCCGGGTCGGCTGTGACATTGTTGCCGATAGGCGCACCCGTGTCGGTCTTCTTTCCATTGACCGGAATAGTCGGGAACATGAGGCCACGGTTGTCTACGCTTTTGACGGCATGCATCTTCATGCCGGGGATGGTTTGCACAGCCAGAGCCTGGGGGACGACGACGGCATCGACTTTGCCCGCTTTGGCCGCAGCAAACGAGGTGTCCTCATCAGTGAAGAGGAAAACCAGACGTTTAAAGTGAGGCTTGCTGTCGTAATAATACGGATTGATCTCTGCAATCATCTGCTGGCCTTCGTTCCATTCTATCATCTTGTAGGGGCCGGAGCCGATGGGATTGCGGGCATAGCCCGGGCCATGGGTGGCCTTGGGGACGATGCCGAGGCTGATGAAGCGGTTGATGAAGGTCGTGTCACGTTCCTTCAATTTGAATTCGATTTCGAAATCGTCGATGGCCTTGGCTGAGCTCATTTGAATGAGGTCTACCTTGCCGCCTGCGTTGGCTGCCGTATTGAAAGTGTATGCAACATCTTTCGCGGTCAAAGCGGTGCCGTCGGAAAATTTGGCGTCCTTGCGGATTGTGACGCGCCAAGTAAGCCCGTCCTCTGAAAGCGAGTAGTTAGTGGCAAGATCCTTGACGATATTCAGGTTCTCGTCACGCTTGAGCAGCGTACTCTGGAAGAGGGGGCTTCCGTACCGACCCCAACCCAGAGTCGGGTCATAGCCGTCAGCTGGTTCTCCCTTGATGGCGAGGGTGAGTGAGTCTTTGGCAAATGCAGGTGAGCACATGAGTATGGCAAGGCATATCGAGCAAGAGACAATGATTAAGCGACTTGAGAAGAGTCGGTTGAATGGTAACATTTAGCCCTCCGTAAATACGAATATTGATTTGATTTGCGTCGAGTAGCACTAATCTAAAAAAAGTGTCAACAATGAGGTACGAAATTATTAGTCGTATTCGTGAAGAGGTGCGCCTTGCTTGAATCAAGCTGGGGCTTGGAAGAAAGATAAAAAACAAGGGTTCAGCTCTGGAGCTGAACCCTTGTTTGATTGCTAGTACTAAGCGTTTGTCGATCTAGTTGAACAGGTCGCTGATGGTGCCCCGGATCGCGTCTTTGAGCTCATCTTTGGTGGCCTGTTTGGCGTCCTGGCCGATCTCGGCGGCGTCATCATCCAGTCCCATGTCGCTGCCTTCAGCCTGCTGGGGAGGCTGTTGCATGGTGACCTGCTGGGCGCCGGACGGTAACTCATAGTATGAAGACTTGAGGTTCTTTACCTTGAGACTGGAAAGGCGCATGGAATCACCGTAGCGGAGGACCCCGCCGTAACCCATCTTCTGGGCCTCTTCCAGCGAGTCGTCGAAAGCTTTGCTCTGGTTGTTGTTCATCCGGGTGGCCACGGCAATCCATCCGTTGGTGAGTTTCTTGAGATTGGAATGGCTGCACAGGACGATTTCATCCCGGCTTACGACCTTGCCGTCTTCAAAGACTACGGCTTTGTATACGGACCCGCTGTATCCGGCTACTTTTTCCGTCTTGCCGGTCTTTTCGTAACGGACGTCGTATTCGGGGGCGCTGTCTCCGCCGCCGAACATGCTTGTGAAGCCGCCGCCCATGCTATTCATCTGGGCCATGTCCATGACATGCCATTTGCCTTCGTCATCGCGGTTGACCGAGTACACCTTGTCGTCTTTCAGCAGCATGTAGCTGGTGGGCGAAGTGTCCATTCGAACGTGATTGGAATCGCGGGTGCATAGGGTCATCATATTGCCGTCAGAATATTTGTAAGTGGCAATGATGTCGGACCCTGCCTGCGCACAGACAGGCATGACCAGTGTCATGCAAATGAAAAACAGAAATTTACGCATATCTCCTCCTCTTGTAATTCCCCAATAGAGTGACCACCCCTCATGGACCACACATTAATGTATGCTTAGTAGCATCGTCACAGATTCTTGTCACATTAAATGTAGGAATCCCTATACTGCTCCTCAATAACAGTGTTTTTGTCTTTCCATTCCATGCTATCTCATTACTATGTATGGGGTGGTTCGCATGCTTCGGCAGCGATGGTATGGATTTCAACCAAGATTGTTGCGCCTTCCTCGCACTGGCTGTAAATACGCATGAGGAGAATCGGCTATGAGAAAAATGATCGTGATTACGCGCGATGGAAGTCGTTCGGAAGAGATAGGCGACCTGCTCGACCAGGATGAGCATATCCTGACTGAGACCAGCACCAGTGCATCGGAGATCGATGACGATCGAGAGATAGACACGCTCTTTGTTGACGTGGATGCCTTGCTCGCGAAGGACAAGTCAATTGCGAAAGCGCTGGAAGGGTTGTGGTCTCACTATCCCTCTGCTGCCATCGTTGTCATGGCCGACGAAGATAACACCGGGGCCGCGGTCGATGCGGTCAAGGCGGGCGCTTTCGACTATCTTACCCATCCTATTGAGAAGGAAGAGCTTGATCTCGTCGTCGAGAAGGTGCGCGAGTCCGATGTGCTTCAGTCGGAGCTGGACTATCTGCGCGGTCAATTCTGGAACGAAGATTCTCTTGAGTACGTGGACACTCGCAGCAAGGCCATGCGGGATGTCTTTTTAAAGATCAGGCAGGTGGCAGGTACTCGCACAACCGTGCTGCTTACCGGCGAGACCGGAACCGGAAAAAGCCTGATCGCCAAGCTGATCCATGCCCACAGTAACCGCAAGGACATGCCGTTCATCAGTGTCCACTGTGGCGCCATCCCCGATACGCTCGTAGAGAGCGAACTCTTCGGGCATGAAAAAGGGGCCTTCACCGGGGCTGTGCGCCGTAAGCTGGGCAAATTCGAGCTGGCCCATGGCGGCACCATTTTTCTGGATGAGATCGGCACTGTCAGTCAGTCGGTGCAGGTAAAACTCCTCAACGTCATTCAGGAGCGGGTAATCCAGCGAGTGGGCGGCGAAAACGACATTCCAGTCGATGTGCGAATCATTGCCGCTACCAATGAGGATATGAAGCAACTGTGCGAGGAAGGAAAATTCCGGCGCGATCTGTTTTACCGGCTCAACGTCTTTCCTGTGCGAATCCCCTCCCTGCGAGAACGGTTGGAAGACATCCCCAGACTGTCAGAAGGGTTTATCCGGCAGTTCAATGGTCTACTCAATACGGAAATCAAAGGTCTCCATCCTCAGGTCCTTGATACCCTGCTGGAATACGAGTGGCCCGGCAACGTCCGTGAACTGGAGAATGTCATCGAGCGCGCCTGCATTCTTGAAACCGAGGAAGTATTGCACGCCGAGAGTTTTCCCCCTGATCTTATGGACACCCAGGGAGAAGTGGTGACATCTCCGGTTAAGACAGACTTGCCACTCAAAGAAGCGCGCCAGATCACGGTGGATAAATTCGAGAAGCAATATCTCTCCAGCCTGCTTGAACAATGCAACGGTGTCATCAAAACCACTGCCGAGAAGGCCGGTGTGACCACCCGGCAGTTGAATAAATTGATGAATCGTCATGGACTTCAGAGGTCTGATTTCAAAAAGCGGAATCTTTAGTTCTCTTTGATGGCATAGTGAGAACTATAAGTTCTTATTGCGACTTAACTATTTAAATTTATATTGTATTATTGTGATTATACCATGTCCCCGTAATTCGAATTTGCAGGGTGTGGGTGCGGTTTAGTTCTTCGCTTGTAGTCATTTCGGAACTTTAAGTTCTTACTTCGTAAATCGAATTTTTTAAAAACACAGCAATATCAACCACCTGCGCTTCTGGCACGTCCTATGCTAAACGCCTCTCGATTTTTATTAATCGAGAAGTGACATGAAGCAAACCACCGAACTCAATCAAAGCTACAGAGAAACCATTCGCGGAATGGTTGTCCCTGCCAATTGGAATGACCGGTTTCAAGTAACCGGTGTTCTTGTTGCGTGCCATGACGAGAGAGAGGTCAAGGTGGAGAATCTGGAGAGCTTCCCGAATTTGCAGGCACTCGCTCAGCAAGAGGCTGTGTTTACAGGCCTCGTTCGTAAGCAGGACGGAATGGAGTTCATCTTTTTGGAGGACTTCACACTGGTCAGCAGGGAGAGCGAGTAATGAATAAAATGACTGCCACTGCTTCTGTTTTTTGGGTGGTGGTGTTTTTGATGACGTTTGCCTTGCATGCTCTCGCCGAGGAGGCTCAAGACGCTCCTGTGTACATCAGGGGGTTGGTGGTCAGTTCAGGCAATGAACTGCTTATCAATGATGGTGCGCAGGATTTTATCCTCCTCGGTGTGGAGCCCTTCGATTACGAAGGGAAGATTTGCGAAGCATTCGGCGTGATTGGTTCTTTGGATGAGATGCCGACCATTAAAGTAAGAACCATCACGATTATCGCCGATGAATATCCCGACGATGACCTCGTTGGAATGAATGGGAGGATCGGCTCCTCCCAGTTCGACTCTGCGCTTGTTGACCATGCGAATGATTGCCTCTTCGGCTCTGTTGGCATCACCATGCTTCACCTGAGCAGATTAAGCCTCCCTATATGGGAAGGGAGCGGCATGCGGAAGAGAGGAAGGTGCGACAGACAAACTACTGCATGCCGCTTCCAACATTCATCAAAGCTCAGGACTATATGATGGAAACAACGACAAATGAGATTTTTGAGCAGCACGAGATTCAGGAAGTGCGAATTGTCGCCGGTATAACGGCTGACGATGTTGAGACTTTTTTGAATATGGCTGCTGCGAGTGGTTTGTTCTCTTCGGATGCCATGATGACTGCTGAGGATATGGCATGGGACAGCGCATATGGGGATGGTAACGAGTCTCACTCGTTTCTCAAGGCGGTGATCAACGACTCCGGCAG
Organism: Pseudodesulfovibrio sp. zrk46; assembly: GCF_012516435.1. Classification (NCBI taxonomy): domain Bacteria; kingdom Pseudomonadati; phylum Thermodesulfobacteriota; class Desulfovibrionia; order Desulfovibrionales; family Desulfovibrionaceae; genus Pseudodesulfovibrio; species Pseudodesulfovibrio sp. zrk46. The sequence continues at coordinate 2,327,157 of NZ_CP051216.1, forward strand.
TGAGAAGGCGATCGCATTCATCTGCTTTGGTCCCATCCCTTATTGGCCAGGTAACTATGAGATGTATGCCATTGTCGTGGAGCCGCAATTTCAGCGACTCGGAATCGGCACTGCCTTGGTCTCGGAAATGTTCCGGCAAACCACTGTGGAAACGGGCAACCGCGTCTACCTCGAAACAGGGACGGAGAAGAAATTCGAAAATGCCCGCCGTTTTTATGAGGCTAACGATTTCATTCAGCAAAATCGGTACATCAAGCAATTCACACCTAACGATGGAGGCGTTGTCTACTGCTACGACATCACCTCCGACACGATTGGTGAGCAACCCCAATAACCCGGAGGAACCATGGCTTTGGACATCTACGAAGACTCTCTCTATGGACAGCTGATTCCCGCGGACTGGAATAAGGAGACTGTTTCCAGCCTAATCCTTCTTGTGGACGGGGAAGAAGAATTCACCATTGAAAACAACGAAGAAGGTGAAGAGCTTTTGGATTACATCGATAGATGGATCACGGCAGAAGGCATCATCACCGAAACCGACGAAGAATTGCGTATCAAGGTGCGCAACTACACACTTGAAGACGAGATGGACTACGAGGGTGACGATGCCTGGCAATAGCCTTGGTCGTAAACAGACTTTTTATCAGGGTTGTCCCAACAGGACGTCCTTTATTCCTTGCGTCGATTCCATGCGCAATTCTTTGGACACGACGTAAGGAGCCGACCATTGAGTACTCAAAAGCAACCGAAAATGATCATCGGGTGGCGAGAGTGGGTCTCGCTGCCCGATTTTTGCGTTCCCGGCATCAAGGTCAAAGTCGACTCCGGGGCTGCGACCTCGGCGATACATGCCTTCGATATCGTTCCCTTCGAGCGTGATGGAGCACAATTCGTACGGTTCAACATTCATCCGCTTCAGGGGAGACACGATATCTCCATTCCCTGCGAAGCACCGCTTGTTGATCGGCGAAAAGTGACCAATTCCGGCGGGCAAAGTCAAAAAAGATTTGTGGTGAGAACCACTTTGGAGATTGTAGGGCGGCGATGGTCTATCGACCTGACCCTGACCAATCGGGACCAGATGAAGTTCCGCATGCTGCTTGGTCGCTCTGGCATGAGTCAAAGGCTCATCGTCGATCCGCAACTCTCCTATCAGGCAGGAAAATACAATTCAGCAACCTTTTACCCGACACTCTTCAACGAATGAAAATAGCTATCCTCTCTCGAAAACGGTCCCTGTACTCCACTAACGCTCTGGTGGAGGCGGGCAAGGCAGCCGGGCATGACATGCGTGTCATCGATCCGCTTCGCTGCTACATGAACATCGCATCTCACAACCCCATGATTCACTACAAGGGCGAAGACCTGTCGGATATTGATGCCGTCATTCCTCGTATTGGCGCTTCCGTCACCTTCTATGGAACAGCGGTTGTCCGCCAATTCGAAATGATGGGCGTTTACAGCCTGAATGAATCCGTAGCCATTACCCGCTCCCGGGACAAGCTGCGCAGCATGCAGCTTCTTTCCCGCAGAGGCATCGGCCTGCCCGTCACGGGCTACGCCCACTCCACCAAGTTCACTGACGACCTCATCGAGATGGTCGGCGGTGCGCCGCTGGTGGTCAAGTTGCTGGAAGGCACTCAGGGAATCGGCGTGGTGCTCGCAGAAAACAATCAGGCCGCCAAAAGCGTCATCGAGGCGTTTCAGGGCGTCAAAGCCAACATCCTTGTGCAGGAATATATTCGGGATGCCAAAGGGCGCGACATCCGTTGCCTCGTCATCGGCGGCAAGGTCATCGCCTCCATGCAGCGACAGGCAGCACCGGGAGAATTCCGCTCCAATCTGCACCGTGGCGGCACTGCTTCCACTGTCCGCATCACCCCGGAGGAGCGCTCCACAGCCGTCCGCGCCGCCAAGATCATGGGATTGAACGTCTGCGGTGTCGACCTGCTCAGAACCAATCACGGTCCGGTGGTGATGGAGGTCAACTCCTCTCCCGGCCTTGAAGGTATTGAAAAAGTCACTGGCAAAAGCCTTTCCGGGAAAATCATCGACTTCATTGAAAAGAATGCCAAGCCGGGCAAGACCCAAACGCGCGGCAAAGGATAGACCATGGGTATCATCCGCCTCCTGCTCGCCATCGCCGTTCTCAATTCGCACTTCACTTTTGTAGAAGTGCCCATTGTCGGCGGGCATGAGGCGGTACTTGCCTTCTTCGCCATTTCCGGATTCTACATGGCTCTGATTCTGGACACGAACTATGCATCAGCTAAAGGCTTTTACATGGGACGTTTCCTTTCGTTGTACCCCATGTATGTTTTGGCCCTGATCGTCAGCATCTCCTTGCTGACCACCTGGAACATTCACCCCATGATCGGAATGGACCAAATCCGTACCCTCTTGTCAGACCCCTTGTCTTTCTTCCTCATGCTGTGGACATCCGCCTGCGTGTTCGGACAAGAGTTGCTGTTCAGCTTAGCCGCTTCGCCTGACGGCGGGCTGCATTTCGTTACTGCCAGCAAGCACGGTATTTGGGCTCACGCACCGCTGATTCAGGCATGGTCCCTTTCCTTGGAGATTCTGTTTTACGCGTTGGCTCCACTTCTTGTCCGGTTGAGCTCTCGCTCCTTGATTGGGCTCGTGGTCGCCAGCATCGCCGCCAAGCTGCTGATCATGAACAGCCCCTATGCGGACGTGGTGTTTTTCAAGCGGTTCTTCCCGATAGAGTTCTGGCTGTTCGGCAGCGGCATCCTTGCCTACAGATTCTATCGCACCCTTGCTCCCGGTCGCGAAGCAATCGACTACTTTGCATTCATCTTTGTGGTTGGATTCATCTTGGTCGTCGGCGATGTTGATGATGCCCTCAAACCTTTTGCGCTCCCCGTGGCGACTTTACTGGCGCTTCCTTTTGTTTTCAGAGCCTTCCAGGCGCTTCAATTTGACAGAAACATGGGGAAGATCAGTTATCCATTTTATCTTCTTCATTTCAGCGTCATAGCCATTTTCGAGGAGTATTGGGAGGAGCCTTCGGGATGGCACATCCTCGCGTTGACCCTGGTGGTCGCCACCCTCGTTCACCTCATCTTCAATCCGGGCATTGAACATTTCAAGCAAAGGATGCGCAGGCAAAAGCAGTCGTCTTTCGACGGCGAACTGGTTGTTCAGCCAGACATTTCAATCATCAAGCCATAATTAAACAATGAAAAATGTCATAACACTATCCAAAGTCAGCAAATCTTTCGATGGGGATGTCGCCATTGAAGATGTTTCCCTGTCCATAGCCGACGGTGAGTTTCTCACCCTGCTTGGACCGTCCGGTTGCGGCAAGACAACCGTTTTGCGGCTCATAGGTGGCTTTGAAGAATGCGACAATGGTGAGATCCATATTGACGACACTTCAGTGGCAGGCCAGCCTCCCGAAGCTCGGCCGGTGAACACCGTATTTCAGAGTTACGCCTTATTTCCGCATATGAACGTGTATGACAACGTGGCCTTTGGCCTGCGAATTGCGGGAATATCCGAAGCGGAGATCGCCAGCGAAGTCCCCAAGGCGCTCCAGTTGGTGCGTCTTGAAAAGATGATTCGTCGCATGCCTTCGGAATTGTCTGGCGGTCAGCAGCAGCGTGTAGCCATTGCCCGTGCCATCGTGAACAAGCCACGCGTTCTCCTGCTGGATGAACCGCTTTCCGCGCTGGACTATCGCCTCCGCAAGGAGATGCAGAAGGAACTCAAGGAGCTGCAACGCACCCTTGGTATCACCTTTGTCCTCGTCACCCACGATCAGGAAGAGGCATTCACCATGTCCGACAGGGTCGTGGTGATGAATGAGGGACGCATTGAACAGATCGGTAGCCCCAAGGATGTCTACGAAGATCCTGCCAATCTTTACGTTGCCCGTTTCGTAGGTGAGATCAATGTGCTCAGCGGGATAATCACCGGAATTGGCGAGACCAACTACAGCGCCGAGGTCGAGGGCGTGTCGGTCCTGGTCAAATCCAAACGGGATTTTGCAGTGGGGGACAAAATCCATGTCCTGCTGCGCCCGGAGGACTTTCGTGTCGAGGTGATGCGGGAGGTCAAAGACGACCCTGAGCTGGCAGAGAAGTTTTCCAAGGCAATGCTCAAAGGGACAGTGGATCGCACCTTCTACAAAGGTGCCACTTATGACGTGGACATCACCTTGGATGATGGCAAGAAAATTCTTGTTTCGGAGTTCTTCGACGAGGATGCCGAGAACCTCTATTTTCATGCTGGAGACAAAGTTGCCGTAGGCTGGTTTGAAGGCTGGGAGGTGGTGCTGCCCTATGAAGGATAGCCGCTTGTTCAAACGGTTCATCATCGGGGGTGTTCTCGGGTGGATGACATTATTCGGCGCCATCCCCACGTTTCTGCTTGTGGGGGTCAGCTTCCTGAGTCGTCACCCTGACAACCTCGTTGAGCCAACGTTTTCACTGACCAGCTATATGCGGTTGTTGGAGCCGGAACTGGGAGCCATGGTTCTCCATTCCCTGTTCCTTGCAGCAACAGCCACATTGCTTTGCCTGCTCATCGGCTATCCGTTTGCCTACATCTCTGCTCGTGCGATCAAGCGCTACTCCAGACTCATGCTTCTGCTGGTCATGATCCCGTTCTGGACCAACAGCCTCATCCGCACGTACGCCATGGTCGCGGTCCTCAAGGCTGACGGAATCCTGAGCAAGACGTTGCTGTTTCTTGGTATCATCGATGCGCCCTTGAAGATCATGTACACTCAGACGGCGATCTTCATCGGACTCATCTATACCTTGCTGCCGTTCATGATTCTGCCGCTGTATGCAGCCATCGAGAAAATCGACGGCAAGCTTGTTGAGGCGTCCCGCGACCTCGGCGCGAGCAAGTGGACGACGTTCCGCAAGATCACCATACCGCTGTCCATGCCGGGCATCGTGTCCGGTTGCATGCTGGTGTTCCTGCCTGCGCTGGGCATGTTCTACATCCCGGACATTCTTGGCGGTGCGCGTACCATGCTGCTGGGCAACTACATCCGGGACCAGTTCCTCGCGACCCGCGATCTTCCCATGGGAGCAGCCGCATCCATTGCCATGACGTTGATCATGGGCTGCATGCTGGTCCTGTACTACCGGAGCGTCCGCCGATCCGGCAGGAGGGCAAGGCTGTGATGAAACTCCTCAAATCAGCATATGTGGGATTGGTCTACCTGTTCCTCTACCTTCCGCTGGTTGTCATGGCGGTCTATTCCTTCAATGCTTCGAAATACTCGCTGTCATGGAAGGGCTTCACCCTGAAGTGGTATGGCAAACTTTTGAGTAACACGACGTTGCTCGACGCAGCGGTTCGCTCCATGACCATCGCGGTGGTGTCGGCCACGGTCGCCTGTCTCATCGGCACTCTCGGTGCCTTCATGCTGCACCAGTACCGATTCAAAGGAAGAAGGGCGGTCTTTGGCGGTGTGTTCGTCATGATGATGTCTCCTGACATCGTCATCGCCATTTCGCTGCTTGTCCTCTTTCTCGGAGCCGGTTTTACCTTGGGATTCTGGACGCTGCTCATGGGGCACGTCACCCTCTGCGTGCCGTTCGTGATCGCGACGGTTTATTCCCGTTTCAGAGGGTTCGACCGATCCGTGGTCGAAGCTGCCCGCGACCTGGGGGCGAGTGAATACCAAGTATTCCGAAAGGTCGTCATTCCCATGGCGATGCCCGGTCTCATGGCGGGCTGGCTGCTCAGCTTCACCCTTTCTCTGGACGACGTCATCATCAGCTTTTTCACGACGGGGCCGACTTATGAGGTGTTGCCCCTTCGTATCTATTCAATGGTCCGTCTTGGAATCAAACCCGATGTCAACGCGCTCAGCGTGGTGATGATCGGAATCACAGTGGTCGCTGTCATCCTGTCCCGGCGACTGCTCAAGGAGAAACGATAATGAAAAAAACTCTGTTGGCCTTTGTTCTTGTGCTGCTTTGCGCTCTGCCTTCCTTTGCCGGAAGCGGCGAACTGTATCTCTACATCTGGTCCGAATACATTCCGGATGAAGTCGTTGAGAACTTCACCAGGGAAACCGGCATCAAGGTCCACCTGTCCACTTACGACAGCAACGAGGCCATGTACGCCAAGATCAAGCTGGCTGGCGAGGGCTACGACCTCATCGTTCCTTCTTCCGATTATGTCAGTCTCATGCGGCAGCAGGGGCTTCTTCTTCCGTTGGAGAAAGGCAAGCTGCCTAACTTCGCCAACCTTGCTCCCCAGTTCGTGAACCAGTCCTTTGATCCGGACAATGCCTTTTCCATTCCCTATATGTGGGGTTCCACTTCCATCACGGTCAACACCGGCATGCTCGGCAACAGTGCTGTTACTTCCATTGCTGACCTGTGGAAACCGGAGATGAAAGGCAGACTGCTGTTGCCCAATGAACCGCGCGAGGCTTTCGCTCTTGCCCTGAAGAAGCTGGGATACTCTGTCAACGAAACCGACCCTGCACACCTTGAAGAGGCATATCAGGAACTCAAGAAGTTGATCCCGATGGTGCGTGTGTTTGATTCTGATTCCCCCAAGCAGGCATTGCTTGCAGGTGAGGTTCTGATCGGGGTGGTCTGGAACGGTGAAGCGTTCATCGTCAACGAGGAGAACCCCGACTTCCAGTACATTTATCCGCCCGAAGGGTTCAACCTGTGGGTAGACTCCTTGTGCATTCCCAAGGGGGCGAAAAATGTTGATGAAGCTCACGCATTCCTGAATTACCTGATGCGTCCCGATGTCGCCGCGGCCATCAGTACCGAGATGGGCTACTCGACTCCCAACGCCAAGGCTATGGAGTTGATTCCGGAAAATGTTCGGAATAATCCCATCGTCTATCCGTCCGAAGAAGATATGGCCCGTGGGGAGTTTCAGGATTATCTCGGTGAAGCCATGAAGCTGTATGATGACTATTGGGTGAAGCTGAAGACTCAGTAACGTAATCAAGCCACGGTGCATGTCCTGCGCCGTGGCTTGTTTTCTGTGGAGTACAAGCTCCAAATTTCTTTAATCTTCCGATGCCCTTTCTACTCGGTTTCGACCGTTCGCCTTAGCTCTATAGAGAGCTGTATCTGCGGCTTTAATGAGTTCTTCCAGCGAACTGAGAGATTCAGAGAATTCCGCTACGCCAAGGCTGACAGTAAAATCAATCTCTTGGCTGTCGGAGATCCTCGCTTTCCCTTGTTCGATAGCTGTCCGAATCTTTTCGGCAACAAGAAGACCTGAATCAAGGTTGGTCTCTGGCAAGGCCACCGCAAACTCCTCACCGCCGATACGTCCAAGAATATCAATCTCTCTCAAATTGTTCGTTGAGATATTGGCAATCTCTTTCAATACGATATCGCCCACGTCGTGACCATATGTGTCGTTGACGGATTTGAACTTGTCGACATCGAACATGACAAACGAGAAGGGGGCCTGATAACGACGACACCGTTCCACTTCATGCTCGGCCATTTCCATGAAATGACGTCGATTGTTGAGACCTGTCAAAGAATCTGTCGTGGCTAACAAGCGCAATTGTTCTTGTGTATTGCGAGATTCCGTTACGTCCCAATTGACGCCAGTCATGTAGGTGGTTTTGTCCTCAATTTCCTGTCGAGTCAGTGCTGCGGCCTTGATGTACCGCACCTCGTTATTGGGGAGGACGATTCTGAACTCACATTCCCAAGTGGTCGCATTCTCCACCGCACTGATGAGTGATCCTTCCGCGTGTTCAAGGTCGTCTGGATGAACCCGGTTTTTCCAAGATTCGAATAATCCACCGAATTCCCCACGCTGTATGTCGTATAGTGAGTACATCTGTTCATCCCAGACAACGGTGTTGTCTGTCACATTCCATTCCCAGACACCAATTTGGCCAGCCTGGGAGGCGAGGCTCAGACGATCCGAGTAGGCTCTCAGTTCCTGCTCGGCGAGTTTTCTTTCTGTGATGTCCCTCAGTGTCCCAACGGCATAGAATTCACCGCTCAGTGCAAATGAGGCGACTGACCGTTCAACAGGGATGAGGCTGCCATCTTTTCTTATGGCCATGAATTCGGAAACAGAGCCAACAACCGGCCCTTGTCCTGTGTGAGCAAAATGTTTCAGGCCTTTCCACGCCATGTCTCTTTCTTCGTCGGGAGCAATCAGGAGGTGGAGCTTTTGGCCCAGGGCTTCTTCCTGAGACCATCCAAACATTTTCTCCGCAGCCAGGCTCCAGAATAAAACCTTGTCTTCAGAGTTGATCATGACCAAAGCGTCGTGGGATGCTTCTGACATGGCACGAAGTTGTTCTTCGTTCGCTTTGGAGGCTTGTTCCGCCAGAACTCGATCGGTAATGTCCAACACTGTCCCGCGGGATATGACCGGGTTGCCTTTGCGGTCACACTGGATGCTGCCACGTTCCTGGACGTGTCGAACAGTTCCGCCTCGCCTGACAATGCGGTGGTCAACGGCGTATCCACCACAGCTTTCCTGACTCTTTTGAAACTCTCCCATTACCATTTCCTGGTCGTCAGGATGCACCACTGAGACAAAGAGGTCCAAAGAGGGCGTCACTTCATCAGGGGCAAGACCAAAGATACGAAACACCTCTTCTGACCACCACAGTTCGTTGTTTTGGTGGTTGAGTTCCCAGCTTCCGAGGTGAGCCATGGATTGGGAGATGCTCAGGTTCTGTTGTGCTTGAGCGATCTGCGCATTTCGCGTTTCTGCTCTGTAAAGGTAGAATCCTGCTACCAAGAAGAGCAGAGCAAGAATACTATGGATTACAAATGAGTAAGGATGCGATGAAGCCCATCCTTCAACGGGTTTTCCTGCTATGACCCAGCTGCCTGCCGGGAAAACTATGCGCATCGTGACCGCTTTTTCATGGGGAGCGAATAATTCTTTTCTCCCGTTGAATACGGCGCCATGTTCTCCCTTGCCGTTTACTCCACGAATTGCAAGTTCGAGGTTTGTGTTGGAAAATCCGGTCCTTTCAAAAAGACGATCAACATCGATAACGGATGATACGATGCCCCAGAGTTTCTTGCTGTTGTTTTCGTAGATAAACACCGGGGCTCTTCCAATGAGGCCCATGCCTCCCTGGACGAGTTTCAACGGGCCGGCCACAACCATTTCTCCGGTTATGGCAACCTGTTTTACTTGATCCCACTGGCTCTCAAGTTCTCGGTAGTTGACGCCCAGAATCGCTTCATTGCCCTCGAGTGGGTAAACGTAGGTCATGATGAAGTTCGGGGCGGCGCCGATGTTTTTCAATAGGTCAGCTTTTTCCAATATCCTTTGGGCATAGTCGGCAAAACTTTTTTCATTCAGATCGGGGGTGACGGAGATGAAGCTGCTTGCTCCCTGAACAACGAGTAAGTTTGAAGTGATCTCTTTTTCCAGCTCTGCCCGAATCGTCGAGAGTCGGAGCGAGACGTCCAAAATCTGATCATTCCTGTACTGCCGTTGGAGTTGATACTGGATGAATACATCGACAGCCAACGCCAACAGGAGAAGTAGCAGTAGATGGATAATCGTCTTTTTGGGCATAGGGTATCTCTGGATAGTGTTAATGATTGCTCTATCAGGCATACCCTATATATCAAAAAAACAGCAAGTAATCCAAGTTATATAGTGCTGCATTGGCTGTGTTCGAGTGTCGTGGCCCAATCATTGCCCTCTACCTCAGGTGGAAATCCACGTTTGAAGAGAGTCGAAAACGGACAACAAAAAAGGGTTTAGCTTGTCAGCTAAACCCTTGATTTTGGTTGAATCGAGGATGATCTTTATATCCCCAAAGAAGTGGCTGTCTGTGTGTGCCGTGAACACATACCAATGACAAGCGTCAGGATTTCAGGGCCATAATGGGATCAACTCCATCGGATGAGTCGGCTTTCGCACTTGCAGACGAGTCCATGATGAACGGGAATAACCCTCACGCCGTAGCGAACAGGACCGGATACATTCGGTGAGTATTCTGCCTTGAATTGCAGGATGGTGCCTTCGGTGTGCTTCAGTTTCATGGGGATGCTGTCCAGAACCTTTTCTTCGTCCGGGGTGGCGGCCACGAACTCGACGAGCAGTTCTTCTTCCTGAAGCTGGCCTTTATCGACTTTTGCGGTGACGGTCAGCTTGCTGCCGAGCTTGAATACATCGCCAATGATGCCATCCACATGGACTTCCTTGATGGTAACCGTGGAAAAACGGCCCGGGATGCGCTTGCGCCATTCTCCGATTTCCTGAGACAGGACGTAGTTGTTTTTGGTGCGGCGGTTGGAGAGTTCTATGGCCGGGAGATACATGTCTTCAATGTAATCGTGAACCATTCGATGCGTGCCGTATTGCCTGAAGGCGGTCTTCATGGATTCCTTCATGCGTGCGACCCATGCGTGGGGAATGCCATTCCCGTCGCGGTCGTAAAACTCGGGAACCACCTTGGTCTCCAATGTCTCATAGAGATTGTCCGCGTCCACGATGTCCTGATTGACCTGGCTCTCATACACCAGCCCACTGCCCACGGCCCAGCCGTTCTTGCCGTCAAAGGCTTCATCCCACCAGCCGTCGAGGATGGAACAGTTGGGCACGCCGTTGACCGCAGCCTTCATGCCGCTGGTGCCGCTGGCTTCCATGAGCCGTGTCGGGTTGTTGAGCCAGACATCCGCACCGGATACAAGCAGGCGCGCCAGTCGTATGTCGAAGCTCTCCAGGAAGATGACTTTGCCAAGGAAGTCGTCCTGCTTGGCAAGGCGACAGATAAGATTGATATATCCGGCACCAATGGTGTCGGCGGGGTGCGACTTGCCTGCGAAGATGATGTTTACCGGCCTGTCTGCGTGACACAGTATCTCCTTGATCCGTTGAAGATTGTGGAAGATCAGGGTGGGGCGTTTGTACGCCGTGCAGCGTCGGGCAAAGCACAGGGAGAGGTGGTCGGCGTGCAGGTTGTCGAGAAACGCATTGAGTCGGTTGGGCGGCTCGCCTTCGCGCTTCCACTGCTTCGTAATGGAGCGGCGCACTTCATCGTAGAGCCGATGCTTGAGCGCAACATGACTCTCCCAGAGGCGCCGGTCGTCGATGTTGTCCAGGCAATTCCAGTCTGTTTCGCCCAGCAGTTCATGATGGACGGCCGTGTTGCAGGTGGTCTCGATGTCGTGGCGGATTCGTTCGTCGAGCCATGAGGTGACGTGCACCCCGTTGGTGACGTGTCCGACCGGCACTTCGCCCAGCAGGAAACCACGCCACAGGTCCATCCACATGCGCCGGGACACGTCGCCGTGCAGCTTGCTGACACCGTTTCTGATGCAGGAGAGTTGAAGGGCGAGTACGGTCATGTTCAAATGGTCGGCCTCTTCGGAGTAGATGTGGCCGAGGTTCCACAAGGCGTCCCAAGGAACACCCATCTCTTCGGCGTAGCCGCGGAAGTAGTTCTCCACGAGATGCCTTTCAAAGCGTTCGTTACCCGCAGGGACAGGTGTGTGCATGGTGAAGACCGTGGACCCGCGCACGATCTCCTTGGCCGTGGCAAAGTCCACCCCGTCGATGAGCATGAGGTGACGAATGCGTTCGAACAGCAGGAAGGCGGAATGGCCTTCGTTGAGATGATAGATCGAGGGCTCGATATTCAGGGCCTTGAGCAGGCGCACGCCACCCACGCCCAGTATTATTTCCTGTTCGATCCGGCCGGTTGAGGACGGTTCATACAACCGCGAGCAAATGTCTCTGTCAGTGCGGGAGTTCTCAACGATATCCGTATCAAGCAGGTAGAGCTTGGCCCGCCCGACATGCACTTCCCATATCTGGGCGAAGACCGTACGTCCCGGCAGGTCCACGGTGACGAGGATCTTCTCTGTCTCGTCGTTTTGCAGCGGGGTGATGGGCATGGTTGCGAAGTCGTTCTGGTGGTATTCCACAACCTGTTCGCCATTGCCGTTGATCTTTTGGTGGAAGTATCCCTGCTTGTACAGCAGTGAGATGCCGACAAACGGCAGGTTCAGGTCACTGGCGGATTTGATGTGGTCGCCCGAGAGAAGACCGAGGCCACCAGAGTAGATGGGGATGGATTCATGCAGGCCGAATTCCATGGAGAAATAGGAGACAGGGTTGTTCCATGTAATCCCTTTGATGTTGGCGTCAGCCTGTTTCGCCATATAGGCATCGAAGCGTTCGAGGACGCTGGAGACCCGTCCCATGAAATCGATATCGCCTGAAAGCTGATTGAGGCGGTCGCGGTCCATGGTGTCGAGGAAAAGGACAGGATTGTGTTCGGATTCCTTCCACTTTTCAGCGTCCATCCATTCAAACAATTCCTGCGTGTCACGGTGCCAAACCCACCAGAGGTTGTTGGCCAGTTCCCGGAGCCGGGCCAGTGCCTGGGGCAGTTCGGTGACGACCATGAATGAGCGCAGCCGTGGATGCGTCGTGTTGACGCCGGTGAAAGATATCTCCTTGCCGGGGGCAGCAGCCATGCGCTGTACTCCCGCTATGCGCTCAGTGCGGATGTCGGCAGCGTTTTTATAGGACTCGACGTAGCGAGGATAGAAGTGTTCCCACGTCGCTTCCTCGGCTATCTTTCTTGCCTCTGCACTGCGATGCGCGCGTTCCTTGTCAGACCATCTGGTGAACTCTCCAAGGAATCGCGTCAGGTTTTCACGTGCCTTGTCATAGTTGTCTTCCAGCCGGTTGATGACCTTGACGCCGGCATGCCCGTCGGGATGCTTCTCCATGACCCACTGGCCGAAACCAGCGCGGTCGGCGGTGACGGTGGGGACTGCAAAGGCCGCGCTCTCCATGGGGGTGTATCCCCATGGCTCGTAAAAGGACGGGAACACCGTCAGGTCCATGCCTGCGAGGGCGTCGTAGTATTCAAGGTTCAGGATGCCGTCACTGCCGTCCAGATACACGGGAATGAAGATGACGCAGCACCGCTTTTCAGGAGAATTGTCCAGTCTCTTTTCCCGGCATTTGTTCACGATGGGATCCTGTTCGGCATTGAACAGCTGGTGGGTCGAAATCCCGGCAAATTTCTCGAGCGTTTTCTCTTCCTTCAGACGTCTTCGCGCTTCGTCACTGAAACCGGCGTAGCCGCATGAGACGAGCAGGAAGGTGACCACGGTAACGTCGTTGTCTGATGCGGCCAGTTGATCATTTACCTCGGCCATGCTGTCGATCAGCAGGTCGATGCCTTTGTTGTGAAATTCGTATCGTCCACTGGTCGCCACCAGCAGAGTCTTTTCAGGGTTGAGCTCGCGGTCAAGAAAGCGTTCGGCGAGATCAATGAGCGCTTTGCGTGCCGTTTCACGCGTCTTTGCCACCGCGCCCGGTTCTGCAAAGCCTTCGAGGTTGAAGCCGTTGACCGTGACCACATCCGGATTGGTGCCGAGGAGGTTGGACGCTTCTCGGCGGGTGATGTTGGAGACCGTGGTGAAGCAGTCCGCTTCCCGGGCTGAAACGGATTCCATGGAGTGCTTGGCCGTGACCCCGAAGAGCTTGGCTTCCTGTGTCGGCTCGATTTCATCCAGCCTGTCGTAGATATCCACTCCGGAGCCGGACATGGCTCGCCCAAGCATGGTGGCATGGGTGGTCATGACCGTGGACACACCGGGAGCATGCTTCTTGAGATACAACACGCCAGCGCCACACATCCATTCATGGAAATGGGCGAAGACATCGGCCAACTCTTCGAGGTCGTCGTGCATCTCCTTGATGGACATGGCAGCCGCGGTGCTGAACAGGACCGGTTCGATGTAGTCCCAGCCTCCGGCCATGGAGTCTACGCCGAAATCGTTCCAGAGCTGAAAGAGGAGCTTGTCATGGGCCGGGATGGCATTCTGGAAACCGATAAGCCATGCCCACGGCTGGCCGGGGATGTCCCAGCGGCCCACTGCAGAATCGATCCCTTTGCTTTTCAGCCGTTCCAGAGTGGGGACGATCTCCTTTGGCGGATCGCACGGTTTGAAGCCGGGGTTGCGGTCGAGAAGCGGCCCGACTGCCACATATCGGCCGTCAAAGGTCTCCATGGCCTGTGCAGCTTTACTACTGATAACGGTGTGGATACCGCCCACCTTGTTGCAGACTTCCCATGAAACTTCGAAGAGCCAGCTGGTTTCCATTTCAAATCTCCTGTTTAGGATGTGGTCCGTTCGTAGCCGACCCTGAGGGCCAGATCATTGAGGGCGTTCATGTATGTGATGAACGCCTGATGCGGGGTGTCGTAGGGATTGAAATACTTGTGAACATCGCCGTCGGAAAACCACTTGGTACACATGTAGTAGAAGTGGTCGCTCGTGAGCATTTCCCGCCATGTGGCGATAATGTCGTCATCTTGAGAGTCGAGGATCCGCTTTTCAAGGGCGTAGGCCAACTCCGCCGCCTGATCCTGCATGGGGTTGCCGAGCCAGGCTGTTACGTCACGTTCAAGGTCTGCCCAGGAGGTGAAGAAAGGTACGTCGAGTTGGGCAAGCGGGTCGAGTCGGCCAGCAGCCTCTGCCGGGGTTTCAAAGGCGAAATCGTGGTGCGAGAGAATGGACCGGGGCAGGCTGCGGAAGAAATTGAAGATACCGGTGTCTTCCCACTGATGCTCGCCGATGGTCTCGTAGTCCATGAACAGGTTGACCACCTCTCCGCTTCCGGCAATGGCGTGTACCCAGTCGGCGAATTTGTCCGTGGTTACGGGCCATTCATCCCATTGTTGATTCGAGAAGCGAAACGCCACGTCATCCGAGAGGCGGTAGTTCTTGAGCAGCGCCTTGAGCTTTGAGCAACCCGCGGGTTGGTACACGAAGTTGGGGGAGCGCCAGCCGAGCACCTGATCCGCGCCTTCGGCCAAAACGACCTTGTAACCCATCTTCTCGATCTCAAGGGCGAGGTCGTTGTTGTAGATGAGTTCCGTGTTGCGGAAGGTTACGGGTTTGGAGCCGAAGAACTCTTCGAGGATTTTTCCGTGCATCTTCACCTGACGACGGAACTCTTCCTTGGAGAAGAGGAAGGCAAGGGAGTGATAGTGTGTCTCACCGATGAACTCCACACAGCCCGTGTCTGCGAGGTCTCGGAATGAGTCGAGAACTTCGGGGCAGAACTCCTGAAATTGCTCCATGGCGACACCGGTGATGGCGTAGGAGATGCGGAAGGCGCCTTTGAATTCATTGATCAGGTCGAGCATCATCCTGTTGGCAGGGAGATAGCACTTCTGCGCCACTTTAAGCAGGATGTCGCGGTTGGCTGCTTCATCCCGGTAGTGGTGTCTTCTTCCCATGTCGAAGAACGTGTACCCCTGATCGAGGCGCATGGGCTGATGCACCTGAAAATAGAAGCAGACGGAGATCATGCCGCACCTCCCATGAGCTGGTTATATACGTGGAGAACGTGTTCGGCGGCGTGCTCCCATTGCACCTTTTTCAGCGTATGGCGGCCGCTGAGCTTGAGCATGGCGGCCCGGTCATCGTTATCGAGAATATCCAGTATTTCATGTGCGAGGCGATCCACGTCCCAGAAGTCGATCTTGACTGCGTTCTCCATTATCTCGGCAACGCCGGACTGCTTGGATACGATGGACGGCACGTCGTAGACCATGGCCTCGAGTGGCGTGATGCCAAACGGCTCGGTGACACTGGGCATGACGTAGAGGTCGCTCATGGCATATATGCGCTCAACGTCCATGCCGCGCACAAAGCCAAGGAAATGGAACTTGTCGGCAATACGCAACTCGGCCATTCGTTCCACCATTCTGGGGAACATGTCTCCGGAACCCGCCATGGCGAACCTGATATTAGGGCTCTTTTCCAGCACTTTGGCAGCGGCCTCTATGAAATAGTCGGGCCCTTTCTGGAATGTGATCCGTCCCAGAAAGAGAACCAGCTTTTCCTTGAAGGGCTTCTCGATGCGCATCTGCTTCAGGCGGCGCTCTTTGGACACCGCGTTGTGCACCACCGTGATCTTGGATGGATCGATGGAATATCGCCTGACGATGGTGTCCTTGGTGAAGTGACTCACGGCGATGATACGGTCCGCGGCCTCAAACCCGGCCCGCTCGATGTCGTACACCCGCTGGTTGACGTGTTCGCCGCTTCGGTCGAATTCAAGGGCATGGGCGTGGACCACCAGAGGCTTGCCCGACGCACGTTTGGCCTCAATCCCGGCCGGGGCGGTCATCCAGTCGTGGGCGTGGATCACGTCGAACTTCTCGTGCCGCGCCATGTGTCCGGCAACAAGGCTGTATCGGACGATCTCGGCCATGAGGTTGTCGCCGTAGCCGCCAGCAAAGTCATTGTCCAACTGGCCCAGAATATCTTCGGCTGAAATCAGCTCATTGCGCTCGAGAAGATGGATGTATTCCTTCTCAGTGAGATAGGGGCGCAAAGGAGACAGTACCTCCAGAACCGAGACGCGCTCCTGCAGTTCAAGGATTTCCCTGATGCCGACACTTGCACGGACACGATTGGCGCCTAGAAGGCTCAAGTGTCCTGCCTCTTCATTGGAGTCGAGTCGGGGAAGTACGAACAGTATGTCGGTCCCGTGGTGTGCCAGCCCCTTTGTCAGGCCAAGACAGGCCGTACCGAGGCCACCGGATATGTATGGAGGGAATTCCCATCCGAACATGAGTACCCGCATGGTTATTTGCCCCCCAGAATCTTGTTCAGGCGAATCGCTTCGGCAACGCTCCATGCCTGTGCGATGGTCCCCTTGGGGAGATGCGGATGATTGCCGGTATACAACTCGGGAACGGATGCAATGCCGAACTCTTCCGGGAACGACCGCAGGATAGGCTTGAAGTATTTGCACAGGAAGGCCTTGGTGCCGCTCTTGTCCTCAGCCTGTCGGAGCAATGCCTCGCCGAAGTGTCCGGCCAGCCATGGCCAGACCATGCCCTGATGGTACGCCGAATCGCGCTCGTCGGAATCCCCTCGATAGAATGGTGAGTAGAGTGGGCTCCTCGGGGAGAGCGTGCGCAGGCCATAAGGCGTCAACAGATGAGATTGGATCGTACTGATGACCGCCCGCATCTGCTCGATATTCAGCATGGTGTGCGGCATGGACACAGCAAAGATCTGATTCGGTCTGATGCTGTGATCCTGACCGTGGCCGTTGACCACGTCGCTCAGGCAGTTGTCCTTTTGGTTCCAGAACTGGTCGATGAAATTGCCAGCCAATGTGTCGGCAGCGTGCCGGGCACGGGGGTAAAGCTCGTCCTTTTCGGGTAGTAACTCCATGAGGAAGCAGAGGGCGTTATACCACATGGCGTTGATTTCCACCGCTGCCCCGTGTCTGGGAGTGACGGGCCCGCCGTACGCCTGCGCATCCATCCATGTGAGCTGGGTGTGCTCGTTTCCGGCATAGAGAAGGCCGTTTTCACCAATGCCGCAGAGCGGAACGCGTCCATCGAGGTGCGCCGTGACAATGCTCCTAAGGGCCGGGAGGATGTGATCCAATACGAATTGCTTGCTCCCCTTGGCTTTCAGGTATTCCTGCACCGCCCAGAAAAACCACAGAGAGGCATCCACGGAGTTGTAGGCCAGGTGGTCTGAGCGTTGGTCGAGATAGTTGGGGAGAAGGCCGTCTCTTTCGAGCTTGGCATAGGCTGCAAGGACCTCCTCACCGAACTCCCGTCGTCCTGCATGAAAGGTCAGACCGGGAAGGGCGATCATGGTGTCCCGCCCCCATTCGCCGAACCAGTGGTATCCTGCCACCACAGAGGCGAAATCCGAAGCGTTTCGGATGAGGAACTGGTCCGAGAAATATTTGAGCCAACGGACACTCTTGCTTCTGTCCTTGCAGGCTGCGAATGCTTCTTCGCGTCGTTCCACTTCCTTCTTTCTCAGCCGTTCAAGGTTGCCGAGAGGTTCGGTGGAAGCAGCGAAGATAATGGGCTTGCCCTTTCTGAGTGTCGTCTCAAACATGCCGGGGCAGAACAGGTCTTCCTGATAGTCAAAGCCCCTGTCTCGCTCCATGAGGTGCTCCACGTTCAGGGACCACTTGGGGCCGGGGAAAAACTCCGAGTTTCTGTTGGTGGCCATGTAGAGTGGGGGCATGCCCTCGTACGGCTGGATTTTTCGTCCGTTCTTCTCCGGATACGACTTGGGACGAAGGAACATGTTCTCCCGGGTCAGGGTGTGGATGTCCCGATAGGCCAGTAAGGGGCGGATACGGAGGAGGGGTTTTACTTTGCCTTCCAAAAGCTCATAGCAAAGCAGGGTGGTGTTCTTGCCGCGTACCATCATCATGGACTTGCGGATGACTGCGTCACCTATCCGATATGTAATGGACGGATACAGGCCTTGCTCAAACTCCTCCACAAACTGATGACCTGTGGGGTGGTAAACCCCCGGATACTTGTTGGTGGAAAGGTTGAATTCGAGGTCTTCATGAACCAGCGACGCTTCCACTTTCGAAAGCAGTACGAATTTGCCTCGCGGTTCCTTGAGGGAAGCGATGAGAAGTCCATGGTACTTTCGCGTGTGGCAGTTGATGACCGTGCTTGATGCATAGCCACCTATGCCGTTGGTATCGAGCCATTCTCTTCGAGTTGCCGTCTCGGTGTTGACGCACTCTTCCCTAGGAATATGAATCATGATTCACCACCATTTAGAGTAAGAAAACAACGTAGAAATGCGCAAGAGAAAGGAATTCTCTATGATTGCTATAGAAAGGAAAACATCCCCTATTGCAAGTGAAAAGTGCAACGGGGATGTTATAATTTTGCGACGGTTCGATTTGGGGAAAATTCTCGGCTTAGAAGAGGGAAAGGCAAGGTGTTATAATACAGAGTACTTTTAGCATGGTATGCACAGAATTGTTGTCGAGGATGCTATCCATATTCGACAATTTGTAGGGCCAAAATAAACCTGACAATTGCCCCACCCAACGTGACCAAGAGTAATGAAAACAACAAAAAAAGGGTCTAGCTTTACACTAGACCCTTGATTTCGTTTGGAGCCGGAAATCGGAGTTGAAGCGACGAACCGCTGAGCTGTCCTGCAAAACGGGTTTCGTTTGTACGTTGGGGGGAAGGGGCATACTGCCCATCCCAATTCTCAATAATGTATTGTTTTGATTGCTAGTGGATGTTTGCTTTGGCTTTTTCCATGAAGGAATTGTCCACAGTTTCATTCATTGGGATTGGGGCCCGAAGTACGCCGTTGGCTACGCAGAAATCGATGACCGCCCTGTAGCCTTCCTCGGTGTAGATGCCGTCTGTTGACCAGACTTTTCGCAGGACGCTGATGAGACCTGCATCGATATTGCGGCCAGGGAACATCGGGGCAACGGCTTTAGCTATTTCCGCATCGGTGTGGGAGAGCTGCCAGAGGATGCCCTTATATACCGCATTGGAAAAAGCCTGTACGATTTCGGGGTGTTCTTTGATGTAGTCGTCACGCACCTGTACGGACATGGCCTGGTATTTCTCCGAGCCATACACTTCCTTGTGTTTCGCTGGGTTGGTAGCGTCGAGGATGATGCGGCCACCCATTTCTTGTATCTGTTTGAAGCGAGTGGCGCGTACGTACGCACCATCGATCTGGCCTCTGTTGATGGCCACCAGTTCTGCACCGTATTCGAGGCTGGCAAACGTGACTTCCTTGTCCGGGTCTACCCCTGCGTTGCGCAGGATGGTCTTGACGAAAAAGTAGGGTGCGGAGCCGGGCATGCCTGCAAAGACGACTTTGCCCTTGAAGTCGGCTGCGCTGGTCAGTTCGGGGCGGCTGACAAAAGTATAGGGTTGGCTGTCCAGAGTCGTCATGATGACTTTGCTGGACTGTCCTTTTTCGTGGGCCATAAGTACCGGCTCGAAACCGATGATACAGAATTCTGCGTCGCCGTTCAGGAGTCCCATGAGGGCCAGCGGACCATCCTTGTAGGTGATAAATTCGGGGGCCAGCCCTTCTTCTTCAAAAAAACCAAGAGTCTGAGCCAGGTGAACCGGCAGCCAGCCTTCGCTACGGGCGCACTCAGCAAAAACAACTTTGGTCAGTTTCTTGTTGGCTTGTGCGCCGGTTGCAAATCCGATCATGATCACCATGGTCAGCATAGCGACCAGACAGACCTGAATACTTCTCCTCAACATTGTTTTCCTCCGGTAAAGATTATGTGTTGTTAGAAATTATCCGGCCGCCAACGCAGCAGCCTTTTTTCGCACATGCGAAGTCCTTTGTTCAGAACAAGGCCGATGAGCAGCAGCGCCAGGATACAGGACATGACGCGCTCGATCTGATAGGTGGTGGTGGCGTATTGAATCATCCACCCCAACCCTGCGCTGGCTCCCATGTATTCGCCGACGATTGCCCCAATGAGGGACGCGCCGATGCCCCCACGGATTCCGGTCAGAACCCAGGGGACGCATGAAGGTAGCGTGACCTTGAAAAATATTTGATGCCGGTTGGCGCCCATAAGCTGCACCGTGGCGATGATGTCAGGGTTAATGTTGCGAATGCCGGAATAGGTGCTGAAAAAGACGAGGTAGAAGACGAGAAGCGCGGACAGGAATATCTTGGATTCCATTCCAAGGCCGAACCAGAGAATGAATATGGGTGCCAGTGCAAGCTTGGGGATGCCGTATAGAGCTGTGATGATAGGTTCAAACAGGTCGGCGAGACGTTTCGTCTTGCCGAGGGCTACCCCACAAATGATGCCGGCGATGGTTCCGAAAAAGAGACCGAAGAGCGCTTCCTGAAGGGTGGTGAGCAAATGGGGAAGTATGTCTCCGCTTGTCACGAAGTGGTAGAAATCCGAGGCGATGACCGTGGGCTGGCTTGCGTAAAAGGTGTTGATGAATTTTGTCCGCGTGGCGACTTCCCATATGACGAGAAGTGCTGACACCATGCCCAGGATATAGAGCCTGTTCCGCAGGTCGTCATTGAGGCGAAAGTTAGGCATGTTCTCCCCCTTGGGATTCGTTGAGAACCTCGGCGCTGAGGTCCTGCCAGATGCGTTTGTGGATGGAAACGAATTCATCGGTAAACTTGCTTTCGACCACCGAACGGGGGCGGGGCAGAGGGATGTCGTACTCAGCCTTGATTGTGGCAGGCCTGCCGGAAAAGAGAATGACTCGGTCGGATAAGGTGATAGCTTCCCCCAGGTCGTGGGTAACCATGACGATGGTCTTTTTGTGTTCGAGCCAGAGCGTGAGAATGTCCTGCTCCAGGGCATCACGGGTCTGTACATCGAGGCCCACGAACGGCTCGTCCATGAAAATGACGTCCGGATCGTAGGCCAGGGCGCGGATGACCGATGCTCGCTGTTTCATGCCACCGGATAGTTCGAAGGGGTAGCTGTTGGCGAATTCGAGCAGTCCGACCTGTTCCATGAGTCTGTCGGCGGTCCTGTGGCGTTCCCTTGTTGGCACCTTGCGGATTTCCAGTCCCAATTCCACATTCTTGCGGACTGTGCGCCAAGGGAGCAGGGTGTCCGCCTGCGAGATGAATCCAAGGTTCAGTCCGTTTTGCGGTCTGCTGCCGGGCAGGGAAATGGTGCCAGAGTCAGGCGCATATCGTCCTGCCATGAGATTGAGCAGGGTGCTTTTTCCGCATCCGCTGGGGCCGACAAAGGTCAGGAACTCCTGCTCATGGACTTCAAGGGAGACCGTATCAAGCACCTTGATGGAGGAACCGGATTGCTGGGTGTGGCTTTTGGAAACAGAGTGAACCTTGATGGCTATACGTTGTGATTTTGGTGTCGGATCGGGGTTGGGGGAAGGGGGAAGCGAAGAGTCGGGGACAGTTTTTTTCGGTGATTGGTAGTAGGCCGTTCCTTTTGTGATGCCCAGATCAAATCCCATGGCTTGGGCCCGGTCGATGATGATGTCCTTGTTTGCATCCGATTCAGCCGCATTGATCGTTTTTAGTACGCCGTCAGTTATTGAGGCCAGTGACGCGGCGGGTATGCCCACTCCGAGTTCGTTGTCATCCCAGGCGCTGATGTACCGGGTGTTGGAGCAGAGGAGTGACACGTTGGGCTCGCCTGTCAGATACGGGTGTACCGTCAGTTCCGCACAGAGTCCCTGCTGCCCCATACTTCGCATGGAGTCGATGGGGCCGTTTTCATGAATGTACCCTTGAACAAGGCGCATCGATTGATTTGGGTTGCATATGGCGATGACTACATGAGGCGCATGGGAGCAGTCGGACAAAGGCTCCATGGACACGCCGTGGATTTGCCTGTCCATTATGCTGACGACGGCGGAGGTCTTTCGGGCGCATTCCAAGTCCTTGTAGAGGCCAAGTGACATGTATCTTTGGCCGGATCGAAACTCCTCGTTGACAGGCTCGAGGCCGAGCGCTCGCTTAGCGCCGGGGCAGGAAATCTCCTCGAATCCTGCCTTTCTGGAAAGGCCGCTACTGGCCATTCTGACGAGTGAACAATATGTAAGGGGTTTCCGGGTAAGATTGGCGTCACTTTGTTCGAACGAATCCCGGGAAAAATGGAAGGTGACGCCTACGAGTTGTCTGGTCAGTCCTAGGCTGCAACTCAGCTGTTTATCGAGTACTTGAAGGCCTGTTTCGTTCGGGGAGTGGTGCATGGAAATACCTACACAGAGGGTTGAATGGGCCATGTCCGTCGTCTGTAGTGTCACAATTTCTGCGAGACGGATTGGTGCGGTTTCTTGGTAATGTTGTTAAATCTAAAATATTAAAAACACTATATTTTATTAACTTTTGAATTTAGCAATAGTCCAATTTAAAAAACTGATTTTATCTATAGTATAAATAGAAACTATCTATATATAGATTGATGTGAACACGGAACTCTCGTTTTGAGGCAAGTACTATAATCCCATCAT
The DNA here is from genome assembly GCF_012516435.1 of Pseudodesulfovibrio sp. zrk46. Taxonomy (NCBI): domain Bacteria; kingdom Pseudomonadati; phylum Thermodesulfobacteriota; class Desulfovibrionia; order Desulfovibrionales; family Desulfovibrionaceae; genus Pseudodesulfovibrio; species Pseudodesulfovibrio sp. zrk46. The sequence continues at coordinate 2,349,910 of NZ_CP051216.1, forward strand.
GGAATGTGAATATTCTTATCCAATTAGGGTATTCCCTTGTCTTCAATTTGTATCAGCACACACCAAGGCACAAAAAAAGCGCTTACGATAATCGTAAGCGCTTGATTCCGTTGAAGCCAAAGAGACTACTAATAAAATGCTCAATATATTCTATTTCTACCCCATAGGGAGTGTTTTTTATGAGGCATCTTAATAAGAAAAGCCTCACATTGCGGTAACGCATTGTGAGGCTAGACTATTCCGTGGAGCCGGAAATCGGAGTTGAACCGACGACCTACTGGTTACGAAGAGTTTTAAATTATTTACTCTTTATTACAGGTGGTTAGCTTTTTTTGAGGAGTGGGCTGAGTGCCCTCATAAGGGCCGTATTTGTTTAAAAAATAATAATAAGCCCGTAGTTGATGTGATGGCCTTTCATAATACAATAATGCTTGCTTGTAGCTCTATATGTCGCCTTCATCTGAGCCCTTCAATATCTCTCCGTACCTGTGTTAGGTGGCCTTCTTGCCAAACGGTATTTGGAGCTTTCGCATTTTATTTCGCAGGGTGCTTGGATTGACTCCAAGGATGTCTGCTGCGCCATCAGGGCCGCTCACTTTCCCATTGGTTTGAGATAATATTTTCCTGATATGAGTGGATACAACGGTATCTAGGCTACGGGGCTCTTTCGATGTGTAAGAAGCCCCGTTGGTTGTGGGCATACCAATCATGAATTCTTCAAAAGACAATGGGCCAGTTGGGTTCAGAATTAGTGCGCGCTCGACTATGTTCTCCAACTCTCTGACATTGCCTGGCCAGTGGTACTCTAGCAGGTAATTGATTGCCCCAGGCTTCAAAGTTGGGATTGTGGAGAGTTTCAAATCCTTGGATTTCTGATTAATGAAATGTTGGACTAGTGCAGGGATGTCAGTCTTCCGCTCACGGAGTGGCGGAACCATGAGTGGGAATACATTGAGACGGAACCACAGATCCTCCCGAAAGAGATTTTCTTTGATCATTTCTTCCAAGTTTCTGTGTGTGGCAGCGATTATTCGGATATCTAGCGGGATGGATTTAACGCCTCCTACGCGTTCTATTTCCCGATTTTGAATTACTGACAGCAGACGAACTTGGGCCTGCAATGGCAGTTCTCCGATTTCATCAAGGAATATGGTGCCACCATTTGCTCTTTCAAAGCGTCCACGCTTCTGGGCAAGTGCGCCTGTGAATGCTCCTTTTTCATGACCGAACAGTTCGCTGTCTATCAACGTATCGGGGATGGCCCCGCAGTTGACGGATATGAACGGCCCCTTGCTGCGGGATGACGCAGAATGAATGTAGTGGGCCAAGACATCCTTACCGGTTCCTGTTTCGCCAAGAAGCAAAACCGGACTGTCCAGAGAAGCTACTTGCTGTGCGCGCATCATCACTTGCTTTAATCCGAAGTTGGCTCCAACGATTTCGTCACCGGACAATCGACGCAATTCTCCCTGAAGATAGCGGTTGTCGTCTGTAAGCAAGTCTTTGAGCTTAATGACTTCTCTATGCTTCATGGCGTTCGACAGGGCAATGGCAAATGGTTCTCGTACAGAGGCGAGTTGCTCTTTATGGTCTTCGGTTAATCTCTTTTCGCCTTGTGATATAACGACAAGCGAACCTAGCATTTGAGGATCGGATTCGAGGATCAGAACGACTACTGATGTCGCCTTCATGTCATGGAAGTTGAGGAGTTCGTCTGCAACTTTCTCTGAGTGCGGATCCTCTAACAGGAACGCCTTGGGGCCCTCATACAGAGTCTCCTTAGCTTCTGCCTGAGCTTCTTTGGAAAGAGGTGTCAGTGTGTCTACTGCTTCTCCACCAGCTTCAGTCGCCATAGCGAGAGTGCGCATCGAACCATAGTAGTTGTCCACATGTTCAAGAACCAGGACGTCTACAGGCATTACATCCCGAAGAAATGTAAACGTCGAAAATAATGCTTCTTCGATTTTGAGACTTCCACATATTCTCAGAGTGACTTCTCGAAAGAATGTATTCCTGTCCATTACGTTAAGTCCTTTTGAGGGTTATATTACTAGGGGTAACTGTATTGTGTCGTATCTGGCAATTTGTTTTGTCGTATATGAAGTCTTGAAAATGCAGCTTGCTTATAACATATTAAAATAAAATGAGTAATGTTTGGCATGATGCTCGCTAGTTAAAGATCAGTAGTAACAACTGATCCTTTAAAATAAATGCGAAAAATTGCGGAGAGATTATCGGTTATGAATAAAACGACAAACCCGTGGTTGACCATACCGGCTTCTGATTATGAAAAACATATGGCATTGCCTGAGGTGGCTCAATCTCAGGCCTTGAGCTCATTAATGTCCTCGACTTTGAAAGAATTTGCTCCAACCTCATTGGCAGTAATAGGATGTGCCACTGGCAATGGGTTTGAGCATATTGATACAGTAACCGCTCAAAGAGTTGTTGGAGTCGATATCAATCCTGATTATCTGAGAATCCTTTCCTCCCGATTTTCTGATACTATTTCTTCTCTTGAGCTTCATCATGCTGATATATCGAAGCCTGAGTTCAGCATGAAACCTGTATCAATGGTGCTGGCAGCACTTGTTTTCGAATATGTGGACGTTCATGTCGCGTTACAAAACATAAAAGAGAGCATTCTTGATTATGGGACTCTCGTTGTCGTTCTTCAGGAACCAAAGCCTCAATTCGCACCCGTTACTCCTACTCCCTTTAGGAGTCTTGAGCGTTTGTCCCCGATCATGAATCTAATCGACCCCATAGCTTTTTCAAATCTGTGCAAGGAGAAAAGGCTAATTGAAATAGGCCAAGATCGGATATTTCTAAAAAGTGGAAAGTCTTTTTGGGTCGGTTCATACCGGAGTTTCCCAAAAGAGAGTTGCAACCCATAATTCGAGACATGAGGTGCATTATGCAAATTACAGCTCACGACTCCAAAACAATTCTTACACCATGCACGCTGAAGGGGCATGAGTATCAAATCGATCCATATATCGGTTGTGCTCACCTTTGTCATTATTGCTATGCATTGAATGATGCCAAAACAGATTGGGCCAAAGAGATAATGGTTCATGCAGATCTTGAAGGCGTGCTTTCCGAAGAGTTGAAAGGGCTTTCTCCACAAAGTGTTTACATGGGGTGGAAAACAGATCCGTATCAACCGTGTGAGGCAGAGCTTCGTCAAACAAGAAAGACACTTGAAATGCTTGCAGCAAGAGGTCTCTCTGCCAGCATTCTGACGAAGTCTGATCTCATCTTGCGGGATTTGGATATTTTGCAAACCATGGAATCCGCATCGGTTAGTTTCTCGTTAGCTTTTGAGGATGACTCAGTACGAGACTTGTTCGAAGGTGGAACGATGTCCACCGAAGCCAGGATGCATGCATTGCGGGAGTGCAAGAAAGCCGGACTGAGAACATCAGCAATGATTTGTCCTGTCATCCCATATATCACCAGCCCTTTGCCGCTGATCGAGTCTGTAAAAGATAGCGTCGACAAGGTTTGGGTGTACGGGCTCAGCATCCTCAATGAGTCAGATTTGAACTGGCAAAATACAAGTCGGATTATACAAAAAAATTATCCTCAGCAGTATGAGACGGTAAAGGCTGCCGTCTTTGATCGGGAGCATCACTACTGGGCACAATTGCGAAAGAAGTTGAGCGCTTACTCCACATGTGACTTCGAATTCTCAATTCATTTTTAAGGATGGGTCATTTCACTCCAACAACACAGTATTGGGATGGATCTTTGGTTGACTGATGCGTCGTTGTTGAAACAAAGCCGGCTTGGAGAAGCATCTGCTCTACTCTCGCAGGTGAAACAGTGTCGAATATTTGCATGTCCAAAGGCAGGGTGTCCATCCTAGTCTTGTCCATGAAGGCAAGAACGACCTTGCCCCCTGGTTTAAGAAGGGAGTGGATCTGCAAGCTTGTCGCAGCCTGATCTTTCCAAAAGTAGATCGTGTTGGCGGAGCATATCGTGTCGTATGATTCCGCACTCGAATTCATGTTTTCAAAATTCCCGTGGGTGAGCCGAACACAACCGCTCTTGATGTGTCGTTTGTTTCTTTTTTGGGCAACGTCCAACATGGCATCGGAGAAATCGATGCCATGGATTACTCCGTTGCCGATCTTGTCGGCCATACTTTTGATGACTGTGCCAGTCCCGAATCCGATCTCAAGAATGGTTTGACCTTTTTGGGCGTCAACAACTTCATCCATTAGCTCATTAACCACTGCGTTGCCTTTGTCGAATATCAATCGGGAGACGAATCTCCCGAACAGTCCCGAAGGTTTGCGGGCTTGCTTTGAATAGAAATATTTTAACATGATTCTTCTCCTTATTATTCAGAAGAATTGAATTAGCTATGGTCATAGGCCATCCGAAACACGATTGGTCAGGTTGCTTTTTATGCGTACCACATAAGCATCAACGACAAAAACAAGGGAAACAAGTTGTTGCCCCATGAGAATGAAGTATCCTTCCAGTCCCATTAATGCGGCGCAGCTTATGTTTCCCAACATCAGCCAAGGGTACCCATGTTGGGAATTGCGTGCCATCAGATAGGTTCCGATGAGAAAACCCGAAGCTATTCCCAACTCCAGGAATTGGCTGATATTCGTTATTCCGCCATATTCATGGATACTCAGCCCGAGTCCTGCGAAGATAGAAAATTTAGCTAACATGTTGAGCCATTTGGGTTCAGTCCCATCGCCTCTTGCTGCCAATATCAAACCAGAAATCATCGCCGGAGCTCCACCAGATTCTATGGCTGCGGCAATCCAGTCGCGTTCCGAAACAAAGATGAACACCCAGGCGGGGAGTCCTGTCAGGTATACAATCCAGGATCTCACCCGCCAGCCATTTTGTTTCGCTGTTCCAGATGCCCTTTCCACTTTTGAGAAGCAGATCTTGTTGAGGAGGTAAAAAAGGCCTCCCCAAATCTGGAGCAAGGTGTCAGCCATGACTTGTCCCCTGCATGGCTAGACGCGATCTAGCATTACGTTCACGACTTTTTTTATGTTGTTTTCTGTTGCCGGTGTCGTTCCTTTAGTCATTTCAAGGTCGGTCAACTGAAGGTGCTCAAATTCGGTGAAACCAGCATCTTGGAGAGTCTTCTTGGCGCAATTTAATGGGCAGCCGTCGATGACAATAAGTTTATCCGCCGCTTTGATGGTATTCATGATGTTGGATACTTTGCCTCCGACACCAGCGAGGCAGAACATTTTGGCCGTGCCTGTGCGGGCGAGTTCTCGAGCCGCCTGGTCGGTCACCTCACCAACATCAGCTGCACCAGAGCATGAAAAAACAAGAGTTGAGGTTTGGGAAGAATCGCAAGTGGAAGTGCAGTTGGACATGGAATCTCCTTATATTTTGAATTAGCCTACGTAATGTGGTGAAACCAGCTCAAAGAGGTTGTCGTCTGGGCCCTTGAATAAGGCAAAGTCATAGCCGTCATTGGTTAATACGTCGGTGATGAACTCGATGCCTTTGGCTTCGAATGCTTCTTTGGCAGTCGCTGCGTCGTGTACCTTGAAGGCGACTATTGGGCGTTTCATATATTCTGCGTAAGGGCTGTCTGGCCCAATAGCTTCAAGGAAAAGCTCTTCGTCCAATTTGAACATGTCCCGATCTGCAGTTGAGGCCTCCAGACCAAGGATGTTGCCGAAGAAGTTTCGTGCTTCTTCAGAGTTGCCTGTGCCGTATCCGATCCAACAGATACCGTGAATTCGAGGGGTCTTGGCATGGGGATGCTGATCTGCCTGAGATTGGGTCATGTAGCCAAATTGCTTGCGGCAGATGCCGCCGATCGTTTTGGCATAGCTGTTGTCTCTGGGTAGCCTATTTAAGCATTCGCTTCTTATGGCTCGAGAGATGTTTGCAAACGTAAAGGCAATCATGGTGCGTCTCCGTTTATTGAGCGTTTTCGCTACTACTGATTGTTGGATTATTCATTTCTGCCTTCCAAGGATCGTAAATCATTGGTTCAAGCCATGCCCCATACACCCAGGGGAACAGGACAAAGACTAAGATCAAGAGCGTTGCGAGAACGGTAAGGGACAACCGCATTTCCTTCTTTTCTGTCTTGGGATCACCATGAATCTTGACGCTGCTCATTTGTATCTCCTTGTGGTTGAAAACATCGTAATGATGAGTTGCTTTTTAGATCACAACACAAGCCAGTCCCCATGCTCCAACTAGAAGGCCGATAGCTGTTTTGGGGTATGGGGAAACTAGTTGTCGGCTGAGCCACCAACTGATCAAAACGCCTGAGACGGCGGCTATCAGAAACTTGAAGAAGTATGGGACTGGCAAACCTATGGCCAGGAATTGCACGCCGATAACAAAGAGCATGTGCAACAGGTAAATGTCATAGGAGCTTCTACTCAGGCTTCTGGATACTCGTCCTTGTGAATTCCACCATAACTGTGTGCCTTTGATCAGCGTGCCGAGCCAGCTGAGGGCGGCCACGGAGCGTACTGCTCCTGTCGCAACTGCAAGGCCCAATGGTGCAGGACCTGTGTTTTCCATGATCCCCTTACTGATGAAGATGAGCATCGCGAAAGAGAGGATTCCCATGGTCAACCAAACTCCAAACGGGAGAGGGAATTTGCCTGAAGAAAACCAGTTCTGGGTCGAGGCCCATGTGCCGAGGAAGAACAGGGTGAGGTAGAGTCCAATTCTGCTTGGTTGGACCATGAAAATTCCGCTGCATTTCAGCCAGCTCCAAACGGGAATGATCAGATTAATACCTGTCACTGTGAGCATGGCTATCACTCCAGCAACAAGCATGGCCGTCATGATACTTCGACTGGACTGGTCGGGCATTTTTCCTTGGAGCAATTTCGGACTGATTTTGACGATCACTGCATAGAGAATGAAAAACATCAGAAGCAAGGTCAGGAACCACAAATGCCAAACGGAGTAATCGTTGATGTGGGCGATGCCTATCTCGGGTGAGTCGAACAGTACAACTTCTGGGGTCATTGCGTTCTTCAGCTGGTACCACCACATTGAAAAGAATCCTTTGGGGGACTCTGTTCGTCCGAAGTAGCCGAGGTAGGAGAGGTAGGGAACGAAGAACAATCCCAGCATAATGAATGGAATTCCCAAACGTTTCAGCTTTCTGAAAACGAATCTTTTGGTGCCGTGCCGTTTGATGGAGGAGGGGGAGAAATATCCTGCAATGAAAAATAATGTGGGCATGCAAAAGATATCGAAGAACATGATGAGGAAGGTGTAGAAAAGCGGCTTTGGAAATTCTTGGGCCGGCCACCAGGGAATGATGATGGCGTATGCGCATGCCGCGTGAAGAATTACAACCATCAGAATGATGAGCGTTCTGATATTGTCTAGAAATAGCAGTCTGTTGTGCATTGCTTGTTACCTCGAGACAGTTGGTTGTGTGAGAGTGGGCACCCCACAGGTGCTGCAAGGTGCCCTAGGGGAGGGGAGTATCTACTTCTGACCGCAGATGTCGGTTGCCAAATCCTGAGCCAGTTGTTCGTAGTCGATCATTCGCTGATCGTGGCCAGGAATCGCTTCAGGCTGAATCCAGAGCTGGGTGCATTCCAACCAGTGGCAGTCGTGAATGCCAGTATCGCGCATAATGATGGTGCACTTGTCGAAAAGCGCCTTGTATGTACCGGCGGGGGCAGCCTGAGTTTGAATGAGCACGAACTTCTTTCCAGGAGCAAAGCGTCCGTAAACAGGGTTTTCGAAGTCCGCATAGAATTCGGGCTTCACGTTGCTGAACAGCATTCTGTCCGCGAACAGCTTGAGGATGCCGCTCATGTCATCAAGGTAGACTGGGGTGGCCCAAACGATGACATCTGCCCAGTGATGATCTTCAAGCACCTTGGTGAAGTCGTCTTTGAGGACACAATGCCCGGCTTCAAAACACTTAGCGCAGGACTGACAACCACGAATGTCCCGCATGTCGTTTAGAATGTGTGTGCGAACCTCATTGCCATTACTTGTGGCTGCAGTGCCAAAGGCGTTAGCAATAGTAGAGGTTGTTCCGTTTATCCTTGGACTTCCATTTATGATAAGAATGTTCATTATGTTGCTCCTAGTGTGCGGTTGTAATTAGGTTTGCATTGTCCAAAATTGGTAGCCTCTGGCTGAGTGAATCGGAGGAATGTTTGTTGACTTCATCAGTTCCCGGTCTTGCTTTGGATTTACGGGGCGTGTCGTCTCGATTGGAGCCAAAGCTGATGAATGCAACGAGTACTGATAAGAGGATGAGAAAAATGATCACAGCACATTGTCTCTCCCCGTAGCCGTTGTCGTCGGGTAATGTTGTCTTCATGGCAGCCTCCGTTCTTCTGGCGTTTGGAAATGGACCTAGTCACCCCATTCCCATTCAACCCAACAAGTGTGATCCACTAAGCCGAATGATTTAAGTGAAGCGGCAAGGCGTACTCCTAGAGATGATGCGCTTCTGGTGTTGGAACCAACTTCTCGTGTAAGTTGGATACAAACATCGGATTCGAGTGTTGAGTTCCAATAGAAGGACACTTCTACTCCATCTGAATCTTTGCTGATTTCCTTAGCCAGCCCCTGCATAAGCGATTCAAAATCAGCTCTGTCGTTTTCAGCCACCCGAAGAATGATGTTTTCCAGCAATCGCACAGTGTTTCCTTGGGTTGATTGTTGCCGTTGGTTGCACTGTATAAGGCGAGAAGTGTGCCAAATATTAAAAAGAGTGAAATCAGATGGTTACGGCTATGGATAATAAAAAATATGTCTTATTTGGCAGTTTTATTCGCCAAATAAGACATATTTTGATGAGTGACATAAACACTATGGCAGAGCACGGATTCGCGCTTTGATTGCCTCATTATCTGTTTACTCAATGAGGTGTGCCTGTGAATTGGATAATAATTTGGATATGTTGTTAGCTTTGGGTGGCATGCATGATCTAACTGCTTTTCGATTTTACCGGCTTGCGAATAGTCCTATGAGCGTGCGTGGCATTTGATTGTCCCAAATTTGTCCCAAAAACTATGCAGGGCAACAAAAAAAGGGTCTAGCTTAAAGCTAAACCCTTAATTTCGTTGGAGCCGGAAATCGGAGTTGAACCGACGACCTACTGATTACGAATCAGTTGCTCTACCAACTGAGCTATTCCGGCGAAACGGGAGGTGATTTTTATACCAGTGTGGGGAGGGTGGTCAAGGGAAAATGCGTGGGGAGAAGTGGTAAGGATATAATAGGCTGGTGTTTCAAAGGCAGAATGTGTAACTACTTTAAGCAAGAGTATTTTTTTTAGCGGTCGGGTCATTGGAATGCCCGGGGCGGGGGAGTGGGCCGAGTGTATCGTGTTTCGTCCATAGGCAAGCTGAGTCTGGTCAGGATGGTCGTGGTTTCATGGCTGTCCATTTTGCTGGTGGGCGGCTTTTGGGCCTCGTGGGTGTATTTGGATTTTCAGGAAGAATCCGATCAACTGCGATCCGACTATTTTGCAGAACGAAAGACTCTGGTTTTACAGGAAGTTCAGAAGGCTTTTGCTCTGGTAGATCAGATCCGTCATGAGGAGATGACTGATCTGGTGGAAGGCGTGCGGAGTCGTGCCGAGCGTGTTTCCGGGTTGATAGACGCGTTGTCGCGTGATGGACTTCCCCCCTCAAGTATTTCACGGGCTGTCATGAACATGGCGCGCTCTGGAAGCGCGCATCGGGGCGATCTGTTGGTCGAACTGGCTGACAATGGCAAGACGCTTCTACTGTTGGACTACTATCCCAAAGGCTTGGACATCGATTATCTTATGAAGTCCTTGGTCGGGCTTCACTTCGGGGAACGTCGTGTCGTGATTTCCATGGACGATGGCACGGTGTTCACCTTTATGCTGACTGTTCGACAGTCGGAGTCGCCTGCCATGCGTATTGTCTCCGGTGCCTGCATGGAAATTGCGGAGATGGAGGTGCGTCAACGCGTTGTGACAGAGCTGGAAGAGATCACTTATGGTGAAGAAGGGTACCTGTTCGGCGGCACCTGGAGTGGTGTCTCCATGATCGGCCCCGCCAAAGGCAAGAAACTGTGGAACGTGACTGACAGTAACGGTGTTCTTATCGTTCAGGAGCTGGTTGCGGCAGCCAAGCGGGGGGGCGGATATGTCAGCTATGTCATGCCGCGGTTTAACGGCAAACGGCAGTCCCCGAAGATCAGCTTTGTCATGCCCATCCTTGACTGGAAGTGGTACATCGGAGCCGGGGTTTATGTTGATGATGTTGAAGTCATTATCGACCAGAACCGAATGCTTCTGAAAGACAAGATGATCTCTCGTGGAGGGATTGTATTCGTCGTCCTCTTGCTGCTCAGTATTCTGGCGTATGCTGCTTCCATTCGTTTTGCCCACAATCTACAGGACACTATCCGGTCATTTACCGATGTCTGGAACAGGGCCTCTTCCACTGGTGATTTCGTAAACCCAGAAGAACTCAGATACAGCGAATTCAAGGCTTTGGCCGAAGCAGCCAATCAGATGGTGGCGGATCGCCGTGCGGCCGAAGTGCTGTTGGCTGATCGGGTGGCCCAGTTCAAAACACTGGCGGCAAACCTGCCGGGAGTTGTCTATCAGTGCACGATGGATGGCGAAAGGGATGTTACATTCATCAGTGATTCCGTGTTTTCATTAACGGGCTATCCTGCCTCAGATTTCATGGAACGGAAGCGTTCCTTCCTTTCCCTTATCCATGCTGACGACGTCAGTTGGGTGAATGAGGTCCTCTGGGCTGACGCCAAACATGGCCGTCCATACTCCCTTGAATACAGATTGATGTGCGAGGATGGCGGTACGCGATGGGTGTATGATCGTGGACAGGCCCGTACGGGTAAAAATAGCGGTGAGTTGACCCTCGATGGGGTGATTATTGATGTGACGGAGCGTCGCAAGGCCGAGCAGGACCGCTATGCGCACATCCATTTCCTGGAAACCATGGAGCGCGTCGACAGGGACATCCGTCGCCGTGGAAATCTCGACACCATGCTCCATGAGGTCATGGAGACCGTGAGAAAGGCGTTTGACGTTGAGCGTAGCTGGCTCTCGACCCCATGTGATCCCAAGACCACGCATGTTCGCATCATGGTTGAAACCACGGGAGCTGACGATGATGTCAGGTCCATGGATGGTGAAACTGTTGCCGTGAACGACGATATGCGCAGTGTTTTTGCGGCCGCATTGTCCAGCACCGGACCTGTGGGGTTCAGCCCCGAAGGGGAGCATCCGGTTCCCCCCACGGCTGTAGAGAAATTCAACGTGAAGTCCATGATGGTGGTGCCGCTCTATCCCCGGATAGGCGATCCATGGCTCATGGGCGTGCAGCAGATTTCCAAAAGCAGAGAATGGAGCGACGATGACTTTCGTCTGTTCAAGGAAGTGGGGCGCAGGATTTCGGACGCCTTGAGCAACCAACTCATGAACCGGGAACTCGAAGAGAGTGAGGAGTGGTTCAGGACGGTGACCGAGCAGTCCTCCCTTGGCATCTGTGTCGTGCAGGATTATGAGGTCAAGTTTGCCAATCAGGCGTATTGCGATATTTTTGAGACATCCATAGAAGATATGATGGCATTGCCGCCCAAGGGCTTCATGCGATTCGTCCATCCGGACGATCAGGCCATGCTTATGGAGCAGGCGCACAAGAAACAGACCGGGGCAAGGGACGCCATTGAGACCTATACGTGGCGCGCCATTACCACTACGGGCAAGATCAAGTGGGTGGAGATTCACTCCAAGACTGTCAACATGGCAGGCCTCCCGGCCGACCTAATTTGCCTTCTCGATATCACGGAGATGCGCCGTTACAGGAACGAGCTGGAGCAGTTGGTAGATGAACGTACCGCCGTGCTTGAACGTCAGGCCACAGAGCTGCAGGAGGCCAATGCCCGTTTGTTCCGGCTCGATGATATCAAGAGTTCATTTCTGACCATGGTCTCCTACGACCTGCAATCTCCACATGATCTGGAGCGGGAGGATTTGAGCACTCTCATCAATGAATTTACGGCGTACTCCGGCATCCTGGCCGGGACAATGGAGTGGCATGATCGTCGTATCGATGCTGGCGATCTGATCACCGGAGCCGTGGATGCCAGCCGCTACCTGTTGGATGGAAAGGCCGGCATTGATATCGCCCTTGAGCTGCCGGACTATCTGCCTGACCTGAGGGTGGACGAAGCCATGGTGAAGCAGTTGCTCAAGACGTTGTTGGATAATGCCATTCGAAGCATGGAAGCTGGAGTCGTGACAGTCTCTGTTGAGAGCCCGGATAAGCGTGAGGTGCGGATAACCGTATCTGATACGGGGCATGGCATTCCAGCGAGTGCTTTGGAAGATATTTTCGAGCCGTTTCATCAGTTGCCGCAGGAATCCGATTCTGCGTTCCGTGGTTCCGGTCTTGGGTTGGCCATGGCAAAGGCTATCATCACCCGTTACGGTGGCTCCATCACCGTTGAATCCACCTTGGGCAGCGGCAGCTCGTTCGTCGTGTCGTTTCCCGGCATCAAGTAATTCCCTTTCATAAAACGGCTGTCTTGGCCCGATCCTTGTAACTCTAGTCTTCAATAGCTGGGCTGGGAAGACAGACAAGGTGATGGTTGGCCGATGAATCGGCCGGAATCCTGCGGCATTATAGGGGGTTGGAGTTCCCGCGCTGCAAATGGACCGGTCGTGGAGGCCTCGCCGTGATGGACATAATTGTTCACCTGGGACCGCGGCAATGTTCAAATTTGTCATGAACGCGGAGGGCATGTGGCCCGAGAAGCCAGTCATGCTGCCATAAGACAGCACTCCATATTCGTCTATGGAACCCTGAAAAAGGGGTTCCCCAATCACTATTTTCTTCAGGATGCCGAGTTCGTCGGGTTGGCCAAGACCGTGGAGCGGTATGGGCTGTATGTGGACGAATTCCCCTCGGTGTATCAGCGGGACTCGGTGAGTTCCATTCAGGGCGAGGTGTACCGTATCGACACCGATACATTACGCCGTCTTGATATGCTGGAGGGCCATCCCCGGTTTTATCAGCGCCAGGAAGTTCGGGTGCGTCTTCAATCCGGTGAAAAGATTTCCGCTTGGATGTATTTCTATCCGGAGCGGGGGCACCGGCTGGTGTCGGGAGGAGAGTTCTGTCTCTCCACCGAGCCGGGGCGAGAACATCCCGGAGATGGGTGAGCGGGACACAGACAGCTGCTTCTGATATGAATGGGTAAACGTAACCCATGGAGCCGATATGGATATATCCATCACCTATATTCATCACAGTTGTTTTGTTCTCAAGACGCCCGCCCGGGCATATCTTTTTGATTATCCCAATGTATCCCATCTGCCGGACGGGGCCGAGGCCCTTGTTCGCGAGCAGGTGCGCGACACCGATCTGTTCGTGCTGATCTCCCATAGCCACGACGATCATCTCAACGACGATATGGTTACCATGGCGGCCACTGCTTCGAGCGTGCATTACATCTACCCCGATGATGTGCCGGATATGCGTCCCGGCGTTATCCCCGAAGATGCAGACGGCATTATGGTCGAGCCGGATGAAACCTACGAATACAACGGCCTCACAGTTGAAACTCTCATGTCCAATGATCTGGGCGTGGCCTATCTGGTGGATGCCGACGGTTTCCGTTTCTATTACGGCGGCGATCTTGCCAAATGGATATGGAAGACGGCCTCGGCGCAGGAGGCTGCGTTCACGGCCAACTTTTTCAAGGAGGCCATGGACCGGGTGCGGGATTTCAAGCCGCATGTGGTCTTCTCCAATGTGGACAAGCGGCTGGAAAATCTGGGTGGAGGCGTGGAGGCCTACCGCCAGACAGGGGCAGAGGTGTTTGTTCCCATGCATACCTTTGGCGAAACGGATTGGCTGCCCGATTTCCGGACCATGGTGGGTGAGGAGACGTCTCAGTTGTTTATTTATGAAGGGCCGGGAGATGGGATTTCTCTTTCGGTCAGTGTTGAGGAATAAAAAATCCCATAAAATCAGCATAATTTAACTTGCCGTTACGACACGGAATGGTCAAAAAAAGGGGAGCCGAAGGGCTGCCCTTTGACTCATTTTTCGTGCCTTTCAATTTGCGACCACATACCACCTTTGCTATGAGGAACAGATTGAAACCAAAAGAATATCCGTTTTCAGGAGAAATCATGTCCATTCGCCTGTGCCGTTTTATCGCCGCCGCTGTTCTCATCTGCTTGTTGACCGCACCTTCCGCCATGGCCGTATCCGGGGCCGCCGCGATGCTGGTTACGGGGGCGTCTTCCGAGAAAAAAGGCAGCGAAGTAGTTCTTCCAGAGAACGCTACGCCGGAGCAGGTGAAGGGAATCCTCGCGGGCATGAGCGACGAACAGGTTCGGCGGATTCTCATTACCGAACTGCAGAAAGAAACCGTTGCGCCTGCCGCTGTAGATGAGCCGCAGGGCGTGGCCGGAGCAGTCTTCAAAGCTAAGGATTTTCTCCAGAAGGTGAGGACTCGGCTGTCTGATCTGTTTACAGGCTCCTCCTCCGCTCCCAGACTCCTGCCCGATGCGCTCCGGAGCGCATTTACCGGAAAGGGCGTTCATCCCCCCGGGCATCTGCTGCTGGGCCTTGTCGTTATCTCCATCATGTGGATCGCGTCCGGTTATCTGGTGACCTACCTGTACGACAAGCTGCGCGTCCGAATTGAAGATGTTGCCGAGAACGCATCGGTTCCAGCAAAGATCGGCAGGCTGTTGGCCCGCGCCGCCTTTGATTTCATGGCGGTCACTACTATGACCATCATTACGCTCATTCCGTACCTGCTCATATTCAATGAACCGGCCAAAGGGCGTCCGGTCATCTTTGCGTGGCTCGGCGCTATGGTCATTGTCGAGGTGGTTCGCGCCGTGACCCGGATGATTCTGGCTCCGAAAGTCCCGGCATTGCGTTTCCTTCCAATGACGGATGAGACTGCGCAGTACATCAATAAGTGGGTGTTGCGTCTCGTCTGGGTCGTAGCTCTCGGGACCATCACGAGCAGTCTGGTGCGGATGACGCATGGCAGTGAACTCGTTTTTCTCCTGATTCTTGCTATCACCGGTTTCATTGTTGCCTGCGCCATTTCTTTACTCGCTCTGTGGAACAGCCGCCGGGTGGCAGATTCCATTCGCAGGGCAACGTCGGAAGACTCTCTGCGCCATCAACTGGCCGGGTCCTGGCATGTGGGTGTTATCTGCTACGCCATGTTCTTTTGGGCTTTCTGGGTCGTGGCCCTGCTAGTCTTCGGGCAGGAAGCCATGATGACCGGCGTCATCACACTCCTTATTCTTCCCGGCTATCTGCTGGCCGATTGGGGCACACAACGCCTTGTGGCATTCGCTGCCAATCTGGCTGACGTTCCCTTGGACGAGGCCGAGAATGTGGAAAAGGATGGCAAACGGTCCATTACGAAATTTCAGCGGTTCCTGTCTGTTGGTTTCCGCTTTCTGGTTGCCGCAGCCACCGTGTTCATTCTGCTCCGCTCGTGGGGTATCGATATCTGGTTCGGTCGTGCATTGGTCAGCTCCGGTATCGATATTCTGCTGACGCTGGTCCTTGCCTATATCTTCTGGGTCTTCATCTCCAACTACATCGAGAAGAAGCTCAAAGAGAAGCAGGGCGATCATGATGGCGGGCATGGCGACGGCGAAGGCGGCGGTGGTCCCGGTGGTGACCGTTTCTCGACCCTGTTGCAATTGGTCAAGAAGTTCATCTTTGCGGCCATTACGGTCATTACCGTGTTGATCATCCTCTCCTCCATGGGCGTGGATATCGGACCGCTTATCGCTGGTGCGTCGGTATTTGGTATCGCTATCGGTTTCGGCGCGCAGACACTAGTCAAGGATATCATCTCCGGCATCTTCTTTCTGATGGACGATGCCTTCCGCGTCGGCGACTACATCATCGTAGGCAGCGCGCGAGGTCAGGTCGAAGCGATTTCCGTGCGTTCTTTCAAACTCCGCCACCATTTGGGGCCGCTCTATACAATCCCGTTCGGCTCCATCAAGGAAATCCAGAACATGACCCGCGACTGGGCTATCATGAAGCTGCAGTATCTGGTGCCGTTCGATACGGACATTCAGCAGGTCAAGAAGATCATTAAGAAGATCAACAAGGAAATCCGCTCCGTTCCGGAGTTGAACGAGTTCATGCTGGACGACATCAAGAGCCAGGGCGTCAAGGCCATGGAAGAATACGGCATGCGTATGCGCGTGAAGTTCATGACCAAGCCCGGCGGACAGTTCACCCTGCGTAAACTGGTGCTTGCCAAGATGCGCAAGGAATTCGCTGAGGCTGGCATCGAGTTCGCCAAGCCGCGTGTCTCGGTCCATATGTCCCGTGATGAAGAGCTGACTCCCGAGCAGGAGGCGCAGGTGGCCGCCGCTGCTTCCAAGGCTCTGGACAAGAAAGAGAAGGGTGAGAAGAAAGAAGGGTAACAATCCTGTGTAGGGGCGATTCACAATGATTGCCCCTTATTTTTCCCTTTATCATCAATTGGGCTGCTGTATGGCGGTCTTTTCACTGATTCCATTTCCGCATGTCTCATGCCCTTGTTCCGACCCCGGTTTCGGGTTAGGGTCTCTAGGTCATTTCAACCTCTACAAAGTCGGGAGTCGACCTTGAGCACCAAGGAACAACTGCACGCCTTTTTTTATCCTGAAACCGTGGCCGTTATCGGCGCGTCTGCTTCACCCGGAAAGGTGGGGCATACCATCGTCTCCAACATGATCGGAGCCGGTTACAAGGGTAAACTATTTCCCGTGAACCCCAAGGCCACCGAGATCGAAGGTCTCAAGGTGGTCAACGATATCGCAGACCTGCCCCGCGGCCTTGATTTGGCCGTGGTCTCCGTGCCGCGCGATTACGTCATCCCGTCGCTGGAGGCGCTGGGCGAGATCGGTGCCAAGTCCGCCATTGTCATTACTGCCGGATTCAAGGAAGTGGGCAAGGAAGGCTATGACGTCGAGCAGGGCATCATCAAAGTCTGCGAAAAGCACGGCATGGCGCTGCTCGGTCCCAACTGTCTGGGCATGATGAACACGGCCGTGGGCGTGAACGCCTCCTTTGCCGCTGGTCAGCCCAATCCCGGCTCCATCGCATTTTTCTCTCAGTCCGGTGCGCTCTGTGTGGCCATTCTGGACTGGGCCCTTGGTGAGAATATCGGTTTCTCCAAGTTCGTCAGTCTCGGCAACAAGGCGCTCCTGAGCGAGGCCGAGATGCTCGACTACCTGAATAAGGACGACGACACCAAGGTCATCCTCGGCTACATCGAGAACGTGGAACATGGTGATTCCTTTCTCAAGGCCGCTCGAAAGACCTGCCTGAACAAGCCCGTCATCATGATCAAGTCCGGCACCACTGCTGCCGGTGCCAAGGCTGCATCCTCCCATACCGGTGCCATTGCCGGGTCGGATCAGACCTACACCGCTGCCTTCCACCAGTCCGGCGTCATTCGCGTGGGCGACGTGGCGTCGCTCTTCAATCTGGCGCAGGCCTTTTCCAATCAGCCCCTGCCCAAGGGGCCGAATCTTGCCGTGGTGACCAACTCCGGTGGCCCCGGCATCCTCACGGCCGATACGGCGGATCGCTCCAGCCTGACCATGGCGGCTCTGTCTCAGAAGACCATTCAGAAGCTGCAGGAATTTCTCCCCAGTTATGCAGCGTTCTACAACCCGGTGGATATCATCGGTGATGCAGACGCAGAGCGATATCGTCGTACGCTTGATGTGGTTGCCGAGGACCCCATGGTTCATTCCGTTCTGGCAATGCTCACTCCTACGGCTGCCGTGGAGATCGAGGAAACGGCCGAGGCCGTCATCCGCACGGCGCGCAAATGCGGCAAGCCGGTCTTTGCCTGTTTCATGGGTAAGCGGCGCATTGCCAAGGCGCGCAGAATGCTCATGGAGGCTGGCATCCCTTGCTACGCATTCCCCGAGCCTGCCGTTCGGTCCATTGAAGCCATGTATGAATTTTATCTGTGGAAGAATCGTCCCGAAGCCAGGTACGCCGAGGTGAAGGGCGATGTTGACCGCGCCATGAAGGTCATCAAGGCACACGAGAAGCGGCGGGAGCTAGAGATCGTGGAGTTTGAGGCGCAGGAAGTGCTCAAGGCATACGGCCTGCCCACGCCCAAGACCGTGTTGGCCCGTTCGTCCGACGAGGCTGTGGCCGCCGCCGAAGAATTCGGCTATCCCGTGGTCCTCAAGATCGCTTCACCTCACATTTCCCACAAATCCGACGTGGGCGGCGTCAAGGTGAATCTTCAGAATGCCACCGAGGTCATGGAGACATTCAAGTCTATCACCGCCCGCGCCCAGCGCATGCGCCAGGAGGCCTATATTGCAGGTTGTCTGGTGCAGGAAATGGCCCCTCCGGGCGTCAAGGAAGTCATCATTGGCTTCAAACGGGACGAACAGTTCGGTCCCATGCTGATGTTCGGTCTGGGCGGTATCTATGTCGAGATCATGAAGGACATCTCCTTCAAACTGGCCCCGCTGTCACGACAGGACGCCTTTGAGATCGTGCGCGAGATCAAGTCCTACATGCTCCTCAAGGGCATCAAGGGCGAGCAGCCTGTAAACTTTGAGGCGCTGGAAGAGATCATCATGACCATGTCTCAGTTGGCCCTCGATCTCCCGCAGGTATGGGAGGCCGAGTTCAACCCTGTACTGGTCAACCACGAACGGGCCATCGTCGCGGATGTGCGAATGACGATTCGGCTCAAAGATTAGCGAGACAATAGGAAGGCCGCCCGGGTGGGATTAGAGGGGGGCGTCGAGATACGCTGGTGAAGATTCAAGCTATTAAATGGCTATCAAGAGATGCTGAAGAAGCGTCGATCCTAGTGTCCGACGGAAAGTATTCTTGTTGGTGCTTTTGTCATCCATGTTCTGCCCAAATTGGTGACATTGTTTCTGAGCTTTATACCCTTGATGCAAAGAGATGTATGGCTGCGCCCGGAACCGCGCCTTATATAACCAAGCATTCTGTCGGAGATGGTCATGACTTATGTGGGCATCTTTTTAATAAAGAAAATTCAATTATATCTATAGGTGATATTCTCGTCGAAA
The DNA here is from genome assembly GCF_012516435.1 of Pseudodesulfovibrio sp. zrk46. Classification (NCBI taxonomy): domain Bacteria; kingdom Pseudomonadati; phylum Thermodesulfobacteriota; class Desulfovibrionia; order Desulfovibrionales; family Desulfovibrionaceae; genus Pseudodesulfovibrio; species Pseudodesulfovibrio sp. zrk46. The sequence continues at coordinate 2,368,982 of NZ_CP051216.1, forward strand.
TCGATGCCGATGTGCCTGGGGATATAGTTGAAGGTGATATAGTTGAATTTTCTTGTGGGAGAATCGATGCTTGGATTGAGCGTAAGTCAGATTGATCTGCCCCACAAAGAGTAATTAAAAAAAGGCCGCCCGGGTGGGCGGCCTTTTTTTATTTCTTTCTCAGATCGGTGACGCTTTCTCCGCCGATCCCCCAGTTGTCAGTGTCCACCTCGTCGATGATGACGAAGGTGGTCTTTTTGTTCTTGCCAAGGACATCGTGGAGGAGGTCGGTCACACCCTCGATGAGCTGCTTCTTTTGCTCTGCGGTGGCGCCTTCCTTGGTGATCCGAATATTGACGAATGGCATGAAGTCTCCTTGTCAGTTGCTGTCAGCGGGGTAGGGCAGGTCAACAGTGATGAGCGTACCGCTGTCTTCGGAAGTTGTCATGGAAATCGTGCCGCCCATGGTGTTGACGATGAGGCTGGCCGAATAGGTGCCGAGGCCGGTGCCTCCCTGCTTGTTGTGGGTGGCAAACTTGTCAAAGAATGTGTCCCGGATTTCCTTGGGAACAGCTGCGGGGTTGTGAAAGGTGATGTGGGCGTTGTTGTCCTCTCCGGCCAATGAAAGCGTGACACGGTCCCCCGGCCAAGACGCTTCTATGGCGTTTTTTAGCAGATTGGAGACCAAAGAGTAGAACAGCGTCTCATCGACTGGAAAGGGAAACTCGTTCTTTTCGTTTAGCGAGCCCTCTTGGACCGAAAGGATGACTTCCACATTGCGAGACTCCGCGAGGCTGGAAAGGGCCTTTAGGGAGCGGCGGATGAGAATAAGGATGTTGGTCTTCCTTGGCAGGTACTCGTAGTGGCCCCGCTCCATTTTGTAGAGGTCGAGGCTACGGTTGACCATCTCCATGGACGTATTGGCGGCCAGGCGGATGTCAGCGGTCATGGTGCGTTGTTCGTCATTGAGTTCGGTGAACTGTTCTAGGTATTCCACTCCGTTCAATATGGATATGAGTGGCGTCTTGATATCGTGGCGGGTGATCTGCTCCACTTCGCGACGTAGCTCCTTTGCCACTTTCCGGTCGCGTCGAAGGAAGATTTCCCTGCGGAGCAGCAGAGCCGCAGCAAGAAGCAGGCTCAAAGACAGGGCGGTCATGGCAATATTTGAATAAAGGAGCAGGTCGTCCAGACGGTGCTTTCTCTGGGTAACATCATAATACATTTCAAAGGCACCGAGGAATCGGTCGCCACTCATAGAGGGGACATATGTTTCAACCACATCCAGATGGAATGTATCTCCCTCTTCATCTCTCGTCCCCTGTGAGACGAGCTTGGAGTAGGGGATTCCCTTGGCCACCTTTTCATGGAAAAAATCGCTCTCCAGTTTGCTCCCGATATCAGCAGATTTGCTGGAGTAGATGACAGTGCCATCGGGGGCGAACACACGAATTTTAAGCATCCCGAAGTCATTTTCGAGCTTGAAGATGTTGCCGTAAAAACGGTGCGTGAGTCGTTCCGGCTTCAGTTCAGAGTGTCTGAGTGCCGGGGGAAGAATATAGGCGCCCAGGCGATTGGCGTCCTTCTCGGCCCCTTTGATCAATACTTCGGTGAAAGCGGGAAAAATGAACAGAATGTTGGCAAGCGGGAGTAGGAGCGCCAGCAGGAGCATGGTGAACAGCGTAGCCAGGAATGTTCTTCCCCGACGGGAGCCGAAGCTGTCGAGAAAGACTTCCCAAAGGGTAGGGGCTGTTACAGAGGAGTCTTCCTTTCTGTATGCGCTGGTGCCGTTCATGTCCTGGGAGCCTCGCTTGTGCGCCAATTCTGCGTTGTTTTATTGCAGGATAGCAGAACAGTGTCTTTTGGCAACAGCGTTAGTTTGAAGGGTGATTGTGTGTTGAAAGAGGGAACAGTAATTCCCTACTAAATTGATATGTGAATAGGAAAAAAAGTGAGAAAAGATTTCGTAGAATATTTAACTAAGCGCGTAAAAATAGGGCTGGAAACAGCCAAAATAGAAGGTGTTTTTAAAGAAGTGCTGAGATTTAAGAAAGTTGATGAATAAAACGATATTCCGAAAGGGGGTTGACGTTGATTGGATGGTTGTATACCAGTTCGGTAGACAATCATTCCTACCAAACTGGTAGGGATCGCGCGTTCGAATACGACGCAAGCTAAAATCGCCCGTATTTGCGGGTTTTATGTAGGAAACAGACATTCGGTTTCGAGGGGTAATGAAGCCGGAAGTCAGGGGCTTCTTGCATATTCTGGCTTGCGGAGGGGCAAACTTCGCTTGCGTGTTGTCTGTTGTATCTGGATGAACAGTCTCATGTGTTCTGTGTGAACGCTCCCAGTGTGGAGTGTTCTATAAGTATATATGCGGCCGGACATCTGAATGAGGGGCATGTTGCACCACGTCTAGTGGCGTTTTGTGTTGCGTACAATCATCCCGGCTCCCGCGTGGCGGGAGGGTCCGCCCTGCGGGAAGGGGGATGATTGGCGTACTTAGGTGCAAAGTATTCCACCAACTTATTAAGGAATGCGTTATGGAGAAAGGAAGACGACTGCTTTTTTGGGCTGGAATCCTTTTCGTGTTCGCTGCGACATCGATTGTATGTCTGGAAGCTCAGGGACTTGAGGCACAGGCCAAGGCCGCCTCTGAAGCCCGAGTAGACATCGTAAAAATCGATACGCTGGCCAAGTTCGAAAAGCTTGAACTGCCCGAGGTGACTTTCTATCACGATCAGCACACCGACGCTCTCGCCAAGCAGGGCAAGGACTGTGCATCGTGTCACGAGAAAGACGCCGATGGAAAACTTTCGATCAAGTTCAAGCGTCTGGCTGATGACGACGCCGACAAGATCAAGCTCATTTACCACGAAAACTGTATTGGTTGTCACCAGGATATGGTGGCTGCCGGACAGAAGACCGGTCCCCTGGACGGCCAGTGCCGCTCCTGTCACACCGCCAAGCCCACTGAAAGCGATTGGATGGCAATCGACATGGACAAGTCTCTCCACTACCGCCACGTTGTGGCTTCCGGTGGCGACGACAAGTGTCAGACCTGTCACCATCAGTTCGACAAGAACAAGATGGAACTGGTCGCCGACAAGGGTAAGGAACAGAACTGCCGCAACTGCCACGGCGCCGAGCCGCGCGTTGTCAACGAAAAGCTGACCGTCCGCTCCTACGATGAGGCCGCCCACGCCAAGTGTGTGACCTGTCACGTGGACGTTACCGCTGCCAAGAAGAACTCCGGTCCCGCCAAGTGTGCTGGCTGTCACGCCGCCGCAGATCAGGCCAAGATCAAGGAATTCAAAGATGTGCCCCGCCTGAAGCGTGGCCAGCCCGATGTTACCCTGCTGGTTGCCGTCAAGAACGACAAGGCACAGGCCAACATTGGTCCCGTTCCCTTTGATCACAAAGCTCACGAACAGTACATGGATGACTGCCGCGCCTGCCACGTAGGCAAAGGCACCATGGACGGCAAGTTCTTTGAGCTGGCTGGCGACATGCACCTGAAGTCCAACATGGAAGGTTGCATCGGTTGTCACACCGCCAAGCAGGAAGAAAAAGCCGTTTGCGCCGGTTGTCACGCCATGATGGCTGAAACCAAGGCTCCTTCCAAGGAATCCTGTGCCAAGTGTCACGTCGAGTCCCTGGCGACTCTGTACGTCGACGGCAAGGCTCCTGAGAAGGAAGTCATGATGGCTGCTGCTTCCTCCGCTCTCGCCGAGCGCAATATGGAAGTCATGACCATCGCCGACTCCGACATCCCGGAAGAAGTGATCATCGGTTCCCTCTCCGACAAGTTCGAAGCCTCCAAGCTCCCCCATCGCAAGATCGTCAAGCGTCTTCTCGCTGACATGAAGGGTGACAAGATGGCTGGTTACTTCCACGGACAGGACGCCCTGATGTGTGCTGGTTGCCACCACAACAGCCCGATCTCCAAGACCCCGCCCAAGTGCGGAAGCTGTCACAACAAGCCGTTTGATCCGGCTCGTCCCGACATGCCCGGTCTGAAGGCTGCCTACCACGGCCAGTGCATGGGTTGTCACACCGCCATGAAGCTCGAGAAGCCGTCCAACACGACGTGCAACGACGCTGAAGGCTGTCACAAGAAGAAGTAATCCGAACCTAGGAGTCATCCATGAAACGTAGAAACTTCCTCGGCCTGATGGGAGCAGCCGGCCTTTCTGCCGCGCTTCCGACAAAGGCTCAAGCCGCTGGAAATGTTCACTTCGACGGATATCCGGGAAGCAAGGGCGTGCTCTTTGACGCCACCCGCTGCATCGGATGCCGCAAATGTGAAATGGGTTGTAATGAGATCAACGGCCTGGCCAAGCCGGAAAAGCCGTTCACCGATCTCTCTGTCCTCGATACGGATCGCCGTACCGAGAACGATGCCTATACTGTAGTTAATAAGTACGAACAGCCCGACGGCGGTTCCGTGTTCAGAAAGATCCAGTGCATGCACTGCCTGGAACCTTCCTGCGCATCCGCCTGCTTTGTTCGTGCATTCAAGAAGCAGCCCTCCGGCGCCGTCACCTACGACGAGTCCGTCTGTGTCGGCTGTCGTTACTGCATGGTCGCATGTCCCTTCGAGATTCCGACCTACACTTACAATGATCCCATCACCCCGAAGGTCATCAAGTGTCACCTGTGTGAGCCTCACATCTCCACTGGCAAGGCTGATGTCCCCGGCTGTGTTGGCAAGTGCCCCAAAGAGGCACTGATCTACGGTGAGCGCGACGAACTGATCAAGATCGCCCGCCGCCGTATTGACGCCAACCCGAACAAGTACGTGGATCACGTCTATGGCGTAGATGAAGTCGGCGGTACCAGCTGGCTCTACATCTCCGGTACTCCGTTCTCCCAGATCGGCATGCGCGAAGACCTCGGTACCACCTCCGGTCCCGAGCTGAACTCTTCCGCTCTGTCCGTCGTTGCCATGGTTCCCGCCCTGTGGCCCCTGCTCCTCGCAGGCGTCTACGGTATCACCCAGCGCTCCGACAAGATCGCCCAGAACGAGAAGGCCGATGCCGTCGCCGAGGCCATTGCTGAAACGCAGGCCAAGGCTGACGACAACATGAAGGCCGCCATGGAACGCGCTGCCAAGACGCAGGAAAACGTCGTGAAGCGCGAAGTTGACAAAGCCGTCAAGGAAGCCCTGGAAGCTGCTGCCAAGGAAGCTGAAGGTGGCGACGGTGAAAAGGAAGAGGAGGGCGCATAAATGACTACTGAAGCCCAGACCAAACCTGGCCTGATGACGCCTTTTAACGTCATCGCCGGTATCATCCTCCTGGTCGGTGCCATTCTTACCGTTTGGCGTTTCGGCTGGGGTCTTGGTGCCGTCACCAACCTCGATAATAACAACCCCTGGGGCATCTGGATCGGTTTCGATCTGCTCTGCGGTGTTGCTCTGGCTGCCGGTGGTTACGTAACCTCCTCCGCAGTCTACCTGTTTGGCATGAAGAAACACCACGCCGCTGTGCGCCCGGCCATTCTGACCGCGTTCCTCGGCTACCTCTTCGTTGTCATCGCACTCCAGTACGACCTCGGTCGCCCCTGGCGCCTGCCTTATCCCTTCATTGAGTTCGGTACTACCTCCATGCTCTTCGAAGTGGGTCTGTGTGTCGCACTGTACCTGACTGTACTGTTCCTCGAGTTCTCTCCGGCCGCTCTTGAATACTTCGGCCAGAAGCGACTGCGGAACATGATTCACAAGTGCACCATTGCACTGACCGTGTTCGGTGTGGTTCTGTCCACCCTGCACCAGTCCTCTCTGGGCGCGCTGTACATCATCGCTCCCAGCAAGCTGCACCCCCTGTGGTATTCCGCCTACCTGCCGACCTACTTCTTCGTCAGCTCCGCTGCTGCCGGTATGTCCATGGTCATGCTTGAAGGCTGGATGTCCCACAAATCCCGCATCCTGACTGGCGTCATGAGCGACGAGTACAACAATCAGTCCGCTGATCTGTACTACGGCTTTGCCAAGGGTGCTGCCTGGGTGCTGATGGGCTACTTCTTCATCAAGGTCATCGGCATCGCCGCTGACGATGAGTGGCACCTGCTTGCTACCGGTTGGGGACAGTGGTTCCTGTTCGAGCTTCTCGGCTTCGTGCTGCTGCCGTCCTTCCTGTACGCCATCGGCGCTCGCGAGAAGAACCTCAAGCTGATCAAGTGGACCGCACTGCTGACCGTTCTGGGCATCGTCCTGAACCGTCTGAATGTCTCCCTGATCGCATACAACTATCACTTGCCTTCCGAGTTGCGTTACTTCCCGAGCTGGCAGGAGATTTTTGTCACCCTGTTCGTGTGCACCGCACTCGTCGTAACCTTCAAGTTCATCTCCAGTAAGACGCCGATCTTCTACGATCACCCGGATTACAAGGATGAGCACTAGTCTCTAGGAGGACGAGAAAATGGAACATTCGATCTTCACTCTGCAGGACTTCCTGCTCGCCACCAAGGGATGGGTCTACCTCCTGATGGGTTCGGCACTGGTCGTCTTTGTAGCCTACTGGAAATTCCTGTTCAGCAGGGACAAAGACTAACGGTCAGCATACGAGGAGTTGAACCATGTATGAACTGTTAACGGGACCCATGCTGTGGCTGGCATTTGCCATCGCCGCTGTCGGCCTGGTCACCCGCACTATATTCTACATCAAAGGCCTGGACTGGAAGCTGGACCGTGTCGCTTACGGCGCACATCCCGCTGCCGGTGCCAAGGGAGCTATTCGCTCCATTCTGGCATTCCTTATTCCCTTCGGTAACCATAGCTGGAGGGCAAAACCCGGATTCACGATTCTCTTTTTCGTGTTCCACATCGGTCTGCTCGGCGTGCCTCTCTTCCTGGAAGGCCACGCAATCATCCTGATGGAGCGCTTCGGCATTGCCTGGCCCACCATCTCCATGGCTGCAGCAGACTTCTGGACCGTGGCCATGCTGGTCGCTGCCATGTGCATCGCCATCCGCCGCGTCATCCTGCCCGAGGTCCGCATCATCACCGATGCCAAGGACTGGTTTGTCCTGCTGGTCTCCATCGCTCCGTTCGTCACCGGTTACATCGTTGTGCACGAATTTGGCGACTACAACTTCTGGCTGCTGGCTCACATCATCAGTGGTCTCGCCTGGATCGCACTTCTGCCGTTCACCAAGCTGTTCCACGTTGTGGGCTTCTTCTGGTCCCGTGCCCAGCTCGGCATGGACTTCGGCATCAAGCGCGGTGGCATGAAGTACAAGAGCTTCGACTGGTAAGTCGTTAGCGTATAAGGAGAACTACAATGCCTGAAGGTAAACTTTGCAATAGAAAGCCGATTAACGATGAGGAATACCTCCAAGAGGTCCTCAGCGATACCGGCGGCAAGCAATACTACGAAGAGATGAAGGAGCTCGACGTTGACGTCGAGAAACTCCAGGCGAGCCTGAAAGCCACGCTGAAGTCCAGAATGAAAACCTGGCTTGAAATGTGTGCTCACTGCGGCCTCTGCGCCGACGCCTGCTTCCTTTACGAAGTCAATGACCGGAAGCCTGAACAGGTTCCGGCTTACAAGATCCAGTCCACTCTTGGTGAGATCGTTCGCAAGAACGGTAACGTCACCAACGAGTTCATGCGTCACTGCATGGACGTGGCCTGGTCCCAGTGCACCTGTTGTAACCGTTGCGGTCACTACTGCCCGCACGGCATCGACATGGGTGTCATGTTCGGTTACCTCCGCGGCCTGCTGAACTCTCAGGGTTTCTATCCTTGGGAGCTCAAGATTGGTTCCGGTATGCACCGCGTCTACCGCGCCCAGATGAACGTCACCACTGAAGACTGGGTCGAGACTTGCGAATGGATGGCTGAAGAGACCGAGGAAGAATGGCCCGGTCTGACCATCCCGGTCGACAAGGAAGGCGCTGACATCATGTACACCTGTAACGCCCGTGAGCCGAAGCACTATCCTGAGGATATCGCTGAAGCCGCCATCCTGTTCCACCTGACCGGTGAGAACTGGACCGTCCCCTCCGAGGGCTGGGAGCAGACCTCCCTGTCCATGTTCGCAGGTGACTGGGAAGCGTGTACCATGCAGGTCAAGACCGTTTACGATGCCATCGAGCGCCTCAAGCCGAAGCGCTGTGTCGGCACCGAGTGCGGTCACGCTCACCGTGCTACCGCCATTGAAGGTCCGTACTGGGCTGGCTATGAGAATGGTCAGACCCCGGCACCGTTCATCCACTACGTTGAGTGGGTTGCTGAAGTTCTGCGCGAAGGTCGTCTCAAGATCGACCCCGCCAAGAAGCTGAAGCGCCCGGTTACTCTGCAGGATTCCTGCAACTACGTGCGTAACCATGGTCTTGCCAACATCACCCGTGAGATCATGAGCTACATCGTCGATCCGGAGTACTTCATTGAAATGACTCCGAACCGTGAACACAACTACTGCTGCGGCGGTGGTGGTGGTTTCAACGGCGTCGGTAAGTACCGTCCCGAACGTAACGTGGCACTCAAGAAGAAGCGCGACCAGATCCTCGCCACCGGCGCAGAACTCGTCATCGCTCCTTGCCACAACTGCTGGGACGCCATTCGCGACCTCGAAGAAGAATTCGAGATCGGCATCGAATGGTCCTTCCTCAAGCCGCTTCTGATCGAAATGGCCATTGTGCCCGATCACATGAAGCCGCAGGAAGACGACGAATAATCGCGCTCAAAATCGCCGGCCAAAGGCGGATTTGATACCTGTCCATACCGACTCGGCAGCCCCGTGCTGCCGGGTCGGGCTAAACTTTACTTTCCGAGTTTACGAACTTGGAGTTGGAGGGCGTGCGGCTGGATTCTTACCCAGTCCTGTGCTTGTCGTGCGCTCTCCTGCTCCTTGCCGTAACTCCACGTTGCCATGCGCATAACGACGAAGAGCCGATACGCGACACGGATGATCCTCGATATTGCGGTACACGGTCAGGATGGCCCTGTGCAGAGCCGTGATATTGCGGAGCGTCAGTGCATTTCGCTGAAGTATCTCGAAAAGCTTATCCGCGAGTTGGGGCGTGCCGGTTTGATTGAAAGCCGACGCGGTCCACAGGGCGGACACATGCTCGCCAAAGATCCAATGGAGATCACGGTGGGGGATATCGTGCGCATTATGGAGAAACCACCGAAGTATGACGATTGTGCCTGTGCAGAAAATGACTGTATGGAATGCCCGCAGTCGGATTTCTGCCTGACCCGCAGCATCTGGGTGGAGACCACTCGCTGCATGTTTGAGAAACTCGACTCATTCGTTATCGGTGATCTTGTATAATTCGCAAAATCCTGTTTTAAATATTACCGCTCCAGTTTGCTGGAGCGGTTTTTTTATGCCTTATATTCCAGTCTGTTTGGTCTGTGTCTTGATGAAATTGATACTATCAATTGTTAGTGGTACACTTTAGTATATTGGAAGAGTGTACGCAGTAGATAGAGGATAGTATCATGGCCGAACCAATAGGAAATATTACAACAGTTCATGGCAGTGCCATGGCTGAAGGCGTTGACGGTGTTCGCACACTGGAATCCGGTTCTCCGGTATATGAAGATGAGACCATTATTACGAAGGGTGCCGGATCTGCATTAGAGATTACTTTCACCGACGGCAGCCTTCTTTCTCAGGGACCAAATTCCACATCTGTTCTGGATGAGTACATTTTTGATCCGAATCAAGATACTGGAGAAATGGCACTGAGTCTGGTGGAAGGTACTTTCCGCTCTGTCACAGGCAGCATCGTTGATATTAATCCTGAAGGATTTCATGTAGATACACCTCTTGCCACCATTGGTATTCGCGGCACCATCTTTGGTATCCGTATTCTTCCTCCTGCCAAGCCGGGTGATGCTCCCACTATCGTCGTCGGTGCTATCGACTTCGACGGAAAGCCTATTGTGGTTGTGTCCAAGGCTGGTGGTCCTCCGACGCTCATCACGCAAGACGGTATTGGTGTTTCCGTTACGCCGACAGGTATCAGTGAACCGCGTCCGCTTACTCAGCAGGAACTCGAGGTACTGGAAGAGTTGTCCTCTGAAGCACTGCAACAGGGTGCTCCGCAAGATCCCCAAGGAGAAGGCGAGGGTGAAGAGGAAGGCCAAGGTCCGCAGGAAGGTGGCGGAGAAGAAGATCTCCAAGAGTTCGCAGCGCAGGCATTGGCTCAATTGGGACTGACGGAGACTGGCGTCGTTGATCCTGCTTTGGCGGCGGCTCTTGAGGCGGTTGCCGAAGAACTGCTTCCCATGATCAACGAGATCGAGGAGCAGATCGAACAAATCATCGCGTCTGTACCTGACGTTCCGGATATTGATGTCGACGTTGACGACATCCTCTCCAATGTGACCGTGGATAACTCCATTGATTTAAGCAGCGCCAGTGACTTTGTGACGGTGTATCTGGAAAATAGCCCCAAGGAATATTCCATTGGTGAGGCCAGCCCCATTACCATTAGCGATGATATTATCAACGTGCTGGGGGCAACCAGTTATGAAAATTATATTTATGGTGACGCTAATGCCAACGCGTTGACGGGTGGTAACCTCGGCGATGTCATTGAAGGTGGCGCCGGGAACGATGCCATTTACGGCGGTACTGGAAACGATGCCCTTAAGGGTGAGTCCGACAACGACATTATGGAAGGCGGGGTCGGCCAGGACACCCTCTGGGGTGGTGCAGGCATTGATACCATTGATGGCGGTGATGACGCAGACCTCATCTACGGTGGTGACGGAAGCGGCGGCGATGACAGCGGTGATGTCCTTTCGGGTGGAGACGGCAACGATACCATTTATGGCGCTGACGCTACGGCCTCTGTCGATGGTAATGACACGATCGATGGCGGCGCAGGGGCAGACAGTCTTCTCGGTGGCTATGGCAATGACAGCATATCCGGCGGTTCCGGCAATGATACCATGAAGGGCGAAGACGGTAACGATTCACTCTTTGGCGGAACGGGCGACGACAGCATTCTGGGTGGAGACGGTAGCGATCATATCTTTATGACCACTTCACTCACAGCGGCTGATACCATCGATGGTGGCGGGTTCAACGATACTTCTACCTACGACTATCTCTATTATACTGATGATGGTGTTGCCGGAAATACCGATGAATTGAACAACGTGTCTTCCATGAGCCACATCATCTTTGGCACTGCAGAGACCTACGTGACACTGGATAACCACTACATGGGTGATTCTGGCAGTACGATCTATGTCAATGGAACTGCAACGACGTCATTGGCCTTTGATGCCTCTGGCGGCAATGATATCTACAACATCACCGGTGGTTCCGGTAACGATACGCTCACAGGAGCCGGCCTGGTAGACACGATTATCGGTGGTTCCGGTAATGACATTATCGACGGCAAGGGTGGCAATGATATCCTCACTGGTGGTGCGGGCAGCGATATCTTCAACTACTTTGACGGAACAGGAACAGACAGCATTTCAGACTTTCACTCTGCAGACGACAGTTTCCAACTCTTTAACGTCGGTTCCTTGTCCGGTTCACTGGTCAATGGCACCAGCTTCGAAAAGGTCAGCGCAGGGTATAGTGGAACAGAAACCAACCTGGCTGGTGAGGGGATCATTTTCGAGGATCTGGGCAACGGCTCCGGTCGCATCTGGTATGATTCCAACGGCAGCACGGCGGGTGGCAATACGCTTCTCATGAACATCACCTTTGATACGTCGGGCGATGAAGTAACAGACGCGGATTTCACCACTTTCCAGACCTAAATCTGACTTCCTATTCTTCGCGCGGCTCCTGGTCCGAAAGCATGGCCCGGAGTCGCGCATTTTCTTTGCTCATGGCGGAGACATGCTGGGCGATGGTCTCTCTGTTGTAGAGCAGGTCGTTGAGTGCATCCAGTAGCTGGCTGCCCGTCCTTTCATTAGGGTGAGAAACGTGCTCCACTCGGCAGTCGGCATCAAGATGAATCTTGAAGCCACTATTCTGTGCCCTGAGACAAAAGCCAATGTCTTCGGAAATGGCTACTGCACACTCTCCTTTGTCGGATACATATCGGGCTTCGTCATAGGAGAACCACGGATACGGAATGGCCTCTAACGCTTCGCGGCGGACTAGAAGGAAACCGCATCCAACCCAATCCACTTCCAACAGGCCCGTTGAATCTATGGGCACACGGCTGTCCATGGGGGAGAGGCCTCTAACTTCACCAAACCAGCCAGCCGCAAATCGGTCAGCGTGCAGTTTCATTGGGTAGGCACCGCTTATTATGTCCAGATCATGCTTCAGCAGTTGGTGTATGTGATCCGGTGTAAAACCAGTGTCTGCATCAACGCAGAGCAGGTAATCGAAACCATCTAGTTTTTGATGAACCAGACTGGAGCGGTTGTTGTTAACCATGTTGTTGCGGGCCAGGGGAACGTTGCTCCCCTGCGTCATGAGAACTTCGGTCTCAAAATCCGGACATTGCTCCAATGTCCGAAGACTATTCATGGTTTCTTTCGTGACCATGCCGTGCTTTGCAAAAGGGACGCCCACTCTGAGTTTCATGATGTCCTCCCGGTTGATTGTAACCGTACCGCAAATCCATAGCCCGTGAAAGGGAAACTGCCGATTCATGGAGTGAAATGAAGCCTGCCTCTTGCCAAGCGGGATTCAGGGATTATCTTTCCATCTATCATGCAACGCTGGGAAATCGGCTCCGGCCATCTCTTCATTACGCAGGGCGACCTGACAACCTTTGAAGGCGACGCCATCGTCAATGCCGCCAATTCCGCACTGGCCGGGGGCGGGGGCGTGGACGGGGCGATCCATCGCCGTGCCGGGATCGTCGAACTCCAGCAGGCATGCCGGACCATTATCGCCGATATCGGCACTCTGCCGCCCGGCGAAGCCGTGATCTCCCCCGGATTCAATCTTCCGGCCAAGCACATTATCCATACCGTCGGGCCTATCTGGCGCGGCGGCGACAATCGTGAGCCCGAGTTGCTGCGTAACGCCTACGTCAATTCGCTCAAGCTCGCCAACAAGTACGACATTTCGACCATCGCTTTTCCCGCCATCTCGTGCGGTGTGTACGGCTACCCTGTGGAAGCCGCCACCCGCATTGCCCTGGCCGCCCTGAAAGAGGGGCTCGAGGCCGGGCTGGTGGCTGAGGCGGGGATGGTCCTGCACGGCAGCGAAGCCCATGATACCTGGCTCGCCGCTGCCAACAAAGTCCTGTAACCAGGCAAGGAGAATCGCATGCAACTCAGAGGAACAACCATCATCGCCGTTAAAGATGAAAACGGCACGGCTGTAGCCGGTGACGGACAGGTCACCTTTGGGCAGGCCGTTGTCATGAAGCACACCGCACGCAAGGTGCGGCGTATCTACAAGGACAAGGTTACTGTCGGCTTTGCCGGTGCCACCGCTGACGCCTTTACCCTGTCCGAACGCTTTGAAGCCAAGCTGGAAACCTACGCTGGTAATCTGGTCCGCGCCGCTGTGGAGCTGGCCAAGGACTGGCGCACCGACAAGTACCTGCGCAAGCTGGAAGCCATGTTGCTGGCGGCAGACGGTGAGCATGTGCTCATCATCTCCGGTACCGGTGACGTTATTGAGCCCGACGACGGCGTGGCTGCCATCGGCTCCGGCGGCTCCTACGCCCTGTCCGCGGCCCGTGCCCTTCAGCGCAACACTGACCTCCCGGCCAAGGAGATCGCGCAAAAGGCCATGGAAATCGCTGCTGAAATTTGCGTGTACACCAACGACAACATCATTATCGAAGCACAGGATAAGTAAATGAGCAATCTGACTCCCCGCGAGATCGTATCCGAACTCGACAGATATATTATCGGCCAGGAAGCAGCCAAGCGAATGGTCGCCATTGCCATGCGTAACCGCTGGCGCAGACAGCAGCTTGATCCTGAGCTGCGCGACGAAATCGCCCCCAAGAATATCATCCTGATGGGCCCCACCGGCGTTGGTAAGACCGAGATCGCCCGTCGTCTCGCCCGCCTGACCAACTGCCCGTTCTTCAAGGTCGAGGCCACCAAGTTCACCGAGGTGGGCTATGTGGGACGCGACGTGGAGTCCATGGTCCGTGATCTCATGGAAGTGGGCGTGAACATGGTCCGCAAAGAAGAGACCGAGAAGGTCCGCATCAAGGCGGAAAAGTACGCTGAAGAGCGCCTGCTCGATCTGCTCCTGCCAAGCAAACCCAAGTCTTCCGGTCCTGCCGGCTTCTTCATGGGCTCTGCCAATGGTGAAGTGGAGGAGCAGAAGGAAGAGCCCAAGGACTCCGGCACTCGAGAGAAGTTTCGCCAGATGTTCCGCCGTGGCGAGCTGGACGAGCGAGAAGTGGAGATGGAAGTTTCCACCCAGTCCGGCGCACAGGTGGAAATCATGGCCATCCCCGGCATGGAAGAGATGGGCTCCAACCTGCAGAATGCCTTCTCCAACATGTTCCCGGATCGCAAAAAACAGCGCAAGATGAAGATCAAGGAAGCCTATCAGGTGCTCATCGACGAAGAGGCCGATAAGCTCATTGATCCGGAGACGGTCAATGAACTGGCCCGTGAGCGCGTCGAGCAGCAGGGTATCCTGTTCGTTGACGAAATGGACAAGATCGCTTCCCGTCAGGATGCTGGCGGCAGCAGCGCAGATGTCTCCCGCGAGGGCGTACAGCGCGACTTGCTCCCCGTGGTCGAAGGCAGCGTGGTCAACACCAAGTACGGCATGATCAAGACCGACCACATCCTGTTCATCGCAGCCGGAGCGTTCCATTTTGCCAAGCCGTCCGATCTCATCCCCGAGTTGCAGGGTCGTTTCCCGCTGCGTGAAGAACTGAACTCCCTGCACAAGGAAGAGTTCTACAGGATTCTGACCGAGCCCAAGAACGCACTGACCGTTCAGTACAAGGCGCTTCTGGAGACCGAAGGCGTGTCCATTGACTTCACCAAGGAAGCACTTGAAGAGATCTCTTCCAACGCTGAAAAGATCAACGAGGAGACTGAGAATATCGGTGCCCGTCGTCTGTATACCATCATGGAAAAGATTCTCGCCAACCTCTCCTTCGAAGCCCCGGACAAGTCCGGCCAGAAGGTGGTCGTGGATCGTGACTATGTGAAGGATCAGATCGACGACGTAGTGGAAGATCGCGATCTTTCGCGCTATATCCTCTAGTCACACACATTGTAATGACTCTACCGGGCCGGATCACCTCATGTGTTCCGGCCCGTTTTGCAAGGACTCCCCATGACCGCTGAACTGACCGTTACCTTACTGGGTATCCCCTATGATGAGCAGTCCTCCTACATGCAGGGCGCTGCAGAAGGCCCGACTGCACTGCTGGAAGCCTATCGCTGCGACTCTGCCAACATGTGGTCCGAGACCGGCTTTGACCTGAATCTCCATGTTGAAGACGGCGGCCTGATGACAATGGGAACCGATACCGCAGTGACAGACATTGAAGAGGGGGCGCGAAAGCTCGTCGCCTCAGGGCGCAAGGGACTCTTCTTGGGCGGTGATCATTCCGTCACCTATCCATTGGTAAAAGGGCTGGCTGATAGTGTGGAGCCATTTGCCGTGCTTCACTTTGACGCTCATCCTGACTGCTACGATAACTTTGAGGGCAACAAATTGTCGCATGCCTGCCCCATGGCTCGGATCATGGAAGAGGGCTTGTGTAAACGCCTTATGTCTGTAGGAATCCGTACAGCCAATGGGCATCAGCGGGAACAGAAAGAGAAGCTCGGCCTGGAGTGGCTGGAGATGAAGGATTTCGCTTCGTGGCCGAAACTGTCGTTCGATACTCCGGTTTACGTGACCGTGGATATGGATGCGCTGGACCCGGCGTTTGCGCCCGGCGTGTCACATCATGAACCCGGGGGGATGACTACCCGCCAGTTATTGGACATGATCCACGCCATCGATGCACCGGTCATTGGTGCAGACGTGGTGGAATTGAACCCGCGACGGGATATCAATGGAGTGACTGCCATGACAGCGGCCAAGATCGTGAAGGAGTTGGCCGGGATGATGATTCGGTAGCTGACTACTTCTTTTTCTCTTTGAGCGATTTGAGTAGCTCGCCAACTTTCTTGTAGTTGGGATCAACCGAATAGACATCCTCAAGCACCCGGGCGGCATTGCGAAGGCGATTGGCCTTCATGAAGATCTGGCCCATGCCGTATGCAATCTCCAGATTCCCTTTATATAGGTCGGGGTTGAGCTTGAGTGCCCGTTCAAATTTTTCAGCCGCGCTGCCGTAATCTTTGCCTTCCACAAAGGCCATGCCCATATTGAAGAGGATGGACTCGTCCTTGGGGGATAAATGGGCTGCCTTAACGTACGCATCAATGGCTTCGCGCCAACGCTTATCCCTGCGAAGCAACATGCCAAGCCGATTGTATAATGACCAATCCAGTTCTACGCTGTAAACACGGGCCAGCTTTGAACATGCTTCAAGCAATGGCAAAGACGCACTCATGTTCTTTTCATATATCCTGTTCGCATACTTAACGGCCACATTGACGCAGTCGGATAGTTTCTGCTCATGCATGAGTCGAATTGCAGCAAGGAAATAAGAGGCAGCCTTAGCTATCTCTCCTTTCGTAAAGTACAGCTCTGCTATCTGTTGTTTTCGTCCCTTGTGCAGCGGCGAGAGTTCGTCGATTTTGAGGAGATATTTCAGAACAGATTCCTGATCATCCTCTTCCTCATAATAGACAACAATCTTTTTGAGTGGCTCAAGGTACATATGAGCATTCTCAGCGGCTTGAAGATAGAGCTTCAGGGCGTCCATTCGTTTGCCCAATCCTTTGAGGGCGTCTCCCATGATCATCAGTCCTGCCGGACTTCCCGGCTTCATTTCCAAGATGTCGCGAGCTACGCCATAGGCTAAGGCAAATTCCACTTTGCGAAGACGTTCCTTGCCTTCACGAACCTTTTTCCCTATTTCGTCTGGCGGCACCAAAGTATTGGCAATTTTTTCTATGAGAATATTAACCGAAACCGGTTTGGTGATGAAATTATCGGCGCCAGCTTCTACAAACTGGGCCATTTTTTTCTCATCAACCTCATGCATCATGACGATGATGAACATGTCTTTGAATTCTGCCTTCATCTCCTCAACGACAGGAAGAGACGAGTATCCCTCAAGCTGACTTTCTATGAAGAGAAACGGCTTCTTGAGATATTCTCTGTAGACACTGATTTCTTCACGCGCGCGTCGAGGGGTAGGACTGATACGAATGCGTTCCTGATCAATTTCCAGTTCCTTATAAAAGGAATTACGGAAGTTGTGGAAGAAGGTCTTGTCCTGACTGATGGCAATGAACAAACCGTCATTTTCATCTACGAAATCACAAACGATGTCTCGGTACAGATTGACGACTTGTTCGTCCGACTTGAGCAGGTAGACGTTTTTCTTATTCAATTCCTTGTGTTTTTCGTCAATCTCTTTGGGAGCGGATTTGACGACATACACACTCTTCATTTTTCCGCGTTTTGCCATTGCATTCACCTTCAGTACAGTCACAGGAAAACGAGTTTGTGGGGATGGTACTAAGTATCGTGGATTGATGGCAATGATATTCTATGGTTATTAGAATGTTTTTCAGATTGGAAATGAAAAGGCGACGTATCAGAACGATACGCCGCCTTATTTTGCGGATAGGAAGGGTGAGATGATTACTCGTTATCGCCCTTAACTTCGGCAATAGCTTCGGCGTAGGCCTGGAACACATCATCACGGTTGATGAGGCCTTCGATCTCGTTGGTGTCGATTTGGTTAACCACTGGAATCTGGCCGTAGTCGGTGTTCACGAAGCGGAGCAGGGCCTGATAAAGGTCATAGTCCGGGCGCACGTAAACCGGGCGAGACATGAGGTCGCGTACCACTACCAGATCGTGCAGGTCTTCCTCGAACATCCAGTTGCGGACGTTGTGGATGGAGACCATGCCCACGTATTGGCCTTCATCATTTTTGACAGGGAAGTAGAGCTGATCCGAGTTGGCGATGATATCTGTGAGCGCCTTAAGCGTAGTGGATTCCTCCAGCACGATCACATCGCCGGGGTTGTAGAAGTCCACCACGTGCATCTGTTCGAGCACGTTAATGGTGGCATCTTCGGCGTGTGCCGGGGATTCGAACTTGTTCTCCACCTGATGCTCATAGAGCGATATGTTGCGGCTCAGGACCAGACAGAGTGCCGAGGCGAGCATGAGCGGGGCCAGCAGGCCGTAACCCTGTGTGAGCTCGGTGACCATGATCAGCGGGCCGATGGGGGCGTTTGCCACACCTGCGAAGAAGGCGGCCATACCAACAAGGATGTAGGCACCGGGCTGGGTGACGATATTGGGGAAGAGTTCGTGCCCAACCTTGCCAACCAGACCGCCGGACATGCCGCCCACAAACAGGGCGGGTGCGAACATGCCGCCGGACATGCCGGAGCCGATGGTGACGGACGTAGCAAGGGTCTTACCCACGATGATGTAGCACATGCCAAGGGCGGGAATCTGGCCGAGAATGGCGAGCTCCAACCAGCCGTAGCCGCCTGAGAGCAGGCCGCCGGTGATCAGGCCGTCAGTGGCGGTGTAGGGGTACAGAATACCCAGCAGGCCCATGGCCAGACCGCCCAGTCCCATGGACCAGATGATGCCGATCTTCTCGCGCAGCGGGTAGAAGACATTGAATTTAATGAAATAGAAGGTGCGGATGTACATCCAGCCAGCACCGGCGCAGACAAATGCGAGAATCGCGTAGAAGATCAGCTCGCGTGGGTCGTGGAACGAGAAGCGCGGGATGCCAAAGATGGGCTCGGTGCCGAAGAAGAACGTGAAGATGGAGTAGGATACTACCGAACTCATGACCGAAGGCAGGATCGCCTCAGCCTCGAAGTCCTCGCGGTAGATAACCTCGACGGCGGTCAATGCACCACCAAGCGGTGCACGGAAAATGGCGCCCAGGCCGCCAGCTGCACCAGAGAGCAGGAGCAGGCGACGTTCTTTTGCAGAAAAATCGAATTTCTTGGCAAGCCAGGAACCCACTCCAGCGCCCATCTGAGTAATGGGGCCTTCGCGACCGGCACTACCACCGGACGCAATGGTCAGGACAGAGCAGAGGCCGCGGATGATGGCTACGCGGGCCTTGATGACGCCACCATGATTGTGGAAAGCGTTGATGGTAGCATCGGTGCCGTCGGTGCCGCCGGTGATGGTCTCAGGGATGAATCGGTTGACTAACCACCCTGTTAGGAGGGCGGTGCCGGTAGTGAACACCGGGATGAGCCATGGACGGAACTCGCCCGCTGGACCGTGGAAGATCCCTTCACCAGCCGGTTCCGGGGAAACGATACCCGCCAGGTTGTGCTGGAGAAAGAATTTGCCGATTTCCACCAGCCAGAAGAAGGCGACGGCGACCAAGCCGGACAGGGTGCCGACAAGTACGCCGATGACCAGCCAGCGAAATGAAGCAATGGTTGAGTAGGATTTTGCGAAATCCTGCCAGTATCTGATGAACTGGTTGAGCATGATTACACTTCTGCCGTTTCGTTTGCGAGGTCGGCGTGAGTTACCCGGATTTCGGCCTCGGGTTGGGATAGGATTTGACGGCCCAGATCCACATCCTTGGTGATGCGATCCTTGAGTTCGTCAATACCAGAAAATTTTCTTTCATCGCGGATGCGTTGCACAAAGTGTACGCGGATGTCGCGGCCATACAGGTCGCCGTTGAAGTCGATGAGGTGCGCTTCCACAGACAGGGCGTCGTTGCCAAAGGTAGGGTTCTTGCCGATGTTGGCCACGCCCATGTGTACTTCGTTGTCTACCTCAACCCAGATGGCGTAGACGCCGGGTTTGGGATGGAGTTCGTCAACCAGCTTGAGGTTGGCGGTGGGGAAGCCGAGCAAACGGCCACCACGGTTCATGCCATGCACGACTTCGCCTTTGACCTGATAGAAGCGGCCTAGCAGCGGGCGTACGGGCCATACTTTGCCAGCCTGTACCAGATCGCGGATGCGGGTGGAACTGACCACCGCGCCGTCGATTGACACGGGTTCAAGGCGATCAACGGTGAAACCGCGGTCCTTGCCGAGTTTGGAAAGGGTTTCGAAATTGCCTGCGCGACCTTTGCCCAGGTGATAGTCGTAGCCGATGATCATTTCCTTCATGTTCAGGCCGTCGATCAGATATTTCTGGACGAACTGTTCGGGAGCGAGTTTGGCCATTTCCATGTTGAACTCAAGAAGCAGGCAGGCCTCAGGGCCATATTGGGAGATAAGCTCGAGTTTCTGCTCGGTCAGCGTGATGAAGGGCGGAGCATCGTTGCGCAGCACTCGGAGCGGATGAGGGTCAAAAGTGACGACTACGCTCAGTAGCCCTTGCGCCTTTGCTCGGGAGCAGGCAAGGCGGATGAGGCGCTGATGGCCTTTGTGGACGCCGTCAAAGTTGCCGATGGTCACACAGGACCCGGCGATGACGCCTTCCAGTTCTTCTATGGTTCTTGCGATGATCATTCTTGGTCGCTTTATTTGTGTGGTGTCGAAAAAAGAGTCAGACTACGCGAAAAGGTTCCGGCCTTCAAGGAACGATTATTTGACTGGCTTGGTCCACTCGCTGAAGACCGCGTCAAATTGTTTGAGTTCTTCCTGCTGAGCAGGTGTCTTGGCCAATTGTGCTGCCAATCCCTTGTGGTATCGGGCTTTTCCCTTGTTGCCACCATAGAGAGCGGCATAGGCTAGCTGAAGGTTGCCGCCGAACTGATCGCCTGACTCGCCCAGGATCATGCCGAGGTGATGGTGTACCTCCCAGTCTTCCGGCACGATCTCCATGACCTTGCGCATATTTTCCGCGGCCCGCTTGTACTGATCATTTTCAGCCTGGAGACGGGCGAAGTAGAACAGCCCCAAAGCGTCACGCTGGTTCTTGATGACCGCCATCTGGAGATACTGGAACGCCTTTTTGCGATCACCGCTCTTGAAGTAGAAAATACCGGCTTCTCGTGAAACAAGCGGATCCTTGGGAGCCATTTGCAGGGCCTTCTCAATCGCTATCTGGGCCTTGTCGCGTGCTTTGAGTCGTTCCTGAATAACTCCCACGGCCATATAGTCCAAGGCCGTATAGGTGTTTTCGGGCTTGCTTATATAGTAGCCCAACGCAGTGTCGGGTGCGGAGAGCTTGGAGCGGACAAGCGCCTGAACGCGTTTCAACTGGGCGTTGTCGTCTTTGCGCTCGGTGAGCGTCTTGGGCATCCGCTTGATGCGGTCGTTCAGATAGGTGATACGCTCGGACAAGCCGGGGTGAGTAGACAGGTAGGATGGCACGTTCTGTCTGCCATTGTCGAACCAGTGCTTCTTCTTCATGATCTCGAAGGTTTGCGGCATCCCTTCCGGGTTGTAGCCGGCTTTGATCATGGAGTTGAGACCTACGTGGTCAGCTTCCCGTTCGTCGTCCTGAGAATATTGCAGCATGGCTGCTGTTCCAATGCCTTGTGCGCCTGCCATGAGGGCTGCACCAGCTTGGTTGGATCCTCCGGCCATGCCGAGGAAAATGCCGGCCAGAACACCAGCCATGGTCAGCATGCCTATCTTGCCTTGTTTTTCAAGACGGCTGGCCACATGACGTTGGGAAACGTGCGCCAATTCGTGCGCAATGACGCCGACCAGTTGCGACTCGCTGGTCACATCCTGGATCAGGCCAGTGAAAATGTAGATGTAGCCACCCGGGATGGCGAATGCGTTGAGCAATGGGTTGGCAACGACAGCACTTCTGACTTTGAAGGGCATGGGCCGTTTGCCTTTGACCACGTTCTGTACGAGCTCGTCCACGTAGTCAGTGATGTAGGTGTCGCCTACCATGCTCATCTGCTGACGGATGAGACGGTCAAAGTTGCGGCCCATCTCGTTCTCTTTTCGGATAGTGAGCTTGTCCGGAGTAAGAACTCCGGCACGAGCGTTCATGGCCGGTGCGAGAATCAGCAGCATGGCTGCAAAAAAAGCGGGGAATATGGTGAAAAGGCGTCGCACGTTGGTGGTGTCCTTGATGTTAAATGGATAGGGCTATTGTAATCATTTGCTGGAGCGTGGCAACCTCGTACAACAACTGCACATAAAAATGATTCAATAAGGACAGCTAACCATACGACTTCCATTCCTAATCATATCCAGGAACGAAAAAAGACGGCCTCAGGAGGCCGTCTTTTGGTGTCGTATCTCGATGTGAGCTATTTGCTCATGGAATCAAGGAAGTCCTTGTTGTTCTTGGTTCCCTTCATCTTGCCGCGCAGGAACTCCATGGAGTCGATGGCGCTCATGGGGGAGAGCAGTTTGCGCAGGATCCAGACGCGGTTGAGAACGTCGTCGCCGAGCAGCAGCTCTTCCTTGCGGGTGCCGGAGCGGTTGATGTCGATGGCAGGGTAGACGCGCTTCTCGGAGAGATGACGGTCCAGATAGAGTTCCATGTTGCCGGTGCCCTTGAACTCTTCGAAGATGACTTCGTCCATGCGGGAGCCGGTATCGATGAGCGCGGTGGAGATGATGGTCAGAGAGCCGCCTTCCTCCACGTTACGGGCAGCACCGAAGAAGCGCTTGGGGCGCTGCAGTGCGTTGGCGTCGATACCGCCGGAAAGGACGCGGCCGGAGGACGGTGTAACAGCGTTGTAGGCGCGACCCAGGCGGGTGATGGAGTCGAGCAGGATGACCACGTCGCGGCCTCGCTCGACAAGGCGCTTGGCCTTTTCAATGACCATGTCGGCAACCTGGACGTGGCGGGTCGGTGGCTCGTCAAAGGTGGAGGACACCACCTCGGCCTTGACCGTACGCTGCATGTCCGTCACTTCCTCGGGACGCTCGTCAATGAGGAGGACGATGAGGTCGACTTCAGGATGGTTTGCGTTGATGGAGTTGGCGATGGTCTGCAGCATGATCGTCTTACCCGTACGGGGCGGTGCCACGATGACGCCGCGCTGGCCCTTACCGATGGGGGCGAGCAGGTCGATGATGCGTGCGGAGAAATTCTTGTCCCCGTTTTCCAGCTTCAGCTGTTCCTGAGGATAGAGGGGAGTCAGGTTGTCGAACAGCACCAGATTCTTGGTGTGCTCCGGCTTCTCCATGCCGATCTCGCTGACGCGGAGCAGGGCGAAGTAACGTTCCCCTTCCTTGGGCGGGCGAATCTGGCCGGAAACCATGTCTCCTTTACGAAGGCCGAAGCGGCGAATCTGTGAAGGAGAAACATAAATATCGTCCGGGCCGGGCATGTAGGAGTACATGGGAGAACGGAGGAAACCGAAACCGTCGGGCAGGATCTCAAGGACACCGTCGCCGAAGATCTGGCCGTTCTGTGAAGCGCACTGCTGTAGCAACTCAAAGATGAGCTCCTGCTTGCGCAAGCTGCTGGGGTTCTCCACCTCGAGCTGAACAGCCAGGTCCGTGAGTTCTTTCATGGACTTGAGCTTGAGTTCTGCCAGGTTCAGGCGGTCAATACCGTTGCCGTTGGGTGTACCAACGTGCGGCTTCTTGCTGACCCGGGGCTTTGCAGCAGGCTTTTTGGCTTCGGCCTTTTTGACGTCCGTTTTCCTAGCTCTGGGCTTGGGGGCGTCGGTTTTCTTGGC
This sequence comes from Pseudodesulfovibrio sp. zrk46, assembly GCF_012516435.1. Lineage (NCBI taxonomy): Bacteria > Pseudomonadati > Thermodesulfobacteriota > Desulfovibrionia > Desulfovibrionales > Desulfovibrionaceae > Pseudodesulfovibrio > Pseudodesulfovibrio sp. zrk46. The sequence goes on from NZ_CP051216.1 coordinate 2,392,526, forward strand.
GTCAGTCTTTTTCGCGGAAGTTCTGCGTTTGGGCTTGGGAGCGTCTTGATCTGTCTTTTTCTCAGCCATGTGATTGAAATTTGTGTTTTAAAGGTTGCTGCGGATATATCCAACCGTCTCGAACGAGACCTTTCATTACCGATGGGAATGGTCCTGTAATACGGACCCGAATATACGAAATATGATTGGTCGATATTTAGTCAGACCAAGGGGGTAAACTGCGCGTTACCTCTTGCAGGTTTGCTGCGACGTCTTTCACGTCTCAAATAACGAATGGAGTGGGATATATGTATCAAGCCACAGATGTGGCGACAATTCCGAATTATACTAATCCGCAGCTGTTGACAAGTCAGATCGGTATTTCAGGCAAAAAAACAGCCGCCTTAATTGGCGGCTGTTTGAAAATCAGATGAAAAGAGGCAATTATTCGTCTTCGTCGCCTTCTTGAGCAGCGATGACATCGGCAAACATTTCGTTGATGGCTTCTTTGACCTCTTCCTGGTCTCGACCCAGTGAGTGGGCCAGTTCCATGGATACGAGGCCCATTGCCTGCTCCAGCAAGCGACGCTCACCAAAGGAGAGTTCTTTGTCTTTTCCAATGAGGAAAAGCTCCTTGAGAACGTATGCAACATCGGAAAGATCGCCGGATTTCAGCTTTTCGGAATATTCGCGGTAGCGACGGTTCCAGTTCTGACCGGTGTAGCCGGTGAATTCGGATCGGTCATTGAGGGATTCGAAAATCGCCTGACCGATGCGTTTACTGCACACGGAGCGCAGGCCGACGTTAATGGCATTCAGCACCGGAACCATCAAGGTCACGTTGTTGCTTAAGATGCGAACAATATAGAAATCGGCCTTCACGCCGCCGATTTCCTGGGACTCGATACGCTCTACGCGACCGACGCCCTGGGAAGGGTATACAACTAACTCATTGACCTTGAACACTGGAAACCAAGCTCCTTGCTTACTGCTTTTTTCATATGCGCAGAAGGACATCATACCGGAAAGGCATGAAAGAGTCCAATCCTACAGTAATCCTATTTGGATTACGCGTCTGTCGATGATTCCTGCGGCTTGTCCGCTTCCTTTTCTACGGGCGGCTCAATGGAAAAACTGTTGATATGCTGGGTGGCAAAGCCCACGCCCCGTCGATAGTAAATGTCGAGCCCCTTGACGGCGTGCTCAATGATGGCGGGCAGGTGCTCGGCATTCTCAGGAAAGAACGGTTCCAGCACCCATTCGCTGATGGGCTTGAACTTGTCCGCCGGTCGACCGACACCCAGTCGCAGGCGGAAGAAATTAGGCGTATTCAGGCTGTCCTGGATAGACTCCAGGCCATTGTGCCCATTATTGCCGCCTCCCTTTTTAACCTTCATGCGGCCCACCGGAAGATCCAGCTCGTCGTGGACCACCATAACCTGTTCAGGTGTCAGGCCGTGGCGGCCACAGATCTTGGATACTGCCTTGCCGCTTAGGTTCATGTAGGTCAGGGGTTTGGCAAGAAGCCGGTACGCTCCGGCAAACTTGACCTTCCACAATTCATAGTCGCCGGATTCGTCGATCTTCTCCAGCTTCATGTTCTTGCGGGACTCGGCCACGGACAGAATACGGTCCACGAGCATGAACCCGATGTTGTGTCGGGTATCCTCGTACTTGGGGCCAGGATTGCCCAAACCGACGATAAGTCCTTTGTATTCCATGACAGATGGTCCTTGCGGAAGGTTGGCGCGTGTGCACTGTAGCACACAAGCCGATCAAGCAAAAACTCCCGGAGCATGGCGGGCCATGCTCCGGGAGGTCGTATATTCGTGTGAGTCGATGCTATTCAGCTGCTTCAGCGGCTTCAGCACCCTCTTCACCTTCTTCCTCAGCAACTTCCACGCGCTTGGCGGAGACGTGCAGGACGGCGAAGTTTTCGTCGAAGACAGGCGTTACGCCTTCGGGGAATTCCACGTCCTCGATGCGGATGGAATCCAGCAGGTTCATCTCGGAGATGTCGAGAGCGATGGAAGCGGGGATGTCCATGGGCTTACAAATGACTTCCACAAATTCGCGGTACTGCTCGAGGCGGCCACCAAGCTTGACGCCCGGGGAACGGCCGGTGATTTCGAAGTGAACAGCAACCTTGATTTCTTTCTCAAGGTCTACACCGAAGAAGTCGACGTGCTCAGGGGTACCCGATACCGGCTCGTTGCGGACGCGCCACATCAGAGAAGGATGGGTTTCGGTCTTGCCGTCCTTTTCCAGGACCAGATCGAAGACCTGTGCGTTACCGAGTGCCTGGTAAGCTTTCTGCAAGGGAACCATTTCCATCTTAACGGGAATGTTGTTGCCCTGTGCATCGTAGTAGATACCGGGAACCATGCCGGTGGCACGGAGACGACGATTGGGGCCTTTGCCCAGTTCAGTGCGTTCCTGAACGTTGAGTTTCAGCAGTTCTGCCATGATGTTTCTCCTTTTACGCCCTGGCCGTTCACTGTGAACGGACGCTCGCGCTTTAAATGGTGTTGGGACGAGTCCCTTATACGAAGAGTACGGACACGGACGATTCCGTGTGTACGTTATTGATAGCTTTGGCCAACAGGGATGCTACGGAGCGGACCTTGACCTTGTCGCAGCAGTTGCCGTCATCCTTGAGCGGAATGGTGTCGGTGACGATCACTTCGGAGAAGGCGGATTCCTGCAGGCGCTGGTGAGCCGGACCGGACAGCACCGGGTGGGTGGCGCATGCCATAACGTCCTTGGCGCCATTATCCATGATGACATTGGCGGCGGCGCACATGGTGCCGGCAGTATCGATCATGTCGTCGATAACCACAGCGACCTTGTCCTTGACGTCACCGATGATGTGCATGGCCTTGGCCTGGTTGGGTGCATCGCGGCGCTTGTCCACGATGGCCAGGGAGGCGCCGAGGCGCTTGGCGTAGGCACGGGCACGTTCCACGCCGCCAGCATCAGGGGAGATGATGACGAAGTCGTCATCACGCTCGCGCAGTTCTTCCAGCAGGACCGGAGCGGCGAACAGGTTGTCCACCGGACAGTCAAAGAAGCCCTGGATCTGACCGGCGTGCAGGTCACAGGTGACCAGACGCTGCATGCCAGCGGTGCCGAGCATGTCAGCTACCAGCTTGGCGGAAATGGGAGCTCTGGGAACGACCTTGCGGTCCTGGCGAGCGTAGCCGAAGTAGGGAACCACTGCGGTAACGCGCGAGGCACTGGCGCGCTTCAGGGCGTCCAGCATCAGGCACAGTTCCATCAGATGGTAGTTTACGGGAGAGCAGGTGGGCTGCACTACGAACACGTCGTCGCCGCGCACGTTCTCGCCGATTTCGATGCGGATTTCACCGTCGGAAAAACGTTCACGAAGTACCGGCGCCGGTTTGGTGCCCAAGTGTTCGCAAATGGCCTCTGCCAGCTTCGGGCTGGCGGAACCGGAGATGATTTTCAACTCACCATGCATGTCAATGTCCCCGCAATACTGGATTTTAAAAAAAAGTGGCTGGGGCGGAAGGACTTGAACCCTCGAATGTCAGGACCAAAACCTGATGTCTTACCACTTGACGACGCCCCAGCAGATTGTGTCGATGAGATAACATTCGCCATTGCTGGCTGGCGATGTTTGACCGCCTCATCGACCGACGGGTGCTTATTGACAGTCCGTCGTGAAAATTTCAAGCCCGTTATTTTCGAGAGCCTGTGCAGCGGACATGGCTGTATCCCTGTCACGGAAGAGCCCGAACAGGGAGGCTCCCGAGCCGCTCATGGCGGCGGATGCAGCTCCGTGTTTGATGAGCGATTCCTTGATTTTGCGAAGTTTCGGGTGCTTCGCGAAAACCACTTCCTCGAAGTCGTTCATCACTTCCGGGGCCGCGACGGGAGACGGATTCTTAGTATCGTTATCCGTGCTTGTCAAGGGTTCACTTGATTTGGGGAATCCATTGGCTTCATCCCACGCCTTGTACGCCCACGGGGTGTTCACATGGATGTCCGGGCAGGCAATGAGCATAGTCATTCCAGCCAGTGAAATATCAGATGGAGTCAGCTTTTCGCCGATGCCGCCAGCCCATGCAGGCCCATCCATAAGGAAGAAGGGCACGTCCGCCCCCAGCGCTGCTGCCAACTGAATAAGTTGTTCCTGAGGCAGGGCGCGTTCTCCAGCGTTTTCATTCAACCAGCGCAGAATGGTGGCCGCATTTGAGCTGCCGCCACCGAGGCCGCCTCCCATGGGAATCTTTTTGTTCAGCGTCACGAACATGCCGGGCTGATATCCTGTTGCCGCACCAAATCCCTTCCACGCCTTAAAAATGAGATTGGAGGCAGATTCCAGATCCGGATTCTCCGGGCAACGCATGAACATGTGCTCGTCATGCCCCGGCTCAATGCGGATGGTATCGTAAAGCCCCATCACCGGATAGAACAGAGTGTGCAGCTCATGGTACCCATCTTCGCGCAATCCAAGAATGCGCAAGTGCAGATTGACCTTGGCCGGAGAGGCCAGAATGGATTCGGAAATAGGCTCGTGCGTGGACATAATGAAATAATGTATTGTTAATGATTAATCCGCGCCGGAGACGAAATCATCCATCAATCGTCGCCAACGGCGGCATCTTTATCTGATTTCTCTCTTAAACAAAAGGGGCTCCCGAAGGAGCCCCTTGGATCGTCTTATCATTTACTTCCCGTCGAGGGGCAATGCCACGAACAGGTTTTGGCCCTGACGCTTGATCAGGAGCATGACCGCGCCGCGCTTCTTGTCGCGCTGGATGACCTTCTCCAACTCATCTGCGGAGTTGACGTCCGCCTGGTTGGCCTGAAGGATCACATCGCCCTGACGCACGCCTTCATCGGCTGCGGCGGCAGTGGGATCAACATCAACCACGAGCAGGCCCTGAGCCTTGTCGAGGCCGAGTGCGGATGCTTCCTTCTCATTCACGGGCTTGAGGGACATGCCCAGCACAGCATCGGACTTCTGCGGCTTTTCGGGACGCATGGTGGCCATGGTGTCCTCGCCGCGCTGACCCAGAGTCACAGTGCGGGTGACGGTCTTGCCGTTACGCCACAAGGTGAGCTTTGCCTTTTCGCCGGGCAGAAGGCCTGCGATGGCTCGCAGCAGTTCGTTGTTGTCGGCAACAGTAAGGCCATTAACTTCAAGGACTACGTCGCCCTGCTTCACTCCAGCCTTATCGGCGGGCTGGCCCTTGCCAACAGAGGCGATGAGTGCTCCGGTCGCTTCATCAAGACCAAGTGCCTTGGCCTGAGTCTCGCTCACGGGCTGGATGGTTACGCCGAGCCAGCCGCGCTTGACGGTCTTGCCTTCACGCAGCTGCGCGATGATCTTTTTGGCCTGGCTGGACGGGATGGCAAAACCGATGTTCTCGGCAGCGGCGTTGATGGCCGTGTTGATGCCGATGACTTCGCCCTGCATGTTCAGCAGCGGGCCGCCGGAGTTACCCGGGTTGATGGATGCATCGGTCTGCAGGAAGTTGTCGAACGGGCCAGCGCCGATGATACGGTGCTTGGCAGAGATGATGCCTGCGGTGACGGTGTTATCCAGACCATAGGGGTTACCGATGGCCAGCACCCATTCACCCACCTGGATGGCGTTGGAGTCGCCCAGAGCGAGGACGGGCAGGCGGCGGTCGACATCAATCTTGATGACGGCGAGGTCGGTTTCCTTGTCGTTACCGATGACCTTGGCCACATATTCCTTCTTATCGTCCTGGAACTTGACCGTAATCTTGTCCGCGCCATCGATGACGTGGTTGTTGGTCACGATCAGGCCGTCGGCCGTGATGACGAAGCCGGAACCCTGACCACGCTGCTTGTGCGGCTGGCCCTGTCCCTGGCCCTGCGGGCCGAAGAACTGGTCAAAACGCTCAAAGAAGTCTCTGAACGGATGCCCTTCGGGAATCTGGCCGCGGAACTGCTGGCCACGGGGTGCTGCAGTCGAGGTCTTTTCGGTGGAGATAAACGCCACTGATTTGCCCGCTCTTGCAGCGAGTTCGGTGAATACGGGAAGGCCGTTGGCTTGTGCAAGAATCGGCATAGCCAGCACAAGAACAAGGGCAAGGGTGAGTTTGGAACATTGACGTATCATATAGATCCTCCAAAAGGATGCGGAAAACAGGATTGCGGCTTCTACCGCGTCTTTGCACAATAAACCTTTTTTAATCGTTGTAAATAGTGTGAATGTAATTGCACGGAAAAATGTGGCGATTGGGAGCCCCCGGGGGCTCCTCGCCGGTGGGGCGTTCGTGGTGGTAGATCTATAATGATAAAAGAGCTTCCCGGTATTCCGGAAAGCTCTTTACTAATTGAATTATTGCGCCGCAGGCGGAGAGTGGGGGGCAAAGGGGATTGCCCTTTGACCACCGGAGGCGAAATTACCTGACAATGGAGCCGAAGGCGACTTCCTATCCTGAATCCCTAACCAGCCTTTCTAGCCAGATCTTCAAGCCTTTGAGCGAGATCGGCAAGCGTCCGGATCGCATTGGTGGACTCGCGCATGCCGTCGGCGGTCTGATCGGAGATGACGCTTACCTCGCTGACAGAGCTCATGACGTGCTCGCTGGCAGCAGACTGTTCCTCGGCAGCGGTGGCGATAGAGCGAACCTGGCCGGTGGTGCCTTCTACCAATTGAACAATGGCCTGGAGCGCGTCGCCGGACTTGCCTGCAAACTCGGTGGCCTGCGTGACAGATAGTGCGGCGGCGTCCATGCTCTCAATGTTGTGACGGGCCACCTGCTGGATGGACTCGATGGCTTCAGCCACGTTCTTGGTGGCGTCCATGGTCTTTTCGGCCAGCTTGCGAACCTCATCAGCAACAACGGCGAAGCCGCGGCCAGCCTCTCCGGCACGGGCCGCTTCGATGGCTGCGTTGAGGGCGAGGAGGTTGGTCTGGTCAGCGATGTCGTTGATAACGCGGATGATGTCACCAATGGATTCGGTATGGCTACCGAGTTCATCCATGGAAAGCTTCAAGTCACCAGCCTGCTGGCTGACGGAAGAGATGGCTTCGATGGATTCTTCGACGATCTTGGAGCCCTCAGCCGCACGGGTGCGGGCTTCTTCGGCCTGTTCGGCGGCACCGCTTGCGTTACGGGCGACTTCGGACACTGTTTCGTTCATCTGCCCCATGGCGGCGGCAGCCTCAGAGGAAATTTCCTGCTGAGTGTGTGCGCCTTCGGAAATGGATTCGATTCGGGTGGAGAGAGCCTCGGTGGAATTGACCAATTCCTGAGCTGCGCTGCTGATCTCCATGCCGACTTCACGGATCATGTTGAGGTTGGCTGCTGCCTCAGCTTCGCGGCGGATGATTTCGGTGACGTCGCGGGCAACAACCAGATCGCCCAGAATGGAGCCGTCACGGTCTTTGACCGTGGTGGATACTTCGTCGAGGATCACTTCTTCACCTGCCTTGAGACAGGTGATGTAGTCGCCGTGATCTGCGGCATTCTGTGCGCGAACAAGTACGTTGCTGGCATCCATGCCCTTGAAATCCTTGATGTGAACGCCCGCATAGGTGGCGGCCACGGTGTTGCCCGAAACGATCTTGCCGTCTTTGGAGAGGAAGATTGGGTCGGGAACAGCGTCGAGCACGGCGCGGTTCAGGGTCAGCATGGACTCGATGTTGGCGAGAAGCTTGTCAAAGGTGGCGGTGAGCATGCCGAGTTCGTCATTACGGCCGTCGTGCATGCGCTTGGAAAAGTCACTGTTGGCTTCCAGTTCGACCATGGCGTGGGACATGGAGTCGATGGCTGAGGTTTGGGTGCGGAGCAGAATAACAGAGCCGATGATTACACCGGAAAGCAGGACGAAGCTGGCGATGAGGAAGATGATCTGGAGTTGGGTCGCCTGAGCCATGTCGGCGTCAGCATCCTCAGATATTCTATGAAAATTCTCATTGAGTAGGTCAAATGCCTTGAACGCCGGGCCGTCGTTGATTTTGACACGGCCATCAATCTGCTGGGCCGGAGCACCGATGTCCCAGAGGGCGTCCACAGTGGCGGATTCGGCAACATAGGTCTGCATGACCGATTCGACGATGCTGACCGCTTTCTTTTCTTCTTCACTCAGATTCAACGCCTTGTAACCAGCAATGGATTTCTCCATCGTTTCCTTGTTGGCGTAGAGTTTCTCGAGGAACTTTTTGTCTCCGCGTAGAACGAAGTTTTTAAAATTGTGAATAATGCCGCCGTAGCCGAATTGTTCCTTGATCTCGTTCAGTCGAGCCTCACGTGTGGCTGCTTCGTTGGCGTATTGATCCCAGGCCGCGTCAATGCGGTGCATGGTCCAAAATTGGGCGAAGCCGGAGAGAAGAATGGCGGCGATGCCGACCAAGGTGATGGTGAGAGTCTTATGTCTGAGAGTCATGCGTAGTCCAAGTCTGCTGCGGTTTCCGTTGGTGTCTTCACGATGCGCACTATGCGCCTGCAGGACTCGGTACTACATAGATAGCCTATCAATCAAATGTTTTAGACAGTTGCCAGAATTGTCAGGTCAGGATATCAAAAGCCGGAAGGAGGTAAATTGCTGCCCGCAACCTCTACGAAGGGCTTGCCTTTTCACATGCGGTCGGCTAGTTACTTCCCCCGATGTTCGCCACTGGCGAAACATCAGTGCCCCCATAGCTCAGTTGGATAGAGCACAGGATTCCTAATCCTGGTGCCGCGTGTTCGAATCGCGCTGGGGGCACCATAATAAAATCAAGGCGTTAGAGTTTTTTGCTCTAGCGTCTTTTTTTTGTGGGAATCCTATTTCACCTAGTACAATCCATATAGTCCGCCATGAGCGGGCTTTTCCATTGCTGGGTGTGGACCGCGACATTTCAAGTGACCGTAACGTGTGAAATCGTACATCCAAATACTACAGGCATAGTGATATTGTTTTTATCAATATCCTATACGAATAAGAATAGGTGAATATCAATTTGCTCATTTGTTTAGAAATTGATAGACACCTTTAATTCATTTGGTGGGTATTCCAGGGGTGGAGCTCCAACCAGTTGATTTATCTATAAAAGCCAAATCCATCGTGAGGTGGAGACGGAAAGCCACGGGTCTCTTTCAGGAGATAGCCGGGTTGCCGAGCGAAGCGTTGTCACAGCTTCCACTTCCTCTCACGTGCTTTTGATTCGACGATTGTGTGTTGAACACAGGTCTTTTCCTGTGTGCTCGGGGAGGTATTGGTGCGCGGTTTTTTCTGTTCTACGGCAACGTTTGCCGTTCTGATTGTTCTTATTGTGTGCCCTGTGGCTTGGGCTGCTCCTGTCGACGATGCCATTCGTCAACAGCAACAGCTTCAGCGGCAGGAAGAACAGCGCAGACTGGAGTTGGAGCGGCAGCATCGTGAAGAATTGCAAAAGGCTCCGACTGGCGAGGATTTGCGGTTGCCGGAGATCCCGGAGGCGGCTCCTGATGCCCCATGCATGGAGACCAAGTCCATTGAGATTACGGGCGTAACCCTTCTTGATCAAAAAGATATCGATGCCATTACGGCCAAGTATATCGGCCGTTGCCTGACGCTTAACGACGTCAACAATCTCGTCCGCGACATCACCAATGCCTATGTGGAAAAGGGGTATGTCACCACCCGTGCGGCCATTCCGGAGCAGGATCTCTCCAGCGGCCATCTGGTGATCATGGTTGTAGAGGGAAAGGTCGAGGGGATCGAATTCAAAGAGGGGCAGGGCAGTAAGCGGGAGATTAAGGGTGCGTTTCCCGGACTGGCCGGAAAGTATCTGAACCTGAGAGACATTGAACAGGGGCTTGATCAGATTAACCGCCTCCCTTCCAACAATGCATCGATGGAGTTGCTTCCTGGTGAAGAGCAAGGCGCCAGCCGTGTTGTCGTCTCCAACGAGCGAAAAAAGACCTGGCGCGCCTCGTTTGGTCTGGATAACACGGGGCAGGATTCCACCGGCCGCAATCAGTATGTCCTCGCCCTTGCTAAGGACAATCTGTTCGGCATCAATGACCTGCTCAACATCACCATCAACGGCGATTCAGACTCTTGGCTGACAGATGAGCATCAGAAGAGCGCCACTTACAACGCCTTCTACTCGGTGCCGCTAGGCTACTGGACCTTCTCCGGCTCCTTCAGCCACTATAAATATCGCACGGAAGTGACCAGCGGCGGTGCTAACTATCCCTCGGAAGGCGACACAACGACGACATCCCTGAGCGTTGATCGTGTTCTTCATCGTGATCAAAATGGCAAAACATCACTGAATGTCTCCCTCACCCATCGGGATACGCAGAACTACTTCAACAGCGGACGACTGGCCGCTACCAGTCAGGTTCTTACTTCCATTGGGACCACCCTCGCGCATACGCACCGTGTGCTCGGCGGTGTAGCCAGCGCACAGGTGGGATACAGCCACGGCCTGCCTCTTTTGGGAGCCAAACGGGATATATCTCCCTCACTCGACACCGCGCGTAACGAGTTCAACAAGTTTGTGTTCAACGGCAGCTTCTTTCGCCCGTTCAAGGTCAAGGATCTCAACCTTTCGTGGAATACCTCCGTCACTGGCCAGTGGGCCCCTCATACCCTTTATAGCGCAGAACAGATCAGCATCGGCAGCCGCTACACCGTCCGGGGCTTTCATGACGACAGCCTGAGCGGTGATATCGGTGGATACATGCGCAATGAGATGACACTCAATCTGCCCAATATCAGAGAGAAGTCGCCTGTCGCATCCGAATGGATGGGCACCATGCAGCTCTATGCCGGATACGACGCGGGCGTCATTCGATCCGATCCCAAGGATTTGGAGGAGCGCGGTTCGCTCCAGGGCGCGGTGGTCGGTATGCGCACCAGCGGCGGACGACTGGTCATGGACTTTGCCGTTGCCCGTTCCATTGACGCGCCTGCCTTTCTGCAAAAAGACGACATCGAAATTTACACCTCCATCAAATACTCCTTCTAGCTGCGAGTGATCATCATGCTTGAATCCATCAAACAGCTCTTCATCGCCTTCCTTATCAGTCTCATTCTCTGCCCGCCCTCCATGGTTCACGCCGGGGGCATAACCCCAGACGCCGCGGCGCCTGCAGCCAATCAGGCCACCATGGACACCGCCCCCAACGGCGTGGATGTGGTCAACATTGCTGCACCGGGCGCCAACGGCATGTCCCACAACATGTTCACCGACTTCAATGTCGGCAGCTCGGGCGTCATCATCAATAACGGCGTTGCCCCCGGCGTGTCTCAACTTGGTGGCGCGATGGCTCCGAACCCGAATTTCTCGGGCGCGGCAGCCACCACCATTCTCAACGAGGTCACCGGCACCGGGCGTTCGTCGATTCAGGGGCATACGGAAATATTCGGTCAGTCGGCCAACTACATCCTGTCCAACCCCAACGGTATTTCCATCAACGGCGGCGGCTTCATCAACACGCCCAAGGCCACCATGACCACGGGTGTGCCGCAGTTCAGTGGCAATACCTTCGTGGGCCTCGATGTGCGCAGCGGTGACATCCTCGTGCATGGCGCGGGCATCAACACCAATAACATTGATGCGTTCGAACTGGTCACCCGTGTGGCCACCATCAATGCCGATATTCACGCCAAGAGCCTGAGCGTAATCACCGGCCAGAACCGCCACAATCCGGTCTCTGGCACCACGACCACGCTGGCATCTGACGGTACCCCCGCGCCCACCATTTCCATTGATTCCTCTGCCCTTGGCGGCATGTACGCGGGCCGCATCAAGCTCGTGGGCACCGAGGCAGGCGTGGGCGTCAATACCAAGGGACTGGTGCAGTCCACCCAGCATCTGGAGATGACGGCTGACGGCAAGATTCAGATTACCAACAAGGTCTCTTCGGGGAATACGCTGGCCCTGACCTCGCAGGATTCCATTGACGTTTCCGGTACGGTCAAAGCCACGGGGACCGCTACGCTCACTGCCCCCACCGTCACCGTGGCCCGTGTTGATCCCACCGATGCGGCTCTGGTTAGTGCGAGTAATATCGAAGTGAACGCCGGAACCCTCGACAACCAGCGCCTCATGGCGGCGGATACCGAGGCGCTGATCACGGCTAACAACGCCATTAATACAGGTACCATCTACTCTGGCGGCACCTCTACCTTCCGCATCGGCGACACCCTGTACAATAACGAAGGCACCATCCTTGCCAAGGGCGATGCCGTCTTTGAGGGAACCACCGCAGGCTCCCGCATGGCGACCCTGCAGAATGATTCCGGCACTATTGAATCCCTTGAGGGCGGCCTGATCTTCCGCGCGACCACGTTTAATAATAACAACTCGAAATTCACTCTTGTTCGAGGCTCTACCGAGTTGAGCTACCGTGAGGGTGGTGTCTGGTTCTATGGAGATGAAGGGGACGAGGCGTGGGATCACTTCCGTGCTCAGATGGGCCACGCGCCCCGTCAGGGACTGCCGAACAATACCCGCAACATCGAGCCTGCCGAAGTCAGCGCTATCGGGCTTGATACCTCGAGAAATATATTTACCTATGAAGAGGTCGTAGAAGCCATCGCGGCCACCGAGGCCAAGCTTGCTGCTGATCCAGGTGCGCTGACTTCCGCTGAGAAGACACAGCTCAACCGGATCAAAAGTCGTCTGTCATACAATCCTCCCTATTTCGGTAAATGGCGTCCTGGCGGCAGCGGATTCCTCTGGACCGAGATCGTCACCGAAGACTCTGCCACGGGGCAGGACCAAGGCTCTGTGATCGCGGCCCATAATGACATCGTCATTGAGTCCGGCACCGCAAAGAACACGGTCAGCGCCATTACATCGACCACAGGTGATATCAACATCACGGCCGACTCCTTTGAGAACGTCGGCATGGATATCTACAAGCGCAAGGCTGTCCGGTGGATTCTGGGTCGCTATGCCAACCATAATACGCCGCGCATCGCCCATATCGCTGGCGGTACCGAGGAGTTCCTCACCACCATTGATCACGCCTACGGCACGTTGGATGCGGGGAACAAGGTCAACATCACTGGCGGCACTGTTACCAACGGCCTGACCGAGCGAAATGGCATTATCAATGCTCCCGACCCGGACGAACAGCAGCGCAAGGCGTCCACCGTAACGGATGAGACCAACTTGCTTCCGTCCAACGGGATGTTCAACCTCAATACGAATCCGGCGCAGAATTACGTCATCGAGACGGACCCGGCACTGACCGACCTCGATGGTTTTTATGGCTCGGACTACATGATGTCCCGCTTCGGGATGGACCCGAACGATGAAGCCAACAAACGCATAGGTGATGCGTTCTACGAAACGCAGCTTGTGCGCAAGCAGATACAGGCGCTCTCTGCCAAGCGCTTCCTTGGCGATGCCCGGACCACCGATACCGAGGAATTCAAGCGGCTCATGGACAATGCAGTTGATGTTAAGGGCGACCTGAACCTCACTCCGGGCATTGCCCTGACGCAGGAGCAGATTGCTTCGCTCACCAAGGATATCGTGTGGCTTGAGAAGCGCACGGTGAACGGGCAGGAAGCCTTGGTCCCCGTGGTCTATCTCGGTACGGCCAGCCTCAGTAAAATCGCCAATGGCGGGGCAGTTATCACTGGCGCCGAGGTTGCCATCAATACCACGGGTGATACGTCCAACGCCGGGCTTATTGAGGCCAAAAATCAAGTTACCATCACTGCCGATAATTTCTACAACAGTGGCACGGTAAAGGGCCAGACCATTGACGCCACGGCTACGGATTCCATCCGCGCCACAGGCGGTACGTTTGATGGCGGTGATATCACCCTCAAGGCGGGTAAGGATGTTGTCATTGCCGCGGCAACGACCACGTCGTCCTCGGACGGCACCACGATCGAGCACGTCACACAGAAAGGCAGCATCAAGGCCACTGGCGACCTCTCCATCGAAGCCGGGCAGGATATCGGCATCCTTGGCTCGGATGTGGAAGTGGACGGCGCAGCCACGCTCAAGGCAGATCGCAACGTGGCGATCTCCACCGTGGAGACGACCACCACGTCCAAGCAGAGCGGTTCCGGCTTCAACGTCGACTTCACTGCCAAAAACAACATGGGCAGCAAGATCAAGACGGGTGGCGACCTGACCGTCGATGCTGGCGAGAGCGCCGCTATCCACGGCAGCGAGGTTGAATCCGGGGGCGATGCCACGATCAAGGCCAAGGGCGACGTCGCTGTCACCGCAGCCACGGACGAGCTCGATTTCTACCTCCACTCAGAGGGCAAAAAAGGCGGCTTCTTTGGTGGCAAATCGTCCACGACCATTGATGCTCTGGAACAGCGAAACGTCGCGTCCGTTATCAAATCAAATGGCTCGATCAACATAGAAGCTGGTGCCGATGGTGGCGAGGGCAGTGTCATCGTCAAAGGCAGTCAGGGTAAGGCGACAGATGACATAGCAGTTCAGGCCTCGAAAGATATTCAGGCCCAAGTCAATCAGATTCTGAATCAATTTAAGTTTGAAGAGAAGAGTTCTGGTATCATGGGCGCTACGTCCATGGACATGACTCAAAAAGATACCACTACCAACAACCGCCCTGTCTTTGAGGCTGGAGGAGGGCTGAAACTTCAGGCTAAGAATGACGTAGTGTTGGAATCCGCCAGCCTCAAGTCTGGTGACACCACAGAGATCATAGCCGAGGAAGGCAAGGTCGCCATGCTGGTGACCAAGGACAAGTCCTATGAGCACGAAGTGAAGACCGACATGGGCTTCCTGACATGGTCATCCAAGGACAAGGGCAAGATCGACGAGAAAGTCCTGCATACCCTCATCGAGCCGGGTGCCAGCCTTACGATTACCACGCCTGAAGGCGTCACCGTGGAGTTCAAGGAATCCTCCGGTGACGTGCGCAAGGACGTCGAACTCCTCGCCAATGCGGAGGGTCTCGAATGGATGGCCGACCTGCTGGAGCGCGACGACGTAGACTGGCAGGCCGTTCAGGAATTCCACGACGAGTGGAGCAAGTCCGACGGTGGCCTCGGCGCGGGCGGAATGCTGATTGTATCGCTCATCGCATCCGCCGTGACTGCTGGCGGCGCTTCGACTTTAGCGGCAGCCTGTATGCAAATGACTATGTCAGCAATCGAAGCCAGCGCAGGAGCTACTTTGCTGCATACTGCTCTCACAGCCGCATTTACCTCTATCGGAAGCCAAGCAATTACGGCTCTTGGCAATGCGGCAGCAGGTGGCGATCTTGGCAAAGGTCTCGCCTCCATCGCTTCCGAAGATGGCCTTAAGGCCATCACAACGGCCATGCTGACCGCCAACCTGACACAAGCAGCCCTTAAGGACCTCGATAGCCTTGTTGATGTTGGAGAAAAAGCTTCTGCTCTGGATAAATTCTACGCAGGGTTAGCCAACGATCTTCAAGGAAATCTCATCAAGGCCGGGATCAATACAGGCGTCGGTACTGCCGTCAATGGCGGCAACCTTGGTGAAAATTTGGTCGCGAACATTCGCGGGGCGGCTGTTTCGACCTTGGGAGCCAAAGGTGCCAATCTCATTGGTACAAGTTATCGAAACGGGGATTTGAATCTTGCTAGTCGCTACATTGCTCATGCCGCATTAGGTGGGGCAATCGACTTGGCTACCGGCGGAGACGGAACATCAGGAGCAGTGGGGGCAGTCGCAGGCGAAATTGTTGCAGACACCTTTGTTGCGACATATGTTAACAACAAGCTCTCCAATCCGGACAACTTCAGTACCGCTGAAGACTTCCAGAAGGAAGTTGTCGAACTGCAAGCCAGAGGTGTAGACCTTGCACGACTCGGGGCAGGCTTGGCAGCGGCAGCCGTGGGTGGCGACGTCAACGTCGGCGCACAAACTGGTGCCAATGCAGCGGAAAACAATGCTGTTTTCTGTCTGGCAATCGCCGTGACTCTGACTACCCTGGAATTCGCAGACAAAGTGATCACCGGTTATGACGCCTGGCGACTTGTAAAAGCTTTAAACGACGATGATACCGAAAAAGCAGCCGAGATCAGTCTAGAAATATCTGCTGGCTTGGCTACTGACCTTATTCCCGGCAACAAAATTGCCCTCATGCTCGCGAAGTCCCTCGACGGTTTGGGTTTGGTTGCACTTGGGACCAAAATCGTAGGGAAGGTTGGGGGTAACTTTGCAAATGCTGCCTTTAAGGTTGCGGATAAAATGCCGTCGTCATTCGGTCATAGCGCGAATGATTTATTTCGAAATGCTGTTACTCCAAATAAACATGGTATATCTCCTCTTAGCAGAGCTATTGATAAACATTCATCACGCTCTGGGAGCGTGTATAATTCGGTATCTGGTAGTCCTAATGTGAAAAATGCAAAAGCTCAGGAGTTGCTTGAAGAAATAATGAATAATCCCAAAACGGTTGTGGTTGAGAAAACAAGTAATAGGTTTGGTAATCATATTGATATGATTGCACCTGACGGTAAAGGGTTGAGATTTGGAAAGAATGGCAACTTTATAGGAGTGCTGGAGCCCTAATATGTTTAGCAGATTAATTGCAGATGATCCGACAAGAAAAAATGTATATGTAGAAATTTATTATAATGATTCAATGCTTGCTGAAGTAATTCATGAAAATAAGCAAAATGAGATAATTATATATGGCCCTCCGAAGGAGAGCTGGGATGCGATACCATTGACTGATTTTATTGAGGTGTTGAATCAAGCAAACGAAGATATGAGCTTTCAGGATTGATAATGAATTAGGGGGACACCATACCTATTTCTCACTCCCTATACTGTTAATCAGGCCCGCACTAAGCGGGCCTTTTTTTGTTCTTTGACATCCCACGGACATTACTTCCGGTGGTGAGACCGAGATCACGGCACAGGGCGGGCAGGTTTCCATGCTCGTTACCAAAGACAGGGAATACAAGCGCGAAGTCAAGTCTGATATGGGCTTCTTCTCATTCTCAACCAAGGATGAGGGAAGCGTTGACGAGACTGTTCAGCACACGGAAATCAACGCCGGTGGCGGGCTGACCATCACCACCGCCGAAGGAATCGTTGTCCAGTATAAAGAGACGGGCAACGTTCAGGAGGATATCGCACAACTCGCCCAGTCTCCCGGCCTTGAATGGATGGCAGAGGTTGCCAGTCGCGACGACGTGGATTGGCAGGCCATTCAGGAAGTGCACAACCAGTGGAGCGAATCCAACAGCGGCATCGGCGGACCGGGCATGCAGCTTGTGTCGCTCGCCATGGCTGTGGCGTTGTCTGCTACAGGGGTAGGATCTTCTTTTGCCGTTGGTCTTATGGGCTTTACCGAAGGCTCTTCAATGGCGGTTGCCATGGCCGCAGGCTTCAACTCGCTGGTCATGCAGGCCGGAATGCAGGTCGTTCAAAATGGCGGCGATATCGGTGCCGCTCTCGAGGCGATGGCATCTGTTGAAACAGTGCGCTCTTTGGCTACCGCCATGCTTACAGCAGGGCTTATGAATGAGGCCATGCAGTTGGATGGCCTGAAAGCGGAGAAGCTCGCTGAAGGCGCTAGCGATTATGATAAAATGATCGCCAACCTTGCGCAGGAACTCAAGGAAGGCGCTGTACAGGCTGGCGTAAATGCTGGTGTCGGCACAGCCGTCAACGGCGGCAACCTTGGTGAAAACTTGGTGGCTAACCTGCGTGGGGCGGCAGTATCAATATTGGGCGCGCAAGTGGCCAATGAGATTGGTAAGGCCTATGACAATGGCAACGGCGACCTCGACTACGTTAGCCACAAGATAGCCCACGCCGCATTGGGCGGAGCTATTGCCGCTGCGAGTGGAGAAGATATCGCTTCTGGTGCTATTGGCGGTGCAGTGGGTGAAATGACTGGCGAGATGCTTAGTAATGAAATCCAGGAGGCTATGCTAACTGGAAGCATAGAACCTAAGGACGCGAAAAGATGGATTGACGCCGGAGTAGACTTGTCTAAACTCGCCGCAGGGCTTGCCGCTGCAGCATCTGGTGGAGATATTGATACCGCTGCAACGACAGGAGGGAATGCGGCTCAGAACAATGCGTTAGGAGCTGCTGCTACGACAGCTTTAGTCTTGTGCGAGCTTAATCCCGTAACACTGACTGCTCTGGTTGTGCTTACAGCTGCCGCTATAGTAACGCCTGAAGAACAAAAGAAACAAATCGCCATTGCTGTCGCCAATGATGTCACCTCTCTAATAAACTGGATAACCTCGAAATATCAGGGGCTGTCAGAGGGCGAGAAACAGCAAATTGCACAGCTCCCCGGCTATGATCCAGGCGAATTAGGCGATTTTAATCCTGGAGGCTACGGAGAACAGGCTCCGGATGTAGATACAGGCCCATTGGAGACCTTGCCTGAGGAAGACGCCAACAAGCCTATTGTTGAAACAATTCCTATTGAAGAGAAGAAGGCTGAGGATTATATACTTCATGAAAAGTCTATCAATCAACTGAATCAAGAAATTGAGACAGGAAAAGCTCCTTCTGGAATCAAGCGAATAGATATCGGGCTTATTTATAAGGAACAACCACATGTACACTTTGAAGATGGAAGAGCTTTGAACAAAGATGGTAGGTGGAAGCATACTGGAAGAAAAGATAAGAATGTCAAACCAAAAAAGCTAACAACCAAACAGAAGAAATGGTTAAAAAAGAACGGGTGGAAGCTCCCCAATGAATAATCAATTACAAATATGGCTAGAAGAACGCATTGATGATCTCGCAAGCAATGACTTAAATTATGATGATCATGTTGATCAGTTTATTAAGAAAAATGAATGGGTGGATATTTATGACGACTGTATCAAACTCTTGGTTGATGCAATCGAGTATGTCTCATTAAAAGGAATTAAGGATGTAGTCGTCTTTTTAAATATTCCACTTATTCAAAGCAATAGAATTATAGCAAATGATTATGATTCACTTAAATTGGACATCCCCAACTTTGTATCCGATAGCAGATTTCCCCCCCCGTCATTGTATATCTATAAAAGAGACGATTTGGATTTTCGAGAAGGAGATCGTGAAGTTTATATTCGGCCGATTCAAGTTGATAAAAGGCTTGATGAATATGATTGTACTGCTCTTTATAAATGTGAAAGGGAGGCGCTAGATATTGAAGGGGATTATCCCTTCTATAGGAATATTCAGATTAAATGTTATCTTTAAAAAGAATTAGGGAGACACCATACCTATTTCTTTCCCCATATGATTCTTCAGGCTCGCCATATGCGGGCCTTTCTTTTTTTGAAGTTGTAAATATTAACGAATTTTAAGAACAGAATTATGGGGACACCTCCCAACAGAATTATGCAGAATTATGGGGACACCTCCCTAATTATTGTTGAGGTATATAGTCGAAATACAGGAAAGAACCTTGGCAAAAAGAGCTTGCAAGGAAAGTGGTTAAGAGGCCCAGACCCGACAAGGACGTTACCTAAATAAGGATACTGATAATGCGGTCAAAAACGATTTTGACACTGACAAACCACGTACATCTGATATTGGTTCCAGCTAAGGGATCAGGGTTACGTCTCGCCCTTGGAATTATGGGGAATTATGGGGGAATTATGGGGAGGAATTATGGGGACACCTCCCTAATTATTGACTGCAATATCAGATTGATGCACCTTTAAGCATGCCAAGAATACCCAGAATTGTTGTCCCGGGGGAACCTCATCATGTCATTCAACGGGGAAACCGGCGTCTTCCCACTTTTTTTTGTGAAGACGATTATTGCTTTTACCTTGAATGGCTTCATACGTGTTGCGAAAAGTATGCAGTAAAAATATGGGCGTATTGCCTTATGACAAACCACGTACATCTGATATTGGTTCCAGCTAAGGAATCAGGGTTACGTCTCGCCCTTGGAGAAACCCACAAACGCTATACGGCTTATATAAACAAACGGGAAAGGTGGACTGGTCATCTTTGGCAAGGAAGGTTTTCTTCATATCCAATGGATGAAGCCTATCTTCTTGCTGCCGCCCGATATGTTGAACTTAATCCGGTTCGCGCTGGCATCGTCAAATATCCTTGCGAGTATAAATGGAGCAGTGCACGGGCTCATGTAAAGGGCGAAGATGATCAATTCGTCGACGTCGCTCCTCTTTTGTCGCTTGTCCCAGACTGGGAAAGCTTTTTGACTGGGGCTGACAGCACCGAGATGCAAGAGCATATCAAAAAACACAGCCGGACAGGTCGCCCTTTGGGCAGCAATGCTTTTTTTGACCGTTTGCAACAGGTTTTAGGCAAAGATGTTAGACCTCAAAAGCCAGGTCCCAAAATGAAGAATTAGGGAGGTGTCCCCCTAATTCGCGGAGGGGCGGCTGTCGCTTCGTTGGGTGATACTGCGGCTGGTGAAATTGCAGAAGCTTACAAAAAAACAGGTGACCTAAACTATGTAACGCACAAGATCGCCCATGCGGTCCTTGGTGGAGCCATAGCTGCTGCAAATGGTGACGATATCGCAAGTGGAGCGGTCGGCGGCGCTGTTGGTGAAGTTGTAGGAGAGGAGTATCTTGCATTTCGTCTGACGTCAGGTATCTCCAAGGAAGATATAGACTCGCTGCACCAGCAAGGCGTCGACCTTGCAAAACTAGCGGGAGGGCTAACTGCGGCTCTTTCAGGAATGGATGTCGACACTGCAGCCGGGACAGCGGAAAACGCCGCAGCCAATAACGCCTTGGATACGATTTGGGATGCTCTAAATGTTCTCTATGATTCCGGGAAGATTGCCTACGGTTATTACATAGACGACGATGGGTTAGTTAAAGAGGGGTATATCGATTTAGGTTTAGACTCAGCAGCATTGCTTGTGCCTTTTGCCCCTGCTGGAATTACCAAGGTTGTTAAATGGGGCGATGATGTCGTCGATGTTGTCAAGAAAGCTGATGATGTTGTCGAGAAGCCTAATTTGCTCATTGACGTATTGCGTAAGTCTGAAAAGATTGTCGACAAAAAAGGCAAAATTCGTTTTGAAACAAAACTTGATGACGGTTCAAAAGTTGTCTTTAGGAAAGATTTCGGAGAACATGCACACTCTCTTACCGGCAAAGATGGCCCTAAAGTTGATCATTTCAATGTTGAGATTCAAATTCCCAACAGTAAGGGAGGCTACAGTAAGCCTAAAGTCAACAAACATATTTACTTTGAAGACGGTAAGCCCATTATAAAATAGGAGTTATTCAAATGGATGGAATTTTTGTTGCACTTGAAGAACAAGAAGATGAAATCTATCATAAAAACAACAACAATATAATTAGTATTGGGGTTCAGTGCCCTGGAGATGATAAGGTAAAATGTGACGCTACCCGCCATGTGCATTTAGAGCTAACGAACGACGCGAAACTGGGGTTGGGCATGGCTCTTATTAGGTCTGCATTAAAAAATGAAGATGAGTTCCTAGAGATATATCCTTATGATTACCCCGTAGAGCATCTTGGGTTTTATTTGCATCCAAACAGTTGCAGACTTTTTATTTGGACTACTGAATCAAAAGAATCAGTAGATGATATATTCCCAAGAAAGGAATAATAGAATTAGGGGACACCATACCTATTTCCACCCTCTCCCTATACGATGAATCAGGCCCGCCATGAGCGGGCCTTTTTTTGTTCTTTGACATCCAACCGACATTACTTCCGGTGGTGAGACCGAGATCACGGCACAGGGCGGGCAGGTTTCCATGCTCGTTACCAAGGACAGGGAATACAAGCGCGAAGTCAAGTCTGATATGGGCTTCTTCTCATTCTCAACCAAGGATGAGGGAAGCGTTGACGAGACTGTTCAGCACACGGAAATCAACGCTGGTGGCGGGCTGACTATCACCACCGCCGAAGGAATCGTTGTCCAGTATAAAGAGACGGGCAACGTTCAGGAGGATATCGCACAACTCGCCCAGTCTCCCGGCCTTGAATGGATGGCGGAGGTTGCCAGTCGCGACGACGTGGATTGGCAGGCCATTCAGGAAGTGCACAACCAGTGGAGCGAATCCAACAGCGGCATCGGCGGACCGGGCATGCAGCTTGTGTCGCTCGCCATGGCTGTGGCGTTGTCTGCTACAGGGGTAGGATCTTCTTTTGCCGTTGGTCTTATGGGCTTTACCGAAGGCTCTTCAATGGCGGTTGCCATGGCCGCAGGCTTCAACTCGCTGGTCATGCAGGCCGGAATGCAGGTCGTTCAAAATGGCGGCGATATCGGTGCCGCGCTCGAGGCAATGGCGTCTGTTGAAACAGTGCGCTCTTTGGCCACCGCCATGCTCACCGCAGGGCTCATGCATGAGGCCATGCAGTTGGATGGCCTGAAAGCGGAGAAGCTCGCTGAAGGCGTCAGCGATTATGATAAAATGATCGCCAACCTTGCGCAGGAACTCAAGGAAGGCGCTGTACAGGCTGGCGTTAATGCTGGTGTCGGCACTGCCGTCAACGGCGGCAACCTTGGCGAGAACTTGGTGGCAAACCTGCGTGGGGCGGCTGTCTCAGTGTTGGGTGCAAAGGTCGCCAACGAAATTGGTGAGGCATACAATAAGGGCAATGGGGACATTGGTTATGTGACCCATAAGATAGCCCACGCGGCCCTTGGTGGAGCAATGGATTTGGCTTCCGGGGGCAATGGTATTTCAGGAGCTATTGGTGGTGTTGCTGGCGAAATAACAGCCGAAGCCTTGGCCAATGAAATTGAAGAAAGTCTGTTGAGTGGCGAGATTACACCGGAAAAGGCAAAACGGTGGTCTGACGCAGGTGTAGACATTGCCAGACTCGCCGCAGGTCTTGCAGCAGTCGCGGCAGGGGGAGATATAGACGCCGCTGCAGATGCAGGTGGAAATGCTGCTGAAAACAATGCATTCTTTACTTTGCCCGTTCTTATTGCTGCAGCAACTGCTGGTGCCGAGGCTCTTGATAAGTTCCTTCTTGGTAAGGATATCGTTGATTTCTTTGTGGCGGGCCATGAAGGCGATATTGAGAAACAGTCGGAAATAGCAGAAGGGCTCCTTATTGGAGCGGCAATAGAAGTCTCTGTTGGTAATATAATCCCCGGCAGTTATGCGGCCATTAAGGCAGCCCTCAAAGCCGGTGATGTCGGGCTGGCAAGAAAGCTACTTGCAAAAGCTAGCCCAGAAGCGGCAGAATGGGTTGTCAAAAAAAGTGGCGATGCAGTCGGTGCCATCACGGAAACCTTTGGTGATACTTATACTGCTATCGCCAAGAAAACAGGGCTTCCACAATTACCGGGCTGGGAAGGGTCGTTATCTGCTAGAAGATTGGCTCCAGGAGCTGCATCGCATGGCAGCAATCTTCCGAGAATTGTTGAAGGGGAAAGATGGTTAAAAGGAAATGTCGGAAATGCGGGTAAAGTGCCTGCTCAGATTGCGGAGAGGCTGAATGGAAGACAGTTTAAGGATTTCAATGAATTTAGAAGGGCTTTTTGGAC
This sequence comes from Pseudodesulfovibrio sp. zrk46, assembly GCF_012516435.1. Taxonomy (NCBI): domain Bacteria; kingdom Pseudomonadati; phylum Thermodesulfobacteriota; class Desulfovibrionia; order Desulfovibrionales; family Desulfovibrionaceae; genus Pseudodesulfovibrio; species Pseudodesulfovibrio sp. zrk46. The sequence goes on from NZ_CP051216.1 coordinate 2,415,888, forward strand.
AGAAGTCGGAAATGATCCGGTGTTGAGTAAGCAGTTTAACCCTGGTAACCAACAGTTAATGAAAGATGGTTATGCACCATTTCCAGACTTAAAGCAGCAAGTTGGAGGACGGAAGCGTTATGAACTAGATCATGTTGAGGAATTACAACATGGTGGAAACGTTTATGACATGAATAATATTGTAATTCGTACACCTAAAGATCATATTCTTAAAGGGAAGTGGAAATAATGGATACAAAGAATAAAAAAGAAGTAGCTGTTAAACTTTTGCAGGAGTTTTTTACGAAAGGAACAACTGAAAAAAGACAAGATGAGATAATTATAGAGTTACTTGATATTATTCCTGATCCTTCATTTATGAACGATTTGTTTCAGTCTGATGAGTTTTATGATGAAGATGGGAACCTGGACTATCGAGCTGTCGTAGACAAAGGTTTTAATTATGATCCAAAGTCCAATATCATTGCATTGTAGGAAATCTGGCTTCCAACATGAGAATTATGGGGACACCTCCCTAATTATTGACTGCAATATCAGATTGATGCACCTTTAAGCATGCCAAGAATACCCAGAATTGTTGTCCCAATTATGGGGACACCTCCCTGATTATTGACTGCAATATCAGATTGATGCACCTTTAAGCATGCCAAGAATACCCAGAATTGTTGTCCCGGGGGAACCTCATCATGTCATTCAACGGGGAAACCGGCGTCTTCCCACTTTTTTTGAATAATTAGGGAGGTGTCCCCCTAATTCCTGGAGTTGATGTCTCAAAGCTTGCAGCAGGCCTTGTCGCTGCTGCTGCAGGTGCCGACGTTGATACTGCCGCAGGAGCTGCTGAGAACGCTGCCGAAAACAATGCATTTTGGCTTGCAGCGCCGGTAATTCTTGAAGTTGCTGATAAAGTATTGATGGCTGCGGATATAGCCGAGTTTGGCGAAGCCGTTTTGACAGGAGATAAAGCGAAACAGGACGAGCTTATAGTTGGCTTCGTGGTTGGGATGGCTATTGAAAATTCCGTAGGCAACATAATCCCTGGTAGTTACGCCGCACTCCGTACAGCAATTAAAGCGGGTAAACTGGATGTCATTCTTAAATTACTTCCAGATAGCACCGTAAAGTTGGCTACCAAGAATCTGGATGAAGCTGTTGCCAAAATCCAAACGAATTTGGCAGATCATTTCCCAGAACTTGTTGATAAGATCGATAAATTGGATTTCGAGGCCTTGAAGAATAGCGATGAGATCCAGGCTCTCGTTGCTAAGAAGAATCCAAAGGTTGGGAATGGTGCAACTAAATATATTGATAATACAAGCAGGTTGATTGGTTCAAGCAAAGCTTATATTGATCCGCAAAAGTTGACTGGATATGCACTAAATCCGAGTCACCCTAAAGGCAAAGATAAGGCCCGAGTTTTTGAGTCTGCTTTAGGCTTTAATCAGGCCAATGCGAACTCGTTGTTGCAACAAATTCAAGAGGGCGTAAAAAACAATATAGCAATTAGTGGTAAGGTTAATGAGTATGGCTCTAGATTTACCGTAGATATCCCCGTCACAGGCCCAAAAGGGACTGGTGTAGTGAGAACTGGTTGGATTTACGAGCCTGGGTCGAATGTCCCCAAGTTGACAACACTTTTTGTCAAGTAAAAGGCGTTGAAAAATGAGTATAGATATTAACGATGTGGTTGTAGTGATAAAAGATATTAATAGTGAGCATGTTAATAAAGGCATGTTGGGTGTTGTTGTCTTCATATTTGATAAGCCTAGATCCGCGTATGAAATTGAATTTTGTAACGAGGAGGGCAAGACAATTGAAACGATTACTCTCGAGCCGGATGAAATAGAAAAGGTCATTTGAAATTTTCGGCATTAAAAATCTGGAATTAGGGGGACACCATACCTATTTCTCACTCCCTATACGATTAATCAGGCCCGCCCTAAGCGGGCCTTTTTTTGTTCTTTGAAGAATGGGGTCAGGTCTTTCTTTTTGTTGTTTTGTGTAATTATGGGGACACCTCCCTAATTATTGGGAAAGCTTTTTGACTAGGGCTGACAGCGCCGAGATGCAAGAGCATATCAAAAAACACAGCCGGACAGGTCGCCCTTTGGGCAGCAATGCTTTTTTTGACCGTTTGCAAAAGTTTTAGGCAAAGATGTTAGACCTCAAAAGCCAGGTCCCAAAATGAATAATTAGGGAGGTGTCCCCCTAATTCGCATGACGGTGGAAGAGTTGAAGTGCTTCAATATATAGAAGATGTGGACTAATGAAAACAATCAAAGAATTACAAAATGAGCTTTTGCGAATTGGGCAGATCATAAATGCTAATGAAGATTATCTTAGAATTGGTGAAGGAGTAGACGTCATCATTGATGTCAAAATTCACGGAGATGAATATCATTACATAGTTATTGAACGCGGAAATGAACAAAAAAGAATTATTACAAACTCATCGTTTGAGCTCATGTTTTTATTCATAAGCTCTGCAGCGTTTTCTCTCTCATCTCGTTATGCTGCAAATAATAAAATTCCAGGACAAGATTTTAGGCGACTTATGTTTCAACACTACCTAGAACTGTTGAGGAGAATCGGCCCCAGGTGGGAGAAAAGGGGGCAGCAGAAGATTGACGAGATTTTAAAGAAGTACCCCTACGAGGATGAATAGAAAAATTATGGAAAAATTTTGGGGACACCTCCCAAAATTATGGGGACACCATACCTATTTACGCCCTCTCCCCATACGATCTATTAGGCCCGCCATGAGCGGGTCTTTTTTACATTTCAGAACAGATTATCTTTTTTATGCATGTAAAGGACCTCTTGTGAGGGAGGGAGTCATAAACAGTGAATAGTATTCTAAGCTGTAATTGTTGGTAATTTAACCCCATTTTGTCATGGTGTGTTTACGGTTGTTCAGATGTCTGTTATGAGGTTCTGGATATATGGGTAGGAGAAAGTGTCCGTGAAAATAGCTCGAGTTTCCATACTTGTCTGTGCGTGTCTGTTTAGTTGTTTTTGTCTGGTGTTTGATCAGTCGAAAAGTGTGGCCGCCGGACCGGAATCTGCAATCGATTGTTCCACTGTGGGCGTCGACTTCATGGACGATCCCAACATGACTCGTGAAGAGCGCCTTGAGGCGATGGATCGTGCCCTGCAACAATCTCTTGGCATGTACGATCTGTGCCAGGAACAGATGTCCACCAACAGTGCTGCCAACTCCGGTTCAGGCGGAGGGGGCGGCGGAATGTCCGGTTCAGGGGCTGCTAATGGCTCGGGGCAAGGGGCTGGTGGCGGTTCCGGCAATGAATCCGGGCAGGACTCTGGCGAGAAAGCTGGAGATGGTTCTGGCAGTCAATCTGGCGAGCAGGCAGGCGAAATGGCCGGTGCAGGCTCTGCCGGTGAGGCAGGAGAACAGGCTGGCGCGATGGCTGAATCTGGCTCCTCCGGCGCTTCAGGCATGCAGGGCCAAAATGGGAATAATGGTTTGGCCGGAGGCACCTCCAATGGCGCCCCTGTGTCATCTGTGGCCACCTCTGATATTCAGGGGACGGGCAGCACAACGCATCAATCGGGTCAGACTGGCAGTCATGGGGATTCTGGACAGAATGCAGGTTCCCAAGGGAATGGCCAGGATGGCGGGATGACCGCCCAGACGGCCGGAGATAATGGGCAGATCGAGGGAGATCAGGGCGGCCGGCAGGAAAGCTCTGGCGGGGCCACCGGATCAACCGGAGCCATTCCGGAGGACGTCAAGAAGGCTGACAACGATAGTGTTCTCGAAGCGCAGATTCGTGAGGCTGCAATGCGGGAAAAGGACCCGGAGGTCCGGGCCCGTCTATGGAATGAATATCGTCGATACAAAGGGTTGCCACAGAAATAGTCTGGCTTTTCCCGGAGCAAGGAGTAGCGCATGAAATCGCTTAAGAAATATACAACGAATTTGATTATCCTCTGGCTGTGCTCGTTCATGGCCCTGGGAGGATGCAAAACCACCGGCTTCGGCTCCCCGCCTCCCATTGGCCCGCCTCCGTCTTCGGAAATGCTGGAGACAGATGATCAGACGATGGCCGAGGCCGAGGTCGCCAAGGCTCCTCGATTGGACGTTATTGTGCCGGTGTTCGATCCGAATCTTCCTGACCCCAACGATAAGAAAAAGAAGGATAAGGACGAGGGACTTTGGCCCGAAGTGCGCCGCGCCGAGGCCAATCGATTTGCCTACAAGATGAAGCAGGCTCTTGAAGAGACGGACTCGTTCGGGGCCGTGCGAGTGACGCCCGACGCCACTGCCACCGGAGAGATCTATGTCCAAGGAAAAATCCTTGAATCCAATGGAATGGATGTTGAGATCGAAATTACAGTCACGGATATTTCCGGCCATAAGTGGTTTTCCAAGAAGTTCTCTTATGAGGTGGACGAGACATTCTTCGCAACTGCGAGTAACAAGGGGAAGGATCCTTATGAACCTGTCTTTGTTGAAGCGGCGCAATATATTGTCGAGGAGCTGAAAGATCAGGACGCCAAGCGTGCCGAGGATCTTCAGCGTTTGGCAAAGCTTCGCTTCGGTGCCAATTTTTCTGAGGCCTACTTCGCCGAGTATATTGAAGAGAAACGCGGCAAAGTCTACATCACCGCCTATCCTGACTCAGAGGATGCCATGCTGAACCGTCTCGAGGCCATCCGATATCGGGATCAGATGTTCGTGGACGGTTTGCAGGACAATTATCGTGCGTTCAACGACAAGATGAATGAATCCTATACTGTTTGGCAGGAGTCGGCTCTCAACGAGCAGATCGCTTTGGCCGAGGTTCGCAAAAAGTCTTTCGGTAAGGCTGTTGGCGGTATACTTCTGGTGGCACTGGGCGTGGGGCTTGCCGTCGCGTCGGGTAACGGCAATGCTGCAACCCAGACCACGGGAGCCATTGCAGGTGTTACCTTGGGTGTCGTTGGTGCAGCCAAACTCATGGAAGCTGCTGACACGGCAGAAGAAGCGGAGTTCCACAAGGAGTCTTTGAACGAGCTTGGGAAGTCTCTGGACATCGAACTGGGGCCGCAGGTGGTGGAATTCAATGACCAGACCGAGGAGATCACTGGTTCGGCCAAGGAGCAGTTCGGCCAGTGGCGTGAATTCCTGCAGCGCATCTACGAACAGGAAAAGACCCCTGACGTGCAACTCTAGGTTCCCAGGTTGATCCTGACATGCTTGAAGAAAAACTGAAGAGCTCGCAGGCGGGGTCGAATAAGTCGTTCCTTATCCTTGCGACAGCCATTGTTATTGTAATCGCTGTAACCGTGTTGTTGGCTGCTGAGTTGATACTGAATCCGGACAATTCAGAGGAACAGGCGCACAGTGTTGAGGCGCCCGTTGTGGAGAAGGCGTCAACGCCTTCGGTCCAGCCGGAACAGTCGGAAAATGGCAGGGAACAGGCTGCGGAAGAAGAGCGTATTGCGTTCAAGGCAATGCTTTCTGAGTACGAGTCGAACATCAAAGCTCTCGTGGAAGCGCCAGAATTCGCCGTTTGGGATGAAGTCTCACAGGCCCGGTTCCTTAAAATGAAGGGACAGATAATGGCCGACGTGGGCACTGGGAAATATGGGCGCGCTCGGGACGAGCTGGCAGAACTCATTCAACAGGCGACCAAAGTGATCAGCGAGCGTGACGCCGCTGTGGCGGAGAGCATCGAACAAGCGAAGAGTGCCCTGAAGGAAAATGCACCGCAAAAGGCTCGTGCTCACTTCTTACGCGTCAAGGAACTTGCGCCTCATTCGCCCGAACTTTCGGCCCTGGAGCCTCAAGTAGCAACGTTGCCGCAGGTGGTGGAGTTGCTGGAGCAGGCACACTTGGCGAAGGTTCAAGGTGATATGAAGGGTGAGTTGGCGGCTTGGAAGGAAATAGCGAAAGTCGATCCGACCAACGGGGAAGCTGAGGAACGAATTGCCCTGATCCAGAACACCATTTTCGAGCAGGAGCTTTCATCTCATTTGCAAAAGGCCATGGCAGCCCTTGAAGCCCGTCGACCGGATTTGGCCCAGAAAAGCCTGAATAAGGCTCGCCAAATGGCCCCCAAACGTGACGAGGTTGTTCATCTTCAACGAGAGATCAATACACTTGCCAAAGAGCTTAGATACAATGCATTGGTCAAGCAGGCGAGGGCGTATGCGGCCAAGGACGATTGGTCCAGCGTGCTGTCCAGTTACAACGATGCCGCCAAGATCAATGGTTCCTCAGCCGAAGTCGTAAGCGGCATCAAACGGGCGCAGACCGTGTTGGGAATCCGTGCCGCCATAAAAGAGAAACTTGGCAAACCGTACCGGCTGTCCACCAAGGTTGGTGAGAAGCAGGCCCGTGCGCTTCTTCAGGAAGCCAGCGGGGTCTTTGAAATCAGTTCGTCCACGGAGGAGCTGGCAAAGAAGCTGGACGCACTTCTGCAACTGTACACCAAACCAGTGATGGTCCGCGTCACCTCCGACGGCAAGACGTTCGTGCAGGTCAAGGGTGTGGGCAAAGTCGGCAAAGTCACCGAGAAAACCATTCAAATCCGCCCAGGACGATATGTCTTTGAGGGGAAACGTGACGGGTTTGTGTCCAAGGCGACGACAGTTGAGATACCGCCTTCCGGCAAGACCATGGTGATTCATGTGGTCTGTGAGACAACTATCTAGGGCAGGCAAGATGACTCCTGCTCCAGTATGAGAATCAGCTTCACGCAAATGTGATACAGAGTTGATTCATTAGTATTTTCAGTGGCTGCAAGTGCGGCTCAGTGTGTCAGACTTCTTCGACCGCGAGCCTTTGCCATTTTGCAGCTCTCGATCAGGGGAGAAGAACAGGAATGGCCATGAAGAAGGATCAGTTTCGAGAAGCCTTGCGAGCCGGGCGAAGTGCGAACGGTGACAGTCAGGAACCGGAACTGAACAATCGGCTGACGGAGAAGTTGCAGCAAGAGAAGGCGCAGAAGCGCAGATTGCTTTTGGTGATCGGCGTGGTTGCCGGTGTGTTTTTGTCGGTGGCGGCTACTCTTGCCTTTATGGCTCATGGAACGACTGTTCTTGTGGAACCCCAAGAGGCTGCAGAGAACGCTTCCATAGATGTTGGCGGCTTCGGTTTCCTTATGGGTGACTATGCCCTCTCCTTCAGTTCGGACCCAGCAGTCACAGTCTCATCTCCCGGATATCAAACGGCTCGAGTCGATTTTCCGGACGGGGATGTAACCCTGCACGTCTCGCTGGAAGAAAGCCCAGCCCAATTGTCGTTGAAGCTGGAACCTGCATATGAAGACGCCCGGTGGACACTGAACGGAATGCTTGTTGGGACGGGGGCCACCCTCGAAAAAGAGGTGCCTGCAGGTGATTATGAACTTAAGGTAGCAAGCCTTTCCTTCATGCCAACAGAGCAAAGCTTTACTGTCGATAGAGGCCAGGAATTTCGGAAAGTCCTTGTAGTAGAACCGGTGAAGGGGAAGCTTGATCTGGCCTCCACACCTGTAGGGGCAACCATCTTTCTTAATGGGGAAGATATCGGCGTTACGCCCCAGACCGTGGATGTCCTCGGCGGAAAGCACGAGGTCATGATCAGCTTGGCAGAGCACTCACCTGTCACTGAAACCATTGCCATCACCTCAGCAAAGACCAAGGCAAAGCGCGAATATCACCTCTTCCTGCAACCGGGAGAGCTGACCGTCAACGCCGCTCCCAAGGGAGGCCTACTGCTGGTCAACGGCCTCAAGGCGACACCGTCCGAGGTCAAATCCGTGCCTCCGCGAAAAGAAGTTCTCATTTCTTATAAGATTCCCGGGTTCAGCAAGAAGACTGAATCCGTGACACTTGCCCCCGGCGAAAAGCGCACTATCACCATGAACCTCAAGAGCGAGAAGGGCGTTGTGGAAATCATCTCCACTCCTGCGGCCGAGGTCGTGATGAATGGAACCGTTCTGGGGCAGGCGCCGCTGACGATTTCAATGCCGACCGTGCAGCAGACCATTGTCCTTCGGGCCGAGGGATATCAGTCTATCACGCAGAAGGTGATTCCCAAGAAAGGAGTGACGACCCGGGTGAACGTCAAGCTTGTGTCGAACAAGCAGGCGGCCATGGCCAAGGCGACGAAGGCTGCCCAGAGCGGTGGCAAGGGAAGCGCTGTGGGCATGGAGATGGCTTTATTCTCACCCGCTGGTGATATGTGCATTCTGGGAGCACCCCGTCACGAGCAGGGGCAGCGTGCCAATGAGTTTCAGCGCAAGGTCAAGCTTGTGCGTCCCTTCTTGGCAGGTAGATATGAAGTCAGCAACGGACAGTTTGCCCGGTTCTCTGGCAGCCCTCGAGGCCCCCAAAACCAACCGGTGGTAAACGTGACCTGGCTGGAAGCCGCCAAATTCTGCAACTGGCTGAGCGCGCAGGAACATCTGCCGCCGTTTTATGTGATTCAAGGTGGAAAGCTGCGCGGGATGAATAAGAAATCCAAAGGCTACCGACTGCTTACAGAGGCCGAGTGGGAGTGGCTTGCCCGTAAAGCCGGGCGCAAGCAGCAGACGATATTTCCCTGGGGCGATACGGCTGTGATTCCCGATGACGTGGGCAACATTGCCGACGAATCTGCTCAGGGGAAAACCAAATTCTATGTGCCGGGCTACAATGATAACCACGCGGGACTTGCTCCTGTGGGTTCTTTCAAGCCCAATGAATCCGGACTGTATGACTTGACTGGCAACGTCTCTGAATGGGTGAATGATTTTTACGTATGGCAAGTCCCCAAGGCAGGTCAGATTCTCATTGATCCTCTTGGCCCTGCGGCAGGGGAAAAGCACGTTTACAAAGGCTCCAGTTGGCGCTCCGGTACGCGCACGCCGCTTCGAGCCGCCTATCGCGATCCCTCTACCCAAGGCAAGGATGACCTTGGATTCAGAGTCGCCAGGTACGTGTACGCTGACGAATAATGGAGATATCAAGATGAAGTTCAAAACCAAGAAAATGCTCCTCGTCGCGAGCATTGTCACACTGGTTGTGGTGGCTGCCCTTGGCATCGCCATGGCTCGGTCAAATCAGTCGTATTTCAGCCTCACTTCTCCGGCTTCGTTCCCGGTAGATATTTAGGAGACCCGCATGGTCAATATGATCAAGAGTATTTTGGCGCTGATCGCCTCTATCGTAGTGGTTCACATGAGCTATCTGGCTTATATTCGGCCGCAGGCAAGCAAGCTGATCGATGCAGCCCGTGCGGCCGGTCAGGCTCCTCCTCGCGACTTCACCATCATCCTGAGGGATTATGAGCAGGAGATATGCATCATCCTGCTGCTGTGGGGCGCGTTTCTGATTGTTTCCAAATGCCTGGCCGTCCTCCGGGAAGAACGTCATCTGTTCAGCCTTGATCTCTACAAAGAAGCCGAAGAGCATGCCATTGAGATTGCCAGGGAGAACGGAGGTGGTGATGTCACCCAGAAGGATATCCTCCTCGGCCTCGACAGCCTTCCCAGCAGCCTGCGCGATACGGCCCTGCTCAAGGTGCTGCGTGCAGGCCTTCGCCGCTACTTGATCACCGGCAACGTCCAGAACGCAGCCGATGCCATTGAATCGGGCATTGATGCAGTGGGTTCACGCATGGACGCGGAGAATTCCATGATCCGCTACATCATCTGGGCCATTCCCAGTATCGGCTTTATCGGCACCGTTCGGGGTATCGGTGAGGCCCTTTCGCAGGCCAATCAGGCTCTTTCAGGGGATATCGGCGGCATGACCGGCAGTTTGGGCGTGGCCTTCAACTCCACCTTGGTGGCCCTGCTCATCTCCATTGTACTCATGTTTCTGCTGAATTATCTCCAGCGGCTCCAAGATGATTTGCTTGTGGAGACACAAAGCTACTGTGAAGAAAAGCTCCTGAACCGGATCAGCAGGGTCGATGAAGCGGCGTAAAAGCAGAGAAATCGCAGGCTCAAGCCTGGCGTTTCTTGATGTCCTGGCCTGTGGTCTGGGTGCGGTCGTGCTGTTGCTGACCCTTGCTCAGGAGCAGGTGTTCGGGCTTAACGGCGAAGACCAGCGGCTGACCACGGAGTTGGCCGAGCTGCAGAGCCGTAGCGCTGAGGTCGAGAAGGAGATCGCCAGAATCACCCAATCCGGTCAGGCGGTCAGTGATGAAATCAAGGATACCTCCGAGGCGCTGGCAGTGGTGAAGGATAAGGCTGCCCGCCAGTCGGACGTGGCCGACACAGCGCGCAAGAACAAGGCCTCCCTTATCGAAGGCATAAAGAAAATCAAGCTGAACAACCCTGAGGATGTAATCGAAACGCCTGATCAGTCTGGCGAAGAGGATTACCTCATCGGCCTGAAGGTTGAAGGCCAGCGTATTGCTATCCTTGTGGACTGCAGCGCGTCCATGACCGATGAGAGACTCATCGACATCATTCGGCGCAAGAACTCTTCCGATGCAGAGAAAAAGAAAGGGCCCAAATGGCGCCGGACAATACGCACGCTTCGCTGGCTGTTGGCCCGTCTTCCCAGAGCCTCGATGGTGACTGTCATCGCCTATAACGAGACGGCAAGAAATCTCGGCGCGAAAGAATGGACCAGCTCTGTGGACGAAAAGGGGCTGACGAACATCCTGTCCAATGCCAATGAGATTGTTCCAACAGGTCCCACCAATCTGTCCAGCGCTCTCAAAGCCGCTCGGGAACTCAATCCGTCTGATTTGTATATCATCACCGATGGACTGCCCACCAAGGGAGACTCTGGCTGGGGGCGTCTCAATGTGTTTTCCGGTTGCAGCTCCATTCTGGGGAGTTCAAGCAAAATTTCTGGTGAGTGCCGGGCCCGGCTGTTTGAAGAAAGTGTGAAGAAAAGCGGATTGTCTCTCTCGCGCAAGGTTAATGTTATTTTGCTTCCCATCGAGGGTGATCCCTATGCTCCCAGATATTACTGGGAGTGGACGGCATTGACCGGTGGGCTGTTCATTGCGCCTGCACAGGATTGGCCATGAGAAGAAAGAGCCGCGAATTAGATATTTTCAGCCTGTCGTTTCTCGACGTCTTTGCCTGTGCTTTGGGGGCAACAATTTTGTTGGTGTTGGTTTCCAACTTCACCAAGAGCAACGCTGCCGTTTCGGCCACCGAGGGGATCGAAGACAAACTTGAGCTGATCCTTTCCGAGGAGAAGAGACTTCAGGGCCTTGAACAGCTCCTTGCCGAAAAGAAGCAGGGACTATCGGACAGTCAGTTGCTGCTACAGCGGTTGAAGCAATTTCTGGCCGACCAGAAGATGGGTATAGGGGCGACCAATCAGGAGCTTGAGAAGCTCATGGAAGAGAATGAAGGTCTTGCTCTGGTACAGTCGTCCCTGAAGAAGGCCGCAGCTATCAGGCCAAATTCCGCTACCGTCCGGGACAAAGAGGAAGTGGGCGGCATCCCGGTGGACAGTGAGTACATCATCTTCATCATCGATACGTCGGGCAGTATGATGGCCATTTGGCCTCGGGTGCTGCGTGAGATGGAACATATTCTTGAGATCCATCCACAGGTGAAGGGCTTTCAGGTGATGAACGACAATGGTTTTCTTGCCCTTGTCGGGTATCAAGGAAAATGGATTCCGGACTCCAAGTCGCGCCGTAGGGCCATCCTCAAACGCCTGAATAATTGGCAGCGCGCCTCCAACAGCAGTCCTGTCGAGGGGCTTGAGAAGGCGTTGAGGCAATATGCACACAAGGCCACCTCCCTTTCCATTTACATCATCGGCGATGACTACTCCGGAGCCGCATTTGATCAGGTTCTGAGTACTATCAACCGATTGAACAGGTCCGGGAATAACGGCAAACGTCAAGCCAAAATTCATGCGGTAGGCTTCTTGTCGAATAATACAACGGGCCGATTCCCAGTTCTTATGACTGAAGTGACAAGGCAGAACGGCGGTACGTTTATAGCACTGCCGCGATAGTTTTGGAGAGATCAGGGATTGAATCAATACTAGGCTTCGAAACATCGTCGCCCCTCAAAAGTGAACCATTTCAAGTTAATTGTATGGGCGTTAACTATTTTGCTTGTTGCGTGCAATTATCGCAATCATTTCGAACTCATAGTCGATAGGGTTATCTGGTTGTCATTTGGCTTTTCATCGGAGTCTTCCTTCGAAGGTTCAAAACGACGTAACGGCCCTGAACAATGTAGCTTTCCAGAGTGAAGCAGGGGAAAAGCATTTTCAAGCTCTTCCTTTGAAAGGGGGATGTTTGGATTTGAGTCATCTTTGGGAAGCGTTTGGGTATTCTTTTTCATCTGTCACCTTTCTAGGGTTTTCGACCTTAATAGACTCAAGTCCTATCTGAAGTGAAGCAAGCGGGGCAGAATCGACACCTCTTGGCAGAGTCTTCTGTCCAGATAAAAGGGGAATTAGGAGGGGGGCTGTTTTCTCCAGTGCCTTCGTTTTTCGCCATATGAAAAGATTCCTTCTCTTACCGTTCCCTGAATGATTGAGCCAGTGACAAATAGATCGGCTTCATGAAGTATTCGATCAGTGTCTTGCTGCCAGTTTTTATATCGGCCTGGACTGTCATGCCCGGGAGGATGAGGTGCTTATTACCTCCCGATTCGAGGTGTTCCACGTCAAGGGTGATGGTGCCTTTGTAATAGACCCGGCCCTTTGGGTCTACGATGGATGACGGTGCGATGTCGGTCAGCTGGCCCTTGAGGCCGCCGTACCTCGCAAAGTCGTAGGCCGTGAGCTTGATGGTCACATCTTGCCCAATCTCAACGTGGCCGATGTCCCGCGAGGAGATTTGAATTTCTGCGACGAGGTTCTTGCCCCCGGGGATCAGTTCCACGACGGTTTCGCCGGGTTGAATGATTTCTCCCGGGGAATTGACCTGGAGGTTGTGCACGATGCCGTCCACCGTGGCCTTGATGGAGAGTTGATCAACGTCCATTTCGAACCGCTTGATGATTTCCTGAACCTCGGAATATTCGGCCTCAACTGTGGCAAGCTCAGCCATCCATCCTTCGAGGGCGTCTTCGCGCAGCTTGACGAGACGGTTCTTGCTCTCGGTCAGCTTCTCCCGCACCTGAATGCGCCTGACGGGGATTTGATGCAGGTACTCCTGAATTTGGAGGAATTGCCGCTTGATGCCGAAGAACTCGGTCTTGCCGACCAGTTCCCGCTTGAAGAGGCCTTCGTAGGTCTCGTATTCCTCTTTCATGAGAGCATGCTGTTCGCGCAGGGTCTTCTCTCGGTTACTCAGTTCCTTGAGCTCCGCTTCGTACTGCTTGATCTGATTCTTCAGGATATCCCGGCTGACAGCCAAGGCTTCGAGTTTTTGCGCATGGAGACGGATCTGTTGATTGGCTTGTTCAGCGAATTTGGCGTCGAAATTCGAATAGTCGGGCTTGCGGTCCTCAATGTGAGCTGCAAGGCGCTCCTTGCGAAGGGCCAGGGTCGCTTTGCGCGCCAGATACTGGTCGAGGTTGGAAGCGGACTCGGTCGGGTCCAGAACCATCAGGGGCTGGCCGCGTTTTACCGGTTCTCCCTCAATGACGAGGATGTCCATGACAATGCCGCCGTCTTCGCTCTGGATCAATTTGACGTGGCCGGAGGGGATGATTTCACCGCTGGTTATGGCCACTTCGTCGATTTGCGTCACCGACGCCCAGCCGATGAAGGCCGCGATGATCAGTGTCAGGGTCAGGATCACAAACCTGATGAGCCTTGGAACTCCGGTCTCCTCCAGCAGGAGGGCCTGAGACAGGTGCATGGACTTCCGCTTGGCAACGCGCACGTTCTTTTTTGCTGAATTCATACCATGATCCTTGTCAGCATTTATATTCTTCGGGCAGGAGCGGGATCACTTCTTCCCGGGGGCCGAATTTTCTGACTCGGCCTTTTTCTATCCAGAGAATCTTGTCGGCTTTGGCGAGGTAATCTGAGTTGTTGGTAACGGCGATCACCGTGGATTTGCCTCGGAGTTCGTCCAGCAGATCAATGAAGACTTCCCGGTCCTCGAAATCTGCCCGTTCCATGGTCTCATCAAGCAGTAACAGTGGAACCTGCTTGATAAGTGTTCTGGCCAAGTTGAGCTTCTTCAGGAAGGTGATGGGCATCTGTTTGATCTGGTAGTCGCCGATACGGGTGTTGAGGCCGTCGGACAGGGCTTCCACTTCATCCAGAACACCGGCGCGCAGACAGGCGTCCTGCAACTCGCCATCGGTTGCCACCGGATTGATCAGGCGCAGGTTCTGGGCAATGGTGCCATAGAAAAATTGAGGTTCCTGTGGCGTATAGCCGATGGATCGTCTGAGGGATAACGGGTCCATCTGTCTCAGGCTGGTGTGGTCGAGACTGATGCGACCGGCCTGGGGCTTATACAGGCCCATGATGAGTTTGAGAATGGTGGACTTGCCTGCTCCATCGTGGCCGACAATACCCAAGATCTCGCCATGGGATACGGAGAAGCTGACACCGAGCAGTGCCGGGTACGCCTCTTTCATGTAACGGATGGAGACCTGTGAGAACTCGACATTGCCACGTAGCTCTCTGCTGAGGGTCAGCAAGGATTCCGTGTGTTGCTCGATGTCCAGATTCATGAGTCGGTCGACCTGTCGCACACTCTTGTTGATGCGCTCCAGTTGGAGCATGACCACGAAGCCGGACCGCAGCGGAGAGAGTACCCGCCAGACAAGAATCATGCAGGCCACCAGCGCTCCCATGGTCATGCTGCCTGCCAGTACATTGTTGACCGAAACGGCCATGGTGCCCACGCCTGTACCCATGATCAGCGCGTTGGTCAGGATGTTGATCTGAGAGGCCAACTGTGCGGCTTTGTACCCCTTAGCTGCGCTTTCGGCCGAGAGTTGCCGGTAGCGGTTGTCCCACATTACCGGAGTACTGGTCTGCTTGATCTGTTCCATCTTCGTCAGCATTTCCATGACCAGTTCCTGCCTGGCTGAGCCTTGCGTGGACACTTCGGCGTTGGCGGCCTTGACCAGAGGCAGGTAGATGGCTGCCAGCAGTGCGAATAAACATATTGCCGCGAGTGGGACAAAGATTACGCTGCCGCCAAGAATGCCCATGACCACGATGAGCAGGATGATGAACGGTACTTCCAGCAGGGCCACAAAGGCCTGACCGGAGAAAAAGTCGCGTACCGAATCAAAGTCCTTGATGCGAGAGGCCTGCGCGCCGATGGAAGCCGACTCGGTGTAGGCTGGCGGCATGTACAGGATGCGGCGGAAAACCTCGTTACCAACGATGTTGCCCATTCGTGCGCTGACAAAGCTCAGGATACCGGACCGGATGAGGCGCAGGCCGAAGTCGCTGAAGATGAATACCAGCACTCCGACTACAATGTAGGCCAGCGTCTTGTTGTCGTTGAAAAATGGCATCTGGTCATAGATGGTCATGACAAACAGCGGGAGCGTCAGCGCCAACAGGCTGAGCAGGAAAGAGATGATGAGGCCCTGCCGCAAGGGCGAGCCGAATCGCTTGATGATCTTTATGAACCAGTCTCTTTGCTTGCGGTGCAATGAATGGCCGCGACTGTCCACCTGTGAGAAGAAGAACGCCGTGCCTTTCGTGGAGTCCGGGTGAATCTCGCTGTATGTTTTGGTGGTGGCGTCAAAGGCGAGTATGGTGTTGCCATCGCTCTTGGCCAGTACCAAGGCGTCGCCTGTATCCTTCAAAAACAGGCAGGGCAGGTGTTGCGGTTCCAGCGCGTTGAGGCTGGTTGCCATGGAGCGGCTGCCGAACTTGAGGTTGGCCATGACGTTGAGCAGGTCGGTCAGGTCAAGCTCCGGACTCAGGTGCGGCATGGATTCAGCCAGATGGTTGTCGGACCCACGCCACCCCAATGCATCAAGCAATGGAGGAATGCACGCGCCCAATCCGCCCGGCATGGTGAATTCAGAAGATACCGCACCCTGTTGCATTACTTCTCCTGATCCTTGTTGTCTTTTTTGCCCAGCACGAACGTCTTGTAATCCGTGACGTTGATGTGGTTCACCCACCAGTCGAGGATGGAGAGCTTCAGGCCGGAAACCATCTGCAATCTGCCTCGTTTGAAATCCTTGTAATAGTTGTCGATCATCTCCTGAAATTTGGCGTGCTGGCCCATGTGCATCGCCATCAACGGGGTCTCCATCTCTTTCATGATCTGCTGCTCATGACCGAAATGGATTTCAGCATATTCAATGAGGTTTTCGAAAATTTCCTCACCTCGATGGAGGTTGTAGAAGGACACGTCACGGTTGCTCAGGGCCTGGATGATGAGATTCAGATCAAGGGCGTACTGGGTGAACCGCTTGTGGTCATCGTCGATGATCTGGATGTTGATCTTGGAGATGATCCCCGAGACATCGGCCCAGAGTCGGCCCGACTGGAGCACCCATCGTCTCCATGCCAGCTCTTTGGGATCCATGTTCTGCTGTTGGGTTAGAAGCATTGCTCTGCCTCCTGTTCCGTCAGGCGTCCGTCTGCAATGGTGTAGACCGTGTCGGCCTTCGCCAGAATAACCGGATCGGATGTGGCAATGACCATGGTGCATTGTCCCTTGAGCTTGTCGAGCAGCCAGTAGAAGTGCTCTTCACTTTCTGCATCCATGGCATAGCTGGCCCTGTCCATGAGCATGATGCGTGGCCGTATGGCCAGCGAACGGGCCAGACATATGCGCTGAATCACACCCGAAGGGAGAAATTCATAGAGCCTGTTGCCCACATGGGTTTCATAACCGTGTGGCAAGTCCGAGAGGATGGTGTCCAGACCGAGCAGGGATGCTGCGTCCAGAGCGGCGTCTCGGTGCGCCGGATTGAACAGTGTCAGGTTCTCGAAGATGGTACCGTTGAACAACGTGCCGTTCTGGGGAATGAACTCCATACGCCCCTTGTAGTCGTTGTGGCAGATGTCCTGGATGTTGGCATCATCGATATACACTTCGCCCTCAGTGGGCTTGAGCATTCCGTAGATCAGGTTGAGTAGCGTCGTGGTCCCCCGTGAGCCTTGGGTGTTCAGGCAGACCATGCGTCCCTTGGAGACATGGAGATTGAGGTCTTTCAGAACGTACGGAGACTTTTCGTCATATCGGAAAGACACCTTCTTCATCTGGATGACCCCGGCGATTTCACTGGCCAGACATGGTGCGGTCGGGTCGTATTCTTCGCCAAGATCGGCAATGCCCTTGATCTGTTCCTTGGCGATCTTGATGTCAGCGTGCCGTACCCAGAACGATGCCAGAGACTTGAACGGCGAGAAGAAACGGCCACTGAGCAGGGTGCAGGCTGCGAGGCTACCGAGCGTCATCTGCCCGCTGATGGCCTGACTGCCGCCAAAGAAGAGGACCCCAAACAGGATGAACTGGGAGAACATGTTGCCCAGACTCACGGGCAGGTTGCCCACAAAAATGACGTCGTAATCTGCCTTGGCACCGTCCGCCTTGAGGCGTTCATGGCGGCGGAGCATGGATTCCTCAAGGGTGATGGACTTGATGGTGTGGATACCGCTCAAGGCCTCCACCAGAAAGTTGTAGCGGCGATCGCCGATGGTCTTTTGTCGGATTCTGTCCTTGCTGTACCGCGCCCTGATGAAGCTGATGATGATCAGATACAAAATGGCCATGCCGCCAGCGTATGCGGCCACCATTCTTCCTCCGAGAAAGCCGATGACACCGAGGAACAGCAAGGCAAACGGGAGGTCCATGATCAACTGGAACGCTTGGCCTGCGTAAAATGACTTGAGTGCGGAAACGGCGCGAAGGCGGTCGAGGTGAACACCGGCACCATCGCGTTCGAACTCTTCGAGGTTGCTTGTGAGCCATCTCGAGACACAGGCGTGTGCGAGGCTATGCTCGAACCGGGCGGAAATCCAGTTGACGATGGTTGAACGGCAAATGCGCAGGATGGAGTCCAGAATCAGCGCGCCAAAGAAACCGATAACGAGCCACAGCAGGGTGGACACGGCTTTGTTGGGGACGATGCGGTCATAGACCTGCATCAGGATGATGGGCAGCGCCAGTGAAAGGACGTTGATGCCAATCGATGCGAGGAGGAGGTCCGGCGAGCTACGCAGGAAGAGCGGCATGGAGACGATGTCCCTGAGGAGCCCCCGCTTCTGTTTGAAATAGGATAAGTCCATCGCGTTTCACTTGCTTCAGGTTACAGCTTTTATACAACCATACAATAAGCAAAACAAAATCGCGATGATAATATGCGCCCCTGTAACAGGGGCGCATATTTGAATGACTCTTTACCAGTCAGAATTGTCTTGGAAGTCTTCGGCGTCCTGGTCAAAGGCATCAAGGGTGTCGTCGCTTTCGATTCCTTCCTGGTCGTCGTCTTCTCGTTGTTGCCCGCGCCCCCGACCGCCTTCATCGTCTTCTATTTCGTCGGTCCAGCCGCCTGCCATGTCGGCATCTCCGTCCATGGGATCGTCGGATTCGGTCTGGTCAGTCCAACTGTCTGAACCTTCGCCGCCGTCCTCGTTGTCGAACAGGAAGAAGTCGGTTTCCAGAGCATCGTCTCCGCCACCATCATCTACACGTTCATCGTAGAACTGATGGTCTTC
Source organism: Pseudodesulfovibrio sp. zrk46 (assembly GCF_012516435.1). Classification (NCBI taxonomy): domain Bacteria; kingdom Pseudomonadati; phylum Thermodesulfobacteriota; class Desulfovibrionia; order Desulfovibrionales; family Desulfovibrionaceae; genus Pseudodesulfovibrio; species Pseudodesulfovibrio sp. zrk46. Next base: position 2,434,395 of record NZ_CP051216.1, read on the forward strand.
GGTCACACCGGGCGGGGCATCGTCCAAGCCGTTGCCGATTCCCATGTTGCCCTTGGGGCCGCCTTGGTCAGCGCCACCGTCATCGGCTCCGGCGTCTGATTCCTGATCGCCGCCCTTGCCTTGGTCCGGTCCTTCTTCAACCTGACCCCAACGGTTTCCTTGGCCACCTTCGGCATCATCGCCGGTGGCAGAATCATCTTCACCGCCGCGCCCGCGACCTTGACCTCGGCCGCCATCGTCATCTGTTCCAGTAGCAAAGTCGCCGCCGTCTCCAGCATCGTCTCCGCTGCCGTCATCTACGCGTTCATCGTAGAACTTATGCTCTTCGGTCACACCGGGAGGGGCATCGTCCAAGCCGTTGCCGATTCCCATGTTGCCCTTGGGGCCACCTTGGTCTGCGCCACCGTCATCGGCTCCAGTATCTGATTCCTGATCGCCAGCTTGACCTTGATCCGGTCCTTCTTCGACCTGGCCCCAACGGTTGCCTTGGCCACCATCGGAATCATCGCCGGTGCCGGAGTCATCGTCATTGTCGTTTTGACCTTGTCCCTGTCCTTGGCCTTGACCACCTTCATCGTCCGGTCCTCCGTCAACCTGTCCCCAGCGGTTGCCGGGGCCATCTTCGCCGCCGGAATCATCCCGATCTTCATCGGGATCAGGAGCCGGAGGCTCCGGTTCAGGTTCTGGCTCGGGCTCCGGAGTGGGCTCAGGCTCAGGTTCCGGCTCCGGTTCTGGAGTCGGTTCAGGTTCTGGCTCGGGCTCCGGAGTGGGCTCAGGCTCAGGTTCCGGCTCCGGTTCTGGAGTCGGTTCAGGTTCTGGCTCGGGCTCCGGAGTGGGCTCAGGCTCAGGTTCCGGCTCCGGTTCTGGAGTCGGTTCAGGTTCTGGCTCGGGCTCCGGAGTGGGCTCAGGCTCAGGTTCCGGCTCCGGTTCTGGAGTCGGTTCAGGTTCTGGCTCGGGCTCCGGAGTGGGCTCAGGCTCAGGTTCCGGCTCCGGTTCTGGAGTCGGTTCAGGTTCTGGCTCGGGCTCCGGAGTGGGCTCAGGCTCAGGTTCCGGCTCCGGTTCTGGAGTCGGTTCAGGTTCTGGCTCGGGCTCCGGAGTGGGCTCAGGCTCAGGTTCCGGCTCCGGTTCTGGAGTCGGTTCAGGTTCTGGCTCGGGCTCCGGAGTGGGCTCAGGCTCAGGTTCCGGCTCCGGTTCTGGAGTCGGTTCAGGTTCTGGCTCGGGCTCCGGAGTGGGCTCAGGCTCAGGTTCCGGCTCCGGTTCTGGAGTCGGTTCAGGTTCTGGCTCGGGCTCCGGAGTGGGCTCAGGCTCAGGTTCCGGCTCCGGTTCTGCGGGAGAGGCTGTCGGTGTCGTGGATTCCACGGCATCAGAGGGGGCGTCGGTCTCAGCGGCCTCTGCTGTGTCCTCCGCTACAATGGGTTCCGCTTCAGTCGTGGCAGCTTCGGTTGCTGCTTCGGCTGCTGGGGCGGTTCCACTTGAAACAGCGGAATCAGCACCTTCTCCAGCTTGGGATTGAGCAGTGGTTTCATCTTCGGCTGCGGGGACATCTTCTGAAACAATTCTGGGGCCGCCTGTCGGACGAGGCGTTTCTGTGGCGGTGGGAGCAGGCCGATCTATGTCACCTGTTGGAAAAGTTGTCTCTTCGCCAGATGCGGCAGCGGTGCCGGGCGAAGTTGCTGCTGCAGAACCCTCATCAGTGAATTCGGTTTGGCTCTCACGGGTAAGGTCGCCTTCGGTCGAGGCGGTACCTTCACCGGTCTGCTCGTCGTCAGTCGAGGGCCCACCTTCTTGTGTGCCGCCTGCCAATAAGGTTCCAGCGAGATCAGATGAGTCGAGACCCTCTCCATCTACACCCTGCAATTCGGCTTGCTCTTCTGCTGACAAATCCTTCTTTTTCGCGTCCTGCAGAACCGTCAGCTCATCAAGCTCCCGTTGCTCTTCATTACGATCTTGTTCATCAGCCATGACATCTCCGGGTTGTCATTCTGGGATACTATTTGAATACGTCTTCATCTCAGAAGAAATCAATTAGTATTCCTTTCTGTCTTTATAATAACTATTCCTAGTTAGAGCAAGCTTATTAGCACCTAGCAACGCTAAATGCTGGAGTGACTTACTTGGAACTAAAAAAAGAAGAGTAACCCCCTTTTCTCAAATACATAAAACGTATAATGAAAGACGTATCCATTTGAACAACGCAATCGAAGGGCTGACGTAGATGGTTCGTTTCATAGTTTACTGTCTTTGTTTCATGATGCTGTTAGCAGTACCTGCTATGGCACAGGATATGGTGATTACTTACCGTTCTCCGGAGAGCATCAATGACAGTCGATATAACTATGACACAGAAGCCTTGGAGTTGGCTCTGGAAAAGACCAGCGACACGTGGGGTGGGTACTCACTCCTCCCCAGTCCTGTGATGAACTTTCCTCGTGCCATTGATTTCCTCAAAGGACACGAACTCGACAATCCGATGTTCAAACTGTCTGCCAGTGCCGAGTTGTGTGAAGAGTTCGAATACGTGCCGTTCCCGATTGATCTGGGTATCGTAGGATACAGAATGTTCTTCGTGTCAGACACCGTGAATTACAGGCTTTCCAAGGTGAAAAGCGTTAAAGAACTCAAGGAATTCTCAATCGGTCAGGGAGCTGGCTGGTTGGATGGGGAAATACTGGAGGCGGCAGGCTTCAAGGTGCGCGTGGCTCCCAACTATGAGAGCCTGTTTAACATGGTCGCCGAGCAGCGGTTTGAGTTGTTCCCAAGGGGAATCAACGAGGTGGAGTTGGAGTTCAAGTCTCACGACCACATTCCCGGATTCATGTTGAACCGGACAATAGGCATACATTATCCATTGCCCAGGTTCTTTTTCACCAACAAGAATGACAAGAAGGCCGCCCAGAGAATTTTCGAAGGATTGGTTATGGCCTATGAAGACGGGTCGCTAAAAGAGCTCTGGATGAAGCATTATGGACCGAGCCTTGAATTCGCGAAGATAGGCGACGTCACCTTTTTCGACGTTGAGAATCCGCTTTTGAAAGGCGTTGACCCATCATACAAGAAGTACATGCTGAAATTCGGCAGCCTTGAAAAATGATTCCCTTAATCCAGGTCGGGGTACTCTTCATCAAAGACTTCGATCTTTCGCTTGGCGCCCCATTGCAGATAGAGCAGGCGGGCTTCCTTTAAAAATCGTTTTGCGTCCTGATCGTTCCCGTTTCTCTGGTGGAATCGTGCCGCACATTCATTGGCCATGGCTTCATGGTGGATATACCCATTCTCTCTGGCGGCATCGATGGCCAATTCATAATGGAGGCGTGCGGCCTGCTTTTTGTCCTTGATGCGTTCGCGCTCTGCGTAGATGAGCAAATAGCGGTGTCGATAGTTCTCCATACAATGCTGGCGCCAGGTGTTCATCTGGTCAACATTGCGGTCGATGAGTTCGCCGTAGTGCGACTTCTCTTCATCCGTGAAATTTTCCCAGTTGTCTGTGAACACCAGTGTGCTGAAGAAAAAATGATCGGGGAACTGCATCAGACCGGGGTCGTGTGCCTTGAATTGTTCCGCCAGCAGAGCCGCTTCCATGGCGAGTTTCTTTTCCCCATACAGATAGTAGACCAGCGTCTTGGTGACGTTATGCCAGAACAGCCCCATATTAAACGGCATGGCTGCGAGGATGTCCTCGGTCTCCTTCTCGTTGTAATCAGGTGTGTCAAAGGACGTGCGGGTTCCGGTTTCTCCCAGCAGGTTGGTGATCTTCGACATCTGGGCGTGCATGATGTGGATCAGTGGGGCGAATTCCGCTTCGTGGATATAGTCGGCATACTTCTCGCCTGTCGCCTTCACTTGATCAAGGGAGTCGCCCTTGATGAGGCGGGCGTTGCGAATGAAGGACGCAGCCCATGCTCCCCACCAGATTTCGCCGGATTGCTGGCAGAATCGATGGGACTCCTCATAGAGCGGGATGTTGTTGCCAACGTGGTCCTTGTAGTGATTGACGAAGTTGCAATAGGTGTTGAGCACCTTCGGAGACAGCAGCGGGTCCGTGAACCGTTCCTTGAGTTCCATGGCCAGCTTGCCGAAGGTATAGGCAGCATCATAGTTCTTCTGCATGGTCTGAATCAGTGCAAAGAATATGTAGCCCACCGCAGTGACGGCGGATTGTCCGTAGGAGATGGAGAGCTGAATCAGCTTGATGGCCGGGAACAACACGCGCGGGTTCTCTGACATGAACAGGCAGACCCACATTTCGTGAAGGATGCCGCAGCAGACGATGATGTCATTATCTGTCATCTCGCTGCCGTTGGCGAGCTCCCTGAGGGCTTCTTCGCTCTCCGTGTGCTCGGAAATTTCTGAGAGAATCTCACCGCAGGCCGCGTCGTACATTTCCTGATCGTTGGGGATCACGATGTCGAAGAGGCGTAGCGCGATCAAGCCCAGCTCAATACCCCTGTCATAGGCGTAATCGTTTTGGCTGATGCGGATCATCAATTCGTACAGCTGCCCTTTGCTCTGCCGGTCAAGGACGAGCTCAACAGCCACGTCGAACATGGCGTTGGCCTTGGGCGTATCGCCACAGAGGAATTCGGCTTCGATGCCTTCGCGGTACAGCTGGAACATGGTGTTGGGGTGAGTGTACCATCCATCCCTGCCCATAAGCTCGATTCCCTGTTTGAAGTAATCGCGGGCAGCGTTATATGCCATGGACTTTTTGGCGTTCATTCCTGCCGACAGGTTGAGGGCTGCCAGCCACTCGATCTCGTTGCGGGAGGAGATGAGGTCAACACTGAGGTTGAGATGGTTCACGATGTCGAGCAGGGCTTCCCCGGTGGGGTCGTCTCCTGCGTTCTCTAGCAGCAGTTGTCCTGCGTTGAGGTGTGTCTTCTTCCGCTCTTCGGGCGAGAGCAGCAGGTAGGCTGCTTCCTGAATGCGGTCATGGGAAAAGGTGTAGCGTCCCTGTCCAATACCCTCGATGCTGCTGTCGTTGGGGACCAGACGGTAGTAGCTGCAGGCAATGTCCTGTGGGATGATCAGTTCTTCGGTGACGGCAACCCAGAGGCCTGCTGCGATCTCATTCTTGGGGGAGGAGCTGATGATGGACAGGGTCTCCAGATCAAAGTGGTTGCCAAGACAACTGGCAAGCCCCAGCAGATTTCGGGTGTTCTCCGGTAACGTCTCCAGCTTTTGCGCCAAAAGCACTGCCACGTTGTCACAGATAGCAATGGCGTCGACGTCTTCGTTCCAGATCCATCGCTGCTCAGCCGTGGAGAAAGCAAGTTGGTCGGTCTCGTAGAGGTTTGACAGGAGCCGCTTGATGAAAAATGGATTGCCGCCGGAATTCTTCTGAATCTGGGCAGCCAGCGAAACCACGTGGTCCACATCGCTCAGAAGGGTGTCGGCCACCAGCGATTGGGTATCCATCAGCGAAAGCGGGCCAATGGTGATGGTGGAGATCTGCGTATCCTGCAATTCCTTTTCGGCCAGCTCATCCAGTGTGAGCATCAGGGGATGAGACGCGGAAACCTCGTTGTCCCGGTAAGCCCCCAGCACGAGCAGATGTCGCGAGCCCGACCTGTCCATCATGATTGTCTTGAGCAATCCCAGCGAAGCGGGGTCGACCCATTGCAGGTCATCAAGGAACAGGGTCAGGGGATGCTCGGCGGTGCTTACCGTATCGAGAAAGCGCAGGACCAGCTTGCGGAAACGGGTCAGGGCTTCCATGCCGGTCAGCTCCAGCACTGGCGGTTGTGCGCCGATGATCAACTCAAGATTGGGAATGGCTTCCACCAGCACCTGTGCTTCGTCGCCAAGGGCGTTTCGGATGCGCTCGCGCCACGTCTTCAGCTGATCTTCCTCTTCCTTCACAAGGTAGTCGACGAGCTTGGAGAAGGCCCGCATGATCGGACCGTAGGGCGTGTGCTGATACTGGTCGAACTTGCCGGAGATGAAGTAGCCCTTCTTCTGTACGATAGGCTTGTGGACTTCCTTTACCAGCGAGGACTTGCCGATACCTGAGTAGCCGGCCACCAGCATCATTTCCCGTCTGCCCTGGCTGGCGCGATGGAACCCGTCCATGAGCTGGCTGATCTCATGCTCGCGGCCATAGAAATTTTGTGGAATCAGGAACCGTGCCTTCTCGCCGCTTGCATCCGGCTTGGCAAAGTCTTCATTGAGGACCTTCAATACCACATTGGCATTGTCCTCTTCTCGAATACCCCGATACACATGTGTATTCGGGCTTTCATATAATGATTCCCTGATTCGATAACCGTCTACCACTTGTTCGCTCCCCAAGTATTCAGCGTTAGTCATTGCTTTCATTCGACTTGAAAGCGTGACGTGCGTTTGTATCCCGAATACTCCCTATTACAAGTATACAATTGTTCCTTAAATGTGAATTATTATCAGTAAGGGGTCTTGATGAGGTAACAACGTCATTGGGTGCCTTGTTACGATTTGGTCACCAGTGCTTTTCGTGGCTGACATATCCTGCTATGTCTTAAGTATGAGAAAACTCGCTCTGCTGGTCCTGCTGCTAGCGCTTCTGGCGCAAGGCGTTCATGCAATGGAGCCAGATGTCATCGTCTATCCCCGGCCTGCCTCGGGCGGTGACACCCGGTTCGATTACCATCTCTCTTTGCTTAGGGAAGCACTGAATAGAACGGTTCCCGAGTATGGACCGTTTGAGCTTCATCCTTCTTCGCTGGTCATGAATCAATTGCGTCAGTTTGATCTGCTGGAAAGGGGAACTCCCGGACTGGACGTGAGTATCAAGCCTACCTCGGTCAAATGGGAACAGCTGTTGACTCCGGTGCGTATCCCACTTGGCAAGGGACTGCTCGGATGGCGAATCCTGCTTATCCGAAAAAGCAAGCAGGGAGCGTTTGCACAGGTTGAAAACATTGATGATCTGAAAGCGTACAAGGCCGGTCAGGGGTTCAGTTGGAGTGACGTGGAGATACTGCGGCACAACGGTCTGACCGTGGTTGAAGGCACAATGTATGAAGGGCTCTTCAGGATGCTGCTGTCTGATCGTTTTCAGTTCTTCCCCCGCGGGGTGGGCGAGGCGCTTGTCGAGTGGGATGAGCGTCACGAAGAACTCCCGCAGTTGCATGTGGAGGAAACCCTTCTCCTGCACTATCCCTTTGCCCGGTATTTCTGGACGGGCAACAGCGAACGAGGCCGGTTGCTGAACGAGCGTATCTACAAGGGGCTCGATTCCATGATTCGGGACGGCTCTTTTGATACGATGTTCCAGAACCATTATGGCGAGAGTATCCGCAGGGCGGGCTTGTCCGATCGTAAACTTATCCGCCTCGTCAATCCCAATATTCCTGTTTCCACCCCCATTGATCGCAAGGAACTTTGGTTCAATCCGTTTGCCGAGTAAGGCGATCTCCTCTTCTGTCTCATCACAAAGATGTTGTGCATCAGTTGCGAAATCTTCCTGAAAAGGCTTAAGCTGTTTTGTGATACAAAGTGAGGACAGCATGAAGTCAAACGAAGGAAAGATCAGGCTCGGTATTGCGAAATGCCTGCTGGGCGAGAAGGTGCGTTACGACGGTTCGCAGAAGCTGGATCGTTATCTCCGTGATACTCTTGGTCAGTACGTGGAGTGGGTTCCCGTGTGTCCCGAAGTCGAAACGGGCATGCCCATCCCTCGGGAAGCGGTCAGACTGGTAGGCGATTTGGACTCGCCACGCCTAGTGGGACGGCAGTCTGGAGAGGATTGGACCGATCGCATGCAGACATGGGGCAAGAAACGCCTTGAACAGCTTCAGAAGGATGACTTGTGCGGTTATGTCTTCAAGTACGGCTCGCCATCGAGCGGTATGGCCCGTGTCAAAGTGTATAACGATAAAGGAATGCCCCGGCATGATGGGCGGGGAATGTGGGCCGCCATGGTCATGGATGCCTTCCCCCATCTTCCCTTTGAGGACGACGGCCGACTGCATGATCCCCGTCTTCGAGAGAATTTTATCTCCCGGGTGTTCACCCTCAAACGGTGGCGCGACATCATGGCTGGAGGATACTCGGCCGGAAAACTGGTTGAATTTCATACCCGTCACAAGATGCTGATCATGGCACACAATGTCGAGTTGTATCGTGCCATGGGCAAGCTCGTTGCCAAGGCTGGCGAAGCCGGGAGCGATGAACTCTTTGAGGACTATTTCAACACGCTTTTCAAGGCCCTTTCCTACAAGCACACGGTCAAGAAAAACGTCAATGTCCTCGAGCACGCAATGGGGTACTTCAAAAAGGACCTGACTTCGGCTGAAAAGGCTGAATTGCTTGAACTCTTCGGGCAATATAAGACCGGACTCGTTCCTCTCGTAGTGCCCGTCACCATGATCAATCACTACGTCAGGAAATATGACAAAGAGTATCTGGCCAAACAATATTATCTCAATCCGTATCCAGCGGAATTGATGTTGCGAAATCAAGTATAAGACCAAGGCAATTCATCACATGGTCAATAAGAAGAGAATCTTTGCGTTGAACCGGAAACCGCTTGTTTCCGGGCCGATAATCTACTGGATGAGCCGCGAACAACGGGTTCACGACAACTGGGGGTTGCTCCATGCGCGGGAACTGGCCGGGAACGACCGTCCTCTGGTCGTGGCCTTCTGCCTTGCTCCGGCATTTCTGGGGGCAACTCTCCGGCATTACGATTTCATGTTTACCGGCCTTGAAAAGGTCGAGCAAGAGCTTGCCGATCATGGCATTCCCTTTGTTGTTCTGTCCGGTGATCCGGTAAAAACGCTGCCCCAGTTCGCTCGCGATCTCGGCGCAGGTGCGGTGGTCACAGACTTTGATCCTGTGAAAATCAAGCAGCAGTGGCAGGGCGGCATCGGCCAGCAGTTGGAAGTGCCGCTCATTGAAGTGGACGGACACAATGTCGTTCCTGCACGAGTTGTCTCCAATAAGCAGGAATACGCTGCGCGGACCATTCGGCCCAAAATCCACAAGCTCAGTCACGAGTTTCTGGAGGAATTGCCCCCACTGGAGCCTGTAACGGTTGGGGCGCCCTCGTTCGACCCGGTTGATTGGCAGGGTGTGCGCCAGTCCATGCAGGTGGACCGAAGTGTTGCCCCGGTGAACATTCGGCCGGGTGAAAAGGCCGGGCGAGATGCCTTGTCTGACTTCGTGCATAACCGTTTGCTGGGGTATGCAGAGAAGAGAAATGACCCCAACGAAGAGGCCACGTCACGGCTGTCCGCATATTTTCACTTTGGCCAGCTCGCACCGCAACGGGCAGCATTGGATGTGGCTGCTTCCGGCAAGGGGGAAGATCAGGCGTCCTATCTTGAAGAATTGATCGTTCGTCGAGAACTTTCCGATAATTACTGTCTGCATAATCCGAATTACGATTCGTTGCAGGGTGCAGCCCCTTGGGCTTTGAAGACGCTGAATGAGCACCGGGATGATCCGCGGGATTTTATCTACACTTACGAGGAGTTCGAGCAGGCAAAGACTCATTCCGGTTTGTGGAATGCGGCCCAGCAGCAGCTCCTCAAAACAGGTTTCATGCACGGTTACATGCGGATGTTCTGGGCCAAGAAAATACTTGAATGGTCTGCTTCTCCTGAGGACGCTCACGCTATCGCCTTGAGGCTCAATGACCGCTACCAGCTCGACGGACGTGACCCCAACGGCTATGTCGGCGTGCTCTGGTCCGTGGCCGGGTTGCATGATCGGGCATGGAAAACGCGGTCTGTCTATGGCTCCATCCGGTACATGAACGAGAACGGGTGTCGGCGAAAGTTCAACGTGGACGAGTATTGCCGTACGTGGTTGTGATCCTGAAACCTCGTTAGTATCCATTCTCATGACATTGACACGCCTGCCTGACGGTCGATACGTTGCAGGGTGATGCGATACGACGTTTTTACCAAATGGCTGCTGGCTATCTGTTTGCTCGGCTTGCTCGCTGCTCCGGCTTCCTTTGCCGGACAGGGACGCAAGCAGGTGCTTTATCTGAACTCCTACCAGAACGGGTATGGGTGGTCGGATAATATCCTTCATGGAATCCGCGAGACCTTCCGCAAAAGTCCCTACATGGTGGACCTTCAGGTGGAGTATATGGATGCCAAGAAGCATCCCGGCCCGGATAATCTGGAAATCCTCAAGCGACTGTTTACCAGTAAATTCAGCAAGACACGCTTTGACGCCATCATTGTCTCCGATAACGCTGCTTTCCAGTTTATCGTGCAGACCCATGAGGAGCTATTCCCCGGCGTACCTGTTGTCTTTTGTGGCGTAAACGACCTGCGTCCTGAAGTGCTTAAAGACCTGAAGGGGTTCTCCGGCGTCAGGGAAGAGCTGGATATCGTCTACAATCTGAATTTGGCCCTCAAACTCGATCCTAACAAGGAGAGGGTGGTCGTGGTCACGGACAGCTCGCTGAGTTCTCGCGCCATCGCAGCCCAGATACGGGCGGCCATCCCGGAATTCAAAGGGCGCCTGACCTTCGAGTTCTGGAAAGACGTTCCCATGGACGATCTGCTGGAGCGGAGCCGCGCACTGCCTGATAACTGTCTGCTCTTTTGCGTACCTTTTTATGTGGCCACCGAGGGTCAGTACCTGTCGGCCGGTGATGTGCTGGAGGCGCTGTACAGAAACTCGGATGCCCCCATCTACGGGGCGTGGCGATTCCTGCTGGGCCACGGCGTTGTGGGTGGTCGTTTGCTGGATGGTGCCAGTCAGGGACGCGCGGCCGCAGCCATGGTCGTGGAGAACCTGGATGGAAAATCCACTGACGGTCAGTTCCGTCGAGCCAAGGATGATTCACCCCTCGTTTTTGACTGGAAGGTCTTGGAGCGGTTCGATCTGCTTGAGGCCCCACTGCCTGCAGGAGCGGAGTTTATCAATCGCCCGGGGCGCACCTACGAGTTGGAGAAGTCGGTCGTCTGGTCTGTTGTCATTTTCCTGTTCACGCTCCTCTGTTTCTCCGTGATGATGACCACCAGCCGCCAGCGGGCCGTGCGCGCCGAAAAGGAGCTGGCCCTGTCTCGCGAGATGCTGCGCACCATCATCGATACCATCCCACAGCTTATTTACTGGAAGGACCTCAAGAGCCGGTATGTGGGTGTGAACCGACGTTTCGCAGACTTCTTCGGCCTGGGCAGCGTGGAAGAGGCCAAGGGCAAGGTGAACCGCGATTTCATCACCATTGAGGGCTTCATCGACAAGGGCGAGAAGATGGATAAGCAGGTCATGGAGCACAACACCCCCGTGCTCAATGAAGTCCTGACCTATGAGCGGGGCGATCAACGCGAACTTCATTTGGAGATCAGCAAGATTCCCCTTTACGATGACGAAGGGAATATTTCCGGTGTCCTGACGACGGCAGAAGACATATCCTCCCGCGTGGAGTTGGAGCGTGAGCTGATCCAGTCGCGCAAGATGGAGGCCGTGGGAACCTTTGTGGGCGGCATTGCCCATGACTTCAACAATCTGCTGACCACGGTCATCAACTCGGCCGAGCTCGCCCTCATGGACGCCGATGGTCAGGTGGCCGATGATGTGTCTCGTGCCAAGGCCGCGGCTGAGCAGGGCACCCAGTTGGTGCGCCAAATTCTTTCCTATGCCCGCCCGTCCCGGCAGGGGGCGGCCTTCATTGATGCCGCCGATCCTGTGAACGAGGCTCTGGATCTGGTGGAAGCCATGCTGCCGGATAACACCCATCTGGAGCGCGACGTACAGCATGATGTGGGCTGGGGCATGGCCGACCCTGCACACCTGCAGCAGATCGTCATGAACCTGTGTACCAACAGTCAGCATGCCATGCGCGAGAGTGGTGGCACCATTACCGTTCATCTCTCTGTGGAGAAGGTGATGGCCGGTGTCATCTCCCCTGGCCTGGCTCCCGGGCGCATGCTCCGGCTCAAGGTTCACGATAATGGTCCGGGCATCCCGCCTGATATGGCGGAGCGGGTGTTCGATCCTTTTTATTCCACCAAGGAGCGTGGCGAAGGAACCGGTTTGGGGCTGGCCATCGTGCAAGGCATTGTGCACGGCCATGGCGGGCTTGTCAGACTGGCCAGCTACCCCGGCGATACGGTGTTCGACATCCTCATTCCCTTTGCTGAAGGGGAGGCTGGACCGGAAGAGTCTGTCGAGGCTGTTTTAGAAGGCGTGGAGCGCATCCTGTTCGTGGAGGATGACAAGGATCAGCTTTCGCTCGTGCCGCGCGCCCTGACCGGGTTGGGGTATGATGTGGTCCCGGCCAACGGTGGGCAGGTTGCCTTGGATATTATGGCCTCGGGAGAGAATTTTGATCTGGTGGTGACAGATTTTGACCTTCCGGGCTTCCACGGCGTTGATCTGGCACGTACTTTGCGTCAGCTCGACCCTGATCTGCCGGTCGTTCTGGTTTCAGGCGGACGCGAGGCCGTAGCCGCTGCGCAAAGCGAGCCCGCCGTTGCGAAGATTGTGCTCAAGCCCTATACGGGCTCCTCGCTGGCAGCCGCCATCCGGCAGGTACTGGACGATACCGAAGTTTAACCATTAGGATTTTCACATGGCAAACGTACTGATCATCGACGACGACGCTCATCTCAATGAGACCATGGTCCGCATCATGGCCCGGCTCCAGTTGGAGGCGGATTCGGTGCGGACATTGGCCGAGGCCCGGCGGGCGCTTGAGCAGAATGATTATGAGCTGGTTTTTCTCGATGTGCGTTTACCGGATGGCAACGGGCTCGAAGCCCTGCCTACCATTCTGGAGGCTGCGTCCCGCCCGGAGGTGGTTATCCTTACAGGCAAAGGCGATCCGGATGGTGCCGAGCTCGCCATTCAGGCCGGTGCGTGGGATTATCTGCTCAAGCCTTCGTCTGTTAAGCAGACCATGCTGTGCGCCGAGCGCGCCCTGAAATACCACCGCCAGAAGATGTCCACGGCACCGTCTGAGACCATCGACCTGAGCAATATCGTTGGTGTTAGCGCCAAGATGGAAGCGTGTTACGAGCAGATCAGCCTTGCCGCCCGCTCTGACTCCAACGTGCTTATTACCGGTGAGACCGGTACGGGTAAGGAGTTGGTGGCCCAGACTATTCATCACAACAGTCAGCGCAAGAACGGCGAGTTTGTCCCTGTAGACTGTGCCTCCCTGAACAAGGGGTTGGTGGAGAGTGTCCTCTTTGGCCACAAGCGCGGGGCATTCACCGGGGCCGAGCGTGACCGCATCGGGCTGGTGCGTGTGGCGGATCGTGGCACCCTGTTCCTCGATGAAGTGGGGGATATGGACCTTTCCATTCAGAAAACGTTTTTGCGCGTGTTACAGGAGCGCACCTTCCGGCCAGTGGGTGACAGTAAGGAGACCTCCAGTAACTTCCGTCTCATCGCTGCCACCAACCGTGATCTCGATGAGGACGTAGCGCAGGAAGTGTTCCGAAAGGACCTGCTGTACCGACTCAAGACCATTCACATCAAGTTGCCTTCCCTGCGCGAGCGGGAAGGGGATATCCGGTTGCTGGCCATGTTCCGGGTCAACCAATTGGCGCGGCAGTATGGTCGCAAGGTGACATTGGCTCCGGAGACATTTGAAGCCCTTGCTTCGTATGATTGGCCCGGTAACGTGCGTGAACTCTTTGCCGCCATGGAGACCGCCTTCATCAAGGCTGACGGTGCTTCCCAGATCATTCCGCGTCACCTCTCTTCGCGGATGCGTATAGCCGCTACCCGTGCTCAGGTCGCAATGGCAGAACCTGAGGAAAATCAGGTCGCACCTGTGGCTGTATCCAATATGCCTGGACTCGGCTCCGAAGCTCCGGGCATGCAGGCCGTGGAAGCCGGCACCTCCCTCAAGGGGTTCAAAACCGACATGGAGCGTCATTATCTTGAAAGCCTGTGGGCGTTTACGGATGGCGACATCAAGCGCATGGTCTCCATCTCTGGGTGCTCCCAGTCGCATTTGTATTCCTTGCTGAAAAAAGCAGGCATTTCACTAAAGTAGACTTGTTTTTCTGAAAAAACAGAAAAGCACAAATCCATAAAAATAGGCGATTTGAGAGATGTTTCTCAACTCGCCTTGTTTTTTGGCAGATGGATTTGTCCATTTCCTGATTTTCAGAGACAGTTTTTGTTGATGTGTGGTCCATAATTCTTGTTTTTCAGAAAAAACGAGTTTGTGAGGACGGCTGAATAGTAGATTGTTTCAATAAGTTTTTAGAATTGTTGAGTATATTTGTTTGGCACGACGTTTGATATAAAAGAGACCGTGCGACCTCAACCTCGCCTTTGATTCCGGAGCCCGCAAACTCCGTGGGTCATGTAAATGGGGAAAGCGGGGGGCGTCCCGGGGCTTTTGTTAGCTCCTTGCTCCGGGACGCCGCTCCGACCCAAGTACGAGACCTTTCGGGCAACCGGTGAAAATATTTTAAATTACGCCCTCTTTTTGTGGCCGTCGCGGGATCACAAAAAGAGGCGTGGGTTGCGGACCCATTAGATGAACCGCCCTTCATTATGAAGGGCGGTTTTGCTTTTCCATTGTGCCTGAATGGATATAAAGGGGTCGCGTGATTGGTTGGGTGTATGCTATAGAAGACCCTGTACATCGGAAAGCTGTTTGTGATGTGGAGGGAAAGTTTTGAATTTCATTGAGATAAAAGGAACAGTTCGCCGGAAACTCATGTACCTCGTCGTATTGGCGACGTTGCCCATGTTCGGTGCTCTTTTGTGGATCAATATCCAGCAGCGCAATAACGATGTACGCATTGCTGAGAGCGAGACTGAGATTTTTGTCCGCGGCTTTAGTGAGGTGCAGGAGCGCACCACCGATTCCACGCGCAACCTGCTTCGAACCGTTTCTGCCATGTCCGAAATTCGAAATGGCGACGCGGAAGGGGCCAGGCGAGTCCTCTCCACGCTCCTTAAGGCCAACCCCATCTATACCAATGTGATCCTTGTGGATGCCAAAGGCGACGTGGTCGCCATGGGCAAGGGCAAAAACAAGGGTTTTAATTTTGCCGATCGCAAACAGTTCAAGGATGCCATGCGTACCGGCAAGTTCTCCCACGGCGAATACGTGGTGGGCAAGGCCTCGAATAAATCCATCTTCCCTTTCGGGATGCCCGTCTTTGATGAAAATGGAAAGCCTAACGGAGCCATAATCATTGGCGTGAATCTGGGGCATTACAAAGAACTGTTTGAGAAAGCTGCTCTTCCCAAGGGTGCCTTCATGGGGTTGAGCGATCACAAAGGCATACGACTGTTCCGTTACCCCTACCTGGATGATGATTCCATCGGCGTTCCTATCAGGCAGGCTGTGTTCGAGGCCGCGCATAAAGCCCAGGCTCCGGGTAGTGTCCATGCAAAGGCCACTGACGGCCTTGACCGCATCGTGGCTTTCGAGCCGATCCGGCTTACACCTGACAGTCCGCCTTATATGTACATGTTTGTGGGGTTGGATAGGGCACAGGTGCTGGAGCAGGCAGACCGGCAGTTGTTCAACAGTGTCATTGTGAGTGCCTTTTCCCTTTGTCTCGCTCTGTCAATGGCGTGGATACTTGGTTGGCGTACTATCGTCAGCCAGTTGGAACGTTTGACCTATGCCGCCCGTAAACTTGGTGAAGGCAAAGACGTTTCCAGCGGTGTCGACTATGAAGACGGTGAGATCGGTCAGTTGGCGCACACATTTGATGACATGGCCATGCTGTTGCGTAAGCGCGAAAATGATTTGCACGACGCCAAGGAAGCTGCGGAATCTGCCAACATGGCCAAGGATGAATTCCTGGCCAATATCAGCCATGAGGTCCGGACTCCGCTCAATGGTGTAATGGGTATGCTCCAACTCTTGCGAGAGACCCGGGTAGACAGCGAACAACAGTCCTTCCTTTCTACGGCTCTCCATTCCTCTCGCAATCTTTTGCGGGTGCTCAATGATTTGCTGGACTTCATCAAGGTGGGAGCCGGCAAACTGGAACTGTTCGAAGAGCCTTTTGAGCTGGAAGAGCTGGTGCGCCAGAGTGTGGATTTGTTCCGCCTTCAGGTAGAAGAGAAAGATATCGTCCTCAAGTATCATATCAGTGAGGCTGCCGAAGGGCAGTATATGGGTGATGTAGGGCGCATCCGTCAGATCCTTTTCAATCTCATCGGTAATGCGATCAAATTTACCGAATCTGGATCCATTGAGGTACAGGTCTTCACGCTCCCACATCCATCTGAGGATAGGGTTCGTCTCTTTTTCTCCATAGAGGATTCCGGCATCGGCATTCCGGATGACAAGATTGAATGCATCTTTGACGCTTTCACTCAGGTGGATGGCTCTCTTTCCAGAGGGCATCAAGGAACAGGGCTTGGGCTGCCCATCGTAAAGAAGCTGGTGAACCTCATGGGAGGAACCTGCGTCATCGAGAGTGAGCTGGGATCAGGCACCAATGTCATGTTTTGTGTGTTGGTGGTGAAAGTGACCCCCCTTTCCAGTGGCATTTATCAAGAAAGGGTCGTCGCTTCCAACGGCCCCCTCAATATCCTTCTGGTGGAGGATGAGAAGGTCAATCGCGTCATGGCCCAACGCCTGCTGGAAAAAATGGGACACCATGTGATCTGTGCAGAAAACGGCGAAGAGGGATTGGCCCGGTTGGACGAGGGAGACTTCGATCTGGTCTTCATGGATATTCAGATGCCGGTCATGGATGGATTGGAGGCTGTGCGACGTATTCGGACGGATGCCAAGTATGCTCATCTGGCAGATATACCTATTGTGGCGCTTTCCGCCCACGCTGCCGAAGAACACATCCGAAAGGCTCGCGAAGTGGGAATGAACGACTATGTGACCAAGCCTTTTGAAAAGGCCACTCTGGAAGAACTGTTGGCGACCATTGTTCGTCGATCTCGTGATTCCTGAAGTTGATATCTTTGCATAAAAAAGGCCCCGCTCCATTGAGAGACGGGGCCTTTTCTTGTTCTTGATCTTGGGTCAGGTGTTAGTCGTCACATGCTGTGGTGCTGCCGGGGATGGCGGGCAGGCTGAAGGAAAACTCGCTGCCTTTGCCCATCGTTGAATCAACCCAGATGGAGCCGCCGTAGTGCTCTACGATTTCTCGGCAGATTGCCAGTCCAAGGCCGGTGCCTTGATCGTGGACGTTGACCGTGTCGCCGCTTCTGAGCTTGTGGAATTTGTCGAACACGCGCTCCAGTTCATTCTCCGGAATACCTTCGCCCGTATCGGATACCGTTATGGTGATGGAGTCCAGATGAGACTTCAGGTTGACGCAGACATGTCCGCGAGCCGTGAATTTGAACGCGTTGTTAAGCAGGTTGCCGATAACCTGTTGGATCTTATCCGGGTCGGCGTGAATGGGAGGCACGGATTCGGGCAGATCAGTGATGAGATCCACCTCGGACTTGTCCGCGAAGGCACCGGATTGGGCGTTGACCGCCTGCCGTACGATGGCGCAGGGGTTGAGGAACGTATCATTCCACACCGTCTTGCCCGATTCGATCTTGTTGATATCCAGAAAGTCGTTGATGAGACGAGTCAGGCGCTCGCCTTCACTCTCGATAATCCCGAGATTCGCCTTGATTCTGCGTCCCTTCTTTTCTTGCTGGGAGGATTTGGCGAGAGGGAGAAAATGGCGGGTGAAATCCTTGCCCGTGAGCTTGGCAAAACCACGAATTGAGGTCAGCGGCGTACGTAATTCGTGGGATATGGAGGAGACCAGACCGGACTTGATCTTGTCCAGTTCCGTGAGCCGACGATTGACCTTTTCCAGTTCCGCCGCCTTTTTCTCCAGCTCCGATGTACGCTTGATAACCTTGCTCTCCAGTTCTTCGTTAAGGTGCGTCAGAGCTTCTTCATTGGCTTTACGCTCGATGGCCAGAGCCACCTGACCGGAGACGGTCTCCAGCAGAGCCACGTCGGCTTTGGTGTAGCGATGCGGGTCCGTGTAGTGCTGAACCGTCATGGTGCCGATGATCTTGTCCTTGATCTTGAGGGGCACACCTACCCATGATTTAGGCATGGTGCCAATCATCCCGATGCGGTCCCATTCCTTGAGGGCCTCAGGGTCGGCTGCGGAGAGAAACAGGGTCTTGCCTGTACGAATGATCTCCACTGTGGGACTGCTGACTTTTGAATCGCTGATGTTCTCGATGGTCGTGTATTCATCCACGTTGTCGCGGACATAGGTCACAGAGATTCTGTCTTCCTCTGGCTGGTAGAGAGAAATGAAAAAGTTGGTGGCATCGAGGACTTCGTCCAGGCTGTTGTGGATCTGCCCGTACAGCTCTTGAAGATCCTGAGTGGTACTGACCGCCTTGGAGATGGCGTAGAGAGCATTGGTGGTCTGTTCATGGACCTTGCGGTCGGTGATGTCGGTGTGGGTGCCCGCCATGCGGTACACCTTGCCGTTCTCATCCTTGGCGCCAGTGCCACGTCCGTGAATCCAGCGGTAGGTGCCATCCTTGTGCCGGAGCCGGTAAACCACCTCAAACAGGTCTACCTTGCCATCAATACACTCCATATTTGCAGCGATGGTGTGTTCAAGGTCGTCCGGATGCACATGACTGGTCCACGACTCGGCCACGTTCGGGAACTCTTCATCAGCATAGCCCAGCATTTCTTTGTAGCGCGGGGAAAAATATACTTCGTTGGTCTCAAGATCCCAGTCCCACAGCCCGTCATTGGCTCCCTTTACCACCAGCTCATAGCGGGCCTCACTGGCAAGAAGAGCTTTTTCAGCGAGCTTCCGGTCAGTGATATCCAACATGGAGCAGATGCGGTCTTCTGAGCCAGGGATGAGCTGGACGAATACGTGGATGTGTTTTCTTTCGTCGTCAGCTGTCAGGCAGGTAAATTCATAGTCACCCGGAGTGCTGCTGTCGCCCTGGGTCCGTCTTTCGTGATAGCTGCGTGCCAGCTCCAAATCCTCAGGATCCACGATGGAAAACCAGCTTCGCTTGCCTTCAATCTCTTTCTTGGGCAGTCCGACGATTGCTTCGAATTGTGGGTTGCAGCTCTTGATGATGGACTTCTGGTCCACGATTGCCATGGCCGTACCGGTGCTGCCGAACAGGGTGCGGTAATATGTCTCGCTTTCGCGGAGCGCCTCTTCTGCTTTAACAGCTTCGGTAATGTCGATGAGCGAGCAGATGCGGTCCTTGGAGTCGGGAACCATCTGAATGAAAATCTGGACCTGCTTTTCCTTGCCGTCGAGAGTGACGAATGGACTCTGGTAGGTGCAGGGCATGTTGCTCGTCGCCATGGGGTCGAGATTGTCGCAGTCGCCGACCTGACGGATTCTCTCCGGTCGGATGAAGTCCATCCATGACTTTTTACCTTCCACTTCTTCGGAAGGATAGCCGGACAGGATAGAAAATTGGGTGTTGATCTGGGAAATGATGGCATCTTCGCCGAAAATGGCCATGGCCGTTCCGGTGTGCTCGAACAAGGTGCGGTAGTGGGTGGCGCTTTGCTTAAGGGCTTCTTCCGTTTTCTTGAGAGCGCTCAGATCGATGATGGCGCCGCGCAGGCCGATGGGCTTGTCGTCTTCATATATGCCCTGGGAAAAGACGCGGATGGGAAAGATGTGACCGTCTTTTCGCAATGCCTTGTATTCATGCCCTGGAGAGAGCCCATCACGGATGGATTTGAGGGCATTGCGCTTGGCCCGATCCAGATCATCGGGATGAACGAAGTTGCCGAGACTCTTGCCTAAAACTTCGTTTTTTGTCGTTGCGCCGAACAACTCCATGATACGTGCGTTGACGTAGGTCAGCCGTAACTCCAAATCCACTTCGTAGACGGCCTGGGGCAGTCCATCCAGAAATCGATGGTACTCGACGGTACCTGGTTCGTTACTGGGGAAAGAGCGGCTTTCAGAGAGTTGCGCGCGTAATGCCTTTAGTTCGGCGATAAGTTCCTTTTTGCTTTTCTGTTCGTCGCTCATGTAGGCTCCGGAAGATAATCGTTCGTCAACCATATATGTGATTAGGGAAAACGGCAAATGAAACAAGAAGGTTTGTTGAAAACTGTTACATAATTTATAATGGTATTAGTGCTTCTTGTGAGGCACTCTTTACAAAAGTTAAACACCTAAATGGGGGATGATTATATGTTGAGAAAGGTTTCCATTCGAGTTCGCATGTTCGTGCTTGTGGGAGCCATCGTCGTGTTCACTGTGGGCATTTCGCTGGCGTTTCTGAATGGCATGAACAACGTCAAGGGTCTTGGCGTTGATCGTTCTGCCGATGCGATGCATGAAGGCGAAAAGCGTAAGCTGCAGGTGGCCACGAACTCCATGGCTGTCAGCATAGGTGAAGCCATCAAGGATATCCCTGATGAAGAAGGCAAGATTGCGGTTATTCGCAAGTTGGTGGACAAGGTCCGTTTCGAGGAGGATAAGTCCGGATATTTCTTTGTCTATAACAAGACAATCAACGTTGCATTGCCTCCCAAGCATGCCGCTCAAGGCAAGGACTTGGGTAATGTTAAGGATAAGAACGGCGTCTACCTGGTCCGGGATTTGGAAAAACTGGCCCAGAATGGCGGCGGCTATCTGACGTATATCTGGCCCAAGCCGGGAAAGGGAGATCAGCCCAAGCTCTCCTACGCCGAGATGATCCCCGGCACCA
Source organism: Pseudodesulfovibrio sp. zrk46 (assembly GCF_012516435.1). Lineage (NCBI taxonomy): Bacteria > Pseudomonadati > Thermodesulfobacteriota > Desulfovibrionia > Desulfovibrionales > Desulfovibrionaceae > Pseudodesulfovibrio > Pseudodesulfovibrio sp. zrk46. The sequence continues at coordinate 2,454,966 of NZ_CP051216.1, forward strand.
GCATGTGGATCGGTACCGGTGTGTATCTTGATAATGTGGCGGATGAAGAGGCTCGAATCGAGGCGTCCATTGAGGAAGTCGTCGTGGGATACCAATGGGTGCTTGGCAGTGTCATCATCCTTGTCTTCGTAATTGTGCTCATGCCGTTCTGTTTCTTGCTGATCCGTTCCATCGTATTGCCGTTGAACGAAGCCGTTGCATTGGCCGATCAGGTTGCTGGTGGTGATCTTACCAAGAATATCTCCACCGAATATAATGATGAGCCCGGTCGGCTTACCAATTCTCTCGGTTCCATGACTGCACGCCTGCGTCAGACTGTCGGAACCGCTCAGGTGGGCGCCAATCAGGTGGCTTCGGGTAGTACCGAGGTGACCGAGTCCGCACTGGCATTGGCAGACGGTGCCAACCGTCAGGCCGCTTCCGTGGAAGAAGTCTCCTCCTCCATGGAAGAGATGATCTCTCAAATCAGCCGTAACACCGAGAACGCACAGCAGACCGAAAAGATGGCTACTCAGACCGCTGAAGACGCTCAACGTGGCGGCGACACGGTTATGAAGGCTGTTGAATCCATCAAGAATATCGCGGAAAAGATCTCCATCATCGAAGAGATCGCCCGCCAGACCAACCTGCTTGCACTGAACGCAGCCATTGAGGCCGCCCGCGCTGGCGAGGCTGGTAAGGGCTTTGCGGTCGTCGCATCTGAAGTTCGTAAGCTGGCGGAACGAAGCGGTACCGCTGCTGCGGAAATTGGTGAACTGTCCGCAACCACTCTGGCTCAGGCCGATGAGGCCGGTAACATGCTTACCAAGATGGTACCGGACATCCGTCAGACCGCAGAGCTGGTTCAGGAGATTTCCGTCGCAAGTCTGGAGCAGGATTCCGGCGCACAGGAAATCAACAAGGCCATTCAGGAACTGGACAAGGTCATCCAGCAGAACGCTTCGGCATCCGAAGAGCTCGCTTCCACCGCGGAAGAGTTCTCTGCCAATGCCGCTCAGTTGCAGCAGTCCATGGCCTACTTCAATATCGGCAAGAGCTCCTATTCCCAGCCCACAAGTCGCCCCGTAGTTCGCAAGGCTCCGGCCGCTGCACTCCCCCAGCAGCAGGCCGCACCTGCCGCAGCTCCGGCCGCCAGTCAGGGACTCGATATGGATATGGGAGATGATGAAGACTTCGAACGCTTCTAACGAACCTGGAAATAATGTGAAAAGGCCCGCTTTGAGCGGGCCTTTTTTTGTTGGACTATGCTTGTCGGTATTATTCAAGCACCAGTCTGAAGTCGAGGGAGATAAAGTCATACACCACATGGTAGCCGAGGTGGCGGAAGAAGCGGGAAGAGCCGTAGATGACGTCCCATTGGGTGCGGTCGATGTCGAGGTTGGCGGAGATGGAGATGCGGGCGTCCTCGAGATTGCGGATGTGGGCCGGGAAAGCGATCTCATTGGAAACGCCGCGCACAGAGAGGTACCCCTGAATCATGGCATTGGGACGAGTGGAGTGGCCGTCTTCCACGATGCGGATTTGAGTGGTCTCGAAGCGGGCTTCCGGGAACATGGTGGTGAAAAAGAAATCGTCCGAGTTCAAATGCGCTTCCAGAACCGGATGCAACTCGTCGCCCTCTAGGTCAATGTTGCGGATGGAGGTCATGTCGATGACAAAGGAACCGACCGGATCGCCTTCAGCATCCAGCTCTCCTTCGGACAGGCTGAGAGTGCCGTGGTGTCCGCCGTTGTTGTTGCGGCCGGTCCACTTGATGATGGATTCATCGTTGACCAACGAATAAGTGCGGCTCTCGAGTTCCAACTGAGGGTGGGGTGGGTCCGCCTGATCGGCTGCCAACCCACCAAGCGGGTGTCCTTTCTCGCGCCACTCTTCCAGGCCTCCGGTAAAGACGGAGACATCCGAGTAGCCTGCGCGGGCCAGCTTGTCGGCGGCAGTGATGCTGTCCCGAGAGTTGGTGCCGGCTCCATACAGCATTATCGAGGTGTCCTTGTCCGGCACAAGCTTTGCCACGGTTTCAAGAAAGGTCATTTCGTAGACGCAGGCATTGAGCGCACCCGGAATGTGTCTGGCTTCAAAGTGTTCGGGCGTCAGAGTGTCCACCAATGCTCCTTCGCCCCGTTCGAGAAATGCAACCACGTCCTTCGCGTTCAAACGATCTCCAAGTTGCGTATTCATCTCCACCTCCACAGTCGGTTCATTCTCAATGATTGCAATAGGCCACTCTATCCTAAGCCATACATTAAAAATCGCTTTAACGGAAACTCGAAGTTCCATTAAAGCGATTACTTTCGTGGAAAGTAGTAAAGGAAAGGATTTAAACCAGGCAGCGGACCCCGCCCATGCACCACACACAGTGGCCGCACGGAACGCTGGTGCCGTGGCAATCGTGTTCAAATTCACCCATGATACCGGTGACATCAGAACACGGAACCACTGAGCAGTTGGAGCAGTATGGGTAGGCATAGTCCAGCACATCGTGACGGAATGCAGCGTACGGTGCGCTCTGCCAAATATCGAGGATGTCGTTCTGGAGCACGTTGCCAAAGGTCTTGGGTGTGACCTGCTTGGCGCCGCCGTCCATGAAGCAGGAATATTCGTGCCACAGGAAATAGCAGGGACGCACGTCGCCGTCAGTGGTGATATGGGCTACACCCTTTTCCACGAAATCGCAGTGGCGTTCATGGGTGGCGGTGACTGGTGGCAGGGTAACTTCCATGCCACAGGCATCAGCCACAGCTTGGGCTTGCTCGAGGATGGAGGCCAGCCATTGCTGTTCGGCCAGCTTCTCCGGTGTCGACCACTTGAGGAGGCTGGAAGTGTGGATGGGGATATTGCGGGCAAGGGCGTCTCGTTTTCGCTCGGTGATGAACCTGACCACTCGTTCATCCTCAGCAGAGCGGTTGATCTTCCACGCCTTGCCGAAGTACCCGGCGATGTCGAGGCCCAATTCCTCAGCCTCGGTCTGCCAGCGGGCAAACTCTGCCATGGATTGTTCGGTGTTGGGGTTGAACAGCTCCTGATCTGCAGAGGCTTCGCCATAGGGCAGCATGTGGGTTACCAGTACAAAGGACGCGCCCTGATCTGCGGCCCATTCAATGGAGTGGGGCAGAGACTCGGCTGTGTCGCGCATGAGTACGAATTCCACGCCGATACGCAGCTTCCTCCCTACGGATTTAGCGGCTTCGCGCAGATGAGCGAAGGCGTGGACAATACGGTCCACCTCTTCATCGCCATGAAAAACACCGTCATCGCCCACCATGTCCACGGACAAGCAGATCGTATCCAGCCCGGCATGGACCAGCTCCATGGCCTTGCGCTTGGTCATGAGCAGTCCGTTGGTTTGGAAGCTGATGGTGGCTTCCCTCGGCATGGATTTACGAGCCACGGCCACCATATCCACAAGGTCCTTGGTCAGTAGCGGTTCGCCAATGCCGTTGAGAATGAGTCCGTCCAGATGCGGAAATGCGGGCTTGAGGGCATGGAAGACTTCCATAGGCATGTCTCCCTCTGGGATGCATGCGCCTTCAGCCTGCTTCACACACATGGAGCACCGCAGGTTGCAGCGTGTGGTGGTCTCCACGTAGAGCTTGGATGGATAGGGGCGTTGTTCTGTCATTGATTTATCGAGGCGAACGGCTAACTCCGTACGCAAGGCTCAGGTACATGAGGATGGACTTTTCATCGTCCATGAAATGTCTGCCGTTGGCCTCTTTTACCGGCAGGTCCCATTCTTTGGCCTTGGCTGGATCAGCCAGAACCAGCGACGGGCTGTCCTGATGATCTTCGCCCAGCACTTCAACGATGGCGGGGCGTGGCCTTTCAAATTGCAAATGGACCACGTCGAGTTCGTCGCGCAGTCGCGGGAAATAGGCGAGCAGCCCTTCCAGTGCTATGCAATCCGGGCAATAGAATGGGCCTTCAAGGCCGCGCATGAAATCGCCCTGTAACAGGAACAGAATGTCTTTACTCATGGGAACCCCCGTGTGATTGGATGGCGCGAGGATACTTATATCGACCCGGATTGCAAGTGCCGTCGAGGCCCAATATGGAGCAACCCGGAGGTGAAATCATTGACCTGCGTCAAATCATTACAAAAAAAAAGCGGCGCACATCTTTGGATGTACGCCGCTTTGCATTCTTTTATGTAAGCCTAGTCGTTTCTGGGCTTGAAGTTCTTTTTGAAGGGACGCTTTCCGCCGGGCTTGCCGTAGCGGGGGCCACCGGATTTCTTGAAATCGCGGCGATAGGGCGGCTTCTTCTTGAACTGATCGCGGGTCACAAGTGACTTCCCGTCACGGGATTTGACGCGATCGATGACACGCTCTGCTTCAGCGGCAGGCACGGTGAAGACGGTCTTGTTGGTCATTACGCGCACATGCTGGATGGACCATGCCTTGATATTGGCAGACTGGGATACGAATTCCACAAATGCCTTGGGGTGCATGCCGTGGGAGCGACCAAGGGCGCAGACGAGGTCCGCGCGACCGCGTGTTTGCTGGGAGACAGCGTCGATCTCTCGGTAGCTGGACTCCACAAGCTCATCACCGAAGGTGTGCTTGAGCAGGGCGCCGATGACTTCTACCGGATCTTTCTCCTCGATGAGGTCACGAGCCATGGTCTTGTAGGCGTCGTGAGTCTCTTCTTCCATCAGGCTTTCAAGGCGGGAAGTGAGGCGAGTCTTCTTGGAGTAGATAACGTCCTGAATACGAGGCAGCTTTTCCTTGGTGATCTCGATGCCCGAAGACTTGGTGATGTACATCAGACGACGGAACTCGCCGGGTGCGATCAGGGTGATGGCGGTGCCTTCCTTGCCTGCGCGACCGGTTCGGCCGGTGCGGTGCACGAAGGTGGCCGGATCCTGCGGCAGGGCAAAGTTTACCACGTGGGTCAGGTCAGAAACGTCGATGCCGCGGGCAGCAACGTCTGTTGCCACAAGAATGGTGGCGCGACGCTTCTTGAAGCGGTTCAGGATGTCTTCGCGGCGGGGCTGGGACAGGTCGCCGTGAATGGGCTCTGCCGGGTAGCCTCGCTCGTTGAGGCGCTCGGCCACTCTGTCGGCATCGGCGCGAGTGCGGGTGAAGACCAGGCCGTAAAATTCGGGCTGGGCATCAATGACGCGGCACAATGCTTCAAAGCGGTCAGAGTCTGCCATCTCGTGGAAAATGTGACGGATGAGCGGAGAGTCGTGTTTTTCGGTCTTCACCTTGACGGTCTGGTAGTCGCCCATGAACTCTTTGGCGATGCGCATGACTTCGCGAGGCATGGTGGCGGAGAACATGAGGGTGCGGCGGTCGGTGTTTGCCGAGGACAGAATTTCGCGGACATCGTCCACAAAGCCCATGTTGCACATCTCGTCCGCTTCATCGAGGACGAAGAAATCGAGGCGGTCCAGACGCAGGGTGCCGCGCTCCATGTGGTCCATGATGCGGCCCGGGGTGCCTACTACGACGTCAACGCCGCGCTTGAGGGCCTTGATCTGCATGTGGATGGCCTGACCGCCGTAAACGGGCAGGACGCGAATGCGCTTTCTGCCTTTGAGGGAGTTGATCTCGTCAGCCACCTGAATGGCGAGTTCGCGGGTAGGAGCAAGGATCAGGGCCTGAACACGGCCTCCTTGTTCCTCAAGGCACTCGATGATGGGCAGGCCAAAAGCAGCGGTCTTGCCGGTGCCGGTCTGGGCCTGGCCCACGATGTCGATGTTGCCGCCCATGAGCTTTGGAATGGTCAGCTCCTGAATGGGAGTAGGGGCGGTGAATCCTTTGGATTCGAGGGCTGCCAGTGTTTCCTCGGACAGGCCGAGTTCCTGGAAAGTGGTCATGAAAAATCTCTTTGTAATAATGTGTTGATGCTCGTCCAGCCCGTGGACAATAGCACAAACCGTAGCGTCCGCACATGAGTGCGGAATATTTATAACGATCTTGGGGAAGGAAGGAGCTAGTGTGTTTGAACCGAGCAGTCAATGAAAAAGGGAAAAGCCGCAATTAAGGCTTTCCCCTCTTCTTCCGCTATGAAGGCTTGGGAGAATGGTGCAGCCATAAGGCTATGGGAACAAATTCATCCTCAGATGGCATGCCATGTATTCGATGGATTTGTTCCCGGCAAAACAGCGGTTGCGCCGCTATCTCAAGCCGTCATTCCGAGCTCTAGCGAGGACGGAAGGTGATGCGACCGCGAGTCAGATCGTACGGAGACAGTTCGACGGTGACAGTGTCGCCGGGCATGACGCGGATACGGAACTTGCGCATCTTGCCGGAAATATGAGCGAGTACGGAGTGGCCATTTTCGAGTTCCACGCGGAACATGGCGTTGGGCAGCGCTTCTTCAACGGTGCCCTGTACAGTGATACCTTCTTCTTTTGCCATAAATTAAAAATCCTCTTTATGTATACGACTGGAAAAGCCCGCCCTCTGGAAAGGGCGGGCTCAAAGTGCCTTACTTGGCGAGTGTCGTCAAGGTTTACCAGCGCGGCCGCTCAGGGCGGGGACGGGCTTCGTTGACCTTGATGTTGCGACCGCCGAAATCGGAGCCGTTCAGGTTTTCAATCGCTTCCAGGGCGCCGTTGTCTTCCATTTCCACGAAGCCGAAGCCACGGGGACGACCAGTCTCGCGGTCATTGATAAGCTTGACGGAGTAAACTTCGCCGTAGGATTCGAATGCTGCGCGTACGTCCTCTTCCGTGGAACTCCAGGGCAGGTTGCCCACATAGATGTTCTTGGCCATTACTTCAAATCTCCAAAACAGTTAAGAAAATGAGTAGTCGGCGATTTCTCGCCCGGTGAAACAAAGAGATGAGATTAGATGCAAAAGCCTCGAACCAAACTACTATTTGCCCACCAACAGTCAGATGTTTGGGACCGTTCCCGTGAACGATACCTTTTAACATATTAAAGGCCCTTACAAATCCTATAGAAGAGAGTCAAGAGAAAAATTTCAAAAAATCGAGATAAGTTCCTATAAAGAGAACTCAATATCGGAAAAAATCTGGTCTGGGTCATACAGGCCGGGGTGTTCCGCCTGAAATTTTTCCATGGTTTCGAAATAGGCGTCCCAGCCAATGACTTGTGCTATCTTTTTTTTATCCTTGAATATTTTGAAGGTTGTGCCGCGTGGACACTTGGTCATGTTCAGGTCAAGGACACCCTTATCCGTCATGTGAGTCCAGACTGCGGACCATGATGTGCGGTCTCCTTCAGTTTTTTTGTACTTTTCAAAAAAAGATTCAAAGATGCGTTCAATTTCGGTTCGTTCCATGGAATCCTCGCTTGTTTGATACTGGCAAAAGTATGCACCATAACAGGTCGCAGGCCAAGGAGAGCAGTTTCATTGCAGGGCCCAATGATTTGAGATAAACAGAAATCGTCCTAAACCTTCTGATTTGCCGAGATAAACTCATGAGAAAGATCATCACCTGGCAGGTGCCGCCTCGAAAGCTGGACGTAGCCATCGTCAACAGCGGCGTGAATGCCTATTGCCAATCTGCGGATATCTCGGAGCAGGACTCCCTGCGTCTTCAGGTCTGCATAGAGGGGGTATTCAGCTATCTTGCGACGAATATCCGTTCAGTGGAGGTGTGGAAGGAGATTCGTATCGAGATGTATCGTGGCGATGGCGAGGTGAAGGTCATCATGGAACACTGCGGCCCGGCCGGCGAATGGGACCGGGCCTTGTGTGCGAACCCTGAGTTGAAAATCCGCCGCACCAGCTTCGAAGCCATGGGATTGTTCATAGCTTATGACATGCTCGAGGAACTCACTTGTGACAGTTGGTTCGATATGGGGACCGGCAACAATCTGCGTCAATATACGTTAATCTATCGTATTTCACAGAAATCGTGACATTCGCCTCTGTCCAATTTTCGTTTCTTGAAAATCATTGGGCGAACGTATAGGGTGGCTCCCACGGCAAATCCGTTGGGGGACATAGGGTGAGCGAAGAATACGAAGTCATGGGAGTCTACTCCCACAGCACCAAATATGAATACAAGGTGGGCGAGCGCGGGTCGCGCTATCGCCACGGCACCTTCTGGTTTGTGCGCAAGCGCAGCGATGACATGTTTGAAGTGCGTCCACTCAACGCCCATCATGTTCCCTCGGGCGTATCCCGCCTTGTCTCACACGAAGACTTTCTCCAGTACTACACTCCGGAGCTCGCCTACTATCAGGAAAATACCATGCCCTGTCTGGATAACTTGCGTAAGAAAGTGCGTATGGGGCGTCGTTATTTCAACATGGGGCAACTGGAGCGAGCTGAGCAGGAGTTCTGCGATGCCGTTCTTCTTCAGGACGATAACGTGGACAGCAATATGGGCCTGAGTGAGGTCTATGCCGAGCAGCAGCAGTTCACCAAACTGCGCAGTGTGCTCGACAAGCTCATGAACATCGATGAGGTGTTCCGTGAAGAGCAGCGCCACAAGTTCAACGAGTTCGGCATCAACCTTCGCAAGAAAGAGCTCTACGACGACGCCATCCGCTTCTATTCCAAGGCGCTTGAAGTGAACGATGAAGACGAGAATCTGCACTTCAACATCGCCCGGGCCTTCTATTCCAAGGACCTGATCAAGGAATGTCGAAAGCATCTCAGGCGTGCCATTGATATCAATCCGAAGATGAATGAGGCGCAATTGTTCCTTCGTTCCGTGGACAAGGATATCGCCTTTGAAAAAGAGATGCGTCGCAAAGAGCAGGAAGGCCGCGCAGCCATTGCTCGGGGTCTGAAAAAGCGCAGCAGAAATGACGCGCCAGAATCCAAGCGAATCAAGCTCGAATTCTAGTCTCTATTTTCCGAAATCATCCAGCGAGAAGAAGGAGCCTGCCACATGTGACGTGAATAGCGGGTCGTACTCTTCGTCGTCCCCATCAATGTGGTGGTAGGTGCAGAAGACGTTCTCGTCATCCAGCATGGTCCAGCCGGAGTATCCGAAGTCCGGCGGTGAGGTATACCGGGCATTGCGCAACTCAAGGATATTGTCCAGCACCCACTGATCGGGCAGTCCCATTTCCGGCGTCCATTTCCAATCGTATCGCCGTTGCAGGCGTGGCTCCTCAATGGAAAGGCTGACCCGTCGCCAAGTGCAATCCACGGCATTGTCCTCGAAAGGATAGGGCGCACCGAACAGAATCGGGCGTGTATCGGCATGGTCGTCGTCCACCACGATGGAAGCCCGTTCATCGCCATCAACATTCAAAGTGACACGGCCTGCTGCGTATTCCAGCCGAATGGTGTGAAATTGTCCCTGCTCGATTGGGATAGGTTGTGCATCATCCACGTCCGGTTCGATGCTGTTCGGGGTGATGCGCCACCAAACACCCAGTCGCAGGGCGCAGGCGTTTGCATCGGCTTCATCCACGCGCACTTCGGCTTCCAACACCGCCTTGGCCGAGCGGGGATCGGTCATGGGGCGCAGCACGTAGCGCACTACGCTGCAATCACCGCTGGTGTTGCTGACGCGCAGTCCGTCTTTGGTCAAGACAGGATTGGCAGGATCTGCGTGACGTCCATGAACCTTGAAGCCGGAGCAGAGTTTATCCAGCGTGCCGAGCCATGCGCTGGTACCCATATCCGGGCCAACGTTGCGATAGGTGACGAGCAATCGTCCATCGGGAACAAGTCCCATGGTCGGACGGTGTCCTATGAGCGGAGTCGGGATGGGGTCGGACCATGTGTCGCCCTCGTCTTCGCTCAGGCAGAGATACATGGGCTCATACACAAAGCTGTTTTCCCGCATCAGCGCGGCTATGCGTCCATCGGCCAAGCGAGTCATGGAGGCTTCACACAGCACCAGATTGCGTTCGCGACCAATGGCGCCGAGAGCTAGCCAGTCTTTGCCGCCGTTGTCTGAGCGGTAGGCCATTTGTTCGGTGGGAGCTTGTCGAATGGCCGGTTGCTCCGCCGTGCCGCGGTGCAGATGCCCCGTGGTGAGGAACACGTCCTCGCCCAGATCCGTGACGCGATCGATCATGTCATGCTCCAGCCCATTGGCCTGCATGACCTCCCATGTGTCGCCGCTGTCCCGGCTGATATGAAAGCGTCGGTAGCTGTCAGAAAGGAGCAGGTCGCCGTTCGTCAGTTTGATCAGGCGCGGGCAGTGGCTCCAGTCATCACCCAGACGAACGATATCATCCCAAGTTCGACCATTGTCGAAGCTTTGCCGTACAAGCAGGGTGCGTCTGCCTGGTGTGACGTGCTTATCCGCCTCATTGTAGGCCACGACCAAGCGGCCGTCATCGGCGCGGACGACATCCGGAAAGCAGATGTACTGGTCGTCACGCTTATCAATAACAATATGGCGGTCCGCAACGTTACTGATGGAAGGCATGGCTGCTCCCTATTGGAGAATTGAAATCAGGTAGGGAAGTCGCCTTCGGCTCCATTGTCAGATGACTTCGCCTCCGGCGGGCAAGGACTCGCGCCCTTGCATCCCGCTTATGCGCCTTTGGCGCGGACAACTCTTTGCGGCAAAGCCGCAGAATGGGATTCCAAAGGGTTATAGCCCTTTGGCCGCCGGAGGCGAAATCACCTGACATCGCCGCGAAGCGGCATCCTCTATTGCCTTAGTCGTCGGCGCGTTCGTCGTGTACTCGTTTGGTCTTGGCGAAACTGCGCGGCAACTCACCGGGGCCGAGAATCTTGACTTCACTGCGTACGAGAATGTGCTTTCTGATCTCGTTTGCAACAGCGTTGGTGAGATTGGTGCACTCCTCGTGGGATGCTCCGGGCGTGCACTCGACACTGACAGACATGTGATCGAGCCCGTCGCGGCGATTGAGAGAAATCTGATACTCGGCGGAAAGATCCGGGAACCCTTCGAGCACGGAACCGATTTGGCCGGGATAAATGTTCACGCCGCGGAAAATGAACATGTCGTCGGAACGGCCCATGATCTTGTCGATGCGCGGCATTTTTACGCCACAGGCACATTCGCCGGGGATCAGACGGGTCAGATCGCGGGTGCGGTAACGGACCAGCGGAGAGGCTTCCTTGCTGAGCGTGGTCACGACCATTTCGCCGACTTCGCCGGGCGCTACGGGCTTGAGCGTCTTGGGATCAAGGATTTCGAGAATGTAAATATCAGACCAGAAGTGAATGCCGTCGTGAGCCTCGCACTCAAGGCCGGTGCCGGGGCCGTAGAGCTCGGTCATGCCGATGATGTCGAAACTGTGCTCCAGACCGAGGGCTTCCTCGAACTGGCGGCGCATCTTGGGCGTATGAGTCTCGGCGCCGAAAATGGCGCGCTTGAGGGCGATCTTGTCGGCCAGCCCCTGCTTCTGCACCTCTTCACCCATGAGCAGCGCCATGGAGGCGGTGGAACAGAGACAGGTGGATTTGAGGTCGGTGAGCATCTGAAGCTGAATCTCCAGCAGACCGGGGCCTACGGGCAATGCCATGGCGCCGAAACGCTCGCAGCCCAGCTGGAATCCTGCACCAGCGGTCCAGAGACCGTAGCCAACGCAGATCTGAACGCGATCATCGACGGTCAGCCCTGCCAGCTCGTAGCAGCGGGCGAACATGTCCTTCCATGTGTCGATGTCGTTTTGGGTGTAGGCTAAAATTTTGCGCTTGCCCGTGGTGCCGCTGGAACCGTGGATGCGAACCACGTCGCTCTCGGGCACGGACAGGAGCGGCATGGGGTAGCCGTCCTTGAGGTCGTCGGCAGTAGTAAAGGGAAGCTTCTGGATGTCATCGAGGGTGCGAATGTCCTCGGGAGCCACGTCCTGTGCCATCATGCGGGAACGGTAGAAGGGGCTGTTGTCATATACGTGCCGGGCGGTCCACTTGAGGCCCGCCAATTGTTTGTCGGCGATCTGTCCTTCTGTCAGGTCAGGAATAAAACGGTGGCTCATCTCTCTCTCCTTGTGTGAAATCAGCGGTCCTCCCCTTGTCTCGCTGCGTCAAATCCGGTAGCTCTGACACGGAGAGGGGCCTACGCGCCTATTCATGCAGCAAAAGCCGTAAATCTTCAAGTGTGAAGGGTCTTTCATGGAGATGATACCCACCTGGATTTTCTACCTCATGGCAGCCGTAGCCGGTCTGGAACTGGGCGGTCTGGCCACTATTTTCATTCAACGGTGGATCGATGAGAAGCCCATCCTCAAGCCGTGGGGTTCGGCCTGCCCGGCGTGCAGCAAGCCGCTGGCGTGGCGAGATACGGTTCCGGTCCTTAGCTATCTGTTGCTTCGCGGGCGTTGCCGCCATTGCGATGAGCGCATCGGACCGCAATACATGCTGGTGGAACTCTCATGCATGGCATGGTCGCTGGCTGTTGCTCATCAATTCGGCCTGTCCCCGGAGTGGGGCGTGTATCTGGTGCTCGGCATCATCCTCATTGTCGGCAGTTTCATTGACTTCGAGACCATGCTCCTGCCCAACCGGGTTACCCTCGGTGGGGCGGCTCTGGCCGTGGCAGCTCTGTTCGTGTTGGATCTGCCCGGCTGGAAGAACGGACTTCTCGGCGCAGCCGTGGGCGGCACATTTTTCTGGGTACTGCAACAGGCGTATCGTCTCGTGCGCCGCGATGAAGGTCTCGGTACCGGTGATGTGAAATTGATGCTGATGATCGGCGCCATGGTGGGCTTCAAAGGGTTGCCGCTTACCATTCTCATCGCTTCCCTGACTTCTGTGGTGGGCTTCGCGTTTTTCGTCTTTCGTCCCGGTATGCAGGAGGGGAAGATGCGAATTCCCTTCGGTCCGTTTCTGAGCCTCGGCTGTCTGCTGTATGTGCTGTACGGCGAGGAACTGCGGAAATGGCTGGGAATGTAGCGGGCCAAGAGATTTGAAATCATGATTAATGATTACGCCCTCTATCTGGTGCTGGCTTTTTCCATCACCGCCATCCCCGGCCCGGCTGTCATCCTGACTATCAAAAACAGCCTCAAGTACGGCTACCGGTCTACCATAGCGAATATCCTCGGCAATTTTTCCGCCATGGTTATTCTGGCAACCATCTCCGCCGCTGGACTGGGCGCGGTGCTCATGTCTTCGGCCATGCTTTTCTCTGCCATGAAGATTCTGGGCTGCCTCTATCTGGTGTATCTGGGAATTATGGCCTGGCGCGCCCCGGCCGTAGCAGTGGGGCAGAGTGTCGTTGCAAAGCAAGAACGTCGCAGCTTTCTTGCTCTCTTCAAAGAGGGCTTCGGTGTGGGCCTCAGCAATCCCAAGGCTATCGCCTTTTTCACAGCCCTGTTTCCCCAGTTTATTGATCCCTCAAGGGCGTATGTCCCCCAATTTCTCACCCTGATCCTGACCATTGAAGGTGTGTCGACCATCGTCCTGTCCAGCTACGCCTTGCTGGCCTCAATGGTATCGCCCATGTTGTCGAGTCGGAAAGCCATGGGCTATTTCAACAAGCTGACCGGAGCCGCCTTTGTCGGATTCGGTGTAGCGTTGGTTTGTGATGAGTAAATTTTTAGTAAGCATACGAAAGAAATAAGGCCGCCCCAATTGGGACGGCCTTTTCTTTTCTCTCTCAACCAGTGCCGGAGTTAATACATCAATCCCGGCAAGAACAGGATGATCTGGGGGAACCAGAACAGCAGGGCGATACCGACGATGATGGACAGCATGAACGGGACGATGCCCTTGAAGACTTCCTCCAGCGTCACGTCTGGCGCGATCTTTTGGCACATGCCGTAGACCACGTAGACGTTGATGCCCACTGGTGGGGTGATGACGCCCATTTCGGTGACCAGCACGATGATGATGCCGAACCAGATGGGGTCGTAGCCCATGTTGGTGACCACCGGGAAAAAGACCGGGATGGTCAGCATGATCAGGGCAAGGGAGTCCATGAAGCAGCCACCAATGAAGTAGATGGCGATGATGGCTGCCATGATGGCAAAGGGCGGCATGTCGAATGCGGATACCCACTGGGCTATGTCGAACGGAATGCGTGTCACGGCGAGGAATTTGCCGAACACTACCGCGCCCGCGATCAGCACCAGCACCATACAGGAGGTGCGCAGGGTCTCGTAGAGCGAATTGACAAACGCCTGCCACGATAGTTGGCGCTTGATGATGGCGAGTGCCAGTACGCCGAGCACACCAATGGACGCAGCCTCGGTGGGGGTGAACCAGCCTTTGAAAAGGCCACCAATGACCAAGCCGAAAATGATCAGGGTGTCGATCAGGTTGGCAAGGGATTTGAGCTTCTCAGGCCAGGTGAAGGACTCACCTTTGGGGCCGAGGGCCGGGTTAACCTTGCACTGAAGGTAAATGCCGACAACGAACAGTACGGTCAGCAGCACGGCGGGCAGGATGCCGGATACGAACAGCGCGCCGATGGATTGCTCGGTGAGCACGCCGTAAATGATCAGGACAACGGACGGAGGCATAATCATGCCCAGCCCACCACCGGAGGCAACAGAGGCTGCGGCCAGTGAGTTGGCGTAGCCGTAGCGCTTCATCTCCGGGATACCCACGGTGGACATGGTGGCTGCCGTGGCCGGGCTGGAGCCGCAGACCGCGCCAAAGGCGGTGCAGGCAGAGACCGTTGCCATGGCAAGGCCGCCACGGACATTGCCGAGGAAATGGTACGCCGTGTTGTAGAGCCGTTTCGAGATGCCGCTGTTAAAGGCGATCTGGCCCATCAGAATGAACAAGGGGATGGTGGACAGTTCGTAGGATGCGAACGCGTCGTAAATATTGCGGCTCATCAGGTTCAGGCCGCCTTTCCACGAGGTGAGCAGCGAGAAGCCGACAAACCCTACCAGCATCATGACGAACGCAACAGGCATGCGGGTCATGAACAGGAACACCATGATTACGATGCCGATGATTCCGGCCATAGTCGGGTCCATGTTATGCCTCGCTTCCTTTGTCGTTGAAGAATTTGATGATGTCCGACACAAGGCAGGCCGTGTAGGCCAGGAAACCGATCGCAAGGATGTAAATGACCATGTACTCGGGCAGTTCGAGGTTCATGGAGACTTCGCCGGATTCAGCCTGGGACTGGGCATACAGGAACATGCGCCATGTGATTATGCCCACCAGAAACAGGGTGGCCGAGTCGGTCAGCAGTTTCAGTGCCCGTCTCGTGCGCTTGGATAACTTGCGCACCAAAATTTCCACGCCGATGTGACTCTTCTGGTAGTGGGTGTAAGGCAGGGCGAAGCCAACCACTACAATGCCGAGGATGCCTACGATCTCCTCAGAGCCGAATATAGGCGTATTGAACACGCCGCGCATGAACACGTCTGCCCCGGTGACCAGGGCCATGCCCATCAGGCATATGGCGGCGATTTTTCGCATGAACCCCTCCATGCGGTTGAGCACTGACTGTCTCTCCATTGTTTTCCCTTGTACGTCCGCTTTGCGGTGCCTCCGGCGACCCCTCGCCGATGGCTTCATAGTTTTATGCGCTTCGCGGGGTTGAAAGTTGAGTTAGGCTGTTCCCTGAGAAAATAAGGCAGGGCGGGCCACGCTAGCCCGCCCCGCAAAAGGTAGGGGTGTTCTATTTCAAGGTGGATTGGGTGAATTCCAGAATGGCTTTGCCGTCGAGGCCCTTCTTGTTGGCTTCGTCTACGTAGTCATTCAGAACCGGCTGGGCTGCGGTCACCCACTTGGCGGACTCTTCAGCAGTCAGCTGAACGATCTGGCCGCCCTGATCAAGAAAGAACTGGCGACCGGCTGCATCGGCAGCATCCCAGGCAGCAGCGTGCTTGGCGGCCCATTCCTTGTTGATTTCACTGATGATCTTCTGGGACTCGGGATCGATGGAATCCCACTTGTCCTTGTTCATGACGACGAAGAAGACAGTGGTGTAGGCCACGTCAAAGGAGTCGGTGCCGAACTTGCAAACTTCACCGAGCTTGAAAGACTTGTTGGACTCGATCGGGTGCATGGAGCCGTCCACCACGCCCTTTTGCAGGAGCTGGTAGTTTTCAGGCATGGGTTTGGCAACCGGGGTGCCGCCCAGTGCTTTGACCAGCTTGGCGGAGTTGCCGGTGGCGCGGATTTTCTCGCCTTTCAAGTCGTCGAGGGTGGCGATGGATTTGTCCACGGTAAAGAGCAGGCCGGGACCGTGGCCGTTGAAATACATTACTTCGGTGTCGGAGAGTTCCTTGGGCTGGAACTTTTCGTATACGGCATTGGCGGCCGTGGTTGCCTGAGCAGCGCTCTTGTAGCCGAGGGGAAGGTCGACTGCGGCCATGACCGGGAAGCGGCCACGGGAGTATGCGAGGCAGGACATGCCGACGTCGGACATGCCTTCAACAACACCGTCATAGCACTGTTTGGCTTTAGTCAGGGTGCCGCCGGGGTAGTATTCGACCACCACCTTGCCGCCTGTACGCTTTTCAACTTCCTTGCACCACTGTTCGGCCAGTTGGGACTGATGGTTCGCGGGGGGGAAGAAATTGGAGTAGGTCAGCTTGACTTCAGCTTGGGCCAGTGTGGGCAATGCCGCGCAGAGCACCGCCAATGCAATGAAAGTTGCCAGAAATTTTCTCATCTCTCTCTCCAGAGGGCAAAATTGTCCGAGGAGGAGCCTCTCTTACTCCCCCCTTGTATGTTGAACCCGCCCGCGTGCTCGATGCACGCGGGCGGTATGTTCACTTACTGGGTCATGGTGTCCAGAATGAAGTCCACGACTTTGCCGCCGTCGACCTTCTTCTTGGCTACTTCCTTTTTGTAGTCTTCCATGACCGGCAGAGCTGCTTCGACCCAGCGGGCCGCTTCGTCCTGGGACAGGGAGACAAACTTGCCGCCCTTTTCCATGAAGAACGCCTTGCCTGCGGCATCGGATTCATCCCATGCCTGACCGTGTTTCACGGCAAATTCCTTGTTGAGCTGGGTGATGATCTTCTGGGTGTCGGCGTCCAGTTCGTTCCACTTGTCCTTGTTCATGACCACGAAGAAGGTGGTGGTGTAGGCAACCGGGAAGGACTCGGTGCCGAACTTGACGACCTCGGCCAGTTTCCAACCCTTGTTGGATTCGACCGGGTGCATGGAGCCGTCAACAACGCCCTTTTGCAGGGACTGGTAACAGGTGGACATGGACTGAGCCACCGGAGTGCCGCCCAGAGCCTTGACCAGCTTGGCAGAGTTGCCGGTGGCGCGGATTTTCTGTCCCTTGAGTTCTTCCAGAGTGGTGACGGGCTTTTCAGTGGTGAAGAGCAGGCCCGGACCGTGGGCGTGGAAGAACAAGGGGTGTACGTCGCGCAGTTCACGCGGCTTGAATTCATCGAATACGGCGTTGGCGACCATGGTTGCCTGTGCGCCAGAGGTGTAGCCCATGGGCAGGTCCACGGCAGCCATGACCGGGAAACGGCCACGGGAGTAGGCCAGTGCGGACATGCCGATGTCGGAGATGCCTTCGGTCACGCCGTCGTAGGTCTGTTTGGCCTTGGTCAGGGTGCCGCCGGGGTAGTAATTGATTTTCACCTTGCCGCCTGTGCGGGCCTCGACTTCTTTGCACCACTCGTCAGCCAGCTTGGACTGAATGTGGGTGGGCGGGAAAAAGTTGGAGTAGCTGAGGGTCACGGTTTCGGCAAAGGCCATGGAGGTCATGCCGGTGAGAACGAGGAGTGTGACGATGAGAGCGGTGATCTTTTTCATGGGTAATCCCCTGGAGTGATATGGTTGCGGCAGTCTCATCCTGCCGGTTTATCCCTGTTTTGTGCCGTTTTTAAGCGCCATGGCTATGGCGTTTTCCCTGACATCCTCAAAGGAGAGGATCTCGGTGCCGAGGGCCGCGTGTATGAGGTAGCCCTCGAACAGCGCGGTATTGAGCGCGCCAATCTTTTCGGGCGGATAGTCGGTCTCAACATGTTCACGCACCATGTCGGCAAAGACCTCATTGGAGAGGCGGTATACCGACTGGTTCATGTGCTGGCGGAGACCTTCGTTGGAGGCGGAGTAGACCGTGAACTCCAGCAGGATGGAGGACCAGTTCTTGTCTTCCACGATGGTGGCGAGAAAGTCCCAGATCACGTTCATGGTCTCTTCGAGATTGGCGGCCTTGGCCATCCTGCCATCTCGGGTGGAGCGGTAGCCTTTCAGCTTGGAGCGTACGATGGCGAGAAAGAGCTCATCCTTACTGTTCCAGTGGCGGTAAAAGCTGCCCTTGGCGTAACCTGCGTGATCCGTGATTTCAGCCACGGATGTTTGGGCAAACCCCTGTGAACCGAAGAGATGAACGGCGGACGCCATCAATTCGTTCATGGTTTGAAGTGATTTTTCCTGTTGTCGTTTCGCCATGTTATGTGCCCTTGAGCGGTTGCTTTCGATAAACAGTCACAAAGTGACTCTTGGACACAAAATGACTCCTAGTCAAAAAGTGACCGATAGTCATTTTGTGAAAGCAACCGCTAGCACGCGGGTATTGGAGTGTCAAGCAAGAGGAAGGAAATTAGAGGGAAGAGAGTGTGCCGCGAGGGCTAGACGATGGCGATGTCGTCTATGTCCAAAGTGGGACCGTCGTCGTCACCAGCGAAGTCCAAGGAGGCATCTGGTGCGTTGGGGTCCTCGTGGGGGTGGATGAATTCGATGTCGGCCAGAAGTTGTTCATCGCCAGCCACGGATGTGTCTGCGTCGTAGTATAGCTTGCAGGTGAACTGGCCAGTGCGCTCCACCACGAAGGCCTCGCCTTCGGTGTCGGCAAGGACGCCACTGTATGGACCTTTCACGCCATGCAAGATGCGGGAACCGAATTCAAAGGTCAGCAGGTCTCCATCTTTCTCAAAGCCGCGAATCTCGTCGCCGCCTTCCATTGCAGATTTGAAATGGAAGATATCACGGCCCTGGTCGCCAACCAGACTGTCGCGCCCCATGCCGCCGTAGAGAAAATCATCACCGTCGCCGCCGGAGAGAAAATCGTCGCCTTCTCCGCCGTGGAGAATGTCGTTGCCGAGGTGCCCGAAGAGGATGTCCCTGCCATGACCGCCGAACAGTGTGTCGTTACCGTTGTCGCCAAAGAGCAGGTCGTTGCCTTCCTGTCCAGCCAAGAAGTCATTGCCGTTGCCACCGAAGAGCAAGTCCATGCCGTTGCCACCGAAGAGCTTGTCGTGGCCATCTTCGCCAAAGAGCTTGTCACTGCCATCGCGGCCGAAAAGTTCGTTGGCCATTTCGTTGCCATGCAGTTCGTCAGCAAAGTCCGAGCCGATAAGGTGATCGATCATTTCCGGATCTGGACCAAACGGACTGGGTGGGGGATGGTGCGGCAGCTCCACGTGAACACCTTCATCGGAATCAGAGTAGTCGAGTGTCTCATCTTCCGGGGGCGGGGTGTCGGATACTTCCATGGGGTCGGCGTTGGTGACATCCGAGGTGAAGCCCAGTTCGTCCAGCGTGGATTCGATCTCTTCCAGCGTCAACTCGATGTACTCCACATCAGCGATCAGAGCGTCGTCCACCAGCGCATCGTCGGAGACGTCATCCACCAGGTCTTCGTCGGAGCCTTCGGAGATGATGATGGCATCATCGGAATCGGTGTACTCGATGATGTAGTCGTCGCCGGTGTCGGCCACCATGAAGCTGTCGCTGTCGTGGTAGACAAGGTTGCCGGTGCCGTCGCCTTCCAGCCAGACGATATTGCCGTTCTCATCTTCCATGTAGATGTCGTCGTAGCCGTCGAAATTCAGGTCTGCGATGATGAAGGTGGAGACGGACACTTCGCTAATGGTCTGGAGCGCCTGCCAGGAGTGGTCTTGACTGGTGACCATGCCGATGTAGCCGGTGTTGGCGTCCAGCGTGATGATCTCGAGAGTGGCGTTGGTCAGATCGAAGTTGCCGATGGCGAGCAGGGCGCTGTCGCCGAGGTTGGGCCATGCCATGACCGTGGTGCCGAAGGTGCCGAGCGCGCCTTGGATGACGACCAGTGAGCGGCTGTCGCGGATCACGATGTCGGTCTGACCGTCCTGATTCACATCCTCAAGAAATATGGTGCGGGGGGTGTCGAGCAGGGTGGAGACGGTTTTGATCTCCCCCTCGGCGTTGTTGTGGAAGATCTTTGCGCCATACGTATGGCCGATGACCATGTCCTGATTGCCGTCGTTGTCCAGGTCGCCAAAAGCCACAGTGGTTGGAGTGATGCCTTTGAATACGCTGGAGGTGAAGGCTTTTTCAGCACTCTGACCAAGGTCGTTGCGTAGCCAGTAATCCGCCTGCCCATTGTTGGGGCTGACAACGATATCCAGATCACCGTCATTGTCCATGTCTTCGAACGTGACCGATGATTCCGACCTGTTCTCCTCTGCGGAGATTTCAGGAATGGAGTTTTGCGGGCCAAACGGGGAATCCGTGGCGCTCTTTTGTGCGACAGTGGTGTCCAGATTACTGAACAACAACTCCTGAGACATAGTTACTTGCCTTGGCGGTTCTGGTGTTAGTCTTATGTAAACACCATAAAGCCGGACTCAAGGAAGTTCAACGGACCTGAGGTAGGTTTTACAATTCTTAATATTTGTCTCGTAGCCCTTGCGGCTAAACGATGATAAAGGCGTCCGGCGTAATTACACCGTCTTCTTCCGTTGTCTCGACTTCGGCGATGACCCATTCATTGCCGGTGGTGGAGGCGTCCTCGTCGTAGTGGAGAATGCCGGAAGCAAACCCGCTGTCTTCCCAGACAAACACCTCGCCTTCAACACCTTCAATGGAGCCGGTGTATTCTTCATCCGTAATGACCAATGAGGCGTCTTCGCCAAAGGCAAAAGCAAAGCAGTCATCTATGGAGAAGTCGGCGATATAGTCTACATCAGTGCTGACTGCAGAATAATAGAAGGTGTCGTGCCCTTCGTTGCCCATGAGGGTGTCTGCCCCATCTCCGCCGTAAATGACGTCGTTTCCTTCTCCGCCGAACAGATAGTCGATTCCGTCATTGCCGGAGAGGGTGTCGTTGCCGCTATTGCCGAAAAGAATATCGCAGCCATTCCCTCCAGAAGCGTAGTCGTCTCCATTGCCACCGTAAAGGACGTCGTCACCTTTGTCGCCATAGATGGAGTCATCACCATTTTCGCCGAAAAGGATGTCTCGGCTGCGTCCACCAGCCACGGTGTCATTACCGCCACCTGCATAGACAAGATCACTGCCGGTGCCTGATAAAATGAAATCATCGCCATTGCCCGTGACCACATAATCATCACCTCCAAGAGTCTTCAGGGAGATGTCGAAATTAAAGAAACGGGCGTTGATGTCGTCAGACCAGTCTGAGGTGGTGAAGAAAAACGCATTAGAAGGGACATCTGGACGTTCTTCTTCAATCTGTTCTGCATCAAAGTGGAGTGAATCCGCCGTCATTAATTCATGAACGGTGTGGTCTGGTCCGCGGTCAAACATTGGCGAAGGAATCATGCCTTTCTGGGCCGGAGTATAATCATCCATCTCAGCTTCGTACTCGTCGTCTGCTGCAGGCATATCCTCTTGCGGAGCTTCCTCGGCGGCTTCGGCGTCTGCGGCTGTATCAGCCTTTTCATCAGTTGCCGAATGAGTATCTGCTGTCTCAGGACTTGTGTTGTCCGAGTCGTACGAATCGTCTGAGGAATCTACGTCGGTTTTCGAGGTGGTGTCGTCGGTGGCGGCTTTGGCAGCGGCTTCGGAAACCGAGGACGAAGATTCGGGAACGCTGGTGCTCGGAATCAGGGAAGTATCGCCGAAGAGGGAATACGTTTTGGTCTCGTTGCCGTCATCCATTACCGTGGTGCCTTGGTTCTGGATGACAAAGCTGCCGCTGTCCGAACCACTGAGGACCACCTGATTGCCGTCCTGATCAAGAATCTGGATGTCATTGACGCCATCCTGATTCAGATCGTTTACGGTCACGGTGTTGCCGGTGATCGAACTGAGCCAGTTGACAGCGGTCCATGATTCTCCTGTGTGGGAGATGACGCCGAGTTTTCCCGTGTCGCGGTTGATGGTCATGATTTCCATGGACGCGTTGGTCAGATCCAGATTGCCCACGCCAATGGAGGGGACGGAGTCGAGGTCGGGCCATGACATGGTGATGGCGCCGAAACTGCCATCCACGTTCTGGTAGAGGGTCAGGCCGCGTTCATCCTGAATCAGGATGTCGGCGTCGCCGTCCTCATTGACATCGGCCACCACGATTGTGCTGGGGCTGGACATGATCGCGCCCACGGTGTGCATGGCCCAGTCGCCATTGTTGAGAAAGTACTTTGCGCCGGAACGGTGGCCGATAACCACATCGTTTGTACCGTCGCCATCGATGTCTCCCACGCCCATGGCCGTGGGGAGGATGTGCTTGAACACTGAGTTGGTAAATACGCCGTGCGCATCGACACCAAATGTGTTTTCGACCCAATATGAAGGACCGTGTGTTGGGGTTACCCGAATATCGAGGTCGCCGTCTCCGTCCTTGTCTTCAAAGGTGACGGGTTGATTCTCACTGACCGTCGGCGAAACAAACAACGGTTGCCCCATGGCTTCGTCATGGTGTTCCGCGCGATCTACAGATTCGGAAACGGTGATATTTTCTGGTAAAAATTTGTCCGCCATCGGTTTCCCTATATCAGATGATCTTCCTCAAGGTTTGACACTGCCGGGCACTATAACCATGGGTTGTCCCAATAGTCAAAGGAATTGGAGAACTGGTACAGTCTCTTGATATAGAAGGTCTTGGAGCGGAGTTACTCCTTCCAATAAGGATGGCTGATATCTTCAAAGGCGGACATGGCGGCAATGGATCCCTCGCCAATGGCGGTGACGATCTGCTGCAATCCTCCAGTGAGATCACCGGCTGCATAGACGCGGGGAACGTTGGTTCGCATGGTGGTGTCCACCTCCACGAATCCGTCTTCCTTGATGGCGACCCCCAGCTGTTTGGCGAGGTCAGTCGCCGCTACCTGACCGATTGCGACAAATGCTCCATCTACCGGCAGATCCGTCATGGAGCCGTCTTTGACGTTACGGAGGCGCAGATTGTTCACACGGCGTTCATCGCCCTGAATCTCCTCGACCACGGTATTCCACAGAATGGGAATCTGTTCGTGTTCAACGGAATCCTGCAGCGGCTTCTGCGCGCGGAACTCGTCGCGGCGGTGAATGATGGTCACGGACACGCCCAGATTCTTGAGGTGCAGGGCATCGGTCAGGGCAGTATTGCCGCCGCCGATGATGGCCACGGACTTGCCTTTGTAGAGGTAGCCGTCGCAGGAAGCGCAGTAGTTGATACCGCGCCCGAAATATCGGGTTTCGCCCGGAGCGCCGAGCTGACGGTAGGCCGCCCCTGTGGTCAGGACGATAGCCTTGGTGTTGTATGTACCACGGTTGGTATTTACCGTGATGAGTTCGCCTGCTTCAAGATCACCCATTTCTATGGAGTCAACGCCTTCGCCCTCATGAACAGGGACATACTCGCGGGCGTGTTCGCTCATGATGTCCATGAGCTGCTTGCCAGGGACCGTGGCGAAGCCGGGATAGTTTTCGACCACCGGGGTGAGGGCCACCTGACCGCCCACGATGTTCTTCTCGAGGACAACGGCCTTGAGGCCTGCGCGCACTGCATAGATGCCCGCTGTCAGTCCAGCAGGACCTGCGCCGATGATGACGAGGTCCACTTCGCCGGGATCAATGGTGCCGTATTGGGAGGGCGTCTTCTTGCCTTCCATGCCGGGCAGACTGCCTTCGGCCAGCAGTTCCTCGGCGTCCTTGAGGTAAACCAGTTCCACCACGAAGCGTTCCTCGGGCATGAGGCCGAGGGCATCGTGTTTCTTGTCATTGAATATGGTGTGCGGCACTGAACCGACGCCGTAGAAATCGGTCAATTCCGGGTTCTCGTTCATTTCAATGCACTCGGCCTTGACCAGACCGGGTTTGGCAATGGCGCATTTGATGGCGTGCATGGTCTGCCCCGGGCAGTATGGGCAGGTGGGACTGACAAAGACTTGGGCCAGTCGCTCTTCTTCCAAGGTGTCGAGGATGGGCACGGACATGTCAGACAGACCGTGCATGCCGAGCGACACCAGCATGATGGACGTGATGAACGCTTTGCCTTCTTCGCCCAGCGGCGCACCAAGGAACCGGATATGGTAGTCGTCCGGGTTGATGCACAGGGTGGGGGAGGCGGTAACGCCCAGCTCGTCGGCCCGGGCTGAGGGAATCTCAAAGCCCTTTACAACGATCTTGTCAGTCAGACGTGCCAGATCCGTACAGAAACTGACCATGTATTTGGAAAATTCGTCGTTGACGCCGGGTTTGGTAAATACCTCCAGTGTCACCGGGTTCTTCAGATCCTTGAAGGTGGTGGTAAGTTGCTTGCGAACGTCTTCGGGCAGGAACCAGTCATTTTCTTGGTCTTTGGCGAACAGTGGAGTCATATCAATCCTCGCTTGATGTCGAATTAGGAATTCTTACCAATAAAGGAAGCTATGCGAAGTGAGAAAAGTCGTCAAGACTAAGATATGGATATTAAGCAATTTCCACTCGGTTGCGACCGAGATCTTTGGCTCGGTACAGAGCTGTGTCTGTGCGACGCATGAGCTCTGAGAGCGTGTCATTGTCATCTTGTATCTGGGAAATTCCGATGCTGACGGTGTAGGAAATAATCTGATCGTCCACCTGCACCTCGGTGGAGGCGAGGGTCTCACGCAGTCGTTCCGCAGAGAGCTTGGCTGCTTCCATATCGGTCTCAGGCAGGATGGCAGAGAACTCTTCCCCGCCCATTCGTGCAAATACGTCGGTGATGCGCAGGGTGTCGAGGGATGTCCGTACAAGGGCCTTGAGCACTTCGTCACCTGCGGGGTGGCCGTATGTGTCGTTGATATCCTTGAAGTTATCTATGTCCAGCGTGAGCATGGTCACGGGAGAGCCGTAACGATGGGAACGGGCGATCTCAGCTCCTGCCCGGTCCATGAAACTGCGGCGGTTGTTGGCCCCTGTGAGCGGGTCAGTGGTGGCCATGCGGCGCAGATCGTCTTCCAATTGGCGAGTGGGCGTTTCATCCCAGTTCACGCCAGTCATAAACCTGTGACCACCGTCTTCTGTTCTCAGTAGCGCGGCAGCCTTGATGTGGCGTATCTGACCATCCGGCCAGATGATGCGGAAGTCGTATTCGAAAGGCTTGCCGTGTTCCAACGCATCCTCGAGTCGCCTTTCGGTTTCGTCTCTGTCGTCTGGGTGGACGCGGCTCGTCCATTCCTCAAATGTGCCGTTTAGCTGTTCTCTGGTTACGTCGTATATTTCCAGCATCATGTCGTCCCAGAGAAGTCGGCCTGACTCGACATCCCACTCCCAGATGCCGATCTTGCCTGCATCGGTGGCGAGGGAAAGACGGTCGGCAAACCGCTTGAGAGCCTGTTGGTTGCGCTTTTGATCGGTGATGTTGCGCTCATTGGTTGCCACATAGTTGGTGGAGCCGTTTTTATCCTCTACAGGGTGATAGGTAGCTGAGAGATACTGTGGTGGTAGCCCCGGAATCTCAAGCAGGTTTTCCCGTCGTAGAGTTTCCCCCTGAAAGGCCTTGTCGAGGGCCGGTTTAACCCGGTTTACGAAGAATTCATGACCAATTACTTCCGGCATGTAGCGCCCTTCGATTTCTTCCCGATCCTTCCCGAACATGTTCAGGTATGCATTGTTGACCATGCGGTAGTGGTAGTTTCGATCCACCAGTGAAATAAGGTCGGGTGAGGATTCGATGATACGTTCATAGCGTTGCAGGGTATCCTCGGCCAGCTTGCGGTCGGTGATGTCGTGAATGATGGAGTAGAGTATTGTCCTGCCATCCACCTTAACGGGACCGCTGAACACCTCGACGTTGCGTATCTCTCCGTTGGCAAGGCGATGGCAAAACTCGAAGTGGTCGCGCTTTTCTTTCTCGGCACAGCGCATTTCTGCCTTCACTTCTTCCGGGGACATCGTATTGATTTGTTGGATATTCATCTCCAGAAGAGATTTAGCCGAGTATCCGTAATACGACATGGCCGCGGCGTTGGCATCCACGATGTTCCCGGTCTTGGGCTCAATGACGAGCATTACGGCATGGTTGTTCTCGAACAGCGCACGAAAACGGGCCTCGCTTTGACGCAGGGCCTCCTGTGCTTCCTCTCGTTCCAGGTCGCGTTTGATAAGCTTGCTGTTGAGGTCGGCAAGGCGATTGTATGCCTCCTCCAGTTCCGCTGTGCGCTCACTGACGAAGTGTTTGCAGATGTGTTCTTCTTTGCCGTTGCTCATGGGACGGTGCCCTCCGGGGACTTCTCTCTTTATGTCCTCTCGCTTGTTGCGGCAACAGGGTCAATTATAATGAATCAATCGTACTGGATGGTATCGAGGTTCACACCGGTGGTTTCAATGCGGAATAGCCAGGTGATGGCCGCGCCGATCAGAGAGGTTCCCACCAATATGTAGAGGATTGTCTGGGTTCCCAAATCGGCCAGGAGTACCGGGAATAAAAAGGCGGTGGTGGCCGCGCCGATCTTGGCAATGGAAGCTGCGATGCCGGAGCCGAGTCCTCGAATGTGGGTGGGGAAGACCTCGCCCGCAATGAGATAGGTCATGGCGTTGGGACCGAGGTTGGTCATGAAACTGAACAGCATGAACCCTGAGAAGAGGAAAAAGGTGCTGGATGGTCCAGTGTGCTCAAGGGAGAAGGAAGCAAGGAGCAACCCGGCGGCGCACCCGATGAAACCAATGATCTGGAGCTTGATGCGCCCCAGTCGATCAGCCATGAGCACGGCACCCATGATACCCACCAGCAGGAGGATATCGATGAAGGCTGCCCCCTCGGCAGCCAGCATGTCGTTATGGATAAGGGAGGCCACGTTATGGGCGTGTTCCGATTGCGCTCCAATGACCGAGGCCAGAATTGTGGGTGTGAATATGCCAATGCCATAGGTGCCGAGGTCCTGCAGGAACCATGGGACCGCAGCAAGGATGGTTGCTCTTCGATATTTGCGTGAGAAGAGGGAAAGAACGCCTGATTTTTCACAGCCATTGTCCTTCGCGCATGTCTCTTCGAGTTTGACTTTCGGCGGGTAGGGAGGTTCCCGACGCAGCAGTCGCTCAACCTCTATCTCCGCTTCCCTGACGCGCCCCTTGGAGGCGAGCCACGGTGCAGAATCTGTGATGGAAAAGCGTGCAAGGACAACGAGGATGGCAGGGATAACAGCGGTGGCGTACATCCATCGCCAGGCAGACAGGTCGGCGTTGTTCGCCAAGATGATATAGCCGATGCCCGTGCCGCACAATGCACCTATGGCCTGAAATCCGAATGCTCCCAAAACCAGCTTGCCCCGGTTGGCGCTGGGTATGGATTCCGAGATAACCATGTGTGCGGTCGGGTAGTCGCAGCCCAGTGAGAGGCCTACGCCGAACAGGGCCGCCAGCAGGAAGGCGTAGCTGGTGCTGGCGACTAGCAGGACCAGACACAGGGCGAACAGAACCATCTCCAGAATGAACATGAACTTGCGGCCAAGGTGATCGGCCAAACCGCCCAGTGCTGTTGCGCCGATGAGGATGCCGATCAGTGGCATGGCGCTCACCGCGCCTTTTTCCATGGGAGTCAGGCCAAATTCCTGAACGATGAGGGGCAGGGCAACACCGGTCATGAAGACGACAAGGCCTTCGAAGAGCTTGCCTGCCGAGGCCAGTGTGCAGATACGCCACTGCATGCCGGTCATTGGCGTTGCCGGGGCAGGGGTGCCGTCCTGCCAGTACGGGGTCTCGTCGATGTATTCCTGTACTGTTTTCCGCTTTGTCGTCATGTCCTCTTGGTCCCCCGCAAGTCATTCATGAGTAAGAAACGTAAGGGTAGATAATTAACTATCTCTCTCAGAATGGCAGAACGGTCAAGGAATGATGAAAACTGTAAAGTGTCACTTTCCTGTAACACGGTGAGTCGCTGGAAGGAGTAAAGGTTCGGCAGTGTGGATTGCACCCAAACCGATCTTAACAGGAGTTCGCGATATGGAAGCCCAGATAGATAAACAGTATGCACCCAGCAACCAGATCAACGAGGAGCGTCATTGTTCTGTATGCTTTTCCCTGATTGAAGACCCCGAATGCCTATCCACCCTTGAAGGGCGCTGCTACTGCAAGCGCTGTCAGGCCACCTTTAAAACGAGTGAGAAGGCTCGCAATTCCCGTGTCGCTTAGGCGCGGGATTCTTCTGGGACAAGAAGCCTTTTAGGGCGGATAAGGCGCAGGTTCGGGAAGATGATTCCTGCGATAATCAAAGCCATGCCGCAGACCTGAATGGCATCCACCGATTCGTTCAGCAGTAGGGCGGCCAGGAGTACCGTGGTCACGGGTTCGATAGTGGAAAACATGGCCGCGTACGTGCTGCCGATCACTTCAATCGCGCGATAGAGAAGGCTGATGGCCAGGGCCGTCGGGAGTATCCCCAAGCCCAGTGCAATGAGCCAGCCCTTTAATGGTTGGTCCAGAATAGTCAGCGGTGATGAAATGCAACTGCAGACGACAGCCATGAAGAAGACAACCCACAGGGAAATCCGTTTGGCTTCGTCGTTGCGGGTGAATCGTTGTACGACTGTCAGGTAGACCGAGAAAGTTGTCATGCATGCCAAGGCATACCAGATTCCTCGTATATCCACTGACCGGGCAAAGGCGTTGTAGAAGACCAGCCCGCATCCTCCCAATATCAGTAGTAATGAAAGATACAATGTCCGCCCTGGTTTGAGGCCGGTAAAGACCACGGCCAGCAGCGTGGTCATGAGTGGATACAGGTAGTAGATCAGTGAGGTGGTGGAGGCCGGCATGTGTTGCAGGGCCTTGATGAATAGCCAGGACTGGAGCGGGTATATGCACATGCCCAGCACAGCAGCCTTGAGCAGCGCCTTGCGGGATATGCGCAACATGTCCCGGTTCGTCAGCGCAAACCAGCTGAAGAGTATGATCGCGCCAAAGGAAAAACGGTATTGGACGATCTGCATCGGCGCCATTCCCATGGATAGGCCGGTCTTGGCAAAGATGGCTAGCGAACCGAGGCAGATGGCTGAAATGATGGAATAGGCGATTCCTTTGCCCATGGTGTCCTTCGTATGGGGTAATACCCTGTGAGGGTTAGTCGCCGAGACGGGCGTTGTAGACGAAATTCTGGGACGCCGCGAATTCCTTGTATGCTGCGATGGCTTTGTCGCGCAGCACATCCTCGGTCAGGCTGATGCCGCGCCGGGCCAACTCTCCACGCCAATCTTCGGCCACTGGACCCTCGTCGAATCCGGTGATCTGCTCCAACTCGGGGCCATCGCCTGCAATGACCAGCGAACGTACGCCGGACCACAGCACCGCACCAAAGCACATGGCGCAGGGGCGCCAGTTCACCACCAGCTCATGGGCGGGCAATCCTTCGCCGCCCAGATCGTATACATTGAGCATCTTCTGCGCCATGGACAGGGCCATGATTTCAGCGTGGGCTGACGAGCAATTGTAGTGCATGACACGGTTCACGCCGATGGTGACGAGCCGCCCGGAGTCGCGCTCGAAAACACCTGCCGCAAATGGACCACCAGTTTTGTTCAGAAAATTCTGACGAGAGAATTCGATGACCGCAGCCATGCGTTCTTCAGGTGTTTCCAGATGTGTCGGCAGATCTTTCAGTGCCTGTTCCGCCCATTCGGGCATGCTCAGAGAGATGGAAAGATTGTCGCGGGTGAATTGTGTCATGAGTATCGCCTCCGTGCGACAAAACATGCGCTTCCCCACGACGAGGGTCAATGGAAAAATGTAAGAATTGTGGGCTCGAGTGAGTAGAGGGAAGAAGCCCAGAAAATATCCATGTAGACGGGGCGTTGGGATACAGGTCTTCTGTTTGTTTCCGGTTTGATCAGATTTGTTGTGGTGTAGATAACCTGCTGTCTTTTTGTGGTTTTGCGTGGGTGTCGTGCCGAGTTGTATTGACGTCGTGTCCAGAAAAGGTGGATTTGTTGAGAGTGCTTCTTTTCTCTCTTCATAACTAATTGTAATTACAGTCTAGGCATGGTGGTTGCTTAGTCTTGAGTTCATGATTGCATGATGAAGGGCCGATTAACGAATTACCAACGAGCAACATACATGAAATTTCGCATTTTGCTTCTGACCTGCGTCTCCGTGTTAATATTTGGATCGAACGCTTTTGCCATGTTTGCGGATAATGTGGAGTGGACAATGGGTACCAACCTTTCTGCCACTTCTTCCCGTGCCAATATTGAAAATGCGTTGGGCAGTTTCAGTGATGCTGCTTATAACCCAGCATACAGTGATATCGATTTCCTGAGCTTGGGGCTCGGCGGTAAAGCCATCTTTTCCTTTGGTGATAGTTCCTTCACCGGAAAGGTTTCCATCTACGAAACCACTTGGGGAAGGCCCAATAATTACGATGAATACGCGGCCGTTTACGTCAGTACTGACAAAGTAAACTGGGATCCGATTCCAGAAGTACTGTTCAATCAGGATATTGATGAAGCGGGTGCTCTTACATTCGATGTCAAAGGTGTCTTTAAGTACCTGATGGTTGAGGATATCACTGTAAGCCAAGGTGGCGTAGCCGGCGACGGCTTCGATATCAACGCCGTTTCTGTGAGCCCGACTCCGATTCCCGGTGCCGCCTTGCTACTTGGGTCCGGTTTGATCGGCCTTGTCGGCATTCGCAGACGAATCAAGGCGTAGAACAACATTACGCGAAAGTATTGAAGGCCTCCCGCTGGTTATCCGGCGGGAGGCTTTCTGTTTGTTTGGTGTATCTGTGGTTGCTTTCTTTCAGATCTCTGTGGGAAGTTTATTTGAAAGAATCAAAAACAGTTTTTTGAATTAAGTCGCGATAATTCTACCACTTAAGTTGTATTTGCCTCTGCTTCTGATTCAGCATGATCTATGTATTGATGGATGGCTGAGAATAAAGAGAAATTAAGTTGACAAATTGGTTGATCCATCATTATGCGATGAAAACGATTTTCAATTTCACCAAAAGAGAGGTTGTTATGTGCGCAGCGTTAGTGGGTGATCTGCAGTGGCTGATGGAGTCGTGCGAGCTGGGTGAAGACATGAAAAATCATCAACTGAAGTGCCTGACTGGGAAAGAGGATGACCTCAATGATTTCGTATCCACCTCGGATGTGGTGGTCATGATGACTGATCAGGTGCCTCATGCCGTTCGAAGACGGGTGCTCTCCGTGGCTTCGGTCAATAGCGTGCCGGTCTATATGCGTCATTCGTGCGGTGCTCTGTTGCTGGAATCCTGCCTGCACCACGCAGCCGCTTAATGGGTGGGGGAGAGAGAATGATCCAGATTCAACCGAGGACCGAAGCGTCCAAATCAGTGTCCCGGCTTCTCAATACGATCGAACGAAGAGTTCGCCGGGAAATGCGTCGGATGGTGTCAGTGGCTTGCGGAGCTACGTTGCTGATGGTTGCCATCAATATCGTGATCATCATGCATATGGTCTCTTAATCTAAACGAAAGCGAGTTCGCTTTTGAGTTCGGAAATGGTTTCAGAAGTTTTCCAGAAAGAAGCAGATACCCTTGAGTTGGCCCAGGAAGCCCTGGCCAACTCGGTGGGTATGGATGCGCACTCCGATAAGGCGTTTCGGGCATTGGTCAAAGGCTATGCCCGGCTCCTTCGTCAGAGTCGTCGCATGGTGACCATGGGCGATCGGATTCAACAGGCGCTCAACGATTTGAATCGTGAGATTGCCGCCAGTGAATCCAAGTATCGTGGCGTGTTTGAGAACGTGAACGAAGGGATCTACCGGTGCGCTCCGGATGGAACCTTTGTCGAGGTCAACCCGGCCATGGCAGTCATGTTTGGTTTTACGGACGGTGAGGCATTCATGGCTACGGTTCAGAATATCAAAGAGCTGTTTTGCTCTCACTCAGACTATGAGCGCTATCAGGAATTGCTTGGCTCAGAAGGCGTCCATCGTCATGAAGTCAAGGCGTGCGGTCCCGGTGAGGTGACCCTCTGGGCCGAAATCAGCGCCAGCGTGTTGCATGATGAGGAGGATCAGACATGCACCGGCGTGGTCGGTGTTTTGGCCGACGTAACCGAGCGCAAGCAAATGCTGGAAGAGATGTGCCGTTTGGCCCGCACCGACAGCCTGACCAGCTTGTGGAATCGCGGTTACTTCATGGAACTGGCAAACAGGGAAGTGGCCCGTTGTCTCCGCAGCGGCGCTCCGCTGTCGCTATTGATTGTCGACGTGGATTATTTCAAGGCAGTCAATGACACCTACGGTCACGATGTTGGGGATCAGGCGTTGATCTCCCTCGCCAAGACGCTCCGTACTTCGGTGCGCGAGGTGGATGTCGTGGGCCGACACGGCGGAGAGGAGTTCGTCGTGTTGCTGCCGGATGCCAATCAGGAAGAGGCGGCTGTGGTTTCCGAGCGCATTGCCGAAGCAGTCCGCAGGAACATCGTTGAGTGCAACGACCTCAAGGTGCCGCTGACGGTGAGTATCGGCATGGCCTCCCTGCAGCGGGGTGATGACTTGGATTCCATCCTCAAGTTTGCCGACATCGCCTTGTACGCCGCCAAAAAGAAGGGGCGCGACCGGGTTGAGGTCTATCAGCGAAAGCCGCAAGCCTGCGACTTGAAAGGGTGCCCCAAGCAGTTGCTCAGCATTTCCGGAGGCGGTCGATGAACGTCCTGACCAATATGGGCCACGCCATGCTCAACTGGAGTGTGGAGCGGAAAATGACCCTCATGCTGTTTATCTGCATCGTGGTCTTCCCACTCGTCGCATTCATCCTCCTCCAGTCCCGGGGAGTCGGAACGGCAACGAATTTTCTGATCGGTTTGATCGTGGCATCGATCATTCTGCTGGTGCCATTTTCCAAATGGATGAGCCATATTGTTGCGCTGCGTCCGATCAAGGAACTCAATGACCAGTGCCGTCTTCTCAAAGAAGGCAATTATTCGCAGGTTGATCTGCCGCCCGTAGGTGGTGAAGGCTACGATTTTCTGACCTTGAAGCGGAATATGCACTGGATGGGACACACCATCGCTACCCGCGAGCTCAAGTTGCAGACGGCCATGGCCGACCTGGCCACGGCGCAGCGGCATATCGGTGAAAGCCTCGATTACGCCCGGCTCATCCAGACCTCGTTTCTGCCCAAGAAGGTCGATCTTTACGATTATATCCCCAACCATTTTCTCCTCTGGGAGCAGCGGGACGCTGTTGGCGGTGACGCCTACTGGCTCAAGGCAACGGAGAGCGGGTTTTTCGTGGGGGTCATCGACTGCACCGGACATGGTGTTCCGGGCGCGTTCATGACGCTCATCGTGACATCGTTGCTCGACAAGGCCACGGCAGACGGAACCACCAGTCCCGCCAAAGTTCTTGGCCGTATGAATCGTTTGATCAAAGACGCTCTTGGCCAGAACAATAGAGACTCCCAGTCGGACGACGGTATGGATTGCGCGCTGTGCCATGTGTCTTCGGACAGGAGAAGTCTTGTTTTCGCCGGGGCCAATTCGCCGCTCTATGTGGTGGGTACTGACGGTGCCAGGCGTCTCAAGGGCGACCGGTGCGGGCTCGGCTATGTTCGGTCCGAGCGCGAGTTCGACTTCACTGATGTCCCGGTGGAAATGGCACAGGGAGACAGGGTCTACCTCATTTCCGACGGAATCGTGGATCAGGTTGGCGGTCAGCGGGATTTCCCGTTCGGGAGAAAGCGTTTCGTGAAATTTATTGAGGAACACCGTGGTGGTCCCATCGAAGAACAGGGCGCACAGCTGATGCAGGAGTTCAAGGAATTCCAAGGCCAGCAGAAGCGTCGGGATGATGTGACTGTCATTGGGTTTGAATTGTAAGGAATGCGAGAAATGAAAATGAGTTTGTTCAAATATTACGATGAAATGCAGAGGGAAGGTGTGATTCTTTACTTCAACGGCCCGGTATCGCAACCGGTGGTGGAATCCATTGCCGAATTGATGCGAACGAAAATGCGCGCCGAAGAGGCCAAGATGGGGTCGGTACAGCGGGTCTTTGCCGTCTTGGTGGAGCAGATGCAGAACATCGTCCGCTACTCCTCCGAGCGTCACATGGACAGCCCGAAGTTTCAGGGTGAGATGGCCCACGGCCAGGTAGTCGTAGGCCGTGAGGAGGACGGACGCTTCTTCGTTGCCTGCGGAAACAGGATCCTGGCTGAAGACAGCGGCGGGCTGGCCGAGCAGATTGACCTGTTGCAGAGCATGAATCGTGATGAACTCAAGGCATACTACAAGGAGCGCCGCAAAGCTCCGGATTGCGCCACGCACAAGGGGGCAGGGCTCGGATTTGTCGAGATGGCCCGCAAGGCTGCTCAGCCCCTTGCCTACGATATTGTACCGATGGGCGGCGGCACTTCGTTTTTTTCCATGAAAGTGGTGACCCAGTAGGAGGAACCATGACCAAATATAGCGTTCAGGCGACCACCTCGTCGCCGTATATCAACTTTGACCCCGATTCCAAATCCTTTGAAATCAAGGGCGAATCCTATCCCGAAAATTGCTGGGCCTTCTACAGCCCCATGTTTGACTGGCTGAAGAGCTACTTTTCTTCCATCAACGGTTCGCCTGTGGAGATCGACATGGAGATCGTCTACTTCAATTCTTCTTCTTCCAAGACCTTCATGGACTTTTTCGAGATGCTCGATGATCAGGCCGAGCTCGGCAAGAATATCGTGGTCAACTGGCGTTACCACGAGGAAAACGAGTCGGCCATGGAGTGCGGCGAAGAGTTCATGGAAGACGTGGAACGTATCAAATTCAATCTCGTGGAATTCACGGACTAGGGGGCTATAAGTGAATGCAAAACAAATCAAATCGTCCCTCAGGACCCTCGTTTCTTTGCAACAACCCGTATTCATCTGGGGCGCGCCGGGAGTGGGAAAGAGCCAGGTGGTGGCGCAAGTGGCTGACGAAATGGGGCTCCAACTAACGGACATTCGTGCCGTGCTGCTGGACCCGGTGGATCTCCGAGGCCTGCCGTCCGTGAAAGAGGACGTGGCCCACTGGTGCCCGCCATCATTTCTCCCCTCGGATGGGGAGGGCGTCCTGTTCCTTGATGAACTCAACGCCGCACCGCCCTTGGTGCAAGCCGCCTGCTACCAATTGGTGCTGGACCGCCGGGTGGGAGAGTATGTCCTTCCTGACGGGTGGACCGTGGTGGCTGCCGGTAACCGGGAAACGGATCGCGCCGTGACCCACCGCATGCCGTCTGCATTGGCCAATCGTTTCGTACATCTTGATTTTTCCGTCGAAGTCGACACATGGCTGGAGTGGGCTGAAGACGCCGGACTCTGCGAGGAAGTGCTCGCGTTCATCCGGTTCCGCCCCAAGCTGTTGCATGACTTTGACCCCAAAAAGAATGAGAAGGCGTTCCCTTCGCCAAGATCATGGGAGTTCGCCGCTCGTATACTGGCCTCGACCCCGGACCCGGAAGTAGAACTGAGTCTGTTAAAGGGGACGGTCGGTCCTGGCGTGGCGGCGGAGTTTGCCGGGTTCTCTCGGATGTTCAGGCAATTGCCCGATCCAGATGCTGTCATCAACCAACCTTCTACTGCATCAATACCCGAGGAACCCGCGACCTTGTACGCGTTGTGCGAGGCCCTGGCGAAAAGAGCCGGGGAGGAAACGGCGGAGAATATAGTCACGTACGCATCGAGACTACCCTCTGAGTTTGGCGTCCTCTTAGTACGAGATGCCGTGAAAAACCATCGAGGCGTCGTCGAAACCCCGGCCTTTTCGCATTGGACCGCCGCCAACGCGGACGTGCTCCTGTAGGTGCTTATGGACGCGGCCCGAAAGAAACTGATCAAGGCACGGACCCGCCTGCTTTTGGAGCATCCGTTCTTCGGCTCTCTTTCCTTGAGGATGGAGCCGAAGGAGGATCCCCATTGTGCCACTGCTTGGACCGATGGCCGGACGCTCGCCTACAACCCCACCTATGTCGCCGGATTGCGGGACGAACAGGTGCAGGGATTGATGGCTCATACGGTCATGCACCCGGCCTGTCAGCATCACATCCGCCGCAAGGGGCGTGACCACAAGCTGTGGAACATGGCCTGCGACCACGCCATCAACTGGATTCTGCTGGATGCGGGTATCGAGCTGCCGCCCAAGTATCTCGACGATCCCGCCTTTCACGGCCTGACCGCTGACGAGATTTATGCCGAACTTCACTCCCGTCACGGAGAGGAAATGAAACCTTCGCTTTCTGATGGCGAAGGTGACTCCGACGGCGAAGTCGACTGGGACGGAGCTGAAGGAAAGGCGGGCGAAGGGAATGACCTTGGCGACGGTTCGCAAACCGGAGCAGGGGAGACTGGCGGCGATGGTCAGGTCGAGGACGGCAGCGCAGGGGATGATCCCGGCGATGTCGGCAGCGAACAGAGCGGCGACCCCGGCGGCAGCGGTGAGGTGCGTGACGGTGATCAACAGACCGAAGGCGGGGCCTCGGATGAATCCGGTACTGACGAGATGTGGGAGCTGGCGCTGGCGCAGGCCGCGCAGAATGCCCGAGAGATCGGTGACCTGCCCGGTAATCTGGAGCGGCTCATTGGCGAGGTGCTTAACCCGAAGCTGGACTGGCAGGAGTTGCTTTCGCGCTACATCAGTGACCGTGCTCGTGACGACTATAGTTGGTCCCCGCCCAACAAGCGATTTTTAACCATGGACGTGATCCTCCCGTCCTTGTCACACCAGAAACTGCCGGAGTTAGTGTTGGCCATCGACACCTCCGGCAGTGTGACAGAGCCTGAGATGAACCAGTTTGCAGCCGAGGTCTCCGGTATTTTGGAAGCCTTCGATACCACCATCCATGTGGTGTACTGCGACAGCGAAGTCAAAGGTGCGGATACGTTCGGGCGGTGCGATCTGCCGCTGGAACTGTCTCCAGAGGGCGGGGGCGGCACCGATTTTCGCCCTGTGTTCTCATGGGTGGAGCAGGAAGGCGTGGACCCGGCTTGTCTGGTCTATCTTTCCGATCTGGAATGCCTGAATTATCCCGAGCAGGAACCGGAATACCCGGTGCTCTGGGCGCAGGTTGGGCAGGGCGGCAAAGTGCCGCCATTCGGTGACATCATGGAAATCCGATAAGGAGGCAATCATGAAAATACATTGGGAAGTACTCAAGAAACGAGGCAACCATCGCCCGGTGCTTACGTATGAAATCGAGCTCGAGCAGTTTGAGGTGGATCTGGCAGTGCCACAGGTTGTCATCGACACAGCCATCGCCAAGCCGCCGTCCTCCTGGCGCTCCTATTGCTATCCCGGCGAAGATGAACGGGGTGGTGCTCCAATGGATTGGTACCGCTTGATGACGCCGTCACACAAGAAACGAAAGGTTGAGGACAAGCTGATCCTCTCCTGGCGCGAACCGTCCAATGAGTTCGTAGATGTGAAGGCTGCCTTTGAACGGCTTCGGACTCATTTCGAGTTGACCTTGAAAGGTGCGCACGACAGCGCTCCACTTGAGTTGGTGGAGCATCTGGAGCTGACTAAAGACACCAAGGAACACATCGTTTGCGGTGTGGCCTCGGCACGTTTTTTATCCGCGGTCGGGTTTTGATTACAAATTGAAAATGAGAGTGAGTTTCGTTACCTGTTATGAACAAGTCTGCACAATCCGTATTCATTGAGTATATGCGGGACAATGGTTTTGCCATGACCCCGCAACGTAAGGTCATCGTTGAAACCTTTTTGGAAACCGAGGGGCATTTTACGGCTGAAAGCCTCTGTGAATTGGTGAAGAATAAAGTGCCTGATGTGGGACAGGCCACGATCTATCGTACCTTGAAGCTCCTGGTGGAGTCGGGATTGGCGGACACCATCGACGGTCTTGATGGGACTGCGCTGTATGAGCACGACTATGGACATTCCCACCACGATCATCTGATTTGCGTACGGTGCAACAAGAAGATCGAGGTGTTTGACGAGGCCATTGAGAAGCGTCAGGAAGAAGTGGCGGAGGAGTATGATTTCAAGCTCACTCGACATCGCATGTATCTCTATGGTGTTTGCTCGGATTGCGCTGAATAAATCTGGATTCAAGTATCATATACAGGAACGCCCCGGTAGTGATCTCTGCCGGGGCGTTCCTGTTTGCGTTAGCGTTCCGTGTCGCGATTTCTGTTCCTTTCCGTATCCACCGGAGGAGTACGGGTCTCTTCTCTGGTATCGTCCTCATAATTCGGGAACATGGATTTCAGGCCGCGTTTCAGAAAATCCTTGGGCTTGTGTTTGCTGTTGATGCCTCGTCTGAATGTCATGTTTTGCTCCTTGGTTAGTTGTCTCGTTGAAAATTGGTTGGTGCCGAACAGATATTGCCGCTGCATTCGCAGCACAGACCGTAGATGATGTTCTGGTATCGAAAGAGAGTGAATCCCTGCTGTCGTGCGGTCTCATGTTGGAGGCACTCGAAGTAGGGGTTTTTGATGGGGGTGGACTTTCCGCAGCGCTCACAGATCATCTGGCAGGACTGATCACCCATGGGTTCGTAGTAGGTTACGCCGTCATTCTGGTGGATGCAGCGTGCGATCCCTGCGTTGTGCAAATGTTTTACGGTTCGATACACCGTTGACCGGCTGATGGTTTCGTCCACGCCCTGAACGTTGCCCAGCAGTTCTTCCGGGCTCATCTTGTCTTCTTCGCTCATGAAAACCTTGAATATCAACAGTCGTTGCTGTGTCAGCTTGAGGTTGTTGAGCGTCAGGTATTGTTTGAACGATTTGAGTGATTCCTGCATTTTTCGATCTTTTTTGCGTCGGTTTATGGCTTGAATTGTTTGAAGTTGACTTTCGTTCTCAATTAAGGGGGCTGATTGTGTCAATTAGAGTGTGTTCTTGAGATTCATGTTCAATTCCGTGTTTTCGTTGACCATGTGACCCTCAAGGCATATCACTGATATCGAAATTCATTATCAATTGCAACTGGAAGTTGCAGAAAAGGAATTTGAAATGACATCGCAGAAAACACTCAAAACAGTCGAGACCGGAGACAGCGTCCTTGTCCTTGCCGTTGATGCCGGAACCAAGGCGCGTACGCGTCTCGAGTCTCTTGGAATCATTCCCGGTGTCGAGGTTGACGTGCTCAGCAACACCAACGGCCCCATGCTTGTCTCCATTGGTGAGAGCAGGGTGATGGTTGAACGGGGAATCGCTGAGAAAGTGATCGTGGCCTGAGTGGTTGCATCTCATCTGTATAACTGAGGGGGAACCCATGAGATTAGACGAATTAAAACCAGGAACCGCCTGCGTCATGTCGGATATCACTGCCGATGGCGCGCTTGGACAGCGGTTGATGGATCTCGGATTTTATCCCGGGGCCGAAATCGAGATCGTGCGTAATGCGCCGCTCGTGGACCCGGTGGAAGTGCATCTTGATGGATACCATGTCTCTATCCGTCATACTGAGGCAAGGCACATTGAGGTGGAATTCTAATGGGTGCCAAAAATCTGCTGGTTGCCCTTGCCGGGCAGCCCAACTGCGGCAAATCGACTGTCTTCAATCTGCTGACCGGTGCGCGGCAGCATGTCGCCAACTACCCGGGCGTCACGGTTGAAAAGAAGACCGGTGCGTTCAATATCGACGACACCCGCGTTGAACTGGTCGATTTGCCCGGTACCTACAGCCTTACCTCGTACTCTCTTGAGGAGAGGGTGGCGCGTGATTTTCTGTTGGGTGACAACCCGTCGGTCGTCGTCGACGTTGCCGACGGTTCCAACCTCAAACGCAACCTCTACCTGACCCTCCAGCTCATGGAAATGGAAGTCCCTACCATCCTTAATCTGAACATGATGGATGTGGTGGAACGTCGCGGTCAGAAGATCGACATTGATAAGCTTGAGGAAGTCCTCGGCATCCCGGTTGTGCCTACAAAGGCCAAAAAAGGGGAGGGCAAGGAAGCACTCAAAGAGGCTGTGAAGCGCCTTGCCAACAGATGGCCGGGTGACAGCTTCAAGATCGACTACGGCAAGATGGAACCGTTCATCGCCGAGTTGGAGGACCTCCTCAGACAGGATCCCGTCCTCACCGTGCAGTATCCGGTTCGCTGGTTTGCCATCAAGCTGCTGGAAAACGACATTGAAGCGGCAGAGTTGCTTCGGCGCACCCATCCTGATGCGGAGAAGGTGCTTGCCCTGAATGCATCTTGCCGAGAGCGTTTTCAGCAGGATGCTGGCAATGCAGTGGAACGGCATATTGCTTTCACGAGACATGGGCTGTGCGCCAAGATTGCGCGTCAGACTGTGACTCTGCCGGAAACCAGGAAACGCTCTCTGTCAGATCGTGCTGACAAGTATGTCTGCAACCGTTTCCTTGGTCCTGTCATCCTCATCGCAATCCTCATGGTGCTGTATCAGGTGGCCATCGTCTTTGGAAACTGGCTGGCGTTGCAGGCGTGGCCCATTTGGGGGGCAATAGAGAACTTTGCGGCTGAGGTGCTGCCTGCCGCAGGATTCGTGGACGATCCGCTTTTGAGGGCCCTTGGTCTGTGGGTGGTCAAATCCACCACGGCGATTCTCAACTACCTGCCCATCTTCTTCCTGCTGTTCAGCCTCATCGCCATCCTAGAGGACAGCGGCTACATGCCACGCATGGCCTTTATTCTGGACCGGCTCTTCCGTCGCTTCGGGCTGCATGGCCAGTCCACGCTGCCCATGATTCTTGGTGGTGTATACGTGGGCGGTTGCGCCATCCCCGGCGTCATGGCCACCAAAGCGATTCCCGATGAACGGGCCCGTCTGGCTACTATAATGATCGTTCCGATGATGAACTGCCTGGCCAAGGTGCCGCTCTATCTGATTCTCATTGGCGCGTACTTTGCCGATGTGGGCGGATTTGCCATGTTTTTCATCGCCACTGTGACACTGTTCATGGCTTTGCCTGTGGCCAAGCTGCTATCGCTGACCGTACTCAAGAAGCAGCCGAGCGCTCCCTTCATCATGGAGATGCCGCCGTACCACATCCCCACCATGGGCGGCACTGTTCGTCGTGCTGGAGAGCGTATCTGGCTTTTCCTGAAGAAGATCGTGACCGTGGTCGCAGCCGTTGCCGTGGTCGTGTTCGTGCTCATCAATTACCCCGGTCTTCCGGAGAGTCGTCAGGCACATTACGCCGAGATGCAGAGTGCTGCGGTCAAGAGCTTCATGAAGGATGTGAACAAGTCCGGCTACAAGGGGGAGATCTCCCAAGGCGATGTCCTCCCGATGATTTTGTTTGGCGAGTCTCTGAAACGAGCCAAGCAGGGCGTGACGGACAAGGAGAAATCCGCGGCCATCAACGCGAAGTTCGAGGCCGATAACCCGACCTACTATGCGGTGGTCAAACGTGTGGGCAAGGACGGCAAGAAGCTGAACAGGTCCCTCAAAAAGGTCATCAAGGTGCGTAAGCAGGTCAGACGCGAAGCCCGCGCCGAGCGTTTCGAGACCAGCTTCCTCGGCACCATGGGGCGCGCCCTCGAACCTGTGACCCAGTGGGCCGGTTTCAACTGGCGCATCAACATCGCGCTCTTGTCCGCCTTTGCCGCCAAGGAGAACTCCGCGGCCACTCTGGGCTCCATCTACGGTATCGATGGCGAACAGACCGTGCAGGATTCCATGAAGGCAGGGGAGACCGGTTTCACCTCGCTGCACGCCCTTGCGCTGATGCTCTTCATGGCGCTGTATCCGCCGTGCGTCCCGACATCCATCATGGTCCGCCATCAGTCCAACTCCACCAAGTGGATGTTGTTCTCCATCGGCTACCAGACGTTACTGGGCCTGTTTGTGGCCAGTCTGGTCTTTACCGGGGGGACTGTGCTCGGTCTGACAGGCTTCCAGACCATGTGGGCCTTCTACGGCCTGTGCGTGGCCGCGACCCTGATCATGGCCATGATCCCTACACCAGAGGAAAAAGAAGAGACTACTGTCGCAACCAACATAACTTGCAAAGAAAATTGCTCTTAAGGAGGAGCGTATAATGAAAAAACTGATGATCGTACTCACCCTGGCCGCCATGCTGGCTTTTGCCGGACAGGCTTTTGCCCACAGCCCGCTGATGAGCTGCTTTGACAATGGCGATAACACCGTCACCTGCGAAGGCGGGTTCTCTGATGGTTCTTCCGCTTCCGGCGTGAAGGTGCACATCAATGACGGTAACGGCAAAACCATTATCGAAACCAAGATGAATGAGGACAGCGAGTACACCTTTGACAAGCCCGCTGGTTCCTACATGGTCATCTTTGATGCAGGTGAAGGCCATACCGTTGAAGTCAACGGTGCTGACATCGTGGAATAAGGAAATCCGGCGCAGGGGAGCGGTCGTTGTCCTGCGCTTTTTACGACTGGAATACTGAGAACAATATTCAATTTCAATCTGAGGAGTATTTGATGAAGAAACGTTTCATTCCCCTCCTGACCGCCTTGTGCGTGATGGCATTTACCGGCTCTGCCTTTGCCCATTTCATGGTTTTCTATACCCCGGAGATGATCATGGAAAAGGGTAAGGAACTCGACATGCGCATCGCATTCACCCATCCGGCCGAAGCCGGTCATATGATGGATATGGGTGGCATCGAGGAGTTCTATGTCCTGAAGGCCAAAGGCGACAAGGTCGTCAAAACCGATCTGAAAGACACGCTGAAAGAGATCACCTGGACGAACCCGCATTCCTCTGCACCGGCTTTTGCTGCCAAGGTTCCCAAAAAGGTTGTCCGTTCCATGGGTGACTATGTCTTCGTCATGAAGCCCGGTTACTACTTTGAGAAGGAAGAAGGCGTTTACATGCAGCAGATCACCAAGCTGGTCGTCAACGTCGGCGAAATGCCCACCCTTTGGAACGAACCGGTTGGTCTGCCCTGCGAAATCGTTCCCCTGATCAAGCCTTATGGCCTCTGGACCGGTAACGTCTTCAAGGCACAGGTCCTGTCCGAAGGCAAGCCCGTTGCCGGTGCAGAAGTGGAAGTGGAGTACATGAGCCACATGCCCAATCTGGACACCAACTCCATGCCCGCAGAGTCCTCCGTTGAGTACCCCAACGGTGCGCTCGTCACCCAGACCATCTTCTCCGATGCCAACGGTTACATCTCCTTCGGCATCCCCAAAGCTGGCTGGTGGGGCTTTGCCGCTCTCGGTGTCGGCCCGGATAAGGAATACAAGGGCAAGGAACTTGGTCAGGACGCAGTTATCTGGGTCAAGGCTGAGGACATGAAGTAGAACCCCCTTTCAACTTCATTCCTGTCATAGCGAACAACCCCAGAAGGTGCGGCGGGTTTCCCGGCCTGCCGCACCGAACAGATATTTTTAAAGGCGGTAGTGTCTGATGAATAATCCGGCAAATCGATCCATCGAACTTGACGACATTTGTGAATTTCAGGTTCTGGACGCAGTCCAGATGACCGTGCACCAGTTTGCCGAATCCCTGAGTCACATTATCGATGCCAAGGATCATTGTACTTATAACCACTCGGAAGAGGTCGCCGTCATGGCGCAGACCATCGGCCAGCAGATGGGATTGTCAGCCAAGCAGGCCGACATCCTTCATGTGGCCGGGCATCTCCACGACATCGGCAAGGTCGGCATTCAGGATTCCATCCTCAAAAAGCGCGGCCCGTTGACCAAATCCGAGTTCAACATCATCAAACGGCATCCCGAGATCGGCGCGCAGATCATGGCACCCGTGCTTCCCTTTTCCGGTAAGAACGGCATCGTCAAAATGATTCTGCACCATCACGAGAGATTCGATGGGAAAGGCTACCCCCACGGCCTGAAAGGGCATGAGATTCCCCTGGGCGCGCGCATAATTGCCGTGGCCGACAGTCTTTCCGCCATGTTGCAGCATCGGCCCTATCGAAAGGCCATGAGCTACGAACAGGCTTTGGACGAGCTCATAGCCTGCACCGATACTCAGTTTGATCCCAAGGTCGT
This sequence comes from Pseudodesulfovibrio sp. zrk46, assembly GCF_012516435.1. Lineage (NCBI taxonomy): Bacteria > Pseudomonadati > Thermodesulfobacteriota > Desulfovibrionia > Desulfovibrionales > Desulfovibrionaceae > Pseudodesulfovibrio > Pseudodesulfovibrio sp. zrk46. The sequence continues at coordinate 2,498,731 of NZ_CP051216.1, forward strand.
TGATGCCTTCTTCGGCGTTCGGGAGATTATCTGGGATTATCTCGGATCGCTGCACAAGCGGGAGGGCGCGGCATGATCATGGGGAAGAACCCCCGACAGATGACCCGCGAAGTGGTGGTCAAACCCTCTGGCTCCGGGACTGAATCCAGGCTGGTCCTGATGGTGGCCCTGCTGACCATTGCAATTTGCAGTGCGGCCATTGTGCTTCGCAATACTGCAGCCAAGGCCAAGGAAGTGCCTACATGGCAGGTTGACGCCTTTGAGGACTTGCGGGCTGAGGAACTCGCCATTTTCAATGGGTTGATTTCGGCCGCTCCGGAGATCGATATATTTCATGAGGACGAAGGAGGAGAATGGCCTTCCGTTGATGCGTTGGCCGCTGATTTCATCCCTCCCTTTGTTCAGGATGCTGCCTGGAAAAAGAACGGCGCCATGGCTTGGATCCGCAGCATAATCAATACGCAGGATAAGCATATCGCCATGTACGTGGGCCACCCGTTGGATGTGACCAAAAGCGGTTCTTTCATGCTGGTCATGCTGCATGACCATGTGAAGAAGGAAGGCAACGCCGGGGGAGCGACTCACGCTCCCTATGAAGTCTGGATTCATGCCTCCCCCGTGGCGGAAATCCCTTCCATGGTCACCGATCAGGCTCTCATCAACAAGGGATGGCGTGAGGTGGTGGCCCGCAAGGGTGATGACGAGACCCGTCGAACCAGAGAGGAGTTCGTCAAATGATCAGGATTTTACTGTTGTCCTTGTGTGCGGTCTGCCTGATGACCGGAGCGGCCCATGCTGATGGGAAACAACGCATTGGTGTGACCCTGCATCCCTACTACAGCTTTGTCACGGCCATCGTGGGCGATACCGCCGAGGTTATTCCGCTTATTGGAGAGGGATTCAACCCGCATAACTATCGGCCCCAGCCCGAGGACATCAAGAAGTGCATGGGCTTCGATGTAATGGTGGTCAACGGTATCGGGCATGACGAGTTCGCCTTCGAGACCGTGGAGGCGGCAAACATGAAAGAGAAGCTGCCCCTCATCTTTGCCAACAAGGATGTCTCCCTTATTCCGGTTTCCGGCCATCTGGACGGCAAGAAGGTGGTCAATCCGCACACCTTTGTATCGGTCACTGCTTCGGTGCGGCAGGTCTACACCATTGCCAAGGGGCTGGGAGAGCTGTTTCCGGAGAACGCCAGTTTATACCGCACGAATGCCCGGGCTTACGCCAACAAACTTCGCAAGATGAAATCAGAGTATATGGCGCGCATTGCGGATCTGCCGTCCATGGACTTCCGTTGCGCCACTATTCACGGCGGGTATGACTATCTCTTTCAGGATTTCGGCCTTCAGGTAACGGCTGTCATCGAGCCGGGCCACGGCCTCAAGCCTACGGCCAGCCAGCTTGCCAAGACCATTGACGAGATAAACCGCCTCGGCGTGGAAGTGATCTTCACCGAGATGGCCTTTCCGGACAAGTACGTGGAGACCATTCAAGAGGAGACCGGTATCCGCATCCGGCATCTTTCCCACCTGACCCATGGCGAGTATTCCGCAGACGGTTTCGAGAAGGGGCTTCGCGCCAATCTCGAGGCGTTGACCAATGCGTTAGTGGACGCCCGGAACATGAAGCAGGGAGGCTAGGGTGCGATCTTTGACTCGATTCGTCGGTGGCCCGTCCATCCATTTTGAGAACGTCAGTCTGAAGCTGGGCGGAAATTCCATCCTCCACAACGTGAATTTCTCGGTGAAGCGGGGGAGTATCCATTGCATCATCGGACCCAACGGCGGCGGCAAGACCTCGCTCATCCGGTGCCTGCTCGGACAGATGCCTCACTCCGGCAATATTCGCATGTGCTGGGGCAAAGGCTCGGTCATGGGCTACGTGCCGCAGTCTCTCGACTTTGACGACACGCTCCCTCTCACCGTGGGCGATTTTCTCGCCATGATCAGTCAGAGCCGTCGTCCTGCATTCATGGGAATGGTGCGCAGCATTCGCTCGTCCATCATGGAAGCTCTGGAACGCGTGGGCATGGACAAGAAGGTTGCCCGTCCATTTGGTGCGTTGTCCGGCGGTGAACGCCAGCGTGTCTTGTTGGCGCAAGCCCTTATCCCCGAACCTCAGTTGCTGATCCTCGACGAACCCGCCACCGGGCTTGATAAATCCGGTGCGGTCATCATGCATGAGATCATCAATGAGCTGGTGTCCAACGGTACGACCGTCATGATGATTCATCATGATCTGGCCGAGGTCCGCGACATGGCCCACGGCGTTACCTGCATTAATCGGGAGATCCTGTTCAGTGGTGATCCCAAAGAGCTGCTGACCCCAGAGCGCATTTTCAACATCTTTTCGGCAACCGGGAAGGCCGCGTAGCCCATGGAACATCTGTACGATCTTATCCGGCTGCCCCTCATGGAAATGGGCAAGACAGGCTATCTGCCTGAATCCTTCCAGTACGCCTTTGTGGTGAATGCGCTGTTGTGCGCGTTGGTGGCCGGGCCGCTCTTGGGCGGTATCGGAACCATGGTCGTGTCCAAACGATTGGCCTTCTTTTCCCAGGCGGTGGGGCAGGCTGCCCTGACCGGTGTCGGCCTCGGCGTCATGCTTGGCGAGCCTGTTACGGCGCCTTATGCATCGCTGTTCGGTTTCTGCATCCTGTTTGCCCTCACCATGAACTACACCCGTAACCGGACCCGCATGAAGCAGGATACGGTCATCGGCGTATTCCTCTCCATATCTTTGGCCGTGGGGGCATGCGTGCTTCTCTATGTGACCGCCAAGGTGAATATGCATGTGCTGGACAACATATTGTTTGGCTCCATCCTCACGGTGAATGATACGGACATGAATGTCCTTCTGATTATCGGTACGCTGTGTGTTCTCGTGGGTATCCCTACGTACAATCATATGCTGTTGGCGAGCTTCAACCCGAGTCTGGCGCAGGTGCGCGGCGTGAACGCCAAGCTCTATGATTACGTGTTCGTGCTCATGGTCACGGTCATCACCGTGGCCTGCCTCAAGATCGTCGGCGCGGTGTTGGTAGAGGCTCTGCTTATCATTCCGGCGGCGGCCGCTCGCAATGTGAGCCGCTCCATTCGTGGATTTTTCTTCTATAGTGTTATCTTTGCCACCGTTTCCTGCTTCCTTGGCATCATCGTGCCTATGCAGTTCGAGATTCCGGTGCCGTCTGGCGGGGCCATTATCCTTGCCGCGTCCTGCATCTTTGCTTTTACCGCCGGGATCCGGGCGTTCTCCGGCTCCTTCAAGGAGGCTGCCGCATGATGAAGCGTGCATTGTTTCTGGTCCTTGTCTTGGCTTTTGCCGTTTCATCTGCCCATGCCACAGACAGAAAGGTGACTGTTTTGACGTCTCTTGAGGTGACACAAGCTGTGGGAGAAATCCTTGCCAAAGGCACATCCATCAAGGTGCTCAATGTCATTCCCAAAGGCTACTCCATGCGTGGGCAGGATGCGTATTTGAAGAAACACCAGAAGGCGCTTTTCAAGACCGCTGCCTCGGCCGACGCTGTACTAACCGTTGCCTCTGCATGGCCTGCTGATCCTCTCTATAAATGGGCGCGCCGCGGAAACATCCGCATCGTGAACATCGATGTGGCAAAGCCGCTCGACGAGTATGGTGCGGGGGTGCCGCTTGTTGAGGTAGACGGCAAGTCGTCCCCGTTTGTCTGGCGCAGTCCGGCTAACTTTACTCGCATGGCTTCCATCGTGTCGGACGATCTGTGCCGTCTTTCTTCTCCTGACGCCGAGGTTATCAAGGCGAATCTGAAAGCCTTGCAGACTGCGCTCTTCAAGTTGCGCAGCAAATATGAAGCAGCGTTTGTGGATCTTGAATTTGTCGATCTGGCAGCCTTCACCAGCGGCTACACGTACATTGCCGACGAGTTCGGTCTCGATATCCTTTTTTACGAGCTGGCTCCGGAATCCAAGTGGAGCGATGCTGATGTCGAACGCATCGCCGCGCAAATCAAACGTGAAAAAGTGAAAGGGGTGCTGTGTGCCTGGGAGCCGGATGCTCTGGGTACGGAAGCCATTCGAAAGGGAGGAGCGATTCCGGTCGTAATGGAACGCTTCAACCCTGATGAAAAGGCCGATCCTCTGGAGGCGCTGGTCGGCTGGTATGAGGGAAATCTTTCCCGCCTTGTTACTGCCTTGAATAACTGATGTGGAGGTCCGAAATGGATACAGTCATCGCCATTCTCATCATCGCTGCTGCGGGATATTTCGTCTTCAGAAAAGTATACGGCCAGATCAAGGGCAAGGAGGGCGCAGGCTGCGGTTGTGGTGGCAGTTGTGCTCCAAAGAATTCTTCCGGTGGCTGCTGCGGCGGCACTGATAGTGATAAAAACTGCTCTTGCGGAAAATAGGAGAGATTATGCGACGTACCTATATGTATACCATCGTCTTCAGTGTTGCCTGGCTTCTCGCTTTTGCCGTTTGCGCGGAGCTGGCATTGGCATCGACTTGCGTTGTTCCCTCTCAATCAAAACCGGGAGCAGCCCTCTATCAGGTTGGGAGGTCGAGTCTGGGAGGTGCTCTGTCGCCTCACTGTATGTAACCCGCCCCAATAGGCGGGACTGCGCAGCGGTTCATCCGTCTGCAAGAACCTTCAACCAGTGAGGTAGATATGAGCAAGACTTTGATCGTTTATGGTTCCACCACCGGCAATACTGAAGCAGTGAGCGATGATATCGCAAAGATTCTGGAGAAAAACGGTCATAGCGTGAAGATCCAGAGTGCCGCTGAAGTAAAGATTGACGGCATGGCCGAAGGATTTGATGCGGTCTTCCTCGGTTGTTCCACCTGGGGCGACGATGAGATCGAATTGCAGGATGACTTTATCCCGGTCTTTGACGACCTCGACAAGGCAGGCTTGAAGGATAAAAAAGTGGCCGTGTTCGGCTGCGGGGATTCCGCTTACGAGTATTTCTGCGGCGCCGTGGACGTCATTGAAGAGAAGTCCGAACAATTGGGGGCCGTCCTGCTGGGCGATTCCCTGAAAATAGACGGTGATCCTGATGCTGACGAAATCACGTCATGGACCGAAGCCGTCATGACCAAGATGTAGACCGTTTGCAGCGGGCAACGGTTTAGTATTCCCGTCATTTGAACAGGCGGGTCTGACGCCAGCGGCATCCTTCGGGGTGCCGCTTTGGTGCTTAAGGAAAGATTGCAGTACGTAACGGGTTCGTATAGGAAGGGGGGCTCAGGAGAATAATATGGATTTTGCAACCATTGCTAGTTTAAGAAAATATCTTTCCATCAAACATAGTCTGCCCGGCCGCATCCGCATCAAGTTTGCCATGAGTATCATGAATGATCCCGAGGCAATGAAGCTGGCCCAGTCCCCGCCGGAAATGCCTCCGGCCGTGACCGATACACAGTTGAATCTGTTTTCCAGAACCTTGCTTCTCGAGTACGATGCCGAACAGATACCGCCCGAATTGCTTGAAGAGCTCATCACCACAGACGATGATGCTCGAGCCTCAGAGGTCGTGGAAGAACTGCACGGTTTACTGTACGCATAGTCTTTTGACTTCCCATGAAAATCACTCTTTACCGGGTGATTTTTTTTGGTGCTAAATTTGAGATTGACTATGAGAATCGTTTTCAATACATTGGGTTCACCAAATGAATGAGACTGCTGGTGTTGAGGCATGGATGGCTTCCACGGCAGAACGTCCTAGCCATTTAGCAGATAGGTGAGCCATGTCCCGGAAAAGCCAGTCTAAGAATCGACTCACTTCACATACCAATCAGCCATCAACCAACCTTGTAGAACAAGGGCACGCCGCCAAACGTCGCAAGACAGCTTCCCTCCAGGCTGGCGGCGTGCTCTTGTCCTTGGCTGGGGTATTGGCCTGCAACTACCTCGGGCTTGGGCTTGGCAGAGTAGTTTGCCAGGGTCTGCTGGTTGCCGCTCTCGGTGCTCCTATGCGTGGAGCATCTACGAATAGCGTTCGCTGTTAGAAAATCATTCTCAAAGTTGTAACAGTTCTTCACACTATGGTAGTCTGGTTTTTCCTAGCTACCTTAAGGAGTGTATTGGAAAATGAATGAGCTCACTGAAAAGTTGATGTTGATTGCTGCTGGAGCGGCTGTGGGAGCTGTTGGCTATATGGCCATTAAGCACCCTGATGAACTCAAGGAGTTCATGGGCGATGCCGCTGAATTGGGGCAGAAATTTTTTGAAAAGACCATGAGTGAAATGGCTGAGCAGATGGCGCAGCCGAAGGGCTCATAAGGATAAAGGCATGGCTGTTAATCGTATTGCTTATTTGATTGCCGGAGCAGCGCTAGGCGCGGCTGGCATGGCGTTGGTGAAGGAAGGGAAGGGTGAGAACCTCCTGCAGAGTCTTGTTCAAGGTGGACATGGCTTGACCGAGAAATTGTTGGGCACTGTAGAGACCATCAAGGAAGACGTGGAAGATTATCTGGCCGAAGCCAAGTATGCTCACGATGAAAAAGTCGCCGCAGCCGCAGCCGCTGCAACGGCAGCCGCAACTGCCGCTACAGCTGCTGCAGCCGAGACGAAGCCTGCTCCCAAAAAGGCCACGGCAAAAAAAGCAGCTCCCAAGAAGTCCGCCGCCAAGAAGACTACCGCCAAGAAGTCAGCAACGAAGAAGCCCGCCGCACAAAAGGCCGCTCCCAAGAAGACTGCTGCTAAAAAGGCCACAGCTACAAAGGCTGCCACAAAGAAGGCTGCTCCCAAGAAGCCTGCAGCGACAAAGGCTGCACCGAAAGCTGCTTCTAAATAGTAGGTAGGATCTGGTTAGTAATATCTCATCCCCGCCGTGCGTGAGGATGGACGAATTGAATAACAAGCATGGAAGCATGGTTGGCGAATGAGTATTGTCCGTAGCATACCGGGTCGAATCCGTTTTGAAGCCGAATCCGAGCAGGCTGTGTTCTATCTTCAGGAGCAGCTGAGTGAGAGGTTAGGGGAAGAGTTTGGTGACGCCGAGTTCCGATACAGCAAGCGTTCCGGACGAGGGTTGGCCTTGTTCGCGGCGGATGCCCATTTGACGGAGCGCGTCGCCGACACCATGAATTCCATTTTTGGAACGCCGGATCTTCCGTCCTTGCCGAGGTGCAAGACGGCTGATCCTGGTGATGAGGCTGCCTGCACCTTGCCCGCACTGAGTGGTGGGCTGCAGCAACCGGGTGCGATGGAAAATCCATTCTGGATCGTCGCCAAAAAAGTAGCCAATTTTTATATGACGCGGCTGCTCATGCCCATGTCACTTCGACCATATTGGACAGCGTTCAACGTAGCTCCACTCATATTTGAAGGCGTCAGGGCTTTGTTCCAGCGTAAGCTGAACGTGGCCGTTCTGGATGCGGCAGCCATCGGCGCTGCACTGGCCATGCGTGATTTCAATACTGCCGGTACCATTCATCTCCTGCTCGACATCAGTGAGACGCTAGAAGATTGGACCCGCGAGAAATCCCGTAATGACCTTGAAGCGTTGTTTGCCGGTGATGGTAAACCCGTTTGGGTCATGAAGGGCGGTGCCGAGGTCCAGGTGCCACAGGATCAGCTTCAGGAGGGCGATCTCGTGATCGTTCGCTCCGGAGCCCGTATCCCGGTTGATGGCGTCGTCGCCGACGGCACCGCCATGGTCAATCAGTCTTCCATGACGGGAGAGCCGCTCTCGGTGAAACGCGGGCCCGGCAAGGAAGTCTATGCCGGAACCGTTGTGGAGGAGGGCAAGATCATCATCCTCTCCGAGGGCGTGGGCGACGAGACGCGATTTGCCAAGATCGCGCATGTCATCGCCGACTCCGAATCCATGAAGGCGGAGATACATGGACAGGCCGTTAAGATGGCTGACAAGATCGTGCCGTTCTCTTTCATTCTTTCAGGTGTCATTTTCGCCATCACCAGAAACTGGATGCAGGCCGCGGCCGTGCTCATGGCCGACTATTCGTGCGCCATCAAGATTTCCACCCCATTGGCCGTCCGCTCGGCCATGCTGGAGGCAGCCCACTGCGGCGCGTTGGTCAAGGGTGGCAAGCACATCGAGCAACTGTCCAAAGTGAATGCCATTGTCCTCGACAAGACCGGCACATTGACCCGGGCCACGCCGGAAGTGGTCGATGTCTGCCCGGTGAATGGCTATACGCGAGAATTCGTTCTTCGCAATGCCGCGTGTATGGAAGAGCACTTTCCTCATCCCGTTGCCGATGCTGTTGTTCGCAAGGCCGATGAGGAAGGACTCATTCACCATGAGCGTCACGCCGAAGTGGAGTACATCCTCGCTCATGGCATATCGACGACACTCGATGGCAAGCGGATGATCCTTGGCAGTCGGCACTTCGTGAACGAAGACGAAGGTATCGACCTCCGTGAAGCCGACAAACAGATCGCGCGTTGTGTTGAAAACGGTTTGTCTACTTTGTACATGGCGGTGGGCAACGAGCTTGCTGGTGTTATCGCTTTGGAAGACCCGCTTCGCGATTCCGCATATCGATTCATCCGTCGTCTGGAAAACATTGGTATGGAGCGAATCATCATGCTGACTGGTGATGGAGAAGCGACTGCGCGTTCCGTTGCCGAGCAGCTTGATATCGAAGAGTTCTACGCTCAGGTGCTTCCCGAGGATAAGACCGAACTGGTCGAGTCATTGCGGGATGAAGGCTACACCGTGGCCATGGTGGGCGATGGTATCAATGATTCGGCCGCCCTCAGTCGGTCTCATGTCGGTGTTTCTATGAAACACGGTGCGGATATCGCTCAGGAGGCGTGCGACGTCATGCTTACCAGTGAGCGCCTCGACAGCCTCATGGATGCCATGTCCCTGTCCAAGATGGTCATGCGTCGTATTAAGCGTAACTACCAGTTCATTGTGGTGAGCAACACATTGTTTATCGGGCTTGGTGTGTTTGGTTTAATCAGCCCCGCAATGCTCGCTTTTCTGCATAACTCAGGCACGGTTCTGACTTGTGCGCAAAGCATGCGGCCCATGTTGCCGGAGCAATAGATGCTCGTGAACAGTTTAATAAAAAAAGCGCCTCCACTGCGGGGCGCTTTTTTTGTGAAAATAGACTTTAAAAGTCTGAAATACAAGATTCTTTGGATGTGCTGTGTTTTTGCAATGTCCGGGTTTTCGTTCTCAGCGTTTTGCAGCGCTTGTTGATACGGTGTATGTTCTGATCATTCATTAAAAGAGTATCCATAGGTGAGGTCTTCTCATGAAAAAACTACTTCCCAAAAATCCCCTCGCAGCCGCCGGAGTAGGTGCGCTCGTCGGTGCCGGTATCGCCGGGTATCAAATGTGGACTCAATACAAGCAGGGTGATGTCTCCAAGCAGGAGGCTATCGCTGGCGTCGTAAAGCAGGGACTCTTGTTCGGCGGTGTTGCAGCAGCCAGTACATTTGCCGGCGGTCAAGGCGGTGGTGGCGTTGGTTTGGCGGCCATGTCCATCGTCGGGCTCAGTGGTCAGGGCGGTGGTGGTGGCGGAATGCTGCCTGGTATGATCGTTGACGCTCTCGGTTCCGGAGGTGGTGGCGGAGGCCAAGGCCGTGGGCGCAGGGGCAATGGTGGAGGCGGTCAATCTAATGGCTTGGTCTACCTCATTTCCGAATCCATCGCCGAGGCAATAACAGCTGATTCCCCCGAACAGGACTTGGAAAAGTAATCTGCCACAATTAGATCCCAAGGCATCTTTGGGATCCTGTTTACAGGACGCCTCAAAGTGAGATTGTCGATGTCCAGATATGAAGTCCCTTCACGGCAGGACCGTGAAGGGACTTTTGATTACTTCATGAGAGTGCGCTTGTTTTGGTATAAGTGCAGGGCGAGCAGGTGGACGAACGCGACGCCAGCCACTACGTGCCATTTTTCAGAAAAGTATACGACACCCAGTGCGGCGGCGATGGATGTAAGGAGGCCTCGTTTTACGTACGTCCGTGCCTTCTTGCCGGTCATGGCCTTCTGCATGTTGCTGACGTTCGTCTTGACCTTGTTCATGTCAACGCCCAATGCCTCGGCTATCTTTTTGAGGATACTCTCGGTCGATACCTTGGTTTTGTCGAACAGGATGAGAATGCTGCCGATTCGCTTGTTGACCTGAACCTGGACAACACCCTTCAATTCCAAAAGGGAATCCCGTACGGCGTATCCGAATTCGGCAACCTTCAGAGCCTCATTCCTGAACCTGATCCGTCCCTGTATTACTGCTTCAGTGGTCATGTATGACTCTCCTTGGTTTGTGACGAAATAGTTACCACTAGTTTTGCATTAAATTGTGAATAACTGTCAAACTCCGGGAACAATTATCAATGGGACAGAGGCTTCCGCTTTTTATTTCAGTGTCATACTCAGGAGGCAAGGTAGGCTCTGTATACTTCCTAATTAGTTTTTTTCGTCCATCTGATTATCATGGCATTGCTACAAATCACTGGGTGCGCTACGTTTGTAGTAAGAATTCCGATTTATTAGTTGAAGTCGAGTCAATATGACGATGGCGGAAGGGATGAAGAAACAGAGTCTTTTAAAAAATCTTCCCTTGAGACAGAAGCTGTTCCTTGGGACTTCATTAGGCACCATGCTGGTAGTCGCCGCAACCAGTTTGGTTTTGTTTGGGGTTCTGCATTCTTCTGTCGATCGCGATATCAAGAATCATCTATCTAACAGCACGCATTCCATCCTGAATCTTGTCCGTACCTCGGTGGAGACGGCAATTCGCAATCATCTTAGGGCAATAGCTGAAAAGAATCTGGAGATAGTCGCTCGTTTCTACTCGTTGTCTGAGAAGGGCATACTGAGTGAAGAGGAGGCAAAATCTCAAGCAGCCGAAGTCCTCTTGAGCCAGACGATCGGGCAGACCGGATACATCTTTTGTGTCAGCAGCAAAGGCATAATGGAGGTTCACCCCAAGCCCGGGATGCAGGGGGCAGACGTCAGCAAGTTCCCTTTGAACAAAAGGCAGCGCAATCAGAAAATCGGTTATATTGAGTATGAATGGGCCAACCCCGGAGACCCCAAGCCGCAGGCCAAGGCTTTGTACATGACCTATTTCGCGCCTTGGGACTGGATTATCTCAGTCTCCTCCTATCGGCGAGAGTTCAGTGAATTGGTTCAGCTGGAAGATTTTCGAGACAGTGTCCTTGAACACAAATTCGGAGATACCGGCTATTCCTTTGTCATGGATCAAACGGGCAAGCTCATCATCCATCCCACACTCGAGGGGATAAACACCGCGACCTCTTCTGATCCCCAAGGTAATGCTTTCCCCAGGGATCTTCTTGAGACTGGTCGCGGCACCGTGGTTTATGACTGGATCAACCCGGGGGATACCGAATACAGAAAGAAAATTGCGGTTTTTGATTCCATTCCCGAGTTGGGATGGATCGTTGCTTCCACCGGATATTTGGATGAGGTCGAAAGCCCACTTCATCTATTGGCGTATGTCATTGTCGGGACAACTCTCGCTATGATCATAGCGCTTTTTGTGATGTCGTGGTGGATATCAAAGGTTGTTACTCAGCCGTTGCCCATATTGATGAAGGCATTCAGTGACGGTTCACGTGGGAACCTGTCTCTACGCATGGATGAAAAGCTGGGCGGCGAGTTTGGCAAGTTGGCGACCTACTACAACCGTTTCATGGATAGCCTGGAAGAGTCTCGCGCCAGCTTGGCCGAATCAGAGGAGAAGTATCGCGAAATATTTGAGCAAGCGGTTGAAGGCATGTTTCAAGTGAACCCCGACGGGACTTTTGCCAATCTCAATCCTGCCATGGCACAGATATTCGGCTATTCTTCTCCTCAGCAAATGGTGGCGGAAGTCGCAGACATTGCACACCAAGTCTATGTCCATTCAGAAGATAGAAAGGCGATCTACGACGAACTCTTCGAGAAGGGTAAGGTGGTTGGAAAGTCGATTCAAATGCTGCGTCGGGATCGCTCGATTTTTTGGGGCGAACTGTCTGTCAGGGCAGTGGTGGATCGTAGCGGAGAGATCGTTCTTGTAGAGGGCATCGTCAAGGATGTTACCGCTCAACACGATCTCATGGAAAGCCTCTCTCTGGCTCAGAAAAACGCTGAGACCGCCAGCCAACTCAAGTCGGATTTTCTGGTCATGGTTTCACATGAAATGCGGACGCCCCTCACGTCGATTTTGGGCTTTACCCAAATGATCAAGAAGAAGTTAACGGGGAAGGGGTTCCGGAATTCGGCAGGGTCACAGGCCAGCGTGGTCAAAACGCTTGAGCGCGTAATGGGCAACTTGGATATTGTGGAGATTGAGAGTCAGCGCTTGGCAAAGCATGTTGATGACATGATGGAATTTGCCAGTCTGAAGGCTGGCGAAGTGCTGTTGTGCATCAAGCCTACCCGCCCCATCGATTTAGCTGCGCCGGTGGTGGAGGCCGTATCTGCTACAGCTGAGTCCAAAGGGTATTCCGTGGAGTTCGATGTTGAGGAAGATCTGCCCAGTGTCGTGGCGGATCATGATCGCATCGTGCAAGTACTGACCCATCTCCTCAACAATGCCGTGAAGTTCACTTCAGCTGGTGGCGTTGCTCTGTCGGCTGTCGAAGGTGACGGAGAAATTGTTTTTGCCGTCAGGGACTCCGGTCCCGGTATCCCACCGGAATCCGTTGATCGAGTGTTTGATCATTTTACACAGCTTGGTGATGTGGATACGGACAAGCCACAAGGTGCAGGTCTGGGGCTCGCGGTTTGTCGAAGTATCATCGCTCTTCACAATGGTCGCATCTGGTGTGAATCCGAAGTTGGCCAGGGCAGTGTGTTCTATTTCAGCCTTCCTTTGGCTCCTTCTTCTTGATGTGCTATGTTTGAGTGTTCATGAGGGCATAGGTTCGATGCGCAAAGAAAAGGCCTGCATAACAGGCCTTTTGTGCTTTTGGCGGAAATGTGCAGATGTGTATGCCCCTGCGAATTGTGGAAAAAGTTAATGCAGTATGATCAGGGAAGATTCGCTATCTTGGGCACTGTTGCTTCTGGCTGGAACCCTATAGTCGCTCATGATTTATGTGCGCTACGAAGCGCTGGGCGATCATCGTGAGGGCTAGGCCAGACATGCAATCGGCATTAAGCCCACCAAATTGAACGTGCTGGCGGATTTCCGAAGGTGGTGAAGTCGTCTCCGGACTCATTGAGCACATCGTCCAACTCAACGATGGTGAAATCGTATCCTTCTTCATTCGCCGTAGATACAAATTCTTCTTTGGTGCGGATGGCGTTATACTTCAGCTTAACATCCTTGTTCTCGCCGCCTGCGATCAACAGACGTTCCACTTCTTTTTTAGACATGGTCATACTCCTTTTTGGCAAAGTAAATGATGGTTTTTTAACAATTATGTACAGAAAACGGTGACATTGGCATCATTAGTAAGGGTCTTGCCAGTTCTGTGCCGAGAGTTGTGAAGCAGAGGCTACAGATGTTGAAGTGACTCTCTTCCACCTCGCGACATTACTTGTGGAAGGGGATGTGTTGGTTGGAGCTTGGTGCTACCAACGCGATGGGATCGATGAATTGTCATTGATTTTGTTTGACCACAATAAGGTACGAGAGCCTCACGCTGCGAGCATCGCTTCTCCAAACGACATGGGGATTTTCATGAAATTCATATTCATACCTAATAAAGTATGAATCTTGACTACACAGGTCGAATCCTCCAGAGAATGAAACTAAACACATTTGGAGGTTCTCATGGAGAAGATATTGATTATTGGCTGTCGTAATACCATGGATGACGTGTGTATCGGCTGTTCTCGCTGTTTAGTCGCTTTCAACCGGAGAGAGGGTGCCTTTGAACGCTACAAGGACATGGACGCTGAGGTCCTGGGTATTCTCAATTGTGGCGGGTGTCCTGGCGCGAGCATCGTTCCGAGACTGGCCCAGGTGAAACTGTGGAACATGCCCTTGGACGAGCAACCCACCAAAGTCCATATCGGCCCTTGTTTGGCGGATCACTGCCATTATTACGATGATCTCGTTACCAAGATCAAAGTCAAGTCTGGCATCGAAGTCATTGAGGGTAGCCATCCCTATATGCCTGAGAAAATCTGGGGATAAGAATCAAGGAATAAAGGTGAAAGCGGACATCCTAACGAAGGTTGGGGTGTCCGCTCTTTTTTTGGGGTTTGTGGTTCTTTATACACTGATAGTAGTGCGTTGTGACAGGTGCTTTACGATATGATGGTTGAGCGTATAAAGAAGGTGGGCTGCGCTTGCGCCCCGAAGAGTGGAATTGCGGCGAGAAAGGTATCCTTATGGATTTGCTGGTTCCATTTGGCGGTCTGGAGAGGGTTGTGGAAGAATTGAATGCAAAAGTTTTTAAAAGCGCTAAGCCTTTTACCGTTGCTGATTTGATGAGGGAGAGGCTAGGTGGGGATGATGTCTAATAAAAATAGATTGGAAATTAGTAAGGTCTCCCCGGTTTCCAGGGAGGAAAGAGTGAAAAGGAAATGGCCAATTAGACAGTTGATTGTTGCTTTTATCCTGTCGGTGCTTTTGGGGGGGGGGAGCTTTGATCCATTATGGATCACATCTTATTCTGCCTAACTCGTATTCGCCTTGGTATCATATGCCGCTCCCAAGCTCTATCGCCCACGAGCTTGTGGTTACTGTTGAGAGCAAAGGGAAGACATATACTGAACGAAGAATTGTTCGGGAACATGACTATGTAGGATTCTCAACCTATGGGCCTTTGCCAAATACTTTGTCCATCACCACTGTCGTTGTCCCTCTTGAAGGCTGCAGTGCTCTCATTGTTGACTTTGATCGGTATCTACGCGGAACGGATATCAAGATAACCGGTTCTCGGTGTTACTATGTTGATGATCTCGATTCACCAAATGTTGTAAAGGAATTCATCTATTATTTTGACAAAGGAATTGCTGCCAATACGAGTGATTTCGTCACAAATATGAGTATTTCATTTGATCGATACTACGGCAATGAAGATTTTAGCGATTCTTCAGAGGTGAAGTATGATTTAACCAACTTTGATGTTGTAGCTCCTGATGGCGCCTATAATTCATATCATCACGCTCTTTCAAGACTTGGTATCGACCAACCAGTTAAATACAGGCTGTTCAGGGCGCTTCTTGGTACGGCGATTATGCGTAATGAAAATGGAAGTTTTTCAATGGTGAAAAAAGGGCAGCTTCCTAAATACAATGATGAGAAAGGCAGAACCCCTGATTTGTTTTGGGGAAATTATTACGATGAAGGATATGTCCCTAAAGGGACGGACATGGTCTTGAAAGGATACGATATATCATATTTTGACTACACAGATAGTTTGCAGTTTTACAATCTGTGCTCATTGAAAAGCCCTTCTGAAAATGTCAAGCCGGTTTCATTTATTATGAAAGACCATCAATGGGTTTCAACTAGCACGACAAGTTGTCTTGAATCATATTTTCAAGCAACTGATTTAAATAAAAATCCAATTGCTACGGTCAATCCTGATGAAGCTTATTTCTCGTATTTTCTTAGCCCTGAGTTTGATGAGGGTGAGATTCCTGTAAGGATTGGAGATATCGTGTATCGATTTGGTGATGTCAAGAATGAATTTGTGTACTCAGCAGTCAGTGATGTAATTTTTTATATATATGGCTTTGAGTATTTAACGCTTCCCGTATTTTCTGATCCCAAATAATAGGTTTTAAAACTTGTGGGCAATAAGGATTATCACATTAACAGCTATGCACGTAAATCTGGATTTGTCTATGCTAGTCGGGGGGCAGAAGTCGATCGTGGGGAGAACTCATTAGGGTTTGTAATTATCTGCACGCGTATTAGGCATGACTCCTATACGTATTCGCCTATAGAGTTAAATGCTCAACACGTTGGAGTGATTCGACGCTGGCATCAGCTTTTTGCCCCTAGAAGGCAGGTCGTGGTGTTGGGAGTAGTGTTGGGACACTCTTGAGAAACAAGAAAAGCCGACCATTTCTGAACGGCTATTTATTCAATAGTGGCGGAAGCGTACAGGAGTCGAACCTGCCTACGACATCACTGCCGTACATTGGTTTTGAAGACCAAGCGCCACACCGGTGACGAAACGCTTCCGTGGATTTGATCGAAAGCACACCATCTGCTGCGTTGCTGCTCAAAATTCAGACCCTTGCGTATTGGAATACGCGGCGGTCCTGTATTTTGCTTGCGTCTTGCCGTTGGCGCACTTTCGATCAAACCCAGCCCTTCATACGGGTAGGAGATAGGCTGTGCGCTGTGACAGGTGCCTTACGAAGTGCAGAAATAGCAAGTTTTTGTGGGGGGTACAAGTAGTAACGTTTTGGGTGTGGTTTTGCCCTGAAGTAGGGAAGGCTGTACTTTTTTTGTGTGCTGTCGTAAATTTCATGCATCGTGCCATATTGTGGCAGTGACTTACCCTTTTGAACTGGAATTGAATTACTTGGGAGATCGCAATGAAATCCGGAAAGATTCAGTATGTTTTAGCTGTTGCTACGTTGGCTGTTGGCCTGGTCGGAAGTGCTGTGGCCGCGGATATTGGTTCCACTGTGAAGCAGGCGTGCACCGCTTGTCATTCCTCCAAGCGTATTTGCCTTAATCTGGGCGTCAAGGATGCCGGAGCGTGGAAGTCCACAGTTCAGCGAATGGTAAACAACGGCGCACGTCTGTCCGGTGGGCAGGTTGATGAAGCTGCCAATTATCTGAACAGTCTGGCTCCGGGTACTGGGCCTCTCTGCAAGTAGTCTTCACGCCTGGGATATGTGCAGCGGTGGAGGCTGCGGGGACGTTTTTGCGAAACGCATTCCGTTGCTGTCTATGTGCGTTCACCTAGCCAGCGGGATGTGTTGCTTACGCAAGCCCTCCCTCTTACCGCATGCAGATGTGCGGACGACGTGATCCTGTTTCAAAGATTGTATCGTTCTGAATAATTCTACAGATATTTGTGCAATGGCGTTACCCCTGATTTCCTGCCGTCATATGTAGGTGGCGCGAGGAGACTCTATTGTTGATGCGGGTCATGATGCTTTGTCTGGCGACGTTGGTGTTCGCCTTTTCTGCCTCGGCGCAGACAACGGATTACAACATCGTTATCGGAGCGAGTCCGGTCACGAGTCCGCCGCTGCAGGTTATCGACATGTCAAGGGCCAAGGATGGACCGTATGGTCCTGCTCCGGGCAAGAGCATTCAGGTGTTTTTGTTGGACGGCCTTTTCGGCAGACAAGGGCCGGGAGATAGTCGAACGCTCGATGTGGGGATTCGACGTGGGTTGCCGCATATTCTCATGTTTGAGGATGGGCGCTGGCAGCCTCTCAGGCCGGTTGGACGTAACTACGGTTATGAGATCGACTTTGCACAACGTATGGCGAAAGCGCTTCCCGGTGAGACTGTTGGTCTCATTGTTGGGAATGGCAACCGTGACGAGGTGCTAGAAACAGCCTCTGTTGCGATGGAGGCCATGCCTTGTGATGTGATTGCCTATGTCCGATTGGCAGATTCCGTCCTTCCCAAACCATTGGTGAGTGCACAGAAGAAAGCCCAATTAAGTGCGCCGGATCTCATCATTTATGACATGTCGAGATACTATGATTTTAACAATTCCAACCGGGGCCGACCGGAAGAGATACACGAGCAATCGTCGCTGATCTTTCAAGAGGTCCTCAAGCGGATGAAAACGAACCATAAGGAATAATACAATGGGACTGACTTATGTATCGGCGACCGTCGCCGCCAAGGATGGCATGGAACAGGAGCTGGAAATAGTATTGTCCAGCGTCGTGGCTGAAGTGCGCAAGGAAGCGGGGTGTATCCGCTACGATCTGCATAAATCTGACTACGGTAACGTCTTCCTCTTCTATGAGATTTGGGAGAGCCCGGCCCATTTGGCAGCGCACGGCAAGACGCCGCACATGGACGCCATGCGCGAAGCCAGTGCCGATCTGGTGGCTGGCCCGGCCGAAGTTAATACGTGGGAAGCTGTGGATGTAGCCGAGTAGCTCCGCAAGAATGACAAATGAAAAGGCCGCCCTTTGAGGGCGGCCTTTTTTGTTGGTTTAGAATTTTTCGAAGTCGTCATCCCCCATGTCGAGAGCAACGCCATTTCCTTGGGATGCACTACTCTTTGGGGCAGCGGCAATAGGCTTGGGAGCCTGCTTTTGTACCCTCACCCGTGATTGGGTGGACATGTAGCCTCCCTCGCCAATGTTGAAGTAGGACACGGTATCCTTGAGCAGTTCTGCCTGGCTGGAGAGTTCTTCAGAAGTGGAGGAGAGCTCTTCTGAAGAAGAGGCGATCTGTTGAATGACCTGGTCCAGTTGGCGAATGGCCTCATTCACTCCCTGCGCGCCGGCATGCTGTTCATTGCTGGCGGCGGTAATGGCCTGAATCAGCTCTGCGGTCTGCTGGATGTCCGGGACCATCTTGCCGAGCATTTCTCCGGCCTCTTCAGCCACTTGAACACTGGAAGAGGAAAGCTCACTGATTTCGGCTGCGGCAACACCGGAGCGTTCGGCCAGCTTGCGGACTTCTGCAGCAACGACCGCGAACCCCTTGCCGTGTTCGCCAGCTCGTGCAGCCTCAATGGCAGCGTTGAGAGCGAGCAGATTGGTCTGGCGGGCGATGTCCTCAATGATGGTGATCTTCTCTGCGATTTCCTTCATTGACGTGACGGTCTGGGCAACGGCCTTGCCGCCCTTGTCTGCATCGGCTGCCGAGCGCAGGGCGATTTCTTCTGTCTGCTTGGAGTTCTCAGCATTCTGACTGATGTTGGAGAGCATCTGTTCCATGGATGCGCCCACTTCTTCAACATTGGAGGACTGTTCTGTCGCACCTTGGGCGAGGGAACCAGCCGTGGCGGCAAGTTGCGATGAGCCCGATGCCACTTCATCAACAGCAGTGCGCACCTCGCTGACAACTGTTCTGAGCTTGGTGCCCATGTCGCCGAGATCTCGGGCGAGTTGCCCCACTTCGTCCTTGCCGGATGCTGCAATGGTGGCAGTAAGGTCACCTTCCGAGATGCTGCGGGTGAAGTCCCCACTGCGGATAATGGGGTCAGTCATGGTGTTGGCGAGCTTCCAACCGATCAAACCGAATATGAGTGCAATGACAGCACCGATGATCACGGTGTTCATGATGGCGGCGTTTGAAGCCTCCTTGATCTCCGAGTGCTCAATAAGAGCGATATACTTCCAGCCGGTGGAAGAGGAGTTGAGCACGCTGGCGTACATGTCAGTGCCGTCTACATCCAAGTCTTCCACCAGTCCGCCGGAAACGGAGCCGATGGTCTGGAAAGCCTCAGGCAACTCGTTCATCTTTTTGAAGACGTAATCCTTATGGAGTGGGTCGGCGAGGACAGAACCGTCATCTTGTACGATCATGATGTAGCCGGTCTTGCCGATGCGGATATTGGCTGCGATTTCGGTGAGCTTCCCCAGAGAAATGTCGACTGCGGCAACACCTACGAATTTGCCGTTGTTGTCGCGGACCTTGGTCACCATGCCGATATTCGGGACGCCCTCAGTGGTGATGTAGGCACTCAGCAGCGTCGTTTCGGTGGAGGAGTTCATGCCCTGTTGGTACCAAGGGCGCTTGCGTGGATCATAACCGGCGCTCATGGGCTCGTCAGGGGTCTGTGTATAGCCGCCGTCTTCAAGACCAGCGTATACATAGGCGTATTCCGGGTGGCTTTCGAGCAGGTGCTTGAACGTGAAGTATGCTGTGTGCTCCTTTTCGCTCATGCCTTCGCGTTCAAAGTTGTATTTACCCTCAGGAAGATTCTGGTACTGACGCCATTGTCCCAGTCCCTCTTTGAGGCTCGGTAGCAGGGCCATGTACTTGGTGATGTCGGCAGGTCCTTTGAGGAGTTGGTTGACGTAGCTGTCAACGCGTTGCAGTTGCTCCTGTGAAGACATTTCGAACTGATCTGTGACTGTATCGCTGATCTGCATGGATACAATTGATGAGATGACCGCCACCGAGATGATGACGGGAATTATGATGGCCAAAATGAATTTGGACCGGATTTTCATACGCTCCCCCCTTGAGTATGATTTTTTAGGACTCTAGGGAAACCATGCCACTGGCTACATCTGAACGCCATTATATAGATGGAATTGTCACCCAAGTGATGCATTGGCTGACTGGTGTGATGAAGAATAGGGGAGAGACGAAAAAAGGCAGCTGATTTAATCAGCTGCCTTTATTCATTACATGGCGTCCCCAAGGGGATTTGAACCCCTGTTAACGGCGTGAAAGGCCGTCGTCCTGGACCAGACTAGACGATGGGGACGCATGATGCGACTGGCGGTTCGGCAAGGCGTCTGGAGCCTTTTGTTGCCGGGTTGCCCCGTCTGGAGAGGCGTATTTCCCACAAAACCGGGAGGGGCGCAAGTCTTTTCTTACGGTTTTTTCATTTTTTATGACTTTTCTTGTCAGGATTGGTGAATCGAGGGTGAAAAGGGACTGTAGTTCGTATGCGAGTTGTCGTAATTCTCGCAGAATATGAGCAGGTTGCTTTGGCCCCTGACAATATGGATCGGGTAAGAAAGCTGGCGGGTAAAAAGAGAAAAAAATCACTTGTTACCATTGGGCTCCCGACCGTTGACATTACATATAATACCGCTCTAGAAGGCCCATTACGCATTATGCGTACTAGGCTGTCGACACGTCTGTTTCAGGGATGAGGTGCCTGATTCCAGGGTGTTTTGGTTTTTTTGGAGTTAATTTTTTTAAGGAGAGTAATCGTAATGGAAACCAAACTTGCCAACCCCGCCCCGCTCGGTCTGATGGGCTTTGGCATGACCACCATCCTGTTGAACATCCACAACGCTGGCTTTTTCCCCATCAGTTCCATGATTCTTGCCATGGGCATTTTCTATGGCGGTATCGCACAGGTTATTGCCGGCATCATGGAATTCAAGAAGGGTAACACCTTCGGCACCACTGCCTTCACTTCCTACGGTCTATTCTGGCTGACTCTGGTCGCCCTGATCGTCATGCCGAAGCTTGGCATGGCCGAGGCTACTCCTGCAGCATACATGGGTTGCTATCTCGTGATGTGGGGAATCTTTACCCTGTTCATGTTCATGGGAACACTTAAAGGCAACAAGGTGCTTCAGTTCGTCTTCTTGTCTCTGACCATTTTGTTCTTCCTGCTCGCTATCAAAGATTTCACCCATAATGAGATGATTGGTACCTTGGCAGGCTGGGAAGGGATTCTTTGCGGCGCGTCCGCCATCTATCTCGCCATGGCCGAAGTCTTGAATGAGCAGTATGGTCGCACCGTCCTGCCCATCGGCGAATAAAGTCGACGCCACATAGCACTGGCAATTCAAAGGCCGCACAGCATGTCTGTGCGGCCTTTTTCGTGTCTGTATGATTGTCTGACTGTTGAGTCGCGGTTGCGGCTTGAGAGGGTGGTCGGGGGTAATATCAGGACTATGCACAAACGAAAAGAGGCAGTCGATTTCTCGACTGCCTCTCTGGCTTTTCTATGGCGTCCCCAAGGGGATTTGAACCCCTGTTAACGGCGTGAAAGGCCGTCGTCCTGGACCAGACTAGACGATGGGGACGCAGGATAAATTTGGCTGGGCTGCAAGGACTCGAACCTTGATTAACGGAGCCAGAACCCGTCGTCCTGCCAATTGAACGACAGCCCAGCAGCGAGAGGAAGATTTATGCGGTAGCCCGCCGAAAGTCAACCCCTTTTTGCTCAGATTTGAAAGAGATTTTTGAAACTTCTGAAGAGAGCACAAACGAAAAGAGGCAGTCGATTTCTCGACTGCCTCTCTGGCTTTTCTGTGGCGTCCCCAAGGGGATTTGAACCCCTGTTAACGGCGTGAAAGGCCGTCGTCCTGGACCAGACTAGACGATGGGGACGCAGGATAAATTTGGCTGGGCTGCAAGGACTCGAACCTTGATTAACGGAGCCAGAACCCGTCGTCCTGCCAATTGAACGACAGCCCAGCAGCGAGAGGAAGATTTATGCGGTAGCCCGCCGAAAGTCAACCTCTTTTTGTGCTTTTTAAAACTTTTTTAGGCGGTTTTAGCCAGCTTGCGGGTGCGCTTCTTCAACTTGTTGATTTTGCGGCGGATACGGTCGCGGACAACACGCTCTTCAACCTTTTCCTTGTCAGCGCGAAGAGCACGAATCTGCTTCTTCAGCTCAGCAATCTGCTGCTTGTACGGGGAAACGGTTACTTCGTCTTCGATGCCGAAGAGTTCCTTGATAGCTGCAACGATCTCGTCCTTGTCCTTACCGGAAGCGCCGGTGATCATGGGCAGCTTGGCGATGCAGAGCTCACGGAGCTCCTTGGTGGTCATCTTCTCAAGGGGTTTGGTAAGCTCGAGCTCCTCAAAGGAAATCTCTTTTACTTCTTCACTCATGGTGTACTCCTTAAAATGTGCCGGAACGGATTGATCTATTCGTTTTCGAACATCCGCATGTACGCTCGATAGCACCTGCCGAGAGGTGTGTCGGTGTCCAGCAGTTGAGTTAGTTTGCCCAAATCTTTGGGCTTTTTAAGTTTCCTCGGAGGCTCCACAGCCTCCGGTCGGATTACTCCGTCCAAAGGAACTCTGCCGTTTAGCAGCTCGAATGTGACTTTGTCAAAGACTTCTTCACCTAAATATCCGTTGACCGTATCCAGTATCATGGGGGCCAGGAACTGCGCCTCCTGCATGACCATGGGGTCTTCTGCTGCCAGAATAAGTTTTCGACCTCGATGCCCAAGTGGTCTGGCAATAGGAGCCATTTCGCCCATGAGCTCATCCCACGCATTCCACAGTTGCACCAAAGTAAGGCCACCTGTGGTGTCGAGCTTGTTCAGAAAGGTGGGGAGGGAACGCTGCACGCTGACCATGCGATTGGTGCGTCCCTTCTTGTTGCTGTAGTGGCGAAAATATCGGGCCATTGTCCTACTTCTTGGGGGTCAGGGTGATGGTGACAATATCGGGGCGGAGTTCGTAGGCTTCGCCGGAGCGTTCCTGCTCATCCACTTCCTTGGCGACTTCCTGCCCAATCTCCTTGGGGTCACCGCCTGTGAGGACGCCAGAGATGATGCCGTCGCGGATAGCTTCATCCGGCATGAACTGGCGTGTGATTTCCAAATCTTCCTGCTTGTAGCCATCCTTGACGATAGTCAGCAGGTGGTCGCTCTGTTTATCAAGGGAAACAGCACAAGGCGTGGTGCAGACTTTCGTGCCATCTGCATAAACCGTGGCCCCGAGGGGATTGGTGGAGACCGGAATTTTCTGCTTGGGCACTCCGCAGCCGGTCAGGAGCAGTATACATATAGTAATGGCCGATAGTGTGGCGATTTGTTTGCTCATGATAACCTTCCTTGTGATTCCTTGAAGGAACACCCCCGGACGACAATGCCGTCCGGGGGTGCGATTGTCTTATTGCATGGGCGTACGCCCGGTCAAGTTACATGCAGTTGCGTGCGCGATAGTTGACGATAAGGGCCGGGCAACCGGGAGACAGGGCCACCTGGATAACCGTGGAGCCCACGAAGGGCTTGGCCAGTTCCTGGCTGGTGGAGTACTGGGCCATGATGACCAGATCCGCTTCCTGCCAGCGGGCATGCTTAAGGATCTCGACAAAGGGAACGCCTTCCCAACATTCGAAGGAATGGCTGATGCCGTCCATGGCGCGAGTGTACTTGCTCTTCATCTTCTCCTTGGCACTGTCCACGAAGATGTCCATGTCCTGCATGTAGTACTTGGGGTTCGGGCATTGCTGGCCGATGTCCAGTACGTGGAAGATATCCAGATGCGCATCATACTGACGCGCCACCTGCGCGGCAAAGCAGAGTGCGGAATCGGACGGGGTAGAGAAGTCGGTCGCCATGACGATGCGCTTGATGTCGTTTACCGGAGGCATCTCATTAGTCACAACCATGACCGGGCAGAACACATTGGAGCAGACCTTGCGGATGGTGGTGTCCACCGATCCCCACATGCGGTCCGGGCGATCCATGGTTGAGGTGTGGTGCCCCATGACGATGAGGTCTATACCCTGAGTATGGATGAGCTTCAGCATCTGCTCATGGGCCGGGCCAGTGCGGACCTGGATGGAGTAATTGGGCAGCGTCTTGAGATCGTCTGCGAAGAATTCCTCTATCTTTTCAGCGGTCTTTTGAACAAGCGCCTCTTCTGACATCTGGTCGTGCGGACACCATGCGTCCTTTGTGATGGGCAGGGAGTGAAAGAGAATGAGCTCGGCGTCGTGCCTACGCGCGAGATCAAAGGCCGCCTTGGGAGCGGTCTGGGAATCGATCTGCGGGGTAGCAGCCAGAAGAATCTTCTTGAACATGTCGCCTCCTTGTCATGGCCGGCTTGTTAATCAGTTAAGCCCCTCACCGGCTAGGGGTGTTCATTCAATGCTACTATCTCAATTCCATAAGGATAGGGCAAGCATAATTGAAAAAATACGATTGCAGAATATGACATGATATTTTCGGAAAAAACAACAGATTCCGGTGAAAAATAATGAAAATAACTGACTGATTGCAGTCCATCAGCTCTTTGAACGCTAATGAAAAAGCCCCGGAGGTATTTTCCGGGGCTTTTAATGAGTCGAATTAGTATGGTTGGGGCTCTACTCAGTCGCTTCCCCATCACTCTTCTTGTTCGCGTCTTCCAGCAGGTGGAGGATACCCAGTCCTGCTTCGGCAGGATTGACATGAACACCAACGCCAACATGGGTGGAAGAATGGGACTCGGAGTAGGTGCCGGTCTTCTGGTCAAAGCTGGAAGAGTCATGATGCGAGGTCTCGAAGTTCTTCTCAGTGCCAACGGTCGGAGCGGCTGCGGCCCCGGCTTCCAGCAGGCCCTCAAGAGCCTTCTCGGGATTCTCTTCAGCGGAGCGCTGCATGGTGGCGGGCTGGGTGGTGTGGACCACGGCCTTCCGGTCTTCCGGGGCAAGCTGGTCGCTGGAAATCACGATGGGCTGTTGATCTGCCGGAGCCTGTGCTTCCTGCTGCTTCAGCTTCTGCTGGTCGGCGGCATCAAGCTGGTCGCTGGAGATGACGATGGGAGCATCGCCTTGCTGAGCAGTTTGAATCGGTTTGGGCGCAACGGCCACTGGTCGTGCAGTCTGGCCGGCGGGGACCATATCCACAACCACGGAGGCAGGAGTGAGCACGTATGCGCTGCCGTCGCTTTCGGCGGCCTGTGTGCTGAGCAGGGCGTTGGAAAACGCACCTTCATCGGTGGCGCCCATGTCTTTCACGGAGACCGCGGACTGCACTGCGTCGCGGGCAACTGCGCCGGTATCGTATTGGCGGGAAATCTGAACGTCGGCCTGTCGGTAGCCGTCCTTCTTGAAGGTCAGAATGTGTGGCTGCGTCTTTTCAAGTTCTACGTTGCAGGGCGAGATGCAGGTCTCGGTGCCATCTGCGTAGACTACGGCGCCAGTGGGATTGGTGGACACGGGGATGGTCTGCGTGGCTGCCTTGCATGCCGCCAAAGAAGAAGCAAGGAGCAAAGCTGCGGCGCAGGACAGAATTTCTTTTTTCATTAATCAAGCCTCCGAAGGTATTTGCATCTCTATATACTAAGTGGCGGTCGTAAAACAACCGTCAAGGCGTTACCGTTTTAGGCTTGACGGGCATGGGGTCTTGAGCTAGAAATCGAACATCCCGTATATCAAGATATCCTGATATAGGTCAAAACTCATGGAAATAATCAAATATTGCAAGGCGCTTGCCGACGAAACCAGAGCCAGGCTCGTCAATGTTCTGCTCGAATATGAGTTGAATGTAGGCGAGATTGTTCAGGTTATGGAGATGGGGCAGTCCCGCATCTCCCGTCATCTCAAGATTTTGTCCGACTCCGGGCTGGTGGATGTCCGCCGCGAGGGGTTGTGGGCTTTTTATCGCGCCAGCGATGAAGGACCGGGCCGTGATTTCCTGAACGGTGTCGCCTCCCTGCTTGAGGACGAGAGTGAGCTAAAGCGCGATCGCAATCGTGCCGAAAAGGTCATTCGTGAGCGTACCGCCGCCACCCGCCAGTTCTTCGATGAGATTGCTTCTGATTGGGACCGCATGACCTCCGAGGTGCTGGGCAAGTTGAATCTCGGTAAAGAGATCGGCAAGCTGTTGCCCGCCGAATGTGACTGTGCTGCCGACATCGGCTGTGGTACCGGCGACATGCTGGAACTGCTGTCCAAGATATCCAGCTCTGTCATCGGTGTGGATAACTCGCCCAAGATGCTGGAGCTGGCTGAAGAGCGTTTTTCTGATGATGCCCGCATGTCGCTGCGTATCGGTGACCTGACTCATCTGCCGCTGCGCGACTGGGAGGCTGATTGTGCCGTTACCTCGCTGGTGCTGCACCACTTGGCCAGCCCGCTGGACGCCCTAAAGGAAGTGGGACGTGTGCTTAAAGTTGGCGGTCGCTTTATTATCGCCGAGTTTGATCTGCATCAGAACGAGTTGATGCGCAGCGAGTATGGTGACCGTCGTCTCGGTATCCCGCAGGAGAAGATGCGAGGTTGGTTGGAGCAGGCGCGCTTCGATGTGAAGTCCGTCACTGAATTTTCCGTCAATATGGGCCTTGTCGTCGTTTTGTACGAGGCCGAAAAGAAATAGATAATAACCATTTATTTGGAGGAACCTATGTCCAAGAACGTTATGCCCGTCGATCCGAAGTGCGAGAACAAGGTCGCCGACATGTCCCTGGCCGAGTGGGGCCACATGGAGATGCAGCTGTCCGAGCGCGAAATGCCGGGCCTCATGTCCATCATCGAGAAGTACGGTGAAGAGAAACCCCTCAAGGGCCTCAAGGTCATGGGTTCCCTGCACATGACCATCCAGACCGCCATGCTGATCAAGTGCCTGTACGAACTGGGCGCTGACATCCGCTGGGCTTCCTGCAACATTTTCTCCACTCAGGACCACGCTGCCGCTGCCATCGCCGACTCCGGTATGGCCAAGGTCTTCGCCTGGAAGGGTGAGACCCTGGAAGAATACTGGTGGTGCACCGAGCAGGCTCTGACCTGGCCTGACGGCTCCGGTCCGGACCTGATCGTTGATGACGGTGGCGACGCCACCCTGCTGATCCACCAGGGCGTGAAGTGCGAAGCTGACACTTCTCTGCTCGGCAAGGAACACGACGTTCTGGAATTCCAGATCATCATGGATCGCCTCGAGGCTTCCGTTGCCGCCAACCCCACCAAGTGGACCGAAATCTCCAAGAAGATTCGCGGCGTGTCCGAAGAGACCACCACTGGTGTGCACCGCCTGTACGAAATGCAGCGCGCTGGCGAACTGCTGTTCCCCGCTATCAACGTCAATGACTCCGTCACCAAGTCCAAGTTCGACAACCTGTACGGCTGCCGCGAGTCCCTGGCTGACGGCATCAAGCGCGCCACCGACGTCATGGTCGCTGGTAAGGTCGTTGTCGTTGTCGGTTACGGCGATGTTGGTAAGGGCTGCGCCCAGTCCATGCGCGGCTTCGGTGCTCGCGTGATCGTCACCGAAATCGATCCCATCTGCGCACTGCAGGCTGCCATGGAAGGTTACGAAGTCACCACCATGGATGACGCTGCTCCCCGCGGCGATATCTTCGTCACCTGCACCGGTAACTACCACGTTGTCACCGGCGCTCACATGGATGCCATGAAAGATGAGGCCATCCTCTGCAACATCGGTCACTTCGACTCCGAAATCGAGATGGCTCACCTCGAGAAAAACGACAAGTGCATCAAGAAGGAAGTCAAGCCTCAGGTCGACAAGTGGACCCTGCCTTCCGGCAAGTCCCTCATCGTTCTGGCAGAAGGCCGTCTGGTCAACCTCGGTTGCGCCACCGGTCACCCCTCCTTCGTTATGTCCAACTCCTTCACCAACCAGGCTCTGGCTCAGATCGATCTCGCCAAGAACGACTACGATCCCAAGGTTATGATCCTGCCCAAGAAGCTGGACGAAGAAGTTGCCCGTCTCCACCTCGCACGCCTCGGCGTCAACCTGGAGAAGCTCACCAAAGAGCAGGCAGACTACATCGGCGTGGACGTTGAAGGTCCCTTCAAGCCCGATCACTACCGCTACTAGCGGCAGCCCGTAAGGCACCATCTGCTGCGTTAAGTGAATTGTAAGCGAGTCTTCGAGCTTTACAAGATCTTACGCCTCAGTGCGCTGCGGAAAATTCAAACTCTCGCGTGGGAAAGACCCCGCGTCGATCTCGAATTTCCCTTGCGCCTTGCACCCGGTACCTTCTGAGCAGCCTCTATAAATGAGAATAAAAAAAGGGAGCCAAACGGCTCCCTTTTTTGTTATTTGAACGCCATGCGAAATCATGTTTTCAGACTGCCCCTATTTGTCGGACTATTGATGGTTGCCGTCATGAGTGTGCTGCCTGCACAGGCGGAAGAGATCAAAGGCCTCAAGGCGCAGGCTTCCAGTTGGAAACACTGGGGCGCGCCCGAACGGTTGACAGACAACGACATTACAACCGCTTGGGTCGGCGGTCGTACGGGTGTGGGGCCGGGAAAGATGCTTACCTTCACGTTGCCGCAAGTGAGTACTGTCAGCAGAATTCGCATTGCCAACGGCAATCAGGGAGCGAATCTTTTCAATGATTTTCGCTGTATTACCGCAGGTGTACTGGTCTTGCAGGACGAGGCTGTCTATTCCTTCAAGCTCAAGCCTGAGGTCGGGGAACAGGATATTGTATTCCCGCAAGTCTCGGTGGGCGCATTCAGCATCATTATTACTGAAGTGTCTCCCTCGGTTGGCGTGAAACTTCCCGGTGACGGCAAGGTTGCGGTGTCTGAAGTCCGAGCCTTTGATGATGGCGGTGGTGCTGCTTCCAACGTGGCTGCTGCTAGCTTGTCGAGCATCGGGGCTGCCAAGGCTCCACCTGCACCGGTAAAGTCAGCTAATCCGAAAGACCCAAAGCAGAATCCCTACTTCTCGGCCATTAAGCCCGGAGCGACCTTTCTCCTCGCTTCGGTGCCGGCCAGCGACAATCTTGAACCGGGTAAGGTTCATGAGAAACTGTGGCCCGCTTTCGTTGATCTGGTTCATGGCTATTTCAAGGGACTGGTCCGAATGGATGATGATTTCATCCCTCTCTTCGCTACCGATATTCAGCAGCGCGAAAAACGAGTGCTCGCTGAACTCAAAGATGAGATACGGTCGAAGAGATTGTACGAAGGGCTTCGTTCTGCAGAGGTGGATACGAGTGGTCTGAGTCTGAATCGTCCCATCGTACGTGGCGCTTCAGCCATCCTTCGTGTCCATGGCATATGTCGCTACACAGTGGATGGGAAGGCGTTTGATTTTCCTGTGGATATGACCTTCTCTTTCATCGATGAGAACGGTTGGCATATCAACGGCGCCCAGTCCAAGCGGCGCTAAGAGGGGCGTTACTCCACGCCTTTGTTTTTGAGGAATGCGCCGAGTTTTCTATCGGTGCCAAGGATATGGACCTTGAGCCAGTCTGCAAGAAAAGTGAGCAGGTCGATGGTGTCGGACATCTTCCAGTTTTCTCCAGCCTGTGCGAATTCTTGAGCACGATCCCGGAAAATCTTGTGCATGCCGGCGTGGGCTTCCTTGTCAGGATACGAGAGGGCTGCCATCAGCTCTTCTTCCTTATGAAAGTGCATTTCTGCATAGGCCCGCATCTCTGCCACAAGCAGGGTTAATGATTCGGTCTTGCCTTCTACTTCAGATGCATCAAAGGCCTTGTTGAGCATCTCTACGAGAACCTTGTGGTCATCGTCCAATTCTTTGACGTCAATGGCGTAGCTTTTATCCCATTCAAGCAGGGGCATAACGGATTCCTTGCGTGTTTTCGTTGTGTTGCACGATAGGGGAAAAAATGTGCATAGCCAATGGTTTTGTCGGTCTGGGAAAGTCCATGTGTAAGGGGAGGCAGACTGAAACGACTTGTGATAGGGTGCCTCCATGCATATGAGACGGTTATTCTTTTTGTTCGCGTTCCTGCTCCTGATGGCAGTTCCAGCCCGTGCTCTTGATGTTGAGGTCAAGGTCTCCAGTTTCAAGTTTGACATCGGGTTGCCTTATGCGCCCGAGAACCTGCTGGATGGCGATGTCGCAACGGCGTGGGTCGGTGGTGGTGTCGGTGGTGGCTCAGGGCAATGGATCGAGCTTTCCTTTGCCATTCCTACCCGTGTTCAGCGTATCGGTATCTTCAACGGACATCAGGGCGAGGGGCAATATGAAAAACACCGCCGTATTCGTTCCGGTCGGATTGTCTATCCGGACGGTAAGGAAATCCGCTTCTGGCTTCGAGATGAGCCGGGAGAACAGGTGGTGGAATGTGGAGGTCGACCGGCCAAATCCCTGCGAATTGTGGTGGATGAGGTGTTTCCCAAAGGCGACCTGACTTCCAAGACCAAGCTCGCTGTCTCGGAACTCAAGCTCTATCTCTCCCTCATGGCCAACCCCGATGATGTAGCCTCCGGCAATGTGGACACAGAGCCAGAGCAGGCCATGCCTCCGGTGGATCCTGACGCGATAGTACCGGAAGAGATTACGTCCCTGCTCAAGGAATTCTATGTGCGCCAGACCTCACTGGCGGATAACTATGCTGAACTCTTTGCTGAAGATGTGCGTGACCGGAATGACTTACGCTTTTTGCAGTTTCAAGAAATAATGCGACAACGTGGTACATATAAAATTTTGCGGACTGCAAAGGTTAACACAGAAGGTCTTGGTTTCGAATTAATTGAACAAGATGGCAGCTATGCCAGGGTGAGGGTGTTTGGAGCCTATCGAGTCCAAGTGGGAAATGTTGACAGGTCTTTTGAAGATGACTCCACATACGTTGTCAGAAAAACCGATGACGGTTGGAAGATTGTAGAGCTGGAAGGCGAAGAAGATCTTTTCTAATCAAATATCATGTAAATCAAGATATTACACAATCCAAATATCAATCAATTGGTCTGCGTAGATGCCCTCTGCGTCAGCCGGAATGGCGGCGAGTCCGTTGGCTTGGATCATGGTGCGAAGCAACCCTGACTTACCCAGAACAGGGTGGGCCAGCGGCGGTTCTTCATCGCGTTCTTCCAGACGGATGCGGATGTAGTCCTCGCGTCCCGGCTTGGAGGCAACGTTGCGGGCCAGGATCGCCTTGCGCATGGGGCGACGGGAAGGATCAAATGCTCTTGGATCGCCCTGAAGATGGCGAAGCAGTGGCAGAATGAGCACATGCATGACCACCAGTGCAGAGGTCACCTGACCGGGCAGTCCCATGACAGGCTTGTCGCCCACGCGCCCGAGAATGGTGGGTTTGCCAGGGCTGAGGGCCACGCCATGAGCGAGCAGGGAAGAGTCCGGCATGGCCTCGACGGTCTGGACTGTGAGGTCTCGCACACCAATGGAACTGCCGCCGGACAGCAGCACTATGTCGTTTTCTTCTATGGCCTTGGAGAGGGCGGCCTTCAGTGATTCAAGATCATCCTTGATGATACCGTAGCGGGTAGGGATGGCGCTCGCCTGTTTTACAAGGGTGGCGATGGTCTGGGAGTTCACGTCGCGCACCTGACCGGGGCGGGGTGTCTCGCCAACTTCAATAAGCTCATCACCTGTCGAAAGAATGCCCACGCGGGGGCGGCGGATTAATTTCAGTTCATCAAAGCCCAAAGCAGCGCAAAGCCCCACTTCCTGCGGCCGGATAACGGTCCCGGCGGGGAGGGCTACTTTGCCTTCGCGGGCGTCTTCGCCTCGTTGCATGACGTTTTCGCCCGGAGCCACGCTCTTGCGCATCTCAATGGTAGTGTCTCCCATTTCCTGCGTATGCTCGACCATGATAACCGCGTCTGCACCATCGGGCAGCAGCCCTCCGGTAGAGATGCGGGCACATTCACCGGGCGGCAGATCGATGTCGGGAATCTCTTCAATGGAGAGGGTGGACGTGCATTCCAGATAGCCGGGATTGGTCTCGGTGGAACCAAATACGTCACGGGCGTTCACGGCATAGCCGTCCATGCATGAGCGGTCTTGAAGCGGCCAGTCGTGTGCGGAGATGAGATCGCTGGCCAGCACTCGGCCAGAGGCGCGGGACAGGCCAACCGTCTCGGCTGATAGTTGCGGGAAGGATTTGAGGAGCGCTTCAAACTCGGCGCGACTGATGATGGTGAAAAATCCGTGGCTCATGGCATGGTCTCTCTATTTTTTACGAACGCTATAGCGCGTGTTTTGAATCGGCAAGAATTGGACTATTGGGGCGGGTTTGACACCATGGGGCATCCCTGCGCCCGAGACCGTGCTTATGTAGCGATATGTAGATCAGGGGCAGGAGATGGCAAAGAGCATCTCCTGCTGTGTATCAATCATATCGAGGCCGGTTTCTAGAGAAGCATCAACGGTTACTGCTCATGAAGCGGTGTTTTCCAGTTTGTTGTGACTGTGAGCGTAGTTGCTGATTTCCGTGTCCATGCTCTGGATGTGCTTGACGATCCAGTTGTTCAGGAATGCCAGTGCGTCACTGGGATCCACTCCCTCGGTCAACAGCTTCTTCTTGAATATTTGCACGTCGTTCTTCAAGCGTTCATGCACAACCATGTG
Organism: Pseudodesulfovibrio sp. zrk46; assembly: GCF_012516435.1. Taxonomy (NCBI): domain Bacteria; kingdom Pseudomonadati; phylum Thermodesulfobacteriota; class Desulfovibrionia; order Desulfovibrionales; family Desulfovibrionaceae; genus Pseudodesulfovibrio; species Pseudodesulfovibrio sp. zrk46. The sequence continues at coordinate 2,531,237 of NZ_CP051216.1, forward strand.
TGCTTCTCTCTGGGGATAGCCTATCTGTTTCATGAACGCTTCTTCGTCGTCGAAATGGTATGAAGTGTAGCCAAGAAGTTCGTCGAACAGCGTGTCCAGAACTTCGTTGCCCATGCCATTGATCATAGCGTTCAGAAGACTGTTGCACATGGCGATCAGCTTTTTGTGCTGTGCGTCGATAGTCGGCAGATCTACCAGCATGTCTTCGTTCCAGTTGATCTGGGTCATGCTACTCCTCCTTTGCGAGAACTACCTCGGTGCCGATACCCGACTTGGTGAAGAGTTCCAGCAAAATGCAGTTTTCCACTCGGCCGTCGATGATGGCGGCCTTTTCGACTTCAGACACCACGGATTCGATGCAGCATTTGATCTTGGGGATCATGCCGCCTGTGATGACGCCGTTGTCGATGCAGCCGAATGCTTCCTTGTGGTCGAGGTGGGTGATGAGTTCGCCGTCCGCGTCCAGCAGGCCGGGAACGTCGGTGAGCAGGTAGAGGCGTTTGGCGTTGAGGGCGGAGGCCACGGCACCAGCCACGGAGTCTGCGTTGATATTGTATGTAACTCCATTGTCATCCACACCAACGGGTGCGATGACCGGGATGAAACCTTCTCCGGCCAGAGATTCAATCAGAGAGGTGTTGACGGTTTTGACTTCGCCGACCTTGCCCAGGTCGATGATCTCGGGCGGCGCATTCTTTTTTTCGATGGAAAGCTCTTTGGGCTCGGCCTTGATGAGCATGCCGTCCTTGCCTGACAGCCCGACAGCGTTGCCGCCGTTTAGGTTGATGAGGTTGACGATTTCCTTGTTTACCTTACCTACCAGCACCATCTCAACCACATCCATGGTGGCTTCGTCGGTGACACGGTAGCCCTGACGGAAATGGGACTCGATATTGAGCGCCTTGAGCATCTTGCCGATCTGCGGGCCGCCGCCGTGAACGATGACCGGATTCAGACCGATATACTTGAGGAGGATGACGTTGAGGGCGAAGGCGCGCTTCAGCTCTTCGTCGATCATGGCGTTGCCGCCGTATTTGATGACAATGGTCTTGCCGTAAAATTCGGTAATAAAAGGCAAAGTCTCGATGATGGACTTGGCCTGAAGCTGGAACCGCTTCATGTCCCGTTTGCTGATGGACTCTTTTCTCATGTGTAGGGCGCTCCTGAAAACTGGGCGTTTTGCGTGACTTTAGAACAATATTCTCCTCCAAAGGGGAGAGAGTGTCAATATTGGGTGTTGTCTCATCTATCATGAATCGGTAACATTCCCCGCAGTTTGTCAAATCAGCAGGGATGAAATATGCGCATCAGTTTTAACAGAATGGAATGGGCGGGGTCTGTGGGCGACCTCGGTACGTTGCTGCCGCTGGCTTTTGCCATGATCATGATCAACGGCCTTTCTCCTACCGGATTATTCCTGTCCATCGGCCTGCTGTACGTAGTGGGCGGCCTCTACTACCGTGTTCCCATCGCCGTACAGCCCATGAAAGTTGTGTCGGCCTATGCCATCGCTCAAGCACTTTCACCGGGAGTTATCACCGCATCAGGCCTGCTTATGGCTGCGTTCCTGCTCGTGCTTGGTACCACTGGGTTGGTGAATCATGTTGCCAAGATCGTTCCCAAGGCAGTCATTCGTGGCGTTCAGTTGACCACTGGCGTGCTCTTGCTGTCCAAGGGCGTGCAGATGGTGGTGGGGTCCAGTGGATTTCAGGCGATGCGCGGCAGTGTTGAGCCGTTCCTTGCTATCCAGTCCATTGGGCCGATTCCAATGAGCCTTGTCATTGGCGCGACATTTCTGCTCGTCACCATGTTTCTGCTCGGAAGCCGTCGCTATCCTGCCGGGCTGGTCGTCGTTGTCTGCGGTGCGCTGGCCGGAGCAGCGCTCGGCGCATGGCGCGAGTTGGCTACCCTGTCCCCGGGGCTTCATTTTCCAGAGTTCATGCCGTTCGGTATCCCCACTGGAGCAGATTTCTCCTTTGCGCTGCTGGCATTGGTCCTGCCGCAAGTACCCATGACAATGGGGAACGCCGTCATCGCCAACCGTGATCTGAGTTTTGAATATTTTGGTGAGGAGAGCCGCCGCGTCACAGACCGAAACCTCTGCCTGTCCATGGGATTTGCCAATGTCTTTGCCGCGCTGGTGGGTGGTATGCCCATCTGTCACGGAGCAGGGGGATTGGCTGCGCATTACCGTTTTGGAGCGCGCACCTGCGGTTCCAACATCATTATTGGTGTCGCATTTCTGCTCCTCGCACTTCTGCTTGGTTCCGGCTCGGTCAATGTACTTCATCTGTTGCCCATGGGCGTTCTCGGCGTGCTCCTTTTCTTTTCGGGCACACAGCTCGCATTGACAATTCTCGACGTAGAATCGCGTACCGACCTGTTTCTCATCGTCGCAATGCTTGGCATCACGCTGCCAACCAACCTCGCCTGGGCTTTTGGGGCGGGGATTGTGTTGCATCACATCTTCCGAAAGGGAAATGTGGTGGTGTAAAAGCAGACAGGTCGACTGAGGCAATAAAAAAAGGCCTGCTCCGCGATGGCGGGGCAGGCCGTTTCTTTTGCTGTAACGTCGGCTAGTCTTTGTAGATGATGGTGCCGACGTGTTCGCCGTTCAGTGCGGCGTGGAGATGTTCCGGGTGACGGAGTACGTCAATGATCTGGAACTGCTTGAGAGTCTTGGCGTTCTTGAGGAAGGTCAGGACTGGACGTTCGATAATCAAGTCTTCGAGGTCCATTTCGATCAGCTCCTCGACGTGGATCTTGTCGAAGAACTTCATGGTGTCGCGGTTGCCCTTCTTGGGATCGTTCTCATACATGCCCTTCTCATCCTTGAGGTAGATGAGGGACTTGGCGCCGATGTTTTCAGCAAGCAGGCAGGCGCCGGAGTCGGTGCGGTGCGGCGGGATGGAGCCGACTTCTGCCGGATGTTCGAACCAGCCGTAGGGCGGGATGCCGGTAGTGATGGGTAGGTAGCCCAACTGGCAGTACATGTGGAGCTGTTCCATATGTGCGCCGTGACCGATCATGGCGCCGCCATGTTTGGCCAGCAGCACGGAGAGCATTTCCGCGTTCTGGGCAGAGACCTTGTCTCCGAGCTTGGAGAGCACGCCGGTGGGCATGCCGAGGTCAACGCCGATATTGTAGACGTGACGGGCGCGAGTGCCGCCGCCGCACATGAGCAGAATCTTGTGCTCTTCCTTAGCCTTGACCAGTTCGTCAAGGATGGGGAACAGCGCCTTGGCGCCGCGGTCCATGATGGACTGGCCACCAATTTTCAGCACGTTAACGTCCGGCTGCATCCGGAAATATTCGTTCGCTTCAGTCCGTTTCAGCAGAGACTTGCCCACCAGAGATTCACCCATAAGCGGGGTGTCGATGTGGAGTCTGCCTTTTTCGTCCTGTTCTTTGACCAGCTTACCCATATTGTACTCCTTGTAGATGTCAGGATGATGTCGCAATTCAATATGATATTACCTTGTCTTACTCAAAAGACAAGTAGAGAGATAGTACCTTATAAATCGGCACGGTGTATGGAGTGTGAATCTGAGGAAAAAAAATCAGGATAAGAGATCGCAGGTCGAACTCCTATCCTGATTTTTCTTTATCTCGCAGTACGAGCTAGCACTTCTTCTTGCCTTCAGAACCCTTACCGTCGCGCTTCAGGTAAACGATCTCGGCGCCACTGATGGCTGCAAGCTCGTCGAGTTCGCACTTGCGGATACGTTTGACGTAAATCTTCATATCGCCACCCTGAACACCGACAACGCGGTAACGGGGGAGCTTCTGGCCTTCGTCAGCACGATTTCTTTCACGAACAAAAATCTTCATGTCTGCCTCCTGGCTTGTTGTGACTTACCGGATATTGGTCTACAATGAATATATATCCTCAAAGAACATATGGTCAAGAAGGACTTTTCAGAAATGTCAAAAAAAGTTGGCGGCTCCAAACCGCAAAGATACGTGCAACCCTCGCTGCTGATGGCGCTCAGTGACGGGGATTCTTATGGATATCAGCTGATTCAGGCTATCGGAGAGTATGGATTCCTGCGCGGTGATGCACCTCCCGGCATGATCTACCGTCATCTTCGCCAAATGGACGAAGAAGGGCTGGTGGAATCAAAATGGGATGCAGAGGGCGATGGCCCGGCCAAACGAATCTATGCCATCACCCCTGAAGGGCGTGAAATCCTGGAAGCGTGGATTATCCACATGGAGCGTCAGCGCGATACGCTGACTGCCTTTATTGAGCGGTACAGGGGACAGTAGCCTTTCTGTCGATCCCTTTGCCGAGCCCCTTGCCCTGCTTGGGCTTCTTGCGCTTGGAATGGGCGGGTTCCCAGATGCCGTATTCCACCAAACGAAGTTGCAAGGTCGGGTGCCCTGCCCAGAGTGATGGGCGGATCCATCCGGCATTGACGACCTGATCGCCCAGCAGAGGGACCAGCGGATCACGGTCCACAGAGACCACACGAATGCCCGCGTCCATGAGGTCACGAACGTGCATGGATTCGCCTAAGTCGCGAAGCCTACCGTATTCGATGAAACGACCGCACCAGCCGAATTTTGTCAGGCCAACGGCAGCGGTGGCACCGATGATGCCGTCATTGGTGCCGCCCAGGCCTTGCAGGCTGATGTTTCGTGCCGCGTACATCGCGTCTTTCTGGGTGACCTGCACACCAGTCACGGTCTTGCCGAACTCTATCAAGCCGTCGTCGATTTCAGACTCTTCCGCAATACACAGTCCCGGATCGCTGCCGGGTGCGCAGTGGCTCATGAGATGGGATACGGCTCGCTCAGTAAGCCACGAACGCATTTCGTTGGAGTCGACGTCGATAATGGCGCAGGCAGAGCTGTTGTTGGACGTGAACGGGATATCGCTCAGCCTCGGTAGCTGGTGGCGAATCACGCCGTGTACCCTGCATGTGTTGGGCAGGGAGTATATGAATTGGCGTACCAATCGGCCTGTGCCGATAGGGGCGTCCTTGTCATCTGTATCGTCAAATCCAATGTATATACGCATGCCAAACGAAATATGCTTGGTTCGACATATTGGCAACACGTATTTGCCTGCTCAAGGCTTGGCACCGTGGGATGATTTTTGGAAGCTTGAAAAAGAAGAAAGGCCTCATGGCGGTGATTGAGGCCTTTCGGGGGGAGTCCCGACATTGGATGCCGGGAAAATGTGTCCATATGAAGCCATAGCATCGAGAATTGCGCAATAGGGGAACGTCCTTTTGTTGCCCTAATGTTTGGGAAAAACTCCCAAATTGAGTTCGTGAAGGGGGGCGCACGCAGAATATGGTGCGGAAGGATGGTTAAATCCCAAAAAAAGTTATGCGAGCACGAGGCGATAGAGCATCCGCTCATAGCAGGATGTCACGGCCCGTGCAGCCTTGTCCGCAAAGCCCAGGGTACGCAGACGGCAGTACACATGGAGCGGATTGAGGCGATGCTGCAAATGGGAACGCAAGGTCATGACAACTCTCCTTGGCTGGGTCGTTTTTCCTTAGTTGCCCTTCTTATCGGCGTAAATGGGAGAGTGGATTAGGGGTGCTCGACGTTCTTGATGGAGAAGATGGCGAGATAGAGCAGGCCCAGCGAGCAGAGCAGGCCTCCGATGAAGACTGCATGCATGCCGAACAGTGCGTAGAGGCCCCCCATGATCATGGGAGCCAGCGTCTGTGCCAGCCGTAGAAGCAGGCCGTTGGCGGCCATGAATGCGCCTCGCTGCTCCATGGGAGCAATGGAGGTCAGCATGGTCATGACTGTGGGGATATTTAGTCCCTGAGCCAGACCGAAGCACATGACAGGCGGAATAACATGCCACAGGCCGGGGGCGTGCGGCATGAGCAGCATGGAGAGGGAATAGAAAATACCGGCTGCGATCAGCAGCGTGCGCTCTCCAAAACGGTGTGCCAGATTGCCCAATTGGAACGAGGCCACTCCGGTGAAGCCGGACGCGATCAGAAAGACCAGTCCGATGGATGCGGGAGAGGCATTGTAGTTCTTGTCCAGCAGGATGGGCAGATAGGTGACGATGGGGCCGTACAGCACGATGAAGGTGAGCAGCGTGGTGCAGAACAGGCTGAGCACCTGTCGATTCTTCATGCGCGCAAAGGCGTCGCGGAAATATTTCTTGAGGCTGCCCGATTGTTTTGGTTCCGGCGTTTCCATGGAGAGCATGATGGTCAGGCCAAGTGGAATCGCCAGCAGCGGCAGTATGAAGGGCCAGTTCCAGCCGAGCATGGCGAGGACGCCGCCCAGCGCCGGAAAGGCTGCCGTCCCCATGGAGAGAACGCTGGCGTTGTACCCCATGGCCTGTCCTCGTTCGCGCCCTTGGTAGAGGTCGCCGATGAGGGTGCCGTATAATACGCCCAATGGACCGGCCCCTACGCCTTGCAGGAAACGCAGGACAAGCAGTTGCTGCATGGTTTCAGCAAAGAAGCAGGCAAAGCCGAAGATGCCGAAGATGAAGAGCGCTGGGACCAGGATCACCTTGCGTCCGATGCGGTCGGCCAGAATTCCCACCAAAGGGGAAACCAGCACACCGGGCAGGGTGAAGATGGAAATGACCAGCCCGATCTCGACCGGGGTCATGTGCAGGCCGTCCATGATATCCGGCAGGGCCGGGATAATGCTGGACACGCCAAGGATCGCCACCAGCGTTATGCCGAAGACGTACTGAAGATTCCTGTCGAGATATATTTTGCGCAAAACAGCTTCCGGTTAGATTGCGGCGTCGAGAAGCATGTTGTCGCGGTGAACAGCCTCGTCAAAGTCGATGGAACCAACCAGTGCGGCCAGTTCTGCGGTGCGTTTGCCCTTGACCTTCTCAAGTTCGGCCGAGGAAAAGTTGCACATACCCACGCCCAGTTCGTCACCATCCTGAGTGCGGATGAAGACCAAGGAGTCTCGGTCGAAACGGCCTTCCACAGCGCTGATGCCGATGGGCAGCAGGGACTTGCCTTGTGTCAGAAGGGCATTGGCCGCACCCTTGTCCACCAGAATGGAGCCGGACGGATTGTCGTGGTAAGCGAGCCAGAATTTCTTGCTTGAGACGGTCTTGCATTCGGGCAGGACCAGTGAACCGCCGTTTTCGCCTTCCAGTGCCTTGATCAGGTCAAACTCTCCCTTGCCGGAGACAATGAGAGTAGGAACGCCGAGCTGAGCCGCACGGCGCGCGGCACGTAGCTTGGAGTACATGCCGCCGGTGCCCACGTTGGTCTTGCCGTCGCACATGGCTTCGAGGTCCATGCAGGCAATGTCTTCAATGACCGGAATGGACTTGGCGTCAGGGTGGGTCTCGGGGTTCTTGTCGAACACGCCATCCGCACTGGTGAGGTTCACGAACAGGTCGGCGCCGATCAGCCCGAGGCACATGGCGCCGAGGGTGTCGTTGTCGCCGAATTCCAACTCGCGCGTGGATACGGTGTCATTCTCATTGATAATGGGTATGACGCCCCATTCAAGGAGACGCTCCATGGTGTTGCGCGCGTTCAAAAAGCGTTCGCGTTGCTTGAGGCCGCTACGGGTCAGCAGCATTTGTGCGGTGGCCTTGCCATGTTTGGCAAAGGCTTCATCGTAGTCGTGCATGAGTCGTCCCTGACCGATGGCCGAAGCCGCCTGTCGGGATGCCATGTCTTTATATTCTTTTCGACACTGCTTGAGGCGCTCGCAGATGCGCTGCCGTCCGGCAGCCACGGCGCCGGAGGAGACCAGCACCACGTCAATACCGCGGTCGCTCAGTGCGGAAAGCTGGGTGGCCAGTCGTTCGATGGCCTCGGGATCGAGCCCTTCGCCAGTGGTCAGCACGGCGCTGCCCACCTTGACTACCATCCGCCGCACATTATTCAGCAGGTTGTCTCTATTGATGTCGGTACGCGTCATGGGGCGCACCCTACACCCACACCCCTTGCAGTGGCAAGAAAGGACTTGGGCTTCTCGGCATGTAAAGAAAAATAAATGAAAGTATGTTCATATATAAAGATTCGATACATTGTGTCGATATAGACATAGTGCCTATTTAATGCTGCCCGGTTCGATCAAAGCTCATCACTTTCGGAGATACTATGGTCAATCCAATTGATTCCAACACGAATACCTTTGTCTACGCCACATCACAGAAGAGCAAAAGCACTCAGTCTTCTTCAGCTACAGCACCGTATACGGGCGATGTGGTGGATATCAGTGATAAGGCCATGAAGCTCTTGGAGGGAATTCCCGAAGGAATGCGGGCCGATTCCAAGAATATGGAGATGGTCCGAGCCAGCCAGCAACGCGAGGCCGCCGAGTCCGAGCCTGTATCTGCATGGAAGCTCGCCATGGGGGGGCGCGAGGGCAAGGTCACCCTTGAGAACGGCAATGTCCAGACCGTCTCCATCAAGGACGGTAACCTGGAGGTCATGGAGTACCGCAACGGAAAATTGATTAAGTCCGTCACCGGGACACTCTCGGAAAGCGGGGCGTCACTGGATACCGAATTTTATGACGCATCCGGCAAGATCACTCAGTCCATTCATACAGACATTACAGAATTGCAGGGCAAGGACGGTTGGACGTCCGCCAACATGAGCCGTTCGGTCAAATGGTTCGACGGCGGCAAATTGACCGGGGAAATGCAGGACAACATGCTGCTGGACTCTTGGGACAGCGTGAACGGCGGTGCTTCCGTGGACCAAAAGATGGCCAAGGTAGAATCCTTGGTGGAGCAGGGCAGCGCCTCGGTCAGCAGCAATGTGGAAGACCTTTCCAAGATTCTGACCACGGAAAAGCATCTGGCCACCTATTACGCCAACGTGAAAGAGTATGGCGAGAACGGCAAACTGTCGCGCAATATCACTCTGGAGCATGAGGGAAAATACGTTCATGCGTCCAATCGCGACTGGAATCGTAAACTGGCTGGCATGGACGAGCGTAGCACCAAAGAGTTGGCGCACGACACCGGCATGATCATGGAAGTGCGGGACTACGATTCCAACGGCGATCTGCTTCGCGAGGCCCGGTTCTCGGACGACCAGCAGGATGGCACTGGCCCCAAGGGAGGCAAGCAGGAGCAGTCCATGTCTGTGTCCTGGTACAGCAAGGGCGAACTGGTCAAGCGGAGCCACGGTTCAATGACGCTTGAGGAGACCGCGACTGCCGGGCTGCATAACCGGCCTGGATTCCTGGAAACCATGGGGTTGAGCACGGAGCAGTATCTGGGTAAGGATCCTGACAATCCGCAATCCGCCATGGACTTGATGACCGCCAATACCGTGGAGGCTGCGTCCGAAGCGGACTTTTTCACCGAGGCCATAGTCAAGCATGTGGGTTCCAATGACTACAGCACCGTGGAAGACATTGCCGCAAACGGTAGCCCAGAGCAGCCATATTCCATCAACTGGACCGATGAGCTCTACAAGGATGGAGAGTTGGTGATGCGTCAGGAAGACAGAGAAGAGGCGCGGAAGACTGACTTTTATCACAAGGAAAAGGAACTCGAATTCCACACCGGGCGGGCATTAACCGAAAATGATGCTCCTTCAGTGATACGCAAGACCAGCCATGAGCGTGAAGTGTTTGAGAACGGAGACGTGACGTCTCACCAGTTCTTCGAAGCCCGGGAATCCGTTGAGGTACGCATGGGAGCGGCAGACAAACTCATCACCAACTCTGTCATGGTCGATGACAAGGATACTACCGCCATAAAGAGCGACGGCGGCCTGGAAACGGTGGATGCCATTCCCAATGCCGCCGCTGCGGGTATGTCTAATGAAATCGAGCTGACGTTGGATGCTTTTTACGACACCTTTGGTTCAATGAACGCAGAGGATATGTCCAAAAGGGCCAAGCAGCAGGTGAGTCTGGATTACATTTCCTCTGGTGAGGCAGCTCCATCCTCGTTCTCGCCCTCATCGCACTGGGTGTCCAGCAGAGCGAGTTGACGCCACATCTCGTCAAGCAGTTCGTCCACGCCTTCGCCTGTCAGGGCAGAGATGAAGAAAACCTTCTCGCCGGACTCGGCCACTTTGGCCTTGAGGTCGGCGAGTTCTTCTTCTGAAAGCGTGTCGATCTTGTTGATGGTCTTGATCTGAGTGCGATCACCCAGTTCCGGGCTGTATTGACGCAGTTCCTCGGTGAGCATGTCAAAGCCGCCCACCGGATCCTCGCGGTCGAGGTCTTCCACGGACAGCAGGTGAACGAGGAAACGGGTGCGTTCTACGTGCTTGAGGAACTGGATGCCGAGCCCCTTGCCCTCGTGGGCGCCTTCGATGAGGCCGGGGATGTCAGCAATAACCATGCGGTTGTAATTTTCGTCTTCGATGACGCCGAGGTTCGGAACGAGCGTGGTGAAGTGGTACGCTGCGATCTTGGGCTTGGCGGCCGAGACTTTGGAAATAAAGGTGGACTTGCCTGCACTGGGCAGTCCGAGCAGGCCGACATCGGCCAGAATCTTCAGTTCAAGGCGAAGGCGTTTCTCTTCGCTCGGGAAACCGGGTTCGGCGTAGCGGGGGGTGCGGTTGGTGGACGTCTTGAAGTGCAGGTTGCCGCGTCCGCCCTTGCCGCCTTCACAGATGACGATTTCGGTACCGTCTTCAACGAGGTCGGCGATGAGCTTTTCTTCGACGAATTCGCCGTCTTCATCTTCGATGATTTCGTAGATGAGCGTGCCTACCGGAAGATCCACATAGAGATCGGGGGCTGCCTTTCCATAGCGGTCACGGCCCATGCCGCCTTCGCCGTTCTTGGCGAGGTAATGCCGCTGCAGGCGGAAGTCGTAAAGGGACATCAGCCGGTTGGTGCCACGGAAGATCACGTCGCCACCCTTGCCGCCGTCACCGCCGTCAGGGCCGCCCTTGGGCAGGTTGGCTTCGCGTCTGAGGCTGGCGCAGCCATTGCCGCCTTTGCCTGAGCGCACCTTGATGATCGCTTCATCTACAAAACGCATTATTATTCTCCAAGCGGGGAAAACCCGCAGTCAGCAAAGCACAAAAACGGGCAGGGGATACGCTAATAAGCGTCCCCTGCCCGGAGAAATTACTTTCTTGCTGAAGCTTAGGCTTCTGCCGGAAGTACGTGCACGCGGGTCTTGGCGACCTTGTTGCGGGTGTACTTCTCGAACTTGACGACGCCGTCGCGCAGAGCAAAGAGGGTGTAATCTTTACCGGTGCCGACGCCTTCGCCTGCGTGGAAACTGGAGCCAACCTGGCGAACGAGAATGTTGCCTGCTACGACTTCCTGACCACCGAAGCGCTTAACGCCACGCCTTTGACCGGCACTATCGCGACCGTTTCTGGAACTACCGCCAGCTTTTTTATGAGCCATTGTATCCTCCCTTCAGGCGACTAAGCCGTGATGGATTTGACTTTGATAGAAGTATAGTCCTGACGGTGACCCTGCGTCTTGCGGGCATCTTTCTTGGGCAGCTTGTGGAAGACCACAATCTTCTTGCCACGAGAATGACCCAGAACTTCACACTCAACCTTGGCACCGTCCACGTAGGGTGCGCCAATTTTGGTGTCGCCGTCCTTTTCCACCAGGAGAACGGAATCGATGCTCAGCTTGTCGCCGGCTTCGCCCTTAAGCAAATCTACTTTGAGTTCAAGACCTTCTTCTACGCGGTACTGCTTCCCGCCGGTCTCGATGATAGCAAACATAGTGAAAACCTCCAGTTCGTAAGAGGAGGCAAACTATCCGCAGTGTGTGCGGAAGTCAAGCCCCTCGGGGTGTTTTTTTATTATTTTGCAGGCAACAAAAAACTCTGCTATGCATTCGCGCAAACGGGGGATACGCCATGCAACGCTTTTTGTTAACGATTTTTGTTTTATCGCTTTTTGCTGCCTACGGTTGCGCCGGACATTCAAGTCAACATACTAATCATAGAGGGCTGATTACCATGTGTCAGTCGCTACCGTGCGGGAGTGAAGTAGTCGGAAATGACATGATAGTCAACTTCGAAATTGAAGAAATGCCGGATCATGAGTTTGTTCTGACCGGGACAATGACTCCCAGAGGTGTCCCTCTGGGCACTCCGGTCTCTTTTGCCCAGCTTGAATTTTCCTTGACGCGTGATGTCACGATCTCCGATACGTACTCGGTTCCCATTGTGAGCAAGGACATGCGTATGCCCTTGCGCTTCAAGCATCACTTCACGCCCAGCGGCGGCTTTGACGGGGTGATGTTCAATTGGGACGTGCACTACGCCAAGTAGCTACTGCATGGCCCTTGCCAGTACCAATACATCCACCTGAGCGGCTCCGGCGCGCCTGAGGGTGATGGTACATTCGCGCAGGGTTGCGCCAGTGGTGTAAACGTCGTCCACCACCAGTACTGATTTTCTCGATATCATTTCAGGGTCGGCCCGAAAGGCGTCTTTGATGTTGGTTTGTCGTTCGACCATGCCCAGCCTTGTTTGTGGCTGGGTGTGGCGGGTGCGGACCAGTGCGTCGTGTGCGATGGGGCGGTTCATCTTTTTGGACAGCCTGCGGCAAAGCTCTGCGCTCTGGTTGAATCCGCGCCAAAGCAGTCGTTTGGTGTGCAGTGGAACCGGGACGATGAGATCGGGCGTTTCGCCGCCACCTTCTATAAATGAGTTATACGCCAACTCCGCCAGCAAATGGGTGTGCCCGACGCCGGAGTGAAATTTGTAGCCAAGGATGAGATCTCGCAGCGTGCCTGCGTAGATATTATGGAAATGGAAGTTGTCCCACGGCTCGCGGGTGTGGCGGCAGTCGCTGCACAGGGTGGGAGGTGAGTCTTCCTCGCCGAAGATCTCGCCGCATCCGGGGCAGTAGCCGCCGGAACGGGGGGCCAGTGAATCTGCGCATTCCGGACAGAGGTGGTCAGTTGAGGTGTCTGTCAGGCGCGAACAGACAGGGCAACGGCCTGCTACAAATCCGGCCCGGCAGGCCAATCGATGCAGCAGGCGGAACATGGATTAGGAAACCTCGGTCCAGGCCTGTCTGCCGTAATCAATGATGCGCTGCTCGAACTCGACGTTCTGTTCCATGTCTCCCTTCTGGTCGATGCCACGGAAAACAAGCAGCTCAGCAAGTTCCATATTGAAGTTCTGCACGAAGTACTTGAGCGTGAGCCGTGAGCCTTCAAAGAGTTTGTCGCCGGAAGGCTGTCCGGCCACGAGCAGGGCATGGGCCGGGCGTTTGGGCAGTCCTGCCACCCACGGTTCGCCGTCAAGCCGCGCACGCCAGAATTGCTGGCCGCGATCGATCCATGTCTTGAGCATTGATGGCAAGTGATAGAAGTAGATGGGTGATGCTATGAAGGCGGTTTTGGCCGTAAAGAAGGGAGCATAGAGTTTCCACGCCTGATCCTTATGGCCCAGTACGCAACGATCCTGTTCTTGCTTGTCTGACGCCTTGTCGCAGAAGCCACAAGCCAGACAGTGGCGCACATCGAAATCTCGTACGTTCAGAATCATGGCTTCGCCGCCAGCTTCTTCCACGCCCTGCTTGAGCAGGTGGGCGACGCGGTCCGAGTTGCCTCCCTTGCGATGACTGCCTGCGTAGATGACGGCGTCCATGTTTACTCCTTGTCGTAAAGCGGCTTTTTGCGCGTCATGCGCGCTGCCACGTGATCTTCCCGGTCCTCGAACTCAAAGTTCCAGTCCGGGAAGATGTGTTCTTCGTGGCGCACCTGATCTGCGGCCTTGGTTGAAACCAGAGCCTCGATGGTGTCACTCTTGGCGAAACGGAGATACCAACCTACCTCCAGTCCCACGCCTCAACACTTGTCGCGAATGTCGACTTTGACGGGTTCGCTCATGCTAGAACTCGCTGAAGAATGGGTTGTGGTTCATTTCATCGCCCACCGAGGTTTCAGGGCCGTGTCCAGACAGGAGCAGGGTCTCGGGCGGCAGGGTGAAGATGTGCTGCTTGACGGAGTTCTTGAGCATGTCCAGATCGCCGCCGGGGAAGTCGGTGCGTCCGATGGAGCGGTAGAAGATCAGGTCGCCTACAAAGGCTGCCTTGGCTTCCGCAAAATAATAGGTGTAGCTGCCCGAAGAGTGGCCCGGCGTGTGAAATACATTGCATGCAAAGCCGGCAAAGGAGTGCTCGCCGGTTGCGATAGTCTGTGGGGTGTATTCCTCGACAGGAGGAAGGCCAAAGGTTCCGCCGCCACCCAGTTCGCTTTCCAGCAGGTAGAGGTCTTCCTCACTACAGATGATCGGGGCACCGGTTGCTTCGGACAGTACTTTGTTGCCGTAAGTGTGGTCAAAGTGCAGGTGCGTGTTCAGGATGTGAGTGAGCTTCAGGTTGTTGTCGCTCAGGTAGTTGAGCACTGCTGCGGGGTCACCGCCCGGGTCCACGGCTACGGCCTGGTCGCTGCCGGCGAGGACGTAACAATTGGTCTGGAGTGGGCCGAGGGGAAAAGTCTTGATTTCCATTAGAGTTCCTCCAACAGGAGTTCGGAAAGAGGTTTGCGTTTTGAGCTGCCTTTCTGGTCGGGATGGCCAAGGGCGATGACCGCCTGGAGTTCGTATTTCCCGGTGTCCAATCCCAGTGCGCCGAGGGTGCGGGCCTGATCGTTGATGATCTCACCCAGCCAGACCGCGCCGAGTCCCAGGGCGTGTGTCGCCAGAAGCATATTCTGGATGCAGGCTCCGGCGCCCTGATGGTCTTTGATTTCGCTGTACATGGCGTCGCGTTCCAGCATCACGCAGATGCATGCGGCGGAGGCGCGAACGATGTGGGCGTATTTGGTGCAGTCCTGCAATTTATCATGGCGTGGATCGTCTTGATTTACTACCAAAAAACGCCACGGCTGGTTATTGAGGCCGCTAGGTGCCCATTGTCCTGCTTCGAGAATAGCGGTGATGTCCTCTTTGGATACCGGCTCGTCCGTGTATTTGCGGATGGAGCGGCGTTCGAACATCGCTTGAAAGACGGGGTTGTCGTTGTGGTGCATAATTGTATACTCCTTGTAATGGAACCATGTATTTAGCTCAGGCTGGCACTACGGGCAAGTGATCTGTGACCTTTGAGGTTTGAGCGGCGTATATCTTTATTGCAGATGAGTCGCCCCGTAAGGGGAATGGAAAGGGAATGGACGAAAGATACGAAACAGAGATAATCCGGGATGTGTTGCAGGGAAATATGCAACGCTTTGAGAAGCTGGTGCGCGAGTACCAGGGTCCGGTGTTCAACCTCATGTTCCGTACCGTAAACGATGATAATGTCGCCGCCGATCTCGCTCAGGAGACTTTCTTCAAGGCGTATTCCCGGTTGGAGACATTTGATACGACAAAGCGTTTTTTCCCTTGGCTTTATTCCATAGGGCTGAACGTGGCTCGCGATCACCTCCGCAGCCGGGGACGCGATTTTCACGTGTATATGGAGAATCCTTCCGTCATGTATCGAGACGATGGCGTAAGGGATGAGCAGACAATGGTTGAAGAACGTCTCGATGGCGGGAAAATGCTGGAGTTTATCCAGCAGATGGCCCCCAAATACCGTGAGGCGCTCCTGTTGCGTTTCAAACACGGTCTCTCCATGAAGGAGATAGGCGAGGCGCTGGACATCACGGTGAGTGGTGCAAAGATGCGTGTCAGCCGGGGGCTGGATATAGTACGAGAAGAATTCGGGGAGGTGTCGGATGCCTCATAGACATAATGGTGATCCGCTGGATGCCAACATAATGGAACAGATCAGGAACATGCCGGAAAGGCCTGTCCCGGCCGATTTCTCGGCGCGGGTCATGTCTGGCCTGCAGCCGAAGAAGCCGTCTGCATGGATGCGCTTCAAGCTGTGGCTGACAAAGCCCAGATCGTTCACATTCACGCCGCTTCAGGCAGCGCCAGCTCTGGCATGCGCGTTGGTCCTTCTGGTGTTTGGTTTTTACCAGATGCAAGGGCCTTCCCCTGAGAACGGCGTTCGTCTGACCTCTGTTCGTTTTGTCATGGATGATGCGGGCAAGCAGGCAACATCGGTATCTGTCATTGGTTCCTTCAATGATTGGAAGACGGAAGAGTCTTCCATGTGGTATGATCAGAAAAATGGCAAGTGGGTGCTGGAGGCCAAGTTGCCTCCGGGCGACCATGAGTATGTTTTCCTGGTGGATGGCAACAGGCTGGTGCCTGATCCGCAGGCAGCCATGACCCGGGATGACGGTTTCGGTAACAAGAATTCCATTCTTTTCGTTAATGGGGACCATGAACAGCACATTTAAACCCTTTCTATTTTCCCTTTGCGTCAGCATCACGCTGCTGATCTCATTGCCTTGTCTGGCTGGTGAACTGGACGAAATGGCTGCTCGCGCCCGCAATTGCGGGGTCTCCGAAGCCGCCGTGTCTCAGGCTGAAAGTCTGAGCGCATCCACTTCGCCTGACGCTGCGGCATCGGTTTTGTCACCGTTGCTGAACTGTTGCGTGGACCAGCTTCCCATTACTCCTCTTGAAACCAAATTGGCCGAGGGTGTCGCCAAGCGCGTTCCCCCGGCAGTCATTGCCCGTGCCTTGCAAAAGCAATTGGACAGTTATCGCTTTGCCCGAGAGTTGCTGCTGACTACCGCAGGAACTTCTGACGGCGTTGCTCTAGAGATTGTGGGCAACGGTGTGGCAGAGGGGGTAGCTCGTTCCAGCTTTTCCGATTTCGTCGCGACCTACCGGGATCGTCCTGGGCCTCTGTTTGAAGCAGGATTGACTATGGTCTCCTTACAGGGACAAGCCGGGTTCGATTACGCTTTGACGCGTCGTATTCTGGACCGTGGATTTGCCAGCGGCTCATTGACCACTGAGTGGAAATATTTCGTCCGGGTGATCTTGGAGGCTCGTAAGCATTCCATTGAAGATCAGGCTGTTACGGATGCAGCTGTCGCGGTTTTGGATGAAGGTGGTCCGGTTTCCGACGTACTTCCCGCCCTTGGCTTTACCGGTCGCAATCTTGGCGGCGCCGGACTCGAAAAATAGTTTTCTTTATTTGTGACCGTCCGGCTCGCCGGGCGGTATATGTTTTAAGGACAGCGACTTTGCTAGCAACCCATGGGAGTCCTTTCGTGAAAAGACAATTCGTGCTGATTTTGGCACTGGTGCTTGCCTTCGCCCTCGCAGGGTGCGTGAGCGGTGGCAACATGTATTCCTCTGTAATGGGGCAGTACTATTTGAAACAGCGTGACTACAAAGACGGCGTCAAAGTCTTTGAGGAGCGTTTGAAACAGGATCCGCAGGACCATACGGCGTCCTACTACGTCGGACGTTACTATTTGGCCCTGAATAAGCCGGATGAGGCCATGCCTTACTTGAAAAAGGCGGCAGAACTTGATCCGCAGAACGCTGAATACCAGTTC
The DNA here is from genome assembly GCF_012516435.1 of Pseudodesulfovibrio sp. zrk46. Taxonomy (NCBI): domain Bacteria; kingdom Pseudomonadati; phylum Thermodesulfobacteriota; class Desulfovibrionia; order Desulfovibrionales; family Desulfovibrionaceae; genus Pseudodesulfovibrio; species Pseudodesulfovibrio sp. zrk46. Next base: position 2,548,520 of record NZ_CP051216.1, read on the forward strand.
TGGATTGGCGTTGGTTATTGGGCCAAGTTTGAGTTCGACAAGGAGAAGGAAGCCTACGAAAAAACGTTGGCTCTGGACCCGGATCACATCTCCGCCAACCTGTATCTCGGCCATGGCTATACGGACGGGAAGCAGTGGGAGAAGGCCTTGGAAAAATATGACAAGGTCATCAAGCTGGATAAATACAACCCCGAGGCCCTCTACAACCGGGCCGTAGCCCTGGGAGGGCTGGGGAGAGACAAAGAGGAAATCGCGGCGCTGAAGAAGTTTCTCAAATACTACCCGGATGGCAGCTTGGCCATGCGGGCGGCCCTCAGGCTCAATCTGCAGGGAGACTTTTCATACCGCAATTTCATAATCGGAAAACGTAACGTCACCTTGAGAACGATGGCGTTCAAACCCGGGACGAACGATCTGGAGCAGGAAAGCAAGGAATCGCTTCATGTCATCTCTGCGATGATGAAGGAAAAAGAGGAACTTGCACTGCACGTGGTTGCTTACAAAGACGGCGATGCTGCTGCCGCCAAGGCCAGGGCCAAGGCTGTGAGAGACTATATCCTCGCAGGAAACCCCGGATTCGATCCCAAAAGGCTGCCTCTGAGTTGGTTCGGGACTGCCGAGATTGTCGAGAAAAAGGATAAGACCTTTACCTTGGACGACTCGGTCACGTTTATCACTGTAGTCCGATAGGCTCCTACAAGAGGATGAAGTTATGAAAAAGTATTTACAAATGATCCTTACCGGCCTGGTTTGCATGGCCTTGATCGTGGCTCTTGCCGCTCCGTCGGCATATGCCCAGACTGAGACCGATGATACCGGTACCACCGGTACGGAAACAACTGACACCGGTACTGCGGAAGGCGATACCGGAACAGATGACGGTGCTGGCACTGACGACGGCGCTGGTACTGAGACTGACGGCGAAACCGGTGATGAGACCGCTGACGCTCCTTCCTTCTCCAATCCCGCACAGGCCGCCAAGGCTGAAGCGTTGGCAGAAGCTGTAGCAGCTGCTGCTGCAGAAGATGTCGGTGAAGTATCCGAAGCTGCAGATGAAGAAGGCGCGGCAACTGCCACTGAAGAAGAAGCCGAGTCCTCCATCGCCGAAGCTGCGGGCCTGAGCGTGGCTGATATTGCCTCCATGCGCGAACAGGGCATGGGTTGGGGCGAGATCGCTCACGAGCTTGGCGTTCACCCCAGCACCCTGGGTCTTGGTCACAGGAATAAGAATGCTGTAAGCACCAACAGCAAGGGAGCCGGACAGGAGAAGGCTTCTGCAAAGTCCGCCAGCAAGGCCGGTAAGACGACTGGACGCTCTGCTACTGCTTCCAGCAAGGCCACCTCTCGCGACGTCAAGAGCGGCGTCTCCAAGACTCCTGGCGTGGCTGGTGGTACCGGCAGCAAGGCCGTTGGTTTGAGCCGTGCTTCCTCCAGTGCCAAGAGTGGTGCCAAGGGCTCCAACTCTGCCAGCAGTTCCTCCGCTTCCGGCGGCCGTGGTAATTCCGGCGGCAAGGGCGGTTCCGGTGGAAACGCCGGTGGTAATGGCAAGGGCGGTGGAAATGGTAAGGGCGGCGGCAACGGTAAGAGCTAGCTGACTGCTTAAAAAAGAATGAACAGAGAGGGACTCGCTGAGGCGGGTCCCTTTTTTATGTGATAATCTTTCTTGATATCTTCCCAAGCAAGACTGGCCTGACTATAATGTGAGTATGACTGACACCACCAGTACCGATATAATGGGGGAAGTCTATCTGCAGATCAGCCCCAACATATTGGAGAGCTTTCCGAAGTTCCATCCGCCGGTGGATTTGTATCATTTTGATACTTCTCTGGCTCAGGTGAAGAAGCTTCACAAAGCCGAAGTGCGCATGGGCAAGGAGAAGCGGGCGCAGATAGTAGACATGGCGGACAACGGTAAGCTGTTCTTGTTACGCGATGACTATCGTGTCTATGCGCGGCACTTGAGTAAAAAGCTCGGCCTGCTGCTGGTGGAAGAGGACTTCAAGCCGCAGGAAGTGGCTGAAATCTTTTTTCTTGCCTTTCGTGATCGGATGGAAGTCTTTCTTGAGCAGCCTACTGAGGTTTCGCTCAAGGGGATGCTCAAGGATTTATCTATCCTTTGTGAATACTTGTGGGCCGACCCCGGCAGGGTGGAATTCCTCACCCGTTCTCTGAACAAAGAGTATGGCTTGGCAGTTCATGCCGTGAACACCATGTTTATCGGGTTGGCCCTATACACCATGGTAACGCGAGGTCGTATGAACAAGGACAACTTGTTCAACCTCGGGCTCGGTCTCATCATGCATGACATGGGTATGGTCAATGTCCCTCCGTTTATCAGGGAGAAGGAGCAGTTCCTCGTCAGATCGGATCGTGAATCCATCGAGAATCATATTGAATCCGGGGTGGCCAAGCTCAAGCGGCTGGGAATCAATGCTCCCATCGTTGTTCAGTGCCTGAAGGAACATCACGAGCGTGTGGATGGTTCTGGCTATCCTGCGCGTCTGAAGGGTACTGCTATCTCCATCGCCGGTAAGATAACGGCACTGGCCGATTCCTATTCCGCCATGGTCAGCCATAGGCCTTACCATGACCCCAAAGGCAACGCGGATGCTGCTCTGCTGTTGGCTAATGACACCAAGAAGTATGATCAGGCCATGGCAAAATTGCTGGCTATTCTGATTCTCGATGGAGGGAAGTTGCGGGAGGTCGTTGCTGCCGCGAATAGAGAGGATGAAGAGAGTTAATCTATACCGTGTCGTTTCATGCCGATCTTGCGGAAGATGAGGGCAACACAAATCACGGCTACGAGCGCAAGGCTTCCGGGCAGAAACCAATCCGGTTTCGTGTCACTCGGGACGAACCATTTGGTAAAGATGGATTTTTTACGCGCTTCGTCGATGTTGTTCCAGCCTGCAATCAGGGTGGTGAGTAATTCCTTTTCCCCTTCGCCCACGGCGATTCTGAGCGTGTTGGTGTACAGAGTCTCCACACTGCTGAATTCATTCATAATACCGTACTTTCGCAGATAATAGATAGCTGTCGGTTGATCAGAGGCGAACAGCACGATTTTGTCCTCTAATGCTGCTCTTAGCGTGTCTGTGGTTGCAGCGAACAGGATGAGAGGCTGAGCCGGACGGTTGTTTTGCATGTAGTGCTCTGCATAGCCACCTTTGACAACACCCATGGGATATTGAGTCGCGTCCTTGTAGGACGTTCCTTTTTTCAAATAGATAACAGTGGCGAGTTCCATGATGGCAGGGCCGAAATCCAGAAACTTGTCTCGATCCTTGTTGAAGAATAGGCCGCCATGGACATCGGCTTCACCTCTTTCAACCAACTCCAGTGTCTCCTGCCACGATACGAGCTTGAACTGAATGTTGATATTGTTGACCACGCCAAAGGTGCGCCACATATCAATGAGGTATCCTTTGGGCTCGCCTTGTTCATCAAGGAAGGAGAAAGGCGGGTAGGTATTGCTGTGGGCAACGATGATAGTGCGATCGGAAGGAGGCGCACTCATCACATCAATGGGCGTGCAGAGCACAAACGCTAACAATAGCGCATGTAAAAATAGGGCAAGGCGAGACATAATTGCACATTATCCCTAAGTGGGAAGATGCACAATAGCGTTATAGTTGAATGTATCCGCCAGCCGCCGAACGCTCGGGGTCTTCGAATCGAGCCATGGCCGTTAGCATGGGTTTGAACCCGAAACGCTCGTAGAATCCTTCTTTGCCCGGTACGGACCAGAGGACCGTGTTGGCCGTTCCGAGTCTCTCCAACATCGCTTCCATCATCCGCTTGCCAAGGTGATGTCCTTGATATTCCGGTAACATGCAAAGGTCATAGATAACAGAGTGAAGTGTGCCGTCTGACAGGGCACGGGCGAGGCCGATCAGTTTGTCGCCGTCCCACGCAAAGCAGACAAGGGAACTCCCCTTGAAGGTCTGTTCCAGCAGATCGGGCTGTCGAGTTCCCAGAGGTGCCTTCTCAAAGATTTGGCATGCCTCTTCCCAATCCACTCCATCCGTATCGAAACGTAGTTCAATGGACATGGTTATCTCGTTGTCCACCAAGAGCGCATGCGGACGATTTCCTTGTTGTCGGAAGTCCGGGTCAGTGAGTGGAGCATGGTGTTATAGTCGTTGTCATCGTCGGTCTGAGAACATGCAGCAACGTATTCATCGCCGGCGCGGGATTCGGTGCGGAACTGGATGTCCAGTCCCATGCAGCGTTTGGCGGCGAACCAGTCCTGAGGCACGGCTTCCAAACAGAACTCAACGTATTTGACGTTATTCACGTGGTCGTTGATGTCCATGTCTGAGCGTCGGGCCGTGAGAGACACGTCGTGGTCTCCGGCTTTCAGGCGGGGTACGGCCTTGGTGGGGAACGTCAGTGCACGGTCTCGTTCCGGGATAAAACGGCCGTCCAGAACTGTATCTGGCGGATCAGCCCTGTGGGTTTCCTTGTTGAGAGTCACCCACGAGGTGGTTGCGCGGCCCATGGGGCCCTTGTCGTCATGAATGAGAAAATCGCGCATGGCGGTCAGGCGCTCATTGGCCGAGGGCCATGTGTGAATTGACAGGGTAGTGCCGTATCCAGGCAGCCTGTCAGTCATGATGTGCAGCCGGGCCAGAACCCAGAAGTGGCCGCTCTGCTCCAAGTCGGCGTAGCCGAAGCCGAGACTGTCTGCATGGGCAGAGGCTATGTCCTGTAACTGGTTGCAAATGGCAGCGATGAAAACACTTTGGTCGGTGAGGAGTTCGTAAGAGCGGATGCCATACCGCTGTTCAAACACCAGTTCGGAATAGTTGGTCATGCAACTGCTTTAATGGACTTGCTCCGAGGTGTAAAGGCTCGATCTCCTTACAGGTAGTGCATGATGATCTTGCGGGTGGCGTTGTCGATCATGGCTTCGTCCAATGCTCCCTCAAAGGTGCTGATGAGTTCCTTGGCATCCGGGAAGTCCTGGCGGATTCCGAAATGGAAGCTGGATGGCTCGCCGATGGCGAGTTCGCGAGCATGAATCTTGTTCTTCAGGCCTGCCTGCTTGATGGCGTACATGGCGGCCAGTCCATTGCCCACAAAGATGTCCGCCTCATGGCGTGAGATCAGAGTGAACACTTCGGCCATATCCTTGACGTAGCGAATCTTCAGATAGGGCGGAAATGTCTTGGCGGCCCAGCCGTTGCCTTCGTAGTCCACCTGACTGAAGTCGCTCAACTGGGGCATGCTGGTGATGCCGTTGATCTGGGAAATACGGGGATTGTCCACGGCGCAAAAAATGGAGGGCAGGCTCTCCACAACCGGTTCTTCGCTGAAATACATGTACTGTTTGCGTGTGTCGGTGGGGTTGGTGCAGAGCACGTCCGCCTTGCCTTCCTGAACCAACGTCTGTGCCTGCGGCCATGCCATGCCACGATGCTCGACAGTATAGCCCATACGCTTGCCAAGGATATCATCCATACAGTCCACAAGGATGCCGGTCATCTTGCCGTCGCGTTCCATGGAATAGGGCGGAAAGGTCTTATCCCAGTTGCAGATGATGGTTTTGTCCGAGGCAAAGGTGAAGGACGGCAGCAATGCACTACCGGCGGCAGCGGTGAGAAGGGTCAGGGCGTGGCGGCGGGAAATCCTGGTCATGGCGGTCTCCGGTCTGAATGTGGACTAATGAGCCGGATCATATGCTGCGTCAGGATTTATTGCAACGTTACCAGTTTACTAGCGCTTGAACTCTCTTTGGCGGCGTTCTTCCTGTGCCTTTTTGTAGACGATCTCGGCCTCGCCGGATGCGAACATGGCCCTGAGTACCGTAGTGATTCGGGGGACGAGATCAGTATGTTTCTTGTTGAGGTAGTGGTACAGGGGGACCTGCGCCAAAGGGGGCTCATGGGCTCTGATGCACTCCCACCCCGGACGGCTTTTCATGGGTAACGCCCGACGCGGCGCAAAGGCGACATCCACTCGACCGTCAGACAGGAGGGTGAACAGCTTGTCCCAGCTTTCGGCCCGGTACACATTGTCCATATGAGCCGTAGCGTTCTCTGCGTATTTGAAGCCTCGCAGGATGCCGACCCGGTATTGCCCGATGGAGTTGATGTCGTGAATAAGCAGGTCGTCCTGGCAGACGAAGGCCACATATTCGACATGAGTAACGGGTTGGGGGATCCTGATGAGATTGGTGTATGTATCGCCGACCTCGAAGATTCGGTCTACTTCTCCGTCAGAAGCGCCGCTATTGGATTCCTCCAAACTGCGTCCACTGGGAAGCCGCCACGATTCCAACTCAATGTCGAGCTTCGCATAGGCTGCTTTAAGCAAATCAAACGCAATATAGCTCGGCTCGGCCTGTGGCATGGTCAAGACCAGCTTTTGGCTAGCCAAGGCTGGAGCGGCGGCTAGCAGGATGAGTATGACGGATAACAATACTTTCATTACGCCCTTAACTTACTGACAGAGTATAAAGGGTGTCAAATCTTGTCAGGCGATCGATTTTAAAGGCTACTTGAAGGGGGTATTCCAGGACCTGTTGACGGTTCTATTCGCTTTGTCCGATTTGGTTATGGGAGGGATTTGAGGATGAGGTTCCGCCTGCCTTTGTGAAGACAGTGGATGGCAGATCATGATGCTCTAGCTGTTAATTGAGGGGTTCCAACTCTATTTTGGTTTGGTGCCTGATGGCGTCTGCCTTCCCGTTTTCATTCGATTCCTTCAGCAGCTTTGAGATGGCTGGGACCAGGTGCTTATTCTTTTTATGAAGATAGTGAAATAACGGTTTGTCGAGCAAAACAGTGTGTTTGAAATCATACTGGTTTCTCAAGCGTTGTGTTTGCGTCTTCAAGGAGTGGAGAGTGGTCAGTAAAACATCCAATCGCCCAAGTACCAAGAGATCAAAGAGGGTGTCCCAATCGGGCAGAGCTGTGACCTTGGTGCAGTTTACAGTAAGTGAGTCAGCGAATTTGACGCCACTTCTCGTGCCAATTCTAAGCTGTTTGATATCTGCGAGCGTTTTTACGGTCGTGTCCGGATCAACTGTGACTGCAATGATGGTAAATGAGTCAACGGGTTCTGGAATGCGAATGAGATTCGGGTTGTCCTTTTCGATTTCCTGAATTCGACAGACCTCACCATCCAGAAATCCTTGGTTGGATTCGTCCAAGGCCCTCAAACCTGGGAGGGGAACCGGGATGATCTTGATGCCAATAGTTGCGTAGGCCGCTTCAAGAACCTTGAGAGAAACGATAGACGCATCATTGCTCGTCATCCCCAGTTTCAGAGACTTTGGAGCTGGTGCTGATACGTTGTCCGGGGGGGCAGACTGTGCATTTGAATCGGATGCAAGCGTGATAAAACATATTGATACCGCAAGTAGGATATGAAGTGTTTTTTTCATGTCAGATGCATTGATTCAGTTATGCCGTTGAGTGCCTCTATCCCAGAAAGTTCTTCACGCCGGTGAAGACGATCTGTGCGGCCATGGCAGAGAGCACCAGTCCGGTAATCTTGGTCAGGACCGAGAGTCCCATGGAGCCGATGAGTCGTTTGATGGCCGGGGCCAGGAACAGCATGACGCCCACGGTGAGGCAGGCTGCGACCAGTGCGCCAGCGCCCAGACTTTTTTGAGTGAAGGTTCCCAACTCGGCACCAAGGATGAGCAAGGTACCGATGGTGGCCGGTCCCACAGTGATGGGAATGGCCAGTGGTACCACTGCCACGTCTGCATCATTATCCGGTTCAGGTTTGGTCCGTTTGCCCGACACCAGTGATACGGCAGACAGGAAGAGCAGGCTGCCCGAGCCAATACGGAACCCATCCAGCGTGATCCCCAGCGTGGCGAAAATGGGATTGCCCGCATAGTACAGGATCAGCGAAATGATCAGCACCGAAATTGTGGTGCGTACAGCCAGCGAACGCTGCTGGTGCGTGTCCATGTCTTCGATGAACGAGAGGAAAACTGACAGCACGAAGAAGGGCGTCAGGAGAAAGAACAGTTTTATGTAAAGGGAGATGAACAGCGTGGTCATGATAACCCCGCGCGCAGCGCGCAACAAAAAAGTTTATGAGAGTCTTAAGCCTCTTGCTTAAAGGGGCTTAAGCCGTCGGAGACGCCCTTCCAGCGAGGAAATCTCGTGGGCAAGCGTGCCGGAGGCATCTACTTCAACAACTGCTCTGCCATGGCGTCGCCTTGTGCGCCGCCGCCTGCCATGCGTGAAAGCTCCTTCTTGATATCAGCACCTTCAAGACGGTTGCAGCCAGTGTAGGTGACGTCGTCAATGACATCCTTCTGGATGAGGAAGTGACGATCCGCCTTGCCGGCAAGCTGTGGCCAGTGGGTGATGAGGAGCATCTGCTGACGGTCGGCCAGGGCGCGGAGTTTGGCCCCCACGGAGTTGAGGGTCATGCCACCGATTCCGGCGTCTACCTCGTCAAAAATGAGCGTTGGCAGGGCATCGTGATCGGTGTTTTCATCGCCGCGCATGGTTACCAGGGCGAGCAGGAAGCGGGACAATTCACCACCGGACGCGATCTTGTCAAGAGGTTGTGCAGGCTGACCCGGATTAGGTACCCACATGAGTCGTCCGCGCATGTCTTCACACCCGGGATAGAGCTCGCGGGCGTCGAATTCGAAGTGGACTTTGACGTGCTCGGAAAAGCCGAGGTCCGTGAGCTCGTCCACGATGCGAATGGAAAGCTCTTTGGCTGCCTTTTTGCGTGCTTTGTTGAGAACTTCGAGCGTAGCACTGAGCGCCTTGGCCGCTTTGTCTTCCTCTTTCTTGAGGTTCTTGAGGTCGAGGGCACAGGCGTCGAGGAAGGAAAGATTTTCGTCGATTTCGGTCTTGAGATTGACGATCTCATCCAGGCCGCGGCGAAGCTTGCGCTTGAGCTTCGCCAACTCGAAAAGACGCTCCTCCACGTCATCGAGATTCATGCCGTCATCATCGTCATTCTGCTTGTCGGGGCCTTTGCGCAGACGGGAATCGAGATCGTGCAGCATCATGCGCAACTCTTCGATGGCCTCACGGTCATCCTCGAAGTTGGGGAAGAGGCGGGCGATGATCTCCATCTCGCGGGTGAGGAGTGTCATGGCATCCAGGAGGCCTACTTCGCCGTGCAGAACATCCAGTGCATTCTGCAGGCATTCTCCAGCCTGCTCCCGGCCCTTGAGGGTCTTTTTGCGCTCTTCCAACTCGTCTTCTTCGCCGGGGAGAGGATCGACTTTGTCGATCTCCTTCTTTTGGTACTCAAGGAAATCGCGCTGCTTCTCAATGTCGTCGAACTTGTCCATGAGCTGTTGCTTGCGCTCAAGCACGTCGTTCAGCACCGCGAGCCCTTCATTGCGTTCAAAGAGCAGTTTCGGGTTCGGCAGGAATGAGTCGAGGACTTCAGCCTGAAAGCTGGGAGACAGTAATTTCTGCTGCCCATGCTGGCTGGTGTGGATGACCAGCTTGGACCCCATGTCCCGAATGGTGGGCTGGGAAGAGAGCGTGTCGTTGACGAACACGCGGCTGCGGCCGGTCTCGGCAGAGAGTTCGCGCCGGATCACGGTTTCGCCTTCTGGCAGGACAAACAGGGCTTCGACCGATGCCTTGTCAGCACCGGGGCGTACCAGCTTCTTCTCCATGCGTTCGCCCATGAGGAAATCCACGGCGCGCATGATGAATGATTTACCCGCACCGGTCTCACCTGTGAGGGTGTTCATTCCGGAAGAGAATTCCAGTTCCACATCCTCAATGAGTGCGAGATTCTTGATACGGAGCAGTTCCAGCATGTCATACCAGCCTAATAAAAGAGTTGGGCACGGTCCCGCTTGAGTTTGTCCGCTGGGAGCGCCTTGAGAAAATCAGTGTAGCGATCATCCTTATACACCATGGCGGCGCGGTGGAAAAGGGCTGTGAAAGCAAATGGGTCATACACCCCGGTCTTGCCGTATTCCCACGGGGCATCCTTGGCAATATGCGGTGCCGCCAGATCAAATGCCTTGCGGATGGAAACTCCGTTGGGCTCGGTCCACTTCCACATATCCACTTTAAAATGCTCGGCAATAGCGGCGAGTATGAAAAACGCTTCAAGATTGAAAAAAGTGTAGTGACGAGAACGGGTACGCTCCAGTTCACGGGGCATAGTGCCGTCGCTTTCAATCTGGGAAAGTATCCGCATGGGAGTTCCCGATGTCACAATGGAGCGGGCAAGGCTCTCTTTGCCGATGTACATGGCAAACACCGCCACTTGCGCATCATACCACGTCCCATGGTTGTTCAGGGAGTTGCCTTCCTTGCGGCCAAAGCTGCTCTTCTGCAACCATTTCAAATAGTCGGTGAACCATGAAGTCACCTTTTTGGTCACTACCTTCGACCATGTGTGCGAAGGTTCGAGAATACGGGCGGCTTCGCAAACCTTTATGAGGTCGCGTGTCTCGATAATGCCGTAATGCGTACCGTCGGCTATTCCGGGGCGGGACTGGGCATAGTTCAAGGACGGATTCATGCGCGTGACCGAATCACAAACCCATGACCATATCAGGCCGGTTGCTTTGCCTGCGTACTCTTCATCGCCTGTCATGTACCAGGCGAGGGCGAGGGTCAGGGCATCCGAAGACATACGACGCATCCGTGCGCGGTCGTATTTCTCCGTGGCCGATTGCGGATTGCGCTGACCGTCGCGGCGTACGTAGGGCAGACCATCCAAGGTCTCGTTGTTGGGCCACCAGTAAGGAGCCAGCGACCAGTAATCGTGCATGGTGCCGCCCGGCGGTGCTGATGCTTTGAGAATGACAGCCTCGGCCGGGGCCTTGAGCGCGCGGTCCGCGTCGGCGATGAACGCCTTGTAGGCGGGCATGAGCTCGCGGTCGCGTTCCAATATGCGTTGTTTGGTCGCGGCCAGCACTTTGGGCGAGAGCACGATGGTGTCCGGCAGCCTTCCGGCGAGCGCCTGTCCGGTCAGAACCAGCAGCGCGATGAGCAGGGCAAGGCTGCGAACACCCATGGATTACCGTCCGCTTTTGAGCTTCGAAACCATTTTGAGCATGTTGTAGACTGTCACAGGGCCACCTGCCTCTTCCTTGGATTGGAACTGGGAAGCGCGGCGGAAACGGAGCTTTTTGCAGAACTCCAACGTATCCTTGTTTTCCTCGTAGCAGTACATGCTGATGGTGGCGTAACCCTTGGCGCGGAACTCTCCCTCGATCCATTCGACGAGAGCCCGGCCAACGCCTTTGCCCTGATAGTCGGGATCGACCCACAGTTGGGTGATGGTGTTGTCCAGATACATGACAAAGCCGACCATGCGGCCCATGATCTCGGCTATGCCTGCACGGCCCAGCCCGGTGCGCACGATCTTCTGCGCCTCGTTGGCGTCATACCATTCGCGCACATACTGCTCCGGCATGAAGTTGGCGTAGCTTTCCTTGAAGGCTTCGAGCAGGATCTGCTCCATGATATATACGTCATCCTGCGTGGCAGGACGGGTGAACGGGGTACTCATTGTTTCAACCTCGGATCAAGCAAGTCTCGCAGGGACTCGCCAAGTAAGTTGTATCCCAATACGGTCAGCAGAATGGCCATGCCGGGGAAGACCGACAGCCACCATGCTATGCCGAGGACTTCCTTGCCCTCCAGAAGCATGTTGCCCCAGGAAGCGTCGGGCGGCTGTACGCCGAGCCCGAGGAAGGAGAGGGAGGATTCAGTCAGAATGGCTCCGGCAACGCCCAAAGTGGCGGAGACAAGCACCGGCGCAATAGCGTTGGGCAGGATATGCCGGAATATGATGCGGACCGGGCCGGCCCCTGCTCCGCGCGCGGCAAGTACATAGTCGCGCTCACGGATGGTCAGGGTTTCGGCGCGAACCAGACGGGCAACGCCCATCCAGCCGGTCAGGCCGATTACTATCATAATATTGGTCAGGCTCGGCTCCAGAAAGGCGATGACCGCCAGAATCAGGAAAAAGGACGGGAAGCAGAGCATCACGTCCACGCCGCGCATGATGATTTCGTCCACGATGCGGCCGAAGTAGCCGGACACGAGGCCGAGGACCAACCCAATGGCGGTGGCAATACCCACGGCCACAAAGCCGACCCAGAGAGAGACGCGCCCGCCGTAAAGGATGCGGGAAAATACGTCGCGCCCCAGTGCGTCCGTGCCGAGCAGATGCGCTGCAGACGGCGGCTGGAGCAGGGTGTCTACATTGATCAGATTAGGATCGAAGGGCGCAATCCATGGGGCGAATACCGCACCCAGTGACATCAAACCGACGATGAACAATCCGATGATAAGCAGGGCATGACGAGCCAACGGAGAGGGGCGCTTCAGGGGACGGCGTTTCATCGTTCCCTCCCCTGTCCGATGCGGACGCGCGGGTCGGCCAGACCGTAACCCACGTCAGCCAGCAGGTTGCCTACCAGAGTGAGCACCGCGCCGAGCACCAGACTGCCCATGATCAGAGGATAGTCGCGTGACATGACAGCCTGATAGAAAAGCTGTCCCAGTCCGGGCAGGGCAAAAATGGATTCAATGATGACCGAGCCGCCGATGAGCGACGGAACCGACAGCCCCAGAATGGTGATGACCGGCATGAGCGCATTGCGCAGGGCGTGTTTGAACAGCACCGTATGTGCGGGCAGTCCCTTGGCCCGGGCGGTCATGATGTAGTCCTGGCGGAGCACTTCAAGCATGGAGGAACGCATGAAGCGGGACATGCCAGCCCATGAGCCGGAGGTGTAGATGAAAATTGGCAGGATCAGGTGTTTTGCCAAATCCCATGCTTTCCCCAAGGGAGACATGGAATCATATCCCATTGATGTGAGCCCCGAAATGGGCAGAATCGGCCAGTTGATGCCGAGCCAGAGCATGAGCAGCAGGGCCAGCCAGAAGCCGGGCATGGCAAAGCCTATGAACACGATAATCGTGGAGATCTTGTCGAAAGCCCCGCCTCGCCACCACGCGGCGGCCACGCCTACGGGCACGGCTATGAGCAGCGTCAGCACCATGGAAGCCACGTTCATGCCAAAGGTCAGCGGCAGTCGTTCCTTGATTTTGTCCCAGACAGGGCGGTGGTCGCCGGACATGGATTGGCCAAAATCAAAATGCACAAGGCGGTTGAGCCATTTCGCATATTGTACGTGCAGCGGTTGATCCAGTCCGTATAGTTTTTCCAGTTGGGCACGCGCTTCCATTCCCGCCTCAGGATTGAGGGTGGTCTGGAGGTCTGTGGGCGAGCCCGGGGCAAGATGAATGACCCAGAAACTGATGACCGTGATGCCGAGAAACACCACGCCCACCCACAGGAGTTTGATGAATATGCGTTTTAATACTTGGACCATAGATAAACCTTGTTATTTCAACCGTCCCTCGTTTCTTACAGCATGACCGTGGGCGAATCAATGTGTGAAGGGTACAAATTCTTGACTGATTCGATGATGTCCAGGTGTTGAGTCGGGAGAATCTCCCGAATTTGCCGATTAAAAAATAACGGTATTGAAATGTGCCTTATTCGTAGGTAATTACAACGGTCTAAGTGATTATTCTGGAGAGTTTCGATGATGTTGGATTCCTTGCGTTACGGTATTTTTTCTAATAATTCTCATAATATCAGCTTGGATCGCCGATGTTTGATTGGGCTCGGAGCCAAGGATATTTGTGTGTATCCGTCATGGACCGAGGCAGAAGCCGGGTTCCAGCTTCGGGACATCGACTTTGCTCTGGTGGATGAAAAGCTCGAAGACACTGACGCGATTCAATGTATTGATCGCCTCAAACGAGTTTCCTCTCGCAACGTCCCCGTAGTCATCATCACTAATGATCGTCGTCGAGAAGCCGTGCTCGATTCCATCGCCGTGGGCTGCGGCGGGTACGTCCTCCGTCCATATAGCATTGATACGCTGAGTCGCCACCTGCGTGCCGCTTCTTCCAGTATATCACCGGATGAAATTGAGCAGGAAATGCTCTCCGATGCCTTGGGGCTGGTGAGTGCCGGACAGTTTGACGAAGCCTTGGAAAGCCTTGAAGAACTGGTGGAAGAGGAAAATCCGGCCACCAAGTATTTTGAGCGGGGCATGCGCTATCTGGCCGAAGAGAAGTACGGTAAGGCCATCATCGCCTTCAATAAGGTCATCGCCATCAATGAGATGTACGCCGAAGCCTACAAAGGTATGGCCGAGGCCCATAAGGGTAAAGGCGATATGGAGAAGTATCAGGAGTACCTCACCAAGGCGGGTGATGTGTTCGCCATTCAGGATCGCCTCGACGAGGCCAAGCAGGTTTTCGTGGAGATTCTTCAGAACGAGCCGGATGCGGTCAATCCATTCAATCGACTCGGCGTAAAACTCCGCAAACAGGGCGATTACAAAGGAGCCATACGCGCTTATCATCAGGCCGCAGAACTGACTCCGGACGATCCCAATCTCTACTACAATATGGCCCGGGCCTATGGTTTCAACGGGGACAATGAGAACGCGCTCAAGTACGCCGAAAAGAGCATTGAGTTGGACCCGAAAATGGAACACGCCCAGGCCCTGCGTGATCAGATCGCCAAAAAGAGCAAAAACGTCATCGATAAGGCGCCCAAGACTGATATGTCCGGCCGCGTTCTCATCGATCTTGATAATTAGCACACCAATCGCAACACACTGCCTCAATAGGAAAAAACGTCTTTTTTTTGCGCCAAACTATTTTTTTCAAACTTTTCCTGTTGACATCATCCGGCCCCTTAGATAGACACCTCTTCACCCAACGACGTGGGGCTGTAGCTCAGTTGGGAGAGCGCTTGAATGGCATTCAAGAGGTCGTGGGTTCAATTCCCTCCAGCTCCACCATATATTTCAAGAGGTTATCCATTGGTTTGGATAACCTCTTTTTTGTTTTTGGTGTTATCTGGATAACATTTTGGGTTCTCCGACTTTTTCGATCCTCAATGGTTGCGCATGGATGGTTCCGGAAGACCGCTTGAACTTCGGTAAAGCGGTCGTATTGAAATCTTGTCAATAGGAAATGTTATGCCTTTTCGCTCGTTATCATGTCATTCTCACCCGTTTTCATCCTTAGCTGAAAACTCGTGGTAGGTTTTGCCAAATCAATGACCAGTTTCGAAGACGGTCAAAAAGGAGAAATTGAAATGGCAAAGAGAACAGTAAAACATATCGGGGATGATCAGCTTGTTTATGGGATGCCCAAGCACATGGTGGGAGTGTCCTCCCAAGAGAGTTTGACAAAGTTTAAGAAGGCTGAAGCAGAGTATGAACGATCAAACCAGAACCCTCCTGCTGATCCCATGGGGGATTATTACTGGACGGTTCATCCGAAGTCTAAAGCATGTGTAAAATGCCAAGCAATGGCAGGAAAGGAGTTTATGGAAGAACCAGAACGTCCGCATCCCAATTGCAAATGTGAGATAAAGAAGCACCCGTTGCGAAAAGTAAAGCGGTATATTAATGGATCTTTATCTAATCATGAGTGGCGCAGGTTTAAGGGAGGGAAGCACGTCCATATCCGGCTGAAGGGGATATGGGGTGGTTTAACAACTGGAGTTTGGATCGAAGTTAACGGTGAGTCCAAAGAGAATCTAGCCTGCCCTCCACGGACTTCACATACTATCAATTTGAAAGCAGATGAGGATGCCCCTGTCACTTGGACGATTCGGTTGCAGGCTCACGGTTCAGATGGCATTCAAGTTGACTACACTATTATATATGAGGATTGGGATGATTAACAAATTAGTCTGTCTAGCTGTTTCCTTCTTGTTTGTATTCGCTTGTGCTGTGGAGACATTTGCATGCGACCTTTATCTTCCGTGTGAGAGTGTCGAGGGGATAGTGGTCAGCAAAGGGACTGAGCATCTTTCTGGAGGGGAAAAGAAAATGGTCTTTGTGGCTTGTGTTGATGTGGATGCGGCAAAGACCAATCTTAAGGAGTTGGTTGCAGGCTGTAATCATGACTCAATTGTCGTGAAAACGGGGAGCACCTCTATTACTGTTCCCAAAAGTGAGTTTCCTGGTGGGCATTGGTTCAGTATTGTCCGGTTTGAACCCCAAGAAGCTCTGGATGCAGCCATGAGCCTTTGTCCGGACAAGGTGAAGTCTTATCTTCCTTAACTTGGTGTTGGATAACCTCCCACAGCACAAAATCCCCGCTTTCCGCCAAAAAAAAGTTCTCCGCTCAAAATTTTAATCAATAATTTAAACAGATACAAAACTTGCTCCTTGAATGGCATTCAAGAGGTCGTGGGTTCAATTCCCTCCAGCTCCACCACAAATTTCAAGAGGTTGTCCAGTGTTTTGGATAACCTTTTTTTTGTTTTTGGGACTATCTGGATAACAGGTTGCGGTTATCCGTTTTTTCTAATCTCAATGGTTATAGTGGGATGATGATTGGCGGCCCCTTGAACTCAAGAAAAGTGGTCTTTTCAAAATCCTGTCAACACAAAAATGCGGTGATTTCATCGCATCTTACCGACCATGCACCGCACTTGGCCGACTTTGGCGTGCATTCTGCCTGCAATGCTTTGTGCCGGACAATTTCGCTGAAAAACCCATGATAGGCTTTTCGCAAATAAACGAACAGCCCACTGGGTAAAGGAGAAATTGAATGACGAGAAAACGGGTTCAACACATTGGAGGTGACCAACTGGTCTATGGGCTGCCGAAACACATGTCCGCAGTGGCTGGCAGTGGCGGAACAAATGACACCAACTCTGAGAAGGCAACGACATACTGGCGATTCAAACCAAAGCCTCACGCCTGTGAGAAGTGTCAGGCTATGAAGGATGTATGGTTTGAAAGGAAACCGGCACAGATTCACCCGAACTGTAAATGCGAACTCGAACAATTTGAAGCGATTTCAACCGATGCAAGCCGGGACATTGTCGTACCACCGGGTGTGGACATAGAGGCCAACCTTGCGGAAGCACGGCGCAAGGCGAAGGAGTGCAGAAACAAAGCTGATCAAATTATATCTGCTTTGGAAGCAAAGGTGAAAAGGGTCATCAATGACTTCTCGTTGCCCGATTCTCTTCGTAAGACATCTGCCGAAGCGGTGGCTTTTTATCTCAAATGCGAATGGGTTTATGAGAAGTTTCAGAATGATGGCAAGTACGATTACAAACAAATCGACAAGCGATATCAAGCTTTCGGGAACTACCATTACGGCCTGTACACTAATGCAATGAAACTTAACGCAACTTTCGCTCAGGTCGCTGCCGGCTATGCTCAATTCAGAGCTGGGACCTGGGAGCCGGAGTTTTATAGCACATGGCTTGATGATCCCGCGGACAATGGTGCAATCAGGAAAGGGCAAGCCTATCCTGTGAGATGAATAATAAGGGAGGCGCATGAATTGCGTCTCCTTGATAATATATTGAAAATTCAACGTCTGTCAGGCATCATGCCGTGCATATTGGTAGACTTGTTTTACACCGAGAAAGTCGCTCCTTTTGATTCGCACTATCGGAACAAAAGAGAAGTAAGGCCAACAAAATGAAATCTCTTAGAATCATACTACTACTTTTTTTTGGCATTCAAGGAGCACTCGCTGTTCTGTTCGTGCCTTTCTTGCTTTGGGGATTGCTTGTCGGCTTTCCATTCACAGACCAGGAACCACTTAATCACCATTGGTTGAATATAGTAGAACTCGCCGTGGTCATTTTTGCTTCCTGGTTCACATATGGAACCATACGTAGCAACAAGAAGCAGACAAGTGGCAAAGATATATTGCCACCAATCGTCCTATCAGTAATTGCAGCGTGTAATCTGATAGCCGTTTTTATTGCTCCTACGGGATATTCAGGTCCAAGAGACCTTAGCTTGGTGCAACTGGTCTTCACCGGAACAACAGTGTGGTTTATATCCCGCCAGAGAAGAGGAATATCATAGCAAAGTCATAAACCAGATACTTATCCGTCCAATAATTTGAGAGAACATTGCTAATCTGTTCCGAGAGCGAGGAGGTTGGTGGATAACCTCCCGCAGCACAAAATCGCCGCTTTTCGCCAAGACCTGTTATCCACTCATGAAAAACAACTAATGATTTCAAGAGATACAAGCTCTGCGCCTTGAATGGCATTCAAGATGTCATGGGTTCAATTCCCTCCAGCTCCACCACTAGAAAGTTAAGGACTTCAGATTAATATCTGAGGTCCTTTTTCTTTTGTCTTAGTCTTTGTGATGAATCTGTGTCTCACAGAGTAAATAGAATAAAAAAAGCAGGGCACATTGAGTGCCCTGCTTTATAACTTATCAGAGACAAGCCTTACTTCATGCTTTTCATTTTCTGGATAGTGTTTTCCATCTTGTGAATGCCATCCATCATCATGGGGATGCCTTTGTCTGCGTCCTTTTTGGTGACGCCCATACCCTTCATGGTGATCATCATTTCCTTGTTCAGCTGCTTCATTGAAGCTTCCATGTGCTTGTCATGGTTTTTCTTTGCATGGGCTTCAACGCCAGCCATGCCGTGGTGCATGTCGTTCATGTGCTTGTTCATGGCTCCCATTGCAGCTTTGCGTTTTGCAGGGTCTTTCATGGTTTCCACGTCCGCTTTCATCAGGGCGAGGTTGTCTTCCATGACTTTCATGCTTTCATGGACACTCATGTCACCGGCTTTCATGTTGCCATGATCCATGCCTTGCATTGCGAAAGCGAAGCTGGAGACGAGCAGGGTCAATGCAAATGCCATGGTAATGCTTGTAAGTTTTTTCATCATAATACTCCTTTTTGAGATTGGTTTACTGGGTTGTTTTATTAAGCCGTTTGCTTTTCTGAATTGAGTTTTGCTGCTTTTTTGAATTTCAATTCTTCAACGAAGCAGTACAGGGTTGGAACAACAAATACGGTCAGGATCGCTATGGTCATGCCGCCAAAAGAGGGGATAGCCATGGGAACCATGATGTCTGCGCCTCGTCCCGTTGATGTCAGTACCGGGATGAGCGCGAGGATGGTGGTTGCCGACGTCATGAGAGCCGGGCGTATACGCCGTTTGGCGCCTTCGAGAATCGCATGACGAATGGCTGGCACGCTGCTCATGTCACGGGTATCGCGGCTCTCATCGAGATAGGTGGCCATGATGACGCCGTCGTCGGAGGCAATGCCGAACAGGGCAAGGAAACCGACCCATATCGCCACACTCAGGTTGATCTGGTGCATCTGGAACAGGTCGCGCATGTGAGTGCCGAAGACACTGAAGTTCAGGAACCACTCCTGTCCATAGAGCCAGATCATCAGGAAGCCGCCAGACCATGCAACGATGATTCCTGAAAAGACCATCAGGGTCGTAGCCATGGATTTGAACTGCAGGTAGAGAATCACAACAATAACCATGAGCGCCAACGGCAGAATGATCGCGAGCTTCTTCTGGGCACGCACCTGATTTTCGTAGTTGCCGGCAAACTCGTAGGAGACTCCGCTGGGCACAGTGAGTTCCCCGGAAGCGATTCTGCTGTCGATGAATGCGCGGGCGTGTTCAACCACATCCACCTCTGCAAATCCGGCTTTCTTGTCGAACAGAACGTAGCCGATGAGGAAGGTGTCCTCACTCTTGATGACCTGCGGTCCTCGGACATAGCGAAGGTCGGCGAGTTGTTTCAGCGGGATCTGCTCTCCGGATGGGGCCGCTACGAGGATGTCTTCCAGCGCTTCAATGCTGTCGCGCAACTCACGCATGTATCTGACCCGCATCGGGTAACGTTCTCGTCCTTCAATGCTTGTCGACAGCATCTTTCCGCCGACGGCCACCTCGATGACATCCTGTACTTTTTGCAGTTTGATGCCATATCGGGCGATGGCTTCCCGGTCGATTACGATTTCAAGATACGGTTTGCCGACGATGCGGTCTGCCACAACTGCTGCAGGTTGAATGGAGGGGACTTCCTTGAGGAGTTGCTCAAGTTGCAGACCGAACCGCTCAATGGTCGCGAGGTCTGGTCCTTTGACTTTGATGCCCATGGGGGCGCGCATGCCGGATTGCAGCATGACGATACGGGCTGCAATGGGTTGCAGCTTGGGGGCCGAGGTGGTCCCCGGAACCTCGGCAGCAAGGGCTATTTCGTCCCAGATGTCATCTGGGGAACGGATGCCAGCCCATTCGGTTCGGCCCGGATTCAACTGCGGATCAAGACGCGTTCTCCATTGGCGGAAAGGTTTGCCCTCAGAGTCTTCAATCAGCTTGCCGTTGTCATCGCGTTCATAAAAGCCCTGAACGATGTATGGGAGCCCGTCGTTGGCAGGCAGTGGGTTGCCCTCTGCCGAACGGAAATAGTCCTTCTGGTTTTCATCATATTTGAACCGTAAGCGTTTCCCCTTTGCATCAATGAGGTATTCGGGTTTGTAATTGATGACGGTCTCAATCATGGAGACTGGCGCAGGATCAAGCGGTGTTTCGGCACGGCCAAGCTTGCCAACGGCGCTGTCCACTTCGGGAATGTTGAGCATGGCCATGTCCTGCTTGGACAAGACATCCTGTACTTCGCCGATGGACGCGTGGGGCATGGTTGTTGGCATATAGAGGAACGACCCTTCATCCAGTGGCGGCATGAATTCCTTGCCCAAACCGGGGAAGGCGTGAATCAAGGCGCCGATAGGGCGGGAGGCCCTGATAGAGTCGGGCAGCCATGATGTCATGGAGCCACCACCAAACCAGATGAGTCCACCGAAAAGGATAAGGACTGCAGGCAGGCTGAGAAACGTCGCCTTGTGGTCGAGAACCCAGCAGAGCATGGCAGGATACTGGCGCTGAAAGAACTGGAAGAATGCCATGAGGCCGCCAATGAGAACCGTGACGAAGATGATGTTTCGCAAATCGCCTTTCTCGGGGCCAAGCGGGAGCCAGTGCGTGGCAAGGAAAATGGTCATCAGTGCAATGACACCCCAGTTCTCAAGGTGACCGAACAGTCCCTCTATCTGTGGCGGCATGAGGTGTCCGAAGATGCGGTGCAGGCCAAGAACAATCAGGAAAATGCCGACCCACCATTTAACGAAAACACATACAGCCAGACCCGCAGCAATGTATATGAAATCGATGAAGTGGTTCGGGAGTCTCTTGGGCGCGTTGGGATCCTTGCGCTTGTATATGATGTGCGCGATTGCGGGGAGAACCGTCAGTGCGACAATGATTGATGCGATGAGCGCGAAACTCTTGGTGTAGGCAAGTGGCTTGAAGAGTTTGCCTTCCGGCCCCTCCATGGCAAAGACCGGCAGGAAGCTGACAATGGTCGTCGCAACAGCTGTCATGATCGCACTGCCGACTTCCGATGCGCCTTTGAAGATGACCTTCATTCGGCATTCGTCGAGGGATGCGTGTTCAAACTTTTTGAGGATGTTTTCGCATATGATGATGCCCATATCGACCATGGTGCCGATTGCGATGGCGATGCCTGACAAAGCGACGATATTGGCGTCCACATTGAAGAGCTTCATTCCGATGAACACCATCATGACCGCCATGGGCAGGAGGGATGAGATCAGAAGGGAACTTCGAAGGTGCATCACTGCTATCAGGACAACGATGATCGTGATGAGAATCTCTTCCGTCAACGCCGTATTGAGTGTCCCCAAGGTTTCGTTGATGAGCCCTGAACGATCGTAGAACGGGACAATGGTTACTTTCGAGACCGTACCGTCGGCCAATGTCTTGGAAGGTAAGCCGGGAGATATGTCTGCGATCTTTTCTTTGACGTTCTTGATGACCTGCAGCGGGTTTTCGCCATATCTGACAACAACAACGCCGCCTACGGCTTCAGCGCCGCCTTTGTCGAGAACACCTCGTCTCAGAGCGGGGCCAAGTGTGACCTTGGCCACGTCCTTGACCCGAATGGGGACGTTGTTGGATACTTTGACAACGGCTTCTTCGATGTCGCCAAGCTCCTTTACGAACCCAATGCCACGGATAAGGTATTCCACGCTGTTGATTTCGATGGTCCGGGCGCCGACATCGAGATTGGATTGTTTGACCGCTGAGAAAACGTCTTCAAGTTTAACTCCGGCTGTGCGCAAGGCATCCGGGTCCACGTCGATCTGGTATTCTTTTACAAAGCCGCCAACCGAGGCTGTTTCACTGACACCGTCCGCGCCGAGCAAAGCGTATCGGACGTACCAGTCCTGTATGGAACGAAGCTCGTCGAGGTCCCAGCCACCTGTCGGATTACCGTCTTCATCTCTCCCTTCAAGGGTGTACCAGAACACCTGTCCAAGCGCTGTGGCATCCGGACCTAAGGTGGGTTGAACCCCTTGGGGAAGAGTGCCTGGCGGGAGGCTGTTCAGTTTCTCCAGCAACCGTGATCGGGACCAGTAGAACTCTACATCTTCATTGAAGATGACGTAGATGGTGGAGAACCCGAACATGGAGTAGCTACGGACTGTCTTGACGCCGGGGATGCCGAGCAGGGAGACAGTAAGCGGATAGGTGACCTGATCTTCCATGTCCTGAGGAGAACGTCCCATCCATTGGGTGAAAACAATCTGTTGGTTCTCACCGATGTCGGGGATGGCGTCCACGGGAACAGGGTCTCGGGGAAGGCCGTCGATTTTCCAGTCGAACGGAGCAACAACGAGACCCCAGCACAAGGTCATTGCCACGAGCAGGAATACCACCAGCTTCTGCTCGAGGCAGAAGCGGATGACTTTGTCAGTGAAGGTCTTGGCTTCTATACATGTCTCGTTTTTCATGGTGACACCCAGTTATTTCTTGAGCTGCTGGTTGGTTTCACCACAGGAGATCATGGCCGCACCGAAGTAGGGGTTTTTTACTTCTTCACTACGCTGGAGCCAGGTCGCGCCATCGTATTCGAAGGCCATGGGGCAGAATATTTCATAGAGCGGCCCTTCAGTCGCTACGCCCAACTTGAGGATTGCCTCTGACAAGCCGACCGAGAGCGGTTCAAAACCGGTACGGACGCCGACGATGTCCTGAGCTTCACGGATTGCAGTCAGGCCGTCGTTCATTTTTGAGAGACTCTGTGACCAGACGTTGTGAGAGGGGCCATCAAGGTCAGCACTGCTCACCAACTGGAGTGCCCCAGATACTTTGGCTGCTGCTTTGCGTGCTGCTTCGGCATTGTCTGCCGCCAGGGCATCAGCGAGTCGTTCATACTCGGCGAAAACGAACCCAAGCTGCTTTTTGAATATTTCTGGAGCGTTGTAATGAGCCGTTTCAGTATCCAGCTTGAATGTAGCTACCAGATCTGCGTAATGGCCCTGCATTTCCTTGAAAATGTCATTGAGTCGTTTGGTGTCGGGGGCTTCTGCTCCAAGTATCGCGTCGTTGCCGAGAAGCATAGAATACTCCTTCCAACGAAGAGCAGGCTTGCCTTCAAGGCCTTCGCCATCAATCAGGCGGAGTTCTTTATTGAACGCTCCAAATGCGAGGTGTGTCTGTTTGAGATCATTGGTTTTGACCACTTCCGAGAGGGTGGCAAATGACTGGGCGAGCAGTCTCAGCTTGGAGGCGAACAGGGCAGGCAGTTCCTCCTCTACAGCAGCAGAAGTGCTGGAGGGATTCATCATGCTCGGTTTGGCAACAATCTGGATCGCGCTGTCGATCTTGAAGTTACCCTTGGTAACGACCAACTCGTCTTCCTTAAGCCCGCTTTTGATGATGTAGTAGTTGCCGGCTTTGGGCCCCAGAACGACCTCTCGGCCTTCAAATGCGCCGTCCTTGTCGGGGTTGGCGACATAGACCACTGCACGCTTGCCTGTGATCAGCGGGGCTGATGCAGGAATAACCAGAGGAGAATCCGAGTCGTTATCTTTTTCGCCGCCCTTTTGCTGCGTGGCACGAACCAGCATGCCCGGCTTGAGGCTGCCGTCTCTGTTGGACACCTCAAGACGTACGCGCACAGTTCTGGTCTTCTCGTTTACGAGTGGGTCAATGTAGACGACCTTTCCTTTGAAAACTTTGCCCGGGTAGGCCTCGGTTTGGAATTCGACCTGCTGTCCGAGTCCAATCCATGGAAGGTCGGATTCATACGCTTCAAGAACAACCCAAAGTGATGAGAGGTCGGCGATGGAATAAATGGAAGCGCCAGTTTTTACATATTGACCTTCATTGACGTCCTTGCGGATGACGACGCCCCCCTGAGGAGCATACAGCGTAATGTGGTCTGAAGGCCTTCCGTTTTGGACGACCTTGTCTATCTGGGCTTTTGTCAGCCCCAGAAGGCGCAGCTTCTCGCGGGCGGCCTCCTCAGTGCGAGCCGCGCTGTTCTTGACCAGGTCGAGCTTGCTGTCCTTGAGATCGCGCATGGCCTTCACGGCCTGTATCAGTTCGGCTTGGGCAGTGAGCAGCTCCGGACTGTAAACCGACACCATCGGCTGGCCTTTTTTAACCAGGCCGCCGGTGTAGTCGACGTACATTCTGTCAACGCGGCCACCAGTCCATGCCGTAATGTTCCTCACCCTTGTCTCATCATAGTCAACCTTGCCGACCATCCGTGTCTCGATAGCAACATCAAGGCGCTTGACCGCTTCGGTTGTGATCCCTGCCAGTTTTCGAGCTCCCTCGCTGAGGGTTATTTCCCTGATGCTGGCCTGTTCGCCGTCATCCTTTCGCTGCAACGGGATGAGCTCCATGAAACAGATAGGGCATTTCCCGGGCTCGGGGAGCTGAATTTGAGGGTGCATTGAGCAGGTCCAGGTGATGTTGCCCGCCTCGTCAATGTGGGCTTCGAGGTCGTGTTCACCCTCGCTTTCAAGATGCTCGGCCACTCCCTTGGGAGGAGCTATATCGCTTCCCTTGACCAGATAGCCAGCAGAGAAGGCGACCACACTTGAAAGTATGACGATCAGTATCAGCTTTGTGTTCCTGAGTTTGCTCATGATTTCCTCTATGTTTATGCCGGGGTGTTTTCTGGGATGACACCCTGTTTACGCATTTCGGCCATGTATTTTTCCGGGGATCGCTTGAATTCTGGAGGACAAATCGGACAGCAAAAGTAGATTCTTTTGTCCATGTAGTCCGAAAAAAGGTCCCGGTTAATTTCAAAGCCCATTACAGGGCACAGCTTTTGGTCGCCAGTTTCGGCTGTGGCAAAAGCGCTGAATGTTGGCATTGCTGATAGAATCAGAGTGAATACCGCAGCTGCAGCAATGAAG
Source organism: Pseudodesulfovibrio sp. zrk46 (assembly GCF_012516435.1). Taxonomy (NCBI): domain Bacteria; kingdom Pseudomonadati; phylum Thermodesulfobacteriota; class Desulfovibrionia; order Desulfovibrionales; family Desulfovibrionaceae; genus Pseudodesulfovibrio; species Pseudodesulfovibrio sp. zrk46. Next base: position 2,573,586 of record NZ_CP051216.1, read on the forward strand.
AATGGTTTGCGCATGGTTACTTGTTGTCCTTGAGTAGTGATCCGTGGAACTCGCAGGCCAGTTCCTGACCTACAAGGGTTTCGATCTCAGCCAGACGTTGGGCCTGATCGGTGAGGGCTCGATAGTAAGCGAGTTGCAGTTCAAGGAGAGTCTTCTCAGCGTCAATCAGGTCGAGTGAAGTGCCGCGACCTGTCATGAAGGCTTCCATGGTGACTCCCAGAGCCTGTTCTGCTTTTGGAACCAGTGTGTCCTTGTAAAGATTGATTTTGCGCCCGGCATCTCGATATTTGTAGAGCGCCAACTCAAGATCGGCTTTCAGTTTGCGTTCGAGGCCAATGCGGCTGCGTTTCGCTGCAATGATTTTGGCGTTGCTTTCTTCTACTGCTGCATCTCGGGCATTGAGCCAGATGGGAATGTTGAAGGACATGGAGGTCATGACCGGGTTTTGTCCGTCCCCCATGACGCCGGAGTTGCGAGCTTTATCCACTTCGGTAACATCCACGCCAAAGGTGAAATCCGGGTAGTAGTTCCGCTCAGCCAGTCCTTTGCCTGCTTCTTCTTTGGCGGTGACGGTATCCCAGTATGCCAGCTTGGGATTGTTCTCTTGAATCATCCCGCTGAGATTTTCTTTCGGATCGACGATTGTCATCACAGGTATGGCGGCAGGCAACGCGATCTCTGTTTCAGCAGGACGGTCGAGCAAGGCATTGAGTCTTGCGGCAAGGGGAAATTTCAGATCGTTGAGGGAATTGAGTCGATCTTCGAGTTTTCCGAGTTCTACCTGAGGACGGATGATGTCGGAGTGTTTGGCAGACCCTGTCGTGTAGCGAGCTGTGGCTATCTTTTCCAGGTACTTCATCAATTCGATGTTTTCCCGGGTGATATCTATGGCGCGGGCAAGATATGCATATTCATAGTATATCTTTTTGACTTCGTAGTACGTATCCAGCTTCAGACTGTCGAACTTCGCCTTGAAACCATCAGCTTCACGCAGCGCCATTTGCTCTTTGTAATCGAGCTTTCCGAAGAAAGGCAGGGTCTGTGACAAACCATATTTGTACCGCGCTGGGCCGCCACGTGTCTCGAGTGGGGTGGTGTAATATCCGAAGGAGAATTTGGGATCAGGCAACGTGTCAGCTTGAACGGCCTTTTTAATTGCAGCCTGCCATTTCTGGAATGCTGCTCTGAGTTCATTGTTGTTATCCGCAGCCAAAATAAGGAATGACTTCAGATCATTCAGTTCAGTCCTGTCACCGAGATAGCTGCCGGGCAAGGTGTCGACTTCCATCTCGGGCGATTCCTCGGCGGATGCAGTTACCAGCATGGCAAAGAGCAGAAGAAAGAATGTTCCGAGTATCTTGGTGGGGGTCATGGTCATTGGGGCTCCAGATTTTGCATTACTCTAACAAGGTGCGTGCCATCGGTGCATCGTCTTGTATTTCTACTTGTTACCAAATATGCTCTCAAAAATCCCGACTAAATTTGTCAGGATTGGTGCAAATGACTGCATGTGTTGTGCAATTAGGTGCACTGTTTTTGTGCAATGCGTATGCGCAAATGTATCGCCTATTACACAGATATATGAATGGGACTAATATTATAATATTATGGTATTTCTTGAAAAGTATTATTGTTTGGAATGATGCTTGCCAAGAACAGAGGGTGTGGCCTGTAACCTTTTAGCTGATTTCCGAGCACGGATGTAGCTGATCAGATGCTCGTGGGACGTTTATGCAAATTAGATATAAGCTATTGATACTACTGATGTTCATTTCTTTAGCCCCGTTGCTTGTTGTGCGGACAAGTGTGCAGCGTGATTTGTCTGAAATGGGGGACACGCTGGCAGAACGAAGTGGCAATGTGTTGGTACATAAAGCGAGCAATGGGTTGAAACGAATTGTGCAGGACCATGCTCGGGTGTTGCACCGTGAACGCCAGTTACTGGAAGCAACGTCACTTCTGCTCGCGTCAAAAATCGAAGGAGTTTTGTACGGCCATTCCCATATCCCTCCTACAGGTTCGTTTATCCCGCCCGATATTCAGATGAATGAAATCATGGGGGAATACACCTATACGCACATGAAGGGGAGGCAACAGCAGCTTGAGGTCGACTTCAACGAGGTGGCCTTGGAAAGCGGTCCCGATATTCCAATGGTCAGGCAAGGGCTTGTGACACCGTTGGGAAGGGTCAAATTTGAATTTCCACGATTGATCATGTGGATAGAAGTCGCCTTGGCGGACGGGACGAAGCTGGTCTATCCCAAGGTCGAGCAGCAACGCATGGGCATGAGGCAAACGTCCCGGTCGAACGAATCGGAGTTGAAAGAGTCGCTGAGCTGGACATTACCGCAAGTTGATTCACGAACTCGAAGAATGGTGTTCCGTGTTGCTTCGCCTATTCGTAATATAAATGGTGAGCTGCAAGGTAACTTGACTCTGGTTGTACCAGTGGATTCTGTCCTGCATCAAAACCTGCATGTCAGCATGTTTTCAGACGCTGCGGTTTCATTTCTGGTCAAACCTATCGAAGGGCAGGGTAATACCCCTGACAGAGTCAGAATAACTGCACAGGAACAAGAGTATCAGGCGGGGCGGGGGCACTGGCAGATTCCCGAACAGGATCAGTGGCTCACTTCTGATGATTCTGAACAGTTTGGCATTATGACCACTGCATTGTTGGCAGGAAAGCCTGGCGTCGTAGGGATGCCCTACGAAGGCGGTGAGGCGCTTTGGGCATACGCCCCTATCGATGAAAATAACTCATCATTGCTGCTGGTTGTGCCGAGAGGTGATATTGTCAGAGAGGCCAAGGCTGCACAGGATTTTGTCCTTTCGCAAGTGGACGAGCATGAAAGGAAGATGGGAATCGTGGTCCTGTCGGTCGCGTTACTGGTTGTGCTGACCGCCCTGATTCTTTCCAAGTTCGTGACTCGTAACATTTCCGAGCTGGTCACTACCGTCAAACTGGTTGCCAAAGGGGAATTCAATGTCAGGGCAACAATTCGTTCCACAGACGAAATAGGTCAGCTTGGTTTGGCTATTAATAAGATGGTACCGGAGCTGAAAGAGCGTGTGGCGATCAAGAGTCATCTTGAAGTTGCTCAGGAAGTACAACAGAATCTGCTACCAGCTGATAATCCCGAATTCCCCGGCTTTGATATCGCGGCCATCAGTGCATATTGCGATGAAACCGGCGGAGACTATTACGGCTTCATTCCGAGACATGGCACGGATGGTAGTTCCCTCGTCGTAGCTGTGGGGGATGTCAGCGGTCACGGTTTTCAGGCGGCGTTGATGATGGCCTCCGCCCGGGCCTATCTGCGGGGACAGACGTATGGTGAACGTTCTCTTGATGAGGTGTTGTCCGCCGTTAACGATCTGATGTTTGAAGATCTTGATGGGACTGGGCGCTTCATGACCATGTTTCTTATGGAGCTGAGCAACGATGGCTCAGTCTGTTGGGTACGCGCCGGCCATGACCCCGCACTGCTCTATGATCCGAACACAGATACGTTTGAAGAGTTATCCGGTGACGGAATGCCGTTGGGCGTCATTCCCGATGTTGATTTCGATTTGAATCAGAGGAAAGATCTTCGATCCGGCCAGATTGTCATTATTGGCACTGACGGCATCTGGGAAACCCAGTCCGAGACAAGCGAGTTGTATGGCAAGGACCGTCTCAAGACGCTCATCAGAAATAACGCCGAGGCTGAATCCGAACATATAATTGCAACGCTTCGCGCCCACCTCGGAGAGTTTCGTGGAGGTTCCAGCAAGCTGGATGATATGACCATCGCTGTTTTGAAGGTAGTGTAGCAGTAAGTATCCGTTTTTGTTTTCTTACAAGTATCCTTGAACCTCATTCAAAGGCTTGTGGGTTCAATTCCTTCCAACTCCACCACTAGAAATTTAAGGACTTCAGATGAAAAGCTGAGGTCCTTTTTCTTTTGTCTGATTGGGAGTTGATTCTATCTTAAGTATCAAGTTTACTGGAACATACTTTTGATTTGGTTTAAGTAGGCGTATCAAGCATCGCCCCAAGCTCCCACGTTTCTGTGGGTGGTTATGAAGCTGAACCACAACAATACGTATTCATCATGCAAACATACCCATTAAGTCATCCACAGCGTCGTATATGGTTTGCCGAGGCCGAGTATCCCAACACGGCTATCAATACGATTGCACTGTATGTTCCGTGTCCCAAAGGAACCAGTTTTGAAGCCCTTCAGGACGCAATTAACGGATGTGTCCGGGATAATGAAGCATTACGGGCCCGTATTGCCAAAGGGAGTGCCGGCGATGAATCTTTTGGTGCCTGTCAGTTCTTTTCAGAATACCGTCCCTTTGAGCTAGAACATAAAGAGTTTTCAGACTCGGAAACTGCACACCAATGGATGCTTGAACAGGCATTGGTGCCAATGGAGCTCTACAGATCTCCTCTGTTCCGGTTTACGGGTGTTTCGATCAATGGTGCCATTGGGTATTTCTACATGCTCCATCATATTGTCAGCGATGGGCGTACAACAATGGTTTTGATGGAAGAAATTGAAAGACGATTGTCTGACCCTTCCATTGTTAAAACTATTGATAGTTATAAAGATTTCATTGAGTTCGAAAATACTTATAAAAAGTCTTCCGCCTTCAACTCAGACCGAACATTTTGGATGAATGAACTTTCCTCATTTCCCGAGCCGCTCAAGCTGGCAAACGGAAATGGAGAAGAAGATGCTGAGTTGATTCAGGTCGCAAGTGTCGTTTCAGAGGATTTGCACAGTAAAATACATTCCTTCGCAGACCAGTATGGCGTCTCTGTCTACAAGCAGATCATGTCCGCCTTCGGAGTTTATATAGCCAAGGCAACACGCTCTGAGTCTTTCGCCGTTGGTATAGCCAACCACAATAGATCGGAGAAACGATTTTACGACATGTGCGGAATGTTTGTCAGCACACTCCCTTTTGTTTTCGATTTCGATCCCCAAAAGAGTTTTGCAGAGTATGCTCTTGAGTCCAGTCAGCGGATTAACAACATCCTGAAAAAGCACTCCAGATACCCGCTTGATCTCTTGGTTTCTGACATGCGTCGCGAGTATGACATTGATGTTGGACACATCATGAATGTGAGCATTGTGGGACATCCTAATAAAACAGATGCGCCTGCCTACGAAATAGTCTTGCCTGGTCAAAGCAGGAACAGTTTAAACATCCATATCAACCTTGCTGGTACCGATGGTGAAGGGAAGCTGGAAATCCTGTTTATGGCAGATGGTGAAGTGTACTCGAAACAAGACATTGATACACTGTACGAAAGCCTTACTGCCATATTGAATCAAGCATTAAGCGCTCCGGATACCCCGGTTGGACAACTATCCCTTGTCTCTGAAAGGGAAAAGCAACGAGTTCTCAGCTTCAACCCTCGCTTTGAAGCCTACCGGGACAAACTCTCCATTCCTGCTCTGTTCAAAGAGAGAGTGAGTGCATCACCTGATCATATCGCCCTGATGAGTACTGAAGGCTCTGTAACATACGCCGAGCTGGATGCCTGGACTGATAACATTGCCCACGGGCTCATGAAGTTGAATAAGGGCGTCTCCCTGTCCGGGCAGTATGTCGGAATTTCCATGACACGCAGTATCTCCATGATTGCAGCGATCATGGGTATTCTGAAGAGCGGTGCCGCGTATGTGCCACTGGATCCGGAATATCCGGAAGAGCGGCTTGCGTTCATGGCAGAAGATGCCGGGATTGGAATCGTTTTGGCTAACGATGGGCACGAAAAGCTATTTAGCAGTTTGACTGCCGTGGATATCAATGACTTTCCAAAAGGTCGCATGGAACGCATTGAGGATATGACTGGTCCTGATGACCAAGCATATGCGATCTATACCTCTGGCACTACGGGCAAGCCAAAAGGTGTGCCTATTCAGCATCACCAGGTTATCAATCTGGTTGATGGATTGAAGAAAGCATTTTTCATAGACCGCAAGAGCCGTGTACTCCAGTTTGCCTCGCTCAATTTTGATGCTTCTGTTGCAGAAATCTTCCCGGCCCTGCTTACAGGGGCAACGCTTGTTGTCGCGCTGGAAGAACACAGGAGTGACGCCAACGTACTCGGTCGAATGCTGGAAGAGATGGACGTTTCAGTCGCGACGATTCCACCGGCAATGCTGGCCATCATGCCATACAAGGAACTGCCGGCTCTCTCCTCTCTTGTTGTAGCCGGTGAAAGTACTGATCCTGATGCCATTAAACAGTGGTCCAAGGGCAGAAAGCTCATCAACGCATACGGTCCGACAGAGAATACGGTCGCGGCCACGGCTGGCCTGATTGACGGCAACAGCCTTCCCAATGACATTGGCACTCCGCTCAAGAATGTCAGCTGTTATATTCTCGATCCGTACATGCAACTTCTGCCAGTAGGGATTCCCGGAGAATTGTTCATCGGTGGATTGCAGGTTTCCAAAGGCTACATCAATAGGGCTGAATTGAATGCGAAAGCATTTTTTGAAAATCCTTTCGCTACAAAAGAAGCGCGAAATCCGCGTAACTACAAGAGCGGAGATCTGGTCCGTTGGATGGATACGGGGCATATCGAGTTCATTGGAAGAGTGGATTTTCAGGTCAAAATTCGAGGACATCGTATTGAATGTGGTGAAGTAGGGACGGCCATTTCCCGCATGGACGGCGTAAACAGTTGTCTCGTCATTCCGCTTCCCAGTGGAGCTACGCATAAGCTGGTAGCATACGTTATCCCTTCGTCTGACAAGAAAGCGCTCATAACGCCGGACTTTCTGAGAACCGAGGCTGCCAATGTGCTGCCTGACTACATGGTGCCATCAGCCTTTGTCATAATGGATAAATTCCCCATGACTCCCGGCAGTAAAATCGATCGACGCAAGCTGCCTCAACCTGCTCATGATGATACTGCGCTCACCGAGTATATGGCGCCACGTAACGAGATAGAAAGGAAACTCGTCAAGATCTGGCAAGATCTCCTTGAGCTGGAGCAGGTCGGTGTGTTGGACGACTTTTTTGACGTCGGTGGCGATTCCTTATTGTGCATGTCTCTTATCGCTGAAGCTGAAGACCAAGGCCTGAATATTGATATTGCAATGGTTCGCAAGCAACGAACCATCGCCAATCTGGCACAGGTCCTCATTGAAACCGGCGATGTGGGGCCACAATTGCCCAGCTTGAAAAAACGGCTACACAACAGACCCGAACCCATGCCTCTCAACGCCTTGATGATGCGCAGGCAGGAACAGGCCATGATTGCGGCCGGTGTCCCGAGCCCCGCATCAATCACGACATGGCAGATGAATGGTCCGATGGACGAAAACATCATGCTGGATGCACTTGATGCACTTGTCGCCCGCCACGATGCATTACGGATACGCATCAGTGAAGAGGGGAGTGAAGTCCGTCTCCACCCTGTCACGACAGCCGGTCCTGGTGGGGTTATCAATACCTCAAGAGAGGAACTCCCTGCACTCATCAACCAATGGGTTGAGGGCGACCGGAACGATAACTATCCGAGTTGCGAATTTCGTTTGTTCCGTTTCAGCCGTACCGAGCACGCTTTGGTTATGGTCGGAACGCATGAACTTCTTGATGCGTGGGCAATGCGTAAAATGTCATCGGAACTTGTCGAACTCTACAATGCCAGCAAAGAGGGCAGAGAGCCTGATCTTGAGCCTGAACCGTATCAGGTCATGGACTTTACAGACTGGTATAACGGGCTTGTCGAAAATGGTCGTCTCGAAGAATCTCGGCTTTATTGGAAAGAACAGCTGGATGGGGTGCAGCCCGTATTCGATACTTCTCCCCAACCAGATACGGCTCAGCACAAATACGCATCAGTGAGCAGCATGCAGCCACTTCCCATCAAGCTGAGAAACGACTTCGAAGCCCTTTGCAAGCAAACAGGCTGTACTTTCTTTGAAGGTTTGCTCACCGCGCACATGGTTCTGTTTGGACGAAAAGGTGATAAAGAAGACGTTTTGACAGCGTATGTTACGGCCCTCCGTGATCGTACGGAGCTCCAGAACCTGATTGGATGCCTCACTAATCGATTATATATCCGTGCAACCATTGATACGGATCACTTCAAAACGTGTGTGAACCGTGTTCAGACTGTGCTGCAGGAAGGTACCCGCCATGCTCTGTGGCCGACTTGGCAAGACGTCGACCCCAACGGACAAGGATATCCCGATATCTTTTTCCACTATGTGCCGTTCTTCGAACAGACAGGCCCTCAGTTCGTTGACTTTGAGAGCAGAATGGACCCTCCGGCGCCAATGAAACATTGGCCGCTCCCCCTGGCCCTGGTGGTGGTTGACCATGATGAAAGACCTGTTTTGCAATGCATGGCTCAAGCAGGGTTCTGCGATGCCGATTTCGCGAATGAATTACTCACTGAATACCTAAAAATACTTGAAGATCTGGTCGCAGCATCCAGTTAAATAAATGATCACATTCAAGTCTGAGATATCCTGAGCAGCGCACTTGTTGCGTCGCTTGAATGAGAGAGTACGGAAGAGGCGCGCTCATTCATCTTTGATTTGAAATGGGGTATGCATCAGATCGAGTTGGCACTTTGAACGAGATGAGGAGAGGATATGAGTTTCCCCGAGTTGATGGCTTTACAGTACCGGTGGCAAATACGAAACGAAGGCGATAAGCAGACTTTGGTTTATTACGGGTTGCGAAATCCTCCCTTGCATACACAGCTTTCGATTGATCTGGAGGATCTGGTCGCCGAACACATTGGTGCATTGGCCGAGGCTCGGAAAAGGGATGAGCTTCCAGAGGAACTGCTCGCACACCCCCAGTTTATGAAACTGGTGGAAGACGGGATTGTGGTTGACGCGAATGCGGTGCGCCATCCTGCCACGGAAGAGACAAAGCAGGAATGCACCCGTTGTATCAATAACGATATGTTGTTGCCCGGACTTGAGTTTAATGAAGAAGGGGTGTGCGCATTCTGTCAGTGCTATGAGCGGGCGGAAAAGATCGGCGCGTCTGCCGGTCCGCAGAATTTCATCACTGAAGAAGAACTGCTGGAAGCTTCACGTAACAACACGCAGTCGCGTTTTGATGTGATGGTGTTGTGCACCGGTGGCAAAGACTCCACTTATTTACTCTGGCTGTTGGGCAAGAAGCTCGGCCTCAGGGTGCTGGCAGTGTCATGGAACATGCCGTACACCAATGATACCTGCAAAGATAATCTTCGCCGTTCGGTTGAGTTGCTCCCGTCCGTGGAGCTTGTAGAGCGGACGTTGCCGTGGAATATGATCAGGGAGGCCATGAAAGGGCAGTTCGCGAAAGTGGGCGTTCCCTGCCTGTGTCCCACTGTTGCCCATGTGCTTTTCTTCCCCATGGCTGTGGAGGAACGGATTCCATTCATCATGCAGGGAGTGGAAGAGGTTCAACTGGCGGTTACCAGTTACGTCATGGACGAATTGAAATCCGGAAAGAAAGCAAAACCTGCTCCTGCCCCGAGTCACCGTGATATGACACTTGGTTTTTTCAGCACGGTGGCACATGCCCCTGAACCGCCAAAGCCGCATGCCATTACATCTGACTTCATGCGATACCAACGCTCTGTTCGAGAACAGCTGGAGCCGTTGTACGAGCACCTCGACAATACGCTCAAGCGGGCGAAAGAGGAGCCCTCTCTTCCCATTCCTGAATTTCGCAGGTTGAGGACCAACAAGACCTATGGAACATGGAGTGAAGTGGCCGACTTGGTGAAAACCGAAATGGAGTGGAAGATGCCTCCGGGACACAAGGGCTTGCTCCACACCAGTTGCGTCATTGAGCGGGTCAAGGACTATTGCCAGTTCATGCGGTATCAGAACATGCGCAGCACCTTCTTCCCCCAGTCCATCGTTGAAGTCAGTGCCGGAATTTATTTTGGCCTCATCAGTCGTGAGGAAGGATTCGCCGAACTGGAAGGGCTTGGCTATTTCGGGGAACCGGAACCGCTCCAGCCGCTGCTGGACGACCTTGGCATCACGCGTGAAAGCATTGAAACGGAAGGGGATATGGCCTTCTCCTTGTGCGACTGCAAGGAGTGCAGGTAATGGCTCGAAAGGATCCAACCGCCGCGGCCATGGCGTCCTCGCAGTTGGCTGCGGTGTGTGGCTTGATGCTCGGCATGCTTGTCTGCGGTCTCGATGCCAGTATCGTCAACATCATTTTGCCGACACTGCAGACCGTGTTCAAAGTCAATGTGTCGCAATCCATGATGCTGGCGACCATATATCTGACAATGCTCGCTTCGCTGCAGATGCTCTTTGGCCGCTGTGCCGATATTTTCAGTGCGTCAAAAGTCTTTTTATTGGGCGTCATCGTCTTCCTTATCGGGTCAGTGGGATGTGCGCTTTCGTTTTCCTTTGCACACATCCTCACTGGACGCATGGTGCAGGGTATTGGCGGGGCCATGCTGGCTTCGTCTTTTGGTGCGGTCATTCTCAAGCATGTTGCGCGGGAAAAGACCGGGAGTACCATCGGCATCGTGCTTATGATCATGAGTGTCGGCACGATTGTGGGGCCGCCTCTGGGGGGCTATCTTGCTGAACACTTTTCATGGCACTGGGCGTTCCTCATCAATGTTCCTCTCTGCCTCATAGGCATCGGGGCTTTGCTGGTCCATCTGCGGGCAGTGCCTGCTCGGGAAAGAAAGCCGTTTCGAAGCAGGCTCTCGCTGATTGACATCAAAGGTGGTGTTCTAAGCATCCTCATGTTCAGCTCATTTCCCATTGCCTTGGCTACTGTTGCCGATTCGGGATGGCGTTCCCCGCAGGTCTGGGGATTGCTGCTTCTTTTTTCCATTTCGCTGGTGCTTTTTGTGATGGTGGAAAAAAGGGCCGAACACCCCCTGGTACCGCTCTCGCTTTTTGGTGATCAGGGAGTGAATATCCTGCTCGCCATCAAGCTGTTCCTCCTCATGGTGGTCAATGGGGTCATGATCGTATTTCCCTTCTTCCTGACGAGGAGCGTGGGCATGACGGCATCCCAGGCAGGGGTTACCATGCTGGCTAATGCCATTGCCATGGCCATTGCGACTCCGCTTGGCGGCAAGTTGACCGATCTTTATGGCGGTAAAACCATTCAGGCCATTGCATCGGGCTGCCTCGCGCTCATTGCAGCAGGGACACTTATGCTTCCAGCATCACCCGGGCAGATGACACTTGCTCTTGTGCTTGCCTTGTTCGGTATCGCCGTGGCTCCGCTCATGGTTTCGAGCACGACCCTGCTGCTGGAGAGGGCTCCCAAAGGTCAGGAGGGGGTTTTCTCTGCGCTCAATTCCCTTTCGGTTTCCGTAGGCGGTTCGTTGGGACTCTCCCTCTTTGCCTCCCTGTATATGTTCGGTAGCACGGGCAAGAGCGGGGTGGCTGCAGCTCAGGGCGGGTTCTCTCTGGCCCTGGTGGGGGTTGTCGTTTGTGCGGTGCTGCTGATGGCTTTTGCTGTTTTTTTCATGAAACGAGAAGGAAGAGCGCCTTCTTCCGTAACTGAACATGTGAGGTCTTAATGAACTTTCTCGATAGGGCGACCCCATTCTTCAAGGATGACGGGTTTGCTATCCTCCAGGAAAAAACCATCTCATTTGCCGGACTCGGTGGTGTGGGCGGCGGTGCATTCCTTGCCCTCGTCCGTTGCGGTGCCAGCAATTTCCGTATTGCCGAGAACGGTGTATTCGATCCTCCGGACATGAATCGCCAGGCAGGCGCATTTGGCCACACCATGGATCGTCAGAAAATAGATGTGTACGTGGAGCTGGCCCGTTCCATCAATCCGGATATCAAGCTGGAGACCTATCCCGACGGCATCAATGCTGACAATCTCGACGATTTTCTCGTGGATTCGGATGCCTTTGTCGCGGTCATTGATGTGGAGAAGGGTGAAGATGTGAAGCAGATGACGCCCGCCTTGCTGGAGAAGCATCAGATTCCGGCGTTCACCTGTGGTGCCATCGGGTTTGGGGCGCTGATGGTGAATTATGCACCGGGCGGCATGAAAGAGGATGTGTTCTGGAAACTCGCCAAAGAGAACGATTCCGGCGGCGGGCTTTTACCCTCGGTCATGCAGGACTGCTTCAGCGGTGAGGCCATGGCGCGGATGAAGCAGGGCTTGTCCAAGGGGGTGTTGCCCACCACGGCTATCGGCGGACTGGCATCCAATGCCCTGCTTGCCAACGAGGTCCTCGCGTATTTGCTGGCCGATACCGGGCTTGTTGAAAGAGAGCCGATCTTTGCGCCCAAGTATGTCACTCTGGATTTCATGACGCAGGCCATGCACGTAGCAGACATCTCCGAATAGAGGACATACATGCCTTTCTCAAAGAATGCAGACAGGGCGGATACGCCCGGCAAGTGCTCTGGTGCCACCGCGTATGTGGGCGACCTTCGTTTTGACGGTATGCTTGAGGCCGTGACGGTTCGTTCCACGATCCGGCGGGGGAAGATCAAAGCGATCATCCTGCCGGAGTTGCCTGATGGGTACTACACTGTGGATGCTTCGGATATTCCAGACCTCAATCAGGTCACCTACTTTTATGATCCCTGTCCTTATTTTGCCGAGGATGAAGTCCGGTACATCGGGCAGCCCATCCTGCTCGTTGTGGGACCTGACGTGCGAACTGTGCGCAGGCTCGCCCACGAGGTTCGTGTGGAATATGAAACAATTCCCGCCATACATACATTGGATGAAGCATTGAATGGGGACAAGCCTCCGTTGCACAATGAAGACAATGTGTATTTCGGGGAACGCTTTGCCTACGGCGATGTGGATGAAGCCTTTTCCCGTGCTGCCGAGATTTTTGAGACAGAGACACATACGGGGTATCAGGAACATCTCTACCTTGAGACTCAGGGAGTGGTCGCGGTTCCCGAGGAGGGGCGGATCACCGTCCACGCCTCTACACAGGGGCCGCACGCCATGCGCAAGGTGCTCGCTGGGGCATTCGGATGGGAAGAGGAGCGATTCCGTGTGCGTCAGACCATGCTTGGCGGCGGTTTCGGCGGCAAGATCGAGCCCCCGTTTCTGTTGGCCGGACACGCCTCCTTTGCCGCTCATAAATGCAATCGTCCCGTTCGGCTGATCTACAGCAGGGAGGAGGACTTGCTGGTCACCACCAAGCGCCATCCCTCCAGAGTCATCACACGGTCCGCTCTTGACTGCGATGGCAATATCCTCGCTGTGGACGTGGATGTGGTGTTTCAGGCTGGGGGGTACGCCCTTTCCTGCCGCATGGTCCTTGATACCGGGTTGAAGAAAGCTACGGGAGTGTATCACTTCCCGGCAGCGAGCGTGCGTGGACGGGCTGTTGCCACTAACAATCCCATGTGCGGCGCGTACCGGGGATTCGGCGGTCCGCAGACATTTTTTGCCATTGAAACACACATGAACGCTCTGGCCCGCAAGCTCGGACGGGAGCCACTTGAGTTCAAGGCAGCTTACTTTACAAAACAGGGTGGGGAGACCCTCACTGGTGGCAAATACCATTTTCATGTGGCATTGCCCGAAACCGTTGAAGAAGCCACCAAGCTGGCAGATTACGCTCGGCGCAGGCTACAGCCTGTGCAACAGGGGCGGAAACTGCGTGGCATTGGGCAGGCGCTTTTCAATTTCGGAGCGCCATTTTCTCTGAGCACTAATCATCCCTTGCCGGAACGGTATATGGGATTGCTCAAGCGGACAGACGGCAAGGTTGAGATCCTTTCGGAGTTGGTGGACATGGGCCAGGGGCTGCATACTGCGCTCAGGAAAATTGTGGCTCACGCGCTGGAGATCCCCATGGAGCGTGTCGTCTATGAGGATGCCGACACGGACTGTGATCCGGAAGCGTCCATCACCGGAGCATCCATGTCCGTGGTGTTGTTCGGTCAAATGTTGAAGGACGCTGCAGACAAGCTCAAACCCAAGCTGGATGAGCCCGGCGAATTCCGTGTGCTGGAAGCGATCCGCCAGCCGGAACATCTCAAGTGGGATGCGGAAAAACAGCAGGGTGATCCCTTCCATTCCTATGTGTGGGGCACGGTCATAGCTGAAGTTGAGGTGGACACCGTCACATGGCAGGTTGCCACGCGGAAAATCTGGACCGCACTGGATGTGGGCACGGCAATTGACCGACGCATAGTGAAGGGCCAGATCGACGGCGGGACCATTCAGGGACTTGGATACAGTCTCCTTGAATCCATGCCTCCTGATGGCATGACGACCTCGCTGGCCGATTATGTCATCCCGACCACGTTGGATGCCCCCCCTGTGGAGAGTGCGTTGATTGCCAACCCCTATCCTCCCGGGCCTTACGGTGCCAAATGCGTGGGCGAGCCGCCTTTGGTGGGCGTCGCCCCGGCCATTGCCGATGCCGTGGCCAATGCCTGTGGCGTGGAAGTGTGGCAACTTCCTGTTTCTCCTGAATATCTCATGCAAGCAATGGCGAACAAATCATGACAACTTCTCTTTCATTTACTCTCAACGGGGAATCCGTTTCCACCACAGCACCACTGAGTGTCCGTCTGGTCGATGTACTGCGTGACGAATTCCATCTCATGGGCACCAAGGAAGGGTGCGGCGAAGGGGAGTGCGGCGCGTGTATGGTGCTGATGAACGGTCGTCCCACTCTCTCGTGTTTGGTATTGCTCGGTGCAGCTAAAGAGAAAGAAATCGTCACTATCGAAGGGCTGCGGAATGCGCCGGGCTTTGCGATTCTGGCTCAGGCGTTCAATGACGCGGGTGCAGTGCAATGTGGCTTCTGCACGCCGGGAATGATCATGACGACCTATGCGCTTCTTCGTGATCATCCCGAACCGGATGAAACGACCATCCGTACGGCCATGGCCGGAAATCTCTGTCGATGCACGGGGTACTCCATGATTGTGGAAGCGGTTTCGCTTGCAGCTCAACGCAGGGGGGAGGCATGGTAACCACATTCAACCCGCATCCCACCACTGTCCGGGAAGCGTGCCGCGCCAGATTGGAAGGGGGTGTCCCCTATGCCGGAGGCACGGATTTCATGGTCCGTCATGCCAAGGCAGTGCAGACGGGGCAATGTCCTCCGCTCATATTTCTTGAAGGAGTCAGGGAGTTCTCCGGTATATCCGTTCTGGAATCCGGTCTGCGAATCGGTGCTCTAACGACCATGGCCGAGCTCTCGGTGGATACGGCCATACCACGCCTGCTTGCAACGGCATGCAACTGCGTGGGGTCGCCAGCCCTTCGCAATGTGGCGACCATCGGCGGTAACGTCTGCACAGCCTCTCCGGCTGGGGACAGCCTGCCTGCCCTGTACGTGCTCGGTGCGAAGGTTGAAATCTGTTCTCCGGAAGGAAGCCGGACTGTGCCTATCAGCGAGTTTGTCCTCGGCCCCGGGCGGACCGTGCTTGAATCAGATGAACTCGTCAGTGCAATTATTCTCCCCGACAGTGGAATCAACATGTTCTATCATCGTAAAGTGAGTCCGCGCGTTGCCAATGCCATCACCAAGGTCTCCCTTGCCGTCGGGGCCAGTGTAGAAGATCAGAAGGTGGAAGAAATACGCATTGCGTACGGTTCGGTAGGACCTACCATAATTCGTTGCCCTGAGATTGAGGCGGCATGCGCAGGACTGCTGCTGTCCGACCTTGAAGCCGCCGTTCCCGCGTTGAGCAGTATGGTTGAAACTGCCATTGCTCCCATTGACGATCATCGTTCTTCGGCTCTCTATCGTCGCTCCATAGCCGCTAATCTTCTGGCGGAATGTTTGGAGACGTTTGCCTCATCGTATCAAAGGATTACTCATGACTAGAGACTTTAATGTATCGCTTTTCCAGCCGGAAGATGCTCCAGACGTGTGTGCCCTCTACCGGGAAGTGTATGGCGAAGATTTCCCTCTCAAGTATGTCTACGATCCTGAAGCGATCGTTGCACAATATGATGGTATTAAGCATCGCACTGCCATGGCTCGTCTTGAGGGAGGAGAGCTTGCCGGAATGGTAAGCATGTTCCGCTCCGCTCCAAATCCGCTGCTCTATGAGGTGGGGCAGCTAATGGTCAGAAAGACGTATCGAAAGCGGGGAATTGCCGAGGAACTTTCTAAGGCCACATTCAACGAATTTCCTACCCAGGTTCCGGTCAAGGGACAATTCGGGGAGGCTCTCTGCAATCATACCATTTCCCAGAAGATGGCCGAAGGATATGGATTAGTACCCACGGCTCTGGAGTTGGAGTGGTTGCCGACCATCAATTTCGACAATGCTGAAACGCTTGAGCGGAATATTACCCTGTTGATGATGTTCAAGACGCTCGAAGATGAGCCTCGAGAAATATTTGTCCATCCTGCCTATGCCGAGTTCGTGAAGTCCACCTGCTCGGCGCTCGCCATAGATCGGCGTGTGCAGACCGCAATTACCCCAGGAGAAGGCTCGACACAGAGCTCGACAAACATCATCGGTGATGCGGGTATTGCCACGCTGACGGTGTCCCGTGTCGGTGCTGATTTGGGCGAGGTGCTGGCTCGGTTTGAGGCCGAAGCTGCATCGTATCGACGCCAGGTCAAAGTCGATGTCAGTCAGCCGGGTGCGCCTTGGGCAGTGGACATCATTCGTGAAAACGGATTCTTCCTTGGCGGCTATCTTCCTCTGTGGTTTGAAAGCGACGGGATCATGATGCAGAAGCTGCCGATCCCACCGGATTTCAGCTTGCCGCAATTCCATTCGGAGAATGGCGCAGCGGTCATGCGTGCCGTCAAAGCGGATTTTGAAAGGATGGAACGAGGGTAGTGCCGACTCCTTCCTGTCTAGGCAGGGGTATGGAGGTCAGTTTACCAGCTGAGTTCCGGCTGAAATGTGTGATAGGCTAACTATCTGATCAGATTATCGTCCTTCAATGACTTCGGTGAAGGCCTGGCAGAATATTTCCATCACCGGTTGCTGCACAAGGCTCACCCTGATCCAGTTGGGAAACCTGAATCCGGTCATGGTGCGAACCATGACGCCTTTTTTCATCAGCTTGCGGTACATGAGGGTGTCCGGCATGGGCACCTTGATCATGATGTAGCTTCCCTCTCCACAGATGTATTCGAGCCCCAGTGATTCACAGGTGGCAGTCACCAGCTTTTTGGCATCGCGGATCATGGCTCGTGTGGCCTCGATGAAAGGACTGTCATTGGAGAGCGCGGCCACTGCCGCACGTTGGGCAAGAGTGTTTACGGAGTAGACGATATGTGTGCGGCGGACGATGTCCACAATCTCGTTTGTTCCGCACAGGTAGCCTATGCGTAAGGCGGCCAGCGCATACATCTTGGAAAAGGTACGGAAGACGATGACATTGGGGTAGCGCTCCATGAGCTCCATGCCGTTGGGGTAGTCTTCCTGCTCCACATATTCGCAATATGCCTCGTCAATCACCACAATGGCGCGGTTATCCACCTCGTCCAGGAAGGCGTTCATGGTCTCTTTGTCCCAATATGTCCCGGTGGGGTTGTTGGGATTGCAGACAAACAGGATCTTGGTCCGTTCGTCCATGGCATCAAGCATGGCGCGATGATCAAAGGCGTGGTCTTTGAGTGGGATGAGGCGTGCCTCGAACCCGGAAAATTCCGCGACCCATTCGTATACGGCAAAGGTCTTGTCCGCAGTGATGATATTGTCGCCTTCTTCGCAAAAAGCCTTGATGACGCTACCAATGACTTCACACGAGCCATTGCCCACAAGAAATTGTTCTGGTTCCTTGTTGAACTTTTCGGCCAGTTTATGACGCAGGTAGAAACAGTCGCCATTGGGGTACTCCGGCACCATGCGCGGCGGGAATTCATCCACTATCTCTGCTGCTTTGGGAGGCGGTCCAAGGGCGTTTTCATTGTTGTTCAGCCTATGAAGGTGGTCCACGCCATAGGTGACCATTAATTCCTGGTCGGGCAGGCTGGGGTAGTAGGCCTCAAAGGTCTGGATGTAGGCGGGAACGAGGTGTTGAAAATCAAGGTTAGCCATGTCGGAACACCACCACGTCCGAAATGCCGCCATGGGGAAGGAGAATCGTTGGCGAGAATCCATGCTCGCAGAGGACGCCGCCCATTGATGCCTGCCATCCATAAGCCAAGTCCAGATGGAACAGGATGTTCTCGTACCCGTCTTGCTTGAGGCAATCGAGGTGACTCTTGACGGCTTCGCTTACATCGGCTCCCACAACCATGGGCGAGAGGACTGCCTCTTTCAGCTCCGGTCTCAACTGGGCGGAGAAGACCGAGTTGTCGGGTACGCCTTCACCGGCATTGTCCACCTCTCGAATGGTGCGCATAAGGACCAATCGATCATACGTCTCTTCAAGGAAGGTTCGCACTGTTGGGTGGGTCCAGACGGCAGCGCCCATGTCTTCGCGCAAATGCCGGAACCAGATATCCAGCGCCTTGTCCTGATTGTCCGCCTGAGTGAAGTCGAGCCGACCGAGGTGTTCATAGTTCAGAGGCGTCATGTCAGGCGTTGCCAAATCGCTGAACAGACTCACTGCCTGTGTCCGGGAAACGATACTCAGGAGATGTTGCTCAAGCAGGTCGGCAACTTCGCTTTCGCCTGTCAGGATGTACGGGCCGGAAAAGCTGACGCTTTTTTCAGAGGGGGACCGCCAGACCATTATCCCTGCGAGGGTGCCGATCTCATCGACACAGATGGCCATATCAAGGTCTCCCTGGGCGACCATATCCACGACTTTACCCGGCGTGAACAACACCTGATTGATCAGGTAGGCAGGATAGTTGTTCACAGCCAAAGTGCATGCTTCCTTGATCAGGGCCGGTTCGGGATTCTCCGCAATGGAGAGAGCTCCCGTGAGCTTCCCTTGTGTTCCGGGCTGCGCCTCAATGGTCGGATACGCATGGTCCTGACGCAACTCTAGATGAACGATCTTTCCCTGTAGGCGGATGGAAAACCCATCGACCATCCGTGACGCCAGCAGCAGACCGAGATGCTCTATGGATTGTTCTCCTCCGACACGTTCCTTGGCCGCCAGATTCATGGCCCAAAGGTCAGAAGGATTGGCTTCAAAAGAGAAGTCGGCAAGGACACACCAACGGCGCGTGGAAAGAGAGACTTTCACCTCGGTTCCCCTTGCGGTTTGAACCAGGTGCGAGACGATTTCCTCCGCTGCCATGGTCAGGCGCAGGCTCTTGGCTGCATCCAACTCAAACGCCTTGGCGGAATGTTCCACTACCCCCTGCACAAGGGGGATGAATCGAGTTTCAGCAGAGAACTGAAGCGATACGGATTGATCAGGATTTTGCATACAAGAACTGTTACATGCTCAGCCCAATGGTTTCAAGTGGAAGGCGCTAATAACAAGGAAACGAAAAAGAAAACCCGCGAATTGGGAGAAGACGGATGCATGTTCCGCCCATGTCCGATCTACGAACTGCTTCCGACCACAATGGCCGGGAACATGCCTTCTTCTTCCCCACCGAGGTAGGGCTGGAAAAGGTTGTATGATACCCGTTGCGTCTTTTGGGAATGCCCCATCGTTTCGTGACTGCCGTCGAAGTCGGCTCCGTTTTCTTCGAGGATGTGTTCTATGCGGTGCTGGAAGGCTTCGACAAACTCGGCGCCGCTTCCGTTGAAAGTGAGCCTGCCGATGCAGAAGGACTTTTTCGTGGAGAATTCGGACAGGGGCATGGACTGGAAGGCAAGGTCTTCCTGGCAGGTAACGTACCCCCATACCAAAGTCTGATCATCAATGGTGATCGGTTCGTCGGCATCGATGATGGTATGCGGCATGATGATGGAGCCGGAGCCGATCGTGATTTTGTGTTCTTCCTCGCCACGGAGGAAAGAGTTGAACCCGACGAAGACTTTTTCGTCCAGCACGGCGTGAATGACCTTGCCGCCGTGGGCAATGATGTCCCGTCCTGCAAGGCTGCTGCTAACGATGAAGCTGTTTTCCTGGGCATTGGATCCGATGCCCATATCCGTATCCTCCACATAGGCGCGTTGGGCGACAAGAGTGTTCTCGCCGATGGTGCAGTCGTCTTTGACCACGCAGTAGCGGCTGACGAATGCGCTTTCAGGAACGGGAACGGGCATCTCGATAGCAAGGGAATCGTATACGGGCAGAAAGTCGCTTCGTCTGTTCTTGAGAAAATCGGAGAACGCACCGGTCAGCTTCCCATCCGGCGTCCATGAGACGTATTTTTCAACCACGTTTTCTGGGTAGGTGTAATCGAATTCAAACGAAGTGCCGCATTTGATCCATACCCTGCCTGGTTCAATGATGGTCCGTGACAGATCCTCTGCCTGTACGTAGGAAAAGTCACCCAGAACACAATTGCGCATTACTGAAAGGTCTGCCGTGGCAAATGCCCCGAGGCAGACCCCTTCGGTCGTGGTGCCGTGGATGTTGGAGTAGTGCATGGCCACGGTGTTCAGAATGCGGAAGAACTCAGGTGTTTCCGTATTCTTTGAGTTGTTGTGAACCAAGGTCTTGATGAGGCAGCAGTTGGTGATCTGGATGGTCTCATCCTGATAGAGTTCGGTTGCTCTGCTCCCGGAGTTGACCACTGTGCCCTTGGGCTTCAGCTCATCTCCCCGGATGTCGCTCATGTGGATGATGGAGCGGTCCACTTCGCAACGGCCCATGAAGTAGCTTCCACTCAGGTTGCTTTCCTTGAAGGAGAAGTACCACGGGTGGCCCATCGAAAGGGCGTAGTAGGCATAGTACTTCGTCATTTTTTCCAGGCTGACAGTATTTCGTACCAATGGTTCGACATCCATGTGTACCGGATCAAGGTTTATGTTCACACGGGAGATGATGTGACTGATGAGGCGATTAATATTTTCCATGCTATTTCCTAGTCCATCCTGGTGGAAGGGAGTTCGTTCTTTACGGGCTGCAGGGTCACTGACTCCTGTCGGCCTTTTTATCCTGTTGTTCCGGTTTAGCTGTCAATGCCGTCATCAAATCCAGATTCTCTGCATCAGAAAAGGGCTCCCGGGTCTGGTCGGCCGGGAGCCCTTACGTGTTGGACTATAGTGCTTTCGAGTTCTAGAGGAAGGCGTACACCGCCGCCAGTCCGGTCAAGGACATGGTGATGGTGTATGGGAGCGCCAACAATACCATCCTGCCGTAGGAAAGGCGGATAACCGGAGCAAGCGCACTCGTAAGCAGGAAGAGGAATGCTGCCTGGCCGTTAGGTGTAGCCACAGACGGGATATTGGTCCCGGTATTGATGGCAACGGCCAGCTTGTCAAAGTGCTCCATGGTTTCCTTGACGTGTGCTGCGACTGGTTGAGGAAGAGTCGCGAGCACGTCGGCCCGTGCTATGTGGGCGTCCGTCAGTTTCGCCATGAGGTCATGTCCGCTCATTCCGATTCCGGGAATGGCATCCAACACGTGAATAAAGTGCAGCTTGGTCTCAGAAATGTAGACCGTCGCCACAAAGACGTTGTCTGAGATAGAGGAGAGAAGACCGTTGGCCGCGTAATAGGCGGCGAGTTGGTTCTGACCCTTGAGGCTCAGGACATATTCGATGATAGGTGCGAAAAGCTCCTGAGAGTGAATAACTGCAACCACCGAGAAGAAAACCACCAGCAGGGCGGTGAAGGGAAGCGCTTCCTCGAAAGCGTGACCAAGTTGGTGCTCCTCGATAATGCCGGTGAAAGAGGTCAGGAGGATGATGACCGAGAGGCCGATCAGGCCGACGGCTCCGAGGTGGAAGGCAAGGGCCAGAATGAGCCAAACCCCGACGAGCGCCTGGATGACAAGTTTAAGACGGCCTTTCTGTCCTTGCTTCTCTTCCATCTCAATGGCGGTTTCAAGAAGGAAGGAACGAATGTTGCCAGGCATCTGAAACCCGTAACCAAAGAGTTTGAACTGCTCTACTGCCAGACACGTCAACAGGCCGATAGCGAATACGGGCAGGGTGACAGGCATGGCGTGCAGGAAGAAGGGGACAAAGTGCCATCCCATCTCCTTGCCGATGAGCAGGTTCTGGGGTTCTCCAACGAGGGTGCAGACACCGCCCAGAGCAGTTCCGACTGCGCCGTGCATCATCAGATTTCGCAGAAAGCCACGAAATTGCTGGAGCTCTTCGCGATTCTTGTCCTTAACGGCATTGTCTGAAACCAAGTCGTGCGAATCAGTATGCCCCTTACCGGATACGAAGCGGTGGTAAATGTTGTAAAACCCGTAGGCCACCGCCATGATGACAGCCGTGACCGTCAGGGCATCAAGGAAGGCGGAAAGAAAGGCTCCGGCGAAGCAGAACAACAGGGCGATCAGTTTCTTGGACTGAACGCGTACAAGGATTCTGGTGAAGGTGAACTGCAGGAAGTCCTTCATGAAGTAGATACCTGCCACCATGAAGATAAGAAGCAGGATGACTTCGAAGTTGTTGAGCGCTTCGTGGTAGACGGTCTCCGGCGACGTCAGTTTCAGAAAGATGGCTTCGAGGGCCAACAAACCACCAGCTGGAAGCGGATAACATTTCAGGGCCATAGCCAGAGTGAAAATGAATTCGGCGATCAGTGCCCAGCCGGTTATGAATGGGCCGACGGTGAACATGAGGATCGGGTTAACTACAAGGAAACCCAGCAGGACCAGTTTGTACCAGGCCGGTGCGCTTCCAAGGAAGGTCTCGGCGAAGACGGTTGTTATCGGTTTTTTCATGAAGTTCTCCTAAAACATGACAAGACGCCATACGGCTTTTGCACAGCCGGACGTCGCTTGGGTTAAAGAAAATATGTGCTGTTGGAATATCTAAAATGGGCACCGGGAAGAGTTCCCGGTGCCCTATGTGAGCTAATAGAACATCATCAGGGCAGCGATCATCACGACCATGTATATGACGGTCATGCCTGCGCCACTGCGAACGTAGTCAACCGTACGGTATCCTCCGGGACGCATGATCAATGCGTTTACCTGGTGGGTAGGCAGAACAAAGGTGTTCGATGCGGCTATGGCTACTGTCAGGGCAGCCACTCGCGGATCGACGCCGGCGTTGATTGCCATGTTCATCGATAACGGTACGAGCAGGACTGTTGCGCCGACGTTGGATGCCACCAGCGTGAAGAAGGAGGTCAGGATACCGATGACCGTCAGCAACATTACGGCAGACGGTGTGCCAAGGGCAGCCATGATGGTGTCGGCAATGAATTTTGCGGCACCGGTGTTCTCAAAGGCCATACCCAGCGGGATGAGTCCACCCAGCAGGAAGACGGTCATCCAGTCAACGGACTGGTAAGCCTCGTCGATGGTCAGGACCTTGGTCAGGATCATGCCGAGAGCGCCTGTAAGGAGCGCGATGGAAAGCTGAACGTGGAAGCCGAGGATCATGACAAGGGAAATGGCCAGCCACATGAGTGCAAACTTCGCCTTGTCTGTGCGCAACAGTTCGCCCTTGACCGTCTCAGTGAAGACGAGGTCAGGCAGGCCTTTGAGCATGTGGAACATTTCCCAGCGGCCGTGCAGCAGCAAAGCATCACCGGATTCGATGACGATGTCGCTCAAGCCGCTGACGAATATCTTTTCCCCGCGGAAGATGGCGAGGGGGGAGACCTGAAAACGTTCTCTGATGCGGAGTTCGCCAATGGTATGGCCCATGAACTCGGAGCGGGGAGTAACAATGCCTTCCATGATGCCTGCGTTGTTCGGAGAAAGCTCCTCGGCGAACGTCGACAGTTCCGGTTGCAATGCCCAGCCCATGTCGTCGGCCATATGCTCGACGAATTCCTGCGGTCCGACGACGACGATATGGTCGCCTGGCTGAATCGTCTCTTCCGGAGTCGGAGCGAAGATTCGGGTCGCGGCATTGTCGCGGGCGATGGCAACCAGGGTGCAGAAGTATATGGGTCTGAGGTCGAGGGACTTGAGCGGAGCATCATTTTCCCAGTCTGCCGGGATGGCAAGCTCGTAAAGGGTACCGACGTGGTCGTAGGTGCTGGCGAGCACGGAAGACATCGGGCCTGAAGTTTCATCGTCTGAGCGGTTAGGCAGGATGAAACGACCAAGAAGAATGAAGTATATCAACGCAGCGGCGATCAACACGAGGCCGACCGGAGTGACGCTGAACAAGCCGAAAGGTTCGTACTTGGTGCCGCCAACGACCATGAGGTCGTTAAGCAGGATGAGCGGGCTTGAGCCAACCAGGGTCAGGCAGCCACCGATGATTGCGCAAAAACCCATGGGCATGAGCAGTCGGCCAATGGGAACGCCGGTCTGATTGCCGATTCGTTTGGCGGCAGGCAGAAACAGCGCAGCGGCGCCGATGTTCTGCATGAAACCGGAAATGATTGCGACGGTTCCCGATATGAGTGTCATGATGCGGGATTCGCTTTTCCCGGCAAATCGGAGAATGACGCGTGCCATTGAATTCATGACGCCGGTCTTATCAAGACCGGCGCCAATTATGATGACGGCTATGATCGAAACGACGGCGTTACTGCTCAGTCCGCTGATAGCCTGTTGCGGCGTAACGAGACCGAGAAGCGGCAGTAATACCATCATGATGATGCCGACAACGTCTACCCGAACCCATTCGAAGATGAAAAGGAGAATAGCGAAAACGAGAACGGCCATAACCGTTATAATCTCTGGAGTCATGTGAAATCCTTAAAACGTATGGAGAAAAACGTTGCGAGCGCCCTATTTGGCTCGCAACGTTGCTCGGGTGTAGACGGGAATGGTGTTTCGGCTTTTGCAAACAACAGCAGTGTCATCCATTACATACTTGAAACGGGGGTCAGCTTCATGCATCTGGGCGACGATGGTTTCCTCGTCTCCCTGACGAATTTCGTGACAGAAGCTGATGCCGGATTCAGCGGCCTTGCATGAAAAGTAATCGATATTGTTTTTTGCCTTGTCAGAGAATCCGTTGAAGTCGCGGCCGGACTCATCGAGATTGAGTGCTACCAGCGAGCTACGGGTTTTCTTGGCCATGTGGATGGCATAGTCGGAGATGGCGCGGGAAAACGAATTGCCTTTGCATACGATGAGGATTTTGCATTCCTGGCGTTCGCAATCGCAGTAGGCTTCAGCACTGACGGGGGTGTCGGTGATCATTTTCTTGCGGTTCTGAGTGAATCGTTTGAACATATCTATCATCGAAGATCCTCCATTTTTTTGCATCAGATGGTCTTCACGGCAGATCACCCATGATCCGACATGGCATGTGTTGCAGTTGGCCTCGGCCTGTGCTTTGTAATGCTTGTCCATCAGTGCTCTTAATGTTGTAAAGAGGGGCATATCTCTACTCCTTGGTTGTTGTGTGAGATTGCTCGTTCTCTTCTTCCCGCTCCCTATTAATCAAATCGCATGCCAATAATGGCGCTTTCATTAAAGTGCTGAATGTATTGAATAAAATATGTTTTGCACAAAATATGTGATAACGATGTGATGCAATTTGCAACGATCTATTCCTGTGCTGAGCACGAATAATGCGGAATGGCCTAAAACAAAGGGTTTACGACGCATGTTGCAAAACGCAACGAGGGGGTTGCGTGAGGGGTATAAGAGGCCCGATTGGTAAGAATACTGTGGTTCGCTTGAACAAAATTTCACATGATCAGTTGTTTCTATGTCGATGTAATGTGCTGTAAAATATGTATAATTTATCTGGGTCTCGTTTGATCCTGTGTGGAGATGACCATTTTCTTGGCATAAAGGGCCGGGGAACCAGCCCGTGTTACGAATTGCAACCTTAACAAGGCATAAGGCGCGTGATATATTCAGGAAATCGATAGAGACGCCTTGCGTATTTCGACTAATACATACCTTCCTCTCAACAATCGGAGGCGACATATATGGGGTGGTTCAGTAAGAAATCTTCTTCAAGGGAAGTGGAATCTGTCACCGAGGATATTTCGAAGGCCAGTGTTGAAAAAACTGCCCCTACTCCCCATGCTTCACTTCGGGAAGACATCGAGTCTGCCGGATTTCCTCCGGAGATCTTGGCTGCGGCCCGGGCTGAGTGTGATCGGATCGACGTAACCGATCCGTCGTCTCCTGAGTATTCGATTGCCTTGAATTTTCTTGAGGTGCTTCTTTCATTACCCTGGGATACGACCACGAAAGATGATCTGGATATCGCCAGAGCAGAAGAAGTGCTTAATGCCCGGCATTATGGCTTGAACCGCGTGAAGGATCGTATCCTTGAGTTCCTTGCGGTGAAGAACCTGTGTGCTCGGCACAACCCCCGTATATTGCTTGTGGATGATGAAGTCATCGCACGAGAGAACATGGCTATCGTCTTTCAGGGCGAGGGGTATGATGTTGAGGCCGTTGCCAATGGGCTGGAAGCTGTTGCGGCAATGGAAAAGTCTCCGGCCGACATCGTTGTCTCTGATCTCAAGATGGAAGGTATGGACGGCATGGAACTGCTGCAGGTGTTGCGGCAGCGTTGGCCTGATACCAAAGTGATCATGATTACAGGCTATGCCACGGTCAAAACGGCCGTTGCCGCGATGCAGCAGGGCGCTGACCAGTACCTTGGCAAACCGGTCAATCTGACCAAGCTGCGCGGCTATGTTGCCGAGATGTATGAAAAGAGTCTCAGAATGCAACACCTGCGGGGACCGGTCCTGTGCTTTTCCGGGCCTCCCGGCATGGGCAAGACTTCCATCGGGCGAGCCATTGCCGAAGCAATGGGGCGCAAGTTCTTTCGACTTTCCCTTGCAGGTCTCAGAGACGAAGCAGAGTTGCGTGGACATAGAAGAACGTATGTCGGAGCAATGCCCGGACGCATTCTTCAGGGTATTCAGAAGGCGGGCTCGCGAAATCCTGTCATCATGCTCGATGAAGTGGACAAAGCTGTTCAGGATTTTCAGGGCGATGCGACTTCTGTCCTTCTGGAAATGCTGGACCCGGAACAGAACAACGGTTTTATGGACCATTTTCTGGGATTGCCCTTTGATCTCTCGAGCGCATTATTCATTTGTACTGCCAACTCGGTTGAGCGTTTGCCCGCCCCATTGCGTGACCGGCTCGAGGTGATCGAGTTCCCGAGCTATACGCTGCATGAAAAGCATCACATTGCTTCCCATTTCGTCCTTCCAGATCAGTTACATCAGCATGGGTTGGACGAGCAATTGGTCTCAGTTTCCCCCGAGGCGATACGGGAATTGATAACAGGCTATACTCGCGAGGCAGGACTGAGAGGTTTGCGTAAGCAATTGGCTGCCCTGTGCCGCAAGATTGCGAAGCAGATTTTGTCAGAAGGGCAGGGAGCTGTTTCCGTTGACACGGATATGGTTCACCAGATGTTGGGTGCGCCACTCAATTCTTCGACCATGGCTCAGAAGCAATCCAAGGTTGGTTTGGCTACGAGTTTGGTGTGGACGGAAAACGGCGGCGAGATCATTTTTGTTGAGGCCGCACGCATGCAGGGCAACAAGCAACTCATCCTCACTGGTTCTCTCGGTGAAATTCTGCGAGAATCAGCGCAGACCGCGCTGAGCTATTGCCGTAGTCATGCTGAGATATTTGATATTAATCCGGATTTTTACGAACTGTCGGATATTCACGTGCATATCCCTGCCGGTGCGGTTTCCAAAGAGGGGCCGTCGGCAGGCTTGGCCATCACTATCGCCTTGTTGTCGCTCATGACCGGCCGGGCAGTCCGTCCGGACGTTGCCTCCACCGGCGAATTGTCGTTGTTGGGGGAAGTGCTTCCTGTGGGCGGAGTCAGGGAAAAGCTGATGGCTGCCCAGACTGCGGGCATTAAGGTTGTCATTCTGCCGGAAGGATGTGCGTCCCGTGTGCAGTCCATTGAGCCTGAAGTGACGGAAGGACTTGATATTCACTACGTTTCCACCATGGAAGAGGCGGCTCGGATCGCACTGTGCGACGATCTTACTCCAGATTGTGTCGCTTAATCTTTCGCCAGAGCGAAACCCTGTCTATGCCCAGCGCCCGTGCGGCCTGAGTCTTGTTGCCAGCCGAGGCCGCAAGCACCTTGCGAATATGTGCCTTCTCCAACTCCTCTAGCGTGGGGAGAGGGTTTTCCGGTTGCACATGGCTGACCTCTTCCGGCAGCAGATCAGGCGTAAACTCAGGTCCCTGTCCAAGGGCGAGCGCCCGTTGCACGATGTTTTCCAGTTCTCGCACATTGCCGGGGAAGGGGTAATGCATCAGAATATCCAGCGTGTCCTGGGTGATGGAGTGGATGGTCTGGCCCGGATGGCGGTGCTTTTCAAGGAAGTGTCCGACGAGAACCGGGATATCTTCATGATGTTCCCGTAATGGCGGCGCTTCGAGGGTTACCACATTCAGGCGGTAGTAGAGGTCCTGTCGAAATTCGCCTTTCTCAACCAATTCACGCAGGTCGCAGTTCGTGGCCGCCACTACGCGGATGTCCACAGGGATTTCCTTGGTGCCGCCGACCCGGAGGAAGGTTCGTTCCTGAAGCACCCGAAGCAGCTTGACCTGCATGTTCAATGGCAGTTCGCCGATTTCATCAAAGAAGACGGTGCCGCCATCCGCGACTTCAAGGATGCCTTTCTGCCCGCGGTTGGCTCCGGTAAAGGCTTCCTTCTCATGCCCGAACAGCTCTTTGTCCATGAGTTCAGCGGTAAAGGTGCCGCAGTTGATGGCCATGAACCGTTCTTCGGAACGTTGGCTGAGTTGATGAATGCCTTGCGCCACCAATTCCTTACCGGTGCCTGTCTCGCCCTGAATAAGGACGTTGCAGTTCATCAAGGCCAGTTGTTTGACCATTTTCTTGAGCTTGCTGAACTTGTCGCTTTGACCGACCAGCGGAAAATCGCTTTTGCCCTGTGCAATGATCTTGCGCAGGCGGAGAACCTCAGCGGAGAGGGCGTGTTGCTCCAAGGCGCGTTCGACCTGGAGCCGTAGTTCGTCCAGTTTGACCGGCTTGGCGATGTACGAGTGCGCTCCTTTCTGCATGGCCGTGACCGCGTTGGCAACGGTCGCATGCCCTGTGATCATGATGACGATGGTCAGCGGGTGCCGGGCTCGTACACGGTCCAGCAGTTGGATGCCGTCCATGCCGGGCAGCATCAGGTCGGTGATCAGCAGGTCGTATTCCTTTCGCTTCAATTCACGAAGGGCTTCCTCGGCCGAGCCTGTAGCCGTGACGGTGTATCCTGTTGTTGTCAGGACATGGGTCAGGTTTTCGCGGGCGATCTTTTCGTCTTCGACCAACAGGATGGACGAGGTTATCATGCCTGCTCCTCTGGTTCGAGGGGGAGTTGAATGGTGAAGGTCGTCCCTTCACCCGGGGTGCTTTCTGCTCGAATGGTCCCGTTGTGCTCATTGATGATGCCGTACACGACATAGAGGCCGAGGCCCGTACCTTGTCCCACTTCCTTGGTGGTGAAGAACGGATCAAAAATACGTTGGAGAGTCTCGGGTGTCATGCCTGCACCAGTGTCAGAAATGGTGATGATTTTGGCGTCGGGTTCCTGTGCCGATTGAATCTCAATGACGCCTTCGCGATCTCCAATGGCCTGAATGGCATTGATGATGAGGTTGATAACGGCTTCCTGGAATCGTTGCCGGTCCAGATAGAGACTGACGCCTTCAGGGACTCCCAGTTTGATGGAGATTCCTGAACCTGCCTGGCTGGAGACGAGTTGGATTGCTGTCTCAAGGACCGTGCGCAGGTCGTGCGGGGCTGGAGAGAAATCCTTGTGGCGGGAGAATTCCAGCAGCCCTTTGACGATGTCGCGGGCGCGGATGGTCTCTTGAAGGATGTTGTTCATCATCTTGTCGCCGAATTCGTTGTGCCCAAGCGTCTCCTCGGCAAGGATCTGCGCCGAGGTGGAGATGTTGTTCAGGGGGTTGTTCAACTGGTGGGCGATGCCGGAGGCCAGGGTGCCGATGGATGAGAGTTTTTGTGCCTGAACGAGCTGTGTCTGGCGTTGTTTGAGCTCTTCGACCATGGAATTAAGGGCGACAAAAACCTGTTGTATTTCATCGTCCGCGTTCTGGACGGCAAGGGGCACAAAGGAGCCTTGGGCAATCTGGCGGGTCGCCTCCTGAACCTGGCGAAGTGGACCAAGGATACTTTTGGAGACAAAGAAGACAAGGGCAAGGACAACCACCGCGACGACAGCCATGGAAATGATCAATGTCGTCCGGAGTTTATCGTTGATCGAGAGGATGTTCTGCCGTTCAAATTCAGCGATGGCCCGTGAGTGTTCTACCAGCTTTTGGCCTGTCTCGCGAAGGGCTTTGGCCGTGGGATCATTCTCCCTGACCTGAGTGGAGCTTGCCGTGAGTTGCTTGAGCAGGGTGCCGTATTGCTCCAGACCACGGAGCAAGGCCTGGCCGTGTTCTCGTCCATCGGGCTTGTCTATCTCATATGAAAGGGTGTCGAGCAGCTTGGTTGCTCTTTCAATATTACTCCGGTTCAGCGTGAACACGGCTCTGTCGTGATAGAGGAAGAAGTTTTTTTCCTCTCGCCGGATTTCGAGAATGAGATTACGAAGGTCGTCTGCCCGTTCGACGAGGATTACTTCCTGCTCCAGTTGGTTGATATTGGAGAGCGACAGCATGGCAATACCGCTGAAGGCAAGAGTGAATATGGCTATGCCGATGACGATGGTTTGTCTGAGGTTCGGTCTGAGCATGGTGTCCTCTGAGGATTTCGGAAGAATCAAGGCTATGCCTCGCCAAGAGAAAATGCAAGGGGGCATGATGCCGGAGAGTCAGGAGAATAGCTCCCTATTCCAATGATTGCCTATTCGGTGTTTCAAGGCCGTGCCGAATGATTCGACTGCTTTTGGGGAGAGGCAGTCGGAGTTGTGCAGAAGGAAATCTTGAATTAAAGACTCGCCTCAACGATATAAATACATGCGATTCTTTTGAGGGGCAGACCTTGTGATGTTGGAAAGGGTTTTCCTTTTGACTGGTCTGTCCGGGGAAACGAACGTCCCTTTCCGTTCCCTTTGCTGCACCCTGTCTGACAGGGCCAGCACGAATTCACGGTTGTCATCGGCAATAAACGCTTCGGCGTACTGTTTACGCATTCGCATATAGCCAGACATCTGATAGTACTTTCTGCCCACACTGATATCCACGTCCTTGACGCCCTCCTGCTTGGAAATGGAGTCGCAAAGATAGCGGGCCATATGGGTTAGGGTGGAACGATGATCGTTTATGGAAATTGAAACAAAACCGTTTTTGGCTGCGACGGAAACATCCAGGTCCTGATTCAACAATGAATTCTGAATCTCGAGTGCCAACGCAGTGTCATCCACTCCGTCACCTAAGAGTCCTACACTTTCAAGTGAAGACGGCTTCGCTGAGTAATGATCCTTGGGGGTCCTCAACCGTGGGACTCTCTGAAATATGTCATTGGGATTATAACGGTCGCCGACGCCTACTTCCACGCCCTCAACCCCTTCAAATCCAGAAATAGTTTCAGTCAGATGAAGGGACATGTTGTCCAGTACGTTCTGATGGTCTTCAAAGCTGATGATCAGGGACTGTTCTTTGGCTGAAACAAAAACGTCGTAGCCTTTATCTGCCAGAGTCGTCTGAACACTGCTCTCCAACAAATAATCATCCATACTTTTTTGGAAGGACAAGGAATCCTGTTCGTTGCTGGCGAGTTGTTGGACGATAATATTCGCACTCTCTTTTATCCCCGTGGAAGTGACGGGAATAAGAAGGTCATAGAGGCTGCTATCCCAAGGATCGTTGCAATCTGTAACATCGAGGATCAGATTGCTTCGGATGCTGTCGTCATTGCGGATGTGCTCACGGGCATCTGCAATGGGATATCCTTTTTGTTGGGTAGCTTTGCAAACACGGGCATCCATCCCGTCAATCAGACATACCCTGAGTAAATTTTCGATAGAAGGCGGTGGCAGCAGAGACATATATCCCCAAAATACGATGTCTTGTTTTTCAGAAATCATTTTAGCCATTGCAAAACGCAACGCCCGGAAAACGCGTTTGCTGCGGAAGTGATCTGGTTTGGGTGTGCCTCGTCCAGAAGGGAAAGATTTGAGAATTGTTTTTTGGCTTATGCCGGAAAGCCGTGCGGCTTCGTCAATTACATCTATGTCAGTAACTAGGCTATATCCGGTGATGTCCACAACCTCTTTAACGACAGACTCGGCATCACAAAACAAACCGTTGAAAATAGTAATAGCAGTCATCATTCACTCACTTCTCTTGCCGGGCGTTTGGACGATTCCTACGGGCGTGGCTTGTTGCTTTTTGCAACGTTTTTCTGTCCGCTTAAGTCGCTACAGCTAACGCCGGTAAGTGTTGTCTTGTTTTAACATGCTGTTTTGTCATGAAAAAAACTAAGACGTATGGCAATTTATCCTGTCACAAATATGCAATCCAAGCATAAAACGTTCCAGAGTCAGTCGGTGAATTGAGTTCGCTTGCCTATGGATGTGAATGATTAAGAGCGGTTAGCTGTGCATAACGGTACACTGGAATGGACTGGACCTCCATGTGATGCAGTATGGGAGAATTGATTTGTTTTCTTGAATACACTAGCTGTGTACCACTCAAGGTGGAAAGCGATGACTATACTTCTTGTCACGGAAATCTGGGGGAGAACCTCACACGTTGAAGCAATGGCTGATGCCTTGCGAAGTGTTGGGAATTCCGTGTTAATTGTTGATCCATATGATGGTACCGATCCGGGCTTTGTGAATGAAGATGAGGCGTATGCGGAATATCTCGCTGCGTGTGGGCATGAAGAGTATGCCCGCAGGGTGGTACAGGGCTTGTGTGAAGTTGAAGGGCCGGTGAGCCTTCTTGGTTTTAGTGCAGGCGCAGGCGCTGTTTGGGCTGCGGTTACGGAAGTGACTGGCGAGGCGTTAAGTGCGTTTTGTTTCTATGGTTCATCCATACGTACAATGCATGATCGGACGCCAAGGGTGCCGACGTATCTGGTTTTCCCCAATTATGAAAAACACTTCGATGTCGATGAAGTCATTGTGCAACTGCAGGGGAAAGACCGGACTCAGTGTTTCAAGGCTGACGGCGGGCACGGTTTCATGAACCCGATGTCGGAGAATTACAGCGAAAATCTTCATAAATTGTGGTTTGACTGGATACTTGAAAAGCTTTCGTGAACAGTGTCCTGAAAGCCCAGGCTGTTATTTCGTTTTGTAATTAAAAAGGGTGACTCGGCTTTAGCCGAGTCACCCTTTTGTATTGTGTTAATGGATGTTGCCGTTTGGAATTACTTCCTTTTGTGGTTCTTTTGCGACCGACGAATCAATCTTGAAAGGGCTTTCTCTTTTGCCTTCCTTTCATGACTTTTCTTTTCATTTCTTTTGCTCTCAAGGAAGAGAAGCTCGGAACGCATATCCAAATAGTTTTCGTAGCGCTCCATCTCCACTGAACCGTCAATCAACAGTTCCCGCACGGCACAGCCGGGTTCATTCTGATGAGTGCAGTCATTGAAACGGCACCTTTGGGCAGCTTCATGTATTTCACTGTAGGTGTCGTTCAAGCTTTGCTGGCTTCCCCATAGTTGGAGTTCGCGCATGCCGGGCGTATCGATCACCATGGCTCCGCTTTGCAGAAAGAACAGTTCCTTGTGAGTGGTCGTATGCCTCCCGCGCAGGTCGCTCTCTCGAAGTGAGTTGGTTTTCAATTCAGCGCGGCCCAACAGGGTGTTGATCAATGAGGATTTCCCCACACCGGAATGCCCGGCAAAGGCGACGGTAGAGCCGCTTTCAAAG
Source organism: Pseudodesulfovibrio sp. zrk46 (assembly GCF_012516435.1). Lineage (NCBI taxonomy): Bacteria > Pseudomonadati > Thermodesulfobacteriota > Desulfovibrionia > Desulfovibrionales > Desulfovibrionaceae > Pseudodesulfovibrio > Pseudodesulfovibrio sp. zrk46. The sequence continues at coordinate 2,607,224 of NZ_CP051216.1, forward strand.
CTCATGGAAAACTCCTCAAGCCCCTCATGGGTCAACGCACTTACCAGATGGATGGGGAAAGCGTCCGCGACACTTTGGGCCTGGAGCATGGCGAGTTCTCCGTCTGCACAGAGGTCTGACTTGTTCAGGACGATGACAGGCTTTGCTCCGCCTTCCATTGTCATGGCAATATACCGCTCAATACCTCGGAGGTTGAAGTTCCTTCCGCCGTCCAAGCCGCAGACTATGCAGAGATAGTCAATGTTCGCTGCAACGACCTGCTCCTGCACTTCGGTGCCGGCTCTGTTGCGGGAGAACGCACTGGTGCGTGGCAGGACCTTCTCGATCAGGGCGTAATCATCATGCTGTCGTATGACGACCCAGTCACCTACCGTGGGGTAATCGGCCCGGTCGATCGCGGTGTATTGGAAATGCCCTGAGACGTCTCCGTCCACGATGCCTTGCGGTGTGTATATCCTGTATTGGTGGCGTACTTCTCTCAATACGCGGCCAACGCCTAATCCTTGTTCCTTGTATGGCTGGAAATGGTCCTCAAAGAACGCGTTCCAACCGAGTTGTTCCATACTATACATGTTCGCCACCCATTTGCTGACGTTCAATTTTTTCCAAAGCTACTTTGGCCGGAAATGGTAATTGCGTAATCAGGCGCGCTGCCAGCGTAAACAGCACGACCTCATTGTCGTCACCGGCAATGCGGTTGGTGCGGATGAAGCCGCACTTTTGGCACCGATGTATCACGGCGCACTCCTCGCTGTCCTTAACCCATAGGCCGATTGGCTCCATGGTGCCTCGGCAACCGGAACGGCGATCACCAATTTTCATGTCTACGTGCTTGCTGTGCAGGCAGTGGCAGCAATGATTTCGGTTTTTGGTTCCGCTTAATGGTGATGGGACTGTGAGGCCGCAATGCTCACATATGAATGGGTTCGTATCAAAGTGTATGGTTTTCCGCTGTCTGGACATGAGTCTGCTCCTGCAAATACAAATTGTATTTACCTATCTATGCAGCTGTTTACGAAGTCAGACTCTTGGTTGGCGGTTAAAGGGCGCGGCAAAGTGAAATCATGGAACCTACTTGGAGATTCTCGCGAGTTGTTTTGCTTGCGCACAGCACAAACCAAGAGCGGCTAATGAAAGCAGCTACAATTAACTAATCGGTAGTAATGACAATCCGGGGCAGGGGTGCCCTGTTTTGCGGAATGCGGAATGAATATATGGGTATAAAAAAGCAGAAAGCTTCCATTAGAATTGTTTTCTAATGGTTAAGCCCTTCAAGCGCATTCCTAGGACAGGAACACCCTTTTTACATTGGTAAACATCAAAGCTCCTTTAAATTGATGTCGTGCCTATATTCAGTGATTACTACCTTTGTCAATATCTGATTGGATGAGAATTTCAGAGATTCAATTATGGCGTGTTTTCATAGAAGGTTACTGACGTCCTGGTTGCCGTGCAGTTGGCAAACATTCCATAGAAAACAAAAGACTTCAGATGAGATGCTGAAGTCCTTTTTTCTCTTTTGGTTTTGGTATAGCCTTAGCTCAAAATACTGTTGAGTGATATTGCATCCAGAATTGAAAACTACTCTGTTTGGGAAATAGATGAATATGGAAAACTTTGATGTCATCGTCGTTGGATCTGGTACGTCCGCTTATTATGTTGTTTCAGGGGTAATCAAGGATAAGGCTTTGCGAGTCGCCATTATTGATGAACGTCCATACGGCGGGACGTGCGCATTGCGGGGGTGTCAGCCCAAGAAATATCTTGTGAGCAACGCCGAGGTTGTGGCCTCGGTATCCCACCTGCTGGGGCGTGGTATTGAGGGGCAGGCCAAGACTGACTGGGCGGCTTTGCAGGAATTGAAGAACGCGTTCCTTGAAGGGCGTTCGGAAGCCGATCAGGCCCATTGGGAGAAGAGTGGCGTCACCACCTTCAATGGTAAAGCTCGAATGATAGCGGATGACCAGATTGAAGTTGGCGGACAGACCATTAAGGGGCGGAAGATCGTGCTGGCAACCGGTGCGTTGCCTAATGCTCTCTCAATTGAGGGGGCGGAGCACGTCCGCGATAGTGAGTATTTTCTTGATATGCAGAGTCTGCCCGAGCGAGTCCTTTTTGTCGGGGGCGGCTTCATTTCATTCGAGTTTGCGCATGTCGCCATTCGTGCAGGGGCGTCCAAAGTCCAGATCATGCATCGTTCCGCGCAGCCATTGAAGGCTTTTGATAGCGATATGGTTGATACCCTGTTGAAGGCCAGCACTGCTGCCGGGATTGACGTTTTGCTTGGTGAGTCTCCCGAACGGATTGTTCACACTGAAACTGGATATGAAGTCTATTCCTCTACTGGGGCGGTGTATGAGGTCGATCTCGTCATTGAAGCAACAGGACGTCATCCCAACCTTTCGGTCCTCGACGGGGATCTCGGCAATGTTGAACATTCACGAAAGGGAATTGTCGTGAACGAATATATGCAGAGTGTCAGCAATCCACAGGTTTATGCCGTAGGGGATTGCGTTGATACACCGTATATGCTGGCTCCTGTCGCGGATAAGGAAGGGCAGGTCGCTGCCTCGAACATTCTCCATGGCAATTCATCCGTGGTCGACTATGGCGTGATTCCCTCTGCCGTGTTCAGCATTCCGGCGCTTGCTTCGGTTGGTTTGACAGAGACGGCGGCTCGAAAAGAGGGGCGGGACTTCCGCGTGAACAATGGTGACACCACAGGCTGGCCTTCATCCAAGAGAATTGGCGAGGAGTTTGGAACCTACAAGGTTCTTATCGACAATGAGTCCGACTTGATCCTGGGGGCACACATCGTCAGACACAATGCCGCCGAAGTGATCAATGTGTTTGGATTGGCAATGAAGTTTAACATACGGGCTTCGGATCTCGCAGATTTCCTGTGGGCCTATCCTACATATACATCAGATCTGAAATACATGGTGAAATAGTACTTCGAGCTGGGGCTTGGATTATTTGATCCTCCTGAACGAACTGTAAAGGCTTACAAATCATGGTTTGTAAGTCTTTATTGTTGTGAAGATGTGAAAAAAACAAAAAAATCTTACCAGTGTTGTCGATACTCAATTGCGGATTTTAAGTGTCATTCCACCTGCCTACAAAAGTGTAGGTGAACTTGGCGAACATGGGAAACTCAATCACGCCAAGGCCTAAATCCTCTCGCGTGATTGTCTGTCGTCTTGGCGAGGTGTTCAACTTACAAGACTGTCCGCAGTGCAAACTCTTGGTATTGATAGAGTGTTTGCTGTGTGAAAACGCCCATGTTTCATGCCTTAATAAGTCAGTAATTAAAGATCCTTAAGTTGGATTGGGGCGGTTGTGTAGAAATTCGAGGCTGTTCCATATTTTTGCTGTTCACCAGTATCCTCCATAGAAAACTCAGGCTTTTGTACACAAAGTAGAGAAGCAAGGTCATGGAGGTGCATCTTGGCACTCAATGAAAAATCTATAACAGCGCGGAGCACAGCCGACCTTCCTTTTGGAGGGCTGGGGGTGTCTCTCGAGGCGTGTGAAGAATATGCCAGCACTCTGGAGGTCCGAGTCTTTACTTGGGCTCCGGTTTCTTGTTGCGACGGCATGACTCTTCATGAGCCTCCTGTGGCGCTCTCTGGCTATAGGCTTCTTACAGTGCTCGGCTGTGAGATTCGTGGACGATAAATAACAAGTTAAGGGTTAGGAATGAAACTGAATCGTCGTGACTTTGTTAAGCTGTCTTCTACAGCAGCGGTTGGCGTCGCCTTTGGCGGGCTCGGCCTTGGCTGTAAGAAAACAGTGGTCAACAAAATCGAACAGATGAAGCCCGAATGGAGTAAGGAAACGACCTCCGTTTGTGCTTATTGCTCTGTTGGTTGTGGACTGGTCGTTACTACTTCTCTGAAGACCAAAAGAGCTATCAACGTGGAAGGTAACCCCGACCACCCCATTAACGAAGGTTCTCTCTGTGCAAAGGGCGCAAGCTCTATCCAGATGACCGAGAACGCTTCTCGTAATGGCAAATGTCTCTACCGCGCTCCCTATTCCGGTCAGTGGGAAGAGAAGAGCTGGGACTGGTGTAAGAAACGCATCGCCAAGCTTGCCAAGAAATCCCGCGACAAGGGTTTCGAGGAAAAGAACGCCAAAGGCCAGATCGTCAACCGTAACATGGGTGTAGCTTCTCTAGGCTCTGCTGCACTCGACAATGAAGAATGTTACGCAATGCATGCATTTATGCGTGCCCAGGGTATCGTATACCTCGAACATCAGGCCCGTATCTGACACAGTGCAACTGTTGCGGCTCTGGGAGAGTCGTTCGGACGCGGTGCGATGACCAATCACTGGAATGATCTTCAGAACAGTGACTGTATTTTGATAATGGGCAGTAATGCTGCCGAAAACCACCCCATTTCCTTCAAATGGGCCCTGAAAGCGCAAGCAAAGGGCGGAAAGATCATTCACGTTGATCCGCGTTACACGCGTACTTCCGCACGTTCTGACAAATATATTGCGCTGCGACCCGGTTCCGATATCGCGGTCCTCGGTGGTATGATTAAGTATATCATCGAGAAAAAGCGCTACTTCCTCGAATACATGCGTGACTACACCAACGCTTCTTTCATCGTTGGCGAAGGTTACGGTTTCGAGGACGGCATCTTCTCCGGTTTCGACGAGAAGACCGCCTCTTACGATAAGTCCAAGTGGGCGTTTGAAACTGACGCCAATGGCATCCCCAAAAAAGACAAGACCCTGCAGCATCCCCGTTGTGTCTTCCAGATCGTGAAGAAGCACTTCGAGCGTTACACCTATGACAAGGTGTCCAGCATGTCGGGTCTCTCTCACGCAGATCTGGATGAGCTGTACGAAATGTACTCCTCCACCGGTACTGCCAAGAAAGCCGGTACCATCATGTACGCCATGGGTTGGACTCAGCATAGCGTTGGTGTGCAGAACATCCGCGCCATGGCCATGATCCAGCTCCTGCTCGGTAACATCGGTATCGCCGGTGGCGGTGTTAACGCACTGCGCGGTGAGTGTAATGTTCAGGGTTCCACTGACTACGCTCTCCTGTACCACATCCTGCCTGGTTACATCGCAACTCCTCTTGCCGGACTGGACACTCTTGACCAGTACAACAAGAAGTTCGCGCCTGTTTCCAACGATCCGATGAGTGCAAACTGGTGGCAGAACTATCCCAAGTACTCCGCCAGCCTGCTCAAGGCCATGTACTCTGACGATACCCCGGCAGAAGCATACAAGTACCTGCCCAAGCTGGATACCCATGCTGCCAGCAAGTACTCCTGGATTCCGCTCATCGACCGCATGTACGAAGGCGGCTTCACCGGTGCGTGGATCTGGGGCATGAACCCGGCTTGTTCCAGCTCCGACTCCGTCAAGACCCGTAAGGCTCTTGCCGAACTCGACTGGATGGTCAACGTCAACGTCTTTGACTGTGAGACCTCCAGCTTCTGGAAAGGCCCGGACATGGATCCCGCCAAGGTCAAGACCGAGACCTTCTTCATTCCTTGCGCAACCGCAATCGAAAAAGACGGCTCCGTCTCCAACTCCGGTCGCTGGATGCAGTGGCGTTACGCTGGTCCGGAACCGAAGGACGGCGTGCTCACCGATGGTCACATGTTCCACGAGCTGTGGGAAGAAATGGCCGAACTCTACAAGAAAGAGGGCGGCGCATTCCCCGAGGCTATCACTCGCCTGAGCTTCGAGAACATGTGTGAAGACGATGGCCATGGTCACATGCACTTCAGTGCTGAAAAGACCGCCCGTCTCTGCAACGGTTGGTTCACCCGTGACACCGTCGTCAAAGGCAAGCAGTTCAAGAAGGGCCAGCAGGTCCCGAGCTTCGCTTACCTGCAGGACGATGGTTCCACCACTTCCGGTAACTGGCTCTACTGTAACTCCGTGTCTGACACAGAGAACAAGTCCCAGCGTCACAACCCGGCACAGACTGACCTTCAGAAGAAGATCGGCCTGTTCCCGAACTGGACCTGGTGCTGGCCTGTCAACCGCCGCATCCTCTACAACAGAGCTTCCGTTGACCTGCAGGGCAAGCCCTGGAACCCGGAACGTACTGTCATCGAGTGGGACGGCAAGAAGTGGATCGGCGACGTCCCCGATGGTGGCTGGGCTCCCGGCACCAAGAATCCGTTCATCATGCGCAAACACGGCTTCGGTCAGCTCTTTGGCCCCGGCCGCGCAGATGGACCGCTGCCTGAATACTACGAACCGCTGGAATGCCCCGTTAAGGAGCATCCCTTCTCCGGCACTCTCCACAACCCCACTGCTGTTCAGATCAAGGGTGAAGAGAAGGCCGTGTGTGACCCGCGCTACCCGTTCGTTGCAACCACCTACCGTGTCACTGAACACTGGCAGACTGGTTCCATGACTCGCTGGTGTGACTGGCTGGTGGAAGCAGAACCGCAGATGTTTGTTGAGATCAGCCCTGAGCTGGCCAAGCTGCGCGGCATCGAAAATGGTGAGAAAGTCACCATCGAAAGTATCCGTGGCTCCCTGTGGGCTATCGCAATGGTGACTGAACGCATTCAGCCGTACAAGATCGATGGCAATGACATCCACATGGTTGGTATGCCTTGGCACTACGGTTGGGTGAAGCCGCTTGATGGTGGTGACTCTGCGAACATTGTGACCCCCAACGTTGGTGATCCGAACACCGGTATTCCCGAATACAAGGCGTTCATGGTCAACCTGCGCAAGTGGAAAGAAGGGGATAAATAATGAGTGGTAAAAGCTTCTTTGTTGATTTGACCCTTTGTACCGCCTGCCGCGGTTGTCAGGTAGCCTGCAAGCAGTGGAAAAAGCTGCCCGCCGAAAAGACCACCAACTGGGGCTCCCACCAGAACCCCAAGGATCTGTCCGGCAACACCATTCGTCTGGTCCGCTTCAGTGAAGTGCAGATCGATGACAAACTGCAGTGGCTGTTCTTCCCTGAACAGTGCCGCCATTGTGTCGAGCCGCCGTGCATCGACGCCATGGAGGTTCCCGGCTCCGTCGTTCACGACGAGGAAACCGGCGCAGTCGTCTACACCGATCTGACCATGCAGGAAAAGGACAAGGACGCCTTCCAGGCTTCCTGCCCCTACGATATCCCGCGTGCGAATCAGGAGACCGGTAAAGTCATGAAATGTGACATGTGCATCGATCGCGTACAGGCTGGTATGAGACCTGCCTGCGTGACCAGCTGCCCGACCGGAACCATGAACTTCGGTGATCGTGACGAGATGCTGGCTCTGGCCGAAAAACGTTTGGCAGAAGTCCAGGAAAAATGGCCTGATGCCATGCTGGTAGACCCCGATGAAACTCGTGTCATCTACCTCGTGCAGACCGATCCTGACAGCTACTATGAAATGCTGTCCGCAGACGCTTCGTCCATCCAGAAGGGCCCCATGTCCAGGAAGCAGTTCCTGGCCAAACTGGGTCGCCCGGTCAAGCGTATGACCAGCTAAGACTGAACCTACTAAACACCCGGGGCGGGGACACCTCCCCCGTCCCGGGCTTTTCTTTTTTCTCAGACTGCTCAAGATGTTCGCTGGCACATCACGACCAGCGAGTATTTCGACCAGATTGACAGAACACCTCCGTAAGCTGTCGCGCCGGACCTTGCGACACATGGCAACGGAGTTTCTTCAGGCCCCACGTAGCGTGCTATCTGCGTGGGGCCTATTTTTTCTTTCTTCTTTTGGGACGTACTTATTCAAACGATACAGTTGCCGTGGCCCGGGAGAGCTTTTCCTGGCTCCACCTCTTCACTGTGGGAGGTTGGAGCGCCTTGGCGAATCCCATGGGATGGTTGATGGGGTCGGGAACGGAAACGCCTTTGCCGGGCTCGTCGATTTCCACCACGCCGCCCATCGAGGTAACGATGACGCCCTTGCCCTTGAGCATGACGATATCAATCTCGATGTCCGACAGATACCCGCCCCAGAAGTCGGTGCCGCGGATGCCGATGGAGGCCAGCGGGGTCTTGACGCCGAAGATTTCGGGGTTGGCATCAATCAACTCACTGGTGACCATGCGAAATGATCCCTTGGTGAGATTGAAGAAGGCCTTTTGCACCTGCTCATCCTGCTCGGGATCGAAGATGAAGCTGTCTATGACGAACGTCGATCCGCCTCCAACCTGCAGCATGGTGTTGTCCTTGAAGGTCACTTCGAGTCTGCCGTCTGCGTCTGTGCTGATACTGCTGCCCGAATAGACATCAGTGCCAAGGGCGGCGTCTTTTCCGTCTATAATGGCGGCTGTTTTGATGCGGGTCACTGTCCCGATAGCTGGTTCGGAGGCATTGGCGGAATGTATTCCGGTAAACAAAACGATCAAGAGTGCCAGAGTCGTGAGGCGGATGGTGTGTGTCATGTCTGAAGCCTGAGTCTGAGTGTTAATCCAAGCGGGTTATGACGACGCGCCGGTTCCTGGCACGTCCCTCGGATGTGTCATTGGTGGCGATGGGCTGGGTCTCGCCATATCCTTCTACTGCTGTGGTCGAGTAGCCAAAGTTTTCTTCCAGATAGGCGTTGACGGTTTCGGCGCGCCTTCTGGAAAGGTTCATGTTGTATTCGTCGCTGCCCACGCTGTCCGTGTGGCCGCTTATTTCGAAGCGTGCACCCGTCAGTGCCTTGGAGGTCAATGCCCGGCCAAGCTCGTCGAGTTGCTGGCGGGATTGCTCGTCAGCAAAGTCCACTGTTCCGGAGATGAAGTAGACATAGATGGTGGCAGACGGAGGAGCGGCCTGTTGCGGTGCTGGGCCTGTCTCGGCACCGGAAATCACGAAGCCACGTGTCTTGCGTGTCTGTGGCTGCTTCTTCAACTGCTGAATCAGTTCTTCGCTCTGTACGATGTCTTCATTCGCAGTTGCCGGGAAGATCCAGACGACAGAAAGCATCAGACTGACAATGCATGCGATAGCTATTTTAGACATGCTCCCTCCCATGAATGGGGCCACCATGAACGACGGTCCTCTACCTACATTAGAATTATAATCCGAAAATAATGCCAGCCATATTATAGTTACATCATGGACTCCCTCTTGGAGTGAGGCTCCTTGGGATAGGGGGAATATCCAATAGAACGATGTGTTATCCGTAAGTGAGGAGGAGAGATGCGGTTAGCGACCATCCTTTTGCTCTTGGCCATCATTTTTGTATCTGTCACGGAAGCACATTCTGCCAACCGGGCTCTGCTCATCGGGGTAGGTGATTACCAGATGAAAGGGGCAAATCTTCCCGGCATCGACAAGGATATCAAAATGATGCGGGAGGTAGCCCTGACGCTTGGTTACCAGAAAAGCGAGATCAAGGTCCTCCTCGACAAGCAGGCCACCCTCAAGAATATCCGTCATGCAATCGATAGCTGGCTCATCAAGGGCGTTGGCAAGGATGATAATGTCCTTTTCTATTTCAGCGGTCATGGTTCGCAGATTTACGACAAGAACAAGGATGAACCGGACAAGGCGGACGAGGTGCTGGTTACCCATGACGCCTCTATCGGCGTCAACACGCTGAACAACGTCTTTGTGGACGACATGTTCAACGAGATGTTGGAAAAGATTCCGTCGAAAAATGTCTTCATCCTGATTGATGCATGTCACAGCGGCACGGCCACTCGCAGTATTCCCGGCCAGAAAGGGCTTTACCCGAAGTATATTGAGTATCCAGGCATGCCGAGGACAACCCGTTCTGTCAGTTTTGCCTCAAAGTCCATTCAGGGATTGCAAGCTGGCACATATTCGGCCCTGAGCGCAGCGCAGGATAATCAGCGGGCGCAGGCTTCCAACCTTGGCAGTTTCTTCACCCTGGGTATTCGCGATGCCATCGTCAAGGCGAGCAAGGGCAGGCGTTCCATCACCATGTTGTCCCTGCACGACAAGACAACCGCATATATTGCCAAGCAGCTGCCTGATCCGGGACTGGTGCATCGGCCTGCGTTGGTGGGCGGGGCGGACAATAATCAGAAGAACATGTTTGTCAGCAAGAAGCCCAGACCGCAAAAGCCGCAGAAGCCGCCCAAGAAGCAATCGTGGTCCGAGGAACTCAAGGAACTGGTGGATAGTGCGGCATACACTGTTTCGGCCACGACCAATGCCCGGAGTTTCAAGGTCGGAGATTCCTTGGTGATCACCAGCAAGATCGCCAAGGGAGGGTATGTCAACATCGTCACCCTGCAGCCGGGGGATAATGTGCCGACGGTCCTTTATCCCAACAAATATCACGTGAACAATTGGATCGGGGCAGGGCAGACCGTGACTATCCCGGCTCCTGGAGACCGATTTGTGCTCAAGGCTGCGCCGCCATCCGGCAAGGCGTTGATCGCGGTGTTTGTTTCTCCCAACAAGGTCAATATGTATGAGCAGGGGTACGGCGAAGGCGTGTTCAAGATGATGTCCAAGTCTTCAACGCGCGGGTTTGTCGTGGAGTCCGCTCCCGAGCCGGAGGCGCCGGAGCCTCCCAAGCCCAAGCCGAGAAAGTATGGCGCAGGGATTGTTTACGTTACCATTAAATAGCGAAGGAAAGACGACATGAAACAGTATGCACTTCTCATCTTGTTCGTAGTGGCGGCGTTGATGATCTCGGGTTGTAAAGCCAGACAGGTCCCGCTACCGGAGGCGCAAGGACAGGTCGAGTTCTTCGACTCAGAGAGCTTTGACCGACAGCTTTCCTCATCGCTCAGGGCTGACCTGCCAGAAGTCACCGTTTTGTTCCCGGCTGCGATCACCCTCAACTCAATACCGAAGCGGCTCGACCACTGGTTTTCCAAGGTGGAAGAATACGGCGGCGAGGTGCAACTCGTTCCTGTGAGCGATACTGACAAGGGTATCCTTTCAGAGATCATGTCGTTGTTGGTCTCGGTCTATGACTACCTTAGGGACAAGGCGATATATGATCCTGTGAAGGAATATAATGCCTACATATACTACAAGAAAAATACCGGCATCGTCACCAAGGTGGTGTTCGATAGGAAAGATGACCAGGAAACTGCAAACTAAATGGAGTGAGCGATGATCTGGAAAGCAAGCCGTCTACTCATTGCAGCTATTATCGTCTGTCTGACAATCGTTTCTCAGGCAATTCTGGCAGGAGACGGTCTCATGCTCCTGTCTATGGATGAGGCCAAAGAACTGCGTTTGGAAGACGAGGAATGGGAGAAGGGCGGGATGCCCAAGGCTCTGGGCTATGGCATTGGTCCAAAGATCGTTTTTGAGAGTCCAAAGGTGAAGGAGACCGATAAGGGGCTCGTCATTGATTCACCCAGTACCATGGACCTGCTGGTTTTCTTCAGGGAAGGTATTGCCCCGGTCAATATGAAGAGTCTCAATATCAAGGCCAAGAAGGGGTGGTTCTCCAAGAACCTGACCAAGCGGCTGGAGCCGTATCTGCTCGGGCAGTCCATCAGGGCCAACAACGTGAAGATTCCGTCCGGCCGATTCAAGCTGGAAATCAAGGTGGCCGACGACGACGGTAACGAGTCGGTTCAGGAATACATGTGCGAGATTCGAGATAAATAGAGCCTCTGCTTCAGGCGGGCGTCATGGAACAGTGGCTTGAGCAATATCGTATTTTCGCAGTGGAGTGGGTGCAGACCAATGTGCTGACCACCTTCACGGCTGCTCAGTGGGCGTGCATTCTCGGCGCCCTGATCCTTGCTGCCATTGTGGTCAGTGTCATTCGCCCTAGGTTTGAAACGTGGGTGCAGACGTCAGTGGAAAATGAGCTGCTCCGCTCAGCGTTTCTTGCCTCTACGGGCATTGGCTACAGCATTGTTTTCTTCGTCCTCGCCCAGATATGCATTGCAACCTTTGTCCTGCGTGATCATTTCCCGCACTGGCTGTTTGCTGCCAGCGATCTTGCCTTTGCCTGGATCGTCATCAGGCTGATTTCCTTCATCATCCCCAATAGAGCCATAGCCAAGACTGCGGCAGTCTTCATCTGGGGCATCACTCTGCTTCAAATCGTGGGCGTGATGGTCCACATAAAAGCGTATCTCCAAGGCCTCAGTATCGCCATGGGAGATGCTCATATAACGGTGTACGGTGCCATCAAGGGCATCGTCATGGCGGCGCTATGTCTACAGGTCGCCTCTCTGATCTCCCGGTTTACGGTCAAGAAAATCGAGACAACGGGCAGCCTGTCGCCAACGCTTCAGGTGCTCATCTCCAAGATCGTGAACATTCTGCTGTATACGGCGGCCATCCTGCTCGCATTGACCAGCGTGGGCATCGACCTGACCAGCCTGACCATCTTCTCCGGCGCAATCGGTGTGGGTATCGGATTTGGGCTGAAAACCATCTTCTCGAATTATGTTTCCGGTATCCTGCTGCTCATCGACAACTCCATCAAACCGGGCGATACCATCGAGATAGGAGGTGTGCTCGGCACGGTGCAGGATATGCGCGGACGATATGCCTCGCTGCTCACCCGTGACGGCAAGGAGTACCTTGTCCCCAACGAGCAGTTGATCGCCAACGAGGTCGTCAACTGGACGCATTCGGACCGGATTGTTCGGTTGATCGTGCCTGTATCCATCGCCTACGGCACGAACACACGCCAGGCAAAGGTGTTGTTGGAGAAGGCTTCGGAAAACGTGACCCGAGTACTCAAATTCCCGGCCCCGGTTGCCCGCATCGTTGAGCTGGGCGACAACGCCATCAATATGGAGCTGTGGATCTGGATCGCGGACGCAGAGGTGGGCGTACGAAATGTGAAGAGCGACGTCTATTTCGAGATCTGCGACATCTTTGAAGAGCACGGCATTTCGTTCCCGTTCCCTCAGCGGGATATCCACATCAAGCAGGCCTCTGCATTGCAGGTGGAAGTGAAAGGGCAAGGGCGGAGAGCGGCGGATAAGAAGTGACGCCCTCCTGCCCTGTTATTCATCCTTTCTGAAGTAGAAGTATCCAGTCAGAGACGAGGACTCCCACGGAATCTGGCGACCATTTGTCTCCTGACTCACGTCGATGCGCACTCGCTTGAGCACGTCCTCGATGGTCAGTCCCGGGGTCATCAGGTGTCTGAGCAGGTACTTGGTGTAGGTGCCGTTTCGTCCAGTGCCGTCTTCTGCCACATCGCCGGGTGAAGTGGAGTAGGCGATGAGCGATCCAGTGGGGGCATCCATTATTGCCAGTCCCTTGGCGGCAGATCGGAAGCTGCGGGCAAAGGGGTTGTTTCTGCACGCGTCCAGAACGACGATGTTCAGCGAGTTTCCGGCATCCTCCATCTTTCCGAGAATCCGTCCAAGGTCCACGGCTTCATAGCGAATGTCTGATTCGGAGCGGATCTTGGCACCGATGGGAATCAGGTAGTTGCTGCCGTCCACCTGCATGGCGTGACCTGCGTAGAAGAACAGCCCCACGCCTCCCTTGCGCAATGACGTACCGAGGCGGTGGACCGCATCTTCCATCAGCCGTTGGTTGGCATTTTTGAGCAGCGTGACGTTGAAGCCCGCTTCCTTGAGACGCCGAGCCATATCGCTGGCGTCATTGACAGGGTTTCTGAGCGGTCCGGTCTTGTATGAGGAGTTGCCTATGACCAGCGCGAAGCGTTGGCGAGGATCGCCTGTAGCCATATACCTTGCGGCATCCTGAGGGACTGGTGCGAGTTCCGGTCCGCGCTCCAGATCGGCCAGCTTGGCCGCCAGCGGTGCTGATTGATCAAAGTTTGTGGCAAAACCCTTCAATGCTTCAGGTACTACATCATCGTAGACGAGCGTTGCAGGCCAGGGGATTCTTTTTCTTGCTTCGGATTTCACGTTGCCAAGGATGGAGGAATCCATGTCCATGAAGATGCCGGCGATCATGATGATGGTATCGTTTCCCGAGGTTTGACCGGCAGTGATCTTCATGTCGAGAATCATGACCAGATTGCAGCTCTTGTTCATGGCATCATCCAGATTCATCACCTGTTCAACCTCATTGAACCGGTTGACCAGAATTTTCTTGATGCCGTTGATGAGTGGTTCCTTGTCGTAGGAGTTGAGGCCCCATGCTGCGTACTGCTGGCGGGACTGGTCCAGATACGTCATGGCGTTTTCGGCATTGGGGGAATAGATGACGCCAAGCTTGAGGGATTGATACTGGGCTGTTGGATTGACCCCTGACTTTCCTATCAGTTCCAGCGGGTCTTCATAGGTCTGATAGGTGGATTCCTTGGGTGGCACACAGCCGGATACCAAGAGAACAATGCAGAGTATCGCAAGCAAGGTGACACATTTTGCGATTCGTCCGAAGACTTGCTGAGCAGGCATTGCACACCTCCTTAAAAGACTTCTCCCATTAATAATAAAATAATCCTTTGCAGAAAGGTTGGATATTAGATTTTTGTCCCTCTGGACGAGAGAAAAATCTAATCCTCCAAAGGGTGCCGTTGTGCTATAAAATAAGTGCCGGTGTCCGCATAAAATCCATTCCTTCAGACACCCGTATCTACCGGCATCCGACGACCTTCCCTTGGAGAGGGGAACAGACATGAGGAGGAGTCGATGCGCCCGTATATCAACATTCTGGTTCTGGTCATGGTGCTGCTGGTTGGATCGTGTGTCCAAACAGCAGTCAATGTGCTGACTACCGGGACGCCGGAGCCATCCAGAACAACTGGGACCACCAGATCAAGTGGTTACTATGGGCAGAACGCGTATCAGAAAGCTCAGCGGGAGGCCTACGCCGCCCAGGGGGAACGTGGGGACAATCCGGAAGCCATACGGATTTGGGAGCAGGCTTTAGCTCAGTATGATTCTCAGAATTGGCCCTTCACCAGAGCGTCTATCTGCTCGAATATCGCTCAACTGTACGTCAAGGAGAAGGATTACGGTAAGGCGCTTGGCTATGCCGAGCAGTCTGACAAGTTGTTGGATGTGGTCGAGAAAATTGGCGTGGTTGCCATTGATGACGACGGCTATGGGGTCCTGGATAGCAGCAAGGAACCGGAATATCGGAATTTCGGCGGCAACAAGGAAAGGATGTTCGACGCCTGGCGTACGACCAATGATTCCGTCCGGATGCAGTATTATCGTGCTGCCGGCGAGTCAGATAAGGCGGATGACATTGGTCGCAAGATGGCAAAGCGGAGCGAAAAACAGGTTGAGAATACCTATGAAGCGACCAAGAAGACGTACATCGACTCACTGAGAGTTCAGGCCAAGTACGACAAGACCCTCACTGAGGCCGAGATCGAACGGCGGGCCGAGGAGCAGGCACAGGCTTCCTTGAGGATGATGGAAGAGACACAGCGTGCCATGCAGGAACGCACTGCCCTCAGGGCGGAAATCTTTCGGCGCAGCATGGTCGGTGAAGGTGGGATCGAAGAGCTGATCGATCGCTTTGTTGAGATTGTTGTCGAACAGAATCCCACGGGTCCGCTCATGTATGAGAATAATGCGAAGAATGCGGAAAAGAGTGGGCAGGCGGCGCAGATCGCTCAGGCCCGGGATTATCGTCGTTTGGGGGATTATCATCGTGAAAACGTCTCCAAGCCGTGGGGTATGGCAGTAAAGGCCACGTTACTTCTGGATGTGAATCGTCCACAAGAGGCGCTTCGCTTCCTTGATCAAGCTCTTGCGAAGATCAAGTCTCCTGCCCCCATGCCGCAAGTTGAAACGGATTTCATTGGCAGCTACTGGCAAACCATGATGGATCAACAGAGCTTTGATCTCATTGCATGGCGTTTTCTCAGGGCGCAAATCCTGACCCGGATGAATGATCCCCGGGCCATCGTGGAGTGGGACAGGGTCATCGACGAGCTGAATAGACCTGCCATTGATGTCTCAAGCGCATCTCAGGCCGAGAAGCAGGCTGCCATAATGTCAAATATCATGCGTGAAGCAATTCTTGGCGACCGGTATCAGGAACTGGCAGCTTCTGAAATCGCTTCCCTCTATGAAAATGTGGGCAAGCAGGGAGAAGGTATCAGGTATATCGACAACCTGCTGAAAACCCGCGAAACAGCGCGTGCATCGTTTTCTGTCGAGGCCCACAAGCGTGGGTATCTGGCAGCCAACAAGCGCCTGTACGAGCGGTATCTCGCGCTTTCGACAAATGATCCGGGCGTCAATTTGCTAGGCATGGAGCGGGCAAAGTCTCGCGCCATGGTGGACCTCATGGCGGGTGGTATCGAGAATATAAATGACCCCACGTTGCAAATGGTCGCCATGTATCGGCAGGCGGCGGCCAGCGAGGCCGGCAAGCAGGCCCAGCAGCGAAAAACCCGGGCCATTGCTGGCAAGGAGCTGGATAAGGGCCTCAAGGAGCTCAAGCGCAACGCTCCCGAACTACACTCACTGATATCCGTGGATGTGGCTGGAGCCAATCAGCTCGCCGCCTTGCTCGGGCCCGATGCGGTGGCGCTCTCCTACTATGTGTCTGATGACGCCCTGTATATCAACGTCATCGGTCAGGGGATCAGAGAGGTCGAGGTCGTTCCCGTTTCCAAGAGCGCCATGTTTGGAGCGGTGTATGACTATCGACAGAAGCTGCTTGATCCCTCTTCGAAGTACTCTCGCAAGAGTGGAAAGGTTACCGTGGATTGGAACGTCGACAAGGGAACGCAACGCCTGACTGTCTCCAATGGCATGCCGTTTCCTCTGGAAATCAACGGTATCAGCGCCCTGTATCGGTCATATGCTGGTGGTGCCCACTTCCCGTATCTGCCTATGGGATACAGCATGCAGGTGGCGGTCACAGCAGATGTTCAGTCGATTCCGGCCGGAAAGAAGGCTGTCATATACGAAGAAGAACAGTATGGCGGTGACTGGTCGTACAGCAATTACATCGAGAATTACATCGAAACGAACCTCGGGACCGCCTTTGCCTCGGGCATGCTGATCACGGAAGCCGGGAAGGATGACAGTCTGATCGTCATTGAAGAACGGGGCTTCTCCTACACGCCACTCAAGCAGTCGCTCTATGATGTGCTGATCAAGCCGGTGAGACAGTATATCGGCAACAAGCAGTTGATCATCGTTCCGCACAGCGTCCTGCACTTCCTGCCGTTCGAAACCCTCAAGGGGAGCGACGGCAAGTACCTCATTGAAACCAATGCCGTATCCTACACCCCGTCGCTGAATGCGCTTCGTCTTTGCCGTACCAAGAACAGAGGCAGACCGACCCGATTGGTGGCCTACAGCGATCCTTTGGGCGACCTCTCCTTTGCACGGCAGGAGGTGAACACGGTCAGGACCCTCTTTGATGAGTCCGTGGTGCTGACTGGAGAGCAAGTAACTGCGGCATCGGTTGAATCAACCATGGGGCAGGGAGATGTGGTCCATTTCGCCTGTCACGGGATCTTCAATCCCGCTTCGCCATTGGATTCCGCTCTGGTCATGGCCAGCGGTTCACAGGGGCAGAGTCTTGGCAGATTGAAGATGGAGGACCTCAACCTGTTGACCGTGGGCGATATAATGCGCCTCAAGTCCAATCCGTGTCTGGTCTTCCTTTCCGCCTGCGATACAGGCCGGGCCAGAGTCAGCGGCGGCGATGAACTCATCGGCTTGGTGCGCGGCTTCTTTGTGGCTGGCAGCCCGTCGCTGGTCACCACGTTGTGGCCCATCGACGACCAGTCCACCGCGTTGCTGGCTGTGCGCTTTTACGAGAATCTGCTCAAGCGCAATATGGACAAGAGTCAGGCGCTTCAAGAGGCAAAGCTCTACCTCATGAAGAACGGTTATGGTGATCCATACTACTGGGCAGCCTTTGTGCTGCAGGGTGATTGGCGATAGCGGAAAACTCGTTCTATTATCGCAACGAAAAGGCTTACGAGGTGGTGTCTCGTAAGCCTTTTGCTTTGCGTATGGAGGTGGTGCCGCGATTCAATCCAGGCAAAAGTGAACCCTCCTCTTAGGGGAAGGGGTACACATAATGTAATCAACGGCATATGCAGATGAATCCTCACTAAAAGAGGATTCAAGAATCTAACTCAGTCGGTTTTAGGCATGCTGCTCGTGAGAGTGGCATATCGATACAATTTAGTGCTGAGGCTCAGGGGCCCTCTGCAGCCAAGGCTTCATCATTCAGGAAAGACAATGAAAATTCTCGTTATCAATTGTGGCAGCTCCTCGCTGAAGTACCAGCTTCGTGACATGGATAAGGAAATGGTTGTGGCCTCCGGTCTGGTCGAGCGCATCGGTCAGGAGAACGGTGCCATCACCCAGAAGAATACCACCAAGGGTGAAGAACAGAAGTTCTCCGAGACCCTGCCCGTGGTTGACCATGACGCTGCCATGTCTCTGGTCGCCGACCGCCTGACCAACGACGAGTGGGGCGTTATCGCATCTCTGGACGAGATCGATGCCGTGGGCCATCGTATCGTGCAGGGTGGTGACGTCTTCCAGAATCCGGTGCTGATCACCGAAGAGGTCAAGGAAACCATTCGCTCCTTTGTCCCGCTGGCACCGCTGCACAACCCCGCCCACCTGATGGGTATTGATGCCGCCATAAAGCTGCTGCCCGAAGTGCCGGAAGTGGCCGTGTTTGACACCGAGTTCCATCAGACCATGCCGGAAAAGGCGTTCATGTATCCGCTCCCCAAGGAGCTGTACAAGGAATACCGCATTCGCAAATACGGTTTCCACGGCACCTCTCACAAGTACGTCACCCGTCTGGCAGCCCAGCACCTGGGCAAGCAGGTGGAAGAGGTCAACTTGATCACCCTGCACCTTGGCAATGGATGCTCCATGGCTGCCGTGAAGAACGGCAAGTGCGTGGACACCACCATGGGCATGACCCCGCTGGCTGGCCTCATGATGGGCTCCCGCAGCGGTGATATTGATCCGGCCATCATCTCCTTCCTCGCCGAGAACCGAGGCGACTCCGTTGCCGACATCGACAAGATGCTCAACAAGGAAAGCGGTCTGATCGGTCTGTGTGGCATGAGTGACATGCGCGATATCCACGCCGCCTGTGAGCAGGGTAACGAAGATGCACAGCTCGCCTTTGAGATGTTTGCCTACCGCATCAAGAAGACCATCGGCTCCTACTTCGCTGTTCTCGGCGATGTGGATGCCATCATCTTTACCGCCGGCATTGGCGAGAACGACGACATTGCCCGTGCAGCCGTGTGCGAAGGCATGGAGCGTTTCGGCCTGACTCTGGATGCCGAGGAAAATGCCACCCGCAAGCCTGGTGTCCGTGAAATTCAGGCAGGCAACAGCGGCGTGCCCATCCTGATTGTTCCCACCGATGAAGAGTTGGAAATTGCTCAGGCTACCGTGAAGGTGGTCAAGGCATAGCTCTGACCGAAGTAATTAAAAAAGCCCCGGGCGGAATATCCGTTCGGGGCTTTTTCTTTGGAGGCTAATCAAGCATGTCCCTGAGGACGTCGATTCCTGTGCCGTCTTTGGCGCTGGTTGGGACGATGGTACGTGCCCCCGCATTTCTGAGAAATAGCTCGGCTCGTTCTGCGTTGGCGTTCGGAGCGTCCATCTTGGAGATCACGCCCACAACGGGACGATTGAAGATGGGTGCGAACAGTGGCGGGAAAAGGCTGGTGTTGCGGGTAGCGTCCTGCACCATGATGAGGGTGTCGCAGTCGGCAGAGGAGGTGATCAGCGCATGGTAGTAGCGGCTGTTTTCCAGAAACTCGCCCGGTGTGTTGATGAAGTCGCCAAAGTACTCGACGGCCATGGCCCGGTGAGAGTGGAATTCCTCTCCCGAGAGCGCCCTGATCAGGCTGCTCTTGCCTGCCCGGGTTTCACCTATGAGCATCGTCTTTTTCATGACAGAGGTTGGCTAGGAGCGGGTGAGTTCCACGGAAGTGTACTTGAGGACATCCTCAAAGTATTCGAGCGCGGCCCGCAGGGATGCTTCCACGCTCGCCACATCGCCAGTGAAGAGCAGGGAACCGCCGAAACGGTCCAGGAATCCGATCTCAACGGAGGCAGCCTTGGTGGCGACGTCGGCGGCAATGATCACACCCTCGCTGGGGGTGATGGTCATGATGCCGATGGCGCCAGTGGTTTCATTGTCGAGACCGAGCTTCAGGTAGATGTCGCGCTGGGGGCTGGCGATGAGATGGGCAAGCGTAACCTGCTTGCCCGGTACATATTCCTGAATGATCCGCTGTTTGGTTTCTTCCGGTTGGTAGGACATTATGATTCCTTGAAAATAACAGGTTACAGCAGTTGGTTTTTGAGCTCTTCGCTGGGAGAGGGGATGACCACATGGCTGTGGACCGGGCCGGACTCGGCCACGCCCTCGACACCGGCGTCTACAGAGGCCTGCACGGAGCCGACATCACCGGTCATGGTGACGAAAGCCTTGCCGGCCATTCCGGATGCGGTGCGGATCTCCAGCAGAGAAACAGAACCGGCCTTGGCGGCAGCATCGGCTGCGAGGATGCAGGAGGCGGTGGTGTAGGTCTCGATGACTCCCAAAGCGTCGATTCTCGGGGCAACGGTGGTGCCGCTGAGGGCCGGGATCACGTCCTCGTGCACGCTGGGGATGGTAAACCAGTCCACGACCATGTCCGCGCCGATTTTACAGCCCGTATCAACCGAGCTTTGCACAGCTCCGACATCGCCGGTGATGATGACGACGTACCGTCCGGGGCAGGTGGGACGAGCCAGAACGAGCTGCACTTCTGCTGCTTTGATCATCTCGTCGGCGACATACATTCCCATGGCAACACTGTTGAGTTCAACACATCCGATTGTCCGTATCTTCATGCTATTTCCCCTTATGCTTTGATGGTGACGGCGTTGTCAGTGATGGATTCGACCACACCGCTGATGCTGGCGTGGATCTGCGCGCCAAGTGCGCCCTCTGGAATATCTCCGATCAGGTCTCCCTGCTGGACATTGTCGCCCACCGAGACCTTGCAGGTCGACGGCGCACCGATGTGCTGGTGCAGCGGGATGGTGACCGAGGAGACGGTCATTTCGCCACAATAGGGGCGATCGACGTTGTATTTGGTGAGGTCAAGGCGCTGGATGAGACGATCAATGGGCACCCTTCGCTGTTTGCGGAAAGGATTGGGCTTGTACTCGTCGGTTGTTGCTTCCCACCGAACCCGATTGGCCATGAACTCACGCTTGATCTGGGCGTTGACCTCTCGCGGAGAGATGCCCATGGGGCAGGCGAACTTTTCGCACACGCCGCACTCGGAGCAGAGCAGGGCTTCCTTGGCGGATTCGGTCTCCATGGTTTGGGATTCCATCACGCGCATGAGCTTATGTGGATGAATGGAATGGCCCAGCAGGTTGCGGGGACACAGGTCAGTGCATCGTGTGCACTGGCAGCAGATCGTCGTGGTGATGCGGCGCAGACGCTCCGGAGACATGATCTTTGGAGCGACCACGTTGTGGTCGGGCGGCAGCACGATGAGGCCCGTGGTGGTTTTGGTCACGGGCTGGTTAATGTCCTCAATCACCCGGCCCATCATGGGGCCGCCGTTGACGACTTTGAAATCGGAGATGGTCGGGCCGCCCGCAAATTCGAGCACTTCGCTGATCAGCGTTCCCACAGGTACTTTGAGCACCATGGGATTCTTAACTTCACCGAGAACAGTGAGATAGCGGTGGGTGACAGGCTGGTCTTCCATGGCGCGGGCGATGTTCAGCAGGGATTCGACGTTGCTGACCACGGCGCCTACCTGCAAGGGCAACCCCTGTTCCGGAATGGTCCTGCCGAGGACTTCCTGCACCAGTACCTGTTCGTCGCCGATAGGATAAAAGTCGCCCAGCTCAAAGACCTCGAGACGAGCATCCTTGAGCTGGTTAATACATTCCTGCACGGCCTTCACGGTTGCGGCGTGTCTGCCCTTGACGCAGACGATGCCCTTCGCGGCCCCGACACAGTCCATGACTGTTATGAGGCCTCGAATAACGGTGTCCGGATCTTTTTCAAGAAGATGGATGTCACTCTTGAGGAGTGGCTCGCAGGATGCGCCGTTGACCAGAACGGTGTCCACATTGGCGCCGGCTTTCACATGGGTCGGAAACCCTGCGCCGCCAGCACCGATAATGCCTGCTTCCCTGATTTTCGTTACGATATCCTGCTGCATGACCACTCCTCTTTGTTAGTATGACAGTCGTTGTTTACCAGGCCTCTTCCAGCAGAAGTTTCACGTCGCCGTGTGACGGTTGCCTGGGGTTGCCCCCGGTGCAGATGTCTTCGAGGACGTTGCTTGCCATGGTGTCCATCTGTTCGCGGAATACGGACTCGTCGATCTTCAGGTCGCGGATGCGATTGGGGATGCCCATGGAGTCGTTCATGTCGCGAATGGCCTGAATCAGGCTCTCCGTGCCTTCTTCCACCTTGGTGGCTGCGAGGCCGAGGGCCTGTGCGATTTCCTGATAGCGGATTCCTGCGTCGAAGATGTTGAAGCGGATGGCGTGGGAAAGCATGGAGGCATTGGCCAGACCGTGGGGTACGTGGAAGATGCCGCCGAGGCTGTGGGCCACGCCGTGGGTGATACCCAGACCGCTGTTGTTGAACGCCATGCCAGCCATGCAGGAGGCGAGCAGCATCTGCGTACGCGCTTCCATGTCGTCGCCGTTGGCGTACGCGCGGGGCAGGAATTCAAAGACGCACTTGATGGCGTGCAGGGCGTAGATGGAAGTGAATGCGTTGGCCTGTCTGGAGGTGTATGCCTCGATGGCGTGGGTAAGCACGTCCATACCCGTTGCCGCGGTGACGTGGGGC
Organism: Pseudodesulfovibrio sp. zrk46; assembly: GCF_012516435.1. Classification (NCBI taxonomy): domain Bacteria; kingdom Pseudomonadati; phylum Thermodesulfobacteriota; class Desulfovibrionia; order Desulfovibrionales; family Desulfovibrionaceae; genus Pseudodesulfovibrio; species Pseudodesulfovibrio sp. zrk46. The sequence continues at coordinate 2,629,872 of NZ_CP051216.1, forward strand.
GGCAGGGAGCGGGTGAAGCGGGCGTCCAGAATGGCCATGTCCGGGATCAGGTCGTCATCATTGAGGGGAATCTTGACCTCGTTGACCTTGTCGGTGACCACGGAGATGGCGGTCACTTCGGAGCCAGTGCCACTGGTTGTCGGAATGGCTACCAGCATAGGCTTGACCGGGTTCTCACTTGCCTTGTGACCGAAGTGACCGATGGCCTTGGCCGCATCTATGGGGGAACCGCCGCCCAGTGCAATGATCAGGTCTGCATGATCCTGCATGAACAGCTTCGCGCCCTTCATAACGGTCTCCAGAGACGGGTCAGGCTCAACGGCATCGAACGTCCTGTGAGGGATGCCCGCACGGTCAAGGTGGCTCTTTACGCGATCAGCGAAGCCTATTTTAACCATGAACGGATCAGTTACGATGAAAGCCTGCTTTGCCGGGAGGTCTTCAATGTTTGCCAATGCATCTTCGCCGTAGCAGATTTTGGTTTTCCCGTAGAAATGTGTCACCAGAGTCTCCGATATATCTTGAAATTCAGTTCGTTTAGTTGGTTGTAATTCAGTGCATGTCAGGTCTCAGCCGAACCGTGTGTCCGGCTGAGACCCGTTATTCATGCTATTTGGGAAGGATTGCTTCCACTTCGTCGTGGGGGCGGGGGATGACGTGGACGCTCAGCAGTTCGCCGACAGCGTCAGCAGCAGCTGCGCCAGCGTCGGTTGCTGCCTTGACGGCACCTACGTCGCCGCGGACCATGACGGTCACCAGACCGCCGCCTACCTGCTCACGACCCACCAGCTGAACGTTGGCGGATTTGACCATGGCATCTGCGGCCTCGACCGCGCCAACCAGTCCCTTGGTCTCGATCATACCCAGTGCATTCATCATGATATTCTCCTTTTGTGGTTAACGACTAAATGTTGTCCCGAATAGTCTTCACGGCCTGACAGGTCAGGGCCTTCAGAGTCTCCGGATCGTTGATTCCGAATTCGTTCTTGATCATTGCGCCCACGGCAATGAGAAGCTCTTCGCCACCGGCAACGGCCGGTGCTTCGCAGCAGCATGCTTCGTCATGTTCCGGCTTTTCGCCGCAGACGATGGCAATGCCCTTGTTGCTCAGCGCGTCCTTGGCCCCGGGGGTCAGGATCATGCTGTTATTGGCATAAAATGTTTTGCCGTCCTGGCTGAGGTGGGCGGCGATGTCGCCCGCTTCCACGAGTTGCTTTTTCATTGGTTACCTCACACCCCGTATAAGGTTTTTTACGATGGAGGCGTCCGGTCTGGGGATGACCACCGCCTCAATAAGATCTTTGCCCAAAGCGTGCTCCGCGGTGTCTGCCGCTTCTCGAACGGAGGCCACGTCGCCGCTTATGACGAAATATGATTTGCCGTTGATGCCCTGACCGGTCACCAGCTTGGCAAGAGTGATGTCCGAGCGCTTTACGGTCGCGTCGGCAGCCGCAATGCCTGCGGACACGCAGCGACATTCGATGATTCCGATAGCGCCGGGTTGTGGCTCGATGTTTTCCCTTTTGAGGGCGGCCATGAGCTGACGGGAAATGTTGGAGATGACGAAGCTGCCCTTGAGGGAACGACCGGACTCTTCGGCCTGTTGCACCGAAGCGGCAACGGCTGCGCGGTCGCCGGAGACGTAGATCATGTAGCGTCCGGAGCAGATGGTGCCTGCTTTGACCAGTTCCACATCAGCGGTCTTCATCATGGCATCCGCCAGCTCGATTCCGGCGGCAATACCTCTGCACTCGACAACACCAAGGGTATCCATGGGATTCTCCGTGTGTCCTAGCCTTCGTCAGAGCCGTCGATGATGCCGACGATGGCGGCGTCAACCGGGGCTTCCTGATTCTGCAGGGCCTTGCGGGCGGAACTGCCCAGAGAGACGAGGACACGCTCGCCGATGCCTGCGCTCACGCAGTCCACGGCCACGATGCTTTCGCGGCGACCTTCGCTGACCGGATCGATCTTCTCGACGATCATGAGCTTCAGGCCGCACAGGGAATCTTCTTTGCGCGTGGCCCAGACATTGCCGATGACTTTACCGATAATCATACGCCACCATCCTTACGATTCTTTTTGGATATTGAGATCAATGGCCTTGGCCGCCTCAACGGCAGCCGGTGTGACCAGCGCATTGCCGGGGACCATGAGTACGGAAGAACCAGCCATCTTGTTGATGACTGCTTCGGTGACAAGGGTTTCCCGGAACATGACCGTGTGCGGCTTTTCTGCCTTGAAGGCTGTCAGCCCGTAGGCCGCCAGCTTCTCTGCATGGGACTGGTAAGTATTGAACAGTGCTCCCGGCATGGTGTCAGCGTATGCCTCGTACTCGAACTCGAGCACTTCGACCTTGGTGCCTTGAAGCAGCAGCTTCAGGATGCACGACGTGGCAGCATCGCAAGCGCCGCCAGTGGCGAGGGATGCCATGGAGGCGCAGGGGAGCAGGGGAAGAATGTGTCGGCAAGGAGTCTGTCCCTGCATGTCTTCGTTGAGGAAGTAAAAATTGTATTCGTCACCAAGACAGCCGCGAACCTTTTCGGCCAGCAAGCAGTCCCGTTCGGCGAGGATCAGAGCGCACGGCTTGGATTCGGCGCCCTTGAGTTGGCGCACAACCTCGCGGGCGATGGCCTGGACCAGTTCGTTCATGTCGTTCGTCTTCATGGGAGCGACCTTCTTATGCGCAGTTCATGGCGATCCCCAGCGGGGTGACCAGGAAGGGGTTGGCAGGCTTGAGAACAGGGACACCCAGTTCCTTTTCCATGACTTGCTCCATGTCCTTGAGGCAGCAGGTGCCGCCGACAAGATAGATGCCGGAGACGTCACGTCCCTCAATGTGCTTTTTGACGATGGAGGCCATCTTCTGGACCACGGGGCGGACAATGGTGAGGATTTCGGCTTGGCGTTCCGGATCCTTTTTCAGATCTTCCGCTTCCCTGAAAGTCAGGTCGTAGTGACCAGAAATGACGAGAGAAATATGTGTGCCGCCAGTGGCTTCATCAGCCACGTAGGTGACCTCGCCGTTTTCCAGTACGGAGAGGCCGGTGGTGCCGCCGCCGATGTCGACGATGACGCCGTTCTGGAGGCCCAACACGGCATTGGCCGCGGTGGGCTCATCCAGCGTTCCGGTTACCTCAAGGCCTGCACCTTCCACCACGTAGCGGTGGGTCTTGCAGTCCTTGTCGCCGGTGCCCGGAGGAACGGCAATGGCGGCGTGAGTCAGTTCCCGACCGAGGCGTTTGCTCAGCTTTTCAACCAACTCACGAACGATGCGTGTTGCACCGATATAATCCACCACGAGGCCGTCCTTGATGACTTGGGCGAACTCCATGGCGCATGCGACCGGTTCCCTGGCATCATTCAAGACCACCACCACGATGTAAGCGGTGCCGAGGTCAACACCAACGTGGAGCTTTTCGTCGTGGCTGACCTTGACGGTATGCTCAAGGCAACGTTCCAGATCACTGATCTTCTGGTCGACAGATGCGAAGTCCATGGAGCTCTCCTTTTACTGTTTGGCGACGATGCGGCCGGTGACTTTCTTGTTCCAGCCGGAACCGTTGCCTTCGTCCGGGTCAATGTGCATGGCCAGTTTGAACTGGGGATTTACGCGGACCAGCACATCTTCGAGGGTGACCGGACGCTCGGAGTCGAGATGCACGCACACCTTGTCGTTGTCGGAAACGCAGAAACGGCGGGCATCTTCAGGGGACATGTGGATGTGGCGTGAGGCTACGATCACACCTTCTTCGAGGCCCACAAGTCCGGTCTGGGAGGCAAGGATGATGCCCGGCGTGTCCTTGATGTCGCCGGACTGACGAACAGGGGCGTTGACGCCAAGGATGCGTGCGTCGGTTTTGGAGACTTCTATCTGGGAGCTGCCGCGGGAGGGACCGAGCACGGCCACGTTGTCCATGACGCCCTTGGGACCGATGAGGCGGACGCGCTCCTCTGCCAGGAATTGACCGGGCTGGGACAGATCGCGTGCCGGAGTCAGGGGATGGCCGAACAGCTCAATGGCATCGGCTTCGCTCAGGTGGACGTGACGTGCGGACAGTTCCACGGGAATGGTGTCGTCAGACACGACGCATTCCGGAGCAGCTACAGGGGCATTGTCTTTCAGTTCGTTCAGAACGGACTGGATGACTCCACCCAAAATTTCGTTGATGACTTTTTCGTTCATGCTCGTTTCACTTCAATTTGTATCCGGCTCATTGTCCGAGCATCGGCGTTGCGATGCGTGTCATTCAAACTTGTTGGCAGTGGAGGGGGAGCGTGGCGCTCCCGCCTCCACTTTGCCTACAGCGCGGAAGTGATTCCGCGCCGTCATATTATTCAGCGGTGGGCAGGATAGCTTCCACTTCGCCGTGCGGACGGGGGATGACGTGGATGCTGACCAGTTCGCCAACGTTCTTGGCAGCAGCAGCGCCTGCATCGACAGCAGCCTTGACAGCGCCGACATCACCACGGACCATGACGGTCACGAGGCCGCCACCGACCTTGGACTTACCCACGAGGGTAACGTTTGCAGCTTTAACCATAGCGTCAGCAGCTTCGACAGCGCCGACGAGGCCTTTGGTCTCGATCATTCCGAGAGCGTTGTTGGACATCAGATTTCTCCTTTAAATGTTTGTTATTAAGCTCGTTGAGCCAGCCATTATCCCGGGTGAGATTAAGCCATCTGTTTCAGTTGATCGACGATCATGGCAGTGATTGCCTGAACATCGAGATTCAAGGATTCGTTCTTCTCACAAGCGGAAGCGCACTGAGTGTTGCCCAGATCGTAAGCGATGCGGCGTACGTTCATGAGGTTCAGCGGAGTGACGTTGTCAGAGGTGGAGCTGCCGCCCACGGTTCCGCAGCCCAGAGTGAAGGACGGGAACAGGGAGGTGGAGAGGCCTACTGCGCCGTGGGTGGACGGAGTGTTCACCAGCATGCGGGAGACGGGCTTCTTCATGCCGAACTCGCAGATGACTTCTTCGTTGTGAGAGTGGATAGCCAGGGAGTGACCCACGCCGCCGTTTTCCAGCAGGGCGAAGCAGGTTTCGCAGGCTTCCTTCCAGTCTTCGACGACGTAGAAGCCGAGGAGCTGGGTCAGCTTCTCTTTGGAGAAGGGATATTTGGGGCCGATGCCTTCTTCATCGGAAACCAGCAGGCGAGTGCCCTGCGGGATCTCGATGCCAGCCAGCTTGGCGATGTACTGGGCGTCGCGGCCGACGATATCCGGGTTCATGGAACCGTTGCCGCGCTCCATGACAGCCTTGACCTTGTGCAGGTCGTGGCCTTCGAGGAAGTAACCGCCGTGGGCGATGAGGGTAGCCTTGACCTTGTCCGCGATGACGCGGTCAACAACGATGGACTGCTCGGATGCGCAGACGGTGCCGTTGTCAAAGGTCTTGGATGCCATGATCTTGGAGATGGCGTCCTCGATGTCGGCGCTGCGTTCGATGTAGGCGGGCACGTTACCTGCGCCCACACCCAGAGCCGGGGTGCCGGAGCTGTAAGCAGCCTTGACCATGCCGGGGCCGCCGGTAGCCAGGATCAGGTCGGCAGCCTTCATGAGCTCGCCGCTGCCCTGCAGGGTGGGAACGCTCATGACGGCAACCATGTCTTCGCACACGCCGCACTTGGCCAGTACGCCACGGATCATTTCAACGGTCTTGCCGATGCACTTCTTGGCGCTGGGGTGCGGGGTGAAGACAATGGCATTTCCGGATTTCAGGGAAATGATGGTCTTGTAGATGGTCGTGGAGGTCGGGTTGGTGGAGGGGATGATACCCGCGATGACGCCCATGGGGACGGCCACTTCCACAACCTTTCTGTCCTTGTCGTCGCAGAGCACACCGATGGTCTTCATGTCCTTGGTGGCTGCGATGAGCTTCTCACTGGCCAGAATGTTCTTGGTTTTCTTGTCCTGCACCTTACCGAAGCCGGTCTCCTCAACCGCGAGAGCGGCGAGGGATTCAGCCTGAGCCACGGCCTCTTTGGCAATGGCTTCGACAATGGCGTTGACGCGTTCCTGATCGTACTCGGCAAAAGCAGCCTGAGCTACTTTTGCTGCGCGTACCAGGGAGCGGGCCTCTTGCATGGACAGCAGATCTTTATCGACCATTATGCTACTCCTCTATGTTCTTGTAAGCATTAGCTATTGATTCAATAAGGCTCTTCTTGTTCGCCTTCTTGATTTCTTCATGAGTCATGGACAGTCCGGTCAGCGAGCGGGCGATCTGACGCAGGGAGGCGACCTTCATCTTCTTCATCTGGGAGATGGAGTGACGCGCAACAGATGCGGCAGGCTCTTCGGCTGCATCTTCTTCAGCCGGAGTTTCCTCGGTCTTGGCCTCTTCTACCGGTGCTTCAGCCTGAGCTTCCATGATCGGGGTGACTTCTGCCGGTTCTTCGACAGGAGCGGTTTCCATCGGTTCTTCCACCTTGGGTGCTGCTTTCACAGGCTCGGTGGCGATGATGGAGGAAATTCCTTCGTCAGGACGGGCGATGACGTGCTTGGAGACCAGCGTGGCACCTTCGATGCGCTTGACCGTAGCTTCCGCAGCGTCCACCGCGGCCTGCACGGCAGACACTTCGCCGGTGACGGTGATGGTCACGAGGCCGCTGCCGACCTGTGTCCTCTCCAGCATGCGGACATCCGCAGCCTTGAGCATGGCGTCCGCCGCTTCGATGGCGGCTACCAGCCCTTGTGTTTCGATGAATCCTATTGCAGCCATGGTTTCATTCCCTGTGAGTTAAAGGTGCTCCGACAGTGCCACGGTTAGTGACGGACCACGGAAACCGGAAAATCGTATTTCTTGATGCTGTTTTCGATGCGCTCAAGATCGGCATCGCTCAGCTTGGGGTCGCCCTCGATGGGGTATTCCCAGCCCAACTGGTTGTATTTGTTTACGCCCATCTTGTGGTAGGGAAGCAGATCCACTCCCTTGAAATTGTTGAGATCCTGATAGGGCTTGAGGAATTCGACCAGCTGGAGAATCTCTTTCTCGCCATCATTGACGCCCTTGAGGAGCGGCATGCGGATTTTCACGTTGTAGCGATTGTCCAGCAGCCACTTGAGGTTCTCGAGGATCATCTCGTTGCGAACACCGGTCAGCTCGTGATGCTTGTCGGAATCCATGTGCTTGACGTCGTAGAGGAAGAGGTCGACGTAGTCGGCTACCTTCTCAATGACTTCGGGACGGGCGTAGCCGCAGGTCTCGATGGCGGTATTGATGCCACGCTGCTTGCAGACCTGAAGCAGGCTGGAAGCAGCCTGAGGCTGGGAGAGGACTTCGCCTCCGCCCAGAGTGGCGCCGCCGCCGGAGGTCTCGTAGAAGGGACGGTCCTCTTCGATGATGTCTGCGATTTCGGCGATGGTCTTGGATTCGCCCACGATGGCCAGTGCGGACTCCGGGCAGGCGTGCTCACATTTGCGGCAGCCAACACAGTCGATGTCGCGATCGACGATGTGCTTGCCTCCTGCGTCCATCCGGTGGATTCCCACCGGACAGACCGGGACGCATGCGCCGCAGTGGGCACACTGGTCCTTTTTCAGGAGAATCTGAAAGCCTTTATACTGACCTTCGGGATTCGAGCACCAGTCACAACGTAGGGGGCAGCCTTGAAAGAACACCAACGTCCGCACACCCGGTCCGTCATACATATTGTATTTCTGGATATTGAATATCTGGGCTTTTCTTTCGATCACGATGTTCTCTCTGTTGTTTGGGTTACTCGAATCCCGGGGTAAGTAGGCTGATGGCTGTTGGTTAGATCTCGTGCAGCATGGTGCGGCTGATGATCTCGTCCTGAACGTCCTTGCAGAGTTCGACGAAGAAGGCGCTGTAGCCAGCCACGCGGACGACGAGATCACGGTACTTCTCAGGGTGCTTCTGAGCATCCAGGAGGGTGTCGTTGTCCAGGTAGTTGAACTGCATTTCGCCGTTGCCGAGCATGCAGGCGGTGCGGATCAGGGTGATGATGCCGTTTTCACCTTCCGGGGTATCCAGCAGGCCGGACATCAGCTTGAAGTTGTGAACCATGCCGATGTTCATGTCTTCGTTGGGCATCTTGGAGACGGACTTGATGATGGCGGTGGGGCCCTTGAAGTCCGCGCCCTGAGTCGGGCTGATACCGTCGGAGAGAGGCATCCATGCGTCGCGGCCGTTGGCGGAGGCGCCCAGCAGCTGACCGAACGGGGTGTTGTTCGAGATGGACAGGGTGCCGTGGCTCAGCACGGAGTACAGGGTCTTGTACTTGCGGTGCTCTTCTTCGGTGAAGTGAACCAGATCAGCGGCAATGGAGTCTGCGTAGTCGTCATCGTTACCGTACTTGGGTGCGGCGAGGCAGTCCTTCTGGACCTGCTCGTAGCCCTTGAATTCGGCGATGAGTGCAGCGTTGAGTTCCTGCAGGGTGTATTTCTTGTCGTCGAAGACCAGCTTTTTGATGGCGGCCATGGAGTCGGCGTAGGTGGCCAGACCACTCCAGATGACGCCGGGACCGAAGTTGTACATGGCACCACCGGCGGAAACGTCGCGGCCGGTCTCCATGCAGCCCTCGTACATCATGGACATGAGCGGCTTGGGAGCATGCTCGCGGTGGACACGCTGGGAGATGACGGTAGCGATGCTGGTCTTCTCGGTGATCCACTTGATCTGGTCCTTAACGGCAGCTTCGAACTTCTCGTAAGTGTCGTACTGGCTCAGATCGCCTGCGTCCGGGGTCACCTGCTTGCCGTACCAGAGAGGTACGCCGTGGTTGAGGACGAGCTCGATGCAGATAGGCCACTGGGTGTAACCGGTGGAGGTCCACTGGTAGAGGCGGCCGGCCTTCTGCGGCTCAACGCAACCCATGAGGCAGTAGTCGCGGGCATCTTCCATGCTTACGCCCTTGGCGAGCATCATGGGGATGTGGGATTCGTCGAAGTGAACGGCGGGGAAGCCCATGCCGGAGCGGATGACGTCGACGATCTTCTTCAGGTACTTCTGCGGGGAGTTCTTGTGCACGCGAGTTGCCAGAGAAGGCTGGTAAATCTTCACGTGACGGACAGCGTCCATAAGCAGGTAGGTCAGGTCATTGGTAGCGTCCTGGCCCTTGCGGGTGACACCACCGACGCACATGTTTACGAAGGGCTGGTAACCGGCGAAGAACTTGGAGCCTTCTTCGGAGGTCAGCCACATCATCTCGGACATCTTGATCAGCATACAACCGGCCAGGTCGAATGCCTCGTACTCGGTCATGCGACCCGCTTCAAGGTCAGCCTTGAAGAACTCGTACATGTACTGGTCGACACGGCCGATGGACATGCCGGTCTGGTTTTCTTCCATGGGCAGCAGGGACTCGATGGTCCAGACAGCCTGGATGGCTTCCCAGAAGGTGGAGGGCTTGTGGGCCGGGACGCGAGCGTTGACTTCGGAAATCTTCAGCAGCTCGGCCTTGCGTGCGGGATCGGTCTCCTTGGTAGCCAGTTCGGCAGCGTAGGCGGAGATTCGCTTGGCGTAGATCATGACGCCTTCCGCGGTCTCGATCAGGGACTTGTAGAAGTAGATCTTCTCCAGATCCTCAGGGTTGGCGTAGTCCAGCTCCTCGAGGTGGGCTTTTGCTTCGGCCTGAATGTCGAGCATGCCCTTCTTCATCAGGATGACGTCGTAACCCGGGTTGGAGTCGCCACCGCCGTTCACTGCGTGGTAGGAGCAGTCGGAAACGTAAGATTCACCGGACATCTGCCACAGGCCTGCTTCGCGGTACTGGCCTTCGCAGTACTCATCAACGGACTTGTGTTCCCAGTAGGGGAAGATCTCTTCGCGGAGTTCCTTCTTGTCTGCTTCGGAGACATAAAAGGGGTCCTGAGGACGGGTTGCGATGGTGTCCAGCTCGGCCTTCATCCAGCGCCATTCGATGTCCGGAGAGAAGGCTCCGGCGCGAGGAGCGCCGTTAGGAGCGCCAACGATGAGTTCGTTGTCCTGAATGACGATCGGTGCGGTTTCGCAGCAGCGCTTGAAGGACTTCGAGCGCATCAGGATCGGGGGCAGGCCCGGGTTTTCCTTGGCGACCTGGGTGATGGTGCGTGCGCGGTGGATGCTCACGCTCGGGACGACCTTGAGGAAGGCCTCCTTCAGCTTCAGGTGACGCTCGGTCGGACCGTCGGGGATGCCGGCACCTTTGGTGCAAACGGGCTTGGCTGCTTCGGGCTGAGCGCTGAACACTTCAGCGGAAACACCCTCAAAGATCTTTCTGAGAGAGGAGCGGTCCTCGGGGCTCAGATTCTTGGTAGCTTCGGCAAGTTTATCGGAAAATGCTTGAAGATCCACAGTATGTTCCTCCATGTAGAGATTCGCCGTCTATCGATCCGAGGGATCGTTAATGACGTTGATCGCTTCCTTCAAAATATGTTGCAGGGCATGCAACGCCTTGGAATCGTTTGTTTGTGTGTTTGTCTTGTCCGGGTGGCCGCTGTGCTCGACGGTTGTCTTTGCGCACTGGGCGTCTTCCACCGTTCTGACGCCGTAGCCCACTTTCCTCACGTAGATGAGGTTCTTGGGGGAGACGTTGTCGGAAGTGATGCCGCGTCCGGCCGAGCCGCTGCCCAGCGTCATGGACGGGAAAAGGTTGGTGGTGGCGCCCATGCCGCCGAAAGAGGCGGGTGTGTTTACCAGCAGCCTGCCCACAGGCTTCTTCAGCGCGAACTGACGAATGACCTCTTTGTCTCCGGAGTGAATGGACAGGGTGTGAGAGTTCCTTTCGTGCAGGAGCAGCTCGATGCACTTTTCGCATGCGTGCATCCAGTCGTCTTCTTCGTAGAAAGCGAGCACCGGAGAAAGGAGTTCGCGGGAATAGGGATCGGTTTCGGAGACGTATTTGCGACGGGCAATGAGAACCTTCACGTCTTCGGGGACGTGGAAGCCTGCGCGTCGTGCCAGAGTGGCCGCCGGAACGCCTACCGTTCCCTTCTTGCGCTGCCCGGCGGGGCAGAAGAAGAGGTCGGCGAGCTTCAGCGATTCCTCTTCGGACATGAAGTAGGCTCCGTGTCCTTCGAGGATATGGGCGACATCGTCAGCGATGCAGGATTCCACGACGATGGACTGTTCGGCCGAAGGGGCCATGCCATTGTCGAAGGTCTTGCTGGTGATGATGTCTTTGACGGCCTGATTCAGATCGGCAGTGCGTTCGATGAACGCAGGGCCATTGCCGGTTCCCCCGTAGATGATGGCCTTGCCCGAACATTGGGCGAGTCGCAGCATGCCGGGGACACCGGAAACCATGATCAGGGAAACCGAAGGATGGTTCATGAGCTCCTGGGAGCCAGCCTTGGTGACTGTATCCAGGTAGGCAAGGCAGCCTTCGGGAAGCCCTGCGGCGTGGGCCGCTTCGATCATGATGTCCAGCACATGGCTGATGCTCTTCATGACCCGGGGATGCGGAGTGAAGACAATGGCGTTTCCGGACTTGATGGCTATCAGAGTCTTGTAAATGGTGGTGGAAACCGGACTGGTGACGGGAGAAGCCGCAACAATGACACCGACGGGAACGCCGATATCCATAAGTTCATTCTCCTTGTCCTCGCCAATGACGCCGACGCACTGCATGCCGCGAAGATGTTCGCAAACGTGCTTGCATACGAAGGTGTTCTTGGCAAACTTGTCCTGCCAAATGCCACTATCCGTTTCCTCTTGGGACATGAGCGCAAGGGACTGGGCGTGTTGTTCGACTGCCTGGGCTACGTGCTCCACGATTGCATCCAGCTTCTCTTGCGGGAAGGCGGCCAGTTTTTTCTGTGCCTCAAAAGCGTTCTCCGCCAGAATTCTGGCTTGCTGAATGGAGAGCAGGTCGTTGTCGATAATCATGGTCAATCCCTTTTGCTGTTTCCGGACGTGTCGTTATCTGCTGCCGGGTTAGGGGAGCAGGTTTTCAATAGCGTAGAGCTTGGTGATTTTTTCAAGATCAGGGTGCGGGGTGGGGATGACCAGAGAAGCGTAGACTTCTGCGTCCATGGCTTCCACGGCCTTAACGCCGGATTCGACAGCGGCCTTGCAGGCAGCGACGTCGCCCTGAACCAGTACGGAGATGTAACCGGAAGCAACGTTCTCGTAGCCGATCAGTTCAACGTCGGCGGTCTTCATCATTGCGTCGGCTGCTTCCATGGCGAAGACGATGCCGAAGGTTTCGATGAGACCCATTGCGCGGGGACGTTCGCCGTTTTCGTTGGCAGGACCTTCTTCAACGCCGTGGACGTTGACGATGTCACCGACGCCGCGGATGGGGCGAGGCATGACGTTCTTTGCGGTCAGCTTGCCGGTTTCGGCAGCAGCGGTGGAACCGGCGGCAACGGATGCCTGAACGGCAGCCACATCACCCTTGACCATGACACAGACCAGGGTGGAACCGATGTTCTCGTAGGATACGAGTTCGACATCAGCGGTTTTCAGCATGGCATCGGCACCGCCAATGGCCGGGACCATTCCAATTGTTTCGATGAGACCCAGAGCCTCTTCGCCGTTATACCTCATGTGATCTCCCATTGAGCTGGCGTTTCGTACAAAGCGTTACTGCAATTTGGTGGCGAAGAGTTAAGAACGATTCTTAGTCCTCAGCCTGATTTTCACCTTAGCCCTTCCTCCAAAGGGGAAGGTCAACACCCTTTTGTGAAAAAAGTGACTTCTTAGGTCTATTGCACTGTTTTTATGAGGTCTTTTTATTGAATTGACGTGAAAATTACATTTTTGGAGAAAATTAGTGTCGACATAGGGGGCAACCTCTGCCAAAAGGGGGCTGTCGTATGCGTGTGAAAGCCGGAAACCTACAGCCAGTGCGGGTTTCATTGGGGTTGCCATGGAGAAATGACAATTCAGTTACGGCTTGGGAAAAATGTAACAAGTTTGTAAGAATCTTCCCCATGCGGTAACCCTTGGATATCAAGGGATAAAGAGGAGTGGAGATCCCCGCCATTCCTTGTCGCTGAAGGCCTGGAAACCGCCTGATTTGAGATAGTCTGTTGACCTTCCCCTTACGGGAAGGCCTACAAATTATAAGAGGTGAGCTTCTTTGTATGGCGAAGCTCTTGGGGTTGTCGTGACGGGTGAAATATCGCGGCAATTCCTGCCAGGAGGTTATGGCCTTTAGTTATTATCATTCCTACGGGAGGAGAAATATGGGGAACGTCTCCATCGCAATTGACCCGGCGGCATTTTCCGCCAAACAGAAGCTCGCTGCGAGCTTCAAAACAAGAGGTATTATTACAGCTCTGCTGTCCGGCCTCTTGTATGGTTTTTACACTGCATTCATGACCATGGGCATGTCCGAAGGTATCTGGGTCGTCTGGTACGGCGCAGAATCCGGCCTGTCCGCTTTTGCTGTCACCTATCTTTTGGCGGCGCTGGGTGCAGCAACCACTGATACCTGTAGTGCTCTGTGGGCCGTTGGTATCGCTGGCTTCCGCGGCCGTTTTGCCGATTTCCTTCGTACCATCAAGACCAAACCCGGAATGGTAATGGTCACTGCCGCCATTATTGGCGGACCTGTGGCATCCACTTCCTATGTAGTTGGTCTGCAGTTGGCCGGTTCCATCGTTGTGCCCATCGCCGCGCTCTGCCCGGCTATCGGTGCAATTCTCGGCCGTGTCTGGTTCAAGCAGGAACTCAACGCCCGCATGCTCATGGGTATCGCCATCTGCTTCGGTGCTTCCGTCATGATCGGCTGGGATGCTCTGAGCCTCGAAGGCGGCAACAACATGATGGTTGGCCTGTTCTTCGGTTTCCTCGCTGCTTTAGCATGGGGTATTGAAGGCTGCGTCTGCGGCTACGGTACTTCCATGATTGACCCTGAGATCGGCATCACCATTCGTCAGGTCACTTCCGGTCTTTCCAACCTGATCATTCTTGTGCCCCTGTTCGGCATGATCTCCGGTGTCGACACCGTTGGCATGGTTGCTCAGTCCTTCACCGACGCTTCCGCAATGCCCTGGTTCCTGGCAGCCGGCCTGTCCGCCTACCTGACCTTCATGTACTGGTACAAGGGTAACGCCATGTGCGGTGCGGCTCTCGGCATGGCCTGCAACGGCACCTTCTCCTTCTGGGGACCGTTCTGCTGCTGGATCGTTCTGGGTGTAGCAATGGGTATCGACGGCTGGAACATGGCTCCCATTGCTTGGGCTGCCGCTGTTGTCATGGTCATCGGTATCTTCTTCATTTCCATGAATCCCATGGATCTGTTCAAAAAGCAGGAGGCATAAATGATTCCTCTTAACTACGCTATCCTGAAGATGTTCACCAAGGTTGAGGAAGCTTGCGCGGATTGCGTCATGGACGAACTGCGCGGCACCTACGGCTCCTTCAAGGCTTTCAAGAAGCCTGCGATCATCGAATCTCTGATGACAGCAGAAGCCAACGGCTTGCTTGAAGAAACCCGTTTCGATCTTGATGAAAACAACGAGTTGCGGGTGTACTTCCGTGCCCACGAAGAGGGCGCAGCCACCATCAACAAGTACATCAAGGGGTAGATTGACCCAATTCTATCTACCGTATAAGGGGGAGGCGTTCGCGAAGAATGCCTTCCCCTTTTCTCGCAGCTAAGGAAGTGGAACGCGTATCAGAAGCGAATAACTGATTTTGAAAAGCATCGGTGTTGAACCGGGGCGGTTAGGGCGGCAACTGGCTGTGTCGCTCCCCGGCAAAAACATTACTTTGGTTATGGTCCAAGTGAGAGAGGGCGCCGACGAAAGACGATGCAAGGGGGAAAGGCATGAAACCCAAGGGACAAATCTTTATCGGAGATATGAGCAAGATCTGCAACATCTCCAAAAAAGCCCTGCGCTATTACGACGAAATAGGCCTCATTCCATCTCAACGCCACGACTACAACAACTACCGTTACTACACTTACGAATCACAGCTCTGCGTACCTGTCATCAAGTACTATAAACAGATGGGCTTCACTCTTGATGAGATGAAGGAGTACATTGAGGGCAATACGACCAATGTGTACCGCTCGCTCCAGCGGAGCTTTCAGGCCAAGGCCGAAGAGCTGGAAGAGCAGCAGGAAGCAATCCGCAGGAAGCAGGTTGCCATCATGGATTGGTCTCATCTCATTCAGGAAGCCGAGAACGTCATCGATCATGACGTGACCGAACCTTCGGTGAAGTATGTGGAAGCAAGTCAGCTTCTCTTCATGGATCAGACCTTTGAAGATGATATGCGTGGCTCCATCATCAATATCGAGTTCACCAACTACGTGGAGTCTCTCGGTAATGAAATCACCGGTCCTGTCCTGATCAACTTCTCGTCCATCAGCGACCGAGTCGAAGGATTGGACCAGCCCGTCAAGATCCTTCAGAAAACCCTCATTCCCACGAAACCCGAACACACCTACACGATGGGCGGGAAAACCATGCTCTCCTGCTACCATATAGGTAATCATGAGGATCTTGGCGAAACGTATGAGAAAATGCGTCGCTGGGCCCGTCAGCACCAGTACAATGTGAGCGAAGAGTCTTTCGAGCGCTACGTCACCGATTACTGGACCACCAACAACAGCGCCAAGCATGTGACCGAGATCCTGATAGAGGTCTCGCGGGCGAATGTGAATAACTAGATTTATCTATGATCAATAATAGGAAAAGGGCTTACGATGAATGTCGTAAGCCCTTTTTCGTTAAGATGGATCTGGCTTGGTCGCCCATTCCGATCAAAGAAAACACTCAGGGGCTTTGCGATCGACAAAGAGCGTATTGATTCTTCCTTGGGCATCTTTTACCGGGCCGGGCTTCATCTCTCTGGCATGTTGCGGGCACTTTTTGAGACAGGCGCAACAGGTGATACATTTATCCTTATCTATGACGGAGCTGTTCTGGGGATCGATGGCATCAACCGGGCACAGCTCCGCACATGCCCCGCATTGTTTGCAGTCGTCATTCACGGCGATGAAATCCACGTCCCATAATTCCGTAATACCGCCATACGGGTGTGTGCCGGGTACCTCGACTTCCTGAATTTCCTTGGCGGCATGGAGTTTTTTACGGATAGAGACTCCGAAAGCGGCGGCATGATCAAGGTCATCTCTGTCAGGTCGACCGATGGAAGGAGTTTCGGAGTTGGAGAAAGAGTGCTCTCCTATATACGCGGCGCCAGCAATGGGGAGGCCGCCGCGCTCCTTGATGATATCCTTGAGTTCAAGAAGAGCGTCCTCATAGGCCCGGTTGCCGTACACCACGACGCAGATTGCGGGAGTGTTGTCTGCCTTCAAGGCATTGAACCATTCTTCCAATAGAGCTGGGACTCGGCCCATGTATACGGGAACACCGATAATCAACAGCTCGTTCTCCGACGTCTTCAATTCCTGCCGTCTCGCTTCGGGTTTGGTAATATCGATGAATTCCACCTTGCTGGAATCAATGCCATTCGCGATGGCCTGAACCACCGCTTTGGTTGTTCCTGTTGGTGAAAAGTATACCAGTTTTATATCTCTCATTATCATACCTCCCTGAATGTATGCCTTCGATGAATGTGCGTCATTGAATGATTGTTACTTATGATACGACCCGTGTCGTATCTAAACTTGCCAACCTGTGTCAAGCGTGGCATAAGGCCTTTGTGCCAAAAACAAAGGTGGATACATTGAAGGCAAAGATTGGACGTCCCAGAAGTGAGAAGTCACAGGGAGCGATATTGGATGCCGTTGACGCTCTTCTCAAGGAGAAGGGCGGGGCAGGGCTGAGTATTGAGGCCATCGCAAGTCGGGCAAAGGTAGGGAAAAAGACCATCTATCGTTGGTGGCCCTCCATTGCGGACATCGTGCTGGAAGCAGGATTGCGGCGGGCTGCCAAGAGTATTCCAGTTCCTGCCGAGAAGTCCTTTGAAGAGACGTTTCGCATATTTCTCTCGCGATCCATGTTGTCCATCGCTGATGGTGGCGATGTCTATCTTCGTTATCTGATGGCATATGCGCAGCAGGACGAACTTTTTCGCGCGAGATTTCGCGAGCAGTTCGTAGAGAAACGTCGTGCGGTGTTGAGTTCCATTCTGTTACAGGCAACGGAGAGTGGGCAGATTAAATTCAAGCACGAAACGGGCTTGCTGGTGGATATCGTTTTCGGTGCCATGTGGTATCGCTTGCTCGTGGGGCATTCTCCACTGGATGAAGCTTTTGCGGATGAACTGACCGCGGTGGTCATGGGATACTGTGAGGAGAAGTGATGAAGCGGGAATCAATCAACTTCAAGGATAAGTTGTCCAAGTTCGATGACCACTGGGCTCCGCGAGTGATCGCCGAGATGAACGATTATCAGTTCAAGGTGGTAAAGATTCAGGGTGAATTTGTCTGGCATGATCATAAAGACACGGATGAGGTCTTTATCGTCATAAGCGGGAAGATGGAAATCGAGTTTCGCGACGGTAAAGTCGAGATCGGTCCGGGCGAAATGTATGTGGTTGAGAAGGGGGCAGAGCACAAGCCCTTTGCCAAAGATGAATGCGAAATACTCATCGTTGAGCCCCGGGGGGTTGTGAATACTGGAGAATCTGAAAGTGAATTGCAGGCGGAAAATGATAGGTGGGTGTAGAAACTTTTTGTAAAAATGTCTTTACTTCTTCTCTTGAATGATTCAATGGTGGGTAACTCAGCGTGACTGGACGCACGATTACTTCTTAGCCCCAATTGGGCACTCACGTTTCGCGTAAGGCAAAAAAGATTTACTCCCACGTACCAGAGCCTTCAAAGTTTATTCCCGTATATACGGGTTCGACTGCTGTCACGCGTCGTCGTTTACATTTCTTTTTTCCAAGGCTTTTAATGACCTTTACAGAATTTTCATTTGATCGGCGGATCGGCGCCGGTATCAAATTCTGTGGCTACGACACCCCGACCCCCATTCAAGGCAAGGCTATTCCGCTGATCCTGCATGGACATGATGTTCTGGGATTGGCACAGACTGGCACAGGCAAGACTGCCGCTTTCGCGTTGCCTATTTTACAGAAACTCCTCACAACAAAATCCTCGAAAAGAGGCCCGCGTGTACTTGTTCTGGCCCCGACCAGGGAACTGGCTATTCAGATCAATGACAGTTTCGGTGCTCTGGCACGGAAAACCGGTATCCGCAGCAATGTCGTCATCGGCGGCGTAGGCATGAATCCTCAGATCAAGGCGTTCGACCGGTCTGATGTTATTGTTGCCTGCCCTGGTCGACTTGTCAGGCTTATCAATAGAGGAGCCGTCGATTTCAAAGCGATTGACACTCTGGTTCTTGATGAGGCAGACCGCATGCTCGACATGGGTTTTCTGCCGGACATCAAGAGAGTTCTCGCCTGTCTTCCGAGCAAGCGACAGAATCTTCTCTTTTCCGCAACCATGCCAAGGTCCATTTTGACCTTTGCAAAGCGCATTCTTGTTAACCCCAAGAAGGTGGAAATCAACACCAAGTCCCCTGTGTCTACTGTGAAGCACGTCTTCTACAAGACCAGTGACAAGGGTAAAGGCGAATTGTTGGATGACCTTCTTTCCCGGGGTGAACATCAGAGTATGCTGATTTTTACCCGGACCAAGTACAAGGCCAAAAACCTGTCCCGAAAGCTGTCCAAGACCGGGTATGACACCACGTTCCTGCAAGGGAATATGAGTCAGAACCAACGCGAGAAGGCTTTGAATGGCTTCCGCGAAGGGCAGTTCTCCATCATGGTGGCAACTGATATTGCTGCACGTGGAATCGATTGTGACAGGATAACCCATGTCATCAATTATGACATGCCCAATACCGTTGAAACTTATACGCACCGCATTGGTAGAACCGGCCGGGCTGGTCGGTTGGGCTGTGCGATAAGCCTGGTAACGCAGGAAGACGCATCTCAATTGCGCGCCATTAAAAGGGTTATGGATGTATCCATTGAGCAGAACCCTTTCGGAACCCCTGATGTATCCAGTAATAAACCGCGAAAAAAGGCAACAGCTTCTGCTCAGCGTCCCGCAAAGACGGCTGGTCAAAGACGTAGGCGCAAGCCTGGTCGAGCACAACGCTCGGCAGCCTGATTAATAGATATACAGTTAAACAAGTAGAAAATGAGTTGTCATCGGTATTGGTCGGTGACGCCGCAACAACAAAAAGTAACAGGAGAAAATTATGTCCAAGAATATCTACGTTGGTAACCTGCCCTGGTCCGCCACTGAAGAAGAAGTCCGCAATGCATTCGAAGCCCACGGTGAAGTCACTTCCGTAAAGCTGATCGAAGATCGTGAAACCGGTCGCCCCCGTGGTTTCGGTTTCGTTGAAATGAGCGACGATTCCGCTGCCATGTCTGCTATCGACGACATGGACGGCAAAGACTTCGGTGGCCGTAACCTCAAGGTCAACGAAGCCAAGCCTCGCGTCGAACGCCCCCGCTGGTAGTTTTACCAACCTGGTAACAGGTATTATGAACCGCTCCTCTTTATGGGGAGCGGTTTTTGCTCTTTCAGATTTTATATAACCGAACAGGAGACTGCCATGGCAAAGCCGAATTATTCATTTGAAAAGCGTCAGAAAGAACTGGCCAAAAAGAAAAAGAAAGAAGAAAAACGGCGGCGCAAGATGGCAAGAAAACTCGAGAATCAAGACGGAACAGAAGAAAATGCTCCTGAGAGCGATGAGGAAGAGTAACCTTCCGGTTGTAAATTCTGTACCCGAAAAAGGTTTTTGGTTGGTACGTATGTGCCAGTTCATTTTGAACTAAAGGCATTACCAACAAAAGAGGTTGTCCATGGATTTGGATAACCTTTTTTTTTATTACCAATATGAGTCGAGACTCGACTAGTTTCCTGTAATGTATTTCATTAACGGAGATAGGTTTACCCCTATAGTATAATTGTCTTGATTTTGATGCGCATTGCAACTAAAAAAATGGGCCTCGACTATCTGACTAGAAACCTGCCTATATTCTTGTTTTTCATCGTTCAATGCTTTGTGGGGGAGCCTTGATGATTCGTCTTTCTGACATTCGTATCCGTCCGAAACTTATTTTTCTGTTTCTTGTCACTGGTATCCTTCCGCTGATGGTGGTGGGCTTTTTCGGCACTAAGCTGGCGACCGATTCATTGATGGAGAAGTCGTTCAACCAATTGCTGACCGTACAATCCATCCGCAAGGGGCAGATCGAGGAATTCTTCAATAAATGCGTAGCGGATGTCGGCGTACTGGCTCGCACCGAACGTGTAGAGAAGATGGTAAACTCTCTCGAAAGCATGAAGGAGATCGCCGGGGCGGACCAGAGAACCAATCTGAATGTGAACTCCAGAGCGTATCTGGAGGCGATTGAGCCGTATGCCCGTCCTTTGAAAGAGTACGCAGAGTCGTATGGCTATCATGACATCCTCATCATGGAAGGGAACAACGGGCATGTATTGTTTTCTGTCGCTGGAGAGGACGACCTCGGAAGGAGTCTCCGGTATGGCAGGTACAGGAATTCCGGTCTTGCCATGGCGTGGCGTTCGGTCATGGACACCGGCCAACCCGCTCTTGTTGATTTCAGCAAATATGCCCCCAGTAACGGCTTGCAGGCTGCCTTCATCGCTCATCCCATTCGAGACGCATCCGAGACGCTCATTGGCGTCATCGCCATTCAGCTGACCTCGGAAATGATAACCAAAGCGGTTGATTCCCGGCAGGGCATGGGTGAGACCGGCGAATCCTATCTTTTCGGTATTAGCTCGATTACCAGAAAATACGAACTGCGCAGCGATATCCGCACGTTGGGCGATGGCAAATATCGTGTCGGATTCTCCTTCGACAATCCGCTCAACTACTGGGCCGATGCCGTGCAGGCAGAGATGGCTGGCGGGCATTCCCTCTACATAGACAGTGCTGGCAAAGAAGTGCTGGTGGCATACAACCAGTTGGATATCCCGGGACTTGATTGGTACCTCGTTTCGAAAATCGATGAGTACGAAGTGACAGCTCCTGTGAGGGCAACATACCGGACCATTGGCACAGTGGCTGGTGTGATGCTGTTCCTTATCATCTTGCTGGCAGTGTACTTTTCTCGATCCATCACCAGGCCCATTCTGGCGGATATGGAATTCGCCAAAGGAATCTCTGAGGGCAAGCTCGACATGGAGCTTACGGTTCATCAGAAAGATGAACTGGGCGACTTGGCTCACGCCCTGAACAGTATGGCCCGTAACCTTCAGGAGCTGGATTGGCTCAAGCGCGGCAAGGAAGGGTTGGATGACGCCTTGCGTGGCGAACATGAGTCCGACGAACTTGCCAAACGATTTGTTTCCTTTGTTACCAAGCACATGGACGCGCAACTTGGCGCCCTGTATGTGCTTGAGGATGAGGAACTGACCCTGACGGCAAGCTATGCCTTTACCGACCGCAGCGGCAATTTCAACCGGATCAAACTGGGCGAAGGAATGGTTGGCCAGTCTGCGCTCGAAGACGAGATTATCTTTTTCAACGACGTCAAGGGCGATGCCCCTGCCATTAACTATGGAGCAGGGGAAAAGGTACCCGGTACGTTCGTTACTATCCCGCTATCCTTTGAGGGTGTTGTTCTCGGCGTCCTTTTGCTGGGAACGGTCAACTCTGTCTCCCCGCTGCAGCGTCGCTTCATAGAACAGAACATCGAGAATGCCGCTATCCTCATGAATGCGGCCAAATCCCGTCAGATCATTCGGGAACTTTTGGAAAAGGCGCATCAGCAGCAGGAAGAGCTTCGCGTCACCAACGAAGAGTTGGAAGAGCAGGCCAAGGCGCTCAAGGAATCCGAAGCCGAGTTGCAGGCACAGCAGGAAGAACTGCGTGTCACCAACGAAGAGCTGGAAGAGCAGACAAAGGCCCTCAAGGATTCCGAAGCCGAACTGCAGGCGCAGCAGGAAGAGCTGCGTGTTACCAACGAGGAGTTGGAAGAGCGGACACAGGCCCTTGAAGAGCAGAAGGATGAGATCGCCAAGAAGAATAATGATCTGGTCAAGGCGCAGGACATTGTGCGCCAGAAGGCCCGTGATCTCGAAATGGCGAGCAAGTACAAATCCGAATTCCTCGCCAACATGTCTCATGAGCTGAGGACGCCACTGAACTCCATTCTGATCCTTTCCCAACTGTTTGGGAACAACAAGGACGGCAACCTGACCAAGAAGCAGATCGAATCTGCCAATGCCATCCATTCTTCCGGTTCCGATCTGCTGGCACTTATCAATGAGATCCTTGACCTCTCCAAGGTGGAGGCGGGCAAGATCGAACTGCTGGTCGAAAACGTCAGCATGGACTCCGTTGCAACCGACCTGAATCGCCTGTTCAAGGATGTCGCTGAGGACAAAGGGGTAGGCTTTGCCATTGAAGTCGAAGAAGGGCTGCCCAAGACCATCGAAACCGATTCCCAGCGTTTGCAGCAGATCCTGCGCAACCTGTTGACCAATGCGTTCAAGTTCACCTCTGAGGGAGGCGTCTCTTTATTCGTGAAACGTCCACCTCTTGAGCTCGTTTCCGACAACGGTATTGACCCGGCCAAGGCCGTTGCCTTTGCCGTGAAGGATGACGGCATTGGCATTCCGGAGGACAAACAGGCCGCTATCTTCAACGCTTTCCAGCAGGCGGACGGCAGCACAAGCCGTACCTATGGCGGCACCGGGCTGGGGCTGTCCATCTCCAAGGAATTGACCCATCTGCTGGGTGGTACGATTCGTCTCGAAAGTGAGGAAGGCAAAGGCAGTACATTCACTGTCATTCTTCCGGAAGAATATACCGAAAAGAAGGCCGATAAGAGTGTCCTGCCGGAAGGACTCTTGATGGAAGAGGCTTCTGAGGAACCGGTCAACGATACTGCTCCGTTAACCGCTGAACTTGCCGAAACGCCTGAACAGGGTCGATCTGGCAAGGGTAAGGATTTCCAATCCTGCGCCCCCAGTGAAGAGATAGCCCAGGACGCCGGTGTGACTCTGGCTGGCAAAAAGATTCCGCCGTGTGATCAGGAATACCTTGATGATGACCGGGAAAACGTCACTCCGGATTCACGCAGTCTTCTTATCATTGAAGATGACCGGAACTTTGCCAAGATCATGCGAGATTTCGGGCGGGAGCGCGGCTTCCTCTGCCTCGTGGCCGAGGACGGCGAGACCGGTCTGCACTTTGCCGATTACTATGAGCCCAGTGCCATTATTCTGGATATCGGCCTGCCTGGTATCGACGGTTGGACCGTCATGGAGCGATTGAAGGACAACGCCAAGCTGCGTCACATCCCAGTTCATTTTATGTCGGCTGACGACAGCTCGCTGGATGCCATGCGTATGGGCGCCATCGGATACCTCTCCAAGCCGGTGAGTCTGGAAAAGGTCGATGATGCCTTCTCTCGATTGGAGGACATCATCTCCAAGCCGGTCAGCAACCTGCTGCTGGTAGAAGACGACAAGGTGCAGCGCGAGAGCATCGAGGAGCTTATCGGCAACGGCGATGTCAAAACGACTTCCGTGGCCACAGGGGCAGAGGCCTTTGATGAGCTGGTGCGCGGCAGCTACGACTGCATGATTCTCGACCTGGGTCTTGAAGACATGTCCGGCTTCGATCTGCTCGAAAAGATTCGACTGAGTGACCGGGCTGCGCGAGTCCCTGTCATCATCTATACCGGTCGTGACCTGTCACGCGAAGAAGAGAACAAGCTGAATCGATACGCAGAGAGCATCATTATCAAGGGTGTGAAATCTCCCGAACGCTTGCTTGATGAGTCGGCCTTGTTCCTCCATCGTGTTGAGGCCAACATGCCTGCGGATAAGCAGAAGATGCTGAAAATGGTCCACGACAAGGAAGCGGTGCTGAGCGGTAAAAAGGTCCTGCTTGTTGACGATGACATGCGAAACGTATTTGCTCTTTCCAGTGTCCTTGAAGAGAGGAACATGGAAGTGCAGATCGCCAAAAATGGTCTTGAGTGCATTGAAAAGTTGGAAAAGGATGATTCCATCGATTGCATTCTCATGGATATCATGATGCCGAAGATGGACGGTTATGAAGCCATGACCGAGATCAGGAAGCAGCGGAAATATGAGAAGCTGCCGATCATTGCCTTGACCGCCAAGGCCATGAAGGGCGACAGAAGCAAGTGCATCGAGGCAGGAGCCAGCGATTATCTGGCCAAGCCGGTCAACACCGACAAACTCCTTTCGATGATGAGAGTCTGGTTGTACTAATATGCAGAATCCGGAAAAGATCGATAACGAGCGGCTTGAAATCAAGCTGCTTCTGGAAGCCATATACCAGAAGTATGGGTATGACTTCAGGGAATACGCCTGCGCCCATACCAAGCGTCGGCTGGATCATCGTCGCTCGCTGGAGGACATTTCCTCCTATTCGGAAATGATGCATCGCGTCATTTACGATGAGAACTTTTTCAATACACTGCTCCTGGATCTGTCTATCAACGTGACCGAGATGTTCCGCGACCCGTGGGTCTACAACCGGGTACGTGATTTCGTTATTCCTCACCTCATGACGTATCCGTTCATCAAGGTGTGGCATGCCGGTTGTTCCGCCGGACAGGAAGTCTATTCCATGGGCATCCTCCTTGAAGAGGAAGGTTTGAAGGAGCGTTGTCAGATATACGCCACGGACTTCAACGAGCGTATTCTTGCCAAGGCCAAGGACGGTATCTACCCCATGGATCTCGTCCGCGACTATACGGCCAATTACCAGAAGGCGGGCGGCAAGTATTCTCTTTCCGATTACTATACGGCCGACTACGAACATGTGGTCATCAAGCGCTCTCTCAAGGATCAAGTGCTGTTTTCGTCTCATAACCTGGTGACTGATGGCGTCTTTGGTGAGATGAACGTCATCTTCTGCCGTAATGTGCTGATCTATTTCAATCGTGATTTGCAGAACCGGGTTCTCAAGTTGTTCCGTGACAGCCTTTGCCCTGGCGGTTTCCTCTGCCTTGGTTCAAAGGAAAGCCTGAAGTTCTCTGATGTGGCCAAGGATTTTGAGGTCGTTGCAGAGCGTGAGAAAATCTACAGGAAGAAGCGCTAGAAATGATCCAGAGCACGGGAAAGAAATATTCAGCGATTGTGATCGGCGTGTCCGCAGGCGGACTTGCCGCACTCGACCGTATTCTGCCCAAGCTGAACTCGGATTTTTCCATTCCCATTCTCGTGGTGCAGCACATCAGCGCCGATTCCGAGAACTATCTGCCCCAGCATTTTAGCGTACGGTGCGCACAAGAGGTCAAAGAGGCCGAGGATAAGGAACCTATTGCACAGGGGACAATATATATTGCCCCGCCCAATTATCATTTGATGGTGGAGTGCGATCGAACTGTGGCCTTATCTATAGACCCCAAGGTCAATTTCTCCCGTCCATCCATAGATGTGCTTTTTGAAACAGCTGCCGATGCCTATTGTGACGAGCTGGTCGGCCTGGTTTTGACGGGCGGCAACTCTGACGGGGCCAAGGGGCTGGCCAAGATCAAGAAGCTGGGAGGACTGACTGTTGTTCAGTCGCCCGAGACCGCCGAGGTGGACGCCATGCCGCTGGCCGCCTTGGAAGCAGTGGAGCCCGATCATGTGGTTCCATTGAAAGATATTGCAAATTTTTTGAATGATATAAATGACGAAGGATTGTAATGGCTGCTGCTAAGATACTCATTGTGGATGACAGGCCAGAAAACTTGCTGACCTTGGAAAGCCTCTTGGATGAACCGGATGTCGAGCTTGTGAAAGCGAATTCCGGCGAAGAGGCGTTGGCGCAAATTCTGGATCACGATTTCGCTCTGGTGCTTCTGGATGTCCAGATGCCCGGAATGGATGGGTATGAGGTTGCTGAGCTCATGCGTGGTAACAAGAAGACCAAGAATATCCCCATCATTTTTGTCACCGCCGAGGTTCGCGGCGAGCACCACCTCTTTAAAGGATATGAATGTGGCGCGGTAGACTACCTGTTCAAGCCGCTGAATACCATGGTCTTTCAGAGCAAGGTCGGCGTGTTTCTCGACTTGTTCCGGCAAAAGGACGCGCTGCGCAGAAAGACTGTTGAATTGGATATGAAGCTGGTCGAACTGGAGGAGTTGCAGCAGCAGTTGGAGGAAACCAACGAGCAGTTGCTCTTGCTGTCGATCACGGACGGCCTGACCGGGCTTCTGAACAAGCGCCAGTTTGACGTTATCTTTGCGGACGAGTGGAATCGGGCACTGAGGAACAAATCCTCTCTGTCATTGATCATGCTGGATATCGACCACTTCAAGCCCTACAACGATACCTATGGTCATGCGCTGGGCGATGACTGTCTCATCAAGGTGGCCCATGCCATCTCCGACGTGGTCAAACGTGACGTGGATAAAGTTGCACGAGTCGGCGGTGAGGAGTTCGCTATCATTCTGCCGGGTACTGATCTGGAGGGCGCGGAGTTCGTGGCCGAAAAGGTTCGAAAGCAGGTAGAAAAGCTCGGTATTCCGCACACCAAATCTAGTATTTCGGAGCGTGTGACCGCCAGTGTCGGGGCATCGTCCACCATCCCTCAAAAGGAGCAGATCGTGCGGGACCTCATCAAGACCGCAGACACTGCATTGTACCAAGCCAAGACTGACGGAAGAAACTGCTGCCGAAGCATGTTGTTTGTGTAGGCGATTCCCTTTCTAGTCTGGGTAAACCAGGTTCTCTTCACCTATATTTTTTAAAACTTCTTCCAAATACTTCCTTGCTTCGGCTTTTGCCGTTGGAAGGTCCATCAGTGTGTAATTGCCGCACTCCACAGGGGACGCGCCGGGAATGTCTCCCGTGAAATCGGCCACAGTCTGAAACAGTTCCCTGATCAGAGGAACGATGGTCCGGGATTCGTGTTCGCCTCCGAGGAGCAGATAGAAGCCGGTCAAACAGCCCATGGGGCCGAAGTAGATGGTGGTGTCAGCATATTCCGCATGATTGCGCAGGAATGTGGCCGCGATGTGCTCGATGGTGTGAGATGCGGCCGGGTCCAGAGCGGCTTCGTTGTTGGGTTCCTTCATGCGCAGGTCAAAGGTGGTGACTGTAGCGTCGCCCACACGGTCTTTTCGGGAAACATAAATGCCGCGGTTCAGGCGGGTATGATCGATCTGGAAGCTCTTGATGGGTTTCATGGTCTCTCCTAGTGGATGTTTTCAAGGATGCCGAGGGCCATCTGGACGGAGTTGGCAGCCGCTTTGTCCAGGCTCTGACTATATGCGGCCGGATTGCCCGCCTCTCTGACCTTGTCGGAGATGGAACGGATCAGCAGGAAGGGGACATTGAACAGAAATCCTGTCTGGGCAATGGCAGCGCCTTCCATCTCCACAGCCATGGCATTGGGGAACTTGTCCGAAAGATAGGAGACCTGACCGGGAGTATGGATGAAGGCATCACCGGAAAGGATCGCGCCT
Source organism: Pseudodesulfovibrio sp. zrk46 (assembly GCF_012516435.1). Classification (NCBI taxonomy): domain Bacteria; kingdom Pseudomonadati; phylum Thermodesulfobacteriota; class Desulfovibrionia; order Desulfovibrionales; family Desulfovibrionaceae; genus Pseudodesulfovibrio; species Pseudodesulfovibrio sp. zrk46. The sequence goes on from NZ_CP051216.1 coordinate 2,657,195, forward strand.
TGGTGGACGGCAACGTCGTCGCCTTCGAGAGTTACCTGCCGTGCAAGGGAGAGAAGTCTGGTGTCCGCCTCATAGTTGGGCGGCATTTGTGGAATCTGGCCGATCTCGTATTCAAAGGGGGTGGCGTCCGCGTCATAGTGGCGAGCTTCCGTGGAAAGGACCACATCGCCAATCTCGACCTGTTCGGAGAAGCCGCCGGCAACGCCAATGTTGAGCAGGTAGTCGGGCTTGAAATTTTCCAGCAGCATGGTGGCCCCCACTGCGGCGTTGACCTTGCCGATGCCACATCGGGAAAGGACGACGTTCACACCGTTGATCCTACCCACATGAAAGGTGAATTGACCGCAGCAGACCTCTTCTTTCAGGTCCAGTTTCTCTTTGAGCAGGACCAGCTCCTCTTCCATTGCGGCGATTATTCCTATTTTCATTGTCTCTCCTTCGCCGAAATCGTCGGCTCTGGTTGCAAAATAGAGCGGAACCTATTAGTTAGTAAAATTACTATTTTTACCAAAATAGATTAGTCTTACTAATTGATAGGGCGAGGATGACAAGATGCTGCCTGATTTCAATAGATTACGGATTTTTTATCATATCTTTAACCAGCAGAGCAGTACGGGCGCAGCCAAAGTGTTGCATATTACTCAGTCCGGTGTGAGCCAACATTTGAAGAAGCTGGAAGATGAAATGCAGGTGTCCCTGTTCACCCGTGTGAACAGACGGCTGGTGCCAACCTCGGCAGGGCAAAAACTGTACAATATCGTCTCTGGTTTCGTGGAAGAACTGGAAGTCGGCGTGCGGCACATCAATGAGACAGATGAAGCGCCCTCGGGCAATCTGCGTATTGGTGCACCATCCGAGTTCGGAAAGACCTACCTCCCTCGCATCATGGCTTCCTTTCATCGCAAGTATCCAAAGGTCTCCTTTCACCTGGAGTTGAGTGACCCCACCGAATTATTCCGGCTGGTCTCTGAAGGAGAGCTTGATTTCGCATACATCGACATCCTTCCCATCCTCATGGATACCCCCGGTGGTCGGGCAACCTACACCATTGAGCCCATCGTGAAAGAGGAGTTCGTCCTTGCCTGCTCAGGCCGTTACTATGAAGAGCATGTTGCCGGAGCCGGATATGATGAACTGACCCGTCTCCAGTACATCGGCTACAAGGATGATATTGCCCTGTTCTCAAGCTGGTTCAAGCGTCATTATGGTGCCGCGCCGTCGTCGTTGGATATGACTCTGGTGGCAGACAATACCGGGGCCATCATCGCTGCCGTTGAGGAGGGAATGGGTATCGGTATTATAGTCAGCCACCTTGTCAGTGATCAGATCAGCGACCAGAGTATTGTTCCCATTCGGGTCAGCGACAAGAAACTGGAGAACACGATTGCCTGTGTGCAGTTCAAGAATAAGACGGAGACCGTGACCGAGAGCGCGTTCAAGGAGCATATGCGCGCTGAATTGGCCGAGGTATCGGCGCTGCGGTTGTTGGGGGAATAGGCGAAAAAGATAGCGGACAGCTGTCCTATGGGTTGCGTTGTGTCTGGTCTGATTCTACAACGTCAGCAGACGGAGGGTAGCCATGCTACACAATGAAATCAATGTCATCGCCTTTGATGCCGATGATACGCTGTGGGTCAACGAACCCATGTTTACGAATAATATCAGCAAGATCTGCGAAATGCTGGCCGAATATGGTGATGCAGAAACCATTGAGTCTGTGCTCCAGAAGACACAGGTCGGCAATATTGACGTCTTTGGTTACGGTTCGAAATCCTTCACTCTCTCCATGGTCGAAACTGCGCTGGCGGTGTCCGGTGGAAAGGCTGGTGGCGATCTTATCCAGCAGATCGTGAACATGGGTAAGGATATGAACCGTCACCCCATCGAACTGATTGATGGTGTCGAAGAAGTGCTGCAGCAATTAGGCGACCGTTTCAAGCTCATGATGATCACTAAAGGCGATCTGGTGGAGCAGGAGCGGAAGATTCATAATTCGGGTCTGGCCGATTACTTCTCCTGTATCGAAGTGCTCAGCGAAAAGGACGAGTCCTCCTACGCCAAATGTCTCGGGCATCATGGCGTGAACCGGGAGGAATTCCTTATGGTGGGCAATTCCGTCAAATCGGACATCCTGCCTGTTATCAACATCGGCGCGCAGGCTGTCCATATCCCGTTTCATACCACATGGTGTCACGAGACCGTTGACTGCTGTGATTTGGAGGGCAAGGAGTTCGTGACCATGTCCCATGCCTGTGAACTGTTGCCGGTGTTGCTGAGCGATCGCGACTAACCAGTTTAGGATTCTGTTTAAAGCAAAAGGCCTCCAGACAATCGTCTGGAGGCCTTTGATTTGGTGTCAGTCGGATACCTAGGATGCCGTCTTACCATCTTCTCTCAATATACCGATGTATGAACCGGTCACGAAAGCGGTGGCAGCAGTAATTGTCGTGGGCACGATGGCATGAACGCCGCCCATGGCGGGCTTCATGATGGTCAGGGCAATGAAGGTGGCCACGCCGCAGACAATGGAAGCGATGGCCCCGGTGGCGTTGCCTTTCTCCCAGTACAAGCCGATTACCATGGGGCAGAGGAAGGTGGCTTCCAGACCGCCGAAGGCGAACAGGTTGATCCAGACCAGCAGGTCCGGCGGTTCCAGTGCTGCAAGGAAGACCATTCCGCCGATGACCACCGTGGTGATGAGGCTCATCTTCTTGAGAGAGACCACCGGCATCTTGGATGCGTCGCCTTTGAGGCGGTAGTGGATGTAGAGATCTTTGATGATGGCAGCGCAGACCAGCAGGAGCATGGAGTCCACGGTGGACATGATGGCAGCCAGCGGTCCGGCGATGAAGATACCAGCCCAGACTGGGGAGAGCAGCTCCACGATCATGGTGGGCATGGCAAGGTCGCCTGCGGGCAGGTCAGGGAAGACCGCGCGGCCCATGGTTCCGGCCAGGTGGGCACAGAGGATCATGAAGCCGATGAGCAGGGTGCCGATGACCATGGCATTGTGCATGGCGCGGGAGTCGCGGTATCCCATGCAGCGCTGGGTGGTCTGTGGCAGTCCCAGCACGCCGATACCGACCAGCACCCAGAAGGAAAGGGTGAAGGGCTGCGGCACAGCGTTCTTTGGTCCGGTGGGTGTGATCAATCCCGGGTCAATGGATTTGAGTGTGGCGATGCATTTCTCGACACCGCCGCCAGCGTTGATGACAGCCAGCAGGACAACGACCACGGCCACAACCATGACGATGCCCTGAATGGCATCGGTCAGGACAACGGCGCGGAAGCCTCCAACCGCGGTGTAGAGCACCACGCTGATGCCGAACAGGCCGAGGCCCACGGCATAGGGGTAGCCAGTCACGGTCTGGAAAAGGCGTGCGCCGCCGATAAACTGGGCGAGCATGGCGGCCATGAAAAAGACGATCAGGGCGAGGGAACAGAGGATGACTACGGTGTCGCTCTTGAACCGGGCCCGCAGAAAGTCGGTGATGGTCACGGACTGGGTCTTACGCGCCATGATGGCAAAGCGCTTGCCGAGAATGCCCAGCGTCAGGAAGGTGGTGGGCACCTGAATCATGGCGAGCAGTACCCAGCTCAGGCCGAGGCGGTAAGCCACGCCCGGGCCGCCAACAAAGCTGCTGGCGCTGGTGTAGCTGGCGATGATGGTCATGGCGAGTACGAACCCGCCCATGGAGCGGCCACCAATGAAATAGTCTTCAATAAAGCCCTGAGAGGTGCCGTCCGAGGCCTTCTTTCGTGCCCACAGGGCGATGCCTATGGAGGCGAGCAGGTAGACGATAACCGGGATAACGGTTTCCATGGTGGCGGTCATCGATTGATCTCCTCATTGCTCATGGACTCCGGTTCTTCCGCATCAAGGGGCATCTCTTTGAAGAATTTGCGCACCAGCACCCAGAGCAGGACGGTGATGACGGGATAGCCCGCGATACAGCTATAAAAGAACCATGCCGGGAAACCGAAGACATAGGAGTATGTGTCGGGATCGGTATCGCCCATGCCGTAGCCGAAGACATACCACCAGACGAAATAGACGCCGTATGCCACAAGAGCTATCAACGCCTCCCGGTTGGCTTGGCGGAATCGCCGGTCAGTTTGTTTTTTCATGATGAGGTGTTCCTTTTTCAGGTTGACTGAGCGGCTTTTGATCGTTCAATCAATTTTTGTCAAGTCTTGGGAAAGTCTGTAACATTCGCACTTCAAATGAAAACCCCGCACCATCTTCAAGGATGGCACGGGGTTGATTTCATTCAAACATCCGTTGGCAGTCGTCGGACTTTTTTTAGCCGTTGACCAATCCGACCCGTTCGCCCATGCGAATGCTGGTTTCATATCCCTGCCTGGTGTTGTCGAGCAGGTCCTTGTCGATGCGAACCTTGCCCTTCTCCAGCAGCATGATGACGGTGGAACCGCCGAACTTGAACCAGCCCTTTTCCTGTCCCTTTTCGACCTCGGTGTTCGCCTTGTGTGTCTGGACAATGGAGCCGACCATGGTGGCGCCCACTTCGCAGAGGACCATTGCCCCGGCGTGTTTGGTACGCAGCACACTGCGGGCACGCTTGTTCTCCCAGTACACGCTCAGGCGGTCCTTCACGGCATATGGCGAGACAGAGTAGTAGTCGCCGTCGATGATGCGGGACTCGGAGACGATGCCGTCAGCCGGGAAGTGGAAACGATGATAATCCACCGGGGCCAACCGGATGATGAGCAGAGTGCCGCCCTCGAACTGGCGGGTGAGATTCGGGTCGCGCAGGAAGCTGTCCAGATTGAACTCCTGTCCCTTCACGAAAAAGGAGTCGAGGCCGGTGATGCCGTCGAAGGCCAGCACCTTGCCGTCGGCCGGAGAGACTACGCTGTTCGGGTCTTCATCTATGGGACGGGCGCCGGGCTTGAGCTCACGGATAAAGAAGTCGTTGAACGAGGTGTAGTCGTCCATGGGGCGAGTGGCCTCGCCCATGTTGATGTTCAGGTTCTGTACGAACTCGGGGATACGCTCCGTGGAAGAAGGCAGATCCATGCGGCCGCCGTACCATTCGGACAAGCATTTCCTCTTCACCACAGCGCTGAGGGCAATCTTGCCCACTGGGTTGTGATACAGCCACTGAAGCCACTTTTCTCCCGGCACGATCTCTTTGCGCAGTGCGCCGGATGTGCGGTCTTTGTATTCGATGTATTTCATGATGTTTCTCCGGGCGTGTCGCGCCGCCCATGCCGTTGGTATCAGATTTATTGGAAAGATGGGAAGGATCAGCTTGCAGGAAAGAAGTAGGCGATGGCCACGTATCGTCCGAGCTTGCCGATGGTGACCAGCAGCAGGAACAGCGGGAAATTGACCCGCAATACACCAGCCGCCACAGTGAGCGGATCGCCAATGACAGGCACCCACGCAAAGAGCAGGGAGCCTGCGCCATATTTTTCAAACCGGGCCAGTGAAGCGTTCACTTCATCTTCGCTGGCCGTTGAGAATTTGCGTTTGAACAGTTCGCCTCCGCCGTATCCCAGCCAGTAGTTGACCACCGCGCCCAGGACATTGCCCGTGGCGGCCACGCCAACCAGTGAGAATGGATCAAGTCCACCCGCTAACAGCGCGCCCAGCACCACCTCCGAACTCAGCGGCAGAATGGTTGCTGCAAGAAAGGAAGCCGTGAACAGGCCGAGGTATCCGTATTGTGCGAGAAACTCCATGCGGTGGTCCTTCGCGCCGTGCGCGGGTCGGTCCTCCTATGGCATGGATGGGACAACTGGGCAAGTAAAGTACGACTTGGAATCAGGCGTGTACGGCAGTCTTCTTCCCCGGCGCATTGCGGATGAGCAGGAAGAGGCCAATGGGGATGTACAGCCAGAGGCCGGAATCCGGAATGATGTATCCACCGACAGCCCCCATGAGCAGAAATACCGGGCCGAGGAAGGTGGGCAGGGAACCCGCCACGCGCACGGACCAGAATGTGAATCCGGCCACAATGAACATGAGCGCACCGCTGAACATGAACCAGAGGGCGGCCAGACGATCTTCGTGCGGTTGGTCAATGGTGCCCACGCCGTCCCGCAGCATGGCAGCAAGGGAATCAAAATCGAGAATCAGGCCAACCACAGTGTGCAGCGTGGCCATGAACAGTAAATACCAGGCACAACCTTTGAGCATTTTCATCGCTTCTCTCCTTTGAGGAATTGTTTGAGCATGGCGGTCCACAGGTCGATCATTTCGCCAATCCGCTCCTTGTCCGGGCGCGGCATGATCTGACGTGATCCCACGAACGTAGCGTATTCAAGCTGACTGAACAGTTCGGCCTGCTCGTCATTACCAAGCATATCCCGATAGAGTTTGCGCAGATATTCCATGCGCGCCCGGTCCACCTGCTCCTGATACTCTCTGGCCAGAGGATCGCGCAGGGCCCATGAACGCACTGCAACTTCAATGTCATCGTCCATTTCCTGTGCGAGGGCATCAAGCGTGCAGTAACTGTCTTCCACGGTGTCGGCCTGTTCGCAGACTTCAATGAATTGCTGGGTGTGCATCTCGGCCCAGTACTCCAGCAACTGTCGGGAGAATTCGTCGCGAGAACCGAAGTGATGGTAAAACGATCCCTTGGTCACCTTGAGACGCTTGCTCAAGGAGTCGATGGTCAGAGCGCGTTCACCGTGCTTGGCCAGTATGGTCAGACCGGCTTCGAGCAAGTCGGTGCGGGAACGCCTTTTGCGGGGTTTCTTTTCCGCCATGTTATCTCCTTCAAATAAACATACCATAAGGTATGGTATTGATAGCTTGTAGATCGAATCATGTCAACAGGGTGTGGGGAAGCCGTTGCTTGACCATTTGAGAGTATTTCCTGTTTATGCTAAATACTCACTTGGACAAATCGTCTGTTAAACACAATAAATGGAGTCAGTAGATCAATGATTTTAGTTCACTATCCCAGTTGAACCTCGGCTCGCAATGCCAAGGTTTGGCTTGAAGAGAAAGGTGTGGATTTTGAGATTCGTCACATCATCAAGGAGACGCCCACCAAGGAGGAGTTCCTCGCGTGGCAGGGTATCGCCGGTGTGGATAAGAAGAAGTTCGTGAATACCAACGGCAAGCGGTACAAGGATCTGGGTCTGAAAGAGACCATTGATTCCATGTCTGATGCAGAGTTGTTCGGCTTGTTGGAGAACGACGGTATGCTCGTGAAGCGCCCCATTCTCGTGGGAGACGATTTCGTGCTCATCGGTTTCAAGAAAGCCGAGTGGGAAACCCGCGAGTGGTAAGAGGTGAGATAGAATAGGAAACCGCCTTCGGCGGAATAGTCGGGTGATTTCGCCTCCGGCGGCCAAAGGGCTATGACCCTTTGGAATCCCTTTCTCGCCTTCGGCGAAAATAAATAATTAAAAGGCCTTGGAGATCCATTTCTCCAAGGCCTTTTTATACTTAACCGCGCCAAAGGCGCATGTGGGATTCTTAAGGCCTTCGGCCTTAAGCCTGCCGGGAGGCGAAATCACCCGACAATAGCCGCTCGCAGAGCGGCATCCCCTTCTGATTTTATTTCACACCACGTTTCTTAAAGAAGGCGACATATTGTTTGTCGGTCCCCATGATGTGTTCCACGAGCCAGTCCTTGAGGAAGTTCATTACCTCGATGGACACAACTGCCTTTCCGGACTGAAGCGCCAGCTCGAAATCGCCGACCTTCTCCACGAACTGGGTGTGGATGGCCTTGTGCTCCTCGGTCTCGGGGTAACGATGCAAGGCAAACAGTTTCTCTTCGTAAGCAAAGTGGGTGACCACGTAGTCCTTGAGGCCTGCCACGATCCGTTGGATGACTGATGCGGATTCCTTGTTGCGCATGGCCCGGTTCAACTCGTTGATGAGTTTGACCAAGGTCTTGTGCTGATTGTCGATGGAATCGATGCCCATGGCGAGTTTGTTGGTCCAGCTGACGAGATCATCGCTGGTGTTGACGGCTGCAACGTCGTCAGCAGAGGCCATGGATTGAACCGTCTGGTTGAGCTCGCTGATAAGGGCGGTGATGCTGCCCAGATTGTCGGCGGAACGGATCATGCCCTCGGTTGTGTCAGAGGCGATGCTGCTGACTTCGGTGACAGCGCGGTTGATCTCTTCGGCCGTGGCGGACTGCTCTTCGGAAGCGGTGGCAATGAGCTCCACCTGACCGGAGGTCTCGTCCACGATGGAGACGATCTCGTCCATGAATTGTCCGGCCTCGTTGGCGGCTTCAGTGGACTTATTGATGTCGTCGGCAGTTTCGATGACAGCCTGAACATTCTCCTCGGCCGCTTCCTGAATGGAGCCGATGGCCTTGGCCACTTCCTTGGTTGCGTCCATGGTCTTCTCTGCCAGCTTGCGTACTTCGTCAGCAACGACCGCAAAGCCACGCCCGGCTTCGCCAGCACGGGCCGCTTCAATGGCAGCGTTGAGGGCGAGCAGGTTGGTCTGGTCTGCGATGTCGGTGATGACGTTGAGCACCTGACCGATGGAGGACGCCTGTTGACCGAGCTGGGTCATGGTGTCCTTGAGCGCGTTGACGCGGGTGCCGATGCGGTTGATGGATTCCACGGAAGCGCGAACACCTTGTGCGCCGGTGGTGGCGTTCTCTTTGGAGATCATGGCGTTGCGCGCAGCGTGGGAGGCATTCTGGGCGACCTCTGCTACCGAGGCGTTCATCTCCTCCATGGCAGTGGCGGTTTCCGTCATACGGTCGCTCTGAATCTTCACACCTTCGGCGACATGGTCCACTTCCACGGACAGGGCGTTGACTGAATCGAGCACGTCGCGGGAAATGCGTTCTGCCTTGGAGGAAGCGATCTGCATGGCCTTGAGAAGTTCACTGACATGGGCTTCTTCCTCGTGGGCCAGCTTCATGGCATCTTCGGCTTCCTTACCCTTTTCCGCAGCCTGTTTGGCCTGCATCTGTGCCTGCGTGGTCCGTTCGTGCAGGTTGCCGACCATGGTGACAATGGTTTTGGCAAGAACATCCAGCTCAAAGCGAGGGGAGCCCTTGAATTCCTTTTCCGTATCTCCCTTGGAAACGTCATTGGCGTACTCCGCCAGTTCAGACATGGGGGTGAGCAGCGCCCGATTAAGCAGGAAGCAGATCAGTCCTCCCAGTACGATGAAGGCCAGTATCATAATGCCAATGAAATGCATGGCGGTGGACATGGCGTGATCGATTTCGGCGTCAAGAATGGAGCGAGGCTCGGCAAGGATGTGATAACCGATGAGCTTGCTCTGGATATCTTTGAGGGGGAGAGCGATGACAAACTGTGTGTCGGTGAGCATGCTGCCTTGTTTGAGCAGAGCCGCAATATCCAAACCGGAAAGAGTCTTCTTCACTTTGCTTGAGAACCAGGCATCTTGGGCCAACGGAAGTCCCCCGTATTTGGGAGCGTTGCCAAAACTCTTGGAAGCCGTTGCTGCTCTCTCAGCAATGAGCAGGGCGTAATGCTTGCCTTCGTTTTCAAAATTGCGTGAGACACTGCCAACACCTTGCAGGAACTGGAGGTAACCTACGGTATGCCCCCCTTGAGACATGGTGGCGGTGCCGCGAAGGAAAAAGCCGTTTTGATTGACCACAAAGTCGGCCAGGGCTTTGCCAGAATCGCGGACTTCCTTGAGCATGGGAACCAGTTGCTCACTCTTGTCGCCATATGTATCCGGCATCCAGTTTCGAAGGAAGGTTCGGAAATCAGTATCAAAGAGTTGGATCTTGATATCCTTGAAATTGGATTGCGCCTTGAATATCTGCCCAATGCGCTTGATTTCGGATTCGGCCTGATATCGATTCCCTTCGGCGGTCAGAGAGGCCATATTGCCACCGGATGCCATGGAGATGGCGTTGGTGATGCCAACGTCCATTATCTTTTCTAGACGTTGATTGACCTGATGTTTCAGGATTTGGGAACGTCCTTCACGGAGATGGGCTTCGATGGTGGATGCCCTGTAGAAATAGAAAGCGATGGAACCGGCCACCAGTATAACGATAAACGTGGCGATTCGGGGTATCAAATACCCGCGGAATGTCTTGGTCATTGTGAGGTTCTCTTCTTACTGCGTCGTTTTTATAGGCGGCGAAACCGAAGTGAGCGGATGCGTCGTCGGGATATATGGATGTGTTCTTAGCGTATGCTGCGCTGGGACTGGATAAATACCAGAGGAGAGGGCGGCTTTTCAACTGATAATTGCTATCGTCACCGAAAGAAAACTAAAGAGAAAAGGGGGTCCGAAATGATCGGAACCCCTTGGTTTTTCTTGTCTGGCTGTCCATGCTCAGATCCAAAACTTGTTTTAACTGTCTGAGTCTGCTCTCGATTCGCATTGTTCAGATTGCCTTTTCCAGACGAAGCAGTCGCTCCTTGGCATCAACTCCGAGAGCGAAACCTGCCAATTTGCCGCCCGTAGCTATGACGCGGTGGCAGGGAATAATCAGCGGAATGGGGTTTTTGGCATTGGCTGTTCCCACAGCCCGTGATGCATTGGGGTTGCCTATGGATTCAGCCATTTCTTTATAGGTTCTGACTTCCCCAAAAGGTATGGTGCGCAGGGCTTTCCAAGCCTTTTTCTGGAATTCCGTACCTTGGGGATTGAGCGGAAGGTCGAACTGGGTACGTTTGCCGTCGAAGTACTCCAGAATCTGCTTTCGTGCCTCGGTGAACATGGCATCGTCTCGTTGCCAGTTCTCTTTGATTATGAAATCCCGTTTCCCTTCGTTGGTGACCATGTGCAGGTGGGTGATGCCGTTTTCGTCGCCCACCAAAATGATCTCCCAGTATGGAGTTTTAAAGGCAGTATAATATGTCATTATTTATCCTCCAGAGAGTTCCATAGACACAGGGCGGCATAAGCACGGTAAGGACGCCACATCTGGCTGCGCTTCTCAATCTCTTTGAGAGTCGGCTTCACATCATTTTGTGTCATGGCTTTTATTACTCCAAGATCGCTGGCCGGGAAACTGTCGATCATTCCCAGTCCGCGCATGCCAACATAATTGGCAGTCCAGTCGCCAATGCCTTTCAGGGCGGTTAACCGCTCATGGAAATCTTCAAATCGTTGGTTCGTTGACAGGGAGATTGTCTTGTCCAATACCGCTCGAGTGGCTGTGCGTACAGTCTGCAAACGTGTCTTCGTCATACCGAGGCCTTCCAGATCCATGAAATCCAGTTCCTCGGCATTGGGAAAGAACCAGTCGAGACCTTTTGGAAACGTGTCGTCCGTTGGAAGCACGGCCCGTTCGGCAATGCGACCCGCCATGGTCGTAGCGGCCTTGACGGTAACTTGTTGGCCAAGGATGGCCCGAATCAGAAATTCGAATGGATTGAACGCAGCGGGCAGACGGGGAACATGACCGTCCTCAAGCCCTTTGGAGAGCAATTTGTCCTTGGCAAATCTTTTATTGATGGTCGAGAAGTTCGTGTCCAGATCGAACATTCTACGAACCCGGTTGTGTACCTCCATGAAGCACTTGATATCGTCGCAAACGATGGACAGTTCCAAAGCGGATGCGGCCGGATTGTCACCTACTGTGAAATATCCCTTGGTGTTATGGGTGCGAAATGTGCGGCTGTAGCTTTTATCCGTTACGAGCTCTACACCTTTGATGGCGCGCAGTCGCATGAAGTCGAGTATTCGATTGAAGTGGAACGGCGGTTGATAACGGAGCAGCAGTGTTGTGTTGTCACCACTATCGGAAACATCTGCCTGTTTGCGGAGTTGAGTGGGTGTGTAGCCGAAAATGTCTTTGATTGCATCATTGAACTGGCGGATGGAGCCGAAGCCGGAGGCGAACGCAATGTCGGCCATGGAATTTCCCGATGAAACTAGCAGCTTTTTGGCAAACAGCGCTTTGTGGTAGCGGGCTATCTTGATGGGCGGAACGCCCAGGTTGTCTACGAACAGCTTGCGAAGATGGCGTTCGGAAACTGCGACTTCCCCGGCCAAGTCTGCGAGAGAGCGGTCATTGAGATAGCCGTCGTAGATGAGTTGGAGGGCGGCATTCACTACTGATGCGCCGTCAACATTGCCGTTGTAGTAGTCCACTTCCACATCTGGACGGCAGCGCAGGCAGGGGCGAAATCCCCTATCCAAGGCTTCGAACATTGTGCCGAAATACTCGACGTTCTCTTCTTTGGCGATGGGGGAAGGGCAGGATGGGCGGCAAAAAATCCCGGTGGTTCTCACTCCGAAGAAGAAGGTGCCATCAAAGTTCTTATCCTTTTCCCGTCTGGCCCGGCTGTATTCCGTATGCATTGTCATTGTCCTGAAAGAAAGTGGTGACGATGTCTTTTCAATGCCTCATTGCTGCGGCTCATGCTGGCGGTTTTCGGTTATCGCATTGAATCAGATACAAGGCCAGTCGACAATTGAGATTGGCCAGATATGATAAGGAGGGGAGATGCAAAGTAGTAATGAGCAACCTTCATTTTTATTGGTGAGTTGGCTTATTAAAAGTATCATGACGCAGAATAAGGTTTGTCTATATGATTTCAATTGGTTGCTGCTGAAAGGCATGGAATAAAACGTGCGATTGTTTTTTTATAGACTCGTTGACATGGTTTGCCTGGGGGGATATGTAATCAAAGTGTGCAAATAACTTTTAGGGAGAATGGGTATGAAAAAAATCTCTTTGGCTCTGGCTGTCATGGTCATGAGTCTCCTCATTTCTGGTGTTGCCTTTGCTGGTGATGGTGGTTTCTATGGCGCCATCAAAGCTGGTGGGTCTTTCTTGGATGCTGACAAGACTCATTCCACCAACGCAACCACTGCTACGGTTACCAAGAGCAAGTTCTCTACCGATAGCGCCGGTGTCATTGGTGCGGCGGTTGGTTACAACTGGATGGATATGGATCTGCCGATCCGTACTGAAGTTGAATACATGTACCACAGTGATTTCAAGTACAAGTATGAAGACTCTAACTCCACCCTTACTGATGAAATCAATATCCAAACACTTATGCTGAATGGCTATTGGGATTTCTATAATTCCACAGCATTCACTCCGTACATCAACGCAGGTGTCGGTTTTGCTTGGGTTAAGGAAGACTTCAAGACTGGTGGCACTGTTTCTCTGAGCGAGCCTTCCAGTAAGACCAATACCAACTTTGCTTGGAACGTTGGTGCTGGTGTAGGTTGGAGCATCACTGAATCCGTCATTCTTGATCTCGCATATCGTTACGATTACTACGGTGATGGTCAGAAGGTCACTGGGACGAGTACTGGCAAGTCTGTGACGTCTCAGGTCAAGGATCTCGCAACTCACAATGTCCTTCTGGGCCTTCGCTACCAGTTCTAGTAGCAACGCCTGATACGGCAATTCAGAAGCCCCGCCTTTTGGCGGGGCTTTTTTTGTGCCTCGGAATGACTGTGTGCGATCAAAATGACACGTCATGGACGTTCTGATCTACCCCGTATTTCGATAATAATTGTCCCAGCAGTTTGGCTTTTTTATATATGATAATGGGCACTCGTCGAAACGATTGCGCAAACGTTTCGATTTGTGTTACGGGGATGAAACGACGTGGGTGGTCGTCTTCAAATTAAGGGATGGAAAACGATGAAACGTACCAAGCTCATTAACTCAGAGCTGTCTTATGTGCTTGCGAAAATGGGGCATTTTGATGCCATCACGATTGCTGATGCTGGTTTGCCGATTCCTCCGGGAGTGCAGCGAATTGATCTGGCCGTTTCCGAGGGCGTGCCTTCCTTCATGGATGTTGTGAAAGCCGTGGTTTCGGAATTCGAGATTGAATCAGTGGAACTGGCTACTGAGTTTGTTGAGGTGAGCCCGGAACTTCACAATGAACTCGTTGTCTATTTGGACGAGGTTGGCAAGGAACGTCGTCGCGAGATTCCCAAAGAGTATATGGTGCACGATCTTTACAAGGACAGCACCAAAAAGAGCGTTGCTGTTGTTCGTACTGGTGAGCATACCCCGTATGCCAACATTACTTTGAAGTCCGGCGTGGTTTTCTAGCGGTGTCGTCATGAAAGAACTGCTTCGTCTTGAAAACATCGAGAAATCCTTTCCCGGCGTCAAAGCACTGGATGGAGTGAGTCTCAGCGTCACCTCCGGTCGTGTGATGGGATTGGTCGGTGAGAATGGCGCGGGTAAGTCCACGCTCATGAAGGTGCTGACTGGTATCTATCAGAGCGAGGTGGGAACCATCACCTATCTCGGGGAAAAGCGTAAGTTCAAAGGGCCTCGCAATTCTCAGGAAGCAGGTATCTCCATCATTCATCAGGAACTCAACCTGCTGCCGGAACTCTCCATTGCAGAGAATATCTTTCTTGGCCGCGAGCCTTCCGGATTCATGGGGCGCATCCGCTGGAAGGAAATGTACGAGCGCGCGGATGAGCTGCTGACTAAACTTGGGGTTTCGCGCTCCTCCCGCACTCGACTCGGCGAACTCTCTATCGGCGAACAGCAGATGGTGGAGATCGCCAAGGCCATTTCCTTCGAGTCGCGCGTCATCATCATGGATGAGCCAACCGATACCCTGACTGAAACCGAGACCCGCGCGCTGTTTGGCGTTATCAACGAACTGCGCGATTCCGGTCACGGCATTGTCTATATTTCCCACCGACTCAAGGAAATCTTTGAGATCTGTGATGACGTTACTGTGTTGCGTGATGGCCAGTTCATCGGTGAGCAGCCCGTTGCCAGCCTCAACGAGGACAAGCTTATTGAGATGATGGTGGGGCGCAAGCTAGAAGAACAGTATCCTCGGATCGATGTGCACCCCGGGCAGGTGAGCTTGCGGGTACGTGACCTTACCGCTCCTCGTCTCAACGGCGTATCCCTGGAACTTCATGAAGGTGAAATCCTCGGCGTTTCAGGGCTCATGGGGTCGGGACGTACTGAATTGATGAAGGCCATCTTTGGAGCCTACCCTTTGGAGGATGGCGAAATTTCAATGTTTGGCAAAACGCTCTCCATCAAACGTCCCAAAGATGCTCTCGATGCGGGGATCGCTTACATCAGCGAGGACCGCAAGGCTGACGGCTTGGTACTGGGAATGTCGGTGAAGAAAAACATGACACTGACCGCACTGCGTCTGTTTTCCACTGGAGGGCATGTGCACAAGGATGAAGAGCGCGGGGCCGTGGACGGCTATATCGATGCCTTTAATATTCGCACCCCGTCACGCTCCCAGCAGGTGGGCAATCTGTCCGGCGGCAATCAACAGAAGGTGGCCATTGCCAAGGGGCTCATGGCCAAACCCAAGGTGCTGATTCTCGATGAACCCACGCGGGGAGTGGACGTTGGGGCTAAAAAGGAAATTTACCAGCTCATCAATACCTTCAAAGCTGAAGGGGTGAGCATCATTCTCGTCTCCTCCGAAATGCCCGAAGTGCTCGGCATGTCAGACCGTATCCTCGTCATGCATGAGGGCAAAGTCTGCGGCGAATACTCGGCGGAAGAGGCTGATCAGGAAAAACTCATGGCCTGTGCCATTGGCCGGGTGCAGGAGGAGGCTCGGGCATGAGCAGCAAAACAGCGACTCAGGAAGTGACATCCGTGTCCATCAAGGAACGTCTCATTCAGCAGAAATCTCTCATCGCGCTCATCGTGATGATCATCATCGTTTCCTTCTTGAACCCTAACTTTTTCACTACGGGCAATATCCTGAACATTCTCCGGCAGACGGCTGTCAACGCCATCATGGCCGTGGGTATGACACTGGTTATTTTGACGGCGGGCATTGACCTGTCCGTAGGTTCGGTGTTGGCCCTCTGTGGCGCAATCGGTGCGAGCATGATCGCGGCTGAAATGCCTGTGGTGCTGGCCGTTGGCGCAGCACTTGGCGCGGGGGCGCTGCTCGGTGCGACCTCAGGTATCATCATTGCCAAGGGTAAGGTGCAGGCTTTCATCGCCACGCTGGTCGCCATGACCATGGTGCGTGGTCTGACACTGGTCTATACCGATGGCCGACCTATCTCTACGGGCTTTACTGATATCGCAGATTCCTTTGCCTTTATCGGCACCGGATATTTGTTCGGTATCCCTATGCCTATCTGGATCATGGCCGTTACCTTTGCGGCTGCCTGGTATCTTCTCAATCATACCCGTCTGGGCCGCTACATTTACGCTCTGGGCGGTAATGAGGAAGCCTCGAAACTCTCCGGCATTAACGTCGATGTGATCAAGATTTCGGTTTATTCCATAGCCGGTTTTTTGTCTGCGCTGTCAGGTCTTATCGTTACCTCCCGTCTTTCTTCGGCCCAGCCGACTGCCGGTTACGGTTACGAGTTGGATGCCATCGCTGCGGTCGTTCTCGGCGGTACCTCTCTCATGGGAGGCAAGGGTACCATCATGGGGACACTGCTCGGCGCGCTTATAATCGGGTTCTTGAACAATGCACTGAATTTACTGGATGTGTCCTCCTATTATCAGATGATAGCCAAGGCGCTTGTCATTCTGCTCGCGGTCCTGGTGGATACGAAAAGTGAGTAAATAAACAACATTAAGGAGTGTAGGATGAAAAAACTGCTGACTCTCACCATGGCTCTGGTTCTGACCCTGGCCCTCGGTGTGTCCGCTCAGGCCAAGGACACCATCGCCCTGGTTGTCTCCACCCTGAACAACCCGTTCTTCGTGACCCTGAAAGATGGTGCCGTGAAGAAAGCTAACGAAATGGGCTACGAGCTCATCGTATTGGATTCCCAGAACGATCCCGCCAAGGAACTGGCCAACGTGGAAGACCTGACAGTGCGCGGCGTCAAGGCCATCCTCATCAACCCCACCGATTCCGATGCTGTTTCCAACGCCATTCGTCTGATCAACGGCGCTGGTATCCCGGTTCTGACTCTGGACCGTGGCGCTTCCCGCGGTAAGGTCGCAGCTCACATCGCTTCCGACAACGTCGCAGGTGGTAAGATGGCTGGTGACTTCATGGCTGAAAAGCTCGGCAAGGGCGCCAAGGTTATCCAGCTCGAAGGTCTGGCCGGTACTTCCGCAGCCCGTGACCGTGGCGCTGGTTTCGCTGAAGCAGTCAAGGCCAACGATTTCAAGGTGCTCGCTTCCCAGCCTGCTGACTTCGACCGTACCAAGGGTTTGAATGTCATGGAAAACCTGCTCGCCAACCACGGCGACGTGCAGGGTGTTTTTGCTCAGAATGATGAGATGGCTCTCGGTGCCATCCGCGCTCTTCAGGCAGCCAACAAGAAGGTTGTCGTTGTCGGCTTCGACGGTACTGATGACGGTGTGGCCGCAGTCAAGCGTGGTGTCATGGCTGGTACCATTGCTCAGCAGCCTGCTCTGATCGGTTCCCTCGGTGTTGAGACCGCTGACAAGGTGCTCAAGGGCCAGAAGGTCGAAGAGTACATCCCGGTTCCGCTGATGGTCGTCAAGTAACGATATTATTCACGAGGTGCGCCGGCCTCTCCCGGCGCACCTCGTTTCAATAAGAGGAGAGGAAGCCGTCCTTGCGGGCGGAGTTGTCAGGTGACTTCGCCTCCGGCGGCCAAAGGGAAAGGCCCTTTGGAATCCCAACCTGCGCCAAAGGCGCAAAAGGGGGATCCAAGGGCGCGAGTCCTTGGCCGCCGGAGGCGAAATCACCCGTCACAGGAGGCCGCAGGCCGACCTCAAATTCTGATTTTCGTACGGAGCCTTTATATGTCCAAACTCATAGTCCTTGGCAGCGTGAATGCCGACCATGTCCTTCAGGTGGATGGTTTTCCCCGTCCCGGCGAAACCGTGCTTGGCCACGGTTACCAGGTTCTGCCGGGCGGCAAAGGTGCCAATCAAGCTGTTGCTGCCGCGAGACTGGGCGCCGATATCGGCTTTATCGCCTGTGTGGGGGATGATGACTTTGGCAAACGCATGATCAAGGCATTTGAAGAGGATGGCATGGACACCCGTGCGGTCATGGCTGTTGATGATATGCCCACGGGCATCGCATTGATTCAGGTGGCGGCAGGGGGCGAGAACTCCATCGCCATTTCTGCCGAGGCCAATGCGTGCCTTACAGTGGATGCCTTGCGTCCGCACCTTGATTTTCTGCGCGATGCGCAAACCCTGCTCATGCAGCTGGAGTCCCCCATTGAGACAATTGAGACTGCGGCGCGTGAAGCAAAAGCGGCGGGAGTGGAAGTGATCTTGAATCCGGCTCCGGCCCAGCCTTTATCTGATGCATTGCTTTCGTGCCTGACAATGATCACACCAAACGAAACCGAGGCCGAATTGTTGACTGGTGTGGTGGTTAAGACCGAGGCGGACGCCCAGAAAGCTGCGGATATTTTGCGTGACAAGGGTGTTGAAATAGTAATAATCACGATGGGTTCACAAGGGGCTTTTTATTGCGGCCCGGACGGCTCTCGCATGGTGTCTGGCTTCAAGGTTGAGGCCACGGATACCACGGCGGCTGGCGATACCTTCAACGGTGCGCTGATGGCCGGTCTTCAGGAGGGCGGCACTATGGACGAGGCGATCCGCTTTGCCCATGCCGCAGCAGCTCTTTCGGTTACTCGGTTGGGTGCCCAGACCTCCATTCCGACCCGTTCGGAAGTGGACGAATTTTTGGAAAACAACGGTTAGGATTTCATGGCAACCATCAAGGATGTAGCAAAACTGGCCGGGGTTTCGACCTCAACTGTCTCTCACGTGCTTAATCGCACTCGCTTCGTCAGTGAGTCGCGGCGAAAGCTCGTTGAGGATGCCGTGCGTGAACTGAATTACCGTCCGTCTTCCATTGCGCGCAGCCTCAAGATTCAACGCACCAAAACCTTCGGCATGCTGGTTACCGCCAGCCGCAACCCATTTTTCGCTGAAGTTGTGCATGGTGTTGAGCGTCGCTGCTATGAGCAGGGGTACACGCTGTTCCTGAGCAACACCGAAGGGGACGTCAAACGCATGGAGACCAGCCTTGATGCGTTGGAAGAGAAGCGCGTTGACGGCTTGCTTCTTCTTTGCGCCGAGGTGAATGACGATATTATCCGACTTCTTGAAGCAGAGCGGAGCGTGCCCATTGTCGTCTTCGATTGGGGACCGGAATCCGACAATGTTGATCGCATCTATGACAACTCCAGTCATGGTGGTTATCTCGCCACCAAATATCTGATCGACAATGGTCACACTGACATTGGGTGCATCTACGGCCCCATTGAACGTCGCTCTTCCCGCGAGCGCGTCGATGGCTATCACAAGGCCATGGAAGAGGCTGGGTTGCCTGTTCGTTCAGAGTGGATGATTGCTGGAGATTATGATTGCGAGGGCGGAGTGCAGGCCATGGTGCAGTATGCCGCCATGGACAAGCGCCCGACTGCCGTGTTCGCAACTAATGACATGATGGCTCTTGGTGTGCTTTCCGAGGCAGGACGACAGGGTATTCGTATTCCGGATGATCTTTCTGTTATCGGCTACGATGATATCTATCTCGTGCGTTACGCTGCGCCGCCCCTTACCACCGTGAAGCAGCCCAAGACCGAGCTGGCCGCCAAGGCCGTGGATACGCTTATCGAGCATCTTGATTCCAAGCGGACCAAGGGCAAGATGATTATCGTTCAGCCCCAGCTCATGGAGCGCGAGTCCGTTAAAAAGCTCGGCTAGGGAAGCTTCGCTTGAGGTTGCGTCAATCTCTCCATGTATTTGTTTGTATACTTATTTTGTGGCGACAGCCGCAGAATGGGATTCCTAAGGCCCTCGGCCTTAGGCCGGGTGCAGGGCAGGAAGCCCTGCTAGCTCATTCTTAATCCCGCCGTAGGCGGTTTCCTCTCCTCTCATACCGTTTCAATCAGCCTTCAAACATACGTTGGGGTGGACCTCTGGGCTTGTGCCTGCTATGTCTGCCATCCCGTGATTACCGTCACGGCTTACCCGCAGCAATTCATATCCTCATTGTTATCGATTCAGCATTTTGAATCGACTATATATTGTATGCACTTACGCAACAGAGAGAGTTATGGGAAAACATATCATCGAAGAAGCCAGTCGTTGTCTGCAATGTAAAAAGCCCCTGTGCAGCAAGGGATGTCCGATTAGCACGCCGCTGAATAAAGTCATTGCCCTCCTTCTGGATGGCAAAATGCTGGAAGCCGGGGCCATGCTGTTCGAGAACAATCCGCTGTCCGTGGTTTGTTCCATGATCTGCCCGCATGAGAATTTCTGTGAAGGCCACTGTATTCTGGGCAAGAAGAGCTCACCCGTTCAGACAAGCGACATCGAAAACTATATCTCCCGCTACTATCTCGATCAGTATAAGCCTGAGGCGGAAGACAACGGCAACGCCGACAAAAAGATCGCGGTCATTGGTTCTGGTCCGGCCGGTATCACCGTGGCGTTCATCCTTGCGCTGAACGGCTACTCCGTAACCCTGTTCGAGTCCGAAGAACGCATTGGTGGCGTCCTGCAGTATGGTATCCCTGAATTCCGTCTGCCCAAGGACCTGCTGGAAAAGCTGCGTAAAATGCTGCTGCAACTGAACGTGAAAATCCGTCCCAATATGATGATCGGTCCGGTCATCAGCCTGGATGACCTGCTGCGCGATGACTACAAAGCCATTTTCATCGGCACCGGTGTGTGGAACCCCCGTCCGTTGCGCCTTACTGGCGAGACCTTGGGACATGTCCATTATGCCATCAACTACCTGAAGAATCCGGACAGCTATGATGTGGGCAAGCGCGTGGCCGTTATCGGTGCGGGCAATGTGGCCATGGATGTGGCGCGTACTGCGCTGCGAAAGGGTGCTCAGGAAGTGATCGTCCTCTACCGTCGCGGCAAGGAAAACATGACCGCCACCAAGTATGAGTATGACTACGCCAAACTGGATGGTGTGCAGTTTGAATTCTTCCGTTCCCCGGTCAGAATCGTGGACGAGGGCGTGATTTGTCAGGAAACCCGTTTGGAAACGGATGACGAGGGCAACTCCCGCATGGTCACTGTGGAAGATTCCGAAAAGCTGTATGAGGCCGACTCTGTGTTCATCGCCGTGAGTCAGGCACCGCGCAGTAACCTGACCGGTATTGAGATCGGCAAGACCGGTCTGGTGATTACTGACGAGCTGGGTCGCACCAACCGCGAAAACATCTTCGCATCCGGTGATGTCGTTACCGGCGCCAAGACTGTTGTCGAGGCCGTGAGCCAGTCCAAGAAGTCTGCTCAGGCGATTATGGATTACGTGTCGAGTCTCGATTAGGCTCGCTGAATCAGGAAATGCAAAGGCCCGCGTCAGGAATGACGCGGGCCTTTTTGTTGGAGCGACCCAACGTAGTATGTCGATAATACCACTCTCTCCTTATGGCGGTGTAGGGTAGCCTCCAAAAATAAGGAGAACATATGTCCAAGAAAGTACTTATCATCTGTGGTGATTTTGTTGAAGATTACGAACTCATGGTGCCGTTTCAGGCGTTGCAGGCCATGGGATACGAAGTAGATGCCGTCTGCCCCGGCAAGAAAATGGGTGATCAGGTGGCAACCGCCATTCATGATTTTGAAGGCCATCAGACCTACACCGAAAAGCCGGGCCACAACTTTACGCTCAATGCTTCTTTCGATTCCGTAAATCTGGATGACTATGCCGGCTTGGTAATTCCTGGCGGTCGTGCTCCGGAATACCTGAGACTGGATGAGAAGGTCCTCGATATGGTTCGCCATTTCGATGAGAAGGGCAAGGTCATCGGTGCTATTTGTCATGGCCCTCAGCTGCTCACCGCTGCCATCAATCTTGACGGTAAAAAAGTCTCTGCCTATCCTGCATGCTCCCCGGACGTTGTTCAGGCTGGCGGTGAATACTGCGCCATCGAGCTGGACGACGCCATTGTTGATGGCAACCTGGTAACCGCCCCGGCCTGGCCAGCTCATCCGCAGTGGATTCGTAAGATTGCCGAACTTCTGGGTTAGTAATAACTGAAGCGGGCGGAAGGACGATTGTCCCATGTGCGAAATATATTCTTCGACACCTCCGTCCCGGTATGAAGCTGTGACTCGATCCGTGCGTTTGTATGGTGGAGTGACCAGTGTCCGCCTGGAACGTGGATTCTGGGACATCTTGGAGGAAATTGCTGCTTCGGAAGGTGTCTCCCTGGCCAAGTTCCTGGAGAATCTCCATGAGGAGGCCATGAATCATCATGGCGAAATCAGTAATTTCGCCTCACTCCTCCGGGTGGTCTGTACCACCTATCTGCGAAAAGTTGCTCCCGGCCTGAAGCAGGC
Source organism: Pseudodesulfovibrio sp. zrk46 (assembly GCF_012516435.1). Lineage (NCBI taxonomy): Bacteria > Pseudomonadati > Thermodesulfobacteriota > Desulfovibrionia > Desulfovibrionales > Desulfovibrionaceae > Pseudodesulfovibrio > Pseudodesulfovibrio sp. zrk46. The sequence continues at coordinate 2,679,349 of NZ_CP051216.1, forward strand.
TGTTTAGAGCGAATGAATAAAGAACGGTCAATCGCCCAAGAGGGTGGTTGACCGTTTTTCAAGGATTGAAATGGCGCTTAGTGAACTGACTCAACGCATTGTTAATACCATCCGCAGTGTCCCGTTTGGATATGTGGTTACGTATGGCTACGTGGCCCGTTTGGCTGGCAATCCCCGCGCCGCAAGGCAGGTTTCACGAGTTCTGCATTCCCTCACTCGTAAGGAAGGGCTGCCATGGCATCGCGTCATCAACAGTCAGGGACGCATCTCACTGAAACCGATGCAAGGCTACGAGGAGCAAAGGCAACACCTTGAAAACGAAGGCATTGCCTTTGATGCATCCGGCAAAGTCGATTTGGATCGCTTTCTCTGGCGGCCTGACGAGTTCTAGTCCAGCACTACATTTACCCGCAGGGCACGCAGACCGTGGACGCCCTGAAGATCTTCCAGCATGAGGTGTTCTACCTCGCCTTTCACGTACCCCTTGTCTGTGAGATATTCGAGATATCCCTCGTACTCCTCACGTTCTTTTTCCTGCGTATAGATGACGGCCAACATGCCGGGTTGGGTCAGGCGCTCGTCGGTCCCCCGGATAGTGGATTTGTCGATGCGCTTTTTGATGATCTCGTAGCGCACATTGTAGGAGCCCTCGACCTCGAATTGCTTCTCGTCCACGCGAAACTGAATGGTCAAGGGGGTGGAATGAGCCAATATGAGAGGAGCGCAGGCTAAGGGGTTAGGCAAGGAACTGGTCAATGATTCGGCGAGTCTTGTCATGCGGCACATCATCTTCAGCTGCCACAGACGCAGATTCATGAGCTGAACCGATTCAAAATGGCGCTCCTTGACCATGGATTGGCCAACGTATGCGTTGTACTCCACGCCGTCGGTGCGATATTTTTCAAAATAGTGTGGGAAGATATCCTGTGCATCGACTTCTTCTTCGTCAAGAAAACGTGACAGGCTCTCATTGATAAGGGTTACGGATGCCTCATAGTCCTTGCGGCGTTGGTATAGGGTCCCCAAGAGCGGATTCATTTCCTCGAAATAGGCGTTGATGGGAGCCGAGGAGACGGGCTCGTTATCGCGCACGTTTTCAAGGAAAGGCTCAACCTGCGTGTGCAGATATTCCAGAACAGAGATCTCATCGCCGGAATCCATCTCGCTGCTGATCTGATCATGGATTTTTTGCAGTTTGCTATGATGGTAGTCTGCCAAGGGGAGACACTTGCTGCATATGATCTTCTGCAGTGTTTCAGAGGCAAGTTGGATGTGCTCCAGCAGGTCTGCCTGAATAGCCCTGTTCCGTTGCTCCGAGGAAGAGCGGATGTCCATGGAGCCATATAGTGGGTATACTTCCTCGAACTCGATGTTTTCGAATCGGGCGTCATCACCAGGTGAATTGAGGTAACGGGTTGCAGCTTCCACAAACCTCCATTCAACGCTGGGGTGGATTGCTGTGCAGTGGGCCTTGATGGTGCGCTCGATGCGTGACTCGAACTCGTCCATCTCCTGACGGACGGCGATGCTCAGGACTGGCAGCAAGTCCGCCAGCTTGTATATGGAATTCGAGTTGATCATTTCCGGGCGGCTTGAAGTGAGTTCCAGAGTGGCAATTGTCTTCCCATTCTCCTTCAGCGGAATGAAACCCATACTTTTGATGCCTGATTGCTCCAAAATTTCGTAAATTTCCGTATCAATTTTCTTTTCGGAGACGTTGGGGACAAAGAGCGGATTGCCTGTCTTGAAGACGGTGCCGTATACTGTGCCCATCATCTCTTCCATTCCACCAGGAAAGTCTCGAAACAGGCTGCGCAACATGCAGTTGTCGTTTTGGCGGATGGCCCGGTAGTGGAAGCCCAGACCGGCATTCAGGTCTTCAAGCTGCAGCACTGAGCGGATACGTTGGACGATTCGTTCAAATTTGATTGGATCGTTGAGAGCGTCTCGTTCAACCAGTTCGGATTTGAGTTGAGAAATGTTGGCTCGTTCAGTCACTTCCTGATAGCGCGCAAAAATGAAACCGGAGAAGGTCACCCCATTGAGAGGCATGAGTTCTTTGAGCGTTTTCAGGTCGCTCATGATTAGCAGGCGGGTAAACTGCTCTTTGGGGATTATTTCCAATCCATTGAGCCGAACATCCACGTAGTTGAACGAGTAATTGATGGTGAAATAACGGTCCAGCCGGGTGACTTTGTTGTGGGCTTTCAGAACCAGCTCACGGATGGTGTGCTCCACTTCGTAGTGAATGTCGTAGAGCATGGTGTACGCAAAGAGTTCGTCTTCGTTTCGCAGGGTCTCGCCTTGAGGGAGTACGCTTTCGCTGAGTGACAGTGTTACGTCGTCTGATTCGAGAAGGTTCTTGAACCGGGTTGTGGAGAAAAACGGGGTTGCGTTGTAGGGCTCATAAGCCTTGCATAGGGCATCCTCGTCTTCCAGCCCCGGAAAAACGAATTGCATGAGCAGTCGGACATCTGCCGCATGGGCGACAAGGTCCTCGTTCGTCAGAGGGCGATCAATTATGCCGCCATCGCGCTCCAGCAGTTGAATGATTTTTCGTGCTGCAACAGCGAAAACGGTGTCTTCCTGTTCCAGCATCTCCTTGATCTTGCGATACAGGGGAGCAAAGCTCAGCTCCGTCTGGAACGGCAGGCTGTTGTATGATTGTTTTGTTATGTCTCGCATTGGAGTTCTCAGTACAGTCTGTTCATGCGGTTTGTTAAAGCATAAACGCTGTCTTGTTTGAGGCAATGATAACCCGAAGGTTCTCTGGTCAGTTCTGAAAATCAGGCATTTCTGCCTCTAGCAGTGCTTCGATGTGCTGAATGATTTCAGGGTGTAGTTCGTTTTTGCGGCGGGCAATATAGAGGGTGTTGGTCAGCGGTTTGTAGCCCTGCCACAGGATTTGAAGGTCGCCTCGTTCCACTTCACGACGGCAGAGAAAGTCGGGGATGACTCCCACACCAGTCCCTTTGGAAAGGCTTGTCACGATGGAATGGATGTTGGGTACGATGTAGTTGGGGCGAAAGTCCGGGTATGCTCCGAAATTGAGTTGCCAGAAACGGCGTAGGTGTTCGTTGTCACCAGTGATGCCGTACCATCGTTGGGTGAGGAGCCAATCCATTACTTTCTGCCTGTATCCGGTACCGAGTGCGTCGTGGAAAGCGTTCGCGTCAACATCGCGTCCGGCAGCAAGGACGATGTGTTCCTGAGAGAAAGAACGATAAAGAATGTTTGGCTCATCCTGTTTGTGCGGGGTGACCACCAGATCAATGATGCCCTGCGCCATCTTTTGCAGCAGTTCGCGATACTCGCCGAACTCGAGAATCAGGTTGAAATCAAAGTCCTGAACATGCTTCTCAAGGGTTTCCCGGTAGGTTTCGAAACACATGCCCACCGTGACAGACGGTGTGTCTTCACGGGTGGATTTTTGAAAGTTCTTTTCCACCTCGGTCAGTTGATTGATGATGTCTACCACCGAGTTGTAAAGGAGTTTTCCCCGCTCCGTCGGGATGAGGCGGCGGGGTGCACGCTCGAATAGTTTGTGTCCAACATGGTCTTCCAGGGAGGAGAGGTGCAGACTTACGCCCGGCTGAGAGATGAAGAGCGCTTCTGCGGCTGCGGTCATGCTCCCTTTTTCGTATACGGTTTTGAAGGTTCTGAGCCATTCTAGATTGATCATGGCTACTCCTATTATAATTATGATGACAAAATATGATTTGTCTTATTTCACTCATAAATAGTCTTGGTCTAATTGATGTCAACAGGCAGGGCTGAAATGCACTGCGTAATAGGAAAGATTAAACGACATTTCATATTTTCAAGGAGAAACATCATGAAAGTGATCGCTGTGAACGGTAGTCCACGAAAGGGCGGAAATACTGACAATATGCTCAAGCACGCGCTGGATCATATGGAAAAGGCGGGCTGGGAAACCGAGTTCGTGCAACTGGGAGGTCGCAACATCCGTGGCTGTATGGCGTGTGGCAAGTGTTGGGAAAACAAGGACTTCAAGTGCATCGTCAACAACGACATCTTCAATGAAATCATGGAGAAGATGCTTGAGGCTGACGCCATCATCCTTGGCTCTCCCACTTATTTTTCTGATGTCAGCGCAGAACTCAAGGCGCTCCTTGACCGTTCCGGTATGGTCGCTTTGGCCAATGATCGCGCCTTTGCCGGAAAGATCGGCACCGCTGTTGTTGCCGTTCGTCGTGGCGGAGGCATTCATGTCTTTGACACCATCAATCATATGTACCTGATGTCCCAGATGATCGTTCCCGGTGCTACATACTGGAATCTTGGTCGTGGGCTGGACAAGGGGGAAGTGCTGGATGATCCCGAAGGTCTGGACAACATGAAAACCATGGCCGAGACCATTGACTGGCTTGGCAGGGCAATGAAGCCGCATCAGGGTACCTTCCCGAAAAATAACGATTTCTTTGGCTAAAGTATAAATAATCATTCGCTTTCAAAGGGCTCCGTCGCATTGGCGGGGCCCTTTTTTTTGTTGACCATGCAACTTTCTTGTTGACTATGCAACTTTCTTGTTATTATCTTGAACGAACGTTTGACTTAGATGAGCAAGGGGCATAGAGATGCCTCATGCGATGGATTAAATCGCGTGTTTTAATCCGGTTCAAAGAGGAAGGGTATGACGAATAATCCTGAAAAAGCATTGAGTCGAAAAGCGCAGGGTGAGGAGACTCGCGCTGTCCTGATCGACGTTGGCGCGCGCCTGTTCGCCCAGAACGGTTTTCATGGTGTGTCCATGCGGACCTTGGCGGCCGAGGCCGGGGTGAATCTCGCCACAGTCGGCTATCACTTCGGTGGCAAGCAGGGACTGTATGAAGCGATCATGGATGCCATCATCGAAGTGCGGGACGATTTCTTCCCCACAGCGGAGCAGGTTCGCGAGCGGTTTGCCGACCTCAAGACACCGGAAGAGAAGGGTGAGGGCGTATCCTGGTATGTGGATGCTTTGACCCGTGGTATTCTGGGCATGAAAAAGCACATTTGGCCCTCGTTTCTCCTTTCCCGTGAGTTGGCCCAACCTACTCAGTCTTATCCCAAGTTAGAAAAAGAATTTTTTGATCCTTCGTTCGAATCCCTCATGGCGCTCGTCAAAAGCGTTTTGCCTGAGGACACTGACGAAGAAGAATACGTCATCACCGCCCACACCATCATCGGCACTCTGACCAAATTTCTGGAAGGCCATGACATCATCTGCAAGCGCATGGAGTGGGAAAGTTATGAAGGCCACGGCCTTGAAAAAATTATCACAGTAGTTTGCAAACGAATCCGAGGCTCTTTGGGCCTCCCTATGGAGAACGCATAATGAAACGCTATATCCTTTTGATCGCGTTGCTGGCCCTGCCGTTGCTGCATGCCTGCAATGATGCCCCTGCTACGGTGGAGGTTCCCATCCGTCCGGTTAAGACTGTGGTGGTGAGTTCCAGTGACATGGGCCGTCAGTGGACCTTTGCCGGTACTGCAGAAGACGCTCTTGAGACCGACCTGTCCTTCCGTGTCAGCGGCAAGATCATCTCCTTTCCAGGTGATCAGATTGGTCGTCGTTTTTCCAAGGGGGACGTCATTGCCCGTCTGGATCCTGCCGACTACGAGCTGGAACTCCGTCAGGCCAAGGCCAATCTGGAGCAGGTGCGCGCCAACTATGTTCGCGCAAAGGCTGACATGGAGCGTAACTCCCAGTTGTTTGAACGTAACGTGATCTCTCGTGGCGAGTTGGATCAGATTGAGGCTGATTTCAAGTCCTACGAAGCGCAGCTTTCCGCCTCTGCCAAGCAACTCGATATTGCCCGCAAGCACTTGAACTACACTACGCTGCATGCTCCCTTTGACGGTTGGATCGGCAAGGTGGAGACCAAGATTCACCAGAATGTCAATGCCGGTCAGTCCGTGGTTTCGCTTAACGCGGGTCGCCAGATGAAGATGTACATCTCCGTTCCCGACATGCTTATTTCCAACGTCCATGAAGGTGACGAAGTGGAAGTGCGCTTTGACGCCCTGCCGGGCCGCACCATGCTGGGCAAGGTCATGGAAGTCAGCGTTGATTCCACGGTTGGTTCCACCTATCCAGTGAAGGTCTATCTGGATAACGAAGACAAGCTGGTTCGCTCCGGTATGTCCGGCCATGTGAGCTTCATCGGCAAAGGCTCTGATGCCGCCGCCTACTACCTGCCCAGCGTGGCCATATTGGGCGAGTCCGATGGGACCCGTGCCGTCTGGATTGTTGATCCTGCCACTTCCACCGTGCGCAAGCAGCGCATCGCAGTGGGACGTCTCAGCGCGCTCGGTATTGAGGTGCTGGATGGCGTCAAGGACGGAGACGTGGTTGTGGTGCGCGGCGTACACCATTTGAAAGAGGGCCTGAAGGTCCGCGTCAAGAAGACGGAGGGCTAGGCCGTGAATCTCGCCAAATGGTGCATTGAGAACAATCGCACCTCGATAGCCCTTTTCCTTATCATCGCCTTGGGCGGCGTGATGACGTTCATCAATATCCCCAAGGACGAGGACCCGGATTTTACCATTCGTACGGCTCTGGTCATGACCCAGTTCCCCGGTGCCTCTCCACAGCGTGTGGAGGAACAGGTCACTGACAAGCTCGAAGAGAAGATTCGTGAACTGGATGGCCTCAAGGTGGTCCGCTCCCAGTCCATGACCGGTGTTTCCCTCATTGAGGTGGAATTTCTCGATGCCATCAAGGAGATGGGCCCTACGTGGCAGAAGCTTCGCAACAAGGTGACCGATGCTGAAACCGATCTCCCTTCTGAAGCTTCCAAGCCCTACGTCAACGACGAGTTTGGTGATGTCTTCGGCATGGTGGTCTCTATCACTGGTGACGGTTTTTCCTACCGAGAGCTGAAAGATGTTGCCGATGATGTGCGTGACCAGATTTTGAAGGTCGATGGCGTTGGCAAGGTCGAGCGGTGGGGTGAGCAGGACGAGCGCATCTTTGTTGAGTTCTCCAACTCCCGTATGGCTTCTGCTGGCGTGTCTCCGTTTGCACTGGCCCAGATCATCGATCGCCAGAACACCATTCAGCCTTCCGGCTCCAGTCAGGTGGGTAGCGAGCGCATCGTCATTGAGCCCACTGGTGAGTTCAAAGGGCTGGAAGATATCTATTCCATCGCCATTCGCCCTCCGGGCCAGAAAAGCTCCGTGCGTTTGGCTGATGTTACCACCATCACCCGTGGTTTCTCTGATCCGCCGTCCACCATGGCCCGTTTCAACGGTGAGCCCGGTCTCTTCCTTGCCATTGCAATGGAAGACGGTGGTAACATCACTGAGTTGGGTGAGCGCGTGCGCGCCAAGCTGGGCGAGATCAACAAGAATCTCTACCACGGTCTCGACATGGACGTGGTGGTGTTCCAGCCTGATTACGTCAATGCCGCCATCACGGATTTTATGATCAACCTGCTTGAGTCCTTCGGCTTCGTCGTCATCGTTATTTTGGTATTCGCAGGGCTGCGCACTGGTATCATCGCAGGTTCGCTGGTGCCCATGGCCATGCTTGGCTGCATCGGTCTCATGCCGTTCTTCGATGTTGGGTTGCAGCGCATTTCCATTGCTTCGCTTATCATCTCCCTCGGTATTCTCGTCGATAACGGCGTGGTTGTGTCCGAGGCCATTCTGGTGCGTCTTGCCTCTGGCGAGGAACGTCTGAAAGCGGTGGCCGGAGCTGTCAGTGAGCTGTGGATGCCGCTTTTGGCAGCATCTTTGACCACGATTTTCGCCTTTCTGCCTATTCCGCTGGCAGAGAACGCAACTGGTGAGTTCTGCTTCTCACTGTTCGTGGTTGTGACCTTGGCGCTGGCCTGCTCCTGGGGCCTGTCCATGTCCATGGTTCCTATGATGTGCTACTACATCCTCAAACCGAAGATTCAGGTTCAGACCTATGCCAGCCGTATGTATCGCTGGTATCGCAGATTGCTCCTGCTTAGCCTGCGCAATCGTACCGTGTGCGTTGTCAGCATCATGCTCTTGTGCGGTGTTGCACTCTGGGGTTTCAAGTTTGTGCCCAAGATGTTCTTCCCTCCCAACGAACGCGCACAGTTTACCATCGACTTCTGGCAGCCTTACGGTACTGACATCACGGCCACTCGTGACCGTGTGGCCAAGCTTGAAGACTTCTTGCTGGCCGATAAAGATGTGGATGGCGTGGCCGTATTCGTTGGTCACGGTGGCCCTCGTTGGTATCTGCCCCTTAACCTTGAGCAGCAGAACTCCAACCTTGCCACCTTCATCATCAACACCAAGTCTGTCGAATCTGTTGATCCTCTCATCGAGCGTGCACGCCATGAAATGGAGTCCAACTTTCCAGATGCCGACTTCAGTCTGAAGAAGCTCATGAATGGTCCGCCGGTTGGCGCGCCGTTGCAGATTCGTATTAGCGGACCGGATATCAAGACGTTGTATACGTTGCGTGACAAAGTGGTTGGAATCGTCGAGGCTCAGCAGGGTATCACCCGTGTATGGGACGACTGGGGTCAGTGGACCAAGAAGATGATGGTGCAGGTGGATCAGGACAAGGCTCGTGAAGCTGGCATCACCAGTTTCGACGTGGCTGTCAGCCTCCAGACCTCCATGAGCGGTCTTCAGGCATCTACCTATCGCGAGGGCGACACTAATATTCCCATTGTTCTTCGTAACGATGAAGGCTTCCGCGACCACCTTGACAAGATTGATTCCATCAATGTCTATTCTTACGAAGAGGGTACTAATGTGCCTCTGAGTCAGGTGGCGACTTCCAAGCTCGACTGGCAGCCTTCGGATATCCGTCGGCGCGATCAGGCGCGCACCATGACCGTCAAGGCAGACGTTGCCAACGGCTTCTTTGCCCTGTCCATTCTCGGCAAGGTTCGCCCTGAGATCAATGCTCTCATGAAGGGGGAAGACTGGCCACTTGGTTACACTGTCGAGTACGGCGGTGAATTCGAGAAGAGTGTGGAATCTCAGGAAGCGATAAACGCCAACATGCCGCTGGCCATGGGCCTTCTCGTGCTGGTCCTCATCTTCCAGTTCAACTCCTTCCGGCGTCCGCTCATCATTCTGCTGACTTTGCCACCTATGATGATCGGCATCACGGCGGGTATGATCAGTACCAATGCGCCGTTCGGCTTCATGCCCATGCTTGGTATGATCTCATTGCTCGGCATCATCGTGAATAACGCGATTATGCTCATAGACCGCATTGAGATTCAGCGCGGTCGCGGCATGGATCTGGCCGACGCTATTGTGCTTTCCTCCATGGAGCGCGCACGGCCCATCATCATGACGGCAACCACCACGATCATCGGCATGATTCCGCTGTCTTTGCAGGGCGGTGAAATGTGGCGGCCCATGGCAAACCTGATCATGTCGGGTCTGGCATTCGCCACTGTCCTGACATTGGTACTGTGCCCGGTTCTGTATTCCATCTTCTTTGGCCAGCGATTCAAGGAATATGTGTGGAACCCTGAAGTGGTAGAGCAGGGAAGTGACATCCCGGTTCCGTCCGCTTAGTCAGCACAGACAATACTAAAACAAACCGCCTTGCCGTCAGATGATGGCAAGGCGGTTTTCATTGATATACGGAGTGAGATTAGCCCGATGCGTTGCGAATGGCGTTGAGGAAACGTGAGCGAAGTTTTTCGCCCATGAGAGCCTTTTTGACAGGGCTGATTTTGAGGAAACCGCCGACAATGCCGCGCATGAATCCTTCAACCTGACTGTTGGGATTATCGAAGATGAGATTCTGCAAGGTGTCACGTTCCAGCGACTGGATGATGACGCGTTCAAAAGAGTCTTCGGGATGGAATACTTTCTGGTCTCGTTTATGGAGTTCCATTGATTTCGGTTTGCATTTCAAAGCACAGACTCCACAACCGAGACAGAGGTCCTGATCTACGACAGCGTATTTGCGCTTCTTCTCTCCGGGGGAAGTGGGGCGTTCCTGCATGGTGACAGCATCAATCGGGCAGGCACGAACGCACTTGCCGCAGCCGTTGCATGAGTCTTCATCACATTTGGCAATGAATGATGAAGTGACCAGTATTCCGGGATAGCCGCTGTGTTTGATGCCGTGCATGAGATTGCAGCAGCAACCGCAGCAATGGCAGACGAAGCCAGCTCCCTGCTTTACGTTATCAGTGGACAGGGTGAACCCCATGTCCTTGGAGCGGGCGAAGATGTCCAGAAATTCGCTTTTGTCCACCTGACGGGCGAACTCGTTTCGAATGAGAAATTCGGCGGATGAGCCCATGGAGGTACAAGTCTCCAATGGAACATCGCAACCCTGTGTGCCCAAGTGGTGCTTTTCATGGCGGCATGCGCATAGGCTGACAGCGAAAAGATCTTGGTCTTCAATGAGAGCGGAAGCCTTCTCGTAATCGAGGATTTCCACATGGTCGACATCGCGCACTGTCTCCTCATAGGGAAGAGCGCGCATGACAGATACCTGCTGTCCATCTCCGAAGTTCGCTTCCATGAAAGCGTTGTCGCCGAACATATACGCCTGAAAGAGTTCAGCCCACTTGGCGGGTTGAAGCTCGCCGCGGGTGCGCATCATGGAGAATTCGAAGAAGCCGATGACAAAAGGAGCGATCATGTACTGGTACTGCTCGCCGTCGTGGATGTCGCAGATGAGGCCCTTGTGACACATCTCCGGCAGCATTTTGTGGAGTCGGGGCTCGTTTATCCCCGTGACTCTGGCCACCCGCTGGATAGTTGAGGGGCGGTAGGGCATCCGTGTGATGAGCTCGGCCTCTCCAGGTGTGTAAAGGGCTTCAAGCATGTCGCGCATGGCCTTTGACCAAGGCATGCGCACAGGCGTGTTGTCGAGCGTGTTTCCCAGTTGCCGATAGACGTCTTTACCTATGATGTGTCCCATGCAGAAGTCCCTACACCCGAGTTCTGGAATTGACAATGAAAGCCATAGAAAAGGGGCGCCCCGAATGGGACGCCCCTGGATTGCTTTTCAGCGGGTCAGACTACTTGACCTTGCCTGCTTTCCAGGCCTTGATCAGCTGATCGTAGTCGACGGTTTCGCCCTGAGGCTTCTCGTTGGCCAGCTTGGCCTTCGGGGAACCGGGCTGATTGAGCCAGTAAGCCTCGTCGCGGGGCTTGTTCAGCTTGGGACCGCATTCGCCGAGGATGTCGGCGCGTTCGAGACGCATGAGGATCTTGTCCTGTTCCTTTGCCAGGTTGTCCATGGCGGTGGAAACAGTGACTTCACCAGCAACGGCTTCACCGATGTTCTGCCACCAAAGCTGAGCCAGCTTGGGGTAATCGGGAACGTTGGTGCCGGTGGGGGTCCATGCAACGCGAGCGGGGGAACGGTAGAATTCCACCAGGCCGCCCAGCATGGGAGCACGTTCGGTGAAAGACTTGTCGTTGATGTCGGAGTTGCGGATGGGGGTCAGACCGACGTGGGTCTTCTTCAGGGAAGTGGTCTTGGCAACGCAGAACTGTGCGAACAGCCATGCAGCCTGACGACGCTTCAGCGGGGTGGACTTCAGCAGGGTCCAGGAACCGCAGTCCTGGTAACCGAGCTTCTGGCCTTCTTCCCAGTAAGGACCGTGCGGGGACGGAGCCATACGCCACAGCGGCTTGCCAGCGGCATCCACAGTGTTGTTACCCTTGGACTGGGGCTCAACCAGGGAAGCGGTGAAGGCAGTGTACCAGAAGATCTGCTGGGCAACGTTACCCTTGGCCAGGGACGGGAGGGACTGGTAGAAGTCCATGCCCAGAGCACCCGGAGGGGCGTACTTACGCAGCCATTCCATGTACTTGCGGAGAGCGTACTTAGCAGCGGGGCCGTTGGTGGCGCCACCACGAGCAACGGTGGAACCGACAGGGCGGCAACCGTCTACGCGGATGCCCCATTCGTCAACGGGCTTACCGTTGGGGATACCCTTGTCGCCAGCGCCAGCCATGGACAGCCATGCGTCAGTGAAACGCCAGCCGAGGTCCGGAGCTTTCTTGCCGTAATCCATGTGGCCGTAGATGGCCTTGCCGTCGATTTCACGAACATCGTTGGTGAAGAAGTCAGCGATATCTTCGTAAGCGGACCAGTTCACGGGAACGCCCAGTTCGTAGCCGTACTTGGCTTTGAAAGCCTTCTTCAGTTCAGGCTTCTGGAACCAGTCGTAACGGAACCAGTACAGGTTCGCGAACTGTTGGTCAGGCAGCTGGTAGAGCTTGCCGTCAGGACCGGTGGTGAAGGACTTACCCATGAAGTCGTCGATGTCCAGGGTGGGCAGGGTAACGGACTTACCTTCGCCTGCCATCCAGTCGGTCAGGTTGACAACTTTACCGGAGCGGAAGTGGGTACCGATGAGGTCAGAGTCGTTGATGTAAGCATCAAAGACGTTCTCACCGGACTGGAACTGGACCTGCAGTTTTTCGATGACGTCACCTTCGCCGATCAGGTCATGGGTGACCTTGATGCCGGTGATTTCATAGAAAGCTTTTGCGAGTACCTTGGATTCGTACTCGTGAGTGGGGATTGTTTCGGAAACAACTTTGATTTCCATGCCTTTGAAAGGTTCAGCAGCTTTGATGAACCATTCCATTTCCTTCATCTGCTCTGCTTTGGACAGAGTAGACGGCTGGAACTCGTTGTCGACCCATTTTTTGGCAGCCTTCATGTCGGCCATACCGACACTGGCGAGGCTGAGGAATGCCAGCGTGAGCATCCCGGTCATCACTAAACGCCGCAACTTCATACGTACCTCCGTATGCTGTTTAAGAATAACACCTCTACCTCTAGTACAATCAATCAGTACCGTATCTATCCCGTTTGACTTGTCTACCCAGCAAAGGGATCATGCGATGTTACCCCCAACGCATGATAATGACAAGAAAACAAACGGAAATTACCGTTGCTACCCAGACAGGGAAGGTGGTGAGGCCAACCCAGGCCAGGTGTATATAGGCGCTGCCGAGGAGACCGATGAAAAGACGGTCTCCGCGGGTAGTTTTCATGGGCAGAAATCCGCGACGCTCAGTACAGGGCGACTTGATTTCCCAGATGGTCATGCCAATGAGGATGAGGACGATGGTGATGAAGAACCCGGCAGTAATCGGGGTCCATGCCATCCATTCGAAGTTCATAATGATCCTCCCCTCTTATACTCGGCCCAGGGCAAAGCCCTTGGCGAGGTGGTTGCGGACAAAGTAGATGACCAGTGCTCCAGGCACGATGGTCAGGACGCCGGCTGCGGCCAGCAGTCCCCAGTCGAGGCCGGTGGCGGATACCGTACGGGTCATGGTGGCGGCGATGGGCTTTGCTGCCGTGGTGGTCAGCGTACGGGCGAGCAGCAGCTCAACCCAGCTGAACATGAAGCAGAAGAATGCCGTTACGCCGATACCAGCGCGAATGAGCGGAATGAAGACCCGGATGAAGAAGCGCGGGAAAGAGTAGCCGTCAATAAAGGCGGTTTCATCAATCTCACGCGGTACCCCGGACATGAAGCCTTCCAGAATCCAGACAGCCAGCGGCACGTTGAACAGACAGTGGGACAGAGCCACCGCGATGTGCGTGTCGATGAGGCCGAAGGTGGAGTAGAGCTGGAAGAAGGGCAGCAGGAAGACCGCGGCCGGAGCCATGCGGTTGGTGAGCAGCCAGAAGAAGACATGCTTGTCGCCGATGAAGCTGTAGCGAGAAAACGCGTAAGCAGCAGGCAGTGCAGTCAACAAAGAGATGGTGGTGTTGATACCTACGTAGATGATTGAGTTGATGTAGCCGGAGTACCAGGAGGGGTCCGTCAGAATCTTCAAGTAGTTCTCAAACGTGATGTCAGTGGGGATCAGGCTGAAGTTAGCCATGATATCCGCATTGGTCCTCAGGGACATGTTGATCATCCAGTAGATGGGGAGAAACAACAGGGCCAGATAAAAGATCAATGCAAGGCGTCGTTTTTGAATCTTCATTTAATTATCCTCCGCCCCTGCAGCTTGCAATGCGTTGTAGAACAACCAGCAGAACAGCAGGACAATAAGGAAGTAGACGAGTGAGAAGGCTGCTGCCGGACCGAGGTCGAACTGGCCTACCGCGAGTTTAACGAGATAGATGGACAGGAATGTGGTCGAGTTGCCGGGGCCACCGCCGGTGAGGACGAAGGGCTCGGCGTAGATCAGGAAGCTGTCCATAAAGCGAAGCAGGAGTGCGATGGTGAGCACGCCGCGCATCTTGGGCAGCTGAATGTACTTGAAGATGGACCACGAGGAAGCGCCATCAATCTTGGCAGCCTGATAGTATGCTTCAGGGATGGAGCGCAGACCTGCGTAAGCGAGCAGTGCTACCAGCGGCGTCCAGTGCCATACTTCCATGAGCATGACTGTTCCCCATGCATTCATGGGCGTCGCCGTGTAGTCGAAACTGTATCCCAAGCCGTTGATAAATGCTCCGAAGAGACCGATATCAGGACGGGCAAAGATCAGCCAGATGGTGCCAATAACGTTCCAGGGAATGAGCAGCGGCAGGGCGATCAGTACCAGTGTGGCGGAAGATGCCCAGCCTTTTTTGGGCATGGTCAGTGCAATGCCAACACCCAGCGGCATTTCGATGAGAAGTACCAGCATGGAGAATGTCAGCTGTCTGAACAGAGCGTCATGGAGTCGCTGGTCCTGAAGGACTTCGCGGAACCATTCAACGCCAACAAAGAAACGTTCGCCCGGACCGAAAATGTCCTGCACCGAGTAGTTTACCACGGTCATCAGCGGGATGACTGCGGAAAATGCAACGATGATGAAGACCGGAAGGATCAGAAACCAGGCTCTATTGTCTTGCCATTTATTCATTAGTTTCTCCCCCTATTTCACCAGACGTTCGTCGCTGTAGATTTTGACTTTTTCCGGCGGGAAGACGATCCAACATTCGCCTTCAGGAAGTTCGCGGTCGTCCTTGATGCGGGCTTTGAGCATGTTCTCGCCGAATTTGACGGTGATGATCTTGCAGAAGCCCTGATCTTCGACACCGGTAATTGTGGCTTTTACGCCGCCGGCGACTTCGTCCTTTTCCAATCCCACGTACATGGGGCGGATACCGATCTTGAGGTTGCCGCCGGTTTTGATGGCTTTCTTGGCGTATTCGGGCTCGAGCTCGATTTCCGCACCCTTTACCTTGGCCTTGGAGCCGTCGATGGTACATTCGAGGAAGTTCATGCCCGGGCTACCGATGAAGTAACCGACAAAGGTGTGCTCCGGAGTCTCGAAGAGTTCTTCCGGGGTACCCATCTGCACGATCTCGCCTTCGTACATGACCACGATTTTGTCAGCGAAGGTCATGGCCTCCACCTGGTCGTGGGTGACGTAGATCATGGTGAGCTTGAATTCCTGGTGGATTTCCTTGAGCTTGCGGCGCAGTTCCCACTTGAGGTGGGGGTCGATGACGGTCAGCGGTTCGTCAAAGAGGATCGCTGCCACATCGCTGCGGACCAGGCCGCGACCGAGGGAGATTTTCTGCTTGGCGTCAGCGGAGAGTCCGGCTGCACGCTTCTGCAGGTCATCGGTCAGGTCAAGAGCGTCGGCAATCTCGCGGACACGCTTGTCGATGGCCGCCTTGTCCACGCCTCGGTTGACGAGGGGGAAGGCGAGGTTCTGGTACACGGTCATGGTGTCGTAGAGAACCGGGAACTGGAACACCTGAGCGATGTTTCGTTCTTCGGGCTGCATGGCCGAGACGTCCGTTCCATCGTAGCTGATGGAACCGTGGGACGGCTTGAGCAACCCGGAAATAATGTTGAGCATGGTGGTCTTGCCGCAGCCGGAAGGGCCGAGCAATGCATATGCGCCGCCGTCTTCCCAGACAGTGTGAATACGCTTCAGGGCGAAGTCGTCCTCACTCTGCGGATTCGGGCGGTAGCTGTGCTTGATTTCGTTTAACTCGATACGCGCCATGATGGCTCCCTGCTAGGCCTTGGCGGGCGATGCAACCAGATCGCCTGCTTCGTTGAAAACATAGAATGCGCCGGGATGGGCATAGACCGAAACTTCGCTGCCAACCTTATAAGAGTGGACACCGTTCTCCTGCACAACGAGGGATGCGTCGCAGTACTTGAAGTGGACGAAGGTCTCGGAACCGTTGATCTCGGTCAGATTGATTTCGCCCTTGATGCATACTTCCTGTCCGTCTTCGTTGTTGAGACTGAACTGGCTGGAGCGGATGCCGAAGGTATAATCGCCAGTGCCCAGGTCCTTCATGGAGGCCGGAGCTGCGAAATTCAGCTGATCGCCGATGGTGACCGTGCCGTCCTTGACGGAGCCTGTCAGGAAGTTGATGGGCGGATCACTGAAGACCTTGGCCACTTCCATGTTGGCGGGATTGGCGTAAACCTCGGCTGTCGGGCCAACCTGCAGGACGCGGCCTTCGTGCATGACCACGATGTTGCCGCCCAGCATGAGGGCTTCGGTAGGTTCCGTGGTGGTGTAGACGACTACGGAATCACGCTCGATGAAGATCTTCTGCAATTCGTCGCGCAGCTCTTCGCGGAGTTTGTAGTCGAGGTTGACCAGAGGCTCGTCGAGGAGGAGCAGGTCAACGTCCTTGACCAGAGCGCGGGCAATGGCGGTGCGCTGCTGCTGGCCACCGGAAAGCTCTGCGGGCAGACGATCAAGCAGGTGTTCAATGTGAAGCATTTGGGCTGCTTCCTGCACCTTGCGCTCGATCTCATCCTTTTTCTCGCCTGCGATCACAAGGGGCGAGGCGATGTTCTCGTAGATAGTCTGCGAGGGGTAGTTGATAAATTGTTGGTAGACCATGGCTACGCTGCGATCGCGTACGGATACGCCTGTAACGTCGGTATCCTGAGACTCCACCGTGCCTGTGGTGGGACGGTCGAGTCCTGCCATGATGCGGAGCAAAGACGTCTTGCCCGCCAGTGTCCTGCCAAGGATCACGTAACGGGAACTGGATTCGAAATCCAGATCGATGTCTTTGAGGTGGACTTCCTGTCCAACCAGTTTGTTGATGCCAGTTAGTTTAAGACCCATAAATGTTAACTCCCGGGTGGTCGATTCCGGTCAAAAAGTTGCCGCCAGTTAATCACATTTGCCCTATCATTGTCATATTATGTTCGCAAGCGAAAATACATTATGAGTCGCTTCTATCTGGATTCATCCAGTAGGAATTTCTCGGGTACATGAAGTTTCACTTTGCTCTGTTTCATGATGTCCACCAGTTCAGCGGGTGGCATGGTGTCAGTAAACATGGCGTCTATTTCCTGGACGCTGCCAAGACGGACCATGGCATTGCGGCCGAATTTGGTGTGGTCTGTGACCAGAAATACGTTGCGGGAGTTCTCGATGATGGAGCGTGCAGCCGTTACTTCGCGGTAGTCGAAGTCGAGCAGGGTTCCATCCAGATCCACGCCGCTGATGCCAATGATGCCGTAATCCACTTTGAACTGGCGGATAAAGTCGATGGCCGCTTCGCCAACAATGCCGCCGTCCTTGGGCCGAACCAGTCCGCCGGTGACGATGACTTCCATGTCAGAGTTGCCGCTTAATGTTTTAGCGACATTGAGGTTGTTAGTGATGACGCGGAGTTTTTGATGGTGGATCAGGGCTTTGGCCACTTCTTCGTTGGTGGTGCCCATGTTGATGAACAGGGATGAGCGATTTGGGATTTGTTTGGCGACAAGCTGGGCAATGATCTGCTTTTCTTGCAGGCAGAGCACCTTGCGGTCGGTGTAGTCCACATTCTCTGTGCTGAAAGTGGGACCTGCGCCGCCGTGGTGGCGTTGGAGGTGACCCTGCTTGCTGAGAATGTTAATGTCTCGGCGGATAGTCTGGGGCGTCACTTGAAAGCGATCAGCCAGGGTGCCGATGGCGACAAATCCCTGTTCTCTGACCAGTTTGATTATCTGGGCGTGGCGTGTGCGGACGGAGGCATGTTTACCTCCATGATCTTCAGTGTTTGCGGATTCAGTGCCCTGCATGGTCCTTTCCTTGAGCGGTCAAAACGTTCGATAGTGAAAATAAAAAGGGGTGGTTTTGTGTTCGGAAGTGAAAAAAGGAGTGACGCGTCAGCCGATTTTCGTTAGCTTGAGCCTCCCTTGCTCAGCAAAAAAACGACAAAAGTGTGTTTTTTTGTTCATATCACTTTCACTTTTTTGTTACAAGGGAAAAGAAATAATGACGATTGCGTGTCGGTTTGCGAAAGAAGCCAACAAAGCATTTTCATAAAGGTTGAATCCAATGAAGGTTTTACAGACCAGGGTCCTTATTCTCGGAGGCGGAGCCACAGGTACCGGTCTTGCCAGGGATCTCGCCCTGCGCGGGGTCAAATGTATCCTGGCCGAGCGTCGCGACATCAATGCGGGCGCTTCGGGCGGTAATCATGGGCTGCTTCACAGTGGTGCCCGTTATGTGGCGTCGGACATGGAAGCGGCTATCGAGTGTCGTGAAGAGGGGGAAATCCTCAAACGACTGGCGCCCCAGTGTATCGAGGACACGGGCGGCCTGTTCGTGGCCGTGGAAGGCGACAACGAGCAGTACATCGCTGATTTTCAGGCCATGTGCGACCGCAGCAAGGTCCCGGCCCGCAAGTTGGGATTGGATGAAGCCCGCGCCATGGAGCCGGTTCTGTCCGATAAGCTTATCGCTGCCTACGAGGTAGAAGACGCTGCCGTCGATCCTTTCATGCTTTCACTGGACAACCTTGCCCACGCCATGGACCACGGCGCCGAGTATGTGCGTAACGCCAGAGTTGTTGGCTTCGACGTCGAGAACGGCGACATCAAATGTACCCGGCTCCGCAATGAGCGCACGGGTGAAGAATTTCTGGTCGAGGCGGAGATCGTGGTCAACGCCACAGGCGCGTGGGCCGGACAGGTCGCTGAACTTGCCGGGGCCAAGATCAACATCCTCTATTCCGCAGGTAGTCTCATCGTTACCCAGGACAGGCTGACCAAACGAGTGGTCAACCGTCTTCGCAAGGCTGCTGATGCGGATATCCTCGTGCCCGGCGGCACCGTGTCGGTTCTCGGTACCACCTCTGTTACCGTGGACGACCCGGACCACTGCAAGCCGACCGTCAGCGAAGTGGACCGCATCATTGAAGATGCCAAGGCCATGATGCCTGTATTGGAGACCACTCGTTACATCCGCGCTTACGCCGGGGTTCGCCCGTTGGTGCTTTCCGGCGATGCGGGAGATGCTCGCAACGTGAGTCGTGGCTTCTCTCTCATCGATCACGCCGGTGACAACGTGGACAACTTCGTCACCATCACCGGCGGCAAGTTGACAACTTACCGCATGATGGCCGAGCGAACCGCAGACATGGTCTGTAAAAAGCTCGGCGTGACAGCGCCGTGCCTCACCGCTGTGGAGCCGCTCCCGGCTTCCACCATGGGCCGCTGGACCGAACCCGGTCTGGGACCCAAGTCCTGGATTCAGGATCGTAACGCCGACGACCTCGTTCTCTGTGAGTGCGAGATGGTCTCCCGCACCGCGGTAAATACCATCGTCGAAAACATGGGCGAGATGCGTGGCGAATCAATGTTGCAGGCAATCGGCCTGCGCAGCCGAGTTGGCAAGGGCCCGTGTCAGGGCGGCTTCTGCGGCTTGCGCATTACCGGCCATCTCTACGATGAAGGTCATCAGCAGGGCCAGCAGGGTATGGACGAACTTCGTCAGTTCGTGGGACGCCGTTGGCGCGGCTTCTCCCCGGTCCTTTGGGGGCTGGGCATGGTTCAGGCCGACCTGCAGGAGGCACTGTATTGCGGCGCGCTGGATCTGGAACTGGATGATGACGACGAAACCTGCGGAGACGAATAATGACGCAAGACAATACACTTTATGATGTCATGGTCATCGGCTCGGGCTTCGCGGGCATGGCCGCAGCTCTGTTCGCTGCCAAGCGCGGTCTCAAGGTCGTGCAGGCAGGCTCCACCGGTGGTATCGACTTTTCCACAGGCTTCATTGATCTCATGGGCGTACACCCCATCAGCGAAGGCAAGCGGTGGATGAATCCGTGGAAAGCTATTGATGCTGTGGTAGCTGATCATCCCAAGCATCCTTATGGTTTGATGACCTCTGATGAAATTTCCGCTTCTATCGACGGGTTTACCGATTTTCTTGCTGAGCAAGGGCTGGAGTATGTGGGGAACGATGACCGCAACACCTGTACCCTGACCTCTGCCGGAACCGTGAAACGCACGTACCGTCTTCCCAAGTCCGCATGGAAGGGGGCCGAGGCTTTCGAGAGTAAAGCTCCGACCCTTATTGTGGACTTTAACGGTCTCAAGGGATTCAGTGGCAACCAGCTGGTTGAGAATCGTAAGGAGCGTTGGCCTGAGCTGCGCACCGTACGGGTGGACTTTCCTAACGGGAAAGGTGAGCTGTACCCTGAGCATATGGCTTGGGCTCTGGCTGATCCCGCCAATCGTGTGAAGCTGGCCGAGACAGTGATGGAACACGCTGGAGATGCCGAGTACATCGGCTTTCCCGCGGTGCTGGGCCTCATTGATCCGCAGAAGATCGTCGACCACCTGGAAGAACTCACCGGCAAACATATTTTCGAGATTCCGACCATGCCTCCGTCCATCGCAGGTCCCCGTCTTCGTGCCGTCTTCGACAGAGGCCTGCCCGCGCTGGGCGTGCAAACTCTGTCTCAGAAGATGATCACCGGGGCCACCATGGATGGCGGTGTGATTCATTTCACCGTCGGGAAAGGCAAAGCTGCCAATACGGTCTCGGCCAAGAGCTGCATTCTGGCGACAGGACGGTTCTTCGGTAAGGGGCTCAAGGCGCAGCGTGACAAGATCATCGAACCTGTATTTGGGGTACCTGTATGCCAGCCTGAAGCTCGCGACGAGTGGCACGGCGAGGCATTCTTTGACAAGGGAGGGCACCCCGTGAACCTGGCGGGCGTCGAGGTGGATTCTCACCTTCGTCCGCTGGGCGTTGATGGCTCGCCAATGCACGACAATCTTTATGCCGCAGGAGCCGTGCTGGCCCACCATGACTGGATGCGCATGAAGTGTGGTGCAGGGCTGGCGATTGCCACCGCGTACAAGGCTGTTGTGGAGTTGGCGAAGTAAAGAGGTAGGAACTGTTCAAAGAGGAGCGGGTATGGATTTCTTCGATTTCGGTTTGATTCTCGCCTCAGTGATTTTTATCGCCGGTGCCGCCCGGCGCATTGTGCGGTGGTTTGCCGCTGGAAAATCCACGGCTCCAGACCGTAATTCGCTGAACCCCATAAAGGCTGTCTGGGCGTTGATCTTTGACGGTCTCCTGCTTGCCCGCACCGGCCGCACCGACAAGCTGCGCTGGATTTCTCATACATTGGTCTTCTTTGGCTTCATGGGGCTGCTGCTTTTCCACGCCCTTGATGACTATGTGACCGCCGCATTCTTTCCTGCCTTTGAGTCCACGCTTGATCCGTGGCAGTGGCTGCGTAATCTCTTTGGTCTCATGACCTTGTCGGGCCTTGCCTACATGGGGCATCGCCGCTTCCACACACGCACTGTTCGCGACACGTCCCGCTTTCAAGACTGGGCAGCCATCCTGTTGGTGGCCGGCATTATCCTGTCCGGCTTCTTTCTCGAAGCATCCAAGATCATTTCCCCAGCCGTTTTCACCCGCATGACAAATGAGTTCTTTGTGCCTGACGAAGCTGGAGACATGACCGCGTTGAAAGCCTATTGGGCTGACGAGTACGGGGTCGTTTTCCCGGAAACGCTCCCCATGGATGAGGATACGTTAGAGAAGGGTGCAGAGCTGAACCAGGATAGCTGTGCTGATTGTCATTCCAATACCAAATCCGCATTTGTTTCCCGCCCGCTGGCAACGGCAATGATGCCGCTGGCCAATTCGCTGAATGTCAGTCGAGCAGATAAGGTCTTCTGGTATCTCCACATTGTTTTCTGTTTCATAGGGTTGGCAACGCTGCCATTTGGCAAGTTTTTCCATCCTTTGTCCGCTCCCGTGAATCTGGCTGCACGTCAGGGTCGTCGTGATGGTGCTCCTGCCGGGCCGTTTGCGCAGATGGTGGGGCTGGATGCCTGTACTCGTTGCGGCGAATGTAGTGTCCGTTGCAGCGTGGCACCGAGTTACGCCGTGCTGGGCAACAAGGATATTCTGCCATCGGAAAAGCTCGTATCTCTTGGCAAATACCGTTCAGAAGGTTCGCTGTCTGGTCATGATCTGGAGGACTTTGCTCAAGGCAGTCGTATCTGTACCGAGTGCCTGCAATGTACTGATATCTGTCCGGTCGGCATCAATTTGCAAGACCTGTGGTTGACCTCCAAGCCTGAAGTGGCTGCCGAGTCTCCTGATCCGAATCAGGCTGTTCGTGCCATGGATGCGGTAACGCGTTCTTCAGGGCTTGGTGAGGAGCCGTGTCTGCCGCCAGTCTATGGCTTGGCTGACAACAAGGAATCTTTCCACGGCTGCGTGCAGTGTACCACCTGCACCAGTGTCTGTCCGGTGGTGGCTGTGAGTGAAGATCCGTCCACCGACCTCGATCTCACTCCTCAGCAGATCATGAATCTTCTGCGCATGGGCCTTAAAGACGAGACGCTCGGCGCGCGCATGGTCTGGTCCTGCACCACTTGCTACAAGTGTCAGGAACACTGCCCACAAAATATCAAAGTAGCCGATATCCTGTATGAACTTCGCAACACTGCTGCCGCCCGCATCGGGCGTGACCGCTTCAAGGGGGAATGCTAATGAGATTCGCTTACTTTCCCGGCTGCAAGATTCAACATCATTTGCCCGAATACGGTTCTTCTGTAGAGGCTGTTTGCAACGCGCTTGATATCGAGCTGGTCAAACTGGAATTCAACTGCTGCGGTTGGCCGGTGCGACACGAAAACGAACTGGCTTCCATCTACTCCGCAGTGCGAAATTTTGCGCAGGCTGAAGCGGCAGGGCTGTCTATCATGACGCCGTGCAAATGCTGTTTCGGCAATCTCAAATACGCCTCCCATCGGTTGGCGGAAGACCCCAAGCTCTCCGAGTCAGTTGCGTATCTGTTGGCACAGGACGGGCTCTCCATGCCCAAGAGCATGGACGCATTTCATCTATTGACCATTCTGGACGAACAGGTCGGGGCCGAATTCCTCCGACGACGGACCGCAATCCCATTGTCCGGAGTCAAGGTGGCATGCCATTACGGCTGCCATGCCTTGCGCCCCGGCAACGTCACCGGGTTTGACGACCCATTGGCTCCGACCTTGTTTGAACGGATAATCCAGGCTCTGGGCGCAGAAACCGTTGATTGGGATCTGCGCCTGGAGTGCTGTGGTCACCCCCTGCGCGGGCGTGACGATATTATCTCCCAGGCGCTTATGCGCAAGAAGGTGGAAGGGGCAAAGGAAGCGGGCGCAGACATCATCGTCACAGCCTGTACCTATTGTCAGCTTCAGTTCGATCGCGAGCGGGCCAAACTGCCGCGTACCGACCTTGCCTATCAGGCTCCGCCTGCGGTGTTGGTGACGCAGCTCATCGGCAAAGCGCTCGGGTTGGATGCCTATGAGGTGGGCCTCAACAAAAATCACATTCCCTGGCATGCACCTGTTTTGTAGCGCCCGGCTTTGTGCTACACGGGCCTGATAAAAGCGACACACAACTTTTCAGTTTATAAGGAGACGCACATGGCGAAATATGTCGGAGCCGTAGACTCGGGAACCACCAGCAGCCGCTTCATCATTTTTGACGAGAAGGGCCGCATCGTCGGACTGGACCAGAAGGAACACGAGCAGATCTATCCCAAGCCGGGTTGGGTCGAGCATGATCCCATGGAAATCTGGAACAACACCTGCGAGGTCATCAAGGGTGCTTTGACCAAGTCTGGCATCAAGGGCTCCGAGCTGGCCGCCATCGGCATCACCAACCAGCGCGAAACTACTGTCGTTTGGGATCGCAACACCGGTAAGCCGTTCTACAACGCCATTGTCTGGCAGTGCACCCGTACTCACGAGATTTGCAAGGACCTCATGGCTGACGGCGGTCAGGACCGTTTCCGTGAAAAGACCGGGCTGCCCATCGCAACATATTTTTCCGGCCCCAAGATCAAGTGGATTCTCGAAAATGTGCCTGAGGCCAAGGCTGCCGCCGAGCGCGGTGATGCCATGTTTGGCACCATCGAATCCTGGATCATCTGGTGGCTCACCGGCGGTCCCAAGGGCGGCGCACACGTTACTGACGTAACCAACGCCAGCCGTACCATGCTCATGGATCTCAAGACGCTGGAATGGGATCAGGAGATCATGGACATCATGGGCGTACCCCGTCAGGGTCTGCCCCGAATTGTGCCTTCCTCCGATGAAGATACGTGGGGTCCCACCGCCGAAAATGGACCGCTCGGTGCACGTGTACCGGTTTGCGGTGCGGTCGGTGACCAGCAGGCTGCCCTCGTGGGCCAGACCTGTTTCGCTCCCGGTCAGGCCAAGAATACTTACGGCACCGGTTGCTTCCTGTTGATGCACACTGGTCACGAGCCTATCCAGTCCAAGCACGGTCTCATCACCACGCTGGCGTATCAGTTCTCTGGCCGTAAGCCTTCCTACTGCCTTGAAGGTTCCATCGCCATTGCTGGTGCGCTGGTTCAGTGGCTGCGCGACAATCTTCAGATGTTCGAGTCCGCTCCCGAGATCGAGGCTCTGGCCTCCAAGGTCGAGGACACCGGTGGCATGTACATCGTACCTGCCTTCTCCGGTCTGTACGCTCCGTATTGGCGTCCCGATGCCCGCGGCGTCATGGTGGGCCTGACTCGCTACATCAACCGCAATCATATTGCCCGTGCAGTCTTGGAGGCCACAGCCTACCAGACCAAGGATATCGTCGAAGCCATGAACAAGGATTCCGGCGTAGAGCTCAAGACCCTCAAGGCTGACGGCGGCATGGTTTACAACGAGCTACTTATGCAGTTCCAGTCCGACATCCTTGATGTTCCTGTTGTACGCCCCAAAGTGGCAGAGACCACTTGCCTCGGTGCGGCTTACGCTGCCGGTATTGCCGTTGGCTTCTGGTCTGGCCGTGAGGAGTTGTACAACAACTGGGAAGAGGACAAGACCTGGCAGCCCGATATGGACGAGGAGACTCGCAAAGAGGGCTACGATGGCTGGAAGAAGGCCGTCGAAAGAACCTTTGACTGGGTCGACTAAGACTGTCCAAACAAAGACAACCAAAGGCGGCCCCGATCAGGGTCGCCTTTTTTTGGGGTAAGAAGAGGGTGGATGCCTCTTTGGCGCGATTAAGATTGGACGAGCTGGGCTTCCTGCCTGGCATCCGGACAAAGGCCAATGATCCGTTGGAATCCCATTGTGCAACATAGATGCAGGGGTTGTAATTTAAGGAAGTTGCCTTAAAGTAACGGCACAGCTTCAAGCGAAGCGACCGATAATAAGTTTTGGAAACGCCACTCCGGCGAGGGGCCGCCGGAGGCATCATATACCTGTAATTGGAGTCAGCCCCCTTTCAAGGAGCACATTGTGAAGACGTCCTTAACTTCTACCGGGCGCATTCCCATGCTGGACGTGGCCCGGTTCTTCGGCATGATTCTGGTCTATTACGGCCATATCATCGAGCGGATGATGTACCTGAAAAATCCAGTCGCAGCGGCACAGTACAAGTTCATCTACTCCTTCCATATGCCGTTCTTCTTTCTGCTCGCTGGATTCACCATCGCGCCAGAGAAAACACTCGTACCCATGGGGCGGTATCTGAAGAAACTGGCGACATCGCGACTGGTTCCCTATTTCTTTTTCACCATTGTGTTGGCCTTGCTGAGCCTGTGCTTTGCAGGATGGTTCACTGTGGTGGATGTCTCCACTTCCGCCGGGTATCTCAAGGGCGCCGTTTCAACGTTGTTGGGCTTCCCGGTCTTCAACATCCCGTTGTGGTTCATGGCCTGTCTCGTATCCGTAGAGCTCATCCATTATGCGGTTGGGCGTTTTTTGGATAACAACATCAAATTGCTGATGGCCGCGATGGCGTTTTATGTTGCTGGTTTTTACCTGACACAGAAGGTGCATCTGCTTGGCGGTGCTACCTACTGGCTCCTGCATGAGGCGCTGGTGGTCTATGCGTTCTATCTCATAGGCGTCGTCATGCGCCGCGAGGCCATGCTGCTGGGCGGTCATCCCCGCTGGCGGCTGATGCTTGCGAGTGCCGCCTGCCTGCTGGTGGTAGTCTTCACCTGGGACATGAATCAGGGACCGTTCCAGTTGATTCAGGCAGTGGTCATTGTCCTGTCCGGGCATGGCAATATGCTGCTGTTCCCGCTCACCGCTCTGGCAGGCAGTTTGTTTGTGCTGCTGGCAGCCAGAAGCGCCGGAGCAAATCGCTTCTTCATGTTCATGGGCGAGAATGCATTGATCCTCTTCTGCTTGAACGGTGTATTCTATCACTTCCTGAACGGACCGTTTGCTGATTGGTTCGTGAAGACGTTCCCGGGAGAATGGTGGTCTGTGACTGCCGCAGGCATCGCCTTTACCGTGGTCAGCATGGCTGCGTGCATCCCGTTTATTTACGCCTTCAATCGCTGGACCCCGGTATTGGTAGGCAAGCGGCTCAGGCCCGGAAATGCCAAGCTGGGTGTTAGCGGAAGAAGCCGCTAATATCTGATTGACTAAAATAGAAAGGGCTTCCTGCATTGTCTGCGGGAAGCCCTTTTTGTTTGGTCTATTCGGGGTTAGCTGGCTGCTTCAAGGATCGCCATGAGCTCTTCTTTGGTCAGCTCTATGGGGTTGCCCTTCATGGAGCTGGCGTTTGCGGCCATTTCCACAAGTTCTTCGAAGTGATCAGCCGTGACACCCATGTCGGAGAGTCTGGGAATTACCAACTCTTCGCAAAGCTGTTCCACCCAGTCTGCGCCATCTTCGGGGCCGCAGGTTACGTCTCCGGTGAGCATGACCGCGATTTCGTTGTAGCGGAACAGGGAAGGGGATTCTGGATCGCGTTCGCGCAGGGCAGCGATATTGGCCCGCATGACATGGGGAAGAAGTGTGGCGCAGACTTCGCCGTGCGGTACCTTGAATTGACCACCGAGCGGAGCAGCAAAGCCGTGAACAGCACCGAGTTTGGCGTTGGCCAAAGCGATGCCGGAGAACAGGGCAGCCATGGCCATGTCTTCACGCGCCATAATGTCCCTGCCATCCTCAAAGGCGATGGGCAGCGAGGTTGCGGCGCGCATCATGCCTTCACGGCAAAGGCCGTCGGTCATGGGATTGGCTGCGTGGGAAACGTATGCCTCCATAAGCTGCGTCAGGGCGTCCATGCCTGTGGCGGCAGTGACGTTGGGCGGCATGGAGATCATCAGTTCCGGGTCGATGACCGCGATGTCAGCGATCATGTCCGTGGAGCGCAGGCTGACCTTTACGTCATGTCCTTTGGCGAGCAGTACACCATTGGCCGTGACTTCAGAGCCGGTCCCGGCCGTGGTCGGAACGGTGATAAGCGGCATCGGCTTTTCGGTCAGAGGCTGGCCTTTGCCTACCACTTCCAGATAGTCGAAAATATCAGCAGTATTGGTGATCAATGCGGCAATGACTTTGGCCGCGTCCATGACGCTGCCACCGCCCATGCCGATGACCACATCACATCCGGCTTCACGAGCTTGTTGGGAGGCCTGTGCTGCAAAGTCGGTGTCCGGTTCACCCGTGACCTGCACGACGTGGGGTGCATCCAGCTCATTGATGAGCCATTGGGCGCGATCGGCATTGGAGCCGATAACAAGGCAGGGTTTGGAACCAAGGTTGGCTGCCATGGTCGGAACTTCGGTTGCTACGCCGTTCTTGAAAACGATCTTTGCTGCAGTCGCAAAATTGAATTGCATGCCTGAATCCTTTTTGAATGCCTTCGGCAGAGCCTTCGCCGGGCGGGCGTCTCTGACGGGTCAGGAACCCTTTGTAAAGGGTTCCCGACACCCTCCGAAACTTTATATAGTTCGCTTCGCTTGAAGCTATGCGAGCATGGAAAGGCTCTTTGAATAATTATTGCGGCGAAAGCCGCAGATGGGATCCCAAAGGCCCTCGGCCTTTGGTCGGGTGCAGGGCGGAAAGCCCTGCTTGTCCATTCTTCATCCGCCCGATAGGACGGTTCCCACCCTGCTTCTAATACTCGGCGTCCAGATCAACACCCAGCTTTTCCCACTGGGCTTTGGCGGCTTCTTCGCCAGCCTTGATGTCTGCCTCATCCCAAGGCTCGATAACGAGACACTCGGCCACGAGCTGCCAGAGATACTTGACCTCGTAATCGCATCCCTCGAAGTGCTTGGGAATACGCTTCTGAATCTGATCGCGGCAGTTGGAACAACCGACAACAATTACGTTGGCACCGGATTCCTTGATCTGACGCTGCTTGTAGCGTGCATGCCATGCGGATTCCACTTCAAAGGGCATGGGCCACATTCCGCCGCCTGCACCACAGCAGTAGTTCTTCTCGCGGTTAGGCGTGAGTTCGACGAAATCATCGACGCACTGCTGCACGATCCAGCGGGGCTCGTCGAAAAAGCCCTTGCCGAAGTTGCGTGCGAGTTCACGGCCGTGTTTGCAGGAATCGTGGAAGGTGAAAGTCTTGCCAGCGTGAACAGACTTGTCGACCTTGATGCGCCCCTGCTCGAAAAGCTCGACGAGGTAGTCGTAGAGATAGAGGAACCCGATCTCGTTGTCGGGATTCTCATGGGCCAGCTTGGTCATGCCTTTACGGCAACCGTAGGAACCACCACCGCAGTCGGGCATGATCATACGCTTGACGTTGTACTCTTTCATGAAGTCGATTTTGCGCTGGGCGAGCTTCTTGTTGCCTTCATCGTTGCCGGTGAAGAGCGCCCAGTCGACGGCCTCCCAGCCTTCGCCGGGAACGGTCCAGTTCTCCTTGGCAGCGTAGAAAATCTTCCACCACCAGAACTGGTCCTCGAAGTCGCCGTAAACTTCCTTGGAGTTGGGGAAAAAGAGGATGTCCGCATCTTTCTTGTCGATGGGCACATAGAAACCGGGACAGCACTCTTCGGCCAGTTCCTGACCGAGATCAGCCATGCCTTCGAAATATTCTTCTTTGGAGATGGCGAGATTGTTGCCGGTCTCGATGTTGTTGACCATACCCTTGTGCAGGGAACCGGGAACCTCGTCGCGGGGGCGGAGACTCTTGAGATGACCCATGAGTGCGGTGATGTCGATGCCGCCGGGGCAGGTGGAAGTACAGCGGCCACAGCCAGTGCAGAGCCACGGGAAGTTGGAGGCCACAACCTCATCGATGAGGCCGTTGGCGAGCATGCGCATCACCTTGCGTGCGTCCCAGCCGTCCATGCCCGGTGCACCCGTGGTCGGGCAGCCGTTGGCACAGGAGCCGCAGACAAGGCAGTTGGAAAAATCGTAGTCGTCCAGAAACGAAAGATCTCGGTTGTCGGAGTTGGTCATTATCCCCTCGCTTGGCGGGTCGAAATTGTGGACTCCGCCGATGGGTTATTTCGTTGGTGGCCGCGCATTCCCGGGGGAAAATCAACGGCACGAACACGGGTCGTACATAAGACTGCCCGGGAAGTCAAAGCCTATAATATATAGGTGACGGCCATAAGACGAGTAGGTGCGTACAATACTGTGTCGAAGGCGAAATGTGTTCGATGTTAAATGCGTAAGCTGCTGTAATATTTACAATGTGTTTATGTTGAAATGATGGAAGAGTGTGTGGGACATGGCACAAGAAGAATTTTGAAGCAGAAACGTGATCAAGTAGGAATTGCGACAAACAGATTATGACTGGTACAGTTGCATTGTGTTTATCGTGGTGTTGGGTAGAAATTTCTCCACCCAAGTTGTGTCGTTTGTTGTTGAATTCCGTTCGGAAAAGAGTGTAATCGTCGGGATATGGAAATGAGCGAACTCAAGGTGATACCTCAGACAGGCTGTCCGCGCATACTCTTCTTCAGCGGCGGAACGGCGTTGCGTGCGACTTCCCGTGAACTGATTCGGTATACGTCCGAATCTGTGCATGTGATCACGCCGTTTGATTCGGGCGGTAGCTCCGCAGTGATTCGACGTGCCTTCAACATGCCTGCTGTCGGGGATATTCGTAACCGTCTTATGGCATTGGCAGATCTCTCTCGACCGGGAGGGCGGGCCATCTTTGCACTGTTCACCTATCGTTTTTCCAAGAAAGAGCCGCAGAGTGAATTGCTTGATGAGCTTCGCCGGATGGTGGAAGGCCGTCATGTCTTGGTGGACTATCTTGCTGATGACCTCCGAAGGGTCGTTTGTGCGCATCTGGAATTCTTCCTGCAGAGAATGCCCGAAGATTTCGACCTGCGTGGTGCGAGCATAGGTAATCTTGTGCTTACTGCCGGATATCTGGATACCGAACGCAATCTTGCGCCGGTCATCGATGCCTTTTCCAGCTTGGCCCGGGTGCGTGGTGTGGTTCGGCCCGTCGTGGATGCGGACCTGCATATGGCCGCAGAGCTTGAGGATGGTTCAGTGGTGGTTGGGCAGCATCTGCTGACCGGCAAAGAGGCGCCGCCGCTTTCCTCGCCCATCAAGCGTATCTGGATGACGGACTCTCTTGATTCTGCCGAGCCCGTGGTGCGTAAGGTCGATCCCGAGGTGCGCATCATGATCGAGCGTGCCGACTGCATCTGCTATCCGGTGGGGAGCTTCTACTCCAGCGTAGTGGCCAACCTGCTGCCCATGGGAGTCGGTGAAGCCGTTGCTGCCAACCCCGGACCCAAGATGTTCGTGCCCAATCCCGGAGGGGATCCGGAACTGCTTGGGCATACTGTGCTCGATCAGGTGAAGATCCTTCGTAGGTATCTCTTTCAAAGCGGAGCGCCGGTGGGGAGTTCTGTACTGACAACGGTACTCGTGGATAGTCGCGCCGAGTACCCAGGCGGGCTGGATATCGCTGCGTTGGAAGAACTTGGTGTGACCGTTCGGGACCTGCCATTATTCACTGAGGATTCGCAGCCCATGTTTGCGCCGACATTGTTGGCCAAGGCGCTCCTTTTTCCTGCCTGTTAATTTACAAAAAAAATGTGGCGGGCTATGGTGTGTCCTATCTGGAGGTGTCTGCCATGAAAGCCATGCTGTTGGAACGTTTCGGGAACGAGTATGCGTTTGTTCAACGCGAAGTCGAAAAACCGTCCCCAATGCCCGGACAAGTTCTGATCCGGGTTGCCGGATCAAGTTTCAATCCCATAGATAACAAGATAGCCACGTTGGGTGATCAACTTGGGTTCGCCCCGACCTTGCCTGCAGTGCTTGGCATGGACGTTTCCGGCGTTGTGGAAGATGTCGGGGGCGGCATGTCGCGGTTTGAGCCGGGAGACAAGGTGTTCGGGTTGGCCGGTGGCTTGAGCAATATGCCGGGTGCTCTGGCTGAGTATATGGTGGCGGACGAACGCCTCATTGCCCGTGCTCCGCGCAGCATGGATTTGACCGATGCGGCGGCTTTGCCCCTGGTGTCACTAACTGCATGGATTGCATTGTTTGGCAAGGCGCGTCTGGAAGCGGACGAGACTTTGCTGGTGCACGGCGGTGCTGGTGGAGTGGGGCATATTGCCGTGCAGCTTGGTGTATACAGTGGTGCCAAGGTGTATGCCACAGTCTCAGATTCCGTGAAGGAAATGGTGGTGGAAAATCTGGGCGCCACCCCCATCAATTATCGCGAGAAGAGTGTCTACGAGTATGTCTCAGATCATACTTTCGGCGACGGTTTCGATGTGGTCTTTGATACCGTTGGCGGTGCGACCCTTGATCAATCTTTCCGGGCTGCCATACCAGAGGGCGATGTCGTAACTACGGTTGCCCGATCCTCTCATGATCTCAGTACCATGCACGCCAAGGGCCTTTCCCTGCATGTTGTGTTTGTTTTACTTCCGTTGATAACCCGGGAGGGGCGCGGCATTTTTCATGAAATTCTCAATCAGGTAGCGCGGTTGGTGGACAAGGATCGGCTTGCCGTGCTGCTGGATGAGCAGCGGTTCGATTATACGGATATCGCCGAGGTCCATCGCTACTGGGAAGGTGGTAATGCACTGGGCAAGATCGTTATCGATGTTCCGGGTGAAAAAACATTTTGACGTTACCAAAAATGAAACAAATGCGCCTATTTTCACCTCGTTGGAAATAATTCATGTAAAACCCGAGTTCAAGGCTGTGGAAAAGGTCGAAAACCAGCGATATGGTTGGCTTTAATTCACAGTTGTATCTTGACAAAACGCCTTGGTCGGTAAAAGGTGAAATACTTAATTATGGTATAGTGATGCGGTGTGTTCCGTGGGCAGTTTTAAGGCCTTGGCGAACCGCGAAATTCTCAGCAAGGCGAGAATATGTCTTCAGACAATAATACATCTTCGAAACCACAACCGGCGAACGGCAAGCCTGATGCGGCCAAACCGGACAAATCGGGCGAGGCTTCTCTCGGGTCGGTGTCCGGCAATGATGCCGCCAAGCGGGCAGCCATGGAAAAGGCGGCCCGTAAAGCTGCATCCCAAAACGCCGTGAACAAGGATATTTCACAGGCCGAAGCCATAAATGATCTTTTCGGGGACGATGGTCAGCCCAAGAAGAAGCCTGCTCCTGTCAAAAAGCCTCCTGTCAAACCCGCACAGACTGCAGAAGCGAATCGTCCGGCCATGGAAAATGCCGCACAGAATGCGACTCCCAATGCGGCAACACCTCCTGCAGGAGCTGCGCCCGCTGAAGGCTCCTGTCCTAGCGAGCTTCTGGGGGATGAGCGTTTGACCCCCAAGGATATCGACTTCCAGCCCCCGCTGGTCATCTGCCTGTCCATCGTCAGTCGTCTGCTGGGTAAGCCAGTATCCTCGGCTACCCTCAAGGCTGGTATTCCGCAGCAGGAGGGCGTTATTACCGCCTCTTCCATCGTTCGCGCGGCAGAGCGTATCGGCATCAAGGCAAAGACCGTACACAGACCCAAGGTCTGGGACATTTCCAAGCTGGTATTTCCTTGCATCCTGCTTATGCGCGGCGGCAATGCCTGTGTGTTGGTGGACATTGAGGACGACAAGGCGACGGTCATGGTCCCTGGGCGCGGCATGGACTCCACTGAGATGGAGCTGTCGGTGCTAGAAGAAGAATACACCGGTTACGCCATCCTCTGTCATCGTCAGTCCAAGCTAGACAAGCGCGCCAGTGAGATCAAGCTCGTCAAGACTAAACGCTGGTTCTGGGGAACCATCCTCAAGTTCTGGCCCATCTACCGGCACGTGATTGCAGCTTCCATCATGACCAATATGATCGTGGTGGCATCGCCGCTCTTTGTGATGAACGTGTATGACAGGGTTGTACCCAACAATGCGGTAGACACTCTGTGGGCATTGGCCATCGGTATCGGGTTGGCTTACATTTTCGACTTCGCGCTCAAGAATCTTCGTTCATACTTCGTTGACGTGGCAGGGCGAAACGCGGACGTACTCATTGGTTCGCGTATCATGCAGCACCTGATGTCTGCTCGGCTTGACCACATGCCCGAGTCTGCGGGTGCGGTGGCCAATAACGTCCGGGAGTTTGAGTCGCTACGGGAGTTCTTCAGTTCGAGTTCGCTGGTGGCGCTCATCGACATGCCGTTCCTGTTCCTGTTCGTTGGTGTGGTTTACTTCATCGGTGGGCCGTTGGTCATACCGATTCTGGTGGCGGTGCCTGTCGTCATCCTGTTCGGACTGTTCCTGCAGATGCCGTTTCAACACATCATCGAAAACCACTACAAGGAATCAACGCAGAAGAACGCGCTTCTGTTCGAGATCGTGCACGGTCTTGAGACCATCAAGACCTCCATGGCCGAGGGCCGCATGCAGGCTCGCTGGGAGAATGTGGTCGGTATGTCCGCCATGTCCAACAGTCGGGCCAAGGTCTTCGCGAATCTGTCCATTACCTTCTCGGTGTTCGTCACCCAGATGGTGTCGGTGGCCATCATTATTATCGGCGTGTTCCTCATCTCCAAGGGTGAGCTTACCGTGGGTGGACTTATTGCCTGTAATATCCTTTCGGGCCGCGCCATGGCGCCCCTGAGTGCGGTGGCCGGACTCCTTTCCCGCTTCCAGCAGTCTCGCATGGCGCTGAGCGCCCTGGATTTGCTCATGGATATGCCCAGTGAGCGTCCCGACGATAAGGAGACCTTCCACTACGGGCAGATGGAAGCCTCCATGCAGTTGGAGAACGTGAGTTTTGCTTATCCCGGTACGGACAAGGCGGTGCTGTCTGACGTCAACCTGATGCTCAATCCGGGCGACAAGGTTGGCATCGTGGGACGTACCGGTGCGGGTAAGTCCACTTTGGGCAAGCTGTGCGTTGGTCTGTATCAGCCGGTTAAGGGCGCGGTGAAGGTGGGGAATATTGACCTTCGCCAGATGGATGTGGCCGACCTTCGCCGTAAGGTGGGGTATGTGTCGCAGGACTCTTTGCTCTTTTACGGAACACTCAAGGACAACATCGCCTTCGGCTTGCCCGAGGCGGATGACCAGTCCATCAAAATGGCGGCGGACATCGCTGGCGTTACGGATTTCGTCAAGGATCACCCGGCCGGTTACGGTATGATGGTGGGCGAGCGCGGCTCGTCCCTGTCAGGCGGTCAGCGACAGGCGGTATCCATTGCCCGTGCAGTCCTGCCCGACCCGGAAATCCTGATCATGGATGAGCCGTCCAGTAACATGGACAACCAGTCGGAGTACCGGCTGAAGCAGAAGCTCGAGCCGTTCATCAAGGACAAGACGGTTATTGTTATCACCCACCGCCACTCAATGCTCGACTTGGTGAACCGGCTGGTGATCATGGACAAGGGACGCATCGTTGTGGACGGCCCCAAGCAGGCTGTGCTCGATGGTCTCCGGTCCGGTAAGATCAAGGTTTCCATGTGAGGTGGGCATGAGTCAGGATAAATACGAAAGAGAAACACTGCTGTTCATGTCCGAGGTGGACCAGGCCATGTATGGCAAGGGCCGCAAGTTCGCCTACATGATGTCCACCAGCATTTTGTTGATGCTGATCGGTTTTCTGGTCTGGGCCAAGTTTGCTGTGTTGGATGAAGTAACACGAGGATTCGGGCGTATTATTCCCTCTCAGCGTGTTCAGGAAATCCAGAACCTGGAAGGTGGTATCTTGAGCGAGATCTTCGTCAACGAAGGTCAGGTGGTCAAGAAGGGTGACGTGCTTTGCCGTCTGCGTAACGAGCAGGCCGCCAGCTTTTATCGCGACGCGTTTGCCAAGGCTTTGGAACACAAGGCTGCCATTG
This sequence comes from Pseudodesulfovibrio sp. zrk46, assembly GCF_012516435.1. Lineage (NCBI taxonomy): Bacteria > Pseudomonadati > Thermodesulfobacteriota > Desulfovibrionia > Desulfovibrionales > Desulfovibrionaceae > Pseudodesulfovibrio > Pseudodesulfovibrio sp. zrk46. The sequence goes on from NZ_CP051216.1 coordinate 2,714,539, forward strand.
CCCGCCTTATCGCCATTGTTGAAGGCATCGATCCTGTTTTTGATGAAGAATTGAGGGAAAAGGCGCCGCAGTTGGTGGATGACCAGATGCGGATTTTCAAGGCGCAGCTCAGGCAGTTTGATATCGAATTGGAATTGCTCACGGACCAGATGGAGCAGAAGAAGCAGGAAGTCCGCGAGATGAGAGGGCGCCGCAAGCAACTTCAGTCCAGTCTCAAAGTGGCAGAGAAGCAGCGCAACATCGCCAAACCACTCGTGGAGAAGCAGATTCACTCCGAGCTCGACTATCTCGCGCTGGAGCAGAAGGTGCTCGAACTGCGTGGTGACGTGGAAGCGTTGGCTCTCGGTATTCCTCGCGTAGAGGCCGCTGTTAAAGAAGCGCAGGGCCGTATTGAGCAGCGCAAGGCAGAGCACCGATCCGAAGCGTTGGAAGAGATCAACGAACGCCGTCAGGAACTTATCTCCATTCGCGAGACCATGGCAGCGGGTAGCGACCGTGTTACCCGTACGGACGTACGCTCTCCTGTTCATGGAATCGTCAAATCAATTTACATCAACACACTGGGCGGTGTCGTCCAACCGGGCGAATCTATCATGGAAGTTGTCCCGCTGGATGATACGTTGTTGGTTGAGGCTGAAATCAAGCCTGCTGACATCGCCTTTCTCCATCCTGGCCAGGATGCCATGGTCAAGATTACAGCCTATGACTTTTCCATTTACGGAGGGCTGAAAGGCACCGTGGAGCATATCAGTGCGGACACCATTGAAGACGAGCGGGGCGAGAGCTTCTACCTCGTCAAGGTGCGTACCACCAAGAACGCCATGGAATATCATGGTGAAAAGCTGCCCATCATTCCGGGTATGACTGCTCAGGTGGACGTGCTTACCGGTGAGAAGTCCGTGCTGGATTATCTGCTCAAGCCCATTCTCAAGGCCAAGCAGAACGCCCTGAGAGAACGCTAGGAGGCCCATGCGCCGGACTCGCGCCATACGCCGTAATATTATGGCCGTACTTAGTGCGGTCATCCTTTCGGTGTGTATTGCGCTCATTCCGGTGCAGGCTGACGCGGCCAAGAAAAAGAAGCCAAAGGGACCACAATTGTTTGGTACCCTTGAGTTTAAGGGTAAGATCAAAAAGCTTCCCAAGTGGACGGCAGTGCTGGAAAAAATGAAGGCGTGGAAGGGGTATTTCAATAGCCCGGCCATGGCCAAGCTGCCTTCCAAGGCTGGTTGGAACAAACTGAAAAGCGAGGCTGCCGGGCTTGATGATATTGGCAAACTTAAGGCTGTAAACAAGTTCTTCAATCAGTGGCCATATCGTTTGGACTCGGGTAACTACGGTAAAAGTGATTACTGGGCCACGCCATTGGAATTTCTCAAAAAGTCAGGAGACTGTGAGGACTATTCCATTGCCAAGTTCTATGCACTGCAAGAACTCGGCTTTTCCGGTGACAATCTGCGAGTGGTCGCTCTCAAGGATAAAATCCGAAACATTGGTCACGCAGTGCTTGCCGTGTTTGTCGGCAACGAGGTGTATATTCTGGACAACCAGACAAACATGGTTCTGCCGCACACCAAGTACAAGCACTATGTCCCGCAATATTCAGTTAATGAGAAGTTTCGTTGGATGCACGTGCCCAAGAGTAAGCGAACAACATTTAAAAAAGTGAAACGGAAGAAGAAGTAATCATGTGCTTCCTTTTTCCGGGAGGCATATAAAGACAAACCAGATGGAGTAAATTATGGCACAAACAAACAGTAACGCGGACGTGCCGGTCAGCATCGGTGGAGCCAAGCAGGGCGTCAAGATTGGCGTTGTTCTTGCCTTCGTGCTGATCATTTCGGCAGGTATCCTGTTCCTAGCCGGCAAGGCAGTGAGCGACAAGCACACTGAAGGGCTGCAGAATCAGGAAAAGCGTCTTGGCTTGCTCGCTCATGGCAGGGCCGAGATGTTCCAGGCATGGCTCAAGAATCTTTCCCGTCAGGGCGACAGGCTCATCAAGTCGGACCTGTTCCGACTCTATGCAGCCGAGGTGGACAACATCGAGGGCGACCTGGCCGCCATTTTTGGCGCTGTTGCCCTGGATGAAGGAGAGTACGACGGAGAGGGCTCCGAATTGGCTGCCCAGTTGCCCATGATGCAGAATATGCTCAGGGAATTCTCTACGTATTCCGGTTTCATCAATGCCCGTATCCTTAACCGCAATGGTGATGCCTATATCGCCACCGATGGTCATCTGCCTCCCATGATGGAAGAGCAGTTGGAGCAGGCTACTGCAGCCATCAAGCACAGGGAAGCACGCTTCTCCCCCTTGCGCAGAACTCTGCAGGGTGTGGAACTGGATGTGTATGTCCCCATCTATTCTCCCGATGCCCGTGAGAACATCGACGAGCCTGTTGGCGCGTTGATGATGACTCGTCAGGTGAGCGGCAAGATCACTGAATTGCTTTCCAACTCGACGTTGTCGGCCAAGGGGGAACGTACCCGTTTGATGCAGAAGATGAACGGTACCTATAAGCAGGTCACGCCGTGGACCACCGAAGGGTTCACCGACGTTGCAGCCGAGATTGAGCTGAACAAAGAGGGCAACCTTCCGTTCGGTGATCGTTTCAGTCTTTCTGAAGATGATGAGGAAGTCTTCTCCCTTGGTATTCGTGTGCAGGGGCCACAGTGGTGGGTCGTGCAGGAAGCTGATTACGATAACGCCATGGCTCCCATTGCCGCTTTCACCAACACAGTTTACGTGGTGGCTGGGCTTGGTATCCTGACCGCGCTCCTCATTGCAGGCCTCGCCTGGTGGGTGCTGGCAGGGGTTCAGTCTCAGCGTGTGGCCGAGGAATTCCGCAATCTCGCCAACAAGATCGATGACCAGAAGCGGTTCATCGACTCCATTAACGCCAATATCGACGAGTTCATCACTCTCAAGGATTCCGAGGGTAAGTATACATACGTCAACGACGCGTTTGCCGAAGCTGTGGGACGTTCCAAGGAAGAGCTTATTGGCATGGATGCACCGGCCCTGTTCGGCTTTGATACGGCCAAGCGTCTCTCTTCTCCGGACGAGAAGGTGGCAATTGAACAGCGCAAGATTACGATCAATGAGCCGATCTTCCTGCGTGGTCAGCGTTACCAGTTCCAGATCTCCAAGTCGCCTTATTGTGATACTGCCGGAGCATGTGTGGGTATTGTCGAAGTGTATCGCGACATTACTCAGTTCATTGCGGTGCAGGAGCAGAACAAGCGACTGATCAAGGGAGCCATGGAAGCGCTTGGTTCCACCATTGAAGCGGCTGATCCATATTTGGGCGGTCACACCAAGTTGCTGGCTGGCCTTTCCATGGAAGTGGCCCGTGCCATGAACCTGCCTGAAATGGAGATCGCCGAGATCGAAACTGCCGCCAACCTCTCTCAGATCGGTAAGATGTTCGTGCCCAACGAGATCCTGACCAAGCCGGGTCGCCTTACTGATGAAGAGATGGCCGCCATGGAAGAGCACGTGGAACACGCTTATCGCATCCTCAAGGATATCGACATTGAGGAAGGCGTTCTCAAGGCTATCTATCAGATGAACGAACGTATCGACGGTTCGGGGTATCCCAAGAATCTCAAGTATGATGAGATCATCTTGTCGGCTCGCATCCTGTCCGTGTTAAACGTCTTCTGCGCCATGATTCGTCCGCGTGCCTATCGCGGTGCAAAGGAACCTGTCCAGGCCCTGGAAATCCTGGCCAGCGAATCCACCAAGTTTGACGCCTCTGTGGTCGAAGCCTTGGGTAACGTCATTAAGACTCCTGCGGGCGAAAAGCTGCTGGAGAAGAAGGCATAGTGTAGTCATATTATCCATCTGGTAAAACGAAGGCCCCGGCGCGTGTGCGTCGGGGCCTTTTTCTATGCGTAGGGGAAAGTAATATTAACGATATTGATCGAGGATCTTGTCGAGATCTCCGTTTCGCTTCATTTCATCAAGTCGTGCGTTGAATTTTTCAATTAAAGGCGCCCACCGTTTGTCGTTGTTGAAGACGTAACGATATCCGGCTGAGCCGAATGGTTTGGAATCAAGTCGGAACCGTTCGGGATTGAGGTCAGGGCGGTTCTTGAAAAGCCAAAGGGTTTCGTTCCTGTTGACGATGGCAGCATCCACACGGCCGAGGTTCAGCAACTCCAGCATGGCAAACGGGTTGGAAACGTCAATGCGATGAATTTTCCCCGGGCCAAAATGTGGTTCAAGAGTTGGGTAGATGAACCCTTTGATGCCTACGAGCGTCTTGCCATACAGTGCTTTCGGTTCGGTGTATTCAAAATTGCTGTTCATACGATAGAGAAGCACATCTTCATGCAGCATGAAGGGGGCGGTCCATTGGTAGTTGTCGGGATCTCTGACCCATTCTTTAGCCTTGGCGTGTGCATCCACTTCACGGCAGTTCAATAACTCCCAGCCTCGCTTGTTAGGAAGACGACACGTCTTCACCTCGTATCCAAGTGGCGTAACAACAGCGCGCATGACTTCGAGCAGCACACCTCCGCCGGGATAGCGCGGGTCGTTTATGAGGTATGGCGGCCAATCCGTATCGGGAATGAACATGATGATGGTCTTGTCATCGGCGTTGGCCTCGACGTGTGTAGGAACGCTGATCATGCAAAGCAACATTGCCATCAGTAGTAGGAGGATTGTCTGGTGGGGATTTTTCGACATTAGAGCATACTATTGTAAAACCACGAGGGGTTGAAGGGCGTTATAATCTCTTGGTGGACACTAAAAAAGGCCGCCCACTTAGTGTGGGCGGCCTGGATTACTACTGCATGTAATTGGCTATTCCTTTTGTTCTTTCTTTCCGCGGACCTTGGAAGCCAAGCTCAAGATGGCTGTGTACAGAGAAGGTACAACGATGACACCGAGGATCGTGGCCGCGATCATGCCGCCGAACACCGAGGTGCCCAGGGCGTGGCGGCTGGCAGAGCCTGCGCCAGTGGCAACGACCAACGGGATGACGCCGAGGATGAAGGCGAAGGAGGTCATGAGAATGGGGCGGAAGCGCAGGTGTGCTGCTTCCAGTGCCGCATCCACATAGGACATGCCTTCCTTCTCGTGTTTCTCCTTGGCGAACTCAACAATGAGAATAGCGTTCTTGGCAGCCAGACCAATGAGCATGACCAGACCGATCTGCGCATACACGTTGTTGTCCAGTCCTCGCACCCATTGGGACGCCATGGCGCCGAAGATGCCGAGGGGGATACACAGGATGACCGCAAACGGGGTGGCCCATGATTCATACTGAGCTGCCAGCACCAGGAATACCATGACGATAGCCAGGGCAAAGATCAGGCCTGTTTGGCTACCCGCTGTTTTTTCCTGATAGGCGATACCTGTCCACTCGTAGCCGAAGCCGGTGGGCAGGTTCTCTGCCGCAGCGCGTTCGATGGCTGCCATTGCCTGACCCGAGCTGACGCCGGGAGCAGGAGTGACATTGACCTCGACAGTACGGAATACATTGTATCGCTGCACATACTCCGGACCGGTGATGCGTGAGGCTTCTCCGAGAGTGGAGAGCGGCACCATCTGGCCTTCGTTGGACCGCATGTAGAAGCGGCTCAAATCTTCGAGTTTGGTGCGGTAGTTGGACTCTGCCTGCGCCATGACGCGGAAGGTGCGGCCGTATTTGTTGAAGTCATTGATGTAGTAACCACCCAGATAGGTCTGCATGGTCTGGAATACTTCGTTGACGGGCACGCCCAGCTTTTTGACCTTGTCGCGGTCGATCTCCACGTAATACTGCGGAACGTTTGCCGAGAAGGTGGTGAAGGTCGAGGCGACCTCCGGCAGCTTGTTCGCGGTTTCCATGAAGTGGTGGGCGATGGCGTCCAACTCCTCAATGGTTCCACCTGTGCGGTCCTGCAGTTCAAATTGCAGACCGCCAGTGGAACTCAGACCGCGGATAGGCGGCGGGCCAAAGGCCATGACGATGGCTTCCTGAATCCCCCAGAATGCCTTCTGGGCATTGCCCATGATCGCTTCCAGAGACAGCTCGGGTGACTCTCGCTCGGACCAGTCGTCCAGAATGACGAAGAGGGCAGAGCTGTAGGAAGAGTATGAACCGGTCAGCAGATTGAATCCGCCAAGGGAGACATAGCTGCGTACACCGGGAGCCTTGTCGAGGTAGTCTTCAACCTGTTTGATGACGGCATCCGACCGTTCAAGCGAGGCTGCTTCAGGCAGCATGCAGTTGACGATGAAGTAACCCTGATCCTCGTCAGGCACAAAGCCGGAAGGCAGGATCTTGAACAGGCCGCCACAACCGGCTGCGAAAATGGCTATGACCAGCAAACCCATGACAGAGCGGCGCACGAGAGCGGCCACGCCCTTGTTGTATCGCTTGGTCACGGCTTCGAATACATAGTTGAACTTGCCGAAGAACCAACCCAAGGGGCCTTTGATGGGCGTGTAAGGACGCAGCAGCAAGGCACTGAGTGCCGGTGAGAGCGTCAATGCGTTGATGGATGAGATGAACACCGACACTGACAGGGTCAAGGCGAACTGTTTGTACAGCTGGCCCGTGATCCCACCCATGAATGCTACCGGCACGAACACCGCGATGAGCACCAGCGTGGACGCAATGACCGGTCCGGTTACTTCGTCCATGGCCTTTCTCGTGGCATCGCGTGGTGACAGCCCTTCTTCATCAATAATGCGCTGCGTCGCCTCAACAACAACGATGGCATCGTCAACAACGATACCAATGGCGAGGACAAGGCCGAATAGCGTCAATGTGTTGATGGAGAAGTCGAGGACCGGGAACAGGGCAAAGGTACCAATCAGAGAAACGGGCACCGTGACCATGGGAATGATGGTTGTGCGCCAGTTTTGCAGGAAGATGAACACCACGAGGAACACGAGTATGAGTGCCTCGACAAGTGTATCCTGCACCTCGTCGATGGAGGAGGTGACGAACAGAGTGGTGTCGTAGGGGATCTGATATTTGATGCCGTCCGGGAAGTATGTGGACAATTCGTCCATGGTCTTGCGGACGTTGTCAGCAACGTCGAGGGCGTTGGCGCCGGGCAGCTGGTAGATCAGCAGCGAGGCGGTGTCCTGCCCTTTGAGGCGGGAGAAAGTGTAGTAGTTCTTGGAGCCGAGCTCGACACGGGCCACGTTTTCCACGCGGACTGTGCTGCCGTCCTCATTGGCCTTGAGAATGATCTTGCCGAACTCATCAGGATCGGCGAGGCGGCCCTTGACGCGCACAGACATCTGGAACTGCTGTCCCACAGGGGCGGGCGGCATGCCGATCTGGCCTGCCGGGGCCTGAATGTTCTGCTCCTGCACGGCACCGATAACGTCGGATACGGTCAGGCCGTAGCTCGCCAGTTTGTCGGGGTCGAGCCAGATGCGCATGCCGTAGTCCTTGTCACCGAACAGGGAAACATTACCAACGCCTTCAATACGGCGAAGCGCATCATACAGATTGATCTTGGCGTAGTTGTTCAGGAACAGAGAGTCGTATTGAGGCAGGTCGGATGTCAGGTTAATGATCAGAACGATGTCCGGGGACTGTTTCTGTACCGAGACACCTGTGTTGCGGACTTCCTGCGGGAGCTGTGCTGTGGCGAGGTTGACGCGGTTCTGAACGTCAACGGTTGCCAGCTCGAGATCGCGCCCTAATTCGAAGGTCACGGACAGGGACATGGAGCCGTCGTTGGACGAAATGGAGGACATGTACATCATGTCCTGCGCACCGTTGACCTGCTCTTCAATGGGAGTAGCCACGGATTCCATAACAGTCTGGGCATCGGCACCGGTGTAGGTGGCTCTAACGCTGACTGACGGCGGCGCGATTTCCGGATACTGGGCGATGGGGAGCGACAGGGCACTCAGAACACCGACCAATAGAATGATAATGGCCACAACCGATGCGAAGATCGGGCGGTCAATGAAGAATCTGACCATGGCTTAGTTTTCCTTTTGTTCAGTATCCTGAGGATTGCCCATGGAAGCTGCTTCGTTTTGGGGCGTATCCATGGGAACCACGATAGGCTTGATCTCCATACCGGGACGTACACGGCGAATGCCGTCGATGATGACGGTGTCGCCGGCGTTGAGGCCTTCAGTCACTACAACCATGTTGTCCGCTTCAAAGCCGATCTTGATGGGCTGGTTAACGACCTTGCCGTCGTCGCCTACTTTATAGATGGACTTCATACCCTGAGTATCCTGAACACCGCGGGTCGGGACGACTACAGCGTCCTTGAGGCTCTCGATGAGGACGCGGACCTTGCCGTACTGGCCGGGACGGAGCAGGCCGTCAGGGTTCGGGAAAGAAACGCGGATGCCGAGGGTACCGGTCTGAGGATCGACAGCGCGGTCGATCATGCTGAACGATCCGTTGACATCGTACTTGCTGCCATCGGCCAGAATGAGTTCAATTTCCTTTTCGCGGGTTTCCTGCATTTCAGGATTACGGCGGGCGCGGATATAGTCGCTTTCAGGAATGCTGAAAGAAACGTAGACGGGGTCCACGGTGGAGACAGTGGCGAGCAGGGTGTTTTCGCCCTGACCAACGAGGTTGCCGAGGTCCACTTTCACGCGGCCAATGATGCCGTCGATGGGAGAGTAAATCTTGGTGTAGCCGAGCTGAATACGGGCGTTCTCGACCTGAGCAGCGTTGTCGCGGACCTGAGCTTTGTAGGTCGCCAGAGAGGTCTGGTAGCTTTCGAATTCTTCGCGGCTGACCACGCCGTCATCATAGAGCTTCTTGAATCGTTCGTAGTCCTTCTTGGCTTTTGCCAACAAGGCCTGATTGTATTCGAGTCCGGATTCGGCCTGATTGAGATCTTCCTGAAAGGACTTGGGGTCGATGACAAAGAGCAGGTCGCCCTTATTGACCTTGCGGCCTTCATCGAATCTTTTCTCCAGCAGGAAGCCGGCAACGCGAGCGCGAACATCCACGGATTCAACCGCGCTGATCGTGCCTACGAATTCACCCCAATAGGGCATGTCCTTTTTGGCGGCCTTCATCACTTTCATGGGTACAGGACCCTGTGTCTTTGCAGCTTCCTTTTGATCCTCTCCGAAACATCCGGGGAGAATAAGAAAGACAGTTGCAAGAAGGCAAAGTGGTAACACCTTGATATTGAACTCTTTTTTAAACATAAGACAGGCCTTTGAGATTGCGTTGGGGTCAGTGACATTCACCATAACTTAAGTAACTACGCATAGTAATCAGAAAGCAGGTAGATTTTCAAACAATAATATTAAGGTTAAGAAATATATATAACGTCGATCGGGTATGCGAAGTGTGACGAGAATGACGCTGAAATGTTGACTCCGAATCCTCCAGACCTTACTTAAGTTGCCAACAGATTTAACGCATTTCACCGCGGAGGCGAAGATGGCTGACAAGACGTGCAAAGAGAACCCCATGAAGGGCGTTCCCCTGGATATCAATTTCTCCACCTTCATCTATTCCCTGTCCTCGTCGGCCATGGTCGCCCTTGGCGAGGCAGCCGATCCTACCACCGGCAAGGTGGAGTTCCAGCCCCAGATGGCCAAACACACCATCGACGTGCTTGGCATGCTCAAGAACAAGTTTGAAAACGGGTTGGACGAGGACGAGAAGAAGCTGCTGTGCGAGATCGTATACAATCTCCGCATGGCTTACGTGAATAAGTCCAAATAACGCAGGCGGCTCATGTAGCCGGTTGCGGAAACAAAGAGAGAGTTTCTACATGTCCCATACCATCAAGGCGGGTCTGGTCGGCGTTACCGGCTACACCGGCATGGAACTGGCCCGTCTCATGACGCATCATTCCTCCATGGAACTGGTGCGGGCCACCTCCCGTTCCGAAGCGGGCAAGACGCTGGCTGACATTTATCCCTTCCTGAACCGGCTGCCCCTTGGCGAATTGGTAATCACTCAGCCTGATCCGGCAGATCTCGCTGCCGAATGTGATGTGGTCTTTCTGGCCGTGCCGCACAAGACCGCCATGGAGATCGCCGCTGCCCTGTTGGAAGAGGGCGTGAAAGTGGTGGACCTGTCTGCCGACTTCCGTATTAACGATAAGGCTACCTACGAACAATGGTATGCCACCGAGCACACCAAGGCCGATCTCCTGTCCGAAGCCGTGTATGGTCTGCCGGAGCTTTACCTTGATCAGATCATGGGGGCGCGCCTGATCGCCAACCCCGGTTGTTATCCCACTTCCGCAATTCTCGGGCTGACTCCGGCCCTCGCCAATAATTTGGTTGAGACCGAGAACATTGTCATTGATTCCAAGTCCGGTGCTTCCGGAGCTGGGCGTGGTGCCAATGTCGGTACACTCTTCTGCGAAGTGCATGACTCTTTCCGCGCTTATGGGCTGCCTACTCACCGTCATACTCCGGAGATTGAGCAGGAAATTTCCAAGGTGGCGGGTGAAGACATTACCGTGTCTTTCAACACGCACCTTCTGCCCATTGATCGTGGAATTCTCTCCACCATCTACACCAAGCTCAAGGGCGAGAAGACCCTTGACGAGGTGCATGAGCTTTACGCCGATTTCTACTCTGACAAGCCCATGGTGCGCGTGCTGCCCAAGGGCCAGTTGCCAGAAACCCGTTTTGTGCGCGGTACCGTTTTTTGCGACATCGGACTGGTCATCGATCCCCGCACCGGTCGTCTGATTATTCTGTCCGCTATCGATAACCTGTGTCGTGGCGCATCCGGGCAGGCCCTCATGAATGCCAACCTCATTTGTGGTCTCGACATCGACGAAGGATTGCCCATGGCTCCGGTCATGCCGTAATCGCAGATCGGATATATAGATAGTAATGGCCCCGGAAGCATGTGCTTCCGGGGCCATTTTTTGGGTGTGGTTTACGTTGTCTTCTAGGCCTTTCGCAAGGTGTGAAGCGTGATTTCAGGCTTGGTTCCCAGGCGCATGGGCGGGCCCCAATAGCCGGTACCGACACTGACATAGATGAGCGTCTTCTCGTGTAGATGGAGCCCCTTCACATAAGGCTGGAAGAGGTCGATGGCCCATGTCCATGGGGCGAACTGGCCGCCGTGAGTGTGTCCTGAGAGTTGGATGTCGAATCCGACGTTGCTGGCCGCATAGATGGACTTGGGCTGGTGGGCCAGTAGGATGGATACATCGTGGTCCGGTGCGTTGGCCATGGCCTGCTTGGGGGATGAAGCGTGTTCCGGAACAAGGCGGTCGGCGCGGTAGTCGGTGACACCAGCCAGAAGGAGGCGGCCATTGCCAGTGTCGATGAGGGTGTTCTCGTTGAGGAGTGGGCGCATGCCGAGGCGATTGGCCTCTCCTATCCATTCGTGGACGCCGGAATAGTATTCATGGTTGCCGGTACACATGAACACGCCGTGGGGCGCGGATAAATCGCCAAAGGGGCGGACTGCGCCATTGAGGGATGCAACGCTTCCATCCACCATGTCACCTGTATGGACGATCAGGTCGGGAGACAGGGAGTTGATCTCATCAACCACCTGCTGCACCCAGGCCCCGCGAATGGTCGGCCCTACATGGGTGTCCGTGATCTGCGCAATGGTGAACCCTTCGAGTCCTTCCGGCAGGTCGATGACCGGCAGGTCGTTGTGAACGACTTCCGGCTTGCGGCGGGCACCATAGACTGCATATCCGGAAAGAGGCAGGGCGGCTGTCATTATTACGCCGTTGGTGGCGTTGAGCATGAAGCGTCGACGTTCCCTGTTCGGCTTGATGAAGTAGGGGCGCTTGCTCCGGCGTACGAAAAGCTTTGTCAAAGTACTCATGATGCCTTGGAACAGGATTGGCACATCTCGTAACAGCATAAGCACTACGATAAACGAGACCAGACCGAGGAAAGTGAAGCCTGCCCAGTCGAACACCTGGAGCAGAGTATCCGTACGGTCACCGCGCCAAAGATACCATGAAAGACGCTGGGCAAAGAGCAGCGTAATGACCAACAGCCATGACGCTACCTTCCACTTTCGCGCGAGCGGTGCGGGATTGATGAGCCGCAACCCGAGGTACAAAGTCAGAAAGGTTGCGACGGATAATACTATAATAAGCCACATGATCATTCTCGTGGTTTCTCCGTTATACTTTCCTTATGAAATGGGGCTTAAACGATTGATTGTCAAATGTGTGCGATTTTGCGCAACCGTTGCTGTGCTTTAGTTTGCCCCGACATGCTTAAAGGTGGCGATTGAGATCGATCCTTTTCACAAACCAGTACGGCTTCGCTGTCGCTTTAAATGCACGTGGGTTCGATTGGATATCGGGATAAGAAATGACAGTGAAGGGAGCTGGTGTAGATGATTTTGGTCATCAAGAGGATAGTCGAGAGCGGGAAAGGTAACTTTTTTGTGTGTTGCTTTTTTACGATTATGAAACGGCAAGAGTCATGCCAATATTCCTTCTGAAAAAGGTCCTGATTCGGGGTTGACACCGGGCAGGCTTAGAGCCTCATGGGCTACCCCGAAGCCGGGAGATTTTCACGTTTTTAATGTTCGTTTTTCTGTGGAAAGCGTCCAAAAAATGATTCCCAAGCGAGAGGCCTTGTGCTAGTTCAGTTTAATCATTTGGCGACGCTTTTTTCCTAAATCGCCACCCTCCATATCTGTCGAAAACGAATCCCGCTAGAATTGAAAAATATTTTTTCTAAACTAGTTTTAGAAAAAAGTTAGATATTATGGTGTTTACGTACGTAGTACAAATGTGGAAAACTTTTCCTCAGTTTTTATAATCGCTGATAATCGGCGAATACGACTGTAAATAGCCTGATTAACCAAATAATTTTTGAATCCCCCCTGTACAAAAAACTGATCTTAATATAAATCTAGAAACACGTTTCGGCTACTTCCAACTGTGCAAATGGAAGTCCGAAAAAGACCGGTTGGACCGCACTTCGGGGGAAGTTCAAGGCGGAAGGCCGGTTACGCTTCAACGCGGTAATCAAGCCGCATCCGTAAAGGGAGAATGAAAGGATGAATGAGCCCGCAGGGGTCTGGAACTATGTGCGCGGTTTTGAGAACATGAGCCTATGCGATTGGCCTGGCCGCACCACATGCATCATCTTTCTGGGAGGCTGCAACCTGCACTGCCCGACCTGTCACAATGCTGACCTGGCTTGGGACATGCAATCGCTGCCCGTCATCGATCAAAACCGTATAAAAGCATACCTGCGTGATCGAGCCGGCTGGCTCGACGGGGTCACTGTGACCGGCGGCGAGCCGACAATGGTGCCGGGCGTAGGGGAGTTGCTCTTCGAGATCCGTAAGTCCGGTCTGCCGGTCAAAATGGACACCAACGGCATGCGCCCCGAGGTGGTCAAGGATCTCCTTCAGTATAAGCTGGTGGATACGTTTGCCGTGGATGTGAAAGGTCCGTACGCAAAGTATCCCGCTCTCACCGGACACGCCGTTTCCGAAATCGCGGCCAAAGCCAACCTCGAACGTATCTTCGAGATGGCCAAAGCCAAACCCGAGGCCTTCTACTTCCGCACCACCCGGGTGCCTGGTCTCACCGATGCCGATATCGAAACGGCTCAGAGCTATCTGCCGCTCGAATATGAACTGAAAATTCAAAAGTATGTGCCCCCAAGGAGGACGCAGCAGCATGCCCAGCCAGATAATGAAAAGAGACGGGCGGTTGGAGACGTGGTCAACTGATCGCATCGCCCAGGCCATTTTTAAAGCACTCGCCGCCAGCGGCATCAAAGATCCGCTCCTCGCCAAGCGCCTCGGCCAGAAGGTTGAGAAGAAGCTGGCTGATTTCGACATCCCTGAGCAGGAACATGTCCAGAACACCGTTGAACAGGTGCTGATGGAGTCCCGCCAGTTCGAGATCGCAAAGAAATACATCCTTTACCGGGAGCAGCGTCGTCAGCTTCGTTCTCAGAAGGAAGCCTACCTCGACATCAAGGAAGTCATCGACAATTACCTTGATCAGGCTGACTGGCGTGTAAACGAAAACGCCAACATGACCCACTCTTTCCAGGGGCTCATGCTGCACCTGTCCGGTACTGTTCAGGCTCGCTACGCCTTGGAGAAGTACCCGGAAGAAATCCGTATGGCTCATGACCACGGTTACTTCCATATTCATGACCTTTCTTTTGGTTTGGCTGGTTACTGCGCCGGTTGGTCCCTGCGTGATTTGTTGCTGGAAGGTTTCAATCTGGAAGGCCGCGCTTCTGCCGGTCCTGCCAAGCACTTTGATACCGCGCTTGGTCAGATGAACAACTTCCTCGGCACCCTTCAGAATGAGTGGGCCGGTGCACAGGCATTCAACAACGTTGATACATACCTTGCTCCGTTCATTCGTCATGATGGTCTGAACTATGATCAGGTGCGCCAGTGCATGCAGAAGTTCGTGTTCAACCTGAACACCACTTCCCGCTGGGGTGGTCAGTCTCCGTTTACCAATCTGTCTTTCGATCTCGTTGCTCCCAAGCATATCGCTCAGGAGCCCATCATTGTCGGTGGCAAGTACGACGACGAGTTGACCTACGGCGACTTCCAGGAAGAGATGAACATGATCAATCAGGCGTACATCGAGGTTATGCTCGAAGGCGACCACCACGATCGTATCTTCTCCTTCCCGATTCCGACTTACAATGTCACCGAAGACTTTCCTTGGGAAGAGCCCATCGGTGAAACGCTGATGCAGCTGACCGCCAAATACGGCGTTCCCTATTTCCAGAACTTTATCAGCTCTGATCTCAATCCCGAAGATGTGCGCTCCATGTGCTGCCGTCTCCAGATGGACCTTCGTGAGCTGCGCAACAAGACTGGCGGCCTGTTCGGCGCTGGCGACCTCACCGGTTCTATCGGTGTTGTCACCCTGAACCTGCCCAAGCTTGCCTACCTTGCTCAGTCCGAGGATGACTTCCTTGAACTGATCGAAGAATATGCAGAACTGGCAAAGGATTCTCTGGAATACAAGCGCAAGGTTATCAACAACAACCTTGAAGCTGGCATGTTCCCGTGGTCCAAGCGCTACCTGAAGAATGGCTATAAGGGCCACTTCTCCACCATCGGTTTGCTCGGTGGCCATGAGGCTTGCCTGAACCTGATCGGTCGCGGCATCGAGACCGAGGGCGGTATCCGCCTGATGCGTCGTGTGTTGAATCACCTGCGTCGCATCACCTCCCGTTTCCAGGAGGAGACCGGCAACCTTTACAACCTCGAAGCCACGCCTGCCGAAGGTACCAGCTACCGTCTGGCCAAGATTGATAAGTCCCTTTACCCGGACATTCAGGCCCAGGGCAATGGTACTCCGTACTACACCAACTCCACGGCGCTGCCTGTCGGCATCTCCGAAGATGTGTTGTATGCTCTTGAGCATCAGAATCAACTCCAGCCGCTTTACACCGGCGGTACCGTCTTCCATACCTTCCTGGGTGAAGCGGTCACTGATCCTGCCTCACTCAAGAACTTCATCGTCAAGGCGTTCTCCAAGACCAAGATCCCGTATATCTCGGTCACGCCGACCTTCTCCATCTGCAAGGAGCATGGTTACGTTCTCGGCGAGCACTTCGAGTGCCCCACTTGTGGACAAGAAGCAGAGGTTTATACTCGCATTGTCGGCTACTACCGCCCAGTTTCCCGCTGGAACAAGGGTAAGCAGGCCGAATACACCGATCGTGTGGTGTTCAGCGATTGTCTCTGCAATTAGATAGTTTCTCCAATCCTGTTTGAGGAAGCAGGATTTGAGGATAATGGGAATGTGAGGCCCTCGGCGCGATGCGTCGAGGGCCTCACGCATTGTGCTTCGTGTGGCGGCTTTGGATAGCTGCGCATCCGCGTCGTTGCCGAGCGCAATTGAATGCTCAACGCAGCGTTGCTACGCCTCTGCTTCAATTGTGCTCGTCGCCTAGCGGCTGCACCACTCTTCAAAGCCGGATGTGGTGGGTAAGAAAAAAAGAAATCCCGTTTTCTATTTGTAGAAAACCGGGAAGTTCTTTAGTTGATGCATCTTTTTAATAAAGAAGTATGGTCGTTGATATTAAGAGACCTCGAGCGAAACGAGCTATGGGATTCCAAAGGCCCTCGGCCTTTGGCAGGTGCAGGACAGCGTCCTGCCCGTCGGAGACGCCTCACCGGCGAGGTGGCCCCCGGCAGGGCCGCCAGAGGTTTCAAACCTTTGGGCTTATAAACCGTGGTCGCGCATGTGTGCGTCGAGTACGTTGTCGACCTTAACGGTCTTTTCTTCGATCTTGCCGGGCGTGATGGTGTATCGGGTCACTTCCCAATCGAGGTTGTCGATGAACTCGACATGGCCGTATCCGTTCTCGGGCAATACTTTGCTGACCAGTTCGATGAAATCATCCATGTAGATGTACTTGCCTTCGTGATCGATGCGAAGCACATCCTTGCCGTCATAGTCTATCTGCTCAAGGGGAATGGAATCCTTGAGCTGCTCGTAAATTTCCGGGGTAATGCGGTGAAAATCGCCGTATATTCTAACGTCCATTGAATCCCTCTCGAATTCGTATTGATTTGGTCAGAAAAGAATTAAGCACGGTGACCGAGGTGGTCAACAAGGAAATCGTGCTTCATCTGAAAATCGGCCCAAAGTCGTACAATTGTCGAGCTGGCGAGGGTGGCGAGTTCGTCGTCCGTGTACTTAGTGTCGAGCTTGAATTTGTTGCCCATGACATGGCCGATCTGCTTGGATGTCTGGGACTTGGCAAGACTGGAGTGCTGCACATGCCGAATGGCGAGGGAGCCTGTGTATAGAGCGGGCATCCCGGCAAGGGCGCTGCGCAAATCACGGTCCAGATCATCAAATTGAGAAGGCGTGTAGCGCAGATCGAAGACGCCAGCCTTTTCCACGGCCTGCATGTTGATCATGTGGCAACAACCGGAAACCGACAGACATGGGCGGGTGTAGGTAAACAGTCCGGTGTCAGTAGAGCCCGCACAGTTGTCGAACACGAGAACCCTGTTGGGCAGCTTGCCCGGCTCTGGCTGCGCAGGCGGGGCAGGGAAAAGATTATAGTCGGCAGATTGAAGGCCGAAAGGCGACGTGGCAGCAGTTATGCGGCATCCCACCACACCAAGATTCTCTTGGCCCTTGGCTGCTCCCAAAAGATGCTTGAGCCAGTGCGGCGGAAGCACAATGTCGTCATCCAGAAATGCGGCCCAACGCGAGGCCCGTACCTCTGGTAATGCGAGAAGCCAGTTGCGCGCAGCGGGTGCACCCACGTTGATGGGCAATGTCTCGATGTGGAATCGATCTGCACCAAAACGGTCTTGTGCCGCGCGAAGAACATCAGCGGTGTGATCCGTGGACCCATTATTCAGAGTAAAAACCTTGGCGTTGCCAATGTCGCTGTCCGCCAGACTGGCGAGGGTGTCAGCAAGCAGGTCAGCCTTGTTCCATGAGTAGGCAAGGATCGCTACGCCTTGTGTGTCCGTGTCATCAGCCAGTTGAACAGGGTGGAACAGATCGTAGAGCTTGAGCGTGAGATTGATATGCCACGGAATCGCTTTCCAAAGAGTGGCAAGCACGCCCTTGGCTGCACCTTTCTTGCCCATTCGTTGCAGGAGTTCTGCCCCGGCGTAGGCACGCCATAGCCCCCAGCATTCCTCGTTGAGGGATTGAACAACGGGTAAAGCCTCTTCCGCAGGCAGACAATGAAAGGCCCATTCCGCGTGCATCCGTTCCTTGATTTCGAGCGTTGTTTCATCCCATGAGACCATGTCCAAAGCGGCCTTGGGAATCTCTGGTTTGCCCAGATGGATTAGATCCTGCCAGCAGTGAGCGAGCCAAGCGATGCCATTTGTCGGCTGGCTAAGCATGACAGTAAGAAACCGCAGAATGAGAGAACGATCATCCTGGCGGGCTAGTGCGTACCATGTGTCCATATGCTCTGGATCAAGCTCAACAGTTGCCAGTGCGGCTGTCAGGCGTAATATGAGCGCCTTCAGCTTTGGCGATGTGGTGAGACCATTACCATATGAATTGGCCGCCCAGTGAGGCATGTTTGGGTTCAATGGATGCGACTGAAATCCCCAAAGTGACATTCCTACTGCCGCAGCGCGACAACCGGGATGTTCTTTTCCGAGCAGGTTGAGTCCCTTGAGCATGGCGGCGAGATTGTCGGGTTGCCCCATACCCAGCGGCCAGCCGGAAAAACGGTTCTTGAATTCGGGCTGAATGCCAGCACAGGCAGGAAGGACTTGGGTGAAGTTCAGTTCATTCATGATGGCTGAAAGCTAGCAGAAAAACCGACCCCGTGAAAGTGGCCTTTATTGACTTTCCTTCAGTTGCCGCATAGTTGGATATCATGAACCCTTCCTTTGATCTCGTTACGTTGCCCGAAGACCTCCAACGCAGGTTGCTGCTTGGCTTTTCCGGTAGACCGCATCTGCATGCCTCTGCCGCGTTGGCCCTTACATATAGTAGTAGCCCGGGCGATGTCTTCTCGCACATCGCGCAGGATGCACTCCTGACCGCATGGGGTGAAAACCCATTGGACGGCAATTGCGCCGCAGCTCTGGCTGGAAGCATGGAAAAACTGCCTCCTGTCTCGCCGGAACTCTTACCCATCATCAAATCTCTACTCATGCATTGGCGACCGGAAGTGACGCCCGAGGCGCAGGCTGCCATGGAGCAGGGGCCCAAAGAGCAATTGGCGTATCTCATGGAGCGGATGCGAGGCGAGCAGGGGAATGCTTTCTGGCTTCACCAAATCTATGAGCATTGTCGTATCAACGGCAGCTGGCGTCCCTTGATGCGAGTGGTGGAAGGCATGCCATCGAGCGAGCAGGAAGCTCCGCTTTATCGTTATGTTATTGCCAATTGCCTGTTTGGTCAGGGCGAATTTGAAAGGGCGGCCGATCTATACGCTTCTTGTTCGTTGGCTTTACCAACGGTTCTCATGCGCGAAGCCGCTGGCCGGGCAAGAATCCATGACAGTGAAAGTGCCGCGAAGTTGTTGCGTAGTTGCGCTGAGGCTCGTCCGTGGAATGTGAATCTCTGGCTTCGACTGTTCGATCTCGTCAACGAGCGCGATATCAGGCTTGAACAGCCGCAAGGCCGAACCATGGTGCTTGGGTATAGTTGGAACAAGGCGGACGACCTGGCCGAGACGTTGGATTCCTTGGTACGTTCTGATCTTGGCGATGTCCATGTCCGCATTCTGGACAACGGCAGTCAGGACCGGACGCCTGAGGTCATTAGGCAGTTCATTGACAAGTTCGGCTCCGACAGGGCAGCGGCCGTGACCATGCCGGTCAATGTCGGTGCTCCTGCTGCACGCAATTGGCTCAAGGCTTTGCCGGAAACGCAGGCTGCCGATTACGTGGCATACATTGATGACGATATTTCCCTGCCTGAGGATTGGTTGTCCCGGCTTGGCGCGGCAACCGAGTTTTATCCCGATGCCGGGGTGTGGGGTTGCAAGGTCGTGAACTACGATGGTCCAGCACGGATGCAATGTGGCGAACACAACATGACGCCTGATGGCGAGGAGCGGCAGCAGGTGCTCATGTCTACCATCATGCTGCAAGATGGCGATTTTGGGCAGTCAGATTACATCCGCCCCTGTACTTCGGTGACAGGGTGTGTTCATCTGTTCCGAACTGACCGCCTTATGGAAAATGGCGATTTTGATTTACGCTTTTCGCCCACACAGTATGACGATCTGGAGCGTGATCTTCGGATGGTGCTTGGTGGGGGACATGCCGTCTACACCGGCCACCTTGCCATTCGGCACAAGCGCAAGTCTGGCGCGGCAAGTGATGCCGGAAAGCCGGAATCCGTCGGGGCAGCAGCTAATATGCACAAGCTCATGACCAAGTACACGGCACAGGAATTCGAGGCCATGGCCTCAGTTATGGATAAGGTGTTGTTGGCCGATTATTTGAGCAAGCGTGATGCGCTCAAATAGCGGATATTTGCAAATTTATAACGACTAAGGGCTGGCTTTTTGGGAAAAAATAATGCAGATGCCATTGCTCGGTTCGCGTGAGTAGTGCAGTATGAGTCCCACTTAGGCCGCGAATCACATTTCGAGACCACATTTTAAGGAGAGATAAATGCCCAATTCTATGTTCACTCTGTTCAGCGGCGGCGCTCAGGGCGCCGAGAGCCAATTCGGCAAACTCGCCGAGTACCACGGTCTGTCCGAAGTTAACTACACCTTTGAAGGTCACCGCATCGAGCGCACTCGCGGCGTTCGTGTCCTTACCGATGAAGAATTGACCCGCAAGGATGTCAGCCTGACCTACGTGGCCAAACTCCTGAACCGTAAGTTCACCAACGCCGAAAAAATGCGCAAGGTCCTGCAGACCATTATGCATCAGATTGAATCCGGCGATCAGATCTTTGTTGTTGGTACTATTCTCGAAGACGGTACCGTCAAGGGCGGCACCGGTTGGGGTGCTGAATTTGCCAAGATTTGCAACAAGGAGCTTTACGTCTTCGGCCAAGTCAAAGACGGTTGGTTTAAGTGGGAACACGGCAAGTGGATTGATGTTGAAGCTCCGGTCATCACTAGCCAGCACTTCACTGGCACCGGTACCCGTTTCCTCGAAGCCAACGGCAAAAAGGCTCTTGAAGAGCTTTTCGCTCGTTCCTTCAAGTAAGCTTACAGCTATACGAAATAAAAAGGCGACCAGATTCCTCTGGCCGCCTTTTTTATTGTTTAATCGCTGGGCGTTATTGCGCGTCCCGGATCAGGTTGTCGATGACAGCCTGGAGTTCTTCTGTTTGTGAAGCCAATTCTCGGAGGGCGTTTACAGCTTCGGTTACTCCCTGGGACGTTTCTGCTGAGATGGAGTTGATCTCATCAATCGCCATATTGATTTCTTCGGAAGCAGCAGACTGCTCTTCGGCAGCCGTGGCAATGCTATGAATCTGGATAGCTGATTCTTCGACTCCCTGAACAATTTCCTTCAAGACTTCTCCGGATTGATTGGAGAGGTCTGCGGCAGAGGTCAAGTCGGACAACGCTTTCCCCATGCCGGTGATGTTCTGATGAGCTACTTGCTGTACCGCAGCGATGGAATCACCAACTTCCTTGGTGGCTTGCATGGTCTTTTCCGCCAGTTTGCGGACTTCGTCGGCGACCACTGCAAAGCCTCGACCAGCCTCGCCGGCACGAGCGGCTTCGATGGCAGCGTTCAAGGCGAGGAGGTTGGTTTGGTCTGCGATATCCGTGATCACATTCATGACCTTGCCGATGGCTTCTGTCTGTTCGCCAAGACGGTTCATGCCATCTTGAAGACCTTCTGCAGCCTTGTATGTGGTATTCATGGCTCCAACGGAACGGCTGACAATCTCAGCACCTGCGATTGCCTTGTCTTTTGCCTCATTTCCCATGGCTGAAGCCTCGGAGGCATTGCGTGCGACCTCCAGAACCGTGGCGTTCATTTCTTCCATTGCCGTGGCGGTACCCTGAACGCGGTCGCGCTGGATAGTCGTGCCTTCGTCGATGATTCGAGCCTGACTGGATATCATCTCTGACGCGGACTGAACTTTGTCTACAACGGTTTGGATCCGTTCTGCAGCCTGTCGAGTTCCTGTCTTGCGAGCCTGATCTGCTTCGGCTCTGGCTTCATCTGCCTCTGCCATGGCTTTTTCTGCGGCCTGCGCCTTCTCTTCCGCTTCCTTGGTTTTGGCGGAGATCTCTTTGATATTGTCGCGGAGGGTGGTGGCCATGGTGTTGAGTGCTTTTTCGAGCATTGCAGCTTCGTCTTTGCCGCGGGCGTCCAGTTCAACGTCATAATTGCCGTCCGCGATTTCTTTCGCAGCGTTGGTTGCTTCGGAGATGGGGCGCGTAATGCTGCGAACGATGTAGAGGCTTAACGGCAGGATAAGTCCTAACAGTGCGGCTGTGAGCCCTCCAAGGATAACAAGGGTGTTGTGTCGAACGGTGGCGTCAATTGCTGTGGATATAAGCGCTTCTTCGTGCGCGATGTTGTCGATGTATACGCCTGTGCCCAGAGTGTAATTGGTCCCGGGGATGAGAGTTGCATAGCTGAGCTTCGGCTGGTCGCCTGCTTCAGGCTTGGCCCAAATGTATTGGACGAATCCGCCGCCTTTGTGGGCAATATCCGAGAGCTCTCGAATCATGAAGACACCGTTTTTGTCTTTGAGGCTGCCGAGATCCTTGCCGTGTAGTGAGGGTTTTGCTGCGTGGGCAATGGTTTTCGTCCCTTCAAAGACGAAATAGTAGCCGGAATCGTCTTCCTCGAAACGAATGTCGTTCAGCGCCTTACGGATGATTTCAATACGTTCTGTTTCAGTCTGTGCGTCGGCGATGATTTTTGACAGAGAAGTGGCAATGCTGTCGGACGCCACTTTGAGCTTGGCTTTCTGACCTTCCAACATCAGCTCATTGACCTTTTGGATACCGATGTCCTTGACGGTCAATGTGTTCCAGAGAAGAGCGGCTCCGGTAATAAGTGTAAAAATGACAATAGATGTGATGAGAAAAATGATCCGGTTGCCTATTGAAACATTTCGCAACATGAAATGTACCTCGCGGAAAAACGTTTGAAGTCATAACCCAATTTCGTAAAATATATCACTATCTGATAATTTTTACCATATTCAATGGCAGGTTTGTCGGCAAGAAAAAATGATTGCAGATGTCAACTTCTTTTAAAAGGGCTTCTGTAGTTGTTGGGAGTGGATGCCCATTGTGTCCCAGAAAACGCGCGCGGCTCCGTATATGGAAGAGCGAATTGATTTAAATGAGGAAACAAAATGAGTGTGGTCCGCCTTTTTTACGGCTTGGGCCATCTGTTCAAGCTCAGCCAGATCGAATTTGGCTTCCATCTTGTAATGGTTGGCGTAGGCCTGCCCAAGCGCGGCCCGACTCTTGGCCTTGCCGGTATCTTGTAGATGAATGACCTCAACGCCCCCGTCATAGACGACTTGTCCGCCAGCCTTCCAGACCTGAAGGTCGTGCTCGATGTCGTCCACCTGTGACGGGGAGAAACGAATGTCAAAGGCAGGGACATTCAGTGAGCTCATCCTTTCCATATGAAAGAGGTGACAACAGCCCATCACAGTCAGACAAGGGCGGCGTCCATTGAATTGGCCCATATCCATGAGAGTTGGGGCGTTGGCAGTGAAACGAATCTTGCTTTCACCGATCTCATCGAACCCGCGGAAAGCATACTGGATAGTACGAACTCCCTGATTGACGCATTTGGGGCCAACGGCTGCAGCTTCGGGATGGGCCGAAAGTGTGTTGATGTAGCGAGTGAGCCAATCGGTGGGTAGCAGTACATCATCATCCAGAAAGGCTACGTATCGTGCAGCGCGGACCTCAGGCAGGGCGAGCAGCCAATTGCGGGCGGCGGGTGCGCCGATATTGATGGGCAGGTGTATCCAGTGAATGGGAAGGTCAGGAACTCGCTTGCGCACCAAGTCTTCCAACTCGTCAGCAGTGCAGACAGTCGTGCCGTTGTTGAGAACGGTAATGTGGGCGTCGCCGATATTGGTCGCTGCCAAGCTGGCCAGCGTGTTGGTCAGTAATTCCGGCTTGTTCCATGTGTACAGGCATATGTGGGTGTCTTGGCCCGGTGGTGTCGTGTTATCGGCTTCATGCAGCGCTGCCAGTTGCTCGATGATTGCTGGCTGGAACGGTTCAGCTTCAAG
This sequence comes from Pseudodesulfovibrio sp. zrk46, assembly GCF_012516435.1. Taxonomy (NCBI): domain Bacteria; kingdom Pseudomonadati; phylum Thermodesulfobacteriota; class Desulfovibrionia; order Desulfovibrionales; family Desulfovibrionaceae; genus Pseudodesulfovibrio; species Pseudodesulfovibrio sp. zrk46. Next base: position 2,738,128 of record NZ_CP051216.1, read on the forward strand.
AGAGGCATGTAAGTGCTCCCTTGCCGCATCGGTATCTCCTGCATCCATCGCGAAGCGAGCGCGAAGATTGTGCGAAAGGAAATTGGTAACGCTCTCGTCCAACAGCATTTGGGCAAGTTCATTTTCTCCTGCCGAATATGCTCCCCATGCCATGGTTGGCCCGGCCAACAAGCCAGCGGGCGAGGCTGCCATGATCCGAATGCCTTCCAGCAATTCGTCTCGTGCGCCGGTTTGCCACAAGTGCAGTAACACTGGCAGACGGTTGTCGTTGGCTGACTGCTGCCGCATGTACTCGACATATTCCGATGCCTGAGCGGTCTCGTTATTGGGAAATGGAATGAGTTCCGGTACCGGCTCCTGTTCCACCAGGCGTTTCGCTACTTGTAGCCATTCTGTAAACGGCTGGTGCGCGATTCGGCTGTTTACATCTTCTGCCAGCCTGATCTTTTCCCGGTCAAAGGGATCAAAAATGGCGGCGTGGCGAATGAGCGCGGGAGCGAGGTGGGCGAAAGCGTCCGGCAGGGGCTGTGCTTCAAGGATGTTTCCAGCCACTGCCATTGCGTGGTCAGGAGCGAGGTAGCCTGAATTCCGGACAAGGGTGATGATTTGCTGCGTCAATCTGGAGGCGTTGGACATAGACATGCTCATACCAGAATAGGCAGCAGTGAGGAACCCGATTTGAGTGACACGGGGCGATTGAAAGCAAAAAAAAAGCGGGGCCGTTGGGCCCCGCTTTAATATTACATTTCTTTCTTCTTCGACTTCTTCTTGGCTTGGGAGAACTTCTTTACGTCGATATTGTACTTCTTCACCTTGTAGTTGACGATTCGGTACGAGACGCGGAGATCGCGCGCGGACTGGAGCATGTTGCCGCCAGTCTTTTTGAGCGAATCCACCAGCAGCTCCTGTTCGAACTTGGCCACGGCTTCACCAAAGGAAAGGTTGGTGCCGGTGGCCGAGGATTCGGCAGACTGCAGGGTGGGCGGCAGATGGTAGGTGCGGATGACCTGCTCTTCGCAGAGGAGGACCGCACGTTCCATGCAGTTCTTGAGTTCACGCACGTTGCCGGGCCAGTGGTACATGACCAGCAGCTCGATGGCGGGCGTGGAGATGCGCTTCACTTCCTTGCCATACTCCTCGGAGAACTCGGTGAGGAAATGTTCTGCCAAGGGCAGGATGTCCTCGCGACGTTCCTTGAGGGGCGGAATGAAGATGGGGAAGACGTTAATGCGGTAGTACAGGTCCTCGCGGAACTTGCCTTTTTCCAGCAACTCCTCGAGAGGCTGGTGGGTGGCGCAGATGAGGCGGACATCAACGGTGATGGACTGCTCGGAGCCCACACGCTGGATTTCCTTTTCCTGAATGGCGCGCAGTACCTTGGCCTGTGCATCCATGGAGAGTTCGCCGATTTCATCAAGGAAGAGGGTTCCCTGATCAGCAACCTCAAAGAGACCGCGCTTGTTCTGGAAGGCGCCGGTAAAGGCTCCCTTCTGGTGACCGAAAAGCTCGGACTCAATCAACTCGGACGGCAGAGCCGCGCAGTTGAGCTTGATGAGCGGCTTGTCGGCACGCGGGCTGGAGTTGTGGATGGCCTCGGCCAGGAGTTCCTTACCAGTACCAGATTCACCACGCAGAAGTGCGGTGGCACGGCTGGGGGCGACCTGGCGGGACTGGCGCAGGACAAGGCGCATGGCCTTGGATGCAGCCACGAAGTCCTTGGGCGGTGTAGCGTCGGCGCCACCTGCCAGCATGCCCTGAGTAAAGAGATGGTCCTGAGCGGCCATTTCTTCCTGCAACTGGGCAACGTGACCGGCGATAATGCCTGCCACGACTTCGAGGAACTGGCAGTGTGCTGCCAGATCGTCCGCCGGAATCAGGGGGACGTCTACGGAGAGTGCACCGATGACTTCCTGATCTTCTGCACGACGGTTGATGACCGGTACGCAGATGAAGCCGAGTTTGCGCAGCTCTTCCTCGCTGCGGCCAAAGGCCTTGTTGAGGAATTCCTGGTCGTCAGACAGTCGGGGAATGGTGATGGATTCGCCGGAGTCGAACACGCGTCCGATGACACCGCGTCCGGGCGAGTACGTCACATCCTCAATCTGGGTCGGAGAGTACGTGAGCGAGAGTTTGAGGTTCTCGGTCTTGGGATCCATGATGACCATGAACGCCCGCACGTATTCCATATCCTGAGCCAGGATCTTCAATAGTGCGTTCAGCGACTCCTCAAGCGGTGTATCCCGCTTCAGCGTCTCTTGAATGGTCTTGAGTGTGACCAGATAGGTGAGATCGGAGGTGTCCTGTGTATTGTTTGCCATTTTTCCTTGTGCTGCTTAGGCGTCGAGTGCCTTGACGCCAAGCTCCAGGGCTTTGAGGTTAACGGCCTGAATCTTCTCGGGGAGATTCGCCTTGATGGTCGCTTCGAGGGCTTCGGGGCCGAAGGGCAGTTCGCCAGCGGCGCAAAGAGCAGCCAGCATGGCGATGTTGCCAGCCTGAACAGCACCAGCTTCCAAACCGATGGTCTGGGAGGCCATGTAGTAGGCCTTGTCGGTGCAGGCAGAGACAGCCTTCTTGATGTCCTCGATGGACGGGCATTCCTGTTTGCCCATGGCTACGGAGAGCGGGGGCATGAATTCGATGGAGGAGACCACGAGGCCGCCCTGCTTGAGGTAGGGCAGTGCGCGCATGGTTTCCATGGGCTCGAATCCGAGCAGGATGTCGGCTTCGCCGTGCCCGATTTTGGGCGACTTGCAGCCGATGAGAACGGTGGATTCGACGACACCGCCGCGCTGGGCCATGCCGTGGATTTCGCCGGAAGTGACGGGCAGTCCCTGGCTCAGCACGGTCTTTGCGAGCAGGGTGGTGGCGGTCAGGGTTCCCTGGCCGCCTACGCCGGTCATGAAGATGCGGATTTTCTTGGTATCGCTCATATTAGCTGCCCCTCTTCTTTGCTTTGATGTGACCGCAGACCTGCAGGCAGAGCATGCAGCCGTTGCAGAGGATCGGGTTCACTGCTGCCTTGTCGCCTTCCTTGTACATGGCGGGACAGGCCAGCTTGTCCAGACATTCGAACCTGCCGGTGCAGGACTCGGCCACGTAGGCAACCTGCGGGGCAACCTTCTTGTAAACGCGGCGGGAGTAGAGCGGGCAGGGTTCCTTGGCGATGAGCACGCGAACGCCCTTCTTGGCCTTGAGGTCTTCGAAAGCAGCCAGGGTCTTCTTCTGGTTGAAGGGATTGACCTCGATGATCTCGGTGACGCCGAGTCCGCGAACAGCGGATTCGATGTCCAGCGGATGATCGTTGTCGCCGATGACGGTCTTGTCCACGCCGGGGTGCGGCTGGTGGCCGGTCATGGCGGTGGTGCGGTTGTCGAGGACAACGACCAGCACGTCATGTTCGTTGAAGACTGCGTTGGCGATACCGGTCAGGCCGGAGTGGAAGAAGGTGGAGTCACCGATGAAGGCCACGACGGTCTGGTCGGCAGCCTTGGAGGCGCCGCCGCCTGCGGAGATGGAGGAACCCATGCAGAGCAGGAAGTCGGCAGCCTGCAGCGGGGGCAGGAGACCGAGGGTGTAGCAGCCGATGTCGGAAGAGTAAACGGCGTCGTCGCCGAAGACCTTCTTGGCAGCGAAATAGGTGCCACGGTGCGGGCAGCCGGCGCAGAGGTTCGGCGGACGCATGGGCAGTTCGGGCAGCTTGCAGTCGCAGGCTTCCACAGCAGCGAGGCCGGACTGTTCGCGGATGGCGTTTTCCACCATGGTGACATTGAATTCACCATTGCGGGGCAGAACGTCCTTGCCGAGGATTTCCACGTCCAGCTTCTCTTTCTGAGCAAGCACGCGCAGTTCGTTCTCGACGATGGGCTCCAGCTCTTCGATGACCAGTACCTTGGACACAGACTTGATGAAGTCGAGGCAGAGGTTCTCGGGCATCGGGTGAGAGAAGCCAAGTTCCAGGACCTTGACCTTGCCGGTCAGGCCTGCGTTCTCCAGTGCGTCGGCCACGTATGCGCGGCTGATGCCGGAGCAGACGATACCGAAATCGCCTTCACCGGAAACGGTGTTGTATACGGAGTGTTCAGCTTCCTTGCGCATGGCTTCCATACGTTCCATCAGGCGAACGTGCATGGGGCGCGCAAAAGCCGGGATGGGTACGAAATGGGAGGGATCGCGCTTGAAGCCTTCGGGCTTGCCCGGATCCGGTGCAGGACCGAATTCCACTGCGCCGCGAAGGTGGTTCACGCGAGTGGTGGTGCGGAGCAGGATGGGGGCGCCGTGCTTCTTGGCAAGGAGCAGAGCGTCGCGGGTCATGTCCTTGGCTTCCTGAGCCGTTGCGGGCTCGAAAACGGGCAGACCGGCGATGCGGGCGTAGTAGCGGTTGTCCTGCTCATTCTGGCTGGAGTGGCAGCCCGGGTCGTCTGCGGAAAGCAGAACCAGGCCACCGGGAGCGCCGGTGTAGCAGAGGGTGAGCAGGGGGTCAGCGGCGACGTTGACGCCGACGTGCTTCATCGTGCAGAGGGTCATGGCGCCGGAAAGGGTGGCGCCGCCTGCGACTTCCAGGGCGACTTTCTCGTTGACGGAGTACTCGAAGTAATACTTGCCCTCAGGTGAGATGCGGTAAAACGTGTCGGGAACTTCGGATGACGGGGTACCCGGGTAGCAGGTCACAACCTGAATGCCCGCCTCTACTGCTCCACGGACAATAGCTTCATTGCCGAGCAGGAGGTGGGTTTCGCCGGGATTGTCGGCCAAGAGCGGATTTGCCATATGGTATTCTCTCTCTAGGTCTGCACAGCCGGTCGTGTGTTTTTGACCGGTTGCGCTGTTACGACGAAACCTGCGGCACCCTTCGGATGCCGCAGGAACTGTCTAATATCCACTATGATGAAGGTTACTTGGCTTCGAGCTGAGCAACCTTGTAGTCAATGAACGGCTTGTCAGGAATCTGGCTGTCGGCCAGTTTCTTGTATGCGGTGAGTGCGGTGCCGGTGTCGCCAGCAGCTTCGGCAGCCACGGCGAGCTGACGGTTTACGGGAATGGTGAAGGCAGTGGCAACAGTGCCGGCCAGATCTTTCAGGATGGTGACCGCTTCACCAGGCTTGCCAGCCAGAGTCAGGCTCTTGGCCTTACCGAGACGGGCAACAACCTTGAGGTCGGCGTCGGCTTCACCGGACAGCTGGTTCCAGTAGCCGGCAGCCTTCTCGAATTCATTGTTGGTCATGCTGGCCTGTGCCAGTTCCAACAGGACGGCTGGTTTGGCACCGGAGGGAGCATTGCCCAGCAGAGCTTCCAGCTTGGCGATCTTGTCGCTGCCGGAGTCCTTGATGAGGATGGCGCCGAGTTCAGCTTGAGCAGAAGCCATGGCCTTCTTGTTGTAAGAGGTCATTCCTGCGTAGATGGCAGCCACGGCAATGATGGCGACCACACCGACGATAATCTGCTTCTGGTGTTTGAAAGCGGCTTCGAGGATGGGATGGAGCTGCTCCGGAACGTGAGATTCGATATCGTCCAGAGTAGCCTGTTCAGTGGTCTTATTTTCAGCCATTGCTTTTCTTGTCCTCCATAAGGTGTATATACAGTGCTGCGGGCCGGGAAATAAGGCCCGCCAGCGCAAAGCGCTAGATAAGCAAAATTGTAAAAAAGGTCAAAACAATTTTTGTATGGAAGTAGGGATTTCGACAAAACCGCTGCATTTTCTAAATGAGTATTGTTGGGAAATGACAAAATGTGTAAAAATGCGGGGCTAAAGTCCCAAAAGAGAAGAAAATGCGTCACGGAGCTGTTTGACTTTTTCCCCCGCCCCGGTTTAGCACAATGTTCCTGTCGGAAATGAATAATATTCGGCGGCTGAAATAGCAACGATTTCAAGGAGAGAGATTATGAATATACGTGAGCAGATGATCGACATGGGAAAGCAGGCCAAAGATGCGGCCCGAGAATTGGCAAAAGCTTCTGGCAAAGCCAAACAGGATGCCCTCATTTTTCTGGCTGAGATGCTTGAATCCGAGGCAGAAACTATTGCCGCAGCCAACAAGCTGGATCTCGATGCCGCAGCCGAGCGTGGGCTGGACAAGGCCCGCGTACAGCGTCTGACCATCAGTGAAAAGGTACTGAACTCCATGATTCAGGGTTGCCGTGAAGTGGCAGCCATGGCCGATCCTGTTGGTGAGATCGAGTCCATGGTCAAGCGTCCCAATGGCATGCTTGTAGGCCGCATGCGTGTTCCCCTCGGCGTCGTCGCCATGATTTATGAATCTCGTCCGAACGCCACTGTTGATGCCGGTATCCTCTGCCTCAAGGCAGGTAACGCCGTTATCCTTCGCGGTGGTTCCGAAGCATTTCATTCTAATAAGTGTCTGGCTGAACTGATGCACAAGGCACTGGAAAAGGCCGGTCTGCCCAAGGGTGCCGTGCAGGTGCCGCCGACCACGGACCGAGAAGCCGTGAGCGAGATGCTCAAACTGGCTGATTACATCGACGTGGTTATCCCGCGCGGTGGTGAAGGCCTCATTCGTGCCGTCACCGAGCAGGCCACCATGCCTGTGCTCAAGCACTACAAGGGTGTGTGTCACATTTTTGCCGATGCTTCCTGCGATATTACCAAGGCCGTTCTCATCATTGAGAACGCCAAGATGCAGTACCCCAGCGGTTGCAACGCGCTGGAGTGCCTGCTGGTTCATAAGGACGTGGCCAGCGTCCTGCTCCCCAAGGTGGCCGACACCCTCGGGGCCAAGGGCGTGAAGTTCAAGGCGTGTGATCGCTCCCTGCCTCTCATGGGTGAGTACGCTGAAGCCGCCTCTCCGCTTGATTGGGGCTTCGAGTTCCTCGATCTGGTGATGGCAGTCAAAGTTGTGGATTCCCTGGACGAGGCCATGGACTTCATCGCCGAGCACGGCTCCAACCACACCGAGTCCATCCTGTCGGAGAACTATGAGCACTGCATGCGCTTCATCCGCGAAGTGGATGCTTCCCTCGTGGTTTCCAACGCCACCACCCGTTTCAATGACGGCGGCCAGCTCGGCCTCGGCGCTGAGATCGGTATCTCCACCTCCAAGCTGCATGCTTACGGCCCTATGGGTATCAAGGAGCTTACCAGCGCCAAGTTCGTATTACTGGGTGAAGGCCAGATTCGCGAATAAACTAACTAGCTGGAATACATTAAAGGCCGCTCCTAGGAGCGGCCTTTTTTTGTGAGATAATGCGGGATGAGTGTAGGCATATTGAATGTAAGTCTATAATATATACTTTACAGATGTAGTTTTTCACTACTATGAAAGATTTTATATATGAATTCTATCGAGTATTTCTTTACATGAGTATGATTCAAATGAAAATAGATAAAGGTTGCTATATGTGGATTCTGCGTATTGCTTTGAGTCTTTCCATTTGTGTAGCTATGGTTACAAAGGCCCATTCCATGGATCAAATCAGGTTGGCATTGGATATTTGTCTCGACAACCCGAGAGAAGCTTATGCGTATACTCTGTTGGAGAATGCGTTGAAAGCCACAATCGATTCCGATGGCTCTTATCGCATAACAAATTCATCTTATAAAATGAGCAGAGAACGTGCGTTACACGAGTTGATTCTAGGCGATAGCATTAACGTACATGTTGCGGCTACTAGGGCAAAATGGGAAGTGGAGACTCTTCCAGTAAGAATTCCGATTAGGAAAGGAGTTCTGGGGTATCGTCTTTTGTTAGTGCACAAGTCAAAAGATTTTATATTTAAAGATATTCAAAAAATAGAACAACTTAAGAGGTTAACAGCGGGACTCGGACAACAGTGGACAACTACTGCTGTTTTGAGAAAGGCTGGATTTTATGTTGAAACAGGAGTTGATTATGAAGGCCTTTTTGGGATGTTAAACCGTGGGCGCTTCGATTATTTTCCTCGTGGACTAAATGAGATATTTCGGGAGTTCGACGAGTATAAGGATAAATATCCGGATCTTCGTATAGAATCTGCCCTTGCTTTATATTTCCCTACCCCAAGTTACTTTTTTGTGTCTCCGAGATATCCTGAATTGGCGGATCGCATAAGGCGAGGAATGGAGAAGCTGATTGCAACAGGAGAACTGGATAGGATGTTTGAAGCAGAGTTTGGCAGCTCCATCAAAAAAGCAAAGCTTGATCAACGAATGCTATTCTCGATTGAGAATCCGCTGTTAACACCGGAGACTCCGTTTGACAGGCCCGAGCTGTGGTTTTTTCATGAGTAATATAGTTTTAAAAAAGCCCGTCCTTCATATGAAGGGCGGGCTTTTTATTTCGTATGAAAGAAAAACTAGCAGTTTCCGGCGACTTCCTCGTCGTCACTGCTTTGCTGAGCGATCTTGGACATTTGGGCGCGGATGTAGTTGGCGGCCAAATCTCCGAGGTCGTTGTTGCCGGAAGCGGCGAGGCCGTGCTGCTTGAGATCTTCGTCGATCTGCTTTTCCATTTTCGCGGATTCAAGGAACATGATGTAGGCCAGAACAAGGGCGGCGTTGTTGTCGTCAGAGCCGTCGCAGAGGAGTTCGATGTTCTTTACGGGGACGGTTTCCAGCAGGCGGTCGATGAACATGGTGATCCACTTCATATAGAGGTCGTGCATCAGCGGCGGAATCAGACTGGCCACCTGTTCTGTTGCGTTGCCTGCTGTGCCGGTCACGGCCATGAATTCGTTGAGGGCCTCGAGGCGCTTGCCTTCGTCCTGCTCCTCAACCTTGTTGATGATCACCGAAAAAATGTGTTCACGAATCTGTTTTTGGTCCATCGACATGTATCTGCTGTCTCCGAAAAAAGTTGCATACACGCCCGGTTGGGCGGAAACACTGTAGCCCAATGTGACGGATCGAGCAAGAGGAGCAGAAAGAATGTATGAGTATAGATTTATCGTATAGACGATATATATTATCGATGATACTGTATTGTCATGTTGCGCGTGCTGATGCTTGTTCTTCTTTGCTTCTTTTGTCCATCTTCCTATGCCGCTGACGGGATGGTGGTGGAGTTGGTGCGCGTGGTGGATGGTGATACTTTTGTCGTGAACATTGCGGGGTGGCCGGATGTGGTCGGACGTGAAATCGGCGTACGGTTAGCCGGGTGTGATACCCCGGAACTGCGGGACAAACGGCCTGCTATCAAGATCATGGCGTATCAAGCAAAAGAGGCTTTGGGGTTACTTCTCACGCAGGCCAAGACGGTTGAGCTGCGTAATATCCGTCGGGGTAAGTATTTTCGTCTTGTTGCCGATGTATTTGCTGATGATACCGATGTCGCTGCCATCTTAATCGCAGCAGGCCTGGCCCAGCCATATCACGGTGGTCGCCGACCTTGCTGGTGACCGCGGAAAGCCTCCTGTTTCCCGTTTCCTTTCATAAAAAAAGGGCGTACATCCACCGGAAATACACGCACTATTTCCGGAGGCCGTCGTGGAATCTCTCTTGCTCAAACTCCTGCCGTTCATAAAGGTATTATCTGCATTCGTCGTCATGCTGGTGGGCATCCGTTTCCGTCTTGGGGTGGGGATTTCCATCCTGATTGGCGGGGGCGTGATGGCTTTTCTGTTTGGGCTTGGTTTGGGTGAGTGGGCCGATGCTGGCGTAGTGGCTTTGACACAGGATAAGTTCCTCTTTCTCGCTGCTATCATAGGCCTTATCCTTATTCTTTCCGACGCCATGGAGCGGTCCAATCAGTCTCGTCGGCTCATGGATTCGCTTTCGGGGTATTTGACCAGTCCTCGTCTACGTCTTGTATTCTTTCCGGCCCTTATCGGGCTTCTGCCCATGCCCGGTGGTGCGGTGTTCTCCGCTCCCATGGTCAAGAATGTGTCTGAAGATATGCGGGTCAGAAATTCGGACCGTGCCGTGGTCAACTACTGGTTTCGCCATGTCTGGGAACTGTGTTGGCCTTTGTACCCCGGAATAATTCTGACTGTCTCTTTGGCGGATATTTCCATTGGCGAACTCTTGTCGCTGACATGGCCCGGGACTGTTGTGATGCTTGCAGCAGGGTGGTTCTTCTTCCTGAGGCCCGGCGTTCTGGGCAAAGGGGAGCTCATGGCTCCTCAGCCGGTTACAGCACGGAAAAAACGGCATGTGTTTCGTGAAGGTCTGCCCTTGATTGTCGCCATTGTCGGGGCCATTGGCCTTGAGGGCGTCATATCGGCGTTCCTGCCCGGAGTTGATTTTGAATGGGGCGTTGTTCTGGCCCTTGCTGCAGGTGTTGTCTGTATCATGATGCAGAACAGCAATCTTGGGATTCCGTTCCTCAAAGACATCATGACCAAGAAGTCCATGTGGTCCATGATCTTTGTTGTGGTGTCGATCTTCATATTCAAGGAAGTGATGCAGGCTGCGGGTGTTGTGGACGAAATGGCCAAAGCGGCTGGAGGCGGGGCAGCCTTGTTTGCAGCTGCCGTTTTTCTCCCATTCCTTGTAGGCATGGTCGCTGGCATTACTATCGCTTATGTGGGCTCAACGTTTCCTTTGCTGATCGCCTTGCTCCACAGTCTTGGCATGCAGGACCAGATCACGTCTTACATGCTGTTGGCCCTTTTCTCAGGTCTGACCGGAGTGATGGCCTCGCCTATTCACATCTGTCTTATTCTTACTTGTCAGTACTTTGAGTGTGATCTGGCCCGTACCTGGCGCAAGCTCCTACCAGCATGTGCAGTCTTGATGCTTTCAGGCGGAGTACTGTTTTGGTTGTACGTGTGAACAATTGCACCAATGCCGAAACGACTTGAACGACGCTTCGTTTTTTTGTAAAGACGCTATTCTGACCATGGCTGAAAGCAATTTATTAGGGGGCTAATTTATGGACTATGAAGCAATTTTCACGCAGGAGAAGCTGGAGGCGCTTTTCCCTGCTGAGCGTACCAATGACTTTTTCGAAGCACTCTTTGGCGATGCCGAGGAAGGAGCTTACGACATTGCTCTCGGGTACGCTGGAAATCGAGGCGACAAGCTGAATTTCGAGCTGCGCCTGACACAGCGTCCAGGCAAGTGCCTGGCCTGCAATCTGACATACGGGCTGCCTCAGGTGTTTGCCCGTCATCCCATCATTAACGTGCAGGGCATTGCCGATGCCGCAGCCGAGGCTGCGGGTAAGGGCGGTGCATCCTGGAAGCTGGGCGCGACTCAGGAAATGAGCAATCAGCTTCATGTTATTCCGTTTATGGTTGAACTGGGATAGTCAGTAGTTCTAGTCTGTTCCGTATGGGGCGTCGGCAATGCCGACGCCCCTTTTTTTGTGTCTGGAGGTGGTCTGGGAAAGCTTCAAATATGGTTTTTATTTCAAAAAAAAGTTGACCCACGCAATCGATTGGTCTAGTCGGGTCATTGGTCCAACCAATCAGCGCCTGAGAGGTGTTGGCGCGTTGCGGATTGGTTTGGGCCGGCCCGGGTTGCTGTCTGCACTGGTTGCCACAATGATGTCCAAAATGTGTTGTGCCAGATGGCAACCCGGGCTGTCTTGAAACTCCTATGGAGGGAGTCATGTATATCAAGCCGGTTAGCCGGAAGGCCATTTATGAAGATATCGTTCTCCAGATTCGTGCGATGATCGAACAGGGAGAACTCAAGCCGGGCGACAAGTTGCCGCCCGAGCGTCGACTTGCGGAGATGTTCTCAGTTTCCCGCAATACGGTTCGCGAAGCCATCAAAGCGCTGGCAGAGAAAGATGTACTGGAAAGTCGTCAGGGTGCCGGCACCTTTGTGCGTGATAGCGATCCCGAGGATTTTGCCGCCAACTTTGCCGGAGCCATTCTCCGCAGCCAGCCACAGCTCAAAGAAATTTTCGAAGTCCGCAAGCTCATCGAGCCGGAGATCGCTGCATTGGCCGCCCGCAATGCGTCCCCCAGTGATGTTACATGGCTGGAGAACGTGATCAGTGAGCAGGAAGAGGCTGCCAAAAAAGGAATTTTTGGCGGTGATCTGGACCAACTTTTTCACGAAATACTTGCCGAAGCCTCTGGGAACAAGATCATGCGCGCCATGGTGGGCGCACTTCACGAGGAACTCAACGAGAGTCGTGCTGTAGGTTTGCAGTCCAAGGAGCGGCAAGGTGCATCTCTGGCAGCACATCGAGCTATCGTTGATGCCGTCCGGGAAGGTCGCGTCATGCAGGCTGAAAGAGCCATGCGTGAGCACATTGAAGAAGTCGAATCAATAGTATTTTCAGCAAAATAAGCAACTCTCCATCAGGAGGAAATGATGAAAGAGATCCACGAGAAAGCGCGAGAAATGATGAAGGGCTACTGTCGTGTCTGCAAAGTTTGTGACGGACGTGCCTGTGTTGGCGAAGTGCCCGGAATGGGCGGTTTGGGAACGGCTGCGTCTTTTAAGAACAATGTCGCTGCGCTCGCCAAGGTCAAACTGAATATGCGTCTGCTGCATGATGCCGTATCTCCGAATCCCGGCACCACCGTGCTGGGCTATGATCTCGATTTTCCTGTTATGGCCGCGCCCATTGGCGGCGTGTCCTTCAACATGGGCGGCGGTATCTCTGAAGAAGAATATGCTGACGCAGTGGTCGGCGGTTCCAAGGCTGCTGGTCTTATTGCTGGCGTGGGCGATGGTGTACCGCCGTTCATCCATGAAGCAGCGTATGCCGCTGTTGAGAAGAGCGATGGTCACGGCATTCCTTTCATCAAGCCTTGGGAAGGTGATGAAATGGACGAGAAATTCGAAAAGGCCCGTGCCACCGGTTGCAAAGTATTTGGTATGGATGTCGACGCCGCGGGTCTCATCACCCTGCGTCAGATGGGCCGTCCTGTGTCTCCCAAGGCTCCGGAAGAGTTGTCCAAGATCATCGAGAAGATCCACGGCTGGGGTGCCAAGTTCGTCCTCAAGGGCATCATGACCCCGGACGAGGCTCAGTTGGCTGTTGAAGTCGGTGCTGATGCAATCGTGGTTTCCAACCATGGTGGCCGGGTGCTCGACCATGCGCCTGGCTCTGCTGAGGTTCTGCCCTCCATTGCAGGTGCGGTTTCCGGCAAGATCGACATTCTGGCCGACGGCGGTATCCGCGATGGTGTGGACGTCCTCAAGATGCTCGCTCTGGGTGCAGATGCCGTGATGATCGGTCGTCCCGTTTCCGTTGCTGCTGTTGGCGGTTTGCAGGAAGGCGTGGAAAAATACTTCGCCACCCTCAAGGGGCAATTGATTCAGGCAATGGTCCTGACCGGTTCACATACGGTCAAGGATATCAACGCCCATGTCCTTTTCAGCGTATAGAACATCAAATTGGCCCGCTTCGAAAGGAGCGGGCCGTATAGTATACCCATGATTACAACATATATTATCTATATTTGCCTTGGGGCATTGGCCGGAGTGCTGGCCGGTCTTCTCGGTATCGGCGGCGGGCTGGTCATCGTGCCCATGCTCAATATCGCCTTCGAGTTGCAGAGCTTCCCTGACGTGCACATTCAACATGTCGCGCTGGGAACATCGATGGCCACCATCATCTTTACTTCGTTGTCAAGCATGTATGCTCACTACAAGCATAATGCCATCAATTGGGACGCCTTCAAGCGCCTGACTCCCGGTATCATCACTGGTACGTATCTCGGCGCATGGGTGGCATCCATTCTTTCCACTGGCGTTTTGAAGACGTTCTTCGGTCTGTTCCTGTACTATGTTGCCACGCAGATGCTTTTCGGAAAGAAGACCTCTGGCTCCCGTGAAATGCCGGGCACTCTAGGTGTCTTCGGCGCTGGTAATGGTATCGGAATCTTTTCCGCGCTTGTCGGCATCGGTGGCGGTACGTTGACTGTGCCGTTCCTGTCCTGGTGCAACCAGACCATGCATACTGCCATTGCCACGGCCGCAGCCGTAGGACTGCCCATCGCTCTGTCCGGAACTGCGGGGTATGTCATCAACGGAATGGGTGTGGAAGGTATTCCCGGACCGCACATTGGGTATGTCTATATTCCGGCGTTCCTCGGCATCATCAGCATGAGCATGTTGACCGCTCCGTGGGGTGCCAAGCTGGCGCATTCCCTGCCTGTGGCCAAGCTTAAGCGCATTTTCGCCATCTTGTTATATATTGTTGGAACTAAGATGTTGTGGAGTGTCTTCATGTAGAGTATCCCACCGGGATGCTTACGCGATGGAACGCACATAACGGATATAAGGAATCCCTGATTCTGGGGATGCCTCTGGTGATCAGCATGATGTCATCCACTGTGATGACCTTCACTGATCGCATCTTTCTCGGCAACTATTCGCTGGAAGCGCTCAGCGCATCGCTTCCAGCGAGTATTGCCTCTTTTCTTTTCTTCTCATTTTTTCTCGGCGTCACCGAATACATCGGTGTCTTTGTCTCTCAGTACACTGGAGCTCAGAGGCCTGAACGTGTTGGTGCGGCATTGTGGCAGGGCTTGTGGTTTTGCATACCTGCCGGGATATTTCTCTCTTCCCTCTGGTTTATTGCCGAGCCGCTCTTTATGCTGGGCGGGCATGCGCCTGAAGTGCGTGAGTTGGAGATCGTCTATTTCCGCATTCTGACGCTGGGCGGTGGCCCCGCCTTGGTAGGTGTTACGCTGTCCTGTTTCTTTTCAGGCCGAGGGCTTACCCGTCCTGTCATGTTGGTGAATATGGCTGCTGCAGGCATCAACATCCCGTTGGACTACTGCCTCATTAATGGATGGGGGCCGTTTCCTGAACTCGGTATCGTAGGTGCCGGTCTGGCTACTGTCTTCGGCACGATGTTGCCCGCCATCTGTCTTACTTTCATGGTGTTCACCAAGGAGAACGAGGAAGCTTTCCGTGTGCGATCGGCACGTCGTTTCTTGCCCGATCTATTCAAGCGTTTCATGCGCTTCGGATTGCCCGGAGGAGTGCAGTTCTTTATCGACATGTTCGGTATCTCGTTCTTCGTCTTTATGGTGGGCCGCCTCGGTCAGGTCGAATTGGCTGCCACGAATATTGCCATCTCCATCGACACGTTGGCCTTCCTGCCCATGATCGGCATGAGTATCGCGGCCTCCATTCTCGTAGGGCAGGCCATGGGCAGCGGCAATCCGGACGATGCGGCATATGCCACCAAGTCCGTGCTACATATTGCCCTGGCTTACATGGCGTTGATGGCCACCCTATTTATCCTTTTTCCCGGGCCGCTTCTGGAGCTTTTCCGTACTCGCGGAGATGCTGGTGGTGATTTTGCCTTGGTCAAGGAGTCTGGTGTGGTGTTGCTTCGATACGTGGCCGCATTCACGCTCATCGATGCTGTCGCCATTGTGTATATGGGGGGGCTCAAGGGAGCAGGTGACACCCGGTTCATCATGCGCACCATGTGTTTGGGAGCCTTCGGCTGTCTGGTCATTCCCATTTCCGTCATGACGTGGCTTGGTGTGGGCGGAGTGCATGGCCCGTGGATTTGTCTGCTTGTCTATGTCGCATTGCTAGCCACGGCATTCATGGTCCGATTCCGCAAGGGCGGTTGGCGAAGCATCCGGGTGATTGAGCATTAAGGCGTCGCCGCGTTTTGAGGAGTGCATAACTCGCCAGAAGGGAACTCCCGGTTGCTTGAGTCGAATAAGCTCCTTTCGTCATTACGATTATAGATAGTTAAAAAAAAGGGGCGCGGTGTATTAACCGCGCCCCTTTTCTATTCGCATGAAAAATGGGTTACTTTGCTTCTTTGTCGTAGTTGCTGGCAGCAACGTCCATGGTCTTTACCAGAGCGCCTTGCAGAGCCAGCAGTTTGTAGAGAGCGAAGTTGGTGTTGGACTGTGAGGTCTCAAGCAGCACCGAGTTGCTGAACACTTCATTGATGGAGTCGAGGACGTCGAGCAGGGAGCGTTGGCCCACGTTGAACTGCATCATGTACATGTCACGGGATTCCATGCTGTACTGGAGCGCTTCCATGTGTTTTTCAACGGACTTGTACGCGGTCTCGTATTCGGTCCATGCCGCGGCGACCTGACGGGTCAGGTCATCTGTCGTATCCTGAAGGTTGGCCTGCGATTCGCTGATGCGGGACTTTGCGGCCTTGAGGCGGCTGTAGTCAGATCCACCGTTGAACAGATTCCAGGAAACGTTCAGCATGGCGCGGTTGTCCTGCAGGTAGGTGGCAGCACCGTCCAACTTGTCCGTGTTACGGCTGCTCAGTTCCAAATCTACAGTAGGATAGAAATCAGAGCCGCTCACGCCCTTGTCCTGATTGGTGGCTTCAAGGTCAGCCTTGGCAACGAGGATCTTGGGGTTATAGGTGAGGCAATTGTCCAGAATGGGAGTCATCTCCTCCGGGACGTCGCCCAACATGTAATCAGCACTGTCCAGTGCGTCGGCCTTCATGCCGGTTACACGGAAATATTGAGCTTCTGCAGTGCGCAGATTGCCGGTATATGTAATGAATGTTGTCTCAGCTCGTGCGACACGGCCTCGGGCCTGCATTTCGTCAGCCTTGCTGCCAGCGCCACCAGCGACACGCTCTACAATTGAAGCGAGCACTTCTTTGTGAGCGATGATGTTGTCTTCGGCCAGAGCAACGAGTCTGCGTTCTCGGTCAACATCCATATGGGCACGTACAGCTTCCAGCGCCACAGTCTCGACGTTGTCGATCAGGCGGAATTCAGCAGATTTCAGACGAGCTTTGGAACCTTCATATTCATAAAAGCGGTTCATGCCGTCAAATACGTTCTGGGTCAGGCTGACGGTGGTATCCTTGGCGCTCTTATACCGTTTGTCAGTGCCGTTGAGTCTCGTGGTGGAGCTGCTGTACTTCTGAAAACCGACGCTGGAGGTCAAATCGAGAGTAGGGAAGAAACGGCCGATGGATGCGCGGAGGTTGTTAGCCTGGGCGTCCCGGTTGTGCAGCAATGATTTGATCTGCGGATGTTGTTTGACCGCAGCAACAACGCTCTCTTTCAATGAGATCATTCCATCCTCTGCTGCCAGGGCAGGGATGGTGAGCAGCAGTGTTGCGATTATGGTCAGAAGTAGCCGTTTCATGTGTGGAAAACTTTGTTTAGAAAATGTTTATACATCCATTTAATTCTCTATCGGCAATCGTTCCTAAAGGCAAGGTTAAATCCAAAAGCAAGAGGCCCGGTTTACGTGTAAACCGGGCCTCTTGTTCTTATTGTTTATTAGGACTCGTTGCCGGAGTCGATCATGTACTGGATCAGATCGTCTGCCGCAGTGTTGGTGGAATCGACCGAGGAATTGTGATCCGACAGGTCAGTCTGGGAGACGCCCAGAAGCTTGACCACTACGTCGTTTCCTTGCTCATCGCCTACCAGCACTTCGGTGTACTCGACATGGTTTTCGGTGCCGGAGGTGATATCCTTGACCGAAACTCCGTCGCCGAGTTCGAGGACGTCGTGTCCAGCGTTGAAGTCGGTGACCACGATGTCGCTGCCGTGGCCCAGTACGGACTGGTCGATGAACACTGTATCGTTTCCGCGACCGGTTTCGATGGTATCGTCGCCATCGCCGGTAACGAAGATGTCGTTGTGTTCTCCTCCGGTCAGGAAGTCGTCGCCTTCTCCGCCAACCAGGAGGTTGTTGCCTCGACCGCCGTAGAGATGGTCGTCGCCGTCTCCACCGATGAGGGTGTCGCTACCGCCGCCCTTGTGGCTGTTCTCGAAGTCACCGTAAAGGGTGTCATCGCCAGAACCGCCGTGGAGCAGGTCGGAGTCGTGTCCGCCGTACAGCTTGTCGTTACCTTCACCACCGGCCAGCGTATCCATGCCGTTGTCGCCTGCCATGAGGTCATTGTCTCGGCCACCGTAGATCAGGTCGTTATCGTTTCCTCCAGTGAGGACGTCGCTGCCGTCGCCACCGTGGAGCACATCCTGACCATTGCTGCCGGTGATGACGTCTCCGCCATCGCCGCCGTAGATGGTGTCGTTGCCGTTTTCACCATGCAGGTTGTCGCCGTGTCCAAGGCCGTAGATGACGTCGTTACCGTTGCTTCCAAGGATTACGTCGCCGTAATTATGGCCAACCAGCACATCGTCACCATTGGTCGGATGACTGTCGAAGTCATCGGGTACGGTCATGCCGTCGTTGCCGTTGTATTCCGGTTCCGGGACATACGGTACGGTGGTCGGATCATCGACGACTGCGATGGTGCTGGTCGCCGTGTTGCTGGCGGCACCTTCGTCGTCGAAGACCGTGACCTGAACCACTCTGTCGGTGGTGTTCGGAGTAACGTTACCGTTTTCAAAGGTAACTGCCTTGATGGCTGCCATGTAGACCGCCAGGTCTGCGGCGCCAGTCAGGGTGACGGTGATCTGACCGTTGGCAACAACCGTCTCGGCGGTGATGCCGTCAGGCAGGTTGTCGGTATTCAGCACATCGCCATCCTGTGCGTTGGTGAGCACGATGGTGGCGCTGGACATGTTGGCGGAGTCAACATCGGTGATGGTGACGTCACCTGCGATGGAGACAGCGTCTTCAGTCTCGACCCAGGTGGTGGCGTAGCCGGTATCATTATCGGCGGCCGCATCCACGCTGGCAACGAGATCGTTGAAGTCGTCGTCATCGCCGGTGCTGATCTGATCGTCGATCATGACGCTCATGGAACCGTCAGCAGCGGTTTCGAAGCGGAAGGTCGCTTCTTCGCCATTGGGGTTGAAGGCCGCGATGTCGAACTGGACATCTACGTACTCTGCGGAGCCGTCAGCCTGCGGGATGGAGAGGGCCCATTCGCCGTCGTCCTTGGCGAAGACCAGACCATCCTGCTGCACATCGCTGGCGGAGATGCCCTTGTCGCCTGCATCGGAGATGACGAAGAAGTGGACATCCTCGTCGCCGTCGAAGGTCTCGAGGACGTTCTTGAGCATGTTGGCATCGTGGCTGTTGGCCAGAATGATTTCCGGTTCAGTCGGGACACCGTTTTCAACGAAGTAGATGCCGAGCATGTTGGTGTAGCCAGCATCCTGGCTGTCCACTGTAACGACCTGGCCATCGGCGAGATCGAGAACCGGTGCGTCATTCACAGGAGTGATGTTCAGCGTGACAGTGGCGGGTTCGCTCTCCTTGTCGCCGTCGGTGACGGTGTAGGTGAAGGAAGCCTTGCCAGAGAAGTCGCCTTCAGGCTCGAAGGTGATGGTGCCGTCAGCGTTCAGGGTCACATTGCCATGACCGATCACGTTGCCGTCTTCGTCCACCACATCAGAGACCGAAGCGATGGTGAGGGTTGCGCCCTCGGCGTCAGTGTCGTTTGTCAGCAGGTCGCTGGCGTTCAGAGTAATGGTTTCACCTTCCAGGTAAGTGGCGTCGATGCTGCCTTCGGAGGTAGCGGAGACGGACTTGAGCAGGAAGTCGGAGTTGTTGCCGGAGGAACCGACACCGTTATCGAGCGGCATCAGGCCAAGCTGGATGATCTCGTCGCCGAAGGTGTCGGAGTCGAGGGTCACGTTAACCAGACCGTCGTGCTCGCCCTGAGTGACAGTGGCGGTGCCGATGGCTGGGTACTGACCTTGCGTCTTGGGACCGTAAACGGTCACCTGACCATTGTCGTCCGCGTCTACGTCTACGTAGCCGAGCAGTACGGGCTTGCCGTTGGGGCTGGTGGCTTCGCCGTAGACAGCGATGCGGGCGCTTTCCATGTTGCCGGCGTCGTAGCGGTTGCCGTCGAAGAGAGCTGCCAGTTCCAGAGTCACACTCTCCATGCCCTGAGCAAAGGAGACGGACATGACTTCAGTGTGGTTATTGTTGCCGGAGCCATTGAATGCACGCAGGCCATCGATTTCGCCTGCGTCGATTTCTTCGCTCGGGTTGCTGATACCGAGGCCGGCGTATTCGTTTTCAGGATCGTAGTCAGCGTTTACAGTCTTGCCGCTGATCACGATGTCAGACTCGGAGGTCCAATTATTCATGTTGAGTGCGTCGCCCTTGTAGGCTTCGACGGTGACGCCGGATTCCTTCCAGCTGTCCGCTACGGCCTGCGGTGCCACGCCCATGGGGGTGTCGACATCAATGTCGAGGCCCGGATTAACAGTAACAGAACCGAACTCGTCATCCACGGCCACGGGCGCGTCGTTGACTTCGGCTACTTCGACGGTAGCGGTGGCAGTGGACTGCGTGCCGCCTTCGTCGCTGATGGTGTAGGTGAAGGAAGCGGTGCCGCTGAATTCGGCATCGGGAGTGAAGACCACCTGGCCGTCCACGATTTCCACGGTGCCGCCCTGTGCATCCTGTACGGAATCCAGAGTCAGATCCTCACCGTCCAGCTCGACGTCATTGGCGAGCAGGTCGGCGTAGGAGATGGTCAGCGCTTCATCTTCATTAGTGTTGAAGGTGTCGTCCGCTGCAATGGGAGCTTCGTCGGTCAGGGAGTCCGGAGCGTCGAAGGTCAGGCTCACAGTGGAGGTGTTACCTTCCATGTTGTCAGAGTCGATCGGAGCATAGTCGAAGGAGGTACCGGAGCCGAATTCGACATCCACGTACTTCAGTTCCCAGTTGGAGGCGGCGGTCGAATCGGTGGAGAACTCAATGCGGTCAAAGAGCTGACCTTGGAGTATGTCCTGACCGATGGTGACTACACTTTCCAGACCGGAATCCGGGGCGTAGACTTCGCCGGATGCGACGACGGTGTCGCCGTTGTAGGCAACCCAAGTGGCGCTTGCGCCAACAGAGCCGCCTTCTTCGAAGTGGCCGCCGAGGCCATCGAAGGATACTTCGGCTACCGAGACGAGGGCTCCGTCGAAGTCGATGGAGATGGTCTCGCCGTCATTGATGCCTTCGCCGCCACCGACGCCGATTCCGGTGCCCATGTGACTCGGGTTCTCGGCGTGGAATTGGGTCAGGCTGCCGCCTTCGGACGTGACCGTGACGGTGATGTCATCGGTGACAGCCATCTGGCGGGTATTGGCGTCGATTTCAGTGCCCCAGTTGGCAAGGTCTTCGTCGCCTGCATCGCGAGCACCCAGGAAGACGCCGGTTACTGCCGGGCCGTCCACGGTGTCGGGGGCTTCGTAATTAACATTGTTGATGTTGACTTCGTCGCCCACGTTGATTTCGTTACCCTGATCATCGACAAGCTTGCCTTCGGTGGGCAGAGACTTGATGACCACGGTGTCAACAGTGCCGTCTTCCAGATCGCTCAGTGCGCCGTCAGTGAAGTCCACGGCAACGGTTTCGCCGGGGTTGACGTCTTCGCTGAAGCTCTGGCTGACAGGCGGTTCGTGGGTGAGGTTTTCCGGAGTTACATCGATGGAGACTACGGACTCGTTACCTTCCAGGCCGTCATTGTCGACAGGCTTGTAAGTGAAGGAGCTGTCTGCACCGAATTCGGATTCAACGTAACGCAGTTCCCAGTTGGAATTGGTCGGAGAATCGGTGGTGAAGACGATGGAGTCAAACAGGCCGCCGTCGATCATGTCGGAGGTGATTACCAGTTCTTCGAACAGGGAACCGTCTGTGTTGTCATTGACCACGGCGCCGGAACCGACAACCTGGCCATCGAGCATGGCGATCCAGACAGCCTTGGCTCCGACAGAGCCGCCGTCGTCGAAGTGCCCGCCGAGGCCGTCAAAGCCAACCTTAGCAGTGGAGACAACGCTGTCGCCGAAGTCCACGGTGATGGTCTCACCGGCTTCGATGCCGTTGCCGTCGTTATCGCCGATACCGAAGCCCATGTGGCTCGGAGTATTTTCATTGTACTGATAGAGCGGACGTCCAGCACCACCCGCAGTGATCTGGTAGCCATCAGTGGCGTTGCCGGACAGGGTGCCGGTGCCGCTGGAGATGGTAACGGTGGAACCGTTAACAGTCTGCGTCAGGGTGGTGGCGTCGCCGTCAGTGTTGCTGCCCCAGTTATCCAGACCGAGGTGGCTGCCGTCCTTGGTGCCGAGCATCAGAGTGGAGCTATCCAACTCTTCCGGCTCGAAGGTGAAGGTGCCGTCAGCATCGTAGGTGGTCTCGTCGGTGACTTCCACCGGATCGCCGCCCTCTGCCGGGGTGTAGTACAAGGTACCACCCTCGGGCAGGCTGGTGATCTTGATCTGAGTCACGGTGCCGTCCACGTCGTCAACATTTACGCCGTCAGGATCGGTGGCTCCGACATCGCGGAGGAAGTCGATGGTAACGGCTTCGCCCATATCATCGCCTGCGACAGCGAAGTCCACGCTGGTCGGCGGTTCGTTGACCGGATTGACAGTAACGTCGACTCTGCCTTCGCGGTAGGCACCGTCGCCGTCGGAGACGCCGTATGTGAAGGAAGCAGGACCGTTGTAATCCGGGTCCGGAGTGAAGGTGATGGTCTGGGCATCGTGGTCTATGGTGACCGTACCATTCTGCGGATTCAGTACGCGGGTGATGGTCAGCGTGTCGCTGTCCACGTCGCTGTCATTGGCCAGCAGCGTGGCGAAGTCGATGGTGACGGAGTTGTCTTCGTCAGTAGAGACTGCGTCATTGCGAATGAGCGGAGCATCGTTGCGAGCTTCCACGTGGATGGTGGACACTGCAGTGTTGCTGGATGCGCCGTAGTCGTCGGAGACGGTTACGGTGACAGTGCGGTCGGCGGTGTCCGGATCATCAGAGGTGTTGAAGAATGCGATGGACTTGATCGCAGCTTCGAAGTCAGCCACCGGAGCGGTGGTGCCGTCGGCTGCGGTCAGAGTGATCACGATGTTGCCTTGATCATCCGTGGAAGTGGTGGCGACGATGCCGTCCGGCAGAGTGCCGAGCTGCAGTTCGTCACCATCCAGCGTGTTGGTCAGGGTGATGGTTGCATCGGTCATGGTTGCGCTATCGACATCAGAGATATCGAGCGCAGCGGAGGCGATGTAAACGGAACCGGCGTTCTCGATGTAGGTACCTTCGAAGCCTGTGCCTTCGGAGCCCTCAACCGGGGTGATACGGACGACGATGTCAACATAGTCATGGTCGCCGCCATTGGGCAGGTCTTCCATGCGCACGATGTAGGAACCGTCTGCATCCGGGTCTTCAATGATGAAGTGACCAGGAGCGGAAACGCCGTTCTTATCAGTGTGGTTGGGATCGCTACCATCCAGAGAATCCGGGTTGTGCTCATCCTGAGAAAAGTAAACCGGATGGCTGGAGGGCTGGCCATCGATCATGAGGACCATCTTGCCGTCGGCTCCCATGCCGAAGGAGAGCTGATCGTCAGAAACATCGCCGTACTGGCCGGAGCCATTGGCAATGATGAAGTAACCGTAGGATTCACCGGGCTCAAGAGTGCCGAGGGTGTGACCACCGGGGATACCGGCGTTTTGGTTGTTGATAAGAACCTGCGGTTCGGAAGCAGTGCCGTCTGCGGCGATCTTGTAGACGCCGAAGAGGTTGTTGTAACCGGCAGTTTCACGGACGAAGTTCACTTCGAGGTGGCTGCCGCCGTCCAGATCGATGGTCGGAGCGTCGTTGGTTCCATTGATGGTGACTGTCACAGTGTGAGAGGCGGTGCCGTCCTGAGAAGAGACAACGAATGTCTCGGTCAAGGTGTCGCCAACGCCCAGCTGCTGAACTGCATCGAGATTGTTATTAACTGAGTAGTCCCAGTTGCCATCGGCATCGATGGTCAGAGAACCGAGGTTGTCGCCCTGATCCACAGAGGTGGAGAAATTGGCTTCTCCATCATCTGCGTCAGCAATATCGAGCTTGCCTGAGGTGGTCAGGGTCGTTTCGAAATCATCTTCATTTACGGAGCCAGTGTCTGCGCCATCTGCGGGAACAGAGATTTCAGCGTCGTCATTGGTGCCGGTGATATCGATAGAGATAGTCTGGGAGACCACTTCGCCATCGTCAGTGCGGGCGTAGACAGTGATGCTGTCGGTCGCATCGTCACCTGCATTGAGAACGTCAGCGCGGGAATCCAGAGTGTAGGTCCAGTTGCCGTCAGCATCGATTTCAACGGAACCGTAGTTGCCCTGAACCGTGCCAGCGTCAAATCCGAGGCTCTCTTCAGCGTCAAGGTCGTTGACGTCAAGAGCGCCGGATACGCTGATGTCGGTGGCTTCAACAACGCTTCCAGAAGCATCGCCGCTGATCACCGGAGTGTCTTCGGTGCCGTTAATGGTCACGGTAACCGTGTGCGAAGCAGAACCGTCAGCAGACTCGACTACGAAGGTTTCAGTCAGCGTCTCGCCAGCCTCAAGCTCTTGGACACGAGAGTCGTTGTTATCGACTTCGTAGGTCCACTTGCCGTCGGCAGTGATGGTCAGAGAACCGACCTTGCCAGTGTTGTCCACGGTGGTGGAGAACTCGTCTTCACCTTCGTCGGCATCCTCAATGGAGAGCTTACCCTTGGTGGTAAGGGTTACATCCTGATTGGCCGCATTTTCGGGGCGTTCAGAAACGCTGCCGGTGTCGCCGCCAGGACGTGTGGTGATCACCGCGGTGTCGTTGGTGCCGGTAATATCAATGGAGATGGTCTGGGAGACTACTTCGCCGTCGTCGGTGCGGGCGTAGACCACGATGCTGTCGGAGGCGGAGTCACCAGCGTTCAGCGCGTCAGCTCTGGAATCCAGAGTGTAGGTCCAGTTGCCGTCTGCATCGATGGTGACGGAGCCGTAGTTGCCCTGAACCGTGCCTGCGTCGAAGTCAGGAGTGTCGACGAGATCAACGTCGGTGACGTCGAGTGCGCCGGACACGCTGATGTCGGTCTCTTCGGTGACATCGCCGGAAGCGGTGCCAGTGATGACCGGAGTATCTTCGGTGCCGTTGATGGTCACGGTGACGGTGTGCGAGGCAGAGCCGTCAGCGGAAGTGACTACAAATATCTCGGTGAGGGTCTCGCCAGCGCCGAGCTGCTGCACTTCGGTGGCAGTGTTGTCGACGTTGTAGGTCCAGTTACCGTCAGCGGTGATGGACAGTGCACCGACCTTGCCGGTGTTGTCCACGGTGGTGGAGAAGACATCTTCGCCATCGTCCGCGTCGGAGATGGAAAGCTTGCCAGAGTCTGTCAGAGTGACAGCCTGATCGGCAATGCCTTCGGCCAGCTCGGTGACGGAACCGGTGTCGGAATCGGTACCACCCACGGAGATGACCGCCGTGTCGTTGGTTCCGGTAATATCAATAGAGATGGTCTGGGAGACTACTTCGCCGTCGTCGGTGCGGGCGTAGACCACGATGCTGTCGGAGGCGGAGTCGCCAGCGTTGAGCGCGTCAGCTCTGGAATCCAGAGTGTAGGTCCAGTTGCCGTCTGCATCGATGGTGACGGAGCCGTAGTTGCCCTGAACCGTGCCGGCGTCGAAGTCAGGAGTGTCGACGAGATCAACGTCGGTGACGTCGAGTGCGCCGGACACGCTGATGTCGGTCTCTTCGGTGACATCGCCGGAAGCGGTGCCAGTGATGACCGGAGTATCTTCGGTGCCGTTGATGGTCACGGTGACGGTGTGCGAGGCAGAGCCGTCAGCGGAGGTGACCACAAAGGTCTCGGTGAGGGTGTCTCCAGCGCCGAGCTGCTGCACTTCGGTGGCAGTGTTGTCGACGTTGTAGGTCCAGTTACCGTCAGCGGTGATGGACAGTGCGCCGACCTTGCCGGTGTTGTCCACGGTGGTGGAGAAGACATCTTCGCCATCGTCCGCGTCGGAGATGGAGAGCTTGCCAGAGTCTGTCAGAGTGACAGCCTGATCGGCAACGCCTTCTGCCAGCTCGGTGACGGAGCCGGTGTCGGAATCGGTACCACCCACGGAGATGACCGCCGTGTCGTTGGTGCCGGTAATATCAATGGAGATGGTCTGGGAGACTACTTCGCCGTCGTCGGTGCGGGCGTAGACCACGATGCTGTCGGAGGCGGAGTCGCCAGCGTTCAGCGCGTCAGCTCTGGAGTCCAGAGTGTAGGTCCAGTTGCCGTCTGCATCGATGGTGACGGAGCCGTAGTTGCCCTGAACCGTGCCGGCGTCGAAGTCAGGAGTGTCGACCAGATCAACGTCGGTGACGTCGAGTGCGCCGGACACGCTGATGTCGGTCTCTTCGGTGACATCGCCGGAAGCGGTGCCAGTGATGACCGGAGTATCTTCGGTGCCGTTGATGGTCACGGTGACGGTGTGCGAGGCAGAGCCGTCAGCGGAAGTGACTACAAATGTCTCGGTGAGGGTGTCTCCAGCGCCGAGCTGCTGCACTTCGGTGGCAGTGTTGTCGACGTTGTAGGTCCAGTTGCCGTCAGCGGTGATGGACAGTGCGCCGACCTTGCCGGTGTTGTCCACGGTGGTGGAGAAGACATCTTCGCCATCGTCCGCGTCGGAGATGGAGAGCTTACCAGAGTCTGTCAGAGTGACAGCCTGATCGGCAACGCCTTCTGCCAGCTCGGTGACTGCGCCTGTGTCGGAATCGGTACCACCCACGGAGATGACTGCCGTGTCGTTGGTGCCGGTAATATCAATAGAGATGGTCTGGGAGACTACTTCGCCGTCGTCGGTGCGGGCGTAGACCACGATGCTGTCGGAGGCGGAGTCACCAGCGTTCAGCGCGTCAGCTCTGGAATCCAGAGTGTAGGTCCAGTTGCCGTCTGCATCGATGGTGACGGAGCCGTAGTTGCCCTGAACCGTGCCTGCGTCGAAGTCAGGAGTGTCGACGAGATCAACGTCGGTGACGTCGAGTGCGCCGGACACGCTGATGTCGGTCTCTTCGGTGACATCGCCGGAAGCGGTGCCAGTGATGACCGGAGTATCTTCGGTGCCGTTGATGGTCACGGTGACGGTGTGCGAGGCAGAGCCGTCAGCGGAAGTGACTACAAATATCTCGGTGAGGGTCTCGCCAGCGCCGAGCTGCTGCACTTCGGTGGCAGTGTTGTCGACGTTGTAGGTCCAGTTACCGTCAGCGGTGATGGACAGTGCACCGACCTTGCCGGTGTTGTCCACGGTGGTGGAGAAGACATCTTCGCCATCGTCCGCGTCGGAGATGGAGAGCTTGCCAGAGTCTGTCAGAGTGACAGCCTGATCGGCAACGCCTTCTGCCAGCTCGGTGACGGAGCCGGTGTCGGAATCGGTACCACCCACGGAGATGACCGCCGTGTCGTTGGTGCCGGTAATATCAATAGAGATGGTCTGGGAGACTACTTCGCCGTCGTCGGTGCGGGCGTAGACCACGATGCTGTCGGAGGCGGAGTCGCCAGCGTTGAGCGCGTCAGCTCTGGAATCCAGAGTGTAGGTCCAGTTGCCGTCTGCATCGATGGTGACGGAGCCGTAGTTGCCCTGAACCGTGCCGGCGTCGAAGTCAGGAGTGTCGACGAGATCAACGTCGGTGACGTCGAGTGCGCCGGACACGCTGATGTCGGTCTCTTCGGTGACATCGCCGGAAGCGGTGCCAGTGATGACCGGAGTATCTTCGGTGCCGTTGATGGTCACGGTGACGGTGTGCGAGGCAGAGCCGTCAGCGGAGGTGACCACAAAGGTCTCGGTGAGGGTGTCTCCAGCGCCGAGCTGCTGCACTTCGGTGGCAGTGTTGTCGACGTTGTAGGTCCAGTTACCGTCAGCGGTGATGGACAGTGCGCCGACCTTGCCGGTGTTGTCCACGGTGGTGGAGAAGACATCTTCGCCATCGTCCGCGTCGGAGATGGAGAGCTTGCCAGAGTCTGTCAGAGTGACAGCCTGATCGGCAACGCCTTCTGCCAGCTCGGTGACGGAGCCGGTGTCGGAATCGGTACCACCCACGGAGATGACCGCCGTGTCGTTGGTGCCGGTAATATCAATGGAGATGGTCTGGGAGACTACTTCGCCGTCGTCGGTGCGGGCGTAGACCACGATGCTGTCGGAGGCGGAGTCGCCAGCGTTCAGCGCGTCAGCTCTGGAGTCCAGAGTGTAGGTCCAGTTGCCGTCTGCATCGATGGTGACGGAGCCGTAGTTGCCCTGAACCGTGCCGGCGTCGAAGTCAGGAGTGTCGACCAGATCAACGTCGGTGACGTCGAGTGCGCCGGACACGCTGATGTCGGTCTCTTCGGTGACATCGCCGGAAGCGGTGCCAGTAATGACCGGGGTATCTTCGGTGCCGTTGATGGTCACGGTGACGGTGTGCGAGGCAGAGCCGTCATCGGAAGTGACCACAAAGGTCTCGGTGAGTGTCTCGCCAGCGCCGAGCTGCTGCACTTCGGTGGCGGTGTTGTCGACGTTGTAGGTCCAGTTGCCGTCAGTGGTGATGGACAGTGCGCCGACCTTGCCGGTGTTGTCTACGGTGGTGGAGAAGACATCTTCGCCATCGTCCGCGTCGGAGATGGAGAGCTTGCCGGTGGAGGTCAGTGTGACATCCTGATCGGCAATGCCTTCGGCCAACTCGGTGACTGCGCCGGTGTCGGAATCGGTGTCGCCCACGGAGATGACCGCCGTGTCGTTGGTGCCGGTAATATCAATAGAGATGGTCTGGGAGACTACTTCGCCGTCGTCGGTGCGGGCGTAGACCACGATGCTGTCGGAGGCGGAGTCGCCAGCGTTGAGCGCGTCAGCTCTGGAGTCCAGAGTGTAGGTCCAGTTGCCGTCTGCATCGATGGTGACAGCACCGTAGTTGCCCTGAACCGTGCCTGCGTCGAAGTCAGGAGTGTCGACCAGATCAACGTCGGTGACGTCAAGTGCGCCGGACACGCTGATGTCGGTCTCTTCTGTGACTGCGCCGGAAGCGGTGCCGGTGATGACCGGAGTATCTTCGGTGCCGTTGATGGTCACGGTGACGGTGTGGGAGGCAGAGCCGTCATCGGAAGTGACCACAAAGGTCTCGGTGAGTGTCTCGCCAGCGCCGAGCTGCTGCACTTCGGTGGCGGTGTTGTCGACGTTGTAGGTCCAGTTGCCGTCAGCGGTGATGGACAGTGCGCCGACCTTGCCGGTGTTGTCCACGGTGGTGGAGAAGACATCTTCGCCATCGTCCGCGTCGGAGATGGAGAGCTTGCCGGTGGAGGTCAGTGTGACATCCTGATCGGCAATGCCTTCGGCCAGCTCGGTGACTGCGCCGGTGTCGGAATCGGTGTCGCCCACGGAGATGACCGCAGTGTCGTTGGTGCCGGTAATATCAATAGAGATGGTCTGGGAGACGACTTCGCCGTCGTCGGTGCGGGCGTAGACCACGATGCTGTCGGAGGCGGAGTCGCCAGCGTTGAGCGCGTCAGCTCTGGAGTCCAGAGTGTAGGTCCAGTTGCCGTCTGCATCGATGGTGACAGCACCGTAGTTGCCCTGAACCGTGCCTGCGTCGAAGTCAGGAGTGTCGACCAGATCAACGTCGGTGACGTCGAGTGCGCCGGACACGCTGATGTCGGTCTCTTCGGTGACATCGCCGGAAGCGGTGCCAGTAATGACCGGGGTATCTTCGGTGCCGTTGATGGTCACGGTGACGGTGTGCGAGGCAGAGCCGTCATCGGAAGTGACCACAAAGGTCTCGGTGAGTGTCTCGCCAGCGCCGAGCTGCTGCACTTCGGTGGCGGTGTTGTCGACGTTGTAGGTCCAGTTGCCGTCAGTGGTGATGGACAGTGCGCCGACCTTGCCGGTGTTGTCTACGGTGGTGGAGAAGACATCTTCGCCATCGTCCGCGTCGGAGATGGAGAGCTTGCCGGTGGAGGTCAGTGTGACATCCTGATCGGCAATGCCTTCGGCCAACTCGGTGACTGCGCCGGTGTCGGAATCGGTGTCGCCCACGGAGATGACCGCCGTGTCGTTGGTGCCGGTAATATCAATAGAGATGGTCTGGGAGACGACTTCGCCGTCGTCGGTGCGGGCGTAGACCACGATGCTGTCGGAGGCGGAGTCGCCAGCGTTCAGCGCGTCAGCTCTGGAATCCAGAGTGTAGGTCCAGTTGCCGTCTGCATCGATGGTGACAGCACCGTAGTTGCCCTGAACCGTGCCTGCGTCGAAGTCAGGAGTGTCGACCAGATCAACGTCGGTGACGTCGAGTGCGCCGGACACGCTGATGTCGGTCTCTTCGGTGACATCGCCGGAAGCGGTGCCAGTAATGACCGGGGTATCTTCGGTGCCGTTGATGGTCACGGTGACGGTGTGCGAGGCAGAGCCGTCATCGGAAGTGACCACAAAGGTCTCGGTGAGTGTCTCGCCAGCGCCGAGCTGCTGCACTTCGGTGGCGGTGTTGTCGACGTTGTAGGTCCAGTTGCCGTCAGTGGTGATGGACAGTGCGCCGACCTTGCCGGTGTTGTCTACGGTGGTGGAGAAGACATCTTCGCCATCGTCCGCGTCGGAGATGGAGAGCTTGCCAGAGTCTGTCAGAGTGACAGCCTGATCGGCAACGCCTTCTGCCAGCTCGGTGACGGAGCCGGTGTCGGAATCGGTGTCGCCCACGGAGATGACCGCAGTGTCGTTGGTGCCGGTAATATCAATAGAGATGGTCTGGGAGACTACTTCGCCGTCGTCGGTGCGGGCGTAGACCACGATGCTGTCGGAGGCGGAGTCGCCAGCGTTCAGCGCGTCAGCTCTGGAATCCAGAGTGTAGGTCCAGTTGCCGTCTGCATCGATGGTGACAGCACCGTAGTTGCCCTGAACCGTGCCTGCGTCGAAGTCAGGAGTGTCGACCAGATCAACGTCGGTGACGTCGAGTGCGCCGGACACGCTGATGTCGGTCTCTTCGGTGACATCGCCGGAAGCGGTGCCAGTAATGACCGGGGTATCTTCGGTGCCGTTGATGGTCACGGTGACGGTGTGCGAGGCAGAGCCGTCATCGGAAGTGACCACAAAGGTCTCGGTGAGTGTCTCGCCAGCGCCGAGCTGCTGCACTTCGGTGGCGGTGTTGTCGACGTTGTAGGTCCAGTTGCCGTCAGTGGTGATGGACAGTGCGCCGACCTTGCCGGTGTTGTCTACGGTGGTGGAGAAGACATCTTCGCCATCGTCCGCGTCGGAGATGGAGAGCTTGCCAGAGTCTGTCAGAGTGACAGCCTGATCGGCAATGCCTTCGGCCAGCTCGGTGACTGCGCCGGTGTCGGAATCGGTACCACCCACGGAGATGACCGCCGTGTCGTTGGTGCCGGTCACGGTAATGGTCAGTTCGGCCGTATCTATCAAATCGCCGTCAGAAACCTGATACTTGATGGTGATTGTCTGCTTTTCACCATCAGTCAGGTCATCATATTCAGATGCGTCAAAAGTGTAGGAGCCGTCTGCATTCAGGGTGAATCCCTTAACCGGTGCCTGGTCGTCCGCGAGGCTGTAGGAGAGTTCCTCTGCGGTGTTATCGACATCGCTGTCGTTGCCAGCAACGGTGCCATTGATAATGGCATCTTCAGTGACGGCGTTAGTGTCGTCTTCGGCCTCAGGTGCATCGTTAACAGGGACGACAGTGATAGTGCCAGTCCCACTGGAGGACAGACCGCCTGCGTCTGTTACGGTGAAGGTCACGTCAATTGTGCCGAAGTAGTCCTGATCAGGTACATAAGACCACTGGCCGGGGCCGATGTTGGTGAGAGTGCCACCAGAAACATTCAGTTGGGTTACGGACAAAAAGGAACCCGGTGTGTCAGTGACCAGAGCAAGGATGTCCGTATCATTAATGATATATGGATCACCGGCGACCTGAGGGTCATTGTCTTCATTCAGGGACAGAGAGAGGGTGCCGTTGATGATCGGGGCGGTGTTTGGTGCTTCGGTAGTGTCACTGGCTCCGAAGCCTCCTCGGCGCGCAAAGCTTGAGGACTCAAATTCCGGATCGCCCTGGTTGCCCAGACTGTCGACGCCGCGGAACAGGTTGCCGCTATCGTCAACATAAGAGCCAACACCACTGCCACTGGCTGCGGAATCGGCTGCGGTATCGAAATTGTCCTGCTGGTCAGAGGACTCTTCGTTGAAGGCGAACAGGTAGACATCACCTGGGACCTCTGTGCCGTCCATGAGTTCGAAGGTCGGCAGGGTGCCTTCTTCGGCCATGATCAGGTAGTCCTTGACGATGACGACGCCGCCTTCCTCAAGGGTGATGACGAGATCCGGACCGTTGCCGTTGAATTCGGCAGTGGAAATGTCAAAGTCAAATATAAGGGCTGCATCTGCTGCTACCGGGATGGTTGTGACACCATCTATGGCAGGCTTCGTGACGGTAATTTGGTCGGCCATAACTTCCTCCTACAAAAGTTGCGTGGCTTATATGTCGATTCTTAGTTTAAAATCTTAGATTATATATATGGCCTGTCGCGTCACAAGTCAACGGATTGAAATTAAGTTAATATGAGCACTTATGTTGTGGATAAGAGTCCTTTCACAATGCTTGTTGCTGGTATTTCAGGAATGTTTCTGTATGACGATTAGGGGCGATTATGAGATTTTATATTAAGTTTTCCACATAGTGGTGTTTAATACTGTATTTGTTCTGATATTATTATCCACGAGTTATTTTTGGTTTGAATAATTTTAATAGCTTGAAAGTATTGATTAATTTTTATCTTAGATAAATATTAGGAAAAGTTATCATGTGGAAAGTCTATTATGCTGATTACGGCTATCTTATCGTCAATCTACATATCTGATTTCATGAATTTGAGTGTAACAACATGATCTTTGTCATGGTTGATATTTAAGAAATGACATGTCGTGAACGCTGGCCGTTTTGAAGAAATAGATATCTGATTGTTGACAAACATCTGTTTAGCTGAACATACAACTATCGTGAGTATTCTTCTAATCGAGAGAGAAAAATCGGTGAGGGGTGTATGTGTAAGATCGTTTCGAGTCTACTAGTTGTTTTGGTGTTGTTAGTGTCATCTGTTGCAAGTGCGGATGAGTATGTCGTTATGTCCGGAGTTTACCCTCCATTTACTTTCAATAAAGGGCTTCGTGTCGGAGGTGTGTCGGTTGATACAATTGAAAGTATCATGAAGATGACGAGTACTCCGTTTCATCGGAAGAACATCAAATTAATGCCGCTGAAAAAAGCGTATGCCGATGCGGAGACTCTTCCGAAGAGGGTCATCTTGAATGTCCCTCGCACGCCTGAAGTTGAAGAGAAATTCAAATGGGTGGGGCCTGTTTATTTCCCTAAGTATGTCCTGATCGGTAAGAAGGGGAACGAGTACACCATCGCGACAACCGAAGATGTCGAAAAGTACCAAGTGGGGAGTATTCGCGGCAGTGATCCTTTAGATACCCTTATTGAAGAGGGCGTTGACCCAAAAAAGGTCAAGATGCACACGAGTTATGTGCAGCCCCTTCTTGAGTTGAAAGGGAAAAAGACCGATCTAATTGCTTACTCCAATCTGGAGACGGCCTATCTGATGCGTCAAATGCGGATTGACCCAAGAAAATACAAGGTGGCTTTTGTCTATAAAAAGGTGCCGCTCTATTTTGCTTTCAGCAAGGATACTGATGATGCCAAGATCAAGCTATACAACGATGCCTTGGCCAGTATCAAAGTCCCCATGGCTCATGGTGATACCGTGTTTCAAAAGAATCTGCGCAAGTATGTCCCGTATGGTGAAATTAAATAACGAGTCGGATAAATAACGGAAAAAGGGGAGTCTTGTATGAGGTTTCCCTTTTTTATTTGCTCTTGAGTTACATGCCACCAGTCATGGTCATGAAGCGAAACTTCCTCGCAACGGATGGTTTGGTTTTCCTATAGGCTCCGATAATGCTCTCCACTGTCTTGATCCTGTCTTCCGGTGCAGGGTGAGTCTTGGCGAAAGCCGCTTCTTCGGCCAAGCGCTTTTTCATGACCTGTAACATTTCGATGAAATAATTGGGGTCATAGCCCAAGCGTTGTAGTATCGTGACGGCGTCTTTGTCCGCTTCCTCTTCAAATTCTGTGGAGTATCCATTTTCGAGTAGCGTCGTGGTAATTGTCTCAGTGCCCGTGCCTAGTGTCTTGGCGAGGTTCTTCTCATTTTCAAGAAAGAATGTGGATGTGCCGGGGAGGGATTGTGTCCTCGCTGCTTGATTGATGACGCCCTTGCTCAGGGCTTGGAGCGGGTGTTTGCGTTGAACATGTGCTATCTCATGGGCTAGCGCTGCGGCCATGGCGTCTTCTGTTTTGCAGCATCGAAGCATGCCTTTGGTGACAAAGATAAAGCCTCCCGGTGCTGACATGGCGTTGATCTCGTCAGTATCAAGGATCATGAATTTGTAGCCGCCAAATGTTTCAGGGCGGTCGGATACTTTTGCCAGAGCTAATCCCATGACGTTCAAATACTTTTGCGCACGATCATGTTGGAGTGGAGAGTATTTCGTTAATATTGAAGCTGCCACAGCCCTGCCAAGGTAGTGCTCCTGTTGCGGGGTAATTTCCTGATACCCCGCTGGTTTTTTCGGGGGGGCTTTGTAGCTGTTTTTGATATCTTCAGTGTCCACCTTGAAACCACCGGGAAGGCCGATTTCAAATGCACTGGCAAGACCCGGGGCAAGCAGGATGGGAGTGGTCAGAAACAAGGCGCGGAGAAAGCTTCTACGTTTCATTAGATACCGCCTTTCCCAAGGCCGCCAGCCTTGATGAATTCATCGACTTCTTTGGGGGAGGCGCTTTCGGCGGCCATCTTGTCTACCAATGTATAATCAGCTTTGGTGGATTCTCGGTATTTATCTTCGGTCCTTTGATTGAAACCTTGTCCAGAGAGGATGAGGGTATCGGTTTGCTCTGCTGCTTGTACATCACTATTGGTAGGGCGAAGAATGATCTTCTGCTCGCTCAGCGCTGAGGAATGCATCCATCCGCTTTTGCCGGATTTGATGGAGGTGATACGACGCCATTCTCCCTCTTCGGCTTTAAGTTCTACAGCATCCCCATACGGCAGGGTGTCGGTTTGCTTTCCATAGAAGCCGGGCTTGCTTCTGAGTTGGCCGTTTTGAACCTGAACGCTGAGTT
Organism: Pseudodesulfovibrio sp. zrk46; assembly: GCF_012516435.1. Taxonomy (NCBI): domain Bacteria; kingdom Pseudomonadati; phylum Thermodesulfobacteriota; class Desulfovibrionia; order Desulfovibrionales; family Desulfovibrionaceae; genus Pseudodesulfovibrio; species Pseudodesulfovibrio sp. zrk46. The sequence goes on from NZ_CP051216.1 coordinate 2,772,794, forward strand.
GTTGGCCTGCCCAGGCTGATGTTGCTGTCATTACGGTTACAGCTAGCCCAATAATATATTTGCTTATGCTTTTCATGAAGCATCCCTCCAATTTCAATGGCAACCTGAGTGTGGGGATTACCAGAAAAAAAGAAGGGATGCATCATTATGTTCGGTGAAGAATGGAGGTTACAAGCGCATTGAGGTCATGAACATGGGAGACTTGTCTGTTGCGGCGACAAAACCTTGTCGTTCGTAGAACCCGGCTTTGGTGTTGTAGGAAATCAGTAGCTTGGTCGGAACGTCCTGGTACGCCTCGGCCATTTGCTCAATGAGGAGTTTTCCAATCCCTTTGCCCTGGTATTCCGGACGAACCAGCAGATAATGAACGTAAGCGGCCATGTGTCCGTCTGATAAAACATTGATCAATCCGACGAGCTTGTCCCCATCCCAAGCAGTAAAAACCCCATGTGCTCCTTGGATGGCCTTCACCAGCTTTTCTGGATAATTCCCGGAATCCCAATCTACGGAGAGAAACAGGTCTTGTAGCTCCTGCTCGCATAACTCTTTGGTGTCACTGAAAGAAATAGACATATGTGCCTCCTTGTCATTCCTGTTGGAGGAAATCTATGGCTCCGTCTTCAATAGGTCCAATATATTGTTTGTTGAGATTAATACGGCACGTATATTGATAAAAGTGTGAATCTACACTATTTTGTGTTGACAACATCCCGCACTTTCTGCAAATTGACTTTCCAACGACGTGGGGCTGTAGCTCAGTTGGGAGAGCGCTTGAATGGCATTCAAGAGGTCGTGGGTTCAATTCCCTCCAGCTCCACCACTAGAAACTTAAGGACTTCAGATGTTTATCTGAAGTCCTTTTTCTTTTGTCTGGAACCGAAAAACGGTTTTGTGACCCAAATGTGTCCTATTTGGATTTTTTTGTGTTTTTATAATGTGCGGCAAGTCTGTCTTGCGCCGGATTGTGGATAAGGTTTTCAAGGTTGGTGTATCGTTCGGTCATTCGGGGATCATTGTGTCCGATCATGGCTGCTGCATGCTTCGTTGAACTGCCAGAGAGTACAATATTGGTGCAGTATGTGTGGCGCTGAACATGGAAGGTAATCTTTTTGTTGAATCCGCATGCCTTTCGAATGGTTCTCCAAGCATTATTGACATCCTTAAATCCAGTACCATCGAGTCGGCCGATAACATATTCGTCTCTGACTTTGATTCCACGTTTCTTTCGCATCTTTTCAACGTGTGCTTTTCGATTGAGTAAAGCCTCTCTTGTTCGAAGCATTATCGCGTGAATTCTGTCATGCTTGTTTTTGGTGCGAAAGAAGCTGATCGGCCTTGTTTCTTGAAAGTTCAGATCGATATGGGGTCATTTGAGGTTAAGTGCCTCTTGGCGAGCACAACCATGCGCGACGGCGATCATAATTGCCAAAAACATGTAATGGCGTGTTTTCTGATTAGCAGCATGTTCAAGCATGTTCTCGACTTCGCTGTCGGACCCTGTCTCTAACTCTCGCAGATAAACGCATTCGTATTTCAGCGACTTTCAGAGTCGTTCGATCATAACATTATCCATCCAACGCCCTCGGCCATCCATTGAGATGCGGATGCCAGCATCCTGCAAGGTTCTGATGAACTCATAACTGGTAAATTGGCTGCCTTCATCTGTGTTGAATATTTCAGGCACAATAGGGACTTTTCTTCAATGGTTATCTCAATATGAGCACCCGGTAGCCGTCCTTATTCGGTTGCTGCCATTCCGATCATTCCTGAATAGTTATACGTGCTGGTGTAAGTTCCTCAACCCCATCCTCAGTCTTGGTGCATTATTATAACGCCATGAAGTGGACATATTGTTTTTGAATGTGTTTATCTGATAATAGGTTTTTCTATTTGGGTGCGTTTAATTATAGGCGAATTGATCTGAGTTCAAAGAGGAGGCAGGCGTGAGTTCCAAAGAAAAGGTATCTAAGTCTGATGCAAAAGGTCAAAGATCGCTTGAAAGAAGTGTTTTAGAGGGAATTAACAATATTTTTCTTCAGGCTTTGACAGGCAATGATGAGGAAGAGTTGGCAAAGCTCTGCCTTCATACTTTGGAGAAGATAACGAACAGTGACTACGGCTTTATTGGAGAAATAAATCCTGTTGGTCGGTTCGATACAATTGCTGTGAGTAATCCGGGATGGGATGCGTGCGGTATCGATAGTTCCAAAGCTGGTTTACTGATTACAGATATGGATATTTCCGGGATTTGGGGAAAAGTCCTTAAAGATGGAAAATCATTGCTTACTAATGCTCCGAGCAAGCATCCATCAAGCTCAGGGCTCCCTCCGGAGCACCCTCCTTTAAATGCTTTTCTAGGCGTCCCCATGAAGCAAGGTGAATTAACTATTGGTATGATTTCACTGGCAAAAAAGAAGGGGCGATTTACAAAGAAAGATCAGGAAGCTGTTGAGTCGTTGGCCGTGGCTGTGAACCAAGCTCTTCACAGCAAACAAACCGAGAACAAATTGGCCGCTCAGGCACAAGAAATATTGGAGCTATCTACACCTGTCCTAAAGATCTGGGAGGGAATTGTAATAGCACCTTTGATCGGCAGTTTGGACAGTGAACGAACACGGCAGTTTATGGATCTCATCTTGTCGAGCATTGAGACCACCAATTCTTCCGTTGCATTGATAGATATTACCGGTGTTCCAATTCTGGATACGCAAACTGCGCAGCATATCATTGATACGATCGGAGCCTCTCGTCTCTTGGGAGCAGAAGTCATTCTCACAGGAGTTAGACCAGAAATAGCTAAGACGTTGGTGCATCTGGGGATCGACTTGTCTGAGGTGATTACGAGAGCTTCTCTTTCTGCGGGAATACGTGTGGGTTTGAAAAGGCTTGGCCTCGAAGTGCAGAGTATTCAGAGTCAGTAGTTTCTAACTTATATTTCTATTTCTAGGAGCGTGTTATGCAAATGTCGTTTTCCGAAACCCTAGCTCTCGATCGGCATCAAAAATTGCTGGAGGCCTTTTGTAAGGCTACCGGAATTGCCGGCGCCATCATTGATTTGGATGGGAATGTCATGGTGGGAGCCCAGTGGCAAAGAATTTGTACTGATTTTCATCGCAAAAACGAAGAGACATGCAAAAAGTGCATTGAATCCGATGTGATTTTAGCCAATCGACTTTCCAAGGATAAGAAATACACACTTTATGAGTGCAAGAATGGATTGATCGACGCCGCTGCCCCAATCATCGTTGAGGGAGAACATGTCGCCAATGCGTTTATCGGACAGTTTCTTACCGCTCCCCCTGATAAAGATAAATTTCGTGCCTTTGCTCGAAAATATGGCTTTGACTCAAAGGATTACTTGAAAGCGCTAAAGCATGTTCCAATCGTAGAAAAAAAGCGACTGCCTGATTTAACTAACTTCGTAAAATTATTTGCTGAAGTTGTTTCGGAATCCTACCTCGAACAAAGAGTTCAGAAGGAACAGGCAAAGGAGTTAGAAAAAAAGACCCAAGCTATTCAGGATTTATCAACTCCTGTTGTGAGAGTGTGGGACGGCATTGTGGCTGCCCCGCTTATCGGTTTGATGGACGGGGAACGCGCCGAACTACTCATGGAACGTTTTCTGGGGGCTATCGTGGAAACCAAGTCTCCCTTAGCGTTATTGGATATCACTGGTGTTCCGGATGTAGACACACAATCCGCACAATACTTCATAGATGCGGTTAATGCAGCAAACATGGTTGGCGCAGAAGTTATTCTGACCGGTGTGAGTCCATCGATAGCGCAAACTCTCATTCAACTTGGAATTGGCCTCAAAGGAATCAAGACCAGAAATTCCTTTGCTGACGGTTTGCGATTGGCTCTCTCCTTACAACAGAAGGAAAAAGCAGTTTTGTTGAGTGAGGGGGTCTAGAATGAATACAGCAACAGTTTCAATTGTTCGGATTAAAGGAGTGCTGCTTGTCACCTTGCCTCAAGATCCGCAAGATATGGTAATTGCGGAATTGCAAGATAACATCCTGAATCGGATGAGTGAACAGGATACGAAAGGTGTGATCCTCGATTTGTCCCAAGTAAGTACTCTGGATTCTTATTTTGCCAGAACGATTATTGAAACAGGCCAAATGGTCTCTCTAATGGGAGGTACTACGATTTTGGCCGGTATGCAGGTCGGTGTTGCTATTACGGCAACACAGCTTGGGTTGACTCTTGGTGCCATGCGTACGGCACTTGAAGTCGATAAGGCTCTCGATATGCTTAATAGTACAACCTCGGTCTCTTCGGAGGAATAATGTCTATAGATAATTTCCAAGACTATTCCGGTAAGATCGCAATTACTTCTGAAGTCGATATTGTCGCTGTGCGCAAAGAGATTCGGTCTGCCTGCCAACGCCTTGGATTTAATGACACAGACGTTACTCGTATAGTCACGGCGGCTTCCGAGTTAGCAAGAAATATTTATAAGTATGCGTCTCAAGGCAACATGCACTGGAAAAAGCTCAATCAAATAGGAAGAATTGGTGTTGAGTTGCTGTTTGAGGATAGGGGGCCTGGAATTAGGGATATTGACCTAGCAATGTCCCCAGGATTTACAACCTCTAGGGGGTTAGGGCTCGGTCTTCCTGGTGCTAAAAGGCTTATGGATGAGATAGATGTTGAGTCGACTCCAGGTGTCGGTACGAATGTTGTTATTCGTAAGTGGCTAAAAGGAAGAATAGTCTCTTCGCCGCAAGCTGCTTAGCTTTCTACAAGGAATCTTGTTGTGTCTATGGATCGTACTTGCCCCAAAACTGAACACGTAATTGTTGAGAATTCGGCCGACGTGCACTGGGCTGTTAGCAAAGTAAAAAAGATTGCTCGAGAGATTGGTTTCGATGCGACTGAACAAGAGGAACTGGTGGTGTGCGCCAAGGAGTTGGCGATGAACATGGTTCTTCATGCCGAAGGTGGAATCTTAAGTATCAGAGTCAAATGTGAACTCATGGATTGGGAGATTGAATTTACTGCAAAAGATAATGGGCCAGGACTTAGAAGTATTGATGAAGCTATCGCTGATGGGCTCTCTTCTCGAGGCGGGCTTGGAATCGGACTTGGCACACTGAACAGATTCATGGATTCATTGGATTTGTTGCCAGTCCCAGAGGGTCAGTCTGGTACCAGGATACGATGTACTAGAAAGCTGAAGAAACGAGAACGATACGCTGTTTCAGGCCCTTTGGATGTTGGAGTCGCAAGTAGGCCATGCCCAGGCTTCAACCTTAATGGTGACAGCTATGTAGTGCGCATAATTGATAACAGGCTGATGGTTTGCGTTATCGATGGGTTGGGGCATGGACAGTTCGCGCATAAGGCTGCAAGTGCGGCCCAAAAGTATGTCGAAGATCATGTCCATTTGGAGATAGAAGCACTGTTTAAAGGCGTGGACAGAAGTTGCAGGGCTACACGTGGTGTCGTTATGGCCCTGGCATTAATTGATTGGGAACGGAACAGTATCTCCTTGGCCGGTGTCGGAAATATTGAAGTGAGATATCGTGGAAGCAATCCAGGCTTTTCCTATGTTTTCAAGAGGGGCTTTTTGGGGGCAGGTGTTGGACGAGTTTCCATCTCTGAACATGTATGGGAAGCAAATGATCTTCTTATAATGCACTCAGATGGGATCTCCAGCAAATGGAGTTTGGAAGATGATCCGACCATAAGTCTGCTCTCGGCAAAACAGATGGCATTAGCGCTTCTTAGGAATTATGGAAGAGATAATGATGATGCCACAATTCTCATAGTTAAAAAGGCAGACGGAGCAGATACAACAAAACGTTAAGCTCGAGAAGGATTCGATATGTCAGTTGGAAATTCGGCCAGCAGCCATTCAGAACTCTCGCGGTTGAAAAGAGAGCTCAATGAGGTGCATGAAGAATTGGCAAAAACCAACTCTGAATTGCTGCAATTGACATTAGAGCTAGACGATAGGGTCAACGAACGTACAAAGGAGTTAAGAGAATCCGAGTCTGAACTCCGCATGCATCGTGACCATTTGGAAGACTTGGTCAAGGAGAGAACGATAGAGTTGAATGATGCAAATCAGAGGCTATCGGTTTCCCTAAATGAACTTAAAGTCTCTGAAGAGCGTTATCATAGTTTGGTCAAAACAATTCCTGATGTTGTTTATCAAGTCTCTCCATCTGGGCATTTTACCTTCGTAAACGAGGCCGTTGCTAGGCTTGGCTATACTCAGGAAGAATTAATTGGTGAGCATTTCAAGACTCTTTTCTATCCTATTGAGAGCAAAAGTATTTCAAGAGAGGGGATACTTGAGGAAACTGAACTTTTAGAGAGACAAGATGACTATAGTCCCAAGATAGTCGATGAGCGTCGTACAGGTGCTCGTATGACTTGTGGACTCGTTGTTGGACTAAAATCAAAGGATAGTAGTTCTGTCCAGCCAGCAGAATTAATAGGGCTATCCGGTGATGATGTTATCGCTGAGATAAATGCTGCTGGGCTTTATCGGGGCAGTAGTGGAACAGTGACAAGGACCTTTATCGGCACTGTTGGAGTAGTTCGTGACATCACAGAAAGAAAAAAGATGGAGAAGCAACTTTCTGAAATAAATGAAGAGTTGGAGATGAAAGTTGAGGTTCGCACAAGGGAGCTCAATGCTTCGAATGAGCATCTACTGACTGAAATTGCTGAACGAAAAAAAGTCAGTGAACATTTGGCTGAATCAGAAAAGATCTTAAGGGCGGTTTTGAATGGAATGGGAGCTGGAGTTTTCTTTGTAGATCCTGCAAATTATTCTATTATATATGTTAATACAACTGGCCAGAAGATGCTTGATATGACGCGCCCTGAAATATTGGGCAGAAAATGTTGTGATCTCATATGTCCTGGTAAGAAAGCGGTACCGGGTAAAAAGTGTAGTATTTATATGACCAAGATGCTGAATAAAGAACAGCAATTGTCTTTACCTGACGGTACTGTCATTCCAGTTATGAAGCATGTTCTTCCTTTGCGGATAAAGGATCAAAACATTCATGTCGAAATCATTTTTGATGTGACAGAGAAGAAATCTCTGGAACGACAGTTAGCTTATGCCCAAAAGCTAGAGTCCGTGGGGCAATTGGCCGCTGGAATTGCGCATGAAATCAACACTCCGATTCAGTACATTGGCGGCAATGTTACCTTTTTGAAGTCCGTTATCGAAAGTTTTGCGAATTGCATGGAAAAGTACGAAGACTTGAGCAGTGCGGTTGTTGAGGAACAAGATGTTGTCAAAGTCGCTTCAGAACTAGTTAACTTAGTGGATAAGGTTGCTTTGATAGATGATATTACTGAGTCAAAGGCAGCCATTGATGACATTCTTGAAGGAGTCGGACGCGTTTCCACTATAGTTACTGCAATGAAGAAGTTCTCACACCCTGACCTTGAGGACCGTAAAGCCATTGATGTGAATGCGGCCATTGAGAACACCATTATTGTCGCTCGAAACGAGTGGAAATATTGTTCGGAGATTGAGACGGAATATTCTCAGGATTTGCCATTGCTGATGTTTGTCCCTGGAGATTTGAATCAGGCTATCTTGAATATTATCGTTAATGCAGCCCATGCCAACGCTTCAAAGTGCTCAGATTGCGGTGAAAAAGGGATTATAAGAATTTCTACCAAACATGAAGATGACACGATTGCCATATCTATTATGGATACGGGAATAGGAATTGCCCCCGAGAACTATGGGAAAATATTTGACCCCTTCTTCACAACCAAAGACGTCGGCTACGGTACAGGGCAAGGCTTGGCTATAACGCACGCTGTTATTCAGAAGCATGGTGGCGAAATTGCATTTGAATCGGAGTTGGGGGTTGGTACAACATTTACCCTTAAACTACCGATTGAAGCTGAGTAGATAGGCTTGCTACATGGGAAAGTGAAAGTAGCACTTGGTCCTATCGATCATAGTTCCCAAAAGAGTGATGTGAGTTGATAGGAGGCAGAGCGCTCATGGCAATCTTTCTTTGAATTGCAATGAGCCTTTGTCAATCGTCTTATGCGGGATTCGATATTGAGTTTTCCTCTTTGAAATTACATGTTAGTAATGAATCAAGAACTAGTGATAGGGAGTTGAATGGATTGTCGAAAGGGATGATGCAATATGAACCAATCGCCATCTATCTCGTTTGAGAGAGTATGCGGTTATCCATTTCACTTTAGAAGAAGACTGTATGTCTAAAATTGTTTTTCCCCAAGTTGGGTGAGCATGCACACGAACCTGTGCAGTTGAAGAACAGCGCAAAGTGATTTCAAAGTGCAAGGTTCTATCAGGAGGATATCGATACCAATGAAATCAAGGCTCTTATCGCAAGCTGGTTGCTTACTCACATCCTAGGGAGTGATATGAAGATTAAGCAATACTTGGAAGAAAAAGCGGAATAATCGGGTAGGGGTAGTCGATTCATTGATGCGGGGGCAAGGGCAAAGGAGAATCTGGGGCGGTCATGATCTGGAAAAAACGGCGATTCATATACTTAGTACTTATAATGGTAGCTTTGGTGGTAGCTGTATCTTTTTTTAACAGCTACTACATGTATCAAATGTCCATCTCTGAGCAGCGGGCCCGTCTATCTGAATTGGTGGGTGTCCAAAAAAATGTCATCGCGGAAATAGGTGTGCGCTTATGGGCATCCACAGATATAGATGAGCATGGAGTTATCGATCTTCTCGTGCGTTCCCACTCGCTTTTCATGGAGAAAGATTCCAAAGTAGAATTCATAGTTGCAAAACGTGAAGGAGGCTTCATAAGCTTCCTAAGTCTAAATGGCAAAGCTGTGCCCTCCGATAGCCCGATGGCTAAAATCCCTTTTGACTCAGGTTTAGCCATACCTATGAAGCATGCCCTTTTACGACAAGTGGGAACAATTATTGCCGACGACTATGACACCACTGAAGTTTTGGCTGCTTATAACTACGTAACATTAAGAAATACTACTCTGGGTATTGTTGCAAAGGTTGATTTAGAAGAAGTCAAAGCGCCTTTTATGGAGGCAAACATAATCGTTTTGGGAGTTGGTAGTTTTCTTACTTTGATCGGAGTTTGGCTGTTCTTGAGGATAAGCGAGCCGATCATAAGAGCCCTTCAGCAAAGTGAGCAGCAATATCGTGGGCTGGTTGAGAATGCTGATAGTTTGATTATTCGAATCGACAGTAATGGTAATATTACTTACGCGAATAACTATGCTCAAAATTATTTTGCAGTTGATTCAGTCGTTGGAATCCCGATGTATCAGTTGTTTGAAGAAGAGGTGAGCACTCCTTCGATTTTTGGAATAGCTGAATTTTTATCAGAAAGGACCAGCCTTAATCCTACTCAAATTGCCAAGAGTAAAAATGAGTTTGCTTATGTCTCGTGGACTGTGAAGTTGTTTGAATCACAAACTCCCGAGTTGCTGTGTATTGGTATTGATGTGACCAATGAGCATCTTGCTCGCCAAGCACAGAAAGAATCGCAGGAACGATTCAGGGCTCTGGCAAAAGCTGCACCAGTAGGAATTGTCATTACAGATCTGATGGGCAATCTAATGTATGCAAATGAGAAGATGCAGGAACTTACACGGGCTTCTACCGTTGAGCTTGCTGGGGTTGGCTGGCTCCAGTTTATTGAAAGAGGCCTGAGGGATGAAATCATTCGAGAATGGTTTACTCAAAATAATATTAAGCAGCGTTATGAGTTCCAATTGACGAACCTAAAAGGGGATGAACTGTGGATTCTTGGTCAGATCGTTGATTTGGAGAATGCACATAGTGAGACTGTCGGAAAGTTGGTAGCCCTCACTGACATCACCCGGATAAAAGAGGCTGATGTTGCCCGTAGTCGTCTCACTGCGGCTATCGAACAGGCTGCAGAAATGATCATAATCACCGATCTTGATGGAACAATCTCATATGTCAATCCCGCTTTTGAACAGGTTTCGGGTTATAGCAAGGAAGAAGTTTTAGGAAAGAATCCACGAATCCTTAATAGTGGTGAGCACAAGAGAGATTTTTATATTGGGTTATGGGAAACACTTGTTGCTGATGAAATCTGGACTGGTAGGTTTATTAATAGGCGGAAAAATGGCGAACGTTACACCCAAGAGTCAACTATTGGCCCAGTTAAGAACGACAACGGAGAACGAATCGGCTATGTCGGAGTAGCCCGAGATATTTCTGAGCAACTCGTTATTGAAGCCCGCTTACGCCAATCTCAGAAACTCGAGTCAATAGGGGAACTCGCAGCCGGAATTGCTCATGAAATCAATACTCCCACTCAGTATGTTACAAGTAACTTGCAGTTTTTTGAGGATTCATTCGCGAAATATTCAGGGATGATCGAAAAGACTCAAAAGTTGATACTACTTATTAAAAATAGAGAGTTGGGCGGAAGCGAATCAGAAATTCTTGAGTATGCTGAAAAGATTATTGATGATCAGGAAGTGGAGTTCCTCAAGGAAGACCTCCCCAATGCACTGCAAGAGTCAGAGTCAGGGTTGAAGCGTATTTCGGAGATCGTACAATCGATCAAGCAACTGGCGCATCCTGGCGAAGTCAAAAAGAGCTTTTGGAGCTTAAATGAGATAGTTAGAGACGCCGTTACAGTCGCGACCAACGAGTGGAAGTATTCTGCAATTATCAATTATGATTTAGATGAACAATTAGATCACATTTATTGCCTCAAAGCAGAGGTCGGACAAGTAATCTTAAATGTAGTCGTTAATGCAGCCCACGCGATTGAAGCGGTTCGAGATATTGACGATGAACTGGGCTCTATCTCAATAAAAACCTATTCCGAAAGAGATTTAGCTGTGTTGGAAATATCAGATACAGGATCTGGTATCCCAGAGGAACTACTCGATAGAATCTTTGACCCGTTCTTTACAACTAAGGAGGTTGGTAAGGGGACTGGGCAAGGGTTGGCGATAGCTCATAATGTCGTGACGAACCTTCACAACGGAAGTATTGAAGTCTTGAGCACCGTGGGTGAAGGAAGTACTTTTGTCATCAAGCTTCCTTTTGAAGATAAAGACTAAAATGCTTCTTCAGAGTATATGTTCTCTTCCTGGAGTATGGAAATCCCTGATTCTGCGCATTGAACATCAAAACAAGATCCTTTCATTTCATTGAGAAAACGAATGGCCTCATTTGCTCCAAGAATTTTGCGATATGGTCTGTGGGTCATTATAGCATCAATAACATCAGCGACAGAAAGAATTTTCGATTCAATTAATATGCTCTCTTTGGTGATGCCATTGGGGTAGCCTGAACCGTCAAGGCGTTCATGGTGCTCGACGATTATCCTGGATATTGGCCATTCCGTATCCAAGGTCTGGAATATGTCCGCTCCGACAAGAGGATGAGCTTTAATCAGCGCAAATTCTGCATCGTTTAGTGTGCCAGGCTTATTTAGAATACCTGCCGGTACGGCTATCTTACCAATATCATGAACTCGGGCAGCCAGTTCCAATCCATGTATTTTTTCTTCGGGCAAGTTTATTCTTTCAGCTATCAAAACAGCTAATTTTGAGGTCCGTTCCATGTGCCCTGCGGTATAGGGGTCTCGGAATTCAACTAGACGGGTAAAAGCCTGAAGGGTTCCTTCCAGACCATCGTTTAAACGGCGCATAATTGCTAGTTCTTGAGAGGCCTGGGTCATCTTGAACTGGTCTATGCCTGCAATGATTGCATTGGTAAGGTCTTCAATAGCACAGGGCTTTGTAAGAAAACGGAAGATATCACCTCGGTTGACGACACTGATTGCCATTTCCAGGTCAGCATAACCTGTCAGGACCATACGAATCGTTGACGGATAAAGCTCCTTGATTTTTCCTAGCAGTTCAATACCGCTCATGGTTGGCATTTTAATATCGGTTACAGCGACAACGAAAGGTCCTTCTTTCTCTAGTTTTTCGAGGGCCGCTTCACCACCTAAGGCCGTATGCACATCGAATACATTGCGCAACAATCTGCGATGACTATCCAGAAGGTTGGCTTCATCGTCGACCATGAGCACTTTGTGTCGGGAATAATCTTTATTCATCATTGTTACTAACCTGGTACGAGTACTTCTAATTTTTCAGGCACACCGACTTGTTTAGCAAATAAGTGTATCCGATCAATTTTGTCTTTATCTAGCTCCAAGCTTTTTCTGAGCAGCATGGCGCCTTGATCAGAAATGATGTCTTGATGAAGAATCATCCCTGGGTTCAGATCAGCCAGTGCAACCATCTTAGTTTCATATCTGGCCTCATTGCCGAGCATTCCCTCGAGATAATATATTAACTCCGGGTCATATACTTCAATATTCTTTTCCAAACTCATGAAGGCTTTTTGGGGGGATTTATTCTTTTGGAGTGCCACATCATAATCCAAGGCAATTTTCAAAATACGCCCGCCAAGAGGAATGCTATCTCCCTTCTTGTTGTCTCGAGGTGTGCCAGAACCATCATATCCCTTGAGCTGATATGCGATCATTTCTGCAATCGACTCAAGCCGCGGCAGCTTCTGGATCATGCTTTGGGCAATGACAGGGTGCATTTCAAACATTTGCAGTTGTTCTGGTGTTATTTCCTTTCCGTTGAAGATGTCATCCAACGTGCCCGGCGGCAGGATCAGAGTGCCAAATTGAGAAAGCATCGTTGCGATGTCATAACGCCATAAATCTTTGACCCCTTTTTTCTCGGCGAGATATCTTACATAGCGGCGTACTCTGTTGACCTGTTCTCCAGCAACCGGGTTCACCAGTGACGTTATTTCGCCAAGGAGTTCTATACTGCCTTTGAGAGTTTTCTCCATTAAGACTTTTTTTGCCGTAACCAAATCAAATTGACGAACGCCTTCTACTACATGTTTGCGAAGATCCTCTTTCTCACATGGCTTGGTTAAAAAACGGAAAACATTCCCGTCATTCACAGCGTGGATGGCATTATTCAGATCGGCGTATCCTGTGAGCATAAGCCGGGTGGTGTCGGGTGAAAGTTCCTTGACCTCTTTAAGGAATTCAATGCCATTCATTTTGGGCATTCTGAAGTCAGATACTACCGCTGCAAATGGGTGTTTTTTGTCTATATTTGCCAGCGCATTTAAAGGGTCTGTGTCTATTTCGACTTCGAATAAATCCCTTAGCTGTCTCCTTAGCGCAGACAGCACATTGGGTTCATCGTCCACTAAGAGGATTCGCTGTTTCATTTAACACCTCTGCCAATGGACTGCATGAAAATATCAATGTTTTCAGCCGGGATGCACTCCCAATAGTCCCATTTCTTTTTAAGGTAAGCGATCCACTTGGTCCGTTTCGCTTTGTCGACAAGGCCTTCCAGTTCCTCGTTAATTTTAGTCTTCCTATACTTTTCGTTTATAATGACGCAGTTATGATCGAAAACATCTGCAACGTGCGCTATTACTGAAACTTGATCATCTGGATTGACCTTATGATGATGGTGCCCGATGCCGTAGACCAGTCTGCCGGATAGTCCCCAAAGGCCCATTAGGTATGCGCCTACTTCGGCATGTGATGTGCCAAATGTCTCCTTCTCTGCTTCGAAGATGAGCTTGTTGGTTCCATTAATATCGTTCAGCATTTGCTTGTACTGTTCCGGGAAACTACTGATAAGGACAAGCTTTCCAACGTCATGTAGCAGCCCGGTCATACGACACTGTGCGATAGTGTCTCTGTCAAGTCCTTCGCACTCTGCAATCAACTGAGCGATAGTGGACACTCTGAAACAATGTTCCCAAAGAAGGGTGATGCTTAGTTCGGGAAGCTTCTTCTCGTCATATAGGGAGAACATATGGGTGGAGAGAACCAGCGCTTTAATAGTGTCCAGTCCAAGCATGGTTATAGCTTTATGAACGGAGTCTACGTTTGAAGGAAGTCCGAAATAGGGAGAGTTCACAAGCTTGAGGACTTTGGCAACAAAGCCAACATCACGTGAGATATGTTCCGCTATTTTATCAATAGATGGTTCTTTTTGAGCCAATTCACTTTCTATGTCATGGAAAACTTGTGGAATTACGGGCAATGCATCAAGTTTGGTAACAAGCTCTAGAAGGTTTTGGTCCGTAAGAACAGATCGGGAGTGCAGTGCCCCCTCGATCTTTTCGATGAGTTCGTCGGATTCACATGGTTTGGAGATGTATTGATGCACAGCCTTGATGCTACGGATAACTTCGTTAAGGTCCACCTGTCCCGAAAGCGCAATACGAATAGTGGTAGGCGATAGTGACTTAACCCGGCTGAGGAGATCTGCTCCGTCCATCCCGGGCATGCGTATGTCTGAAACCACAACATCAAATTCAGCATGTTCCATCGCCTCAAGAGCCTTTTGGCCGGATTCAACAAAGGTCATGTCCCATTCATTATGCTTTGACCTGAGCATACGCTTCAGCGCAGAAAGAACATTAGGTTCATCGTCTACAAACATGATTTGAGTTTTGTCGCTCATTAGTCCCTCTCATCAGGATTTATCGGCAACACTATCGTGAAGCGAGTGCCGACATTGAGATCACTTGTGACTTCTATGGTACCATTATGTTTTGTAATAATCGAATAACAAATGCTTAAACCTTGACCGCTACCTTGCCCGACATCCTTTGTGGTGAAAAAGGGATCAAAGATTCTTTCTTGAATCTCTTTTGGGATGCCGATTCCATTGTCTTCTATGGATATGGTGACATTGTCTCCATCTTCCGAGGTAGATATGGAGATTGTCCCTTTCTCTGTTGTGTCTTTAAAGCGATCTTTAACTGCATGAACTGCATTTATGATTAAATTAAGAAACGCTTGGCTAATATCGTGAGAATTACAGCGTACTTGAGGTAAGCCTTCCATTAGATCAAGGTTTAAATCTGCAGTGTATTTCCATTCGTTTTTTGAAACGATAGAAAGATTTTGAAGGATTGCATTCAAGTTGTTCCATTCAAACAGATCCAGTCCCGGATGAGACAATTTTTTTAAGGCTTGAACTGTCGTCGTAATGCTCTCAACCCCTTCAAGGGATTGTTCGAGGGCTTGAGGAACTTCCTCATTGTAAAAATCGATATCCTCAAAGGATAAGGAGGGGTGGGCCTCTGGATTAGCCTTTTGTGCCCAGCATGCAATACAAGTTTCAAAGGCCTTTTGAATGAATCTCAGATTGTCAGTGATGTATTGAGCTGGAGTGTTGATTTCGTGTGCTATTCCTGCAGCCAGACTGCCAATGCTTTCGAGTTTGAGAGCGTGTGCAAGCTGTCTTTCGATGTTCTTTCGTTCGGAAATATCGAAGATGACTGCGACGAAATGGGGTTTGTCATTAATCTCCAATTCGAGCACTGTCTTAGAGATTGGTACCGAGGTTTCATCTTTGCGCTTCAACTCAAATTCTGCGTTCAATAGCTTTTTCCCAATGGCTGGGCATCCTTTCTTTGGAAATTGATCACCATACCTGCAAATGTATTCATAGCAGGGCTTGCCGGTAAGCTCCGAAGGCGAAACCCTTAGAATTTTGCCAGCAACGTTGCTGGCTCTTGTTATGATGAAACGTTCCATGTCTATGAATAGCACTCCTGCTTCAATACCATCGAGTATGCTTTCTAGTACTTTCTGGTTCTTGATGAGTTGTAGTTCATCATAATGTTTTGTTTGAATATTCCTAATTAAATAGAAGAGAATCATGGCCAGCAGAATTAGTGAAGCAGATCCTCCAAGGATCCACCAGCGTATAGCCAATACAGGTTTCAACAATCTATTGTAATCCAGAGACAATACGATATGCCACTTAATGGGAATATTCGTATTAGCCAAATGAGTTTGAACAACGATAATTTCGTTATTGCCATTTATCTTGTCTTGAAAAACTCCATTGATGTTCTTGTTGGAAAATTTATTTTTTAAAAAAGTGTTTATAGAAAAAGGCTTGTATAAGGACGTGGAGTAGAGTGTCTCCCAATGATCAGTGAGAAGTTCCAGTTTATTGATGTGATACTCATCTAGAGTGTGACCAATTTTTCGAATAAGCGAAGAGGAATGGCAGATAGCAGTCAGGACAACCGGATCGCTACTTGGGTTATCAATTCGCATTGAAATGCGAAGCATCGAGCGACCACGAGAGTCTTTAAAAAAATCCATAGATCTACCTGTCTCAAGTGTAGTTGACCACCAATCTTCCTTACAGCAATCCTGTTTTTCTGATTCTGTGGAGGCGAGTATCTTTCCATCCTTATTGGCGAGAAAAACCTCTTCATAAAATCTCTGGCCGAAATTGTTTTCAAAGAAGTCAATAAATCTGGAGGAAAGCATGGGGTTATCTACCTGCTGCCACCATGCCCCAGTGTGTATTTGTGCGTCTGACTGTAAGGTGGCTATGAATAAGCCCAAGTCTTCTTGATAAAAGGAAATATTGCTTTGTATCA
The DNA here is from genome assembly GCF_012516435.1 of Pseudodesulfovibrio sp. zrk46. Taxonomy (NCBI): domain Bacteria; kingdom Pseudomonadati; phylum Thermodesulfobacteriota; class Desulfovibrionia; order Desulfovibrionales; family Desulfovibrionaceae; genus Pseudodesulfovibrio; species Pseudodesulfovibrio sp. zrk46. The sequence goes on from NZ_CP051216.1 coordinate 2,789,204, forward strand.
TCCCTTGGATATGCTTCCCCCAGAATTCTCCATCTTCGAATAGTTGATCTTGGAAAGCATTGTAGGTCCGATGGTACACCACCCCTGTCACACTAAGCAGCAGTATGGCGAATCCAGTCAGTAAGATGATTACTTTGGTATTGATGCGCATATTACCGCCTGAAGAATTCGAGTTTGCCGTTTTTCATTTGAGCCGGGCGTAAAGGGAAATGGAAATGATGAGAATTGGGTTGGCTTTCGACATCACCGAATAACCCTGGATAAACAAATCCCCTCTCCATAAATTCAACTATATCCTGTGGCTTCGTTCCTTTTGCTTTGAAGATGTCATACAGAAGCATGATGCTGTCGTAGCCTATTGTAGAATACACATCCACGGGACTGTCGTACTGTTGAACAAAATCAACGCGTAATTGTTTCATTTGTCGAGATGTTACATTGTAAATTAATGGGGCCGGGATATAAATCCCATCTAGTTCTTTTTCAGAGAAGAATTTAGGACTGGCAACGCTGACTGGGCCGATAATTTTGATTGATGGGTATACTTTTTTGATCGTTTTCACGATGGGTAGGATGTCACTCGGGAAGCAGGTGAAGCTTATGGCATCGATGTCGCCTAAGGTGGCAAGATTTGTTTCCAAATCTTTTCCTACTGATGAGTATACCGTTTTCTGCACTTCGATGCCGGTAGAGGTCATTTTGCTCATGAGCTCATCCGAGACCGAGTTGCCATAAGTATTATCAATGTTCACAAGCCCAAGCCGCTTAATTTTGAGCTTTTTAACAAGGGGAAGGAGAGCTTTCGCTTGATCGGAAGCTTTAGTCCAGTAGCGAAAAGTGTATGGTCCGTCTTCGGTTATATCCTCGGCTGTGGCCATTATTGCCAATTGTGGAACCTTTGTTTCCAATGCAATTTTTTTGAGGGCCAAGGTAATATGGCTATAGTTGTTAATTATCACTACAGCACCCAGTTCTGCCAACTCTTTGAATTGTTGAATTGCAATTGTAGAATCAGCCTTGCAGTTGCGGTGCATCAATTTGAGAGGGTGTCCTTCGACTCCTCCCTGCGCATTAATGGCATTAATAGCGAACTGCATCCCATTTAACACTACCTGTCCATTAGGGTCTGCTTTGCCATGAGTGTTGGTCATGACGAAAATGGCACCAATCATAATTGGTTCCCTATTTTCAGAGCACCCGGTGAGTAGTGTCAAAAGACATATAATATATAGAATTATTTTTTTGAATCTTATAGTTGATATCACGGCACCCCTCTCCTATTTACTGTGAGCTGTTAATGTCGCATATCGATGAGAATGATGAGATTATTATTCTGAGAAGTTTCAGGCTATAGTTGTTCTCTGCATGCCGGTAGCTTTACTTTGAAAGAGGTGCCTCTGCCGACATGAGAGGAGAAGTCAATGCTGCCTTTGTGCTTCCTGACAAGGGAGTGGGCGATGTGCAGGCCTTGTCCTGTTCCTTGCCCGACCTCTTTGGTTGTAAAGAAAGGATCAAATACCCTGTGCCTGTTCTCCAGCGAAATTCCACAGCCATCATCGGAGACGGTAATAACGATAAAGTTGCCATCACGAGTTACATGAATTTCTATGGAGCCAAGCTCTTTACGTTCTCTTTCCTTGATGGCTTGTACTGAGTTCATGATCAGGTTGAGTACTATTTGGCCGATTTCACCGGGAATTCCTTCAATACATAGCCTGTCGTCTTGATAACCTGTTGTTACCTCAGCAATATACTTCCATTCGTTGCGGGTTATCTCGACTATATTGTCTACGACCTCGTCGATTCTAACTTGAACCAAATCCTTTGTATTGGGATGAGCAAAACGCTTTAAGGCTTTCACAATGTTGGCAACCCGCTCGACGCCCTCTTGTGATTCTCGGATGGCAGCGGTCATATCTTTCATATGAGATTGCGGTATATCTATGGAATCTTTCAACTCCTCTAACACCGTGTGGAGGTATTTCAGATTGTTACCAATGAAGTGGATTGGAGTATTGATCTCATGAGCTATCCCAGAGGCAAGAACTCCGATTCCCTCAAGCTTCTGTGATTGTGCCAACTGCTGCTCAACCCTTTTTTTGTCAGTTGTATCTTCAATAACGACAATTCCGCCTCTGAATTTCCCACTCACGTCACACATTCTCGCCAGCCGAACGAGTTTGTGAATGTAGTGTTCTCCTTCTTTCAGAACTGTCTCGAATTGTTCGGATTGCAGTTCATTTTCAAAAAAACTTCGCAGAACATCATCAAGCCATGGGAAGAAAGACGATAGAGGTTGTAATTTGATACGATCAAGAATCTCCCCAATACCGTAATAAACCCCGCCCTCCTTAATTTTTTCTCCAATGAGCGTTGCGGCGGATGGATTCAGGTTGTCGATGTTGCCTTCGTTGTTGATAAGAAATACTGGCACATCAAGACTTTCAAACAATGTGAGATACTTGTTTTTTTCATTAGTCATCTCTCGATTGTTTTTTTGTAGTTCCAGTATGGCGTTGTCTGCTTCCAGTCCCGCCCATTCAGAACAGAAGGCTATCTCAATAAGATCAAAAACCCGTTCTACGAATTTTTCGTAGTGGTCCATTTTCTCACTAGAAATGTTCATCGTTCGAATAAGATCTATGAAAGAGTATCGATAGTATTTGTACAACCCGAGGAACATTTGGAGGCTGATACCGCGCTTTCGATGTAGTTGTGCTTCCTTAATGCCAAAGGCCGCGAATTCGATTTTGGAGAATCGGTCGTTGGGGCCGAACTCAAGAAGCTCTTCCCCCTGCTTGTCAATCACCTGTACTATTGCGTCGGACATTCCAACTATTGAAACTCGCCATGCCTCAACGAGCGTTGAAGTATACTTAGTATATTCCTGCTGCGTTGCGTAACTCAGTACTCTTTCCATGAGCCACTGCTCGTTGGACTTGATAAAATCGGCAAGCATATGAATCCTTTTGCATAAGGCAGAATATCCAAAAGTATCTATTCAGATTTACTATAAACATATCACAGCAGAGTGGCTGAGCAAAGGAAGAGTGATAAATTATAAAGGGTAATGCCCCTTAAGGGGGGAGAGAAAGACTATGAGAAAAGGGTAGGTAGTTCCCCTAAGTCATCTTCAATAATGAGAGGGACGCTTTTGGCAAAAAAATCAAGAATGATTAGTGCATTGATAGAAGCATCATCTGCGGTCATTTTACGAAGACGACTGGCTACATGACTGTTGACAATTTCTAATTCGCCGTAAGCAGCTTTTAGCTCATCTAGATCGGGAATGGTACAGCCGGTGTCCCTACTTTGGATGAATTTTCCAAGCATGAAAGTCGATACAGCTCGGTAGAGCGTCTCCTCTTCCGATGCGAAAGGAAGATGAAATCGAGCCATAGGCTTCAGAAAAGACGTATGTGGACAGCCACTTGTGGCGATCAACAGTCCGAGAAGAGAGCCTAGCCCTCGCTGGACTGTGGTTCGAAGGCCAAACATACGTTCCCGGGTGGATACTTTAACGGTGGCCTCTTCGTACGATTTAATCTTCAGAAAAGGATCAATTGTTGGGTGGATTGCTTCCGCAAGGGGGCAATATCGTATTTCATCGTGAGAGTACGGGCAGTGCCTACACTGATGTGTTTTTAATAGTACCCATTGTGGGAGTAACGTTTCCGGCTTTTTTTTAGCTAGGCCGGTGTGCTCATCAATATTGACTTTGAAGCTGATCGTTTTGTCGGACAATTCGAAACGGTAGAGAAAGCGCATTAGGCCTCCTGCCTCAAGTAGCAAGACAATATCAGTTTTGTACGATGCCGTTTAGGCTGATGTTGAATGTCGTCCCGTCATTTGCCTTGGAAGAACAGGTGATTGTTCCGTTATATTTTTTCGCGATGTTGAAGGCGATATATAGACCTTGGCCTGTGCCTTCCCCGACATCTTTTGTCGTGAAAAAAGGGTCGAAAATTCGATCGAGATTATTATCAGCAATGCCACAACCATTATCTGTAATGGTTATAATTAGTGTTTCATTTTCAATAAAAGCTGTGACGATGATCTTGCCTGCAACCTTTTCTCCGAATCGGCCTTTTATCGCATGGGCTGCGTTTACGATAATGATAGTTAGTAATTGTATTATGTCGCTAGGATTGCATACGATTTCAATGTGATCATCGACATTGAGAGTCATTTGAGAAGAATATTTCCATTCATTCTCAGATATTGTAAGCGCTTTCTCGATCACATCCTTCAGGTTGTATGAATGAACTTGGCTCTCACTACCATGAGCTACTAGCTTGAGAGCGTTAATAATCTTAGACACCCTGTCGACACCCTCTATTGACTCGTTTGCGGCAGCTTTGCACTCTTCAAGAGCAGTGTTCATCTCCATGCATTCTGCCGTAGAGAGGGAGCTTATTTGCGGCTCTTTCAATGATTTATGGCTGTACAGACTTTCAACAATCCCAACAATAAATTTGAGGTTACCTCTGATGTAATGCAGTGGAGTATTCATTTCGTGGGCAATGCCAGATGCAATTTCACCAATAGACTCGAGCTTGTCCGATAATGATCGCTTCTTGGCTAAATTCTTGCGTGTGGTAATGTCTTGGAAAAAACCGAGTAGGCGGTCCGCTTGATCATCAACCCCTGGCAGCATGACGGCAGCCATGTGCTCCCACATGACATCCCCTTCGACGATTTGTTTGCGGTATTCCAACTCAATCTTCTTACAATGACGGTTGAAACAACTGTCCAATGCCGCCTCGGCCCTCAATACGTCATCGGTATGTATCGTTGCCAACCACGCTTTTTTGAAGTTGCACTCGTTTTGAGGCAACCCGGAGTATGAGGTTGTAGTATACTCAATGCAGTCAGTTGAAAGATTCCAATCCCAAAGTGTCAGGCCGTTTTTCTCGGCTGCAAGAATTAAACTCGCTTCCGATTCCATAAGTTTGGTTTCGGCGATCTTTCTCTGTCTGATTTCCTTTTTGAGTGACCTAATCCAGCATGTAGCCAAAATACCGATGATTATAAGCGTGACAAGAATCGCTAGTCCCCAAGTAATCAGGTTCTGGAAATCTATTGGTTGAGGGACCTTGATGCTGATCCATTTGGTTCTGATTGCAGCATGCTCTTGGGGCGTGATCGATTTCAAAGTCTTATCGATAATACCAAGCATGAGAGGCCAATCCGACCTGACTGCCATCGAGAGAGTGTTGTCCTTCCATGGTGTGGGGGCGGCAACTTTCAGATTGCTTAACCCTTGGCGGTTTATTTCATAAATTGCAACAGCCAAGTTCACGATACAGGCATCTGCATTTCCGACGGAGACTGCTTTGAGAATATCAGGGATTGTCTCCCGGAATACATAATTGAACTGCTTCACTTTGTATTGATTGACGAGTCGACTGTAAGTTGCGAGGTGCTTCACGATCGCAATACGATATGAGGCGAGATCTCCAATGCCGGAGATGAAAGGGGCTTTTTCCCTTGTAATTATTACGATCGGGTAGCTCAGGTAAGGGTCGGAAAATGCCAAATATTTTTGTCGTTCAACCGTTTCGGCAATACAGGGAAAAATGTCTATCTTCTTTTCTCTTCCTCGCTGCAAAGCCTCTTTGAAAGGGATGTTGAGGATCGGTTCTATTGTAATGCCTAAACGGTTCTCAAGGACTTGGATGTAGTCGGACACCATGCCTTTGAAAACGGTTTCATTTTTTGCTTTCTGGGCAAACATAATCGGCGGAAAGGCTGTGCCGACCCCGGCTAACATTGTTGGGTGAGCATCAAGAAAAGAGATTTCTTCCGGCGTCAGATTTTGTTCACGCCAGGAAGCAGCTAACACACTACTACTGGCAAACAGTAGTGTTGTTAGGATGAGAAGAAAGAGAAGGCGATTTGGAACGATCATGCGAACCCCGTATAATACAGTTCTCCATCTGTTCCCTTATACTCTGATATTTCGAAAAAAATCCAGATTAATTACTACAAGCCTAGAATTGTATTCATGGGATTAGTTTAAATGAAGCAATGTCGTATTGTACTGCCTAAGATCGCATCTCTTGATAATTGATTATAAAAGTAATAATTCAGATGGTAATTCTAACACTGAGCCAGCTTCTTTGAAGCTTTTTTGTTGGCCGGTTCCAGTTCCATTACATGTTCAAAGAACTTTTTAGCAGACGTTTTATCCCCATATTCCAGATAGATTGATCCTAAATTATAAGACACTCCAGGACTTCTCTTGTAAAAATTTCTGTTCAGTTCAAAGGCCTTGTTCAAGTAATATTTGACATCAGCCTTATTACCTCCCTCATGGTATGCCAGTGCTATGTTGTAGTGAAGAGCAGCATCTTTGGGTGCGATTGAGAGAGCTTTTTTATACACGGCAAGGGCCTCCTCCCACTCCCCTCTGTTTCTGTGCATCATACCAAGTCTGTTGAAAATAGGTAGGTCGTTGATAGAAAAGGACTTTTTTACTTCTATGGTTTTGGCAAGATATTTTTCTGCCAGATCCGGCAACTGTTCTCCCGCTGCTTTTGCAATTCTTTCGGTCATGTCCCCCAACAGAGTAGAGAATTCTTTTGAAGCTTGCTTAAATGCCATATCAAACATCTTGCTTGCCTCTTCTTTTTCTCCTTTGCGAAGCAGTATCTCGGCCATTTCCAGTTTTCGGTCAGGGTTGAATGGGCTTATCGATTCCAGCCTTCTCAAAAGCCGAAGCGCTTTGTCGTCAAGAGTATGTTTATAGAATGCTGTCAGTCTTTTAAGGGGTTCGGTGTATAGCGGGTTTAATCGGGAAGCGTATTCATAGGCCTCAACAGCCTTGGGATAATCCCCATCAGCAAGCAGGGCGTCGCCTTTCAGGCAATAGGCGTTGCAGCTCTCCGGATTTAGGAGAAGATATTTTTCGATTGCCAAAAGCGCGTCCTGTGGATTGGCCTCAGCTATTAGTTGTCTGACATATAATTCAAGATGTTGTTCTTTGGTTTTCTCTACACATATTGAGAGCTTCCGAAACACAGATTCTGCGGATATGGGCGGGCTAATTATGGCATTCGTACCTATTTCATATAAATATGAAATTATCTCTTTGGTAAAATTAGTACCCTTAATGAATAAACAAGCATTGGGAGAAGTTCGTTTGATTTTGAGTACAAGGTTAGTTGTCTTTTCTCCTTGCAGAGTTCTCTCCATAAAGACGATACAAGGTAAGCCTTTTTTGCTCATCTCTTCGATGGTCTGAAGGCCTGTCTTTGCGCATTGTTCCAAAAGAACGACTTCGTCTAAATCAATCCCGAACGGGCTAAGCGCATGTCGCACAGTGCGAAACAAAGACATGTCTTCTACTATGCAAAGCACTTTACCGTTTTGGTTCGTGAAAAAGTCCTTGATATGCTCGCTTTCTGACATTTGTCCCCCTTAACTCTCTTGATAGCACTCCAAGTTTTTTAGATCAAAAGATAAAGAGAAATTGTGATTGTAAAATTACAATTGGTATCGGTTTACTGATAGGTGGCGGCGCAAATTGCGGCTCCTATTGTCGTTAGTCAAAGATGGTTATTGCCTAAGTAGGCCCCTCAAAAAACATCTTTTTGGAGTGCGTCGATCTGGAAGGATTGTCGTTGTCGGCATTTACTAAGTATGGATAACTTCGTCTGAGATAGGCAAGTTGTGTTGTAAATGCCTCTTTGAAGCACCCATTAGGAATCATGCCAACTCAGCGAAGGTATCTGTGCAACGCTTTGCATAGACCTTTGGGAGTTTCGAGAAGGCATCAGTTAGTTGAATGACATGATCATCGCCGGCTTGAAGGTGGTTAGCTGTGGGCGCGCTTTGTGTCCTTTTTGTGTTCCAAACCACAGCGACAGCATGCGGTTACTGTTGATACTAGGTACTTCATGCACACTATGCACAATAAGCATAAATTGGAATAATTGGGCGAAAGTTCATAGTTTTTAAATGGTTAATGGTTTAGTCCTTTTGTGCGACCACTTGAATGGCATTCAAGAGGTCGTGGGTTCAATTCCCTCCAGCTCCACCAGGAATTTCAAGAGGTTATCCATTTTGGGGATAACCTCTTTTTTGTTTCGAGGTGGTGCCTGCTCCCTTTTAACCTTTTAGGCTGTTTAATTGCCAATGATTCTAGATCAATAGTTGCAATAGACAGCTTGAATGTTCATCAAGCGACCCTTTTGGGGGGGGCGGCGGCTGGAGGATGGAATATGAGATTTGAAGTTAGGACCCCTTTGGGTTTTTGTAGGTGGCTAGTGCTGCCAAAGAAAATCTTACTACGTGTTCGGCTAGCTCTTCTACGCATTCTGCAAATGGTTTTTGCTCAGGCACAGTTCCGCTAATAATGGACCAGCCAAGAGCTCCGTATAGAATTTGAGCGGTTATGCTATATTCACAATTGTTGATTATGCTGTCCGGTGTATCTGGTCCGAGGTACTCCTTTAATAGGGAGCACATATAATCCCGGCTCGGTTTGAGATGTCGCGAAATAACGTCATTAAAAAAAGGCGATGAATTGCGTGCCTCATTTACGAAGATTCGGAACAGATCGCTATCAAGATCATTTTCTATGGAATAATAAGCTTTGCAATAAAACCGGATCATGGAGGCCAGTCGCTCTTCAATGGGAAGTGAGTCGAATGTGTCCATGTCAATCTCGTCCTTGAATTTTTCTGCTTCAAGGAACATGAATTCCATCACCGCTTTGTAGAGATCTTGTTTGCTGCCAAAATAGTAGACAACGGCATTGAGATTTTTTGCCCCAGCCATGTCTACTATTTGGCGTATCGTCGCTGCCTGATAGCCGTGTTCGGCAAATACTTTGACCGCAGCCAGCAGAATATTGTTTTTTGTGTCAGTGCCCATGATTGAAAATGTCAGTTTCCTTCAGTCGGATCAATCCGCCTCAAGGTGATATCCTTCATACTCATTTTCGCATGGGTTTCCAACCGCTACGTACATTGCAGCTTCTTCGGGTATGATCACCACTGAGGCAAGTGTGGCAGATGGCGGTAGCTTGGAATCTGGGTCAACGTGAGCGCAAATCCCCTTCGGGTGGTTATTGTGATCAGACAGAAACGTCATGACGTGCTTGGGTGTGATCTTGCCATGGTTCTGAGCAACGAGTTGTTTCAGGCGTGTATATCTGAGTGGTGAATCCGGCACGAATTTGAGGAAGCCATCCACTGCTGCAAATCGTTCTGAAAGGTTGTGGTTGGCGTGTATCAAAACGTCAGAGTCAGGGTGTAGCAGTTCGTGGCTGTGAAGTCCGAGTTCGACTCCAATCATGTCTCCATCACCATTTGCCAGTAGATAACTGGGCATGGTCGAGTTTGCGTTGATAAAGACGTCTAAGGCGTGCTCCAGGCGTTTCTGACGGGATGCCTTGTTTAGGATAAAGCTGATCGGGACAAGGGGCAGTTCGGGCTTTGTGTTGGGAGTGACGGTAAGGGTGGACATAATGGAGAATGGGGATGAATCCGCGTAGGCTGACAGCGTGTATTCCCATATTCCGCTCATAGATAGGGCCAGTTGCTTTACTCCATTGGGCCAAGTTATTCTGAGAAGGGCCATGGGCAGGGTTGGATGCCAATCTATGTTCTGCCCAATAATCATCTGTCCATTCTGAGTAGCTGTGCCACTTACAGCCAAAGAGGTGCACATTCCTTGGGGGGGAGGACCAGAGCACAGGAGTTCAAGAACTGATCGAATGGCAAAAGTGGTATCAAAATTCACTCCTGCGCCTTCGGAAAATCCCCGAAGCACCTCAATGAAGTCGGGATCATATTGTTGCGCGGCAGGAAAAAACTTTTGTCCGAGTTCTATTACTGTCTCGGTGTTGATCCCATAAAATGCGGCAATCAGGCCCAGTTCGGTGGAAATTATCCGGTCCATATCCTGTTTGAACACTTCGCCCCATCCCTTGCCAATATCGTAGTAGCTGCCTTGGAGTTCTACAGTCTGAAGCATTTTTCCCCCTCCCGCATGGGTTGGTCCTTGCGTCTTTAGAATTAATATTAGCGAAGTCGGTCACAGCCAAGTCAAATGCGCATTGCAAAATCATGTTTTATGCACTCAGTTAATACGAGTGTATTAATACAAGCGTATTAATGAAGTGTCAAGGGGGGCGTTGTTATTACTTTGGGCAGGTCGGAGACTTTTTTGCAGCCTCAAATCATTGTTTTCCACCCAAAATGGTATTATTGCTTGAAAAATAATAATGATTTCAAATGAAAAAAAAATCCGCACCTTGAATCGCATTCAAGAGGTCGTGGGTTCAATTCCCTCCAGCTCCACCATAGAAAATTAAGGACTTCAGATATCTATCTGAAGTCCTTTTCTTTTGTCTGGAGCCGAACTGTGGTTTCGTTTCCTTAATATGTCCTCTTTGAATAGTGTTTATGCGGTGCATGGATAGTCTCTCATGTGCTGAGGCGAGTGCAGTGGCATTTTGAGTTTTGGCTCAAGGGATTTAAGGAGACCGGAATACAAATGATTTGAGAAGGGGGGCAATGGGGTACGAAAAAATAGGGCCTTGTTATTCGATTTTTAAGGGTTAAGCAGATCTTGCTCATGGTTTGACACTGGGTGTGATCTTGATTGGTTAATTTTGATTTACCATCCTGTAACAAATGAATTTTTTGGCAGATATTTTTTGCTGTCAGTTTTATTGTGCCTATGCGAATGCAATGTGATTTCTTTATAATTATCCAATATTATTCAACTTAACTTGTTGTGTGTCAAACCTCAATCAAGTTATGATGTTGTTGTCTTCGAGTCGGTTCTCTCCATAGGGATGCATTGTGTCTTTTTAGACATAATGAAATCAAAATGGAAAAATCAATGACCGAATACGCTACCTCTCTCAAGCCGGGAACATCTTTCTCCTTCTCTCAATTCGTGGAATTGGCCACGTGGTTTCACAATTACCCGGCTCCCGGCCTGCTTCTTGGCGGGCATATGGTCGAGGAGGCCAAGCGCCGGATGCCTGAAGGTGTGTTGTTCGATGCCATATCCGAGACATCATGGTGCCTTCCCGATGCGGTGCAGTTGTTGACCCCGTGTACGCTCGGCAACGGTTGGCTGCGTGTCAGGAATACAGGGGTGTATGCACTTTCCCTGTTCGACAAACAGACCGGCGAAGGCATTCGCGTCAGGCTTGATCCGAGCAAGTTGGCAGCGTTTCCCCATACCCATTGCTGGTTGATGAAGACTAAACCGAAAAAGGAACAGGATTCCAAAGCGCTTCGTCGTGAGATTGAAGAGCATGGTCCTGAGATGTTATCTGTTTCGGCCATCATGGTGAAGCCTGAGGTCGCCAGGAAGCGGAGCAAGGGCGAGATTGTGATATGTTTGCTGTGCGGTGATGCATATCCTTCCTTACATGGCGCCATCTGTCGTAATTGCAGCGGAGACTCCCCCTATATGGAGGGCGTAGAGTCCGCTATCGCGGTGGACATAAAGCAGACCATCCCATCCACTCCGGTAGAAGAAAGCATCGGCAAAGCCGTGGCCCACGATATGACGAGGATTGTCCCAGGCGAGTCCAAAGGGGTGGAATTCTCCCGTGGGCATGTTGTTACGGCGGGTGATGTGTGCCGTTTGCAGCAGATGGGCCGCTTCAATCTGTATGTCGATCAGAAAGTCCCTAACGGCTATATCCATGAGGATGAGGCAGCAAAAACGTTTGCTGGAAGGATGTGTGGTCACGGGGTTGCCATCGAGGGTGATCCCAGGGAAGGAAAGATAAATTTCATTGCCGAAACCGACGGCATTCTGCTTCTTGATGACGCCAAACAGCGGGCATTCAATACCTTGCCCGATGTGGTCGTTGCTTCCCGACATGAGTTCAGCCTGGTCCGCGCCGGGCGTCGTATCGCTGCTACGCGGGCCATTCCCTTATATCTTGAGAGGAATATCTTTGGTCGTGCTCTGGCCATCCTCAACGGAACCCCGCTTTTCTCCATCGCACCGCTCAGAAAAGTAAATGTTGGTCTCTTGATCACTGGTAACGAGGTGTTCAAGGGATTGATCGAAGATCGCTTTGCCGATGTTCTGAATGCAAAGGTAGCCCATTTTGGCAGCCACATCTCCAAGACCCTGATCCGGCCGGACGATGCCGCTGAAATTGCTTCCGCTGCAAAGGAACTCGAGCAAGCAGGTTGTGAACTGATCATCACCACGGCCGGCCTTTCCGTCGATCCCGATGATGTTACGCGTCAGGGATTGGTCGAGGCCGGGATGAAAGATGTGCTCTACGGCATGCCTGTCCTGCCGGGAGCCATGACCCTAGTCGGTCAAATCGGAAAAAGCCGGGTGCTGGGCGTTCCCGCGTGCGCCTTGTTCCACAAGACCACCAGCCTGGATATCTTGCTGCCACGGCTGTTGGCCGACCTGCGTATCACGCGGAGTGATGTTGCCAAGCTCGGCAATGGCGGTCTGTGTATGGAGTGTACGTCCTGTACATTCCCCAAATGTCCCTTCGGGAGGTAGAGCATGACGAAAGCTACTACGAAATCCAGCGAGAAATCGAAGAGCGATCCGACTATGCGGATGCATTTGTGGTTCGAGAATACAAATGGCGTGGTTTTTGGTCTTGGCCGTTTGCAGTTGCTGCGAAAGGTCGAGCAACTCGGGTCACTCAAGGCTGCGGCACAAGACCTCGGAATGTCGTATCGCGGAGCATGGGGCAAGATCAAAACTACCGAAGGGTTGATTGGTGAAAAGCTCATCGAACGAGCCGGTTGCAGGAGGGCGGGATACCGTCTGACGTCCTTCGGGAGCGACATAGCCAAGAGCTTCGATGACTGGTTTCAGGAAGTTGAGTTGTTTGCCCTTGCCAAGAGCAAGGAATATCTACCTTTTTCACTTGAAAAGTACAAGTGAAGCGTGTCGTCGCGTTCTTTAATGTGTTAAATATAACATATTGAGATAATTGAATTTTATGCTAATGTGGTAGTGCTTGAACATTGGGTTCGAGAAACAACACTGCCGGGCGACGATCAGCGCGGCATAGATCAAGGAGGCCATAGGTATGAAACTCGACCGCCGGAGCTTTATGAAGCTTGCAGGTACAGGCGCGGCGTGTCTCACCCTTGGGCAGCTCGGAGTCAGCCTGACTCCGGTCAAGGCCTACGCGGCATCGATCAAGATTGCCGGCGCGAAAGAGGTGGTGACGGTATGTCCGTTCTGTTCCGTAAGCTGTCATATCATCGGGTATGTCAGGGACGGAAAGCTCGTGGGCACCGAAGGTGACCCGGACTATCCCATCAACGAAGGTTCGCTGTGTGCGAAGGGTGCGGCCATGCTCAGCATGACCAACAGCCATCATCGGCTGGAAAAACCCATGTATCGCGCACCGTACAGCGACAAATGGGAAGAAAAGAGCTGGGACTGGGTGCTGGACCGCATTGCGCGACGCATCAAGGACACCCGTGACAAGGACATCATTCTCAAGAACAAGAAGGGCGACACGGTCAACCGACTGGAATCAATGTTTCTGCTGGGCACCTCCCATGCGGGCAATGAGGAATGCGCCATCGCACACCAAGCTATGAGGAGTCTCGGTGTGGTCCACATGGACCACCAAGCACGCATTTGACACAGCGCAACAGTTGCGGCTCTGGGAGAGTCGTTCGGACGCGGTGCGATGACCAACCACTGGATCGACATCAAGAATGCCGATTCCATCCTCATAATGGGCAGTAATGCTGCCGAACATCATCCGATATCTTTCAAGTGGGTGTTGCAGGCCAAGGACAAGGGAGCCACTGTTATGCATGTGGATCCAAAGTTCTCCCGTACATCTGCCAGATCGGATTTCCATGTCCCCTTGCGGTCCGGAACGGATATCGCCTTCCTGGGTGGCATGATCAAGTACATTCTCGAAAACGAACAGTTCTTCAAGGAATACGTTGTCGAGTACACCAACGCCGCTTTGATCGTGGGTAAAGACTACGGTTTCAAAGACGGCCTGTTCACCGGGTATGACGAAAAGACCCGCACCTACGACAAGTCGAAGTGGGGCTTCGAGATGGACGCCAACGGCGTGCCCAAGAGAGACAAGTCTCTCAAGCATCCCCGTTGTGTATTCCAGCTCATGAAGAAACACTACTCACGCTACGGCCTGAACACCGTTTCCACGGTTACCGGCGTGACGGAAGAGAACCTGCTTAAAGTGTACAGGGCCTTCGCGGCCACCGGCAAGAAGGACAAGGCCGGTACCATCATGTACGCTCTGGGTTGGACTCAGCATACCGTCGGCGTGCAGAATATTCGTTCCGCAGGCATCATCCAGCTTCTGCTCGGCAACATCGGCGTTGCAGGCGGCGGCATCAACGCCCTGCGCGGCGAACCCAACGTCCAGGGATCCACTGACCACACCCTGTTGTATCACATCATTCCCGGTTACATGGCCATGCCGCATAACGGTTGGCAGACCTATGACGAGTACATCAAGGGTAACACTCCGGTGAGCAATGATCCCATGTCCGCCAACTGGTGGCAGCATAAACCCAAGTACTTCACCAGCCTGCTCAAGGCCTGGTATGGCGACAAGGCCACGAAGGAAAACGGCTTCTGCTACGAGTTGCTGCCGAAGATCGAGAAGGGCGAGGACTACTCCTACATGTTCCTGTTCGATCGCATGTATCGCGGCGAGATCCGGGGCGGCATCATCATCGGCCTCAACCCGATGAACAGCGTCCCGAACTCTAACAAGATACGTAAAGCACTGGACAATCTGGACTGGCTGGTGACTTCCGAACTTCATCATTCGGAAACCACCGATAACTGGCATCGACCCGGCGTCGATCCCAAGAAGATCAAGACAGAAGTCTTCCTGCTTCCCTCGGCACATCGCCTGGAGAAGGAAGGTTCCGTCACCAACTCCGGCCGCTGGCTCCTCTGGCACTACAAAGCCATTGAACCGGCATTCGAGGCCAAACCGTTTGGCGACATGTTCTGCGGCTTCATGACGCGTCTGCAGAAACTGTACGAAAAGGAAGGCGGTAAGCTTCCCGAGGCAGTCACCTGGCTCGATTATCCGGAAAAGTATGATCCTGAGGACTTGTGCGCCCGTATCAACGGCCGCTTTACCCGTGACACCGAAGTCAAGGGCAAGAAGTACAAGAAGGGTCAGCAGGTACCGTCTTTCACGGCACTCGCCGATGACGGTTCCACAATGAGTCTGAACTGGCTCTATGCCGGAAGTTACACAGAGGAAGATGGCAACAAGGCCAAGCGCCGCAGCACGCAGCAGACTCCGATGCAGGCCAATATCGGCCTCTTCCCGAAGTGGGCATGGTGCTGGCCGGTCAACCGCCGCATCCTCTACAACCGTGCCTCCGTCGATCTCAACGGCAAGCCGTACAATCCGGCCAAGGCCGTTATCGAATGGAAGAATGGCAAGTGGGTCGGCGATGTGCCTGATGGCGGATGGGCTCCCATGGCTACCGGCAAAGGAAGATACCCGTTCATCATGTCCAAGCATGGTTTCGGGCAGATCTTTGGGCCTGGTCGCCAGGACGGTCCCTTCTCCGAGCATTACGAGCCGGTGGAAACACCTGTGAAGAACAACATGTTCTCCAAGCAGCTCAACAGCCCGGTCTACAAGTTCGTGGACAGCGATATGGACAAATTGGCCAACCCGGCTGATCCCAGGTTCCCCATTGTCCTGACCACCTACAGTCTGACCGAACACTGGTGCGGTGGCGGTGAAACCCGCAACGTCCCCAACCTGCTCGAAGCCGAGCCTCAGCTCTATGTCGAGATGAGTCCGGAACTGGCGCAGGAGAAGGGCATCAAGAATGGCGATGGCGTTATCGTCGAATCCATTCGCGGTCGCGTTGAAGCCATTGCAATGGTCACTGTCCGCATGCGTCCCTTGAGGGTCCATGGCAGGATTGTCCATGAAATCGGTATGCCGTTCTGCTTCGGCTGGACTACGCCGGGAACAGGTGACGCCACAAACAGGCTTACGCCGTCTGTTGGTGATCCGAACACCACCATCCCGGAATACAAGGCTTGCTGCGTCAATATACGCAAGGCTGACAAACTGACCGAACTGGCAATCTAAAGGAGGACGCTATGCCCAAGACGATATTAGTCGATACGTCACGTTGCACCGCGTGCCGCGGTTGTCAGCTCGCATGCAAGGAATGGCATGAACTGCCAGCCAACAAGACAACGCAGTACCAGTGGGGAAGTCATCAGAATCCGCCGGATCTGAATCCCAATAACTATAAACTCGTCCGTTTCAGTGAGCATCTCGAAGATGGCGTTGTTCGGTGGAATTTCTTCCCCGACCAGTGTCGCCACTGCGAAATCGCTCCCTGCAAGGAGACCGGTGACCTCTACATCGAGGAAGCCATCATTCAGGACGAAAAGACCGGTGCCATCGTGTACACCGACATGACGAAGAAGTTCTCGAAAGAAGAGTTCCTGGAGATCAAGGACTCCTGTCCTTACGACATCCCCAGACGCGACGAGAAAACTGGCGTCCTGGCCAAGTGTACCATGTGCAACGATCGCATTCACAACGGCATGCCGCCTGCGTGCGTCAAGGTGTGTCCCACCGGCGCAATGCAGTTTGGCGAACGCGAGGAGATGCTCAAGCTGGCCGAGTCCCGTTTGGCTACCCTCAAGAAGAAGTGGCCTGATGCCATGCTCGCCGATCCCGATGCCGTGAATGTCATCTATCTGCTTATCGACAAGCCGGAAAACTATCATGAGTACTCCGTTGCCATGAACGAGACCGGTCCCGTGTCCAAAAAGCAGTTCTTCGCCATGCTGGCGAGACCCTTTAAGGCAATGAAGGTTTAACCTCTCAAAACCTCTTCAGGAGACCGGGGCGTCCTCGACGGACGTCCCGGTCCGATGAAGAGATGGAGCACCCAATGAAAGGCAACTCTGAACGGACGACTGTTGAAACCACGCTGGATGCCATCAGGGCGCGCATTCCTGCCTACGCCGAGCTCGCCGACCGTTTCGGCTCTCTGTTCTCGGAACAGGAGAGGTTGCATCAAGTCTTGGCAGATAAGATGGCGGACCTTCCCGCCATAGATCATGGAAGGATTGCGGCCGGTGTGCCCATCCTGGTTGATCAGGATTTTTCTCCTTGGACAGACGCCATGAAACAGTCGGTCAGCGTCTTGTTGCCCCTTTGTGCCGAAGTGCTCCAGTTGGATGAGGACACGCAGGATAAGCTGCGTTCCTATCTGGACGATCCCGAACATCTTTCGGAACTCGCCCAGGCTCGAATTGAAGGCAATTGGAAACACTTTGAGAACACCTCCGTACAGCTCGGCATCGATCAGTCAACGACGTTGCTGTATATTTCAGAGACCGTTTTCGCCCCTGTCTTGAGTGCTATGGTTCGCAGCCTGGGCGAGTCCCTTCCCTCGCTCGCCTGGGAACACGGCTATTGTCCCGTGTGTGGTTCCACCCCGTCCATTTCGCAGCTTTCCCCTAAGGAAGTGACCGATTTGGATCAGTTGGTGGGCGGCGGCGGAAAGAAATTTCTTCACTGTTCCCTGTGCGGGCATGATTGGCGTTACAAACGCAACGCTTGCGTCGCCTGTGGCAATGACGAAAATGAGAGTCGCGAAGTCTTTTTCGTTGATGAGAGAAAAGCTGAACGCGTCGAAGCCTGCCACAAGTGTGGCAAGTATATGCTGAACATCGATATGCGCGAGTATGATCCCAAACCGAACCTGGATGCAGTGCAGATTGGGCTCATCCATCTCGACATTTTCGCCCAGAATAAAGAACTGACGCCGATCTCCTCGACCCTGTGGAACAACCTCGAATAGGAGAATCGTTATGCCCATGCAGCATCTAAGGGCGTTGACTCCCCAAGCAGAGGTTGAACTACCGGATTCGTCAGGCGGGATTTCCCAACTCGCCTGTCCGGTGACGTTGCAACGTTATGCTGACGGCAAGATGGTCTTCAAGGAAGACAGCATTGCCGTGGAGTCCGACATCCGTGTGCTGGTGAGCGGATATCCTGAGGCAGTGCTGTGCCGTACGCCCGGTGACGATATGAATCTTGTTGCCGGGCATCTCTTCTCGAGGTCCATGATCAGCAGGCCCGAGGACATGGCGAACATTGCGTTCAGCTATCATGGACTCGCCAAGGTGGAGGTCAAATTGCAAGCGGCAAATTGCATCCGCCGAATCTTTCCGTCCCCCAAGCCGATCCATGTCGCGCCTGAAAAACTCATTGAATTCAAATCGGTATTTGAGCGGCGGCAGAACCTCTACAAGAATACCCGTTCGACACATGCGGCGGCGCTCTTCTCCTTGTCCGGGGAACTGTTGTCCTTCGGCGAAGATGTCGGGCGGCATAACGCCTTTGACAAGGCCATTGGTAGGGCACTTCTCGAAGGAACGTTGGATGACGTGGCCATAGCCATGCTTTCCTCGCGCCTCGCTCTGGAGCTTGCGGTCAAGGCGTCCACGGCAAACATCCCCATCCTGTGCGGCTTTTCCGCCGCCACGAGTTCCGGCATCAACTTCGCCGAACGAAACAACCTTACGCTGATCGGACGTCTCCGGTCGGATTCCTTCAATGTATACGCCAATGGATGGCGCATCAGGGCTTAGATTGCCCATACCTAGTACTCCTGACACTATCGCTGTATCCGTTCTTTCTTAGCAGGTTAGTTCGGTGCGAGCAGTGCTCAGCGTGAAATCGAAAAAGAGTAATCCTTTCAATTTGGGGGGAAATTTGGCATAGAGAGTCCCCGTGTAAAGCATGATTTCAATTAATTCAGAGGGATTTAATATGACAATATTAGGAACAGCCAAAACTGCATCTGCAAAGAAAATGATGCTTCTTGGTGGTGGCGAACTTGGCAAGGAAGTCGTGATTGAAGCGCAGCGTCTTGGCGTCGAAGTCATTGTGGTTGATCGCTATGACGATACTCCTGCCATGCAGGTCGCGCACCGCTCTTATACCATGTCAATGTTGGATGGTGATGCACTCCGTCGAGTTATTACAGAAGAGAAGCCAGATTATATTGTGCCTGAGATTGAGGCTATTGCTACGTCTACTTTGGTCGAGCTTGAACAAGAGGGATTCAATGTTGTCCCTACTGCCAATGCGACCAAGCTGACGATGGATCGCGAAGGCATTCGACGTCTTGCTGCTGAAGAGGTTGGTCTGACCACATCGCCTTACCGCTTCGCCGATACAGAAGAAGAATACCGTGCGGCTGTTGCTGAAATCGGTATCCCATGTGTGGTCAAGCCTGTCATGAGTTCTTCAGGAAAAGGGCAGTCCACTGTGAAAAGTGAGGCTGATATCCAAAAGGCTTGGGATTATTCCCAGTCCGGCGGTCGTACTGGTGAAGGGCGTATCATTATCGAAAAGTTCGTACCCTTTGATTATGAAATTACCCTGTTAACCGTACGTCACGTTGATGGAACTACATTCTGTCAGCCCATTGGACACCGACAGGAAGACGGCGATTATCGTGAATCCTGGCAGCCGCAACCCATGAGTGAGGCAGCCCTCGAGAAAGCTCAGGAATATGCACGCAAGATCACAGACGCCTTGGGCGGGCGTGGTCTGTTCGGGGTTGAGCTTTTTGTTAAGGATGATGATGTTATTTTTAGTGAAGTTTCGCCTCGTCCTCACGATACAGGGCTCGTGACTGTCATCTCTCAGGATTTAAGCGAATTTGCCCTGCATGTAAGAGCTGTTCTGGGCTTGCCTATTCCGTCTATTCGTCAATACGGAGTCGCCGCTTCTAGTGTAATTTTATCTAATGGCACGTCAGATAAGCCCGCCTTTGAAGGCGTGGATGTTGCGCTTCGTGAGGCAGATACAAAGGTCTTGATTTTCGGAAAAGGCGAATGCGCTGGAGTCCGTCGCCTTGGTGTTGCTTTGGCTCTTGCTGATGACGTTGAGGGTGCTGTTGAGAAGGCGAAAAGAGTTTCTTCTGCTGTAACTGTTTCATATTAATAATCTATTGAATCAATCCTGTGACTGATGACAGTCTGTAGAGTGGGGGATTCGAGTTCGTTTCTTATCCCTTGGATTTGACTTGATCATTACACGTAACAAGCCGAGTGCGTATAAACGCACTCGGCTTTGTTTTTGAACTTTGGGAAAATGTGCTTTTTGAAAAGTACTAAACTTCCTTTAGGAAAGTCTCCCCAGTCCACTCATAGCCTTCTTCCTTGAAATTCTTAAAATGCTTTGGGTCAGTGATGTCATTTTCAATGAGCCACCTGACAAATCGACCTTTAATATGCTTTCCCTGATGACCTGCCGGCATCTTTTTTCCTGCCTTTTTAAGGACAAATTCCACTTCAATTCCACTATCGTATTTCACCGCTTTCTTTTGAGCCTGCGGTAATAAATCAATAACGAATGTCTCTCTCAATTGCTTTGAATTTGAATCCAACCATAACTTGGCAGCCTTCAACTTATCAATTTTCAGACGATAATTAGGAATCAAATCAGCAGGTCTGACAAGGCCAAACAGGCCGGATATGATGAGCACTTTTTTATCAAAGTCGGATTTGTGCTTCAAAGTCTGATAATCAATTGCGTCATAAACAACACCTGTATACCGCTCAATTGCCGGCATCGTTTTAGAGCTTAAAACTTCCTCGTTTGCAGAGATCGCTTTCTCCAGAGCCTTTTCCTTAAGCCCATACAGCTTTTTAGGATCAGCTTCTTTAATCGCGTCAAGTAAGCTGGCAGTAATACTTGATACTGACTTCAAAGGTTTATTGTTTCCTCCATCAGCTTTACCCTCAGACGGTGGAATTAAGATAATAGTTTTCATAATAATCTTGAGTGGTTAATTTATTTATAATTTTGATGTCAATTTATAAGAAAACAAACTGGTCAGTCAAATACAGTTCATTCTTTGTTGAAAAATGAAATAGAAAAACAAAGTCGTGCAATATCTCACCCATCTTTATGCAATGCACACAAGAGGTTATGGATTTAATGCTCATCCCCCCTTTACTAGAAATCGTAGGACATCGGTAATCACTTGATGTCCATTTCTTTTGTCCGCTTCGCAACAGTTTTGTATTTCAAATGTGACTCAAATGTGTATTTGCGTTTTGCCAGTTTATCCTGTGCTGGTTATGGACAAACATATTAGTAATGGTACATATTCCCTTATGCTTGGAAGATAAATTGTGGCAGGTTGGATGTCATTTGCGCGAATATTTGTGCGCAGCAGGAGCATTTTTTTTATTGTGTGCACCATTGATTCCAATTCGACTTACAGTGATATGTGGATGCTGATCAGGACGAGGTGATGTTGTGAAGAGTTGTGTTGGAGGTCGTCCTTCTTTCAAACGGAATACGGTGGCAGGTGAAAACCTTCGAACGATCCTGAAATTGATGGGCAAGACATGGCGCAAAGATGTGGGAAATCCAAATCATGTGCGTAATTGGTCCGAATGGGTGGAGAACGGATTGCCGAGTAGCCCTACGACCATTGATTGCGACATGCGTGAGGGCGTCCCAGAATCGCGGCTTTCTGCTTATGCGTCCTGTCTAGGGACAACGGTTGACGGACTGTGTTCCAAACGAACCAACTGGGCCAAAAAACTCAAGGGACCTACCATTTCCGAGGGAGACGACAACCTCCTATGGCCAACTGGCCTTGGCGAAGAGTTCTCCAAGCGTAATAAAGAATATAACCGTCCTTCGTACATTGAGGAGTTGTTCTCTCTCATGGGCGGCGTTTACCGCATGAATTACCTTATTGACGGTGTGGATCTCATACATCGCTCTACACTCTGGGTTCATAAGGTTGAAGGTAATCGTATGCTTACACGAGGCGGCTTCATTATGTTCGGTAACGAGAATCAGTACGAAGCTGTCATTTTTCGATGGCACAACAATCTTCATTTCCATTATTTATGTGAAAATGGAATGGAGCTTGGCTATTGCATGACGGTTGATCCTCTCAGGCATAATCTCGTGCGGCAGCGTAAACCGTTTTGGTTGCTGGGTACGGGGATGACCGACCGGGGTTTGGTGGATAACAAGCCTATTACCTTTGTGTTTCGTATGGAGCAGCTTGTTCCCGAAACTGGAATGAGTCTCAAAGAATTGTGGAACACAGAGAGCGATGACATGCGTAAACATCCTTTCATAGCGCCCGGCACCCCTGACTACGAGCGGATTCGAACTGAAATCCTTACTCCCGATGTACTAACTCCGGAAGTGGCATAGCTGGTTGTCGCACTCCCTCCCTCTTATATAGATAGAGGCGTCTATGCGTAATCTGGTTTTCTGGGTCTAAGTTGGGTTTTTCTGTGTTGAAAAAACACAAAATTCACGTTTTTCTATTCCCTTATTGATCATTATTCCCGGCGGGTTATATACCGTTCAGTGTGGTTCGTCTTGTTCTGGGAGACGCATCTTTTTTGTGGTGTTTGGGGTGAGTGGAGCCCTATCCGTGTTTGCAAAAAAGATGTGGGAATCCTTGTCTCACTAATGAGAAAGGATAGCGCAACACATTCAATATCGACCGATCATGAAGACATCGTATGCTTCTCGTAGAGAGGTAAAGGATACAAATCTACATGAGAATCTGTCTGGTGTCGTCTGTGGGAGTACATGGAGGGAAGGGGTTTGAAAATGATACTCATGGGGTGTTGGTCAAAGTCGAATTGGGGAAGAGCTAGGCTGGAGGCTGGACAACCTTAGCAGGAAGAGTGCAGGCTTTACATAAGTCCTGTGCACAAACTGGGAGCATGTCACGATTGAGGTTGTTCTTAAAGAAGGGGCCGAAAACAATGCAGAGGAACGGCCTGAGGAGCAGGCATAAGCCTGCTTTCCTCAAGCGTGGGATTCAAATAGAAAATGAGTGCCGCTTAAATGTTGGCTGTATGCCGAGCAATGGCTCCTTCTGCGATGGCGGAAACAACATCTTCTGGCGGCCAGTCGTTCAGGCGAGCCGTATTGAGGAACGCTCCTTTCTCTGCGAGACTTGGGTTCGTAACCACATCGATCAGGTACATTTTGCCAGATTGATCGGTTCGGAAAACGAATCGCGCATAACCGCACAACCCCAGCTCATTCCAGCAATCATGTGAAAGTGTCGTTAGCTTTGCCGTGATATGATCAGCTGGCTTTTTCAAGGAGATTGTGGGGGCTGACGTTGTTGCACCACGGCTGCTTTTCCAAAGAGTCCCGTAGTTGACTATTCGGACGTCCGGAGTCTTGAAAGCTGCTTCTGCGATGCCCAATAACTGGCCTCGTCCACGCGAAGATTCCATCATGGAAACACTGTATTCCGGCCCGTTGATGAACTCATCGGCAATACAAAGCATGCCAACCTTTTCTTCTTGGGCCTCCAGCAGATCAAGCAGGTCGCTTGAATTGCTGACCGTAACAATGGCGCTCTCGTCGAGCCCCTTGGATGTGTGATCGAAGCGGCTTTTTAGTATGTATGTGCCGGGCCCTGGATATCGGTTCTTTCTCAAAGCTGTGATGTCCGCTCCCTGAGGGGTAGGGATTCCGGCTTGGAGTAAATGCCATTTGGTCGTGAGCTTGTCATTCACAAGCGAGAAAACCGTACTGTCTACGCCGGTAAAAGGAAGGCGGAGGTTGGAAAAGAGCATGGTCATGAACGGCGCCATCTCTCCGGACTCCATAAACGCGTCGACGAGGTTGAAAACGACTTCCGGTTTAATCTCCCGGAGTTGCTCTTGTGCTTGTCGCAGATTGAGGCCGACTTCAAAGGGCACAGTCTTCCAGCCCAATCCGTTCAAAAGTCTGGTTACATACTTGGTGGTTTTCCCGTAATCGGTTTGTCCTTGATCAGCCCCAAGGGTTCGCCGATTCAACGCTAGAGCTATGGTGCGTTTAACATTCTCTCCACTCATAGTTAAAGCCACCTTTGTCTCTTGAAGTAGGTGAGCATGCCGATCACTACCGTGAGCATGACCCCAAGAAGAATGTAGTAGCCGTGCTTGTAGTGAAGCTCCGGCATCACTTCGAAGTTCATTCCATAGATGCCTGCCAGAAAGGACAGCGGAATGAAAATGGTGGCAAAAATTGTCAGGAATTTCATGACATCATTCAGCCTGTTCGTGATTGCCATATTATAGCTGTTGAGATGGTCATTGAGCATCTCACGGTATATTTCCACCGAGTCGTAGGACTGCTCTGCGATGTCGCATAAATCCCGCAGGAAGTGCTGGATTTCCGGAGAGACGAGGTCACTATCAATTCTCGCAAGTTTGAGTGCGATCTCACGTGCAGGCCTGATGGCCTTTCTGATGTAGGCGATCTCCCGTCTGTAGGCGTTGATCTCTTCCAGCAATTCGGGAGTCGGATCGGCCAGCACTTCGTCTTCGATTTCCTCGATCCTTTCCCCCATGATCTCGATGACTTTCAGGTAGTTTTCAAAGATGCAGTCAAGGATCGTGTAGAGCAGGTAGTCCGGCCCCAGCTTGCGAAGTCGCCCGGTCTGGTTGCGAATTCTGTCCCGCACCGGCTCAAAGACATATCCGGGTTTTTCCTGAAAAGTCAGTAGACACTTGTTTTGGAGGACCGCACTGAACTGCTCGGCATGGATGGAGGTCTCGTCTTCGTTGAGAAACAGCATTTTCAGTGTGACGAAGAGTGCTTCGGGAAATTCTTCCAGTTTTGGGCGTTGGCCAGTGTTAATGATGTCTTCGAGGATCAACGAAGAAATGCTGAACGTAGTGCCAATGGATTGCATCAATTCGGGTTCATGCAGGCCGTCGACGTTTATCCAACTGGTTGTGGAACTCTCCGTACATGCAGAGAGAGACTCCGGCGAATCCAGGATTTCGTCTCGAAGCATATTGCTGTCGTAGTCGATGATACGAAGACGTGGCTTCTCGGTCTTCTGTTTGCCAATGAAGATGAGAGAGCCGGGGGGGAGACCGTTCTTGCTGTCATGTTTTTTTAGAAATCTAGCCATATCCAATCCTCTTTCTCGTGAATGTTGAAATGCAAGGCTATTGGTAGAGGAGAAAATTGATACCAGAATATATAATACAAACTGGACGGAAAAAAACTGTTTTCATCGTATGAAGAAAAAATTGGTGAGAAAATCAATAATACAGAAAAAGTGTTTGCAGCTCATATGCTTTGTTTTGTCACAAGAAAAGTCAGAAGTCATAAGGTGGTGCCGATTTTGCCATAATGACAGATGAATGTGTCTTTTCATAACACGTTATGCCTGATATTTCAGTCAATGACGGTAGGTCTCTTAATAACTCTTTTGGGGTAGGAATCAGGATGCTTTTTACATGGTTGGGAATACTCTTTTGCCTGTCGCAGTCGGCGATATTTTCCGGCTTGAACCTCGCTTATTTCAGTCTCAGCCGTTTGCGTCTTGAATTGGAGGCTGGTTCCGGAAATCAGAAAGCCGCTCGCGTCTTGGCGTTACGGCAAAAGCCGAACCTGCTCTTATGCACCATTCTGTGGGGCAATGTCGGTATTAACGTTTTGTTGGCACTGCTGTCTGAGTCGGTGATGGCGGGAATCGGATCGTTTTTCTTCTCGACATTCGTCATAACCATCGTTGGCGAAATACTGCCTCAGGCCTACTTTTCCAGAAATGCGCTGACCTTTGGCGCGTTGCTGGAACCTGTCATCCGTTTTTATCAGGTGATCTTATACCCATTTGCAAAGCCGTCTTCGTTATTGCTCGATAGATTGGTCGGTACAGAAAAGATCGAGTTCATCAAGGAAAGCAAGATGCGTCGGTTGCTCCGTATGCATGTCGAAGCATCCGATGCCGATATTGATGAAATAGAAGGGCGCGGAGCAATGAATTTTCTTTCGCTTGATGACATCGAAGTCCATCAGGAGGGAGAAGTCCTCAAACAGGAGAGCATCGTTTCCATTGAGTTCAAAAGCGGTAATCCCCTTTTCCCTGAGGAAAAGAGGGAGTTCATCGATCAGGTGAACTGCTCTGGTCAGAAGTGGGTTCTGTTGACAGATCAAAGGGATCGGCCCCGCTTGTTGATCGATGCAGATGGATTCATCCGTGCAGCGATGCAGGATGAGACGGTGTCCCCCTCGGAATACTGTCATCGTCCCATTGTCGTGCGCAATGAGCACACCCCCTTAGGCGAGGTCTTGGGTCGCTTTGAGGTGCTCCCTGCCTCTTCAGACGACGATGTCATCGACTTCGACACCATCCTCGTGTGGACGGACACCCACCACAGGATCATTACTGGTGCCGACATCTTTGGCCGCCTGATGCGGGGCATCGCCAAAGTACGAAAGCTTGATGATTCCGCCTAATCATTTTCCAATAGCTTGGCTCGTCCTTCCAGTGCCGCAGCCGTCTTGAAATGCACATCCAGTTGCGGGAAGGCGATTTCAATATTTGCCTCACGGAAGGCATCGTCAATGGCGAAGCGAAGTTCAGACGTGGCCCGGATGGTGTTGTCAATGTCATCGATCCATACCCTGAGGATGAAGTCCAGGCTGTTAGCTCCGAAATCGCTGAAGAGGATGAATGGTTCCGGCTTTTTCAGCACGTGCGGATGAGAAGCTGCCACTTTCAGCAGGGTGGATTCAACCTTTCTCGTGTCAGAGCCATAAGCGACGCCAACGAGAATGTCCCTTCGCAGGGTGGGGTTGTTCTTTGTCCAGTTGGTTACCTGCGTTGTGACCAAATCTGAGTTGGGGATCATGATCACCGCACTTTCAAATGTCTCCACCAGTGTGGTGCGGATGTTGATCTTTTTGACCGTGCACCACATGTTGCCCACTTCAATGACATCCCCTTGCTGAATGGAACGGCCGAACAGAAGGATCAGTCCGCTGATGAAGTTGTTCACCACGTTTTGCAGACCAAATCCGATACCGACACTGAGACCACCAGCGATGACAGTGATGCTGGTGAGACTGACGCCAAGGATTCGCAGGGCAAGCAGGGTGAAAAGCGACCATGTGGCGTAGGTGAAAAGCGTCTGGATAGAGGGTACTGCTCCTCGTTTTGCCCTTTGCCAACGGCTGCCGACATGGTCAATAGAGACCTTGAATGCCGCGATGCAGTTGTATGTCAGGAAGAACAGGACAACCAGAATGACGATGTCATTGAGGTAAAGGGAGTAGTCGCCAAAGGTCGCCTTGAGTTGAAGGATTGAGAAGAGGGTGTTCTCTCCAAGGAAATCAACCAGCCAGAGGTAGGTCAATCCAAAGGATATGGCCCACCCGAGCGGCACCAGAAGGCTTTTTGCCAACCCTTTCTGCAGTTTGGAACTCTTATCCGTCTCAATGAAGAGGCTGTGTGACCAGACATTCCCGAATGCACGAATGAAAATAGCGAGACACCAGATGATGGTGAGCAGGCATGCAAGGCGGCCATAGCCGAAGAAAGAGACAAGGAACAGCGGTGCCAGAGAACCTCCACGCATGGCTGTCTTGGTCAGCGGCTGGCCCTTGTGACGCCATGCTTGCAGGGTGTCGAGGCCCCACAGGGTGAGGACGAGAACGATGAAGAATAGGGTCGTCGTCCTGCTCGGTAAATGGAAGATGAGTAACTGTGAACTGAGCAGAAAAAGGATGGAAATCCTTGTGTGGCCGTAGGTCGCCAGAAAGCTGTCTTTGCAGATGTGTTTTGCAAGCTTTATGACTCCAAACAGGATCAGAGACGCCGCCAATGCAGCAAGCGCGTCCATCCCCTCAGAATAAATAATTCTCGTAGTCAGATATAGGGCAAAGCCCGCAGTCGTGAGGCGTACATAGCGTGTAGTCTTACGGTTGGTGTCCTCGTCGTACTGTTTTTCCGGGAAGTACTTGAGGAGCTTGCGTGCCGCATAGGCCGTACCCACTAAAGTGAGGAACAGGATGATGAGTTTGGGGAGATTGTTCCCCAATACCGAAAGGCCAGCCTGCAATTCGTTCTTTTTCAAAATGACCCAACGTTTGTCAGGGATTGGGTTGTCCCAGAAGTCCATGGTGAATACCGGAATTTTTCCGATAAGCAGGTATTGGATCCAAAGGTCGTACAGGCTCAGTTTATCTTTGTGGTGTGCCCGTTCTATGCGTGACAGAAGTCGTTTGGATTGACGTTGAAGCTCTTTGTTTTGTGCGATCAGTCTTTGTGTGTCTGCTGTGAGCTTGTGAACCCGTGTCTGCGTTTCTCTGACAATACTGCCCAATCCTTGAGGGACTGGTGAAATGATAGTGAGCAGTTCGCTGTAAGATTGCAGGAAATCAAGTCGTTGCTCTGCCTCTTGTAAAACGTCTTGCAGTAAGGATGACAGTGCACTGTTTTCGTCCATCACCGTGGAGAGTGATGAATCAAAGTGCTTGCGGCTGATGGGTGACGTTGAGGAAGAAGTGCCTGAGGCCAGGACCGACTGGTATTTTTTGAAAAGTCGAGATGTAGAGTCGCTGGCATTTTTGAGGAAAGTCCTATTTCTCTCGCTCGCAATTTCTTCCTCGGAAAGCAGGGCAGAATAGGTCTCGACCTGACGTTTCTTGTCATCGAGGTCCGTGAGCCCTTTGGCAAGGGCTGCACTCGACAGGAACGTAACGAGGACGAGTATGGTCAACAGTGCTTTTGAGGATATAATGAGAACTCTTGATGTCATTGCTCTACTCCGCCAACTAATGGTGAATGTATGTCTCTAGGGGCAAGAATAGAGTCTAACCCACTCCTGTGACAACATAAACCTTTTGAGATCATGAGTAATGGAGAAGATGTGTTCTGAAAGACGTTAGGCTTGATTCAATAGAAAAGGACTTCAGACCGGTGCCTGAAGTCCTTTTTTGTTGGGTTTAACTTGTTACTATTGATTTTTTTTAAAGATGATCAAGGGACAGTTTTTACAAATATCCGCACCGGGGAAGCCGTCTCCGGGACGAGTGATGGAACTGCTGGCTTTATTGATGCGGTCCATGAGGCGGTTGAATGTGGCTCTGAACTTGGAACCCGGGATCATGACATTGACCTCGCCTCGTTCGGTTTTGCCCGCATTGTAGCTGCCGGAGCATGCCGGTAACATGTTGAATTCCTGCTCGACGTGGGTGTAGACGCAACCGCCGCAGGCAGAGGAATTCATGGTGATGTTCGGACGCAGCGGATGGGTGTCAGTGGCGGCCATGTAGTCAACGGCCAAGTGGTACGCCTGCATGTTGTCACAGTAGAAGTGGATGACGTCCGGCTCGTACAGGTCATCGATGGAGCCGAGTGGGGCGACAGCAATACCCAGCAGTTTGTTCTTGAGCTGGTGCTTGCTCTTAACGAACCGTTCCGCCTGATCCAAATCCTGTACGTACTTGGCGTGGCCTTTGATCTCTCCCTCGTCCAGGTCTTTCCAGCCGAATGCGTATTTGGCGTTGCCGCAGCCGAGACTGTCAACGCCCGCATAGACGATCTGGCCGGACATGCGAGCTGCAATCTCCCACTGACAAAAGGTCATGGGTTTGAGTGGAGTGTGGATTTCCGGGGCATTGTCATAGAAATGTTGCATCTCGTCTTTGTCGAAAAAGAATTTAACGGCAACCGGATAATGGTAGAGACGCATTTCTCTCATCAATACGTTCTGTATTTCCTTGTAGGTCATTTGCTCTGCCTCTTGTTTAGCTCATCCCCGCAGTCCGAATCGGAGAGTCTTAAGGTTGGTTGATGGCTGATTATTTGGCCTCTGCCGACCTGCGGGGATGAGCGCATTGGAATGGATGCTCATATTGAGCAGCCTGATTTGAGCAAGGGCTGTGCCGTGTTAAGACAGCTTGCGATATCTTTTGCATATTTTGCTCATGCTGAACGAGTTGCTTGTTTCTGGGTTCAATTAAAACAAGTTGTTATGATAGTTTTGGTCGATATATATTCTTTCCCGAGTTTGAGCGGAGAACATTAATTGATCGATCGTTTGTGGTAATATGGATTGCATCGTCTCAAAATATCGCTGTTAACAACGAATAGTCGTTCCAATATTAACGGTATTCCGTTGTTTGGCTCAGAAAATCGTTGTTATAATTGCGATGTATTAGATTAAGTCGTTTTAATTTAGTATGTTGTGTCGGATTTGATCTGCCTGGCATGTAGATTGCGATAGGGATCTTGAATGCAGCGAAAGCTTGCTTTTTTATAATCATGACAACCAACAGCCTTCATGTCCGTCTTCGGTCTGGCTTACCCTGGCAGCCGGAGGCGGACATGGCGAAACTGATTTCATAGGCACTTGAGCTGAAGCAGATGGATGGAGGGAGCGGGTGTCGTTACCGTCGGCATTCCCCTCTGCCGGATACCGTGCTCCCTCTGTCCTCTTCGGCGTCGAAATCCAGCTCAAACTCTTTATATTGTGATGTGGTGGTGTTTCGTTTAAATTTAACGGCATGTCAGCCGAGCACGACTTCCACTTCAAAGATATGGAAATTCAATCACTCCTTTTGGAAATGGGTGAGCAACGATCGACGAACGTCTTGTTCAGCTTGATTGTTGATCGCCTTTTTCACTTCGAAGAAGTGTCGCTCGTCCGTATTTGGCTCGTGAAGGACGGCGACATCTGTTCCACTTGCCCAATGGCCGAAGAGTGTTCCCGCAATGACAAATGCCTTCACCTTGTGGCCAGCGCAGGGCAATCCCTCCGCGATAGTTCCGATGACTGGTCTCGCCTTGATGGTAAGTTCAGTCGATTCCCCATGGGGGTAAGGAAGGTCGGCCACATTGCAGCGACAGGGAAACCGGTTGTAGTGGAGTCTATCCCCGACGATTCGACCTGGATTGCCGATCCGACATGGGCAGAGCAGGAAGGCATACAAGGGTTCGCCGGACAACCCATGCAATTCCATGACGACATAATGGGCGTGCTGGCGGTCTTTACCAAGACGCGGATCACTGAGCCTGCCTTGGATGTTCTGAACATCATCGCAAACCATGCAGCCACGGCTCTAGCCAACGCCCGGGCCTTTGAAAGAATTGAAGATCTGAAGAAGCGGCTCGAAGAGGAAAACAGCTACCTGCGGGAAGAACTGCAGGATGTCACTTCTTATGGTGGATTCATCGGGCGGAGCGCGGCCCTGGAGCGCATTGTCCAGCAGATCGATCTGGTGGCCGCAACCAATGCCAACGTTCTTATTCAAGGGGAATCCGGTACGGGTAAAGAACTTGTTGCCCGTGAACTGCATTTGAGAAGTGACCGGAGCAGCAAACCGCTCATCAAGGTTAACTGCGCGTCTATCCCCAAGGAACTTTTTGCCAGCGAATTTTTCGGCCACGTCAAAGGGGCCTTTACCGGAGCGCATGCCAACCGGGAGGGTAAATTCGGGGCTGCCCATATGGGAACCCTTTTCCTTGATGAAGTGGGTGAAATCCCTCTTGAGTTGCAGTCTCAGCTTCTACGCGTGCTTCAGGAAAGTGAGTACGAGCGAGTTGGTGAGGAGAAGGTCCGTAAAGTTGATGTTCGAATTATCGCCGCCACCAATCGAGACCTGCAAAAGGAAGTGGAAGAGGGCCGTTTTCGTGAAGACCTCTATTTCCGACTGAACGTATTTCCCATCACCGTGCCTCCTCTTAGAAAAAGAAAGGAGGACATCGCTCCGTTGGCCGAGAGTTTTCTGACTCGCTCTCTCAAAGTAATGAAGCGCCCAGTGGTGCAGTTCACTGACAAGCAGTTAGCCAGCCTGATTGAACACGACTGGCCGGGCAACGTTCGGGAGCTTCAGAACATCGTGGAGCGTTTCGCCATTGCCTCTATCGGTGGTTCTGCTCAGGTGGAGATATTCAGCTCCGTCTATGAAGACAAACATTGTTCAGAGCCTTCAGCTCTTGGCGAAGCCGATGCGTTGCTGACAGAGGATGAAATGCTTGAACTGCAGAAGCGCAATACAGAGAAAGCGTTGGCGCTGTGTAATGGCAAGATTTATGGAGACGACGGAGCAGCAGCTTTGTTGGGCGTGAAGCCGACAACACTGGCTACACGGGTACAGAAGATGGGTCTTAAGCGTCGGAAGTAGTCGTTCGTAAGAAGCGTTTACTGTCTTTTTGAGTTTTCAATAACAAGAGAGGTTATCCGTTGATTCGGATAACCTCTCTTTGTCATTTGAGTAGGATCGAAAGCCGTGAACTATGCAGTCGCTACATGGCCCAACCTTCGCCGTTGGGGCCACATGTCAAAACTTTTGCTCCAGAGGATGTGACTGCAATGCTGTGCTCAAAATGTGCGGAAGGTTTGCGGTCCTTTGTGACTATTGTCCAGTGATCTTTGAGAGTCTCATTGTATTTGACTCCAGCGTTGATCATGGGTTCTACCGCTATGACAAGCCCTTGTTTGAGTTTGAAATCCTTGATTTGCCGAGCGTAGTAGTTGGGTACTTCCGGAGCCTCCCAAAGGCCTTCACCAATACCGTGACCGACAAGATTCTCGACAACGGAGAATCCGGCGTTGCGAGCATGTTTGGCCATTTTTTTGGCTATGATGCTCCATTTAATTTCAGGCTTGATTTCCTTGATGGCGAGTCGCAGACATTCCTCTGTTATGGTCAGCAGTTTCCTTTTCTCGTCATCAATGTTGCCAATAGCGTGTGTACATGCACAGTCTGAGCACCAGCCATCCAGACGTACGCCTATGTCAATGCTCAGGATGTCCCCATCCATGAGTTTGCGGGGGGATGGGATGCCGTGAACAATTTCTTCGTTAACAGACATGCAGCAAGCAGCGGGGAAAGGAACGATGCCCGGAACTCCCTTGAAGAGCGGGGTGGCATTGTTTGAGGCGATGAATTTTTCCACCTCTGCATTGATTGCTTCAGTGGTTACCCCGGGTTCAGCCATCTCTTTGGCAACCATATGGGCCTTATGCAGCAACAGCCCGGCTTTGCGCATGAATTCGATTTGCTTATTGGTCTTTATGATCATTGAAATGCTCCGATTATTATGTGGTGGCGTGGGAACGATACGCTTCATGTTGGTCATGTCAATGACGTTACATTGCCATACTTTTCACGGCCGTTGTATATGAATTGAAGAGTGGCATTCATGGCCCTCAAGTCTTGATCAAATCAAAAAGGGTTATCCATTGCTTTGGATAACCCCTTGGTTTGTTCTCTCAGCCTGTTGCAGTATATGGTTGAGTGGAAGATGGTTTTGAAAAAATAATTAGTTATGAAGCTTGAGCAGCAGGCGGTGGAGCTGGTTGGTGAAGCCTGCTTCATTGTCGTACCAGGCTAACAGGCGGAGCATGGTCCCATCGGTTACGACGGTCATTTCTTCATCAACTACCGAACCGAAGGTTGAGCCGGTGAAGTCGGAAGAAACGAGCGGCTCCGTGCAGTAGGCCATGTGCTCGTTGGCGGCTTTGCGTAGGGTTTCTCTGACCGCTTCCGTTGTGGTGGATGTCTTCAGCTCACAGACGAGATCGATGAGCGCTACGGACGCGGTCGGAACACGAAGGGCGCTTCCGAAAAGCTTGTTCTTCAGCTCAGGGATGACCTTCGTGACAGTCTTGTGCGCACCCACCGGCGTGGGAACGATGTTTTCAGCACAGGCACGGGCTCTTCGAATGTCGGAGTGGCTTCCATCCAATATTCGTTGACGCAGGGTGTACGGGTGAACCGTTGTCATGTTGCCATGTACGATGCCGAACTCGCGCTCTATGTGCTGGATCGGCAGGGCGAGACAGTTGGTGGTGCATGACGCATTGGAAATAATGGTGTGGTCGTTGTTCAAGTCAGCGTCGTTGACACCCATAACCACGGTGATGTCGGCGTCGTCAGCAGGAGCGGCGATGACGACACGTTTGGCGCCAGCCTGAATATGCTGCTCGGCAAAGTCCCTCTTGGTGAAGATGCCTGCAGACTCGACCACGATATCCACATCAGCCGAGGTCCAATCCCATTCTTCCGGGGAGTGCTTTGTGTAGCGGATTGCTGAACCATTCACGCTGAAGCTGTTCTCGTCTCGTGATTCTACGCCGTCAAATCGTCCATGGACCGAATCGTACTTCAGTAGATGAGTCACCTCGTCGATGGTCATGATGTCATTGACCGCGACCAGTTCAAGAGACTGGTCGTGAGCGAGAAGGCGAGTCAGGTAACGGCCTATTCTTCCAAATCCATTGATTGCAATGCGTGTAGCCATTGGGTGAGATCCGGGGTTCCAGGGAGCAGAGGGCGAATGCGTGCGCTTGTCAGACGGCAGTGTGTGGTGTCGGGGGTATCAAGAGACGCTTCTTGTCTAGTTCATTTATCTTTGAGCATCGTTTTATCAAACTTTGACGTGTGCTCGCCGGAATCGTTTAGTGCTTGCGGATGGATTTATCAACCCTTGAACGCACGTTTGCCCTGATTCTTTGAGTAAGAAGCGCTGGGCTGCTTGACAGGGGGGTAGGTTTCAACGAAACATCGTTTTTCCGGCATACCGTTCCATCTGTGCATGTCAGTTCTGAATTTCAAATACTTTTCAGGGAACAACAGGTATCTTCCTTTGCGGAAGGCGTTGAGTATGTCCGGTCAAATTGAATCCATAAAGTGAGATCACAATGAAGCCCATATTTGTTGAAGTGAAGATCGATCCTGATCATATCAATAAGCCGGGAGCCATACGTAAGGCGGCTTTGGAGAAGGCTGGTGTGCCTGATGACAAGGATATCTCCACTCGTGTCGCCCGCCGTTCCATCGATGCTCGCTCCCGGAGACCCAAATATGTGCTTCGTGTTGCCGTAGGTGAGAAGGAGGCGGTTGAGCCGGAAGAGTCCGTCTTTAAGCCCATTACCCTTGGCGGCCGTCGTGTTATCATCGTCGGCGCTGGTCCTGCCGGGTATTTTGCAGCCCTGACGTTGTTGGAAAACGGTATTCGCCCCATCCTGCTGGAGCGTGGCAAGGATGTGAACTCCCGCCGTAAGGATCTCAAAAAGATATACTCGGAAGGATTGGTTCACCCTGACTCCAACTATTGTTTCGGCGAGGGCGGAGCCGGAACCTATTCCGACGGCAAGCTGTATACCCGAGCCACCAAGCGCGGCAATGTGGGCCGTATCCTCGACCTGCTCATCGCTAACGGCGCTCCTGTCGATATCCGTATTGATGCTCACCCGCACCTCGGTTCCAATGTGTTGCCTCGAATCGTGAGCAAAATGCGTGAGGATATTATCGCCTGTGGCGGCGAGGTGCATTTTGAAGCTCGCGTGGATGACTTCCTTGTAGGGGATGACCGGATGACGGGTGTCGTGATCAATGGAGATCAGAGAATCACGGCAGACGCGGTTTTGCTGGCTACAGGGCATTCAGCGCGCGATATTTTTCGCTCTCTCATGGCTCGCGGTATCACCATCGAAGCGAAACCCTTTGCCATGGGCGTACGTATTGAGCATCCTCAGCCGCTTATTGATAGCATTTTTTATCACCATTCTCCGAGGCATGAGAACTTGCCTGCAGCGAGTTATCGTATTGCCACGCAAGTGGATGGTCGCGGCGTGTTTTCCTTCTGCATGTGCCCGGGCGGGTATGTCGTTCCGGCCTCCACTGCTCCGGGAGAACTGGTGCTTAATGGTATGAGCCTTGCCGCTCGTAATGCTCCCTTTGCCAACGCCGGGCTGGTGGCTGAGATCAGGCTCGATGATGTTGGTGCAGGCAATGATCCGCTTCGTGCTCTGGAATTTCAGGCTTCGGTGGAGAAGGCCATGTTTGCTGCCGGAGACGGTGTGACGCAAAAGGCTCCGGCACAGCTCGTTGCTGACTTTGTGGCGGGCAGGGTTTCTAACAAGTTGCCCAAGAGTTCGTATATCCCCGGCATTTATTCGGCGCCTGTGCATGAGCTGTTGCCGTCAGTCGTGTCTGAAAGTCTTCGGAATGCGTTGCCGGTTCTTGGACGCAAGCATAAGGGGTTCGACTCCAATGAAGCCAAAGTGCTTGCAGTCGAGTCCCGCACCAGCTCTCCGGTGCGTATCCCTCGTGACAGGGAAACGTTGGAACATGTCAGCATAAAGGGACTGTTCCCGTGTGGGGAGGGCGCTGGTTACGCTGGCGGTATTATCTCGGCGGCCATGGACGGGGAAAAGGTCGCGCAGGCCATTGTCCGATCGTTTAGTCCTGCATAATTCCAATGCTGGGGGCTTAGAATGCGACGGCTCGAAAGATGATTCTTTCGAGCCGCGGAAGTGGGTGCCTGCCCGCTAGATAAGGGGCGTTCATTTCGGAGCGCAGAGCAAGGCTCCGTCCGTATTATAGTACTTATGATCTACAGAGTGTGACTACATTTGTCGCAGATACCTTCCAACTGTAGATTGATGCTGTTGATCTGCATGGGCAGTGATTTCATTACGCTGTGTTCATCGAACTGCAGTTCTTTATTATCAATACATTTTACTTCGCCACATTCTGTACAGTGAAAATGGCTGTGCGTCTTGCCGATGCAGAAATGCTGGATTCGATCACCACAGCTGGTGCGGTTTATGGCGCCGTTGTCGAATAGTGTCTCAAGGGTTCGGTATACGGTTACCCTGTTCAGGTTATGCTCTTTGGTAACGCCTTCGAATATTTCTCGTGCAGTCAGTGCCTTGTCGCTGGATGCAATGGTGTCGAGGACCAGAACTCTGTTGAGTGTAGGGCGCAGCCCCATGGTCTTGAGAAGAGAGTGTGATGATGCTGTTGATTTGTCGTCTTTCATAAGAATCTCTTGCTGTCGTTAAGACTCGTAGTGAAGCGCCATCCTCCTGCCGTGTTGTGCGGGGAGGATGGCGCTTTCTTCTTAATTAAGTGAGGCCTCAAAGGCTTGGGCAGCCTTCAAGAGGTTGTTCTCCCAGTCTTCGGAAAGCGGATCAAGTGGGACGACCTGTGCGTTGATTTCATTGGCAATAACTCTGGCGGCTTTCTGGGAAAACTGCGGTGCAACAAAGATCACCTTGATGCCGTTTTCTCGAGCGAGTTTGATTATCTGTGCAAGATCCTTAGGGCCCGGTTCTTTTCCTTCGGCTTCAATGGCCATCTGGTTCAGATTGTAGCGATCTGCGAAGTAGCCCCAGGACGGGTGGAATACCAGGAAGGAGCGCTTGTCTGACGGAATTCTATGCATGATCTTGGTAATGGTATTGTCTGTATTCTTTATCTCAGACAGCAGTGCTGCGAGGTTTGCCTCGTAGGTATTCTTGTTTTGCGGATCAGCTTTGATCAGGCCTTGGCAGGTGTTGCGTGCAATGGTTTGGGCGCGGACGGGATCAAGCCAGATGTGTGGATCCAGGGTGCCGTGTTCGTGTTCTTCGTGCTCATGCTTGTCAGCATGACCCTCATGCGTGGCCATGGGGATTTTCTTAATTCCTTCCTGGGTGGACACGATACGTAAAGACGGATTGGCCCCATTGATGCGTGGAAGCCATGCCTCTTCGAGAGTGATTCCTATGGCAAAGTATGCCTTGGCCTTTGAAAGGGCCGCCATCTGGGATGGGGTGGGTTCGTACATGTGTGGATTTGCGTTAGGCTTGACGAGCACCCGGGTGTCGACGAGATCGCCGGCGATTCTGTCCACAAAATATAACTGCGGAACGATGCTGACGAATACTATCGGCTTCGCCATTGCCGCTGTGGCGGGAGCAAGCAGCAGGCATAGAGTCAGCGAAATCCAATAAATCGATTTCCATTTTTTCATTGTTCAATCCTTCATAGGGTTGTTGAGCGCTATTTCGGAGTATAATGCAACACGATTGCATTTTTGAGTCAATATTTTTTGAAGTGGTTTCGTTCATGGAGCGCTCTCATGGGGGCAGATTATGCTCACAGGATTAGTAGATGCAGGACCGCGATAGGGTGTCGCCGATCAGTTAGTGATTATTGATGACCTTTACTGAATGTGAGGTTCGTATATCCTTGCGTATTCTCTGGTGGTTTGCCTCTTTGAAGCCCGCTCAGCTTGTCGTATTAAAAAGTCGATTTTTTCTTATGATAAAATGCCTTCCGATGGGGTGTGGTTTTTGTAATTTGAATCAACGATGTGAAAAATTATTCTATTTTTGACATGGTCGAATACTTGGTATATGGTAAAATCTAAGGAATTCATTTGGTTGTTGCGTTAATGTTGTTTTACTAACGTTACAGAGAAATAAAAAAATGTATTGTTAATTTCACTGTAGGAGTTGGTTTTTTATTGATGCAACAAGTTGTTTTACTAGTCATGCATGACTGCAACATAGAAAAAAGTACATCCTCAGAGTATTCTACTGTATCTGTTATGCCTTTACCTACAAAGTGTCATCACCGTAATGAGAATTCTCCTATCCACGGCACCCCTCGAGTGACCACCCCCTGCGGACTTCGTGACCGCGTTCCTCTGCCCTGATCCTCTTTTTTCATCCTGGCTTTTGTTTGACCCTTGCGCATTTTGTGCAAGGGGTCTGTTGTTACATTTATCGGAGAAAACATGGGAACTATTCGCGTAGAGAACCTCTACAAGATATTTGGGAACAAGCCGAAAAAGGCATTGGGCATGCTCAAGGAAGGACACGACAAGCAGTTTGTCCTTGAAGAAACCGGCATGACCGTGGGCGTGAACAATGCGTCCTTTACTATTGAGACCGGAGAAATTTTCGTCATCATGGGGCTGTCCGGATCGGGCAAGTCCACTATTGTACGTATGCTCAACCGCCTCATTGAACCCACATCAGGGCGAGTGCTCGTTGATGGGCAAGATGTTACGGCTATGAATAATGACGAGTTGGTCAAGTTCCGACTCTACAATATGAGCATGGTCTTTCAATCTTTTGCTCTTATGCCGCACCAAACTGTGTTGGATAATGCCGCATTCGGATTGGAATTGGCCGGTGTATCAAAAGAAAAACGTTATGAGCGGGCGCGTGAAGCCCTTGCTCAGGTCGGGTTGGCCGGTTGGGAGGATCAATATCCTGACCAACTCAGCGGCGGTATGCAGCAACGTGTCGGTTTGGCCCGTGGGCTGGCCGTTGATCCGGAAATCCTGCTCATGGACGAAGCCTTTTCCGCATTGGATCCGCTTATCCGTACGGAGATGCAGGATGAACTGCTGAAGCTTCAGGAAGAGCATCAGCGTACCATCGTTTTCATCTCTCACGACCTGGATGAAGCCCTTCGAATCGGTGATCGCATTGCCATCATGGAAGGCGGCAACGTTGTTCAGGTTGGTACGCCTGACGAAATTTTGCAGAACCCGGCAAACGATTATGTGCGTGCCTTTTTCCGCGGCGTCGATCCCACCAATGTTATTGGCGCTGGAGATATCGTCCGCGATTCCCACCCCACACTTGTTGTGCGCAAGGAGGGCAGCCTGCGTGCCGCTCATGAGATCCTTAGTGGCAGCGAGCGCGAGCATGGTTATGTGATGGACGCCAAACACCGCTTTCTCGGTGTGGTCTCATCGGAAGGCATACGTGACGCCATTGAGCAAGGTGAGCCAGATAAGTCGTTGAGTCAGCATTTTCTGGACGAGGCCGATCCGGTGAACCTTGATGAGTCCATGCAGGATATCCTGCCAATGGTCGCATCAAGCCCCTGGCCCGTACCGGTGGTCGACGCAAATGGTGTCTACAAGGGTGTGGTCTCAAAGAACCGTTTCCTGCGAACTTTGCATCGAGCTGAAGAAGTCGTTCTTTCGGAAGGAGGCGAAGCCTAATGTTTGAAGAAGCTGTTATCCCCCTTGATGGATGGGTTACCGAATTCATCGAATGGCTTGTTGACAACCATCGCGACTTTTTCCAGACGCTCAAGTGGCCGGTAGAGCAACTGCTCAATGGCTTCGAGAATGGTTTGACTGCTATACATCCCCTTATTGTCATCGGCGTGGTCTGCCTTGCCGCATGGTGGTTTTCCGGCAAACGCCTTGCAGTCTTTTCCGCTATCTCCATGGCAGTCGTCGGCATGCTCGGGCTGTGGGAAGATACCATGATCACTTTGGCCATGGTTTTGTCCTCTGTGATCATCTGCGCCCTGCTCGGCGTTCCGCTCGGTATTATGGCCGGGCGCAGCGATCGTTTTGAAATGGCACTCAGGCCCGTGCTTGATGCCATGCAGACCACACCGGCCTTCGTCTATCTCGTGCCCATCGTCATGCTTTTTTCTGTGGGTAACGTGGCTGGCGTACTGGCAACTATTATCTTTGCTTTGCCGCCCATCATCAGGCTTACCAGTTTGGGTATTCGTGGGGTCCATCCGGAACTGGTGGAGGCCTCAGAGGCTTTTGGTGCCACTCGCTGGCAGGTGTTGATGAAAGTACAGATCCCCTTGGCTTTGCCCACCATCCTGGCTGGGTTGAACCAAACAATAATGATGGCCCTGTCCATGGTCGTTATCGCAGCGCTTATTGGCGCGGGCGGCCTTGGCTCTCCGGTTATCCTTGGTTTGAATACCCTGGATATCGGACGCGCCGTAGTTGGCGGTGTGGGCATTGTGCTCATGGCTATCGTTCTGGACCGCATTACGCAGTCCATGGCTCAAAAGAAGTAACCAAATAGTGAATCTGAGAGGAGGAAACATGAAACTTATGAAGTTGACGCTCGCCGCCATTTGCGCAGTGCTGATCGCGTCTACCGCTATGGCAATGAACATGAAACCGGGCGAGGGTGTGACCCTCAAACCCGCACGCGCTACCTGGAACACCGGTTTCTTCCAGGAAGCCCTGGCCCGTCGTGGTCTGGAAGAGTTGGGCTATGAAGTCAAGAAACCCAAAGACCTCGCCAACCCCATTGCTTACAAGTCCATCTACCTTGGTGACATCGACTACTGGTGCAACGGCAACTTCCCGCTGCACAACGATCAGCTGCCCAAGAACTTCGAGAAGAAGGGTGCCATTCTTGATCCTATCATCAAGGCCGGTGGTATGCAGGGCTATCTCGTTTCCAAAAAGGAAGTAGAGAAGTTCGGCATCAAGTCTCTGGACGATTTCAAGCGTCCTGAAGTCATCAAGGCGTTTGACCAGAATGGTGACGGCAAAGCAGACCTCGTTGCCTGCCCTCCGGGCTGGGGTTGTGAAAAGGTCATCGGTCAGCACATGAAGGCCTATGATTTGGGTAAGTACATCAAGCCCATCAAGGCTGCCTACGAAGCAGGCATGGCTTCCGCTCTTGGTGCTTACAAAGCCGGCAAGCCGGTATTCTTCTACACCTGGACCCCCAACTGGACTGTTTACAAGCTGCAGCCCGGTAAGGACGTGATGTGGATCAACGTTCCTGAGAATCCCGAGTTCAACGACACTGTTTCCGGCGTTCAGGGTGCGGTTTCCGATCCCCTGCGTAACGGTTTCATGGTCTACGACATCACCGTCGTTGCAAACAAGAAGTTCATGGAAGAGAATCCGGCAGCAGCCACTTTCCTCAAGAGCTTCAAGCTGACCATCGGTGACGTTAGCGCCCAGAATACCCGCATGAACGCTGGTGAGAAGTCCGACAAGGATATCGCCAAGCATGTGGACGAATGGATCGCCGCTCACCAGGATGCTTGGAACGGTTGGCTCGACGCAGCTCGCAAGGCTGCTAAGTAGTCTGTATCGATCTGAGAGATCCAGCCCTGCAAGAGCCTGCTCTTGCAGGGCTTTTCTTTTGGCTTTCCAATGATGGGGGCAGAGTTGCTGGGGAGTTTGTCATACCCCCCTTGACAAGTTCGGTTTTCATCGCTTAGCGTCCACCCATGCAGAAAAATTTTACCTCCCTAACTTTTAATTGGTGGTGGCGCTGGTAACGGCGCCGTGGGAGAGTATTACCTGCAGTAAACGAGCAGAAATGAATACCACAACCGCGGCAGTGCAAGCTGGCCGCGGTTTTTTTAGGTCTGGGCACTGCTGAAAACAACAAAGGGGAAGGATACAAATGACGACGACTTGCACTGCTGATGGATTTTTTGGGGATTACGGCGGACAGTATGTTCCGGAGCCGGTTGTTCCCATTCTGAACACTTTGGCTGAAGCTTTTGAGCAATACCGCAACGATCCTGAGTTTCTTGAGGAATTTCATTACTACCTGAACCACTTCTCGGGCCGTGAAACGCCACTGTATTTCTGTAAGAATCTGACCGAGAAGCTCGGTGGTGCAAAGATCTATCTGAAGCGTGAAGACCTGAACCACCTTGGTGCTCACAAGGTTAACAACACCATTGGTCAGATCCTGCTGGCAAAACGTATGGGCAAGAAGAAGATCATCGCCGAGACTGGCGCTGGTCAGCACGGTGTGGCAACCGCTGCAACCGCTGCGCTCATGGGTATGGAATGCACCATCTACATGGGTGCCGTGGATGTTGAGCGCCAGAAGCTGAACGTGTTCCGCATGGAAATGCTCGGTGCCAAGGTTGTTGCCGCTCAGTCCGGTCAGCAGACCTTGAAGGAAGCCGTTGATGAGGCTCTCGGCGCATGGTTGCAGGATCCTGAAAATGTTTTCTACCTGCTCGGTTCCGCTGTTGGTCCCCACCCGTACCCGCTGATCGTTCGTGAATTCCAGTCTGTTGTTGGTCGTGAAGCCAAAAAGCAGATCATGGAAGCTGAAGGTCGTTTGCCTGACTACTGCGTCGCCTGTGTGGGCGGTGGCTCCAACGCCATTGGCCTGTTCGCTGACTTCATCTGCGACGAGTCCGTCAAACTGGTGGGTGTAGAACCTGCCGGTCGCGGTCTCGACTATGGTGATCACGCTGCCACTCTGTGTCTCGGTGAACCCGGCGTCATGCACGGCTTCAACTCTTACATGCTCAAGGACGAGCAGGGTGAACCTGCAGAGGTTTACTCCATCTCCGCCGGTCTGGATTACCCCAGTGTCGGCCCTGAGCACTCTCAGTTGAAAGACCAGAATCGTGCCGAGTACGTGCACGCTTCTGACAAGGAAGCTGTTGATGCCTTCTTCATGCTGTCCCAG
The DNA here is from genome assembly GCF_012516435.1 of Pseudodesulfovibrio sp. zrk46. Lineage (NCBI taxonomy): Bacteria > Pseudomonadati > Thermodesulfobacteriota > Desulfovibrionia > Desulfovibrionales > Desulfovibrionaceae > Pseudodesulfovibrio > Pseudodesulfovibrio sp. zrk46. The sequence goes on from NZ_CP051216.1 coordinate 2,831,996, forward strand.
ATGGAAGGCATCATTCCTGCCCTCGAGTCCTCTCACGCTCTGGCACACGCCATGCGCATCGCTCCTGAACAGGACAAGGACAAGATCATCGTGGTCAACCTTTCCGGCCGCGGAGACAAGGACGTTGCTCAGATCGAAGAAATGGTCAGCGAAGGCAAGATTGAACTGCCCAAGATTCGTGGCTAATTAGCCAAGATAGACAAAGTTAAAGCCCTCTCTCCAGATGGAGAGAGGGCTTTTTTATTCAACGAGAAAATGCGGCTAGCCTTGTTTTCCGGTCATGCTCTCAATTGAAATGGCCCAAACCGATGTGGCGGCCACAGCTTTTTCCGGAAGTTCCCATTCCTTGTCAGAGTACTGGCTCATGATGACTTGCAGGGCATTGTTTTTGGATACAGCATCCATAATTTCTTCAGCAACTCCGAAGCCGATAACGCTTTTGAAATGCATCCCCCAAGCGCATGCACTCTTTTCCTTGGAATCAATGGCGACATCCTGTTCGAACTCGAAGCAGACTTTGTTGTTGGCGTTGAGATAGTCAGTCTTCATTCCTTCCTTGGCACAGTGGAAGAACAGTTTGTTCCCGTCATAACCGAATGAAAGCGGTACCACGTATGGCATGCCTTCCTTGCAGAGGCCAAGCCGCATGACTTCGGATCGGTGGATAATGTCTTTGATGGCGTCTATGTCACTAATTTCTTTTTCGCTTCTCTTCATTGTGTGCCCCTGATGAGATGGTGTCGGGTAGATATATAATTGAATCGATCATTCTGGAAGGGCTAATTGTGAGCGCGAGGTTGCACATAAAGCAGTGCGATTGCATGCACGATATGTGCAGGATTTGGCGCTCTTTGGTCCGCCTGAAATCGGGCAAACTGGACAACAAGCCAAAAAGACTTACATTAATGAATGGTGCAATTACTGCATGGTTCATTTGATTTTTACCGTTCAAATTCCATACCTTTGAAGTCTGGAATTAAGACAAAAGCAAAGGAGTAAATATGCGATTGAAACATTTGGGAGCTGCTGTTTTGGCCCTCATCATGACCGTTGGACTGGTAGGTACTAGTCATGCTCTGTTCGGGTTTGGGAAATATACCACAGTGAAGGCCGAGAACGGAGTGGTCACTATCCCTGCTGCGGATGTCTCCGATGGTCAAGCCCACTATTTCCTGTTTGAACAAGATGGAGCGGAAGTGAAATTCTTCCTGCTCAAATCCAGTGACGGTGTGATTCGTGCTGCCTTCGATGCCTGCGACGTCTGTTATCGGGAGAAGAAGGGCTATGATCAGGATGGCGACTTCATGGTCTGCAACAACTGCGGCATGCGCTTCCATTCTTCCCGTATCAATGAGGTCAAAGGCGGCTGCAATCCGTCTCCGTTGGTCCGTACATATGATGATAATACTGTCACCATTAAGGTGTCCGATATTATGGCTGGGCGAGGGTACTTCTAGATGAACATTCTGACGATTCCACTTCGCAACACGCGCAGGAAATGGGTCAAAACCCTGCTCCTGTTGGTGGTGTTCGCTCTGGGCGTCACGTCCATCGTCTCGCTCAACTACGTTTCCAGCGTGGTCGGTGAGTCGCTGGAGAAGAAGCTCACGGCTTATGGTGCGAACATTCTCATCATGCCTAAAAGCGAGAAACTGACTGTCAGCTATGGCGGTTTTTCCATGGGCGACATGGCCCTTGGAGTCTCTGATCTGCCCGAGTCCTCGACTCTTGAGCGCATTGCCAATATCGAGCTCAAAGAGCGTATCGCTGTGGTCGCTCCCAAGCTGGTGGCCATGGGCAAGGTTGGGGACGCCGCAGTTGGTGTGGTTGGCGTTCGTTGGGACAGTGAAAAGGTCCTGAAAGGGTATTGGGCGCTCGACGGCAAGTTTCCCGAGACTAAGACCGGAGTCATCGTGGGTGGCAAAGCCGCCAGCCGTCTTGGCCTGAAACCAGGGGACAGCTTTGCTCTCAGCGGTAATACCGTCACTGTTGCTGGTGTTCTTATGCCTACGGGAAGTGATGATGACTCGGTAGTCTTTGCAGGAATGGACTTCGCGCAGGAGCATTTCGGTACGCCGGATCATGTTCACTTCGTGGAAGTGGCCGCCTTGTGTGCCGGGTGTCCAATTGAGGAGATAGTCGTTCAACTCGACAAGGCGTTGCCGGGGACGGATATTCAGGCGTTGCAGTCCATTGTGAAGCAGCGAATGTACTCGGTGAATTTTGTGAAGCAGCTTATTCTCACTGTTTCGTTGATCATTCTGTTTATCGCCTGCTGTATGGTGGGTGTGACCATGCTTTCCAGCGTGAACGAGCGCATCAAGGAGATCGGCCTGATGCGATCCCTTGGCTTTTCGCGCAAAGGTATCTTCAGCATCTTCTGTTTTGAGGCCATGATTATTGGTATGGCAGCTGGTTTGTTTGGCTATCTGGGAGGCTTTTTCCTCAGTACCAAGATTGTTACCATGCTTGATATTGCTGATGGAGCAATGCTCATGTTTGATCCTGCAGACATGGCTCTGACCTGCCTGCTTATTACGGCGGTTTCAGTCCTGTCGGCATTCTTTCCCGCCTGGAAGGCCTCGGCTGTCGAGCCTTCGGAAGCCCTCATTTCTCTGTAGGAGCCAGTCATGCTTGAAGCAAAAAATCTATTCAAGACATTCCGTTCCGAAGGCGTGGAAACCGTTGCTCTCGATAACGTGAGCCTTTCTGTGAATCCTGGTGAATTTGTCTCCATTGTGGGACGATCCGGTTCTGGAAAAACTACGCTTTTGAATACCTTGTCCACGTTGCTTTCGCCGGATTCAGGCGAAATCATCTACGAGGGCGAAGATGTCACGTCATTGTCCGCGGCCAAACTGAATCACCTTCGGCAGAAAGATTTCTCCGTGGTGTTCCAGTTTCATTACCTGTTGCCATACCTTTCGGCGCGGGAAAATGTCCTGCTGCCCTATATGAAGGGACTGGCTCCAGTGACCAATGAAGTGCGGCAACGAGCCGATGCTTGCTTGGAGCGTGTCGGCTTGGGTGGTAAGGGAGACAAAATTCCCGGGCACCTTTCTGGAGGTGAACAGCAGCGGGTCGCCATTGCCCGTGCTCTCGTAAAGGAGTCCACGTTGTTGTTTGCGGATGAGCCTACAGGCAATCTCGATAAGGCAACAGGCGAGTCCGTCATGGAATTGTTGGCTGATCTCGGTAGAGATGGACTGTCTGTCATCATGGTTACTCATGATGACGAGTATGCGTCACGGGCGGATAGAGTGATCCGAATGGCCGATGGAAAAATCGTTTAAAGATGGGCGGGGCAGAAAATATTCTACCCCGCTTTTATTTGTCCTTAGAAGCAGACCCAAAGGGCAGCACCGTGCAAATCCTTGAATACTGTGCGGGCTACTGATCCTACAAAGAGCTTGTTCCAGAATCCTCTGTCACTTCCCGCGCTTCCCAGTGCTACGGCGGCATAGTTCCCTGCGTCATATTCCTCGCGAATGAGGCGGGCGGCGTTGGTGCCGCGTCGAATGGCTCGCTTGATGCGGTCTTCGGGCATGTCGGCTTCCTTCAAAATCTCGATTGCCTGGTTGACAACAGCTTCTGCGTCCATGGGGTCAGTCTTGGCCGGGTCATGAACGTGGAATACGGTTACGCTATGTCCCGGCTCATGGGAGAGGATGAATCCGACATGATCGGCAATGCGATTGGATGGATCAGAGCCGTCCACGCAGAGAAGTACATTCTTGCGTTCTCGTTCCGGCAATCTGCAAAGCCAGAGAGGGAAGCTGATTGCGTCCGATAATCCCTCCAGCATTTCACGGCAAACGGACTGGTCCATGACGTCGGCCAGCCCTTCCTGTACGCGGCGCCCCATGACTACGGCGTCATACATGCCGTTGCGTGCTTCTCGTATGATGTCCTTGGCCTTGCTCATCTGCGGAGAGGCGATCTTGTGTTCGAGGTTGTCCTTGGGGAAACCATCTGCATGCAGCTTGCGTCCGGCATGCTCGACTACGGCGCGTCCCTTTTTGTCGGCAGTGGCTGCCTGAGTCTCTATTTGATCCAGCGATTCATAGCTTGTTTCCTCGGCCCACACAGCCGCCAGGGACGGAGGGATGTGCATTAACGTAAGATTGATTGCTTGTTTGTTAGTAAAGAAGTGGGTGACGAATTCGAGTCCGGCTCCGGCCTTGGAGTGCTTGGCCAGGGGCAGGAGAAGCTTGGGCGTAACAACAAGTTCCTCATCTCGCGAAGGCTTGCCTTTTCCGGGAGCCATTTCAGCCGCCATGTGCCGAAGAATGCTGTTGGACGGGGATGCGGTCATGGGACTACCTCCAGTTACAACAGAGTATAGCATATTGGCAGCGCGGCTCAATGATATTGGTGTGCATTATTCGTTCATGTACTCGCAGTTCTCCTGCTCCTCGTGGTGACGAGGGCAACGTGCCAATCCAAGCTTTAGGACGACGCTCTTGGTTGCATCACAACTTTTTACACTTTCCGAATGAAACTTAATTAGGCCGATCAATCGCTACGGAGCTACATTATGGCTGAAAATCACTGATCCGCTCCGGTTCCGCCTTTGGGGAAAGGGAGACACAGCCTGGCTGTGGTCGGTCTGGAAATGGATCAGTGATGCAAACCAGGAGGTAGTTCATATGGAAATAAGTTCCATGAACTCCATGGTTGGCATGATGGGAATGCAGGGCGGCATGTCTGGCCTTCAGGGGCAACAGCAACCCCCTGATTCCGAGGAGATGTCTTCCTCATTCATTGATGCTTTGGATTCTGATGGCGATGGAGCCTTGAGTGAGTCTGAGTTCTCTGCGAACCAGGCCTCTGAATCTTCTGAAAGTAGCGAAGTGTTTGACGCCCTCGATACCAACGAGGACGGCTTTGTCTCCCAGGAAGAGCTTCAGGCTGACATGGAAACCAAAATGGCTTCTGCGCCACCGCCACCGCCTCAAAGTATGAGCGGTATTCAAACTGATGGCGACATGGACAGCTGGCAACAGTTGATGAACATGGGATCCTCCGAGGAGGACGATTCCAGTGGGGCGTCGAAATACTCACAAATGCAGGAGTCCATGTTCGGTAGCAGCTTTGCAGAATCCCTGACTTCCGGACTGAGCGTCAGCGCATAAGCATGGTCATCGTTTCTCCGTGCTGACGACAGGGGCGAAAGCCCGAAGCCGCACCTTCGTTAAAAGGTGCGGCTTCTCTTATATTCTCCCTCTCTTCAAAGGGGTACATGGGATAGTGGGTTGTCTAATGGCTTGCGGGGAGCCCTTGTGATGGGGGCGTTGAACGCCGTTTCCCCTCATCAATTTCTTTTTGGGGGCTGGAGGGCCGAGGTGGCGTCTTTGGATTGTTGTGAGGCCTAATGCTCCTGAAGGCGTTCAACAGAAAATCGATCTCCGACTGAGTGAGTCTGGCAGACTTGTGGTGGTTGCTCATGGCTATACTCTCTGCATATTGGATGTAGTGGTCTTACATGGTGACCTGAACTGTCTTATGTATGCAGGCCATATAGGCTCGGGGGGATTCCCCCGAGCCTGGGCAGAGATGGAGGCCTGCGTTAGAAACCACCACCGCGGGGGCCTCCGCGACCGGGTCCCTTTTGGGGACGCGATTGTGCCATCATGGCCTGTTCTTCTTTTTCAAGAAGCTTGCTGTAGAGTTCCATTTGTTCAGGTGTCAGGACAGCGGATAGCTTCTTGTAGGTTTCCCATTCCAGATCTTCGATCTTGTTTCGATGAGCACGCATTTCATCGCGGTCACTGGGGTCGAATTCCTTCATGAGTGCGGTCTTTTGTGCATAGTCTTGCTCAAGAATGGGTTTGACTGCCTCCATCTGTTCGTTTGTCAGGTGAAGGTTGTGTTTGAGCGTGAAGAGCCGCTTTTGGGGGGAAGGTAGTTCCATAGCCGGGCGCTGATCATGGGAAGCGCAACCGCCCAGCATGGCAAGTGTGGAGAGGGCCAGCATGGCGACAAAGGCCATACCGGTGAAGGTTAGAATGAGGCGAACTGGCTTCATGTGTATCCCTGCCGTTAGTGTTGTGTGCAAATAGGGGCCTGAAACGTATATCAGCAGGTGGGAGGGACCTGCCGCACGTCCAGATATACGGCTGAAGCGTTAAATAGGTTTTTTAGAAACGTAAAAAGATGTGAAAGAATGAAGTCCCTCTTAATACTATTAGCTGCTGGCAAGGAGAGTGCTCAGTGTGGACGAGCGACTTTCATATGTGCTGAGCAGTGAGTCGAGCGCCGCATATTTGCGGGTGAGTGAGGTCTCCAGTGCATCAAGACGTTGTTCCTCGTTGTATATCTGGTTTTCCAGGCTGGTGACTCGTGATTCGTAGCTGTCTATGACAATGGGAAGCGTGCCAGTCTCCTCGTTGGTTATGTTGTCCAACGCATCCGAGAGTTCGCCGATTTTCCCTTGCTTGACGCGTGCGGTCCCGCTGTGTGTGCCGTCAGTCTGGCTTCCGATAGAGAGATAGAGGCCCTTTGCATCTCCGCTGGTGGCAAGAATGGTCCAGCCATCGATGCTGGTTTCCTCGCCGTTGATATATGCTGACGTGAGCACGCCTCCTTCAACGGTATATTCTATGTCGTACTCACCAGCTTCAGTCACGCCGTTGATAACTGATATGACCTGAAAGTCGTCACTGTCTGATTCTCCTGAGGCTTGAGCTGCAAAGAGTTCGGCTACAGCTTGCGGGTCGGTGTCCAGAGCTTCTTCAAGTTCGTCTTCATCCAGAATAATCTGACCGTACGTATCGGATCCTTCATCGGTGTCCGTTGAGAATCCTATTTGGGACAGGGCGTGGTAGTAGTCGCCGCCGGTATCTTCATCGTATGCGGAGAAACCAAGCGCGCCAGATGAGATGATGGACTTGATATTACTGTACATGATGTCCATCGCATAGTTGTCGATGGTGTATCCAGTCTCTCCGTCCTCTTCCTCCGTAACTCGCCCGGTGAGCAACTGGATATCGAGAATGATCTGGTTCAGGTCTTCAACGAATTCAGTAATTGTATCGAACATGTCATCCGTGTCGAATTCCACAGAGATGTTCACACCTTCGCTGTCCGTTGTTTCATTGAGATCCAAGGTCATGCCGTCGATAACATCGTCCACCGAGTTGGTGGAGCGTTCAAGCCACCGTTCGGTGCCGTCATCGTTGTCTGCGGGGAATCCGTCTACCTTGAGCTGCGCGTTCTGCGCTGTTTGTGTTTGAGAGAGGTCTGCCAGATCGAGGCCGGATACTGATCCGACATCGGTAATTTCGATGGCGTTGTCTTTACCGGTTTCGGCACTTTTCAAGACGAAATAGTACACGGAACCATCATATATGAGGTCTGCCTCGAACTTATCGCGCGCGCTGATGCTGGCGTTGATGGTGTCCACCATGCCTTCCAAGGTTGTACCCGCAGCGATGTCTACGTCGATAGATTCTCCTCCGTATGTCACAGAGATTGTCGTGGCATCGCTTGTGACTACTGTTTCCGTGTCATCATATCCAGTGCCGTCGAATACCCAGACGTCTTTTTGGGCAAGCTGGTTAACCACCACGTTGTGGGTTTCGTCATCTGCTTCGCCCGTAACCTCTGCAGAAATGGCGTCATCAGTGACATTGGCCGACATGGAGTAGAACTCGTCCAGTTCATCCATATCATCCAGTGTCTCGTTGAAATCGTCTATCTCTTCCTGCAACTGCTCCAGCACATCCACGATGTATTCATTTTCCTCCACCTGAGCCTCGTAGGCTTCTTTCTTGAAGCTCTCGGCGTCGACGGTCGCATCAATGATTTCTGAAAAGTCTGTTCCGTTACCGAGACCGGAAAAGGAGATTTCACCGGATGTGGTTACGGGTTCGTATGCCGTTACAGTGCTCGAGAGAGATGAAACGTATCCCATGACTTTCTCCTAGACGTAATCGAGCAGGCTCATGTTCATTATGTCGGCCGAAGAATTGAGCACAGCTTCATAGACGTAATTGGCCTGTTCCAGTTCCACGAGAATCTGGGCCGCATCCGCGTCCTCTTCTCGGCTGATGCTGGTGGTGGTGATCTCCTGCACCTGAGAAAGGGACTGCTGGGTGTAGGTGACTTTGTTTTCGCGTGCGCCAATGTTGGCAGCCCCGGTCTCAACGTTCTCGTGTGCAGCGGTCAGGTCGTCCAGGCAGGCCGCAACGGCATCGTAGTCACCGATCTCCATGTAGACGATGGCGTCACTGAGTGTTTCAAAGAGATTGGGGTCTTCGTATGGTTGGCTTGTGGACGAGTCCACGCCGCCAAAGATATCGCTACCCACGGTGGTCATGTCGATCGTCGTGGATTCGGAGATTCCAACGGTCATGGCTTCGTCACTGCCCGTGTAATAAACGGCTTCACGGAGGTAGAATTCGGTTCCGTTGCCTTCATCGTCGGCAGTGGTGACGGCTGTTCCGTTTACAAGTTCGACCTGAGCTGTGCCGAGGTCCAATTCCGTATCTCCTGCCGCAAGGGTGGCTGTTGTCCACGTTTCGCCTCCGTCAGTGGAGTATCGGTAGTCCAACTCGTCTGTGCCCACTGTGCCGTCTTCCAGAAACTGGACTTTGACGGTGGAATCAATTTCTCCGGTCATGCTTGTGAAATCGGAATTCTGAAGCGAGTCGTTGGTCAGGGTGACGCCGAGTCCTTTTTCAAAAGCATTGTTCCCCAAATCATCACCTGCGAAGATTGAGTCCGAACCCATTTGGGTGTTGGCTATGGCCAAGATGCTGTCCAGATAGCTTTCCATTTCGAGAGCCATCATCTTGAGCTGTTCTTCGGTGTAGGTCTCGGTGGATGCCTGCTCGGTCAATTCCATGGCCGCTGAGATGTTTTCACTGACCTGAACCAGCGATTCATCGGCCAGCGAGAGGTAGTCTCCACTGGTGGAGCAGTTGTCGATATATCCGCTGAGTGATTGGTCGTAGGCACGTAGCTCCATGACCTTGCCCATGCCTGCCGGATCATCAGAAGGACTGTTGATCTTCTTCTGGCTGGAGTTCATCATGTTTAATTCTGCTACGTCATTGAGCGATGAGTTCATGTACGTCAGGGATTGGGAGAATATTTGGGAAGTGCTTATGCGCATGGTAATTCCCTCCGGTTAGACCATGTCGAGTACGGTCTGCATCATTTCTCGTGATACGGTGATGATCTCAGCCGCAGCTTGGTAGGCCTGCTGATATTTGGTCAGGGATACAAGCTCCTCATCCACGTTGACTTCACTGGTCGAGGCTTGCTGGTCGTAGAGATATTCAGCCGAGGTTGCGGCGTAGGTTTGCTTGAGTTCTGCAGAGGAGGCAGCGCTGCCAACTGCGGAGACCAGTGCTGAAAGGGAGCTGCTTAGAGTGGTTTCGGAGTTGCCCACAGTGATGGTCTCGCTTGACAGATTGTACATGGCCGTCGCGACTTCATTGCTGCCCGAGGCCATGGTGTAGTCATCGCCAAGCACGCCGGTGTTGATGTGACTCGTGTCGTTGGCCACATAGCTATCAACGGCGATGGAGGATGCATCAGTGCCGGTGTAGTATGTATTGACTCCCAACGCGGCCAGCAGATTGGAACTGTCTCCTGCGATCTCGAATTCCATGTCCGTGCCAGCAGAAAGAATAAGCTGTCCGTCACTATTGACAGAGGCTGTCAGTTCACCGCCAAAAGCCGTGTTGATATCTGCAACAATGTCGTCGAGAGAATCCGTTGCCGGGTCGATAGCGATGACCGCTGTCGTGGCGACTTCGTCGTCGCTGTCATAGGTGACCAATTCCAGACTGCCAGACTGAATATTATCGCCATAATTCAGCCCTGCATTGCTGAGCATGGCAGAGGAGTCGTCCACTGAGTAGCTGGCAGTGAGACCGGTATGGTGCTCAAGGCCAGCGCCCTGTGAGTGCTCAACATTGGTTTCCCAGATCAGAGCTTCGGCAAAGTCGTCCAGAGAATCCATGGTCTCCATGACTACGTCATCGCGGGTGGTGAAGAGTCCAGCTAGAGAGCCAGAGCATACGCGACCTGATACGGCATCGCCGCTGTCATCGGTCATGGGAGTTATGTTCACCAGATCTCCGTCGCCGGATTCCCAGTACAGTCCGCTCTTGGGTACGATGGTGTATCTGTCGCCCTCGGCGTGATCGCCGCCGGAATCTTCAAACCAGACTTCTACGCCGTTGATTTCTACGGAGTTGTCTTCATCGTCGGCGGTGTACAGCATGGTGTTTCCGTCGTCTTCAAGCCAGGTCTGGCCGCCATCCGTGGAAACCTTGAACTGTGCAGTACCATCCGGGCCGTTGGAGACGAACTCGATCAGAAGTTCATCTCCGGAGGTGCCGGAGTAAGCGATTTCGCCTGTGTAGGTGGAATCCCTTACTAGAGATTCAGTCGTTCTGGCGTCACTGTATGCAAGATGGTGGGTTTCGCTGCCGTCTACCAAGCTGTTACCCTCCTCGGTCAAGATGGTGACCTGTCCGTTGGATTGATAAATGGTGTCCACACCAATGATTTCGTCCAGGTCCCGAATAAGTTGGTTTCGTTCTGAAATGGCCTGCGTGTCATCCGGGTTGGCAGCAATGCTCACGTTGAGCGCCGCGATGTCGTCGATGATCTGGTTGGCTTCGTCCACTTCCGTTTGAATCTCGTCATCAATGGCGTCCACCGTATTTTCCAGCGTGTCCATTGTGGAGTTGAGGGCGTAAACGAGGCTCTCGGTTTCGCCCAGCAATGCTTCGCGAGCAGACAGGGAGTCCGGATCAGTGACCAATTCATTCCACGCATCCAGATATTCATTGAGGGCGACGCTGATGCCTTCGTCCTCATCCTGGTTGAGCAGGGAGTCGAGCTGTGTGAGGTACTCAATGGCGGCATTTTGCATGGCGAGATCGGCAGAGGCATCTAGATACTGGGCTTCAACGAACTCATTAAAGGATGCAATGATGGCCGTAGCGTCTGCGCCCGTACCCACGGTGAGGCCGTAGCTCGTGATGGAACTGCTCGTCTCCTGAACCACCTCGGTCTTCTGGTAGCCCTCGGTGTCCGCGTTGGCGATATTGTTCGACGCGTTGTTGACCCCGACCTGTGCGTTTTGCAGGGCGGTTTGGCCGATGTTGAGCGTGGTGTTGAGCATGGCGTTCTCCGTGAGATGGCGTTAATGGGCCGTACCTATCGCTTCATGCTGATTGCGGTGCTGAGCAGGGTGTCCGCAGTGGTAACAACCTTGGAGTTGGCCTGATATGCGGCCTGCAGGATGATCAGGTTGGTCAGCTCGGTTGCGGTGTCGACGTTGGATTGCTCCAATGCATTGGATTTAATGGTGCCGAACCCGGCGGAGCCTGGTGTACCGATGAACGCCTGCCCGGATTCAGTCGTCGCGGAGTAAAGGTTGCTGCCTTCTGCGTAGAGTCCCTGTGTGTTGGTGAAGTCGGCCAGGCCAATGGTGTAGAGTTCCTGCGTTTGTCCGTTGGTGTAGCTGCCGGAGAGGACGCCGTTTTCGTCGATGGAAACATCGATGAGTACACCGGGTGCATAGCCGTCCTGGCTCAGGCTGTATGTCGCGGAGCTGGAGGTGGTGCTGGTGGTGGCAGAGGTTGAAAGCACCCCGGTGTTGAATGACGGCAGATCATCCGTTGTGGTGGTTGCATCCATGTCGTCAAGAGAGTCGATGCCGCCAGAGGTGTCCCAGCCCGTGCCAGTCGCAAAGTCTGAGTTGGACATGCCGAGGTTGAAGGATATTTCCTGATTGTCGTCGGCTCCCGTGAAGTTGGCTTCAAGGATGGGCAGACCGTTGGTGTCGAATTCGGCCAACACCCAGTTCTCCTCTGCAAGAGGATCGGTGGTGTCCGTGGGGGGATCGGCGAGTGTGAAAGCGGTCATGGAAGTGAGATCTCCCGAAGAGGAGAAGGTCAGTGTGCCAGTCATGAGCAGGCCTGCGCCGCTGGTGGTGCTCATCTCGGTGCCTTCAAAATCGCGCATGTCTTCGCTGGCATCACAGGTGACCATGTATTCCCACACGATGTCGCCGTCAGAAGTTTCTACTTTATCGTAGTATACAGTGAGGTCATGTGCTGCACCGTTTTCGTCGTACACGGAGATGGTGGTCGAGTATGCATAGCGGGAATCATCCAACGCCGGATCAGACGTTCCGTCATACACTCCAAACATGGCCGCGTATGGATTGGTTGTGGACGTGGTGTTGTCGTCGGCCGTGGAATCAAGGTTCAGGGAGAAATTTATCTCGCTGGTAGCCTCTGGTGGTGACTGGGAATTGTCCAATTGGATGTCGGTCAAAGAACCGGAGATCGAACCGTCATCCATTTCCCAGCCCTGCACCCGGTTGCCATGGGAATCGACGAGGTAACCGTCGGTATCGAAAGTGAAGTTGCCCGCACGGGTGTAGTAGGTGTTGCCGGTGTCAGGGTCTTCCACGATGTAGAAACCATCTCCGTTGATGGCTACATCTGTGGCTGAGTTCGTGGACTCGTATGATCCCTGGCTGTAGTCAGTGTTGACGGAAGCCACGCTGACGCCGTTACCAACCTGATCTGCGCTGCCGCCCGCATTGACCGTGCTGTAGAAAACATCCTCGAATTCAATGGTGGATGCTTTGTAGCCAGTGGTGGTGGAGTTGGCGAGGTTGTTACTGACTACGCTCGTTGCTTCACTCTGGGCCTGGAGACCGGAAATGCCTGCATACATTGAACCTGTGATACTCATGTCATTTCTCCTTGGAGTGCAAAAAAAGTTGGTGGCTAGGTGGTGGCGTAGGTGACGTCGACCATGTTCACGGTGCGGCCGTCCTCAAGAGTGAGGATCACGCCTTCGTCCGTTGAGGCCACGCCGGTAACGGTGCCGGTGGTGGTTGTGGAAACATCCAGTTCTTCACCGTCGGAGTCATAGGCGGTCAAAAGAACCGTGTATTGGCCGTCATCCATTTCGTCGCCGTTGTAGTCGTACCCATCCCAAGTGAAGGCGTTGGTTCCGGAAGAGACGTCGTCGAAGGTTTCTGTGGCAACGATGGAGCCATCAGAGTCGTAGATATTGCAGGTGACAGAGGCCGCATCCTCTTCCAGTTCGAAGTACATGGTGGAGATGTCATTATCGGATTTGACGATGGTGGAACCGTCGGCTTCGATCTCCTTACCGAGGTAGTCCAAGCCGTTGGATGCAGTCATGGTAGAGACTGCATCGACAATCTCCTGCATGCCTTCATTGAGGGCTGTGAGCTCATCCAACTGTGAATACTGCGTGAGCTGGTTGACCATCTCGGTGTTGTCCATGGGATCGGTGGGGTCCTGATATTCAAGCTCGGTAACCAGCAGGGTCAGGAAGTCTTCCGAGGTGAGATTGGTAGCCTCTTCTGTGGTGGTGTATTCCACGCTGCTGGTGCTCGATGACAGTAGCAGAGAGTCGTAATAGCTGGTGGTTTCGATACTCATGATACCTTCCTCCGTGCTTCGCCTGCCTCGGGCATGGCTATGGGAGCGGATGCTCCGTAATGGTTGCGCAGTCGTTCCAGAGCCTGGAACTTGATGCTGCGGACGGTTCTGGGAGTTATGTCGAGGGCGGCGGCGATTTCCCTGGCTACGAGCCCTTCTTGGAAGAAGAGGGTGATGACTTGGGCCTGGCGGTCTGTGAGCACTCCTGCGGGGAGACTGAAGACCACAGGATCGGCGGTCTCAAGCTGGGCAGTGGTGTCTTCTTTGGTTAGGACCGACTCCATCCAACGAATCTTCTTTCTGTAGTAATCGATGGCTGTGGTTCGACAGATAATGTTGAGCCAGGTGATAAATGAGCTTTTCTCATTGTTGTATTTGGTAAGATAGTCATTCTTGAATATTTTAAGAGCTACCTCTTGAAATATGTCATCAACTTCTGATGTGTGAAGGTTGATGTTCTTTGCTTTAATAAAGTTGTTTATAAGCTTGAATATCAATCTAGAGTGATCTTGAAAGAGTTCGTTGTATGATACTGTTCCGTGAGATCTATCTATTTCAATAGAGATGTTACTCATATCGCGCCTCCTGCATGAGAAAAAGCAATGCAGGTGCCGCACAACATTAAAATACAGCTAAGTTCTGTAGAGATGAGTTTGGTAATTGTTTGGATAAAGTGGGTTTTCTTTGTGTAAAGGCGGGCAAATTGAAAACAAAACGAAGAAAACTTAATGAAAAAAGCCCGAAAAAAGGCCTCTGCAAGAGAGGCTGAGTCTTCGAATATGGAGGGAGGCAGGAATTGCCTTGTAGCCTGAAATGGATCGGCTTCTGGCAGGCTAAATTCGCTATTGTCTTTCAGGCAAGAGACCGGCCCGGGTGGTCTACCGGGCCGGTCAATTTGGAGATGGATACGGAAGTTAGCCAATGAGAGACAGGGCCATCTGCGGAAGCGAGTTGGCCTGTGAGAGCATGGAAACCGCAGATTGGGTTATGATCTGCTGCTTGGTGTACTCAGTCATTTCAGTAGCAACGTCCACATCGGAGATACGAGATTCGGCAGCCTGGAGGTTTTCAGCCTGAATTTCCAGGTTGGAAACAGTTGCCGAGAGGCGGTTCTCCATTGCACCGAGATTGGCGCGAACCTTATCCTTGGAGATAATGGCTGCGTCCAATGCTTCCAGAGCTGCTTCAGCCGCTGCCTGCGTGGAAACCACTGCGCCAGCGCCGGTTCCGGATGCGAGGCCGACTCCCAGTGAAGAAGCTGTACAAGTGTCGATGGTGACGTTGTACTTGTCTTCTGCGGTATCGTTACCGGTACCAAAGTGGATGGTTACGCCATCGCCGGACAGGTTGCCGTTGAGCAGGTGGATTCCGTTGAAGTCAGTGGCGTTGGCGATACGGGTGATTTCCGAAGCCATTGCCTGATACTCGGAGTCGATGATCAGGCGCTGGTCAGCGGTGTAGGTGCCCGTGGATGCCTGTTCTGCCAGTTCCTTCATGCGGATGAGCTTTTCATCGATGACGGAAAGCGCGCCGTCAGCCGTCTGGATCATGGAGATGCCGTCGTTGGCATTCCTGACGCCCTGGTTGATGGTGGAGATGTCGGAACGCATGAGCTCGCGAACAGCCAGACCTGCGGCGTCATCTGCCGAGGTGTTGACACGAAGTCCCGAGGACAGACGTTCTGTAGAGGTTCCCAGCGCGTTGTACGCATCGTTCAAGTGCCGGGCTGCCGAATTAGCCATTAAGTTGTTGTTAACTACCAGTGCCATACTTTCCTCCTTGAAAGCGGGTGCATCCATGCATGGGCTGTCCACGACGGACAGTCTTCCATTGTGCCCATTGATACGGAGGGAAAGCGTGTTCCGTTCATGAAGGGAAAAATGTTCCCCGCATGAAAATTGCACTGTGAATTAAGGGAAGTAGATGCTTCCTTTAGGTTTCTTTAGGTAATTAACAATATTTTACACTATATTAGTTCCCCCATTCTTTCTGTATTTATATGATCATTCGAAAAGGAGTGATGAAATGACAGATATTCTGCTCATTGATGACGATCCCGAACTGGGGGAAATGCTGTCCAGCTATCTGGAGAAAGAGGGCTTCTCCATGGATTCCACAATTACCGGGGACAGCGGGCTCAAAGCTGCTGAGAAAAAAGGGTACGAGCTGATACTGCTTGATGTGATGTTGCCGGATATGAGCGGCTTCAATGTGCTGTCCTCTCTTCGTGCGACTTCCAATGTCCCCGTCGTCATGCTGACAGGGCGTGGAGAAGAAATCGACCGCGTGGTCGGACTTGAAATGGGCGCCGATGACTACATTCCCAAACCATTCCCGCTGCGGGAACTGCTGGCCCGTATCAGGGCTGTGCTTCGTCGATACGAAGTAGGGCAGGTTGAAGGGGGCGTCATGGCTGCTCCTGCGCCAAAGAAGAATATCGAGTTCGGCACGGTAGTGATTAACCGAAGCGCACGCCATCTTACCTTGGATGAGAAAACGGTTCATCTTACCTCCACAGAGTTTGACCTCATGGAGCAACTCGCCATGAATATGGGTAATGTTGTGGAGCGCAATGATCTTATGGAAAGGGCGCTTGGTCGTGGGATGGATTTTGATGACTACGTTCTCAATGTTCATATGAGCAACCTGCGTAAGAAGTTGGGTGCCAACGTCAGTATCAAGACCATCCGTGGACGAGGGTACCTTCTCGCTACTCCCTCCGGAGGGGCCGCCTAAATGAAGTTGCAAAGGCCGATTTCGGTCTTTGTTTTCTTGTCTGCGCTGATTCTCTGTTGGTGTGGACTCTCTTCTGCTGCCGAAGAAACGGACGACCTGTCTGATCTGTCCATTGAAGAATTGATGGATGTTGAGGTTGTGACGGCCTCGCGTCGAGCCGAGCCTTTGTCTCAAGTGCCCGGTGCAGTCATCGTCCTGAATGAGGAAGACATCTTCCGTTCCGGCGCGACGTCTTTGCCCGAAGTGCTCAAGTTGGTGCCGGGTGTTCACGTGGCTCAGGTTGATATGGACAAGTGGGCCGTGGGAATTCGTGGCTTCAACGGCCTGTTGAGTAATAAGCATTTAGTGCTGCTGGACGGCAGGTCCATTACGTCACCAGCCATGGCTGGCGTATTCTGGGGGAATGTCGTTCCTGTCAGTCAGGTCAAACGTATTGAAGTGGTGCGCGGTGCCTGGACCAGTTTGTGGGGGGCGGATTCTTTTACCGGTGTGATCAACGTGATCACTAAGACCGCTGAAGAGATGCAGGGGGGTAAGTCCATCACCACTGCGGGTACTTCGGGGGTGGAACAGATTATTCACTTAGGTGGCAAGACCGGCGAGACTTCCTATGCCCGTGGGTATGTTCAGGGGAGTTATAAAAACGGCAATTTGTTGTCCGGAAATAGTGACAATAAGGGCGCAGAAGATTGGAAGCAGACCCGTGGCGGTTTTCGTGCGGATTGGACCAATGCCTTTACTGATGCCCTGTCGTTTCAGTCTGACATTTTCTACTCCTCTATCATGGAGAATTCTCCGGGCATCGGTCCTGTCATGAGTTCTCATCGCAGAAACGATGCTGGTGGCTATGCTCAGTTCGTTTTTGATCGGGCCACTGGGCTTGATGCAAATATCAAGTTTCGTTCCTCGTATTCCCGTACCACAGAGGCTTTTGGCGATATCGACGGAAGCATCAATGCACTCGAGGCTGAAATTGAGCACGCCATGGAGCAGAGTGGGGCTCATCGTCTCAGTTGGGGTGTAGGTTCACGCTATTTTTGGGATGACCTGACCGGGGGCGATTCTGTTTCTATCACGTCCGACGAGCGATACACTCTGACAGCCAATGGCTATGTTCAGGATCGTATTACCCTTGAAAAGAACTGGTACCTCTTCCTTGGCGGCAAGGTGGATTACTTCGGACAAACGCCGTTTGAGCTGCAGCCTTCCATCCGTTTGCTCCATACTCGCGAAAAAGATGAAATCTGGATGTCAGTATCGCGCGCGGTGAGGACTGATAGTCGGCTTTTGCGGGGCGGGTCTTATACCATCGAACATGACGGTACGACTTACACCGTAAGTGTTCCCGATGACCTCAAAACAGAAAAGCTCATTGCATATGAAGCAGGATATCGCCGCGAGCTGAATGAGGAAGCTCATCTGGATCTTTCATTCTACGTCAATGATTACGATGACCTTATGATGCTGGTGTTGGATAGTGCTACCAATACCGGTTCCTTTGATAACTCCCTCAAAGGCACGACATACGGCATGGAGGCACTGGTCGACTGGAGAGTGATGCCCAAGGTAACGCTTCAGCCATCCCTCAGTCTCATATATCAGGATATATACGGCAGTGTGCCCAGTACGATGTTCGAGTCCATGCCTAATGACGGCATGGGCGGCGAGGCCAAGCTTCAAGTGATGACCCAGCCGACGGATACCGTTGGATTTGATGTGTTCGTGGCCTATCTGGATGGACCCAAGCTCAAGGGCATTGATGGGTATTTCAACTTGGAGGCTCATGCTTCCTGGAAGGCGACAGATTCACTCATGTTGGAGTTGATTGGCAAGAATCTCGACGGTTCCAGAGAACGTTTTTCACCTTTGAAAGTCGGCCCTAGTTTAGACCTCAGGGCTACGTGGGATTTCTGATGCGCGTATTGCGAGTGGTCATATACGCATGCCTTATCTGGGTACTTCTGATACCCACCAAGGCCAGTATTGGCGGCAGCACCAAGCTGTCAGCCTCTGCAGATCACTTGCGCGCATTGTTCGTTCAACGACTGGTTAAATATGTCAATTGGCCAGAAGGTGTCGGGCCAAAGCCCGGAGAACCAATCATCGTCGCCGCCACCGATCCGGAAAGCTTGCGTCCATACTTTAAGGGCAAGAGTGCTTCTGCGTTCGAGTTGGTGCAATGGCCTGCTGAAACATATCATGTTCTAGTCCTGACCGGCACGCCGGAACGCGAGACTGCCGCGATCCTCAAGCGCACCAACGGTCATCCCGTACTGACCATCGGACAGAATCCGGTCAACCTTCGACTGGGTATTGTCGTTAACTTCCATATGGTCAATGGCAAACTCAAGCTCCAGATCAATCCCGAGGCTGCGAGACAGTCTGGACTTTCCATCAGTTCAAAGTTGTTGAAGATAGCGCAGATATACAGGGGGGATGTGCATGACTAGTCAGCGCGTCACACCCTTGGGGCGTAAAATTTTGGCCGCTATCCTGGGGACCACGCTCGTGGCCCTTGTGCTTTCTTTGGCGCTCAATCTTTTGCCCATGATTTATTCCTATCGTGAGGACGTGACGGACAAGGCCGTAGCCATGGCTGATTTGTTGGCTCAATCGTTAGTTGCTCCCATCGATTTTGATGATCAGGCTGCGGCAGAAGAGAGCTTGGGGACGCTTTCGTTGGTCCCTGATATCTATGGCGCTGCTGTCTATGTAGGCGGGCAGGACGTCTTTGCTTTTTATGACAGTGCGCCAGGTCTGCCCGTGTCGAAAAAGGTGATCACCAATGATGGTTTGTCCGGCTTGATTATCACTGTTCCTATTCCTGCCGAGCATCCGAATTGTTATCTTGTCATTCGAGGAAGCCTTGAAGGGCAGTGGGGCTTGTTGCAGCGGTATGTACTTACCAATCTGGCAGTTCTCGCAGTAGTGCTTTTCATCTGTTACAAGTTGGCTGGATTATTTCGGAAAAAATTGGGCGATCCCATTGCTGAGTTAACCGAAGTCGTACACGACATCTCACAAGAGAAGGATTACTCTCGTCGCGTAAGCCACGAGAGTAACGATGAAGTGGGCATGCTTGTGGCTGAATTCAACGCCATGCTTGAGCGTGTGGAATATCGCGATAGTCAGTTGCAAAAGCATCGCGAGCATCTTGAGGAACGAGTGGAAGAGCGCACCATGCAATTGCGTCGCAAGCAGTTGGAGTTGCTCAAGAACAACCGTCTCCTTATGACCGAGATCAAAAAGCGTGCTCAGGCTGAGATGATTCGTGAGGAAGTGGAGCGCATCAATCGTCACGATCTAAAATCTAGTTTAAGCCTTATTATCGGATATCCTGAATTGCTGCTGAATGAGGGCAATCTGACAGTTGAACAGGAGAAAGCGGTCCGTCGAATTCGTGCAGCCGGGTATCGGATGCTCGACATGATCCGTAACCATCTTAATATGTTCAAGATGGAAAACGGTATCTACAAGCTGAACGCCATGCCTGTAGATTTAATAGAACTTCTTTGTAACCTGGAAGAGGAGTTTGCCCCCATCCTGTCCACTAACCACGTGACGCTGAGCATGACGTTGGACGGAGCTGAGGTTGTTGGCGACGAGGCCTGTTTTGTTAATGGAGATGGGCAACTCTTGCGGGCAATGCTTCGCAACCTCATTCAGAATGCCTTGGAAGCTTCTACGCAGGGCGATGTCGTGACTGTCTCATTGGAGCACAACCGGGGACTTCGTATATCTATTACTAATAGTACGGTTGTTCCCAAGGAAGTGCGTCGCCGCTTCTTCGATAAATATGTCACTCATGGGAAGGAAAATGGGACTGGCCTTGGAACCTATATTGCTGCCCTGATTGCTCGTACTCACGGTGCGGATATTTCCATGCGTACCGATGCCAAAGCTGGTACGGTTATCACCGTCGCCATGAAGGCCGATATTCCCTCAGAGAATTCTATCAGTGCATCACTGCGCTAGTCCTCACTACACCTGCAAAACGTCATAAATAGGTAATGAAATGCGATGAAAGTTCGTCCTGAATCTTTGTGAAGGCTTCAAATACTCTTTTGAAGTTGTGTTTTTACGAATTTGTTTCTGCTTGCAGAAAGTTATATACAACTTTTACGGTTGCATATGCAGGGTAAGTTGCTGAAATTTTTGAGCTAAATTGGTGGTTGCCACGCCTCTCTGAATTGGGTAGAGGCCCCCTGTTTTCTAGCAATTCAAATTTCAACAAACACAAGGATTTTGGGATGAAACGTCTACTTATTGCTCTCATGGTTATGGCTCTGTGTTTCAGCGCAGTCACCGCTTTCGCTGCTGACGGTTCCTGGGACCGCATCAAGAATGCTGGCCAACTCGTCATTGGCCTGGATGATGCCTTCCCCCCCATGGGTTTCCGTGATGACAAGGGTACCCTGATTGGTTTCGATATCGACGCTGCCGAAGAAGTCGGTAAGCGCCTTGGTATCAAGATCATGTGGCAGCCCACCGAATGGAAGGGTGTTATCAATTCTCTCTACGCCAAGAAATTTGACTGTATCTGGAATGGTATGACCATCACCCCTGAGCGTCAGAAGAAGGTTGCCTTTTCCAAGCCGTACCTGATCGACGGTCAGATCGCCACCGTGCGTATGGACGAAGCTGAGATCAAGGAATTCGCAGCTCTGGGTGGCAAGAAGGTTGGCGTACAGGCTGGTTCCCCGGCTCTGGAAGCAGCCAAGAAGCTCCCCAACGCTGCTGCTGAGATTCGTGAGTACGACACCAACCCCAAGGCTTTCCTCGATCTGGAAGCTGACCGTCTGGACTCTGTAGTTGTCGATAACGTCACTGGCCGTTACTACATGGCTTCCCGTCCCGGTAAGTTCCGTGCTCTGCCCGATTACATCACCAAGGAAGCTTTCGGTGTTGCCTTCCGTATGGAAGACGCTGCACTGCGCGGCATGATCCAGAAGACCATCGACGAGATGATCGCTGACGGCACCATGGGCAAGATCTCCCGCAAATGGTTCGGCGAAGACGTCACCAACCCCGCCAAGTGGTAGTCGGAAGTCGTGTCTAAAAAAAATGCACTATTGAGGAGCGCCGTCTTTGCGGCGCTCCTCGTTCTCTTTCTATTTGTGTCGGGTGCGCAGGCTGTTGCATCTGACGCTGTGGACGCCGACGCTCTCATGCGTCAGGCCAACAACGTCATGGTTACTGGTGACCTTGAGGGCGCAGTTAAGATCTATCTCCAGATTCCTGCTCCCGGTCCCGAAGGTGACGAAGGCCAGTTCGCGTCCAGCCGTATGCAGGCTGCTCGTCTTGAATTCGCGGTGAAGGATTACCCTGCGGCTCTGTCCATCGTTGACGAGTTGCTGGCCGTGTATCCCGAGAATATTGAGGCCAAGCAGTTCCGCGATTCCGTTGAAGAGGCCATGATGCCTCAATGGAAACGCCTCATGCAGGACACTATCAAGTTCGTGCCGCACCTGCTCAAGGGTTCGCTCATGACGCTTTTGCTGGTGGTCTTCACCATGATCATCTCGCCCATCGGCGGGTTGTTTGTCGCGTTGGGCCGCATCAGCAACTTCAAACCGGTCAGTCGTCTTTGCTGGTTCATCATCTGGCTCTTCCGAGGCACGCCGCTCCTGCTGCAACTTTTCTTCATCTATTATGGCTTGCCTGCAATTGGCATTACATTGAAGCCTATCCCAGCAGCACTTATTGGTCTCGGATTGAACTATTCTGCTTATCTCGCCGAGATCATCCGCTCCGGAATCCTGTCCATCGACCACGGTCAGATGGAGGCCGCTGAAGCCATGGGCATGTCCTACTGGCAGGCCATGCGACGGGTCATCATTCCACAGACCTACCGTGTTATTCTGCCGCCTGTGGGTAATGAATTTATCGCCTTGATCAAGGATACCGCACTGGTCTCTACCATCGCCATGGTGGAACTTATGCGTACGGCCGACCAGTTGTTCAACGCTTCGTTCAACATTACTGTCCTTGGCCTTGCCGCTGTTATTTACCTGATGTTCACCACTGTCTTCACCTTCGCTTTCGAGCGTCTGGAAGACAAGGTGGGCGCATACGAGAAACGCTAATGCAATCGCTTCTGGAACTTAAGGATATCGTCAAGACCTTTGGCAGCCACCGCGCCGTGGATAACGTCTCTCTCGCCATGAAACCGGGCGAGAAGACTGTCATTATCGGTCCGTCTGGCTCCGGCAAGTCCACTTTGCTGCGCTCCATTAACTTTCTGGAGACTCTCGACTCCGGTTCCATCCTCTTTGAGGGGAATGACGTCGGATACCGTATGGTCAAAGGCAAGCAGGTGTTGGATAAACCCAAGAATATCTGCAAGCTGCGTACTCAGATCGGGATGGTCTTTCAGCATTTCAATCTCTTTCCGCACATGACTGTGGTGGAGAATGCCATGGAAGGGCCAGTGACCGTACTTGGTTCGTCCAAGAGTGAAGCCCGGGATGTGGCCATGAGCATGCTGGACAAGGTTGGAATGGCTGATTTTGCAGACCGTTTTCCGGCTTCTTTGTCAGGCGGACAGAAGCAGCGTGTGGCCATTGCTCGTGCTCTATCCATGCAGCCCAAGCTGATGCTGTTTGATGAACCTACCTCCGCTCTTGACCCGGAATTGGTAGGTGAGGTCTTCGCAACCATTAAGCAGTTGGCTGACGAAGGGATGACCATGATCATTGTTACCCACAACATGGGTTTTGCCCGGGAAATAGCTGATCAGGTTGTGTTTATGGAGAATGGTTCCTTTCTCGCCAAAGGTGCTCCTAACGAGTTTTTCGGTCAACAATGCAATGATCCTCGCATTCAGAGCTTTATTGATCGCATTTTCTAGCTCAAACGGCATACGAAAAGCAGAAAAGGACGTCCATTGATGTGGACGTCCTTTTCTTTTGTGAATTTGCACACTGGATTGATCCAGAATTCGTCGAAAATGAGAGTGCTTTAACCTAAATGTGATGCTGAAGAAGTGCTTATATGGTGTGAAAAGTGTGGTGGTGAACAAAAAATGAAATAATGTCACATCGTATTGGTTTGATTCTGTATTTTGTCACAATTTTGTTCGACGCGGGTTGAATGTCGTGAAAACCATAGAAACGGCGTATCTTATATGATACAAAATGGCGGTTTTGGCGTTGCAATTATTAATTATACTCTGATTGCCGCCTGCTTTTCCTAACAAATGTGTGTCGATTGTGTGACAGGTCACTAAGCGATGTCTTTCATTTCGCTGTTTGTTGGGAGAAACGTGCCAAGAGGGATGGTTGGGCCAGTTCGTTGGGGGATTGGCCCGGATTTCAAATTCAATCTATTTTTCTCGAGGAGAAAACTGATGAAAAAATGGATGATCGCGTGTCTGACCGTGATGATGCTCGCGTTTTCCGTCACTGCGTTTGCTGCTGACGTGCTGGATGAAATGTACACCGACAAAGACGGTGACATGGTTGCCGACTTCGCCGAAGAGGGTAACTGTAAGGATCCGAGCACCCTGGTGTTCACCTACACTCCTGTTGAAGACCCCGCTGTGTACAAGGATGCATTTGCCGACTTCCAGGAATACCTGAGCAAGGCCACTGGCAAGCGCGTTATCTACTACACCGTTCAGTCCAATGCTGCAGAAGTTGAAGCCATGCGCTCCGGCAAGCTGCACATCGCTGGTTTCTCCACTGGCCCCACCGGCTTTGCCGTAAACCTGGCCGGTTACGTGCCCATCGCAGTTAAGGGCTACCCGGAAGGTTTCCAGGGTTACAACCTGATCGTTGTTACCAAGAAAGACTCCTCTATCAAGGAAATGAAGGACCTCAAGGGCAAGAAGGTCGCTCACACTTCCGCTTCCTCCAACTCCGGTAACCTCGCACCTCGCGCTCTGTTCCCCGAGCTGGGTATCACCCCCGATGAAGACTACACCGTTGTTTACTCCGGTAAGCATGACCAGTCCATCCTCGGTGTTGCTCACGGTGACTACGATGCCGCTCCGGTTGCATCCGACGTGTACGATCGCATGGTCGAAGCTGGTCGTGTGGACAAGGACGCTCTGCGTGTTATCTGGCGCAGCCCCAAGTTCCCCACTTCTTCTTTCGGTATCTCCAGCCAGCTCTGTCCGGAACTGGCCCAGAAGATCATCGGCGCTTTCATGACCTACCGCTTCCCCGAGAGCATGCAGAAGTCCTTTAAGGGTGCTGATCGTTTCTACCCCATCACCTACATGAAGGATTGGGCGGTTATCCGCAACATCGCCGAAGCCACCGGTACCAGCTACAACAAGGCTGGTCTGAAGAAAATGGCTGAAAAAGAAGCCGCCAAAAAGGCTAAGAAAAAGAAGTAGTACTTAAAGGTCTCAAAACAGTGAACAACCAAGATAACAAAGGGAACGGGGGGGTATCCTCCCGTTCCCTTATCGTGAAAGACGTCGTCAAGGAATACGTCCCCGGCAAACCGGTCCTCAAAGGAATCTCCTTTGAAGTGACCGGACGCAGCACCGTCGCCATCATCGGCCCGTCCGGTACGGGTAAATCCACGCTCCTGCGCTGCATCAACCGCCTCATCGAGCCTACTGAAGGCTCCATCACCGTGGCGGGTCAGGACATCACCAAGCTTTCTGGTCGCGAGCTGCGCAACGCTCGTCATTACATCGGTATGGTCTTCCAGGAGTTCAACCTGGTAGAGCGCCTGTCGGTTATTGAAAACGTGCTTTGTGGCCGTCTCGGCTCTACGCCTGTCTGGCGTGCATGGCTGCGCAAATATCCTCAGGTTGACATTGACCGTGCTTTCGAGCTGGTCGAGAAGGTCGGTCTGGCAGATTTCGTTACCCAGCGTGCCGATTCCCTGTCCGGCGGTCAGCGTCAGCGTGTGGGTATCGCCCGCGCAGTGATGCAGAATCCCGATATCATTATGGCTGACGAGCCTACCTCTTCCTTGGATCCCAAGACCTCGGTCGAGATTATGGAGCTGCTTAACGAATTCTCCGAGAGCCAGGACATTCCGCTGCTTATCAATATTCACGACGTGAATCTTGCCAAGCGCTTTGCTGATCGCATCATCGGTATGAGTCAGGGGCATATTGTCTTTGACGGCAAGCCCGAAGAGCTTCAGGACAGCCATCTCAAGGAAATCTACGGCGGGGAGGACTGGCTGGCATGACCTCGCAATCCGCAACCCGCAGAAATCCTTTCAAGCCGAGCTGGACGTCCCGGCTCATAGGGATTCTGATCCTCCTTTACGCCATCTACGCGGTGTCCGCTCTGGACATTACGTGGAGTCGTTTTGTGGAAGGTTTGGGCAACGGTGCGAAGTTCATCGGCGAACTGTTTCCGCCCAACTTCGACCGTTGGAAACTCCTTGTGGGGAATTTGCTGGAGACCGTTGAGATCGCCGTTATCGCATCCGCTTTCGGCATTCTGCTGTCTCTGCCCATCGGTCTGCTGGCGGCTCGCAACCTGATGCCTGTTTGGGCTACCTGGCCTGCGCGTATCGTCATTTGCATCTGCCGCTCCTTCCACCCGGTCATTTTTGCGATCCTGTTCGTAAAGGCTGTGGGCTTCGGTCCCATGGCAGGTATTTTGACTCTGATCTTTGCCTCCATCGGCTTTATTGGAAAGCTCTTTGCCGAGGCGATTGAAGAGATCTCGCTCAAGCCTGTTGAAGCCTGTAAAGCCGCAGGCGCGCCGTTCATGTCCGTACTCATCTACGCTGTCATGCCGCAGGTGTTGAACCGCTTCATCGGTTTTGCCACCTATCAGTTTGATGCCAATATCCGTAACTCCACCATGGTCGGTATTGTCGGCGCTGGTGGTATCGGCGGTACTCTGTTCGCAGCTTTCCAGCGTTACGATTACGACTTTCTGTGCGCCATCCTCCTTTCCATTATCGGCCTGATCATGATCAGTGAATTCCTGGCCGTTCGCGTGAAGGGGGTGTTCAATGACTAAGCATTACGAATGGCAGCGCTTTACTCCGGCCCAGCGGCTGGCGCGCTTCACCATTTATCTCGTCTCTGTTGCTGCGTTGGTCATGTCCATGCGGACCGTGGAAGTCATTCCCGAGTTCCTCTATGACGCACCGACACAGATGGTCGATCTGTTCACCCGTATGTGGCCCATGGACACCGCCCACTATGCAGAAGGCGTACACAGCGCACTCATTGAGACGCTGAATATTGCTTCTCTTGGTACGGTGCTGGCCCTGTTCCTGGCCTTTCCGGTTGGACTCATGGCCGCTAGCAATATCACCAAGGTCCCGGCGCTCAACTGGTTTGCCAAGCTGATCCTGGTGTCGTCCCGTTCGGTTAACTCCCTTGTTTGGGCGATTCTGTTCGTGGCTGTGTTTGGTCCCGGCGCGCTTGCTGGTACCGTTGCCATCGGTTTCCGTTCCATTGGTTTCTGCGGCAAGTTGCTTGCTGAAGCCCTTGAGGAGTGTAACCCCGGTCCCATTGAGGCGCTTAAAGCCGCTGGTGCTCCGTGGCCCACGATCATTATTAAAGGATACTGGCCGCAGGTCGCTCCCGCGTTCTGGGGTATTACGCTCTTCCGTTGGGACATCAACGTCCGCGAATCCTCTGTCATCGGTCTTGTCGGTGCAGGTGGTATTGGTGTCGCTCTCGACACTGCGCTGAACTTGTTCAACTGGGATCAGGTCTCCCTTATCCTGCTGTGCATCTTCACCATCGTCATCACTGCGGAAGTGCTGGTTACCAAGATTCGTCAGCGCATCATCTAGTCGCTGCGAGAATACAAAAACAAAAAAGCGTTGCTCCTTGGAGCAACGCTTTTTTTGTTGATTTGAAAGCTGTGGATTAATCAAGCAGCTCAAAGGGGAATTCATCTCCCGTCTTGAGCAGATAATCCACGTCATAATCGCCTTCGTAGTGGGGCCAGCCGCAAAGGATGAGACCGGCTGCGCGCGCTGCTTTCATGCCTACAACGGAATCTTCAACAGCTATGCATTCAGACGGCTCAAAGCCAGCCTGCTTGGCTGCCATGAGGTATGGATCCGGGGCAGGTTTGCCGGGATCGCAGTTGCCGCCAGTGACAAGGAAGGAAAAGATGTCGGTCAGGCCGAGGATTTCGACGTTAGCCTTGACCACGTTGTGCTCGCCGTTTGACACGCAAGCCTGAACAATGCCGCGTTTGGCTACTTCGTGAACGATCTTGATGGAACGCTCGAGCCCTTTGTCAGCAGTGAGGCGCTCGATGTACCAGTCTTCGCAGTCGCGGCGGAATTTTTCTTCTGAGGCTTCATCGTTCAAACGGGAGGCAAGGATAGACCACTTTTCAGGCATGGTCTTGGCGATGAGTTCCTTGTTGCCCTCTTCGGTCAGGGTGTAACCGTACTCAGCGCACCAGTCGCGGATTACTTCAAAGTGCAGATCTTCGGTGTCGATAAGGGTGCCGTCCATATCCCAGAATACGGCGTGTGCTTTGGTGGGCATATATTCTCTCAATGTTGTTGTCGTTGATAATGCGCTGGGCTGCGCTGGAGGTGGTTAATATACCAAAAGTGATGGACTGTGAAGCAGGCTGGAGAGGCGTTATCGTGGAAGGTGGCCGTCACCAGGATGGTGAGTTAAATGAAAAGTACCGTGATTCTGTTGAAGAGTGCCTTCTTCGGTAGAGTCTTGGGGGTATTGTTGAGCATATTTTTACTTGGATATGGTGTGACAATGTCTCTAAACCTCAGACGCCGTAACTTGCGAATCTTGCCTTTCCCGCGCCGGACAAGGTACAGGTGCCTCATGAGCGAAAACTATACGACCCACAAGGCTGGGGAGTTGATTGACTCCCTGGACAATTTTCAGATTTGGCCGTTTACCGAAAACACGGGTTGCCCTATTTCCGACCTGCACGAACCGCATCTCCACGATTTTTACGTAGTGCAATACGTGACAAAAGGTAGAGGGCTGCACGTTATCGATTTCCAGCCTTTCGATATCGTTCCCAATTCCCTTTATTTCGTCTCGCCGCAGCAATTGCATATCTGGCGGCCCGAGGGGGAAGTGGATGGATTCGTTTTGGCATTTGCCGAAGAGTTTTTCAAAACCACTGACCCCCCGTTCGGCTCTGTCTTCGAATTGGAGTTCTTTAACTCTGTGGCTCATTCGCCCATGTTGCATGCTTCGGATGAGCAGGCCCGGATTATCCATGACTCGTTGGCTTTGATGCAGAAAGAATTCATGGATAAAAATGAGGGGTACGCTTCAGTGGTTCGGGCTCAGTTTCATATCCTCATGGTACAGCTTCAGCGAATGTTCTCTGGACATATCGAGGAGGGCAGGGAAGCGCATGAGCCTTCATTGGTGCGTCAATTCAAAGATATGGTCAGTCGTCATTACGCTTCTCAACTTTCCATTCAGGATTATGCTGATAAGCTCGGTGTCAGTGTCAGCCGTTTGAATAACGCCATCAAGGACGCCATAGGACAGACTCCGGGACAGGTGGTTCGGCGTGAATTGCTACTTGCTGCAAAGCGGATGTTAGCCCATTCCGATCTCAACGTGTCGGAAATCTGCTTCAAGCTGAATTTTGAGGACCCGTCCTATTTCGGTCGCTTTTTCAAGCGTGAGGCTGGGGTAACACCGTCGGTCTTTCGTGATCAGATGAGAGAAAAGTACCAGCAACTCGCAAGATAGTGCCTTCAAGGAAAAGGCGGCCTCGCCTAGGTTGATTGTATTGAAATCAACGACATCGGAGGAGCCGTTATGACCTTGAAAGAAATTTACGCTGCCATAGAGAAAATAGGCTGTCTGTCTATCACCACTTTGGATGGTGAGACCATGCACCCTCGCATCGTCCACATGATGGGGCAGGATGATGACGGCATTTATTTTCTGACCATGAATTCCAAGCCTTTCTATCGACAACTCAAGGCTAATGGGCATCTTGCTCTGTGTGGTATTTGGCCCTCCAGTTATGCCACCGGCAAGAATGAAGTCGGTCAACCTGCGTGGGAGCCCGGTTATACCTTCCGTCTTTCCGGACATGCTCGAGAGATGGAAATGGACACTATCAAGAAGCGGGCTGATGCCGGGAATGGCATGTTCCAGTATTTTTTGGAAGACGCTGCTCGTTACCCGGCAACCAAGCTGTTTTGTATTTACAAAGGCAAGGGCGAAATTTTCGATTACGATTTTGAAATGGTGAATCGTGATCACAAGGTGTTGCGTACCAGATTTTCCTTCGGCGGTGAGACACACAACGCCCCCGGTGCACGAATTACTGGCGACTGTATTGCCTGCGGAATCTGTGAGGACACCTGTACTTTCAAGGCGGTAGTGGCGGGTGAGCCGTTCACTATTGATGGCTCTCGTTGTGACGAGTGCGGTAGCTGTGTTGAAGCCTGCCCGCAGGATGCCATCGAACTGCCTTGGACTCTTTAGCTTTGGCCGAGGACGCGATGCTGAATTTCATCGATCCTTTTCAGGTAGACCTGCTGGTAGATTGGACCGTTGTCCATGAAGGATTCGGCCAATCTACGGTGGGCCTCACACCAGACTGCCAAATCGGGGTTGGGGAAGATGCGACTGTAGGCTTTGATCATATGCAAAGTGTTGTGGCAGACCGGCATTCTCTCTCTGGCCTGGACCAGCAAGGCGGTGCGATCCCTGCTCAGGTCCAGAAAAAATGAACCGATGGCCTCGGCACACTGGTAGTTGGCTCCGGAGACGAGCTTTCGCAGCATGGCCTCATCATCCAATTTGCTCATACGCCATTGACGATGCCATCCTCGTGGTACGGTTTCGCTGTCCTCGTATTCGATCCTGCCATTCTTTTGAAACTGAATGAGTTTGTCCGCAAGTCTGGCAGGCATGGGGCCAATGTGTTCAATGTCTCGTCGAGCATGCAGTCCGGTGATCTGTCCGTCAGTTTCTTCCAGTTCGAGTTTGAGGAATGGACAATGAGATTCAATGGCTGTTTCTGACTCCGTCCAGATACCTGCAAATACCCGGTCCATCTCCAGTATGTGAACATTCTCCATGGTTGAAGGCCATTCAGCCATTTCTTCCTTAGCGCTGAGCCAGAATTCCTCCCATTTTTCCAAATACGAATATGGGGCAGGTCCGAAAGCCGGGTAGGGGGAAAGTCTGCCGAGGATGACTATTGGAACCTTGGGGACGTCCTTTCGCAATTGTTCCAGCATGTCTTTGAAGCGCTTGAGGTATCCGACAGGATTGGGCTGAAACATCCGACAGTTTTCCTGTGCCCACAGCATAGCTGCCGGAACCTCGGTCAGAGCGTTTGTATCCATATAGAATATGAACTCCTCTTCATTGTGCAGGAAGAGGGGAACATTCTCATGAAACATGCTGAGGACGATCAGTTCCGGGGCTTCGTCTTTTGTGACAGGGCAGAACTGGTTAATCAGTTCACGGCCCAGAAAATAGTCGCCAAGACCGAACGATTTAACTGTTTCGGCCAATACCGGAGGTATCTGGCCCGGATGGCTTGTATAAGTTAGAGGGGATGCGAGAACTCGGTAAGTCGTGTCAAAGCCTTTGTCGGCCATTGTGCGACTAACGAAATCGGCCTGACAGTTCCCAAGAAAATAGATCATCGGTCCCTCGATTGTTTTACGGATGTTTCACGTACATCGGCGTTTAGCCTAGGCGTACCAATAATTGTGGGAACATGAAAGGATCATTGGTCATCCTTTGAAATTATCTTGGTAAAGAGAAATGTTACATGTCACACAAGCGTAACAAACGACACATTCTCCTGTAACAGTGTTGATCTAGGTTGCTCCTCATCAAAATTGGAAACACCATTTTCATAAATCAATTTCTGAGGAGAACCAAATGTCTAAATTCATGAAAATGCTTGTAGTCGCCGCAGCAACTGTTGCTATGTGCGCCGGCATGGCTCAGGCCCGCGATCAGATCAAGATCGTCGGTTCCTCCACTGTCTACCCTTTCTCCAGCTACGTTGCTGAAGAGCTGGGTGCTACCACCAAGTTCAAGGCTCCCGTTGTTGAGTCCACCGGTTCCGGTGGTGGTCACAAGCTGTTCATGGCCGGTAGCGGTCTGGATACTCCTGACCTGACCAACTCCTCCCGCCGCATGAAAGCCTCCGAGCTGGAAAAGAACTTCGCTAACGGTAACACTGAGATCACCGAAGCCCTGATCGGTTACGATGGCATCGCTGTCGCTCAGAACGGCGCTAACGGTGAGTTCTCCATTACCAAGGACGAGCTGGCCATGGCTGTTGCCGAGATGGTTCCCGTTGATGGCAAGCTGGTCAAGAACCCCTACAAGACCTGGGATCAGATCAATTCCAAGCTGCCCAAGCGTCCCATCCTGTTCTACGGTCCTCCGACCTCTTCCGGTACCCGTGACGCTTTCGGTGAAATGGTTCTCGGCAAGTTCGCCAAGAAGCACAAGGATCTCTATGCTCCTGTTTCCCCGAAGGGTAAGGCCAAGAAGTACGAGTCTGTCCGTCAGGATGGTGTCTACGTGCCTGCCGGTGAAAACGACAACCTGATCGTTCAGAAGCTTACCAAGGACAAGAACGCTTTCGGTATCTTCGGTTACTCCTTCCTTGAAGAGAACTCTGACCGCTTGAACGCCGCTAAGATCAACGGTGTTACTCCGGAACCGAAGTCCATCGCTGCCGGCGAGTACCCGATCTCCCGTTCCCTGTACTTTTACATCAAGAAGTCTCACCTGGATAAGGTTCCCGGCATGAAGGAATACGTCCAGCTTTTCATGTCCGAAAAGATGATCGGCCCCCGCGGTCTGCTGAAGCGCATTGGCCTGGTACCCCTGGCTGACGAACTCCGCAAGCAGGTTCAGGCTGACGTTGCTGCCTACAAGAACCTGACCGCCGAAGACCTGAAAAAATAGTAACGACATTGACCCGATAGGGAGACCGGTCCGGCAAGGACCGGTCTCTTTCGGCGTTTTATTAAACGGGGAATACCGTGGATACCGGAACCATCTTTCTTTATCTCTTCTGTGGCTTGGTGCCACTGGCTATTGTTGCCTATTTTCTGGCGACAAAGAAAACCTACTCCATCAAATTTGAGGGAGAGGAGTTTCAATCAACACCGGACAGCTATGGCTGGTATGCCATAGTCTGTACTCTGTCTCCGGCTCTTCTTGCCTCATTTCTCGCAGCTTTGTTGCAGATGTGTGGGGTAGTTGAGGTGCCGGGCACTGCGCTGGTGGCCACAGCCATAGCACTGGGGGCGGGAGGGCTCGCCGTCGGCCTGGCTACAGTTAAGCCAAGCCTGCGTGCTCGTGCCGTAGTAGAAAAACTCATCGTAAAGATGTTGTTTGTTGCTTCCTTGGTCTCCATTTTGACCACCATCGGAATTGTTCTTTCGGTTACCTTTGAGGCAATGAAGTTTTTTGATGTCGTAAACATTTGGGACTTTGTTACAGGTACTACCTGGAATCCGGACGAAGCTGTTGCTGGCAAGGATTCGCATGGCGTGTTCGGTTCCATTCCGCTGTTCGCCGGTACCTTCATGATCACGGCCATTGCCATGGTCGTAGCTGTGCCCATCGGCCTCTTTTCGGCCATCTGTATGGCAGAGTATGCGAGTCCGGCTTTCCGGAAGACAGCCAAGCCTGCTCTTGAAATCCTGGCTGGTATCCCCACTGTCGTTTATGGATTCTTCGCCGCAATTACGGTCAGTCCCTTGATCGTCAATGTCGCGGAATATTTTGGCCTGCATGCAGACTTCACCAACGCTCTGTCTCCGGGGCTGGTGATGGGCGTAATGATCATTCCGCTCATTTCATCACTGTCTGATGACGTTATCACTTCGGTACCCAATGCTCTGCGTGAAGGTTCCCTCGCAATGGGCGCCTATCGCTCCGAGACAATTAAAACCGTTGTGCTTCCCGCAGCGTTGCCGGGTATCGTCTCTGCATTCTTGTTGGCAGTATCCCGTGCAGTCGGTGAGACAATGATCGTGGTCATGGCCGCTGGCCTGCGAGCCAACCTTACTTGGAACCCCTTGGAAGGCATGACTACGGTGACCGTCCGTATCGTCGATGCTTTTACAGGAGATCAGGCCTTCGACAGTCCAGAAACCTTGTCCGCTTTCGGCCTTGGACTGGTGCTGCTCGTTGTAACCCTTCTCCTGAATATCGTTTCCCTGGTGGTCATCCGCCGCTTCCGTCAACAATACGAATAAGAGAATTAAGATATGGCATTTACCGTAGATCAAAGAGAATTGAAGCGGCGCGCTGGTAAAGACAGGCGTTTCCGGGTGTTCGCATACTCTGCCATTTTCATGGCTGGTGCGTTCCTTGTCTTCTTCTTCGCTGATATCATTGCAACTGCGTGGTCTGCATTTGAGCAGGCCGAGCTGCGTGTAGAAGTGAATTACAATGAAGAAGCTCTGACCATGGGCGACTACGCTTTGGATGAGGAGATGAGTTATCTTGTCAGCCGAGGTTTCACTCGTCTGATTCCCAATAAGATCCGAGAAAATCGTCAATTGCTGGGCACCACTGTTGAGAAGTGGGTTTTGGCAGATTCAGAGGTCGACCAGTACTTGAAGGGTAAGCCCAACCGTCTGCGTAAGGCAGAGCGGAATCTGATAGACAAGCTCAGGGCTGAGGGGCGTGCCCGTCTCGGCTTCAATAAAGGTCTCTTCCTGAACGGAGACTCGAAGTTGCCTGAAATGGCAGGTATTGCAGCAGCTGCAGTCGGTTCATTCTATGTGTTGATAATTACCTTGCTGTTTAGCTTCCCGTTAGGGGTCGCGACCGCCATATATTTGGAAGAGTTTGCGCCGGATAACCGTCTCATGCAGGTCATTGAAGTCAACATTAACAACTT
Organism: Pseudodesulfovibrio sp. zrk46; assembly: GCF_012516435.1. Lineage (NCBI taxonomy): Bacteria > Pseudomonadati > Thermodesulfobacteriota > Desulfovibrionia > Desulfovibrionales > Desulfovibrionaceae > Pseudodesulfovibrio > Pseudodesulfovibrio sp. zrk46. Next base: position 2,865,984 of record NZ_CP051216.1, read on the forward strand.
GGCTGCAATTCCTTCAATTCTGTTCGGTTTGCTCGGCTTGGCGATATTTATCAATTTCATGGGAGTGCCTCGTTCGTCTGCCCTTGTTGGTGGTCTGACGCTGTCGCTCATGACATTGCCAGTCATCATCATTTCAACCCGTGCAGCCATTTTGGCCATTCCGGATTCTATACGAGAGGGCGCTCTTGCATTAGGTGCTACTCGTTGGCAGATGGTTACTAGCAACGTATTGCCACTGTCGTTGCCCGGTATCCTGACAGGTACAATTATCGGCCTGGCTCGTGCTATTGGTGAAACCGCGCCGCTGATGATCGTTGGTATGATGGCGTATATTCCTGAAGCCCCAGATGGTTTCACAAGTGCTGCGACTGTTTTGCCGGCTCAGATCTATACTTGGTCTGCAGATTCCCTGCGAGCTTTTACTGAGCGAACCTCTGCTGGTATCATTGTCTTGCTGGCGGTTATGCTGGTTATGAATGGTACTGCTATCTATCTCCGAAACAAATACGAGACCAAGTGGTAAAACTCCCTTCCTTAGTGATTGATTAATGAAGTTGAGAGGCACGCCACTTGGCGTGCCTCTTTTATAATGAGTAAGGACCGCTGAAAAAAATGCATTCATTTTGTGATTTTGATAAAAAAAAATGTAATTCAGCGTCAAATTATGGGTGCTTGGATTTGATTCGGGAAGAGTTGTTTAGATAGGGTAGAGTGCTCTGGGCTCAAAAAAAGCGCTGAATTGAGGTTCTTTAGCCATTGATTGAACTGGAAACGTAAACTTTTTAAATCGTTAAAAACTACGCCGCAGTAGGGCTAATTGGGCATCGACAAAAAAAGATCACTTTTTTTAAAAAAGCCGCTTGACAATCGACCGTGTTCTGCATAGTTTCTCCCTCGCTTCGACGAGAAGGCGCGTAGCTCAGGGGGAGAGCATTTGCTTGACGTGCAAAGGGTCGTGGGTTCAAATCCCTCCGCGCCTACCAGAAATCCCCGGAAGGGAGGCCAAGTGGCCTCCCTTTCATCGTTTTTAAACCCCGATAAGATCGGGAAGGAGCTTGAGAGTGCAGATTGAAGTCTCCGGCAAACAGGTAGAGTTGGCAGAAGGTGCCGTATGCGCCGATGCCCTGAAAGAGGGCCTGTCCAAAAAACAGTTCAAGAATGTTGTAGTTGCCAAGTGCGGTGATACTCTTCTTGATCTCACTACTGCCGTACCGACTACTTGCACCACTCTCGAGCCCGTCTTCGCTGATAGCGAAGAGGGGCTTGAAGTCATTCGTCACTCTACCGCCCACCTCATGGCCGAGGCGGTCAAGAAGCTGTTCCCCTCCGCGCAGGTGACCATCGGTCCCGCCATTAAGGACGGTTTCTACTACGACTTCGATTACGAACGCCCCTTTACTCCGGAAGACCTTGAAGCCATCGAGAAGGAGATGCTTTCTTCTGTTGGTGCCAACAAGGACTTCTCTTGCCAGACCATGTCCGCTGACGAAGCCAAGAAGTACTTCGCTGAAATGGATGAGAGCTACAAACAGGAACTCATCGATGATCTGGGTGCGGAACAGTATTCCGTTTACACCCACGGCGATTTCGCAGACCTGTGTCGTGGCCCGCACGTTGCCCGTACCGGTATGCTCAAGGCATTCAAGCTGCTGTCTGTAGCTGGAGCGTACTGGCGTGGTGACGAAAAGAACAAGATGCTCCAGCGTATCTACGGTACCGCTTGGAATGATCCCAAGGCGCTCAAGAAGCACTTGAATCGTCTCGAGGAAGCCAAGAAGCGCGATCACCGTAAGCTGGGCACCCAGCTTGACCTCTTCTCCACCCACGATGATGTCGGTGGCGGTATGATCCTCTGGCACCCCAAAGGTGGCCTTGTTCGTGCCATTCTGGAAGACTGGGAGCGTAAAGAGCATCTGAAGCGCGGTTATCAGATCGTACAGGGACCGCTGATCCTGAAGCGTGAGCTGTGGGAAAAGTCCGGTCACTACGACAACTACCGCGAGAATATGTATTTCACTGAGATCGACGAGCAGGCCTACGGCATCAAGCCCATGAACTGCCTGTCTCACATGTTGATCTACAAGCGTAAGCTCATGAGCTACCGTGACCTGCCTCAGCGCTATTTTGAGCTGGGTGTGGTTCACCGTCACGAGAAGTCCGGTGTGCTGCACGGCCTTATGCGAGTCCGTTCCTTCACTCAGGATGATGCGCATCTTATCTGCCGCAAGGACCAGCTTCAGGATGAAATCCTGGGCGTTTACAACTTCGTCAGCGACATCATGAATATGTTTGGCTTCGAGTTTGAGGCTGAGCTTTCCACCCGTCCGGAAAAGTCTGTTGGCTCTGATGAAGATTGGGAACTGGCAACCAAGGCGCTGACTGAAGCGCTGGATGCCACCGGCAAGGATTACTCCATCAACGAAGGTGATGGCGCATTCTACGGTCCCAAAATCGACATTATTCTCAAGGATTCTCTTGAGCGTCGTTGGCAATGCGCCACGATTCAATGCGATTTTACCTTGCCAGAGCGCTTCGACTTGGTATATGTGGGCGAGGACGGTGAGCGCCACCGCCCGGTCATGTTGCATCGGGTTATCCTCGGATCTATCGAGAGATTCATCGGTGTGCTCATTGAACACTTCGCCGGAGCACTGCCTGTCTGGTTGGCTCCGGTTCAGGCGCGTCTGGTGAACGTAACCGACGCGCAGCTTGATTTTATGAAGGAAGCCGAAGCATTCTTCCTTAGCAAAGGCATCCGTGTTGAAGCGGATACCCGTAATGAGAAGCTCGGCTACAAGATTCGGGAAGCTCAGGTTGAGAAGATCCCGTATATGCTGGTAATCGGCGATAAAGAGGTTGAGGCCGGGTGTGTCAACATTCGCTCCCGCGATGGTGAGGATCCCGGTATGGTGACACTGGAAGAAGCCGCGCAGCTTATTTTGGATGCTGCCAAGGCTCCTTTCGAAGCAGGAGGCATGAGCTATAGCTTTTCGGGGTAACGACCGTAGAGGTCAAAGACGTCAAGATCAGGTCCGTCGTAACGAAAGAATCCGTATCCCCAAGGTACGGGTGGTTGACGAGGACGGAGAACAGCTGGGTGTTTTAGACACTCGCGATGCACTGGAACGCGCCCGTGAGAAGGGCCTGGACCTGGTTGAGGTTGCGCCCAACGCCGACCCGCCTGTTTGCAAGATCATGGACTACGGCAAGTTCAAGTTCCAGCAGAAGAAAAAGCTGCAGGAAGCCAAGAAGAAGCAGACCGTAATCAAGATCAAGGAAGTAAAGTTCCGGCCGAAAACCGATGAGCACGATTACCAGACGAAGCTCAAGAAAATTGTTAAATTCCTGGATGACGGCGATCGCTGTAAAGTGACTGTCTTTTTCCGGGGCCGTGAGATCGTCCACAAAGACCGCGGGCTGACTATGCTCGAAAGGGTTGTGGAGGATACACAGGATATCGCTAAAGTTGAGAGCAGGCCGTTGTCTGAGGGACGGACGATGACAATGATGCTTGCTCCTGTAAAAAAATAGTCGATACTCACAGGGGAACCGATCCCCAATATGAAGGAGGCTACTATGCCCAAGATTAAAACCCGTCGCGCTGCCGCAAAGCGTTTCTCCAAGACCGCTTCCGGTAAGTTCAAGCGCCGCAGGAAGAACTTGCGTCACATCCTGACCAAGAAGAACGCCAAGCGCAAACGTCGCCTGGGCCAGTCCGCAACTGTGGATGGCACCAACATGAAGGCCGTTCGTCGTCAGCTGCCCAACGGTTAGTATCTCCTTTGATATGTGCCTTGTTGGCAGCGTCCAAGATGGACCTTTGGTCCACACGCCTGTCAACCTCGGCTTCAATGAAGATCAATCGTTATTGTAATTAACTTTTAGAATCTTGCCTCGCTGGGGGAGTCCGTCCGGCCCGGGAGGTTGATTAAAGATGGAGGTTTAACCATGAGAGTTAAACGCGGTGTCGCCGCTAAGCGTCGTCACAAAAAGTATTTGAAAATGGCTAAGGGTTACCGCGGAGCCGGTAGCCGCCTGTACCGCACCGCTCGTGAGCGCGTTGAAAAGGCTCTTTGTAATGCCTACCGCGATCGCAAGCGTAAAAAGCGTGAGTTCAGGAAGCTGTGGATCATGCGTATCAATGCCGCTGCCCGTCTGAACGGTCTGTCTTACAGCCGTCTGATGAATGGCCTTAAATTGGCTGGTATCGAGCTGAACCGCAAAGTCCTCGCCGACATGGCAGTGCGCAACCCTGAAGTGTTCGCCAAAGTCGCTGAGGCCGCCAAAGCTAAGGTGAGCTAAATCGTGAGTAATGAATTGAAGTCCTTCGTGGAAGGACTCGACGGCCTGGCCCTTGATTGCGAATCTCGCAAGGGCCAGGCCTGTTCGTTAAAGGAACTGGACGAACTCCGCATCGAGTTCTTGGGCCGTAAAGGCAAACTCGCTCAGGCCATGGGCCAGCTCGGCAAGCTCGATAATGCCGACAAGCCCGAGGGCGGTAAGAAGGCCAATGAAGTCAAGCAGCGCATCACCGCGCTCATCGACTCCTGGCAGGCCGATCTGACCGCAGCTGAAGCAAGTCATGCCTTGTCCCTGTTTGATCCCACCATGCCTGGCCGCAAGCCTGCTGCAGGCTCACTGCATCCTGTCACTCTCGTCATGGACGAGGTGTGTGAGGTGTTGACCGGACTCGGCTTTGAGCATGCTTCCGGTCCCGAGGTGGAGAATGACTGGCACAACTTTGAGGCCCTGAACATCCCTGCCGAGCACCCGGCCCGTGACATGCAGGACACCCTGTATGTTTCTGACAACATCGTTCTGCGCACCCATACCTCGGGTATGCAGATTCGCTCCATGCTCAAGCAGGAGCCTCCGGTGGCCGTTATCGCTCCTGGCAAGGTGTATCGACGCGATTCCGACCTGACTCACACCCCGATGTTCCATCAGATCGAGGGGCTTCTGGTCGATAAGAACGTGTCCATGGCCGACCTGCGTGGAACTCTGACTGTCTTCGTGCGTCAGATCTTCGGCTCCAAAACCGAAGTCCGTTTCCGCCCCAGCTTCTTCCCGTTCACTGAACCCAGCGCCGAAGCAGATATTTCCTGTGTGGCCTGCGGTGGTAAGGGAACCAAGGACGGCAAGACCTGCCGTATCTGTAAGGGCACTGGCTGGGTGGAAATTCTGGGCTGCGGTATGGTTGATCCCAACGTCTTCAAGTCTGTTGGTTATGACCCCGAAGTCTACACCGGTTTCGCCTTTGGTCTCGGTATCGAGCGTATCGCCATGTTGAAGTACAACATCGGTGATCTGCGCATGTTCTTTGAGAACGACGTCCGATTCCTCGAACAGTTCGCATAGATTCTTTGCGGCCCGGAGCACTCCGCACCGGGGTACTCCGTGGTCGCTTTTTTATAACTTTTCTACACTTACGGTAGTGCAATGTTAGTCAGTCTCAATTGGTTGAGGGAATTCGTCCCCTACGAGGGCGAGATTCAGGCGCTTGGTGACAAACTCACCATGCTGGGCCTCGAACTCGAAGGCATCGAAGATCCGTTCGAGCAAGTTCAGGATATCGTAATCGGCCATGTGGTTGAGTGCGAGAAGCACCCCGAAGCGGAAAAGCTGTCGGTCTGCACCGTGGATGTCGGCGAAGCTGAAACTTTGACCATCGTCTGTGGCGCCCCCAATGTGGGCAAGGGGCAGAAGGTCCCTGTCGCCAAGGTTGGTACTGTTATGCCCGAGGGCATGAAGATCAAGAAGGCCAAACTCCGTGGGATCAAGTCTTTCGGTATGATCTGTTCCGAGCGTGAACTTGGCTTCTCCGAAGATCATGATGGCATTTGGGTTCTGGATGACTCCTTCAAAGTCGGTGAAAAACTCGTCGATGCTCTGAATCTTGAGCGTACCGTGTTCGATTTCGACATCACACCCAACCGTGCAGACTGCCTGTCCATTCTCGGCTTTGCCCGTGAGACAGCGCTGGCTTTTGATTTGCCCCTGACCATGCCGGAACTGAATCTGGTTGAGGCCGGAGGCAACGCAGCCGATGACATCAAGATTTTGATCGACGACCCGGAGCTATGCCCGGCATATCATGCCCGCATCATCCGTAACGTCGAAACCCGCAAGTCCCCGGACTGGATGCGCTTCAAGCTCCTGTCTCTGGGGCAGCGTCCTATTTCCAATATCGTCGACGTGACCAACTATGTCATGTTCGAACTCGGTCAGCCGCAGCACGCATTTGATCTGGATCTCATTGAGGATGCTACTATCCGCGTTGCCCCGGCTACCGAGGGTATGAAGTTCACCACTCTGGACGACATGGAGCGCACCCTTACCTCTAACGACCTGCTCATTTGGGACGGCAAAAAGCCTGTCGCTCTGGCCGGTGTTATGGGTGGTGCCAACTCGGAAATGACTGATAAATCCACCAACGTCCTGCTGGAAGCAGCTGTCTTTCGTCCGGGTACAGTTCGTAAGACGGCTCGTCGACTGGCTCTGCCGTCCGATGCTTCCTACCGTTTCGAGCGTGGCGTTGACCAGCAGTTGACTCGTTTCTGTCAGGATCGCGCTGCTCAGCTTATGGCTGAGACCTCTGGTGGTCAGGTTGTTTCCGGTGTGGTTTCCAATGAGCCCAAGCCGTGGAATGATCGTCAGCATGGTTACCGCCATGCCCGCTGCATGTCCTTGCTGGGCCTTGATCTCGAGCCTGCATTCGCCAAGAAAGTATTCGAAGGCGAAGGCTGTACCGTTGACGATTCCAATGCCGACAACTGGACCGTTGGTTCTCCGTCCCACCGCCTTGATCTGGAGCGCGAAGTCGACCTCTATGAAGAGGTCGGTCGAGTCTTTGGTTTGGATCAGATCCCGGCAGTCCTGCCCAAGGTTGCCAAACGCATGGACGGCAAGGTCGCCTCTGAGACCGAGTACGGTTTCCTCAAAAATATCAAGGAGTGGGGCGCAGGTGCAGGTCTGAACGAGGCAATCAACTACTCCTTCGTGGGTGATGAAGATCTCGACCGCCTCAATCTGCCCGCTGATGAGCGTGTCGCCATCGCCAACCCGCTGTCCGCAGACCAGAATGTCTTGCGTACTGCATTGGCTCCTGGCCTGTTGAATACGCTCAAGAACAACCTTGCTCAGGGCAACAACCATGTTCGTATCTTCGAAGTTGCTAAGCGTTTCGTAGCTGATTCAGAGTCCGAGACTGAGACTCGTGAATTCGGTCGCCTCGGCCTGCTCATGCACGGCCCGCGTCACGCCACTGAGTGGCCGTGGGAAGCTGGTGATGTCGATTATCTCGACGTGAAAGGCCATGTTGAACATCTGGTAGTGAACCACCTTAAGCTTGATGAGCCTACTTTTGCTCTGGCTGAGGAACACGCCTACCTTGAGCCCTGCGTTGAAGTCTCTCTTGGAGAGAAGCAGATCGGCCTTATCGGTAAAGTCAAGACAGATATTGCTGATTTCTACCACGCCAAGAAGGATGTCTGGATGGCTGAACTGCAGCTGGATGTGTTGCGTGAGATCGTTGACGCTCATAAGATCGTATTTGAGCCGCTGCCTGTCTTCCCGCCCAGCCGTCGTGATGTCACCGTTATCGGCCCCTCAACTCTGCCTGCACAGGCAATTCGTGAGGCCATTGCGAACGCGGGCGTAAAGATTCTTGAGTCTGTAGAACTTGTTGCCGAGTTCGTACCCGAAGGACAGGAAGAGGAGCGAAACCTTTCCTTCCGCCTGACTTACCGCGATCCCAAGAAGACGCTGAAGGACAAGCAGGTCGACAAGGAGCACAAGAAAGTGCTTGCCGCTCTGGAAAAGAATCTGCCGATTCGCTTCTAGTTAAAGCTAAGAATAAGCCCCCTGTTTCAATATGAAGCAGGGGGCTTTTTTATTGGGGCACTATCGGAAGCGGATTATGTAATCTTATTGAATCGTGCGTAGCGATTTGTTATGTTAACCAAATGGAAGATTTGCAGGAGTTCAAGAGGTATAAGATCGGTCAGGCGGCCAAAGAGATTGGCGTCAAGACGTACGTGCTGCGGTTCTGGGAAGGGGAGTTCGATGAAATCGACCCTATTCGGACAGATTCGGGCCAACGATTGTATACCGAGGATCATCTGGAGATCATCCGTGAGATCAAGCGCCTTTTGTATGATGAAGGGCTAACCATAGACGGAGCCAAGAAAAAGCTGCAGAGCCGAGAACACTCGGACATTTTAACGGAAGTACGTGACGAATTGCTTGCGATTAAGCGGCTCCTGAATTCTTGATTATCTGATCCTGGGAGGACCGCGATGAAACGAGCGGTGAAACTGAGTATAATTGGACTTGGTGTTGCGTTTTGTGTGGTCATCCTGGCTGTCGTCGTTTTTTTCTCCACATTCGATCTTAATAATTACAAAGATCGTATCGCGCAGGCGGTACATGATGAAACCGGACGGACGTTGACCTTTGAAGGCGATCTGAGCTTGGGATTCTTTCCTCGGCTAGGAGTGTCGTTGGGCGGGGTGAGCCTAAGCAATGCCAACGGGTTCAAGGATGAGTTCATGGTGCGAGCCGATTCGGCTCGTGTCTCCGTACGTATATTACCACTGATATTTGGCAAGATTCGTTTTGGTACGTTGGAGTTGGACGGGTTGAGCCTCAACTTGAGTCGCCGTAAAGACGGTGTCGCAAATTGGGATGACCTTGTTGGACGTGCTCCCAAAGATGAGCCAGAGAAGGAAGGGCGTAATGAGCAGTTCTCTCTTGATATCGAGGGAGTGACTGTTCGATCTGCCAGCCTTGCTTGGGATGATGATGTTGCTGACGTCCTGTTCGTGTTGCGTGACATAAATCTGGAAACCGGGAGAATCTACAAGGGTGCGCCATTCCCCATGAAGGCAGAGTTGGCTTTCGAATGCAGCGATCCTGGCGTGCAGGGCAAATTGCAGGTTACAGGGAAGTCCTCTCTCGATTTGGAGAACCGGGAATACGGCCATATGGATATGAAACTCTCTCTTGATGCAAAGGGAGATGCAGTGCCGGGTGGTGTTGTTTCAGGAACGGCAGCGTTCACGTTTCTGGTTATGAATTTCAACGAAGAGCATGCCCAGTTAACGGGTTTTACTGCTTCTGCATACGGCATGAACGCCCATGTTGACGGTTCCCTTGAAGGCATTACAGATGGTATTCGCAAGGTTGTCGCCACTGTAAGTATTGATCCTTTTGATGCGCGAAAGTCATTAACCCAATTGGGGTTGGATGTGCCTGATACCGCAGAGGCGAGTGCTTTGACTTCCGTAAAGGGAATGGCCGATGTCGTGTATGTTCCTGGCGATCTGGAGTTGAAGACCTTTTCGACGATAGTGGATGGAGCTCAAGCATCGGGAAGTATGCGTGTGAAATGGGGGGCGGAAAAAGGGTATGCGTTTGCCCGTTTGGATGCCGGGACAATCGATCTGGATCGCTATCTCCCTCCCGATCATGCTGACAATACTACCGCAGCCAAGGAAGAGGCCGCACAAGGTAGCGGAGAACGTATTTTTAATACTCGTCTTTTGAGACGGCTGAATCTGGACCTTGAGGGTAAGGTCGCAAAGCTCCGTGCAGAAGGCATGTGGTTTGAAAACGTACACGCCAAGGCTAAGGCGGAGAATGGAATGATTAACATCAATCCATTGGCAGCTGATCTCTATGGCGGCACTTTGTCTTCCGGCATTACCATCAATGCCACAGGGCAGTATCCGGACGCCAATTTAATTGCAGGACTGCACAAAGTGAACATAGGTGATCTCTCCCGTGATGTGACTGGAGAATCCTCCTATGAAGGGATACTAGAATTTAATGCTGCCGTTTCCGCCAATGGTGAGCGGCTGCCCATATTGCTTCGTTCCATGAATGGAAAACTGAGCTTGCAGTTGACGGATGGCGTTTTCCCCGGTGTTGACCTTGCGGAAATGGCCAAGAAAACCCACGAAAGCAAAGGGAAGAAAGAGGGCACGGTTGAGGCGGTAGCGACTGATTCAACAAAGTTTGGAACCATCGAAGGCACTGCCGTCATCAAGTCTGGTATTTTGCGGAACAAGGACCTTGAAGTCAAAGCTCCGGGACTGCGAGCTAATGGTGAGGGAATAGTAAAGTTACCTACCCGTGAACTCGATTACCTCTTAAAAGTGAAGCTTGTGGCATCAAAAGAAGGTCAGGGAGGCAAATCGTCAGACGATCTCTTTGGCGTCATGGTTCCCATTCGCGTGAGCGGCACCTTGGAACACCCTCGCTATTGGGTGAGTCTTACTGAATACGTCAAAGCGTTGGGTGGTGCGGTTATAGGCACGGCTGGAAGTATCATCGGTGGCGTGACAGGAGTCATCAAAGGTGTGGGCAAGGCTGTGACCGGCGGCGGTGGACCGGAGAAAGAGAAACAAGAGGCTGAGCCCCACAAGAAGTTTCTTGGAATCTTCTAATCGTGGCAGCTACTGGCTGACGACCTTGTTGCGGCCGGTTTCCTTGGCCTTGTAGAGGGCGGCATCAGCTCTGTTTACAAAGGTGATGAGCGTATCATCGTCTTTGAGTTGTGCGACGCCAAAGCTGGCAGTCTTCTGGCCTACCTTGGGGAATTCCTGTGCCTCGATTTGCCGTCTGAGTCCCTCGGCCATCTGGGTTGCCCCCATGATATCCGTATTTCTCATGATGATGAGAAATTCCTCTCCTCCCCATCTCCCGGGAATATCTTCTCTGCGAACACTATTGGCAAGGATTGAGGCAATTCTTTTAAGGACTCTGTCTCCGGTTGTGTGGCCGTATGTGTCGTTGACAGACTTGAAGTGATCAATGTCCGTCATGATAATGGAGAGAGGCTTAGCCTGTTGCTTGGCGCGCTTCTTTTCCGCTTTCATGGCTTCATCAAGGCGCAGTCGGTTGGCTAACCCTGTCAAAGGATCAGTGCTTGATATCTGTTCCAGCTTTTTGTTCTGAAGAGCCATCATGGCGTGTGTTTCGGCAAGTTGGCTTTGAATTTCCTTGAGGTCTGTGATGTCGACTCGAATGAACTGGGTCACGATGGAGCCGTCCGTCCAGCCAAGAGCGCGTGCTTTTACCTGGTACCAGCAGTCTTCCACTTCGTTGAAATATTCAAAGTTGTTGGTTTGATCATTCGGCAGACCTTCCTCGGTCAGGACATGTTGTATTGGACAGAAATCACATGGAACATTGATTCCGTGCAAGGCCTTGTAACAGGTCTTGCCGCGGAGATCCCCGTAGATATCGGACAATAGCTTGTTTGCAAAGACGATTTCATATTTTGAGACATCGGCAATATATACCTGAAACGGGATGAGATCGAAGTGGGATTCAAGCAGGTTCCGAAACATCTCGTTTACAACTCCATGATCTGCTTGATTCGTTGGCTCAGCTTGTCTGCGGTTACGGGCTTAACCACGTATCCCTTGGCTCCGGCTTCGATGGCCTGCTGGACTATCTCCTGTTGTGCGTGAGAGGTAAGGACCAGAATGTTGGCGTTCGGGTCTGCATCAATGATGATGCGTGTTGCCTCGATGCCGTCCATATCGGGCATGGTGATATCCATGGTGATAAGGTCGGGGCGTTCCTTGCTGAAAACCTCAATGGCTTCCGTGCCATTTTCGGCCTGTCCGACCACGGTGTGACCAAGCTGCTCGAGCATTTGTATGATCTTGGTTCGGATGATGACCGAATCGTCAGCAACCAATACCTTCAAGCCTTTCATTTATCGCTCCTTATATTCCAGTTTGTCGTCAAACAGATTGGGCGGCCCGATACAGATCATGTCCATGTTTCCTTCTGGGAACTGGAGGGAGGCCATGTAAATTTTTGCTCTGTCTACCCGTCCTATCTGTTTCGCCCCGCTGATGAACAGTGGCGGGGTAATGGTGATGGGAGAACCTTTGTCAGAAACTTCTGCCAACGCATTTCCTGCTACGAGATTGAGTAGGTCTCCAGCTGTCACCTCAATAAATTTGTCCACCATTTCATCGGTGACGGTCATCTCTTCCGTATACCTCTCCAGAATTGTATCGATGAGAGGTTTGTCGAAGCTGAAGGCAAGATAAACGCCAAGACCGCCACTGAGCGCCACAAGGCTCGTCAAGGGCTTGAGTGTGTGCTGGTCGATGCTTTTTAGATGGTATTCGACCTTTTCAGCCTCGAGCCCCATTTCCTCGGCAAGGTATTCGACTGCCCGTTTGGAAAGGCTGGTCATGAGTGTGTTGATTTTCTTGTCCATACGATTCCCCTGGTCTGTTTGTAGAATATGCCGACAAAGGGAAAATAGAAATTATTATTGCATTAAGGGGTGAAATAAAAGAGCCGCCAATAGTGGCGGCTCAGTAAAAATTATTCCATCATGACGGGAAAGTTCGATGATTGACCTGGAGGCTAACCTTCCTGCTGGGGAGGTTGCTGTGCTTGCTGTTGGTCTCCATTGACCAAGGCATTCATCTTGGCCATGGCGCTTTCCAGAGGTTCCTGCTCGGCAACGAGCTGCCGTAGAAACTGGTTGATAGGCCCGACCATACGGATGGCGGTATCCACTTCGGCGTTCGCCCCGCGCTGATAGGCACCGATATTGACCATGTCTTCCACTTTTTTGAATGTTGCCATGTGGCGGAGCAGGGCGCGTCCATCTGCTTGTGCCTGATCAGTGGTAATGTCATTTCTCAGACGGCTGACAGACTTAAGTACATCGATGGCCGGATAGTGGCCAAGGTCCGCCAAATCTCGGGTAAGCACGATGTGTCCGTCCAGAATGGAGCGGGTGGAGTCAGCAATAGGCTCGTTGAAGTCATCACCATCCACCAGCACTGTATAGATGCCTGTGATTGAGCCAGCCTGAGTCTTGCCAGCGCGCTCCAAGAGTCGAGGAAGGTGCGCGAAGACACTGGGAGTGTACCCACCGCGGGTAGGCGGTTCCCCCGCAGCCAAACCAACTTCGCGTCCAGCCATGGCAAATCGGGTGACAGAGTCCATCATCAGCAGGACGTCCTTGCCTTCGTCGCGGAAGAATTCGGCAATGGCCGTTGCAGCATAGGCTGCGCGCATACGGATAAGCGGGCTCTTGTCCGAAGTGGCAACGACAAGCACTGAGCGGGCCATGCCTTCGGGGCCAAGATCGCGCTCCATGAACTCGACAACCTCTCTGCCACGCTCGCCGACAAGTGCGATGACGTTGATATCCGCTTTGGTGTAGCGGGCCATCATACCAAGCGTCGTTGACTTGCCTACGCCGGATCCTGCCATGATGCCCACACGCTGACCTTTGCCCAGCGTCAACAGCGAATTCACTGAACGGATGCCGACGTCCAGCGGTTCGTTGATGCGAGGGCGTTCCAACGGGTTGGGCGGATCGCGATGCAAGGGGACGAATACTTCGGGAGTAATGTGTCCTTTGCCGTCAAGTGGATCGCCAAAGGCGTCAATTGCGCGACCCAGCAGGGAGTATCCTACGGGCATATGCGGCGGGGTAGCTGCATTTTGAATGAGGTTGCCGGGGCCGATGCCGCGCATGTCCGAGTAGGGCATGAACAGACAGGCTCCGTCACGGAATCCGACCACTTCGGCCGGAATGGGGTTGCCATTGTCGGGTAGCAGATAACAGACCGAGCCGAGAGGCGCTTTGATGCCATGTCCTTCGGCGATGAGACCCACCACCTTGGTGACTTTGCCAAAAGTCTGGCAAGGGTCGAGGTCTTCAAGCAGTCCGAGTCGGGACCCCTGCATCATTTATCCTTCCTCGCCGGAAGTCAGTTGTGAAGCCAGTTGATCGAGAACAGGCTCCACTCCTTGCCAGCGGGTAGCAACAGTGTTGTCTACTTTACCGTCTGCGCTTTCAACAACCACACCACCGCTCTGGATGGTAGGGTCTCCTTTGACGGTCCAGTATTTCAGGGCTGGATTGCGTTCTTGAATCGTAGCTATGAAGCCTTCAAGATCGGCTGCGTCTTCAGGGGCGCATTTGATGGCGATCTGCCGCTGTGACTCGATACGCTCAAGCGCTTCGGTCATAAGGGCCTCAAGTGAGGTTATACGGCTTTCTGCCATCTCAATATTCAAGGTCTTTTCCACTGCCAGTCGGATCAGGCCAATGATGTCCTGTCGACGTTCGTGGAAAATAGTGCCGCCCTGAGCACTCAACTGTGTCATGAGGTTTTCCACCTCGGATGACATGGTTTGAACATGGACATCCAGATCAGCCTGTGCTTTTGCCAGTCCTTCTTCATAACCTTCATGGTGAGCCGTAGCGCGAAGAGCTTCGGCTTCCAGTTCGGCCATCATCAGGATTTCCTTGGCCTTCTCCTTCGCCTTTGCCTTGACGCGCTCCATATACTCGTTGTCAGTCGCCTCGTCCCAGATGAGTTGGCGCTTGCCTTCAAGCTCCTGGATAGTCATCTCGTCAGGACCGGGAGAGTCCATGCCGACCACAACCTTTCCAGTATACTTGGGAGCATCGTTTGCTGCGTGTTTAGACAAAGACATCGCTTCCACCTCGGCTGATGACAATCTTGCCCTCGTCTTCCAGACGACGGACGGTCTTGACGATGTTCTGCTGGGCCGCTTCCACTTCGGAGAGCTTCTTCGGCGGCATGATTTCCAGGTCTTCCTTGATCATTGCGCTTGCACGCTCGGACAGGTTCTTGAAGAACTTGTCCTTGAGTTCGTCGGAGGCACCCTTGAGAGCCACGGTGAGGTCTTCGTTGGAAACCTCTTTGAGCAGCTCGCGGATGGCCACGTCGTCCACACTCTTGATGTCTTCGAAAACGAACATGAGGTTGCGGATGTCTTCTGCCATCTGGGTGGATTCTTCTTCGATCTCGGACAGGACTTCTTCTTCGGTGTTGCGGTCCACAGCGTTGAGGATTTCTGCAACTGAAGGAATACCGCCCACTTTCTTGCCTTCCTTGCCGCCCATTGCGATGAGCTGGCTTTGGAGAACCTTGTCCACTTCCATGAGCATTTCCTCGGCCACGGCCTCCAGTTTTGCCAGGCGCATAAGCACTTCGGCGCGGACGCCTGCAGGCAGGTGCTGGATGAGTTCGGCGGCCTGATCCGGGTGAAGGTGTCCCAGGATGAGGGCGAGGGTCTGCGGGTGCTCGTTTCTGAGAATCTGAGCGAGGATTCGAGGACTGACGTTTTCCAGTTCCTGGAAAGGAGTCGGGCCGGTATCCAGTTCGAGAGAATCCATAATGTATTTTGCGGTTTCGCTGTCCAGAGACTTGGTCAGCAGGCGCTTGACCTGTTCCGCACCGCCCACCAGGAGCTCGGCGCCGTAGGCCAGGGCTTCGTTGTACTCCTTGAGCACTTCGAGAACCTGTTCGCGCGGGATGGAATCGGTGGTGAGCATGGCCTTGGATACGGCCGCGATCTCATTGCGTTCCATCCGTTTGAACACTTCCGCCGTGAACTTGTCGCCCAGTGCGAGCAGGACGATGGCGGTCTTCTGGGGGCCGGTGAAGTCAGACATTTATTGCGCACCTTCTTCCTGGGTGAGCCAGGTCTTGAGCAGATGTACTGCCTGATCCATGTTGTCGTCGGACAGTTGCACTGCGTGGTTTCTCGCGTTCTCGAGGCGCCTGGACATATCCATGGCTTCCTCGTCCACCTCATCCTCTTCGAGGGCGAGGCGCTCGGCACCGGGCAGACCGGCCATTTCCTCAATCTCCTGCTCAGCGACGCGAGGCCGGATCAGGGCCATGATCACCGGGCGGACGACCAGGATAAGGAAGAGGAAGATCAGGAGGCCGTTGAGGAACGGCTTACCCAGTCGCTGCGCGTATTCAAGCATGGTGCGCATGATGGAGTCCGCATCGGTCAGTGCCGGTTCGCCGAAGGAGATGTTGGACACTTCAATGGTGTCGCCACGAGCTTCGTCAAAGCCGACTGCGCTGGAGATCAGGGTCTTGATGCGTTCGATTTCCTCAGCAGAGCGGGGAACGTACACGGATTCGCCCGTCTCTTCATTGGTCTGCCACGTGCCGTCCACGATAACCGCGACGGTCAGGCGTTGCAACTCCCCAACAGGGGCAATGATGTTTTCTTCTTGTTTGTTGATTTCAAAGTTGGTGGTACGGCTGGCACGGCTGGAATCCTGAGTCGTACGAGTGCCGGTGAAACCGTCGCCACGGAAGTTGGCGTCAGGTTCGCCGCCAGCCAGGTTGGCTGCGCCAGCAGTGGTTTCTTCACTGGTGGTCTCAGAGCGGACCACCGGGCTTTCATTGTCGTATAATTCCTTGCGGATGGTCTTTTGGGAGAAATCGAGGTCCGCATTGACGCGGGCGATGACCTTTTCCGGACCAACGACGGGGCCGAGGAGTTCCATAATGCGACGCTGGGTCGTACGTTCCATCTCAGCCTTATATTCAAGCTGAGTGTTAGACAGGGCCAGACCAGTGCTGTCGTCTTCGGGAGTATAGAGCGGGCGGCCCTTCATGTCGGTAACAGTAATATTCTTGGGGTCCAATCCTTCCACGGCCATGGAAACGAGATTCACGATGCCTTGCACCTCGTTTGCTGCCATTTTGCCTTCATCCTTGAGCTGGAGGATGATGGATGCGGACGGAGGCATCTGGTCTTCAATGAAGAGGGATCTCTGAGGGATAACCAGATGAACGCGGGTCTTTTCGACCTGCGGGAATTCCGTGATGGTACGGGCGAGTTCACCCTGAAGGGCGCGCTGATAGTTGATGTGCTGAATGAAGTCAGTCTGTCCGATTTGAACTTCGTCAAAAATTTCAAAACCGATACCTTCACCATGAAGGCCACCTTCGCCAGCAACCTGGAGGCGCAGTTCGTAGACGCGATCGGCAGGTACCTTGATGGTACGGCCGTTGTCTTCGAGTACATAATCTTCTTTGGCTGCCTGAAGCATGCTCACTATGCGATTGGCGTCTTCGGGGTACAGGTTGGTCATCAGAATCTTGTAATCAGGCTTGTTCATCCAAAAGATCATGAGACCGAAGGCGAGGATCACGGACACGGCGAGACCGGCAATGAGGATTCGCTGTGACATGGTGCGGTCGGACCAGAAGCCGCTCATTTTGGCCCAGTATTCAGCAATAAACGGAGGCATCTCTTATCTCCCGAAGATTTTACAGGTTTCCGTTTTTAAATTCTTAGTGCGTAGTGCCTCTAGAAGGGCATGCGCATGATTTCCTGATAGGACTGCATCAGCTTGGATCGGACTGCGCCTGTCATCTGTACGGCGAGACCTGCTTTCTGCATGGATATCATCAGTTCGTGAATGTTTTGCTTCTTGCCCGAGGCGAATTCTTCGATCATCTGCTTCTTCTCGGCCTGCATATCATTCACAGTCTTAAGGGAATCAGTGAAGGTGTCCTTGAAGTCCTTGACCGGAGCCTGTGGCTTGACGAGGGACTTGGTGACCTTGTCGTCCACCGACTTGCGGCGTTGGAGCATGGCATTCTGGTATGCGTTGATGGCGACGCTTTTGACGACCATGGCTTAACTCCTTTCTTAACCCTGTCCGATTTGCAGTGCTCGCTGGAACATCTGCTTCACGGCGGTGATGGTCTGCACGTTGGACTCGTATCCACGGGTGGCATTCATCATGTTGGTCATTTCTTCGACTACATTGATGTCCGGATAGAACACGTACCCCTGGTCATTGGCATCGGGGTGGTGCGGATCGTAGACCTGCTTGAAGGGGCGTTCGTCGGCAGTAACGCCGAGCACTTTCACGCCCTGCAGGTTCTGGTTGAGTTTGTCGCGCATGGCTGTATCGAACGGAGAATAGACCGGAGTCGCCTCGAATGAGACGGACTTGCGGCGGTAGGGACCGCCTTCCATAGTCTTGGTGGTCCGCATATTGGCCATGTTCATGGAAATTACGTTCAGATTGGCGCGCTGGGCTTTCAGACCTGAGGCACCAATGTCGAGTGCAGTCATGAAATCCATTACTTAGCTCCGTCTTGTATGACCCTTTGCAGGCCTTGAAAGTTCTTGCGGATAACAGTGGCCAAGGCGTTGTACATCATCCCATTTTTCGCCAGGGAGGTCATTTCCTTGTCCAGGTCTACCCGGTCTTCACCGTAAATATGACGCGGCTTGAAATCTTGCAGGTCATCGCCTTGGAATCCGTTAGCGCTGAATGCTGAAGGCATATGATCCTGTGAAGTACGGGTCATTTTGCCGTGTGCATCCTGGTTGAGTGCACTTTGCAGCTTTCCTTCGAACTCAAGACGTTGGGCTTTGTAATCGGGTGTATTCACGTTTGCGATGTTGCCCATGACAAGATTTTGACGATCGAGCCGCATGTCCATGACCTTTGCCGTCAAATGTATGTGGCTTCCGAAAATTCCCTTCATGCCTTGCTCCTTCTACGTTTTCTCCGGCCTTGGCCGGGAGGCGGGCATTTTTTGCCGCCGAACTCGCAGAGGATTAAGCAACTAGTGTTCCAATTGTGTATCTATCTGAAATAAATATGTTTATAGATAAAGATGGTCGCTAGACTTATGACGGAGCAGTCGAAGGGAAGAGGAAGGTGAAGACTTCTTAATATTATGACATGGGCGGGCAGATTGTTCCGAGTCGGTGACGGGATAATTTTTCCCGCTTTTGCTGCTCTTTACAATATAAACACTGAATAAAGTTATTTATATCAAGTATTTGTTGATAAAATGTTGATTTTTGTCAATGTTTGGCACAGTGGTTGCTAGATATGGTCGCGGGCCAAATGTGGCCTGTGGAGATCTTTTCAACCCGGCCCACGGGTAAAGGAGAAATGGAGGGGAAACGTCATGAGTGGACATCTCGACTACGAAATCAACAAGGAACTTGGTGAATGCTACCTGTTCATGGGTGAGCTGGACAAGGCCGAAGAATACTACAAGAAGGCCGTCAGTTCTAATGGCATCCACCCCGACCCGTACCTTGGCCTGGCCACGGTCGCCGTTCAACGCGGTGCACTGGAAGACGCCATGGTCATGTACCAAAAAGCTCACAAGATCGAACCGACCGACAAAAGTCTTTCCGGGATCGCTCTCATCAGGATGGAAAACGGTGAAAAGGAGAATGCTTTCTCCATGTTCGTCGAAGCCGTCAAGATGAACCCCGCAAACATGGTTGCCCTGTTCTCGCTGATCAGGCTCGGCCATGAACTGGATCGCGTCGCAGACATCATTCCGTATCTCAGGGATTATCTTGAGATCGATCCAGTCAAGCACGAAGTGCGTTATTCCCTGGCTGGTTGCTTGGTCTGCCTCGACCAGAAGGATGCGGCACGGGAACATCTCGAGAAGATTCTCGAAATGAACCCGGACTTTGAAGCCGCAACCGAAATGCTGGCAGAAATCCAGTCTTAACTACGGTCTCCCCTCCCCGTTGATTTCCCGCCTCGCTGGCCTCTTACAGCTAGGTGGGGCGGGAAATCAGCCTCTGGCGGCAGACTGCGTATAAGCGCTCGATTGCTTCGTTGCTCGCGAAAGCTCGATCCCTTGCGTATTTTCAATACGCGGCGGGTCCGATCTTTCACTCGCGTCTTGCACTCGAACACTTCTACGCAGCCTGTCACTTTGTCGTGGCATTTGAAGGACTCTTAATATTTAACAATTCGCGCAATATGCCGCGGGGCGTTTTTGTATTGCGTTCAGAACGCGAACATCCTGGCTAGCCTGCTACATCGCAATGGCCTATAGCGAATCCCGTCTAAAATGGTCGGGAATCATTGTCTCGCTTGCCTTAACTCCTCAAATCTGGCACCACCTCTCAAACACTAAAGGAGAGGAGTGTTATGGATCTTCTGCCCGTAAAAAAAGCTATATTGTCTGTTACCGATAAATCCGGTCTGGCCGAGTTCGGCAAGTTCCTGGTTGATCAGGGTGCCGAGCTGGTTTCTACCGGTGGTACCAAGAAGATGCTGTCCGAGGCCGGTCTTCCCGTGACCTCTGTCAGCGACATTACAGATTTCCCAGAAATCCTTGGTGGCCGCGTCAAGACGCTGCATCCGAACATTCATGGCGGTATCTTGGCCGACAAGGATGACGCTGGTCACATGGAGACCCTGCGTGAGTTCGGCATCGAGCCTTTCGATCTGATCTGTGTGAATCTTTACAACTTCGCCGATGCTGTGGCCAAGGGCCTCAATCTCAGGGAAGCGGTTGAGCAGATCGACATTGGTGGACCTACCATGCTGCGTGCTACTGCCAAAAACTTCCATTCCATTTGTGTTGTTCCTGATCCCAAGTACTACCCGGTAGTGCAGAAGGAGATCGAGGAAAACGGTGGTATTTCTCTTGAATTCCGTAAAGAAATGGCGGCCTTGACCTTTAAGTTGGTCAGTGAATACGACGCCATGATTACCAAGTATCTGTCCGAGAATGACGCATAGCGTTGTTTTTTGAACAGAGCGCTGATAAATCATTTGAAAGGCAAGTACTAAACAGCTAGTACTTGCCTTTCTTTTTTTCGTGATCATTTAAGGAATACCAAACATATTTGCACGATTTTGAGCAAAGCGTCTGCCGCTAGCAATAAGGAGAATTAGCCATCGCCCAGAAGCCCAAGGGTAACCTGCAAGGGTTGAAACCCAATCAGATCAAGCGACTGTCCCGTCTGTACCAACGTCAATTCCCCATGGATGGGAACTATACGAATGAGCAGGCTCGAGAATTGGCTGAACTGTCCGCTGATACCGGACGGCAGTTGGGTTTGATCATTGATAGACAGGGCAAGGTTCAAATGGTGCTGGTGGGCGATAACCGGGCTATTTACATTCCTGAATTGTCTCGCGCCCGTATGAGTTCGGGACGTCTTCGCGGGCTGCGCTTGCTGCATACTCATCTGAATGAGGAAATACTCTCTCAGGAAGACCTCATGGATATGGTCTTTCTGCGACTTGATTCCGTCACGGTCCTGAATGTTTCGGAAGGGTTTCCTAAAACTGCTCAGACCGCTCATTTGCTGCCTCCCAATCCTGAAGAAAAGAGCTACGAGATCATGGAGCAGGTCCGTTGGGACCGCATGGATGTCGACCTAGGTCAGATTGTTGAGGCGTTGGAAGACGAGTTTAGCCGTCAGATGGATGGAGTTGGGCGTGAATCCGACGAAAATCGTGTGCTGCTGGTCAGTGTAGATGATACACCAAAGCCGGTGCAGGAGTTGTCCCTCGAAGAGTTGGCCGAACTGGCTGATACTGCAGGCCTAATAGCCGCTGGCACAATGATTCAGCGTGTCCGCAAGCTCAACCCCAAGTACATCATGGGTAAGGGTAAGCTGGCTGAACTGGAGGTTAAGGCATTGCAGGCCAATGCCTCGGTCATCATCTTCGATCAGGAGTTGTCTCCTACGCAGATTCGTAACCTCGCCAAGGTCACGGAACGTAAGATTCTGGATCGAACCCAGCTTATTCTCGATATTTTTGCACAGCACGCCACCTCTGCCTCAGGTAAACTTCAGGTTGAAATGGCGCAGCTCAAGTACACCTTGCCGCGTCTGGTTGGTAAAAACCGCGCAATGTCGCGTTTGATGGGTGGTATTGGTGGCCGTGGTCCCGGTGAAACCAAGCTGGAAATTGATCGTCGTCGTGCTAATGACAGATTAACTCGTCTCAAAAAAGAGTTGAAGCAGGTTCGCAAACGTCGCACACAGACTCGTGAGCGGCGTGCCAAGGCCGGATTGCCCATCGTATCACTGGTGGGCTACACCAATGCTGGTAAGTCCACCATGCTCAATACTCTTACTCAGTCCAAAGTCATAGCCGAAGATAAGCTCTTTGCAACTTTGGACCCCACCAGTCGCCGCATTCGATTCCCTCAGGAGCGCGAGGTGGTTCTGACGGATACCGTCGGATTCATTCGCCGTTTGCCGCCGGATTTGAAGGAAGCCTTCCGTGCCACCTTGGAGGAGTTGGAGTCCGCTGATCTGTTGGTTCAGGTCTGCGATGCTTCACATCCGGAAGTAGAAGAGCAGGTGGAAGCTGTCCGGGTTATCCTCGCTGAGATGGATTTGGATGATATTCCGAGCATCCTCGTTTTGAATAAGTGGGACAAGCTTGATGAAGAGGGGCGTGATGCCATGCGGAATATCTACCCTGAGGGTATTCCTGCTGTTGCCGTGAAGCGCAGCACTCTTGAGCCTGTGGTGGAATCCATTTTGAGCAAGGTTGACTGGTAACGAGTGTTAACATTTTAACACTCATCACAGTCTTCCTTATCATCTCCTTCATATGAGGAGTCGCATTCGATCGGCTCTACATGAATGGTAACTTCGGCGCGTTCAAGGGCCGTTTCTATTTCCTTTTCAATTAAACAGCAGAGGTCGTGTGCTTCGCGGACCGACACCTTTCCGGGGACGAGCAGGTGGAAGTCGATGAAGCGCATAGGACCGGACTTGCGTGTGCGTAATTCGTGATAGGTCGCATCCGGCCCTTGATGTTTATGTATGGCTTCGGCGATTTGTGCCAATTCATTATCTGGAAGGGCGTCGTCCATGAGACCGCCAATGGACCGCTTTAACAGGCTTACGCCCGTAAAAATAATATTTACTGCCATGATGCAGGCGATGATTGGGTCCAGAATTTGCCATTCAGGCATGAACAGCAGAATACCAAGGCTTGCCACCAGGCCTACAGAAGTCCAGACATCGGTGAGCAGATGTTTGGCGTCGGCTTCGAGTGTGATGGAGTCGAAGCGTTTCGCAGCACGGAGCATGATGCGTGCTGTGACGAAGTTGACCACCGACGAAAGCAACGCCAGCCCGAGGCCAATACCCAGATTGCCAAGCGGTTGCGGATCAAAGAAACGGTCTATGGAGGCATAGCCAATTGCGCAGGCTGCCACGATAATCAGTACACCTTCAATTCCACTGGAGAAGTATTCAGCCTTCCCGTGTCCGTATGCATGGTCATCATCTGCCGGACGGGTCGCGATGGTGATGACGGTCAGGGCCATGAGCGCTGCGGTGACGTTGACGATGGATTCTGTGGCATCAGAAAGCAGACCTACTGATCCGGTCATGGCCCATGCACTGAATTTCATGACGAGAGTAAGGATCGAGGCGATAAGAGAATATATGGCGTAGCGCTGTGGAGAATCCTGTAACATTGGTCTTCCTGCTGTTGGTATTAAGGGCCCAAAAAGAGTGAACCCTTGCGTATGATACGCAAGGGTTCACTTTAATTGCAATCCTTGAAAAGGATGTTCAACTTCGGTGAAGTCGATTTCTGATTTGGTCTACGCCTTGTCTTTCAGCCAGGGGTTTTCTTCACCACTGGCGAGGCGGTAAATGTTTTCCTTGTGGCGTTTGAACAGGAGCAGCATGACGATGACAGCTGCCGGGATGAAGGCAATGTTGCCAGTGAGCAGCATGAAGACGGGCAGTGCCAGGGCAAAGGTCAGAGAGCCCATGGATACGTGGCCGGAAAGTGCGACTACAGCAAGGCAAGAGGCTGCTGAGAGAATGCCGCCCCAAGGAGATAAGGCGATGAAGGCGCCAACCGTAGTTGCTACGGCCTTGCCGCCCTTGAGATTCATGAAACAGGAGAAAGCGTGGCCGAAGATAGCAGCCATGGCTATGATGCTCAGCCCAAGGCCGGATTCAACCCACTGAGATGCGACCAGAACCGGGAAGAAGCCTTTGGATACATCGAGGACTAGAGTGGCGATACCATAAGGCAGACCACAGAGGCGCGCGATATTAGTGGCGCCGGTGTTGCGGCTGCCGTCCTCACGAGGATCGATATTGCAGAGGGTCTTGGCAATGACCAAACCGAAGGGAATGGAGCCGAGAATATATGCGATAAGGGACCAAAGAATAATTTCCATGAAGAGTTTCTCCTGAGTGCTTGTTTGGTGGGGGTGTTGTAGCGTTTTTGGATAGGAAATGGAAGGGCTGATACGATGCAGGAGTATCTCGAAGATTAAAAGAAAAGGCCGCCGATGCAACGCATCGACGACCTTGAATTACATTATCGCTAAACTACTAGAAGTAGTAGGTAGCAATCAAGCCCATGATCGACATGGTGATGGTGTAGGGCAGAGCCAACACAACCATGCGACCGTAGGAGAGGCGGATGACCGGAGCCAGCGCCGAGGTGAGCAGGAACAGGAATGCAGCCTGACCGTTAGGAGTTGCCACGGACGGGATGTTGGTACCCGTGTTGATGGCGACTGCCAGCTGGTCGAAGTGATGCATGGTCTTGGTGACCGGCTCTTGGATAGCTGCGGGCAGAGTCGCGATGGTGTCTGCACGGTACAGGTGAGCGTCGGTCAGCTTGTCCATCAGGGCATTGGCATCTTCCACGCCGGGAATGGATGCCAGAACCTTGATGAAGTGCATCTTGGTTTCCGAGATGTAGACCGTTGCCACGAACACGTTGTCCGAGATCATGGAAAGCACGCCGTTGGCGATGTAGTAAGCCGCGAGCTGGGTCTGGCCTTCAAGGCTCAGAACCATGTTCATGACCGGCTTGAACAGGTGCTGGTCGTGGATGACGCCGACGATGCAGAAGAAGACCACCAACAAGGCGGTGAAGGGCAGTGCCTCTTCAAAAGCCTCGCCGAACTGGTGTTCGTCGATGATGCCGTTGAGGGCCGTCAGCAGGACGATGACCGAGAGACCGATGATACCGACTTCAGCCAAGTGGAATGCCAGAGCCACGATGAGCCATACGCCGATAAGAGCCTGCATGATGAGCTTGGCCTTACCCTTGATGCCCTGCTTCTTTTCCATCTCGATGGCGGTTTCCAGCAAGTGGGAACGAATGTTACCAGGCATGAGAGCGCCGTAACCGAAGAGCTTGAACTTTTCGACTACGATACAGGTCACCAAACCGGTAGCAAGGACAGGCATGGAGACATGGGCGACTTCGAGGAAGAAGTCCATGAAGTGCCAACCCATTTCCTGACCGATGAGCAGGTTCTGCGGCTCACCGACGATGGTGCAGACACCACCCAGGGCGGTACCGACAGCACCGTGCATCATCAGGTTGCGCAGGAAAGCACGGAATTCCTGAAGGTCACTGCGATCCTTGTCCTTGACGCCTTCGTCAATGCACAGGTCGTGAGTGCATTTCATGGTCTTGCCGGAGGCAAAACGGTGGTAAACGTTGTAGAAACCGTAGGCCACCGCGATGATGACGGCGGTAACAGTAAGTGCATCCAGGAATGCGGACAGGAATGCGCCAGCAAAGCTGAACATCAACGAGATTGCGATTTTGGAGTGTACGCGGGTCAGGATGCGAGTGAAGGTAAACTGCAGGAAGTCCTTCATGAAGTGGATACCAGCCACCATGAAGATCAGCAGTAAGATTACTGGGAAGTTGTTATGGGCTTCATGATACACAGTTGCCGGGCTGGTCAGGCCGAGAAAGACGGCCTCGATTGCAAGCAAACCACCGGCAGGAAGCGGGTAGCATTTCAGCGCCATTGCAAGTGTGAAGATGAATTCGCCAATCAGGACCCAGCCCGCAATGAAGGGGCCGACCGTGTAGACGAGAATGGGGTTGAGTACAAGAAAAGCGAGAATCGCCATTTTGTACCAGCTCGGCGCATTGCCTAGGAAGTTTTTGCCGAAAGCCTGAGTCAGTGTTTGAGCCATTGTAGGTTTCTCCTCAACTCAAATAGTAATGAACGACGACTCACCTTAGTCGCCGATAACCATGCTCGGGTACATGCCCGCTTCAGGCCCGCCCTGGAAGGGCTGGAGGATGTTGAAGCATGCATCCTGGGTCTTCTGGGCGTGGCCACGGGTTTCGTCTGTTCCATCAAAGAAAGCACCATTCTCTTCCAAAATGTGCTCAATTCGATGGCGGAAAGCGTCAACGAAAGCCTTGCCGTCTCCCTTGAAGGTGGCATTACCCAAGGTTACGTTGGTGGCCTTTGAGAGATCTTCCAGATTTACGCACTGGGTCTCAAGGTCCGCCTGCTTAGTAACATAACCCCATACTGCCGAGTTCTCAGGTATCGTAATTGGCTCTGCCGCGTCAATGATAGTATGCGGCATTACGATGGAATCTCGTCCGATAACTATGGGGTTGTCAGCTGTGCCGTGAACGAAGGAGTTGAATCCGACGAATACATTCTTCCCGCTACGGGTGTGAATGACCTTGCCACCGTGTGCCGTTACGTTGTTGCCTTCGTATACGGAATTCTTGATGTAGCAGTTTTCCTGAGCGTTTGCGCCAACGCCAATCTCGGAGTTCTCGATGTGTGAACGCTGAGCGATCAGTGCGTTCTTGCCGATAGAGCAGTCGCCTTTGATGACGGCGTAAGGAGAAACGTAAGATCCTTCCGCATCGTTGCCGTGCATCTGTTCCAGCTGAACAGTGGAATAAATGGGAACGAAGTCTTCCTTGAATTCGTCGACGTACTCGACGAATTTGCCAGAGAGTTTGCCGTTCTCATCGAGCTTAACATACTGTTCAACAACGCCTTCAGGGTAGACATAGTTGAATTCGAATTCGTTGCTCTTTACCCAGACGCGGCCGGGTTCGATGGTCTGGCGGGAAAGGTCGCCGGCTTGAACGTAAGAATAATCACCCACAACGCAGTTATGCATGACGGACAGGTCAACCGTGGCGAATGCGCCAAGGTATACACCTTCAGTGGTGGTACCGTGGATGTTGGAGTAGTGCATGGCCACGGTGTTCAGAATGCGAAAAACTTCCGGTATTTCGGGGTTCTTTGACTGGTTATGGACCAAGGTCTTGCACAGGAACGAGTTGATTATGCGGATCACTTCGTCGTAGTACAGGGTGGTCTTGACGCCGTTGAATTCAACCACGTCCCCCTTGCGCTTGAGTTCGTCTCCGCGCACGTCGGCTTTATAGAGAACGGAACGGTCAACCTGAGTTTTACCCAGGAAGTAGGAGCCCGCGAGGTTGGAGTTTTTGAACTTGAAGCTGATCGGATGGTCTTCCGTCAGTGCATAGAATGCGTAGTACGCCAAGTGGCGTTCACGCGGAATCGCGTTGTTCAGGTAAGGTTTGACGTCAATCCCCATGGGCTTGAGATTGACGTTCACTCGGGCGGAAATATGATCAAAAAGGTCTTCTAGTTTTTTCATTTTTCTCACACACGGGTTAGTTGTTTTTATGAAAAGGCGGCTGTCGTACGCGCACGTACGACAGCCGCCTTAAGTATCAGAACAGGTTGGCGTTTGTTAGCCTCCCACCGGCAGGGTTATGGGCATGCCCATAAGCGGCCAGATGACGAGAACGGCAAGACCGGTCATAACCATCAGCAGGATGGATGCAGGGACACCCCATCCGAAGAATTCACCCGTAGTGAACTGTCCGGAGTCGTATGCGATGGCGTTGGGGGCTGCGCCTACCAGCAGCAGGAAGGGCATACCTGCCACGACCAGGGAGGCGTACAGGATTACTTCCGGAGCCACGCCGAGGTAAGGGGCGATGACCAATGCCACCGGGAGTGATATCGCGATCGCTGCAACGTTCATGATGAAGTTGGTCATCATCATGACAAAGAATGCAATGGACATAACGAAGACGAACCAGTTTGCGTCGGCGAACATGGCCAGCCAGTTGACAGCCATCCATTTTGCTGCACCGGTCTCCCAGAGGCAGAAGCCAATGGACATGGCACCGGCGAACAGCAGGATGATGTTCCACGGAATATCTTCAAGGTCTTTCAGATCAAGAATCTTGAAGACGAAGAAGAGTACAGAAGAACACAGAATGATGGCAGTCTTGTCCACAGCCTTGAGGGCGGGGACGAATGCACGGGCAGACATGATGATAATGGTCAGACCGACAATGGAGGCAGCCAGGATTTCGTCACGGGTCATGGAGCCCATTTTTGCATTGAGCTCACGGGCCTTTTCACGAAGACCGGGGATTCGATCCTTTTCAGGCTTCATGCAAATCATGAAGAAGCCCCAAAGAAGGAAGGTCATACCCCAACCAATGGGGGCCATGTAGTATGTGAGTTCAAAGAAGCCAACGTCTACGTTTACGATTTCTTTGTAGAAACCGAGTGCAACTGCGCCTCGAGCTGCGCCGAGCAGCGTGACGATGGAGCCCGCGCCAGCCACGTAGGCCATACCGATGAAGAGGCCCTTACCAAACTTGGTGGGCTTATCTCCTTCACCATACAGGGCGTAGATGGCGAGCAGGAGTGGGTAAATGGTAGCGGCCACCGCGGTGTGAGCCATGATGTGCGTCAGCGCGGAAGTTACCACGAAGACACCCAGGTAGATCATAGAAGTCCGTTCACCGACAATATCAAGCATCTTGTAAGCCAAGCGCTTGGTCAGACCGGTTTTGGTGAAAACCAAGCCGATCATGATTGAAGCGAAGATAAAGAGAACGGACGGGTCCATGAAGTCCTTGAACGCCACTTTGGCAGGACGAATAAGGAACATGACCTGTAAAATACCGATCATCAAAGAGGTGACACCGATGGGAACGACTTCGAAAACCCACCATGTACCGGCAAGCAGGAAGACTGCGATGGCGCCCTTGGCCTCCTGGCTGAGCACGAAGTGTTTACCATTGGGGTCAATGGCATCCGGCCATGCCGGACAGAAATAGACGACTGCGAATAGGATGACGCCTGTCATCATGAAGACTAGGCGTTTCCAGTCAAAATCGGGTTTGGTAGCTTGTGCTGCTTCCATTGTAAAATCTCCTCAGAATTACCTATGGCTGCCTAGTCGGTGCAGGTGACCATGCGGGTCTTGATTTCTTCGAAAACATCACTCAGGCGCAGAACACCGGTGATAGTTCCATTGCTACGGACCAGAAGCGGTTGGTGTACGCCCACTATGTAACGGTGAATGCCGTGGCCGAGATCATCTTCCTCGTTGAGGTATTCAGATTCGTCTGGCACGTACATCGCATCGCTCACCAGGACCTTTGCGCCCTTTTTGCACAGTTCATTAAGCGGATCGACCCACAGGCCGTATTCCTTGAAGAGATCGGCAACGTATCGATTGGACAGGATGTCGGAATCGAGATCTTTTTTGCCAAGTTTTTTGTAATTGGGCTCCATGGCGACAAGAATGTCGGTCATGGTGAGTATCCCCACCAGGTCGCCGTCTTCGTTGACGACAATGACATCCCGGTGGCTGCTTTCAGACAATGCAGCAGCGACATCTGCGAACGTGGCAGTCGTTGTGACTGTTTTGTATTCGCTGACCGGAGTCATCAGGTCTTTGATTTTCATGTAATCCTTCCTCCCAAGAAGTATCGTTTACATTCTCCTGGCTCACTTCCTCTCCCCGGAGAGGGAGTGAGCCGCATCGTAAACATTTCCTCAAACCAAACCGGCTGGCACTTACTCCTCCTGGCCAGGGCCGGCTCCCGGAGGCGTTTCGTCTCCCTTGTCGTGTCCCAAGTGGAACAGAGTTGAAACGCCATGGTAGTGGGGATGTGTCATTTGGACACTATCCTGCACTACGTCCAGATTCTATAGATAGCAAACGGTTGTGGGGGTCAAGATTATTACGTGAAAAAAAGAGCAAAGACGTAATGAAACGTTTTGCAACAGATGAGTGCTTGCTCAGTGTTTCAAAGTGAAACGTTTTTAAACGTTTTATGTGCGGTAGTAAATTTGTCCAGGAGTAAGCCGGCCACCCAGAAAAGCTTCGAGGATGACATCCACAGGGCCACAAATGTCATCAATGACACGGATGCCTTTCCATTCCAGGAAGTCATAGAACTCTTTTTCTATACCTGCGCATATGACTGTCTGTACCGATTCAGCAACGGCCAAACGGCACATTGCTTCCGATGATGGTGTGTCCAGAACTTCAACTTTTTCTTCGATTCGACCCATGGCACTTGTTTCACGTGTGATGGATATCATCATCACCTCGTTGGCCAGGTCGAAACGGGGAGCAAGGTCATTGTCCATAAGTGGGATCAATACTTTTTCCATGAGTTCACCTATTCAATGCCGAAACGTTTCATCTTGCGCCACAAGGTGGAACGTCCCCATCCCAATATTTTGGCTGCTTCTTGTTTCTTGCCACCAGCCTTGACCAGTGCATCGAGAATCATCGTGCGTTGGACATCTTCCCATCTTTCAGGTGGAGTGGAGCGAGTGTTGCCTCGCGCATCCGGTTGTGGTGGAGCCTGAGGGGCGACCGCAAGTGGCTGAGGTAAACCCGCTCCCCCCAGTATGTAGCCTGGCAGGTGTCGCATACGGATAACCTTTCCATCACAAAAGCTCACCGCGTATTCGATGAGGTTGCGCAGTTCTCGGACATTGCCGGGGTAAGCATAGGACTCAAGTAGCTTCTCCGCGTTTCGTGAGAATCCGTCCAGTGACTTGTTGAAGCGCATCTGGAACGTTTTAAGAAAATGGTCCTGCAGAAGGCTGATGTCATCACCGCGTTCTCGTAGGGGAGGCAGATGGAGGCGGATCACATTGAGCCGGTATAACAAGTCGCGCCGGAATTGATTGCGTCGTGCCAACCTTTCCAGATCATGTTGGGTTGCTGCCATGATGCGGACATCGGTTCGCATGCCTTTGGTGGAACCAATTGGGTAGACCATGTGGTCATCCATGTAGGCGAGGAGCTTGGTTTGGATTGGCATGGGGAGGTCGCCGATCTCTGTGATGTAGAGGGTGCCCCCGTGAGCCATACGCAACCTGCCTGGCTTGGCATGATCGGAGCCAGGGAGCGCATTTTTGGCGTGACCAAAAAACTCTGATTCAAGGAGCTTCTCGGGTAGAGCTCCGCAATTGATTTTGATGAACGGGCCATCAACTCGGTCTGACGCGTTGTGAATTTCTTCGGCCAACATGTCTTTGCCTGTGCCGGTTTCACCTGTGATGAGAACAGGTGAATCGGTTTGGGCTATGGCTGGCGTCATCGAAAATAGCTTTCTAACTTGTGGGCTTCGTCCAACCAGTTCTCCGAATCCAAAGACATCGCCAGTACTGTGATCAGCAATAGGCCCAAGGCCGGGAGTGACCGTTTCGATGATACCGCGGATTCCATTACCACCATTCATAAGCGGAGCGACAGTCAGGCGAACATGCACTTTCTCTCTGGAGCGGTTGATGATTGTCGCATCGCTTTTGTGGCAGGTGCTGTTGTCCCACCCCTTCATTACTGGACACCCTTTAAAGCAGTAGTCGCATCGAAGGGCGTGCAAACACTTGAATCCTTCTGCACGCTCGCGCATGAGTCCTGTCAGGGTTTCATAGGTTTTGTTCACCATGAGTAGTTTGCCTTCGCTGCCCATGATGGCAACACCGATGGGCAATTCGTCCAGCAATGCGCTCAAGCTGTCGGTATCCGACAGGAGAGACGAAATGAGGGCGTTGTTAATTGACGACACTGCAACAGCTCCAATGGTTAGTGTATGGTGAGAATAGTCAGAGTGAACCATAATGAAACGTTTTGGGGAAGGCAAGACATCGAAGTAAAAGCGAATAGCCTATAAAAAAGGGCTTTCATCCGAGAATGAAAGCCCTTTTGGGTTTGGTCGTATTGTGAATGCTACTTATTGATCTTTTCAACCAGCTTTTCGATGCTGGGTTGAAGAAGTTCAAAGGCAACTTCATTGCCATATGCGTTCCAATGAGGATCGCAGAGGAGGTAGTAGTCTTCCTGAGTTTTGGTGTACTTGTACATCGGGTCCATCAGGTCAACAAAGTCGATATTGTTGTCCGAACAGAACTCACGCAGCAGTTTGGCTGCCGGAGCTTCCTTGCCATCATAACGAAGGAAGTCGGTGTAGCGTGGAATTACGAACAGTAAAATGGGTTTGCCATCAGCTTCCTTGACGATCTGTTCCAGGCAATAGCGCATCATGTCCCACATCTCAGGAGTGAAATCATAATACATGGAGCAGACTTTTTCTTTGTTGTCGGCTTTGCTTTGCCAACGTGCACGGAAGTCCATGTTTTTCAGGTCGAAGGAGTCGAGGTAGCGCAGGATGCGGTATGTGTAGCTCCACTCTCGCAGGGTGTGATCAAAGCTTTTGAGTAGGTCGCTGCGATTTCGAATAGGCATTTCTTCTTGAGAGTAGAGTACCTTGTAGTTCGGATAGGTGCCTTCAAGATATGGCCTGCGATATCGGTCGCTTTCCATGTAGACCTTTTTCTTCATGGAGTCGGTAAAGTCATTGCTGGGCAGGATACCGATGACGATGGCGTCATGATCAAAATATTTGACCATATGCTTGTACTGAAGCCATTCGTTCAGAGGACCATGCCCCCCCGATGTGCCGAAGTTCAGGAACTCCAGTCCGTAGTGCTTCTCTGCCAGGTCAGTCAATCGTTTACCGTCTTCAACGATATATCCTTCGATGAAGGAGTCGCCCAATACGGCTACGCGAGGCTTTGCTGATTTGAGAGAGCGTTCAGGGTCGCGCATGCCGTGCGAGTTCGCCTTGTAGTAGACAGTGGCGCACTGCTTGTTGTGCATGTAGCTGGAATTAGGGTCGTGCCACACCCCGAAGTAGGGATTGTTGTCCACCCAGAATGAACTTTCCGCATTCACCATGCTGTATGTAGGCAGGGGGATGTTGTTGTTTACAAAACGGATGTAGGAACAGCTGCCGATCTCTAGGCACACAACCAGTACGAACAGGAATATGAATACCCCTCTCAGGGCATCGAACATCTTTTTCATTGTATAGCAGGTCTCGTATGATGCTGCGGATAGTTGTTATAACTAGTCGAGTTCAAACTGATCGCGCCAGTCGCCTTCTTCCGTCCATGAGGGCTGCTCGGTCTTGGTGAACAGATAGTCACCTAAAACGAGGTAATCCATCTCGGTTCGCATGAAGCATGCATATGCGTCATACGGGGTGCAGACGATGGGTTCACCACGAACATTGAAGCTGGTGTTGACGACTAAACCACAGCCGTGCTCGCGGTTGAAAGTATCGATCAGGCCCCAGTAGCGCGGATTGGTATCCTTGCTCACGGACTGAATACGTGCGGAATAGTCTACATGGGTCACAGCGGGAATGGTGGATCTCTGCACGTACAGACGATCGTACATTTCCATTTCGTCGTATCCTTCTGGAAGGGGATTACATTGCTTGTCTGCTACTGGCGCAACTATAAGCATGTAAGGCGACGGACGGTCCAGGTCGAACCAAGTGGTGATCTCTTCCTCCATGACCGAAGGCGCGAATGGGCGGAACCCTTCGCGGTATTTGATCTTGAGGTTGAGTTTTTTTTGCATTTCAGGATGACGCGGGTCGCCGAGAATGGAGCGACCACCCAGTGCGCGCGGACCGTATTCCATGCGGCCCTGGAACCAGCCAATGGCATTACCTTCAGTCAGCAGTTTGGCTACATCGGATGTAAGCTGCTGGAAGTCGTCATATTTTCTGAAAGGAGCTTCAAACTTGCGAACTCCACGCAGGATGTCGTTTTCCGTAAACTCTGGGCCGAGGTATGCGCCGCGCATGGAATCCTTGGGATTCACCGTGCGTTCTTTGCCCTGCCAGATATGGCGGCCGGTAAGAGCTGCACCCAATGCTCCGCCAGCGTCACCTGCTGCAGGCTGAATCCAGATATCCTTGAAAGTACCTTTGCGAAGCAGCTTGCCATTGGCAACACAGTTCAGAGCCACGCCGCCTGCCATGACTAAGTTGTCACAACCGGTTAGTTCCTTGGCGGTTTCGGCCAAGGTGAAGACTATTTCTTCGGTGACCTGTTGGATGGCGAGAGCCAAGTCCATATAATCTTGGGAAATATCAGATTCGGGCTGACGAGCCGAAATGCCGAAGAGCTTTTCCCATCGGTCGAAATGGCACATGGTCAAGCCGGTGGCGTAGTTGAAGTAGGCCATGTTGAGCAACATGGAGCCGTCTTCACGGACGTCGATCAATTCATCGTAAATCGCTTTCTTCCATGTCTGGATGCGCTTTGCGCCGGGATTGCCGTATGGCGCCAGTCCCATGAGCTTGTACTCACCGGAGTTGACTCGGAATCCGCAGAAGGCAGTGAACGCAGAGTATAGCAGACCAAGGGAATGCGGAAAATGCAGCTCTTTGAGGATGGTGATATCTTTGCCAGAACCTTTACCAATGGTGGTAGTGGCCCATTCTCCAACACCGTCAACAGTCAAGATGGCGGCTTCTTCAAATGGAGAGGGATAGAATGCACTGGCTGCATGGGACAAGTGATGCTCAGGGAACAGGATCTGAGGCTTGCCTTCACCAAGACGTGCCAGTTCGTCGTTCAGCATCTTGCGCATGAACAACTTCTCTTTGATCCATACGGGAATTGCAGACAGGAAGCTCCTTAAGCCCTTTGGGGCAAATCCGTTGTATGATTCAAGCAGGCGTTCAAACTTGAGGTAAGGTTTATCGTAGAAAGCTACGGCCGTAAGATCGCTCAGTGAGAGGCCTCCCTCTTTGAGCACATACTTGGCTGCATGATGTGGAAAATCCGAATCATGTTTCTTGCGAGTAAAGCGTTCCTCTTGAGCTGCGGCAACGATCTCGCCATCTACCATCAGGACTGCGGCGGAGTCGTGGTAGAAAGCCGATATACCGAGAATGGCATCAGACATTGGGGCTCCTAGAAAACGGTGTAGATGAACGGAGCGATGGCAGAGCCGCCGGTCAGTACGATGAGTGCGCCGAAGAATAGCAGTACCAAAATAATGGGCAGCAACCAGAATTTTTTGCGTACCTTGAGAAAGCCCCAGAGATCTTTGAGAAAGTCCATATTATCATCCTAGTAAGGTCGTTCGATTTCTTCAGGAGTGAATGAGTGATCACGCGAAAAGAATACGGAGTTTCTACCTTTTTTCCACTTATTCAATTGCATGGGGTCATGGCCCAATATACGACGCAGTAGCGCCAGTGGAGTCAAGATTACGAAGAATACTAGGGTCAATATGACCTTAGACATCACCGTGCCGAGCAGGTGGGAAAATCCGAGCCAGACTTTGGCCGGAAGGTAGAAGGCCTTGGACCAAGTCATA
The DNA here is from genome assembly GCF_012516435.1 of Pseudodesulfovibrio sp. zrk46. Classification (NCBI taxonomy): domain Bacteria; kingdom Pseudomonadati; phylum Thermodesulfobacteriota; class Desulfovibrionia; order Desulfovibrionales; family Desulfovibrionaceae; genus Pseudodesulfovibrio; species Pseudodesulfovibrio sp. zrk46. The sequence continues at coordinate 2,900,877 of NZ_CP051216.1, forward strand.
TTGATGACCAGCAAAATTGTTGCGGCAACGAAGCCTTCACGGTGACCAAGCAGTAAGCCAATCAACAGGCAGATAAGCACCATGGCCATGCCTGTGTCGCTGCATTCCTTGGTAGTCAACTTCGCCGGAAGAAAACCAGCAGAAGCGTCTTTTTTCGTATCAATCATATAATAGGTCCGATTAGAGGCAAAAAAAATTTGTACCTCCCTGCCTGAAATTCAAATTAAAAGCAAGGGCTAGGCGACAAAGCGGATGGTGTTGTCCGAGGCTCTATCACATCATGGCAAGTGAATCATAGTGATTTAGTAACAAAAAAACTTCGCTGTCTTTGGTGATTAGGATTATTTGATCATTGCTCTCTAATTACGAAATAACCATGGCTGAATAAGAACTGAGAAGAGTGTCCAACAAGTGTAAACTGGAAGGTATTGGGCCAGCCTCTGTTCGATACTTTCCAGTGTGTTGATTTTTCTCCAGTAGTGGACATACCCCAATCCCATTGTCAGTAAATTGCCGAAAACAACGATGTTGGAACCCAGAACTGCCATACGGTTGGGAGTAATGCCAAATTCGAAGATTCGCCATCCGATCGCTGCAATTGCCATGATATCGAGAATGAGTGTAGCTCCGATCATATAGCTAATGATACCGTTTTCGAGTTTATTTCCCTTTTTTTCTTTTTGTCCTGTCAGAGTGAATACAGCTGTTGTCAGAACACAGAGCAGCAGGATGTTGTAGATGAGCAGAGTTGAGCGGTCTTGGAATAACTCCTCGATTCGCAGAGCCATTGCTCCCATGTATGCGACTATAAGGGCGAGTAACAGTGGAGAGAAAATACGTGCAAGCAGTGGAACAAGTTTTCTGGCGGCTGAATAAGTGTCTGTAGCCCAGGCTGCAACCAATGGAATGGAGGCAAGGCCATAAATTGCCGGGTACTCAAAGACCCATTGAGTACGTATATTGAGTAGTTCAAATAAGCCGCTGGTGAGAAGGAGGAGCACTGCTCCACCTATGAAGAAAAGGCCTGAATGGATAATGAGTTCTCCAGAAAATCGAATGAACTCAATGCGTGCATTGGTTGATCTCCATTCCTTATTCATTCGGGCTGCTCCGTAAAGAGTCCAAAGTAGGAAAGGAAGATTAAGGCTGGCTAGTTGGAAGACGTCGTCCCAATCTGAGGGGGTAATGGACATAACTACGATGAGGCTGGCAATGACCCCAATGCCCGCACTCGTTACAACTCTTGGCCACTGGCGCAAATGCATGGTGTATAAGAACATGGCGCCCATTGGAATCAATGCGACAAAACGCGGAAAGAATTCAGCGTCTTTTATGGTTGTCCATTCTGGGATTTTGAGCAGGGTGCCGGCTGCAATGCAGAGGAGCAGCATGACTATGAGGTCAATCGTGGTGAGTCTGGGCGAAGTGCTTTCTGAATAGTTAAGGCGCGCCTCCCATGCACGAAGAAGTATGGAGTCTGGATTGGTGTCCAATACGTCTTTATATGCTTTAGAAAAGCGTTTGCTGTTTTGCCTGTAGAGTGCTTCCAGCTTCTCGGGGTCGTTTATGGCATCTTGTATTTGGGATCGAATCGTCATGTTTGTACTCATATGTCACGAAAGTCATGGAGAAATACCGATTTCTAAAGATGCCTGTTTAAGTCGAGGTGTGCAAATGGTGATTTAAAAAGGCGCTTTCAATATTTATTGAAAGCGCCTTCTCTTTATTTCTTATTGGGTTTGGCTGCGGGCCAACCAGTCATGATTGCTACGACTGATACTCCAGCCAAAACGAGGCAGTACCAGTTGTTGAACCCGACGGCCACCGGGGAGATGCCAGCGATGGAGCCTGCAAGTAGTACCTGGGCTGCGTATGGAGTAATACCCTGGACGATGCAGGAGAATATATCCAGCAGACTTGCACTGCGACGTGGATCAACATCGGCGTCTGTTGCGATTTCGCGAGCAAGATTGCCTGTGAGGATAATGGCGACGGTATTGTTCGCTGTGCAAAGGTCGGCAAGAGCAACCAAAGAAGCGATGCCAAATTCGCCGGAGCGGCGCTTGTTCCCTTTGGCCGCTTTGTGAGCAAGCTTGTTAACCTTCTCAAGCAGCCATTTCAGGCCTCCGTTGTAACGAATGAGTTCTCCTAGGCCTCCGACGAGCATGGAGAGAACAAGGATTTCATGCATGCCGGTGAAGCCTGTAAAGATATCTTGTGAGAACTTGATAAGGGAATAGTCGGGGAGCGCGGCGAGTCCTACCCCTCCAGCCAGAATGATTCCGGAAGCCAATACTATGAATACATTGATACCCGCGATGGCGAGGCCAAGGATGACGAGGTAGGGCACAACACGAAGAAATTCCCAGTCCCCAACGTTGGAAATGTTCCCGGCTGTTCCTGTAAAGCCGAGCAGCAGCAAGGTTGCCACTGCTGCCGGAGCAACGAGGCGGACATTCATTTTGAACTTGTCACTCATTGCGCAGCCTTGCGTACGGGTTGCGGCGATAGTGGTATCCGAGATCATGGAGAGGTTGTCGCCGAACATGGCACCACCGACTACAGTGCCCATAAGCAGTGCCGCGGAGATATCCGTTTGTTGGCCGATCCCAGCGGCAATTGGTGCAATGGCTGCCACAGTGCCCATGGAGGTGCCCATGGCCGTAGCGACAAAAGCAGCGATGGCGAACAGGCCGGGCAAGACAAGTTCAACGGGGATGAAAGAGAGGCCCAGGTTGACGGTAGCATCCACGCCACCGATCGCTTTGGCCACAGATGCGAATCCGCCAGCCAAAAGATAAATCATGCACATGGTGACAATGCTGTTGTCTCCAACGCCAGCAAGGAAGATGTTGATTTTCTTATCCAGCTTTTCACGTCCCATGAACAGCGCGAAAGCTATGCCTGGCAGAATGGCAACGGTTGCTGAGAGCTGGTAGAAAGCCATGCTCACTCCTTGAGCAGTGAGCATGGCGCCTGTCCCTACGAACAAGGCGAGAAAAATGACAAGGGGTAATAGGGCTAGGCCGTTGGAAGGGTTTTCATGCTTCATGAGAGGTTCTCTCTTGATAGAAATTATTCAGCCGCACGTAACTGTACGTGACGAAGATGACTCGTACAATGGACGGCAGATTATAAAGGATAAGTATTAGATAAAACGGAGGTCGCTGGATTCGTCCTAATAGACGCAAAGAAGCGCCCCTTTTGAGTTGCGGGGCGCACGATAAGGGGAAAGTCTGATGAAGGCAACCCTCATGGCCTATTGGGTTATGATGAGGTCGAACTACTGAAAAATCAAATTGTTACTTGGTGGTGTGTTTGCATTCTTCGTGTCTAAAACAATCAACAAGGTGGTCGTTAACCATGCCTACGGCCTGCATGAAGGCATACATGATGGTAGGGCCGACAAAGGAGAAGCCGCGCTTTTTTAGGGCCTTGCTCATTGCTATTGATGCATCTGTCTGTACCGGGCATTCGTCCAGAGTTTTCCATCTGTTTTGAATTGGCTTCCCGTCCACGAAATTCCATAGAAAGTCGCTGAATGAGCCCTCATTCTCCATAATGTCCAAGTAGCCTCGTGCGTTCTTGATTGTTGAACGGACCTTTAGCTTGTTTCGTATGATGCCGGGATTCTGCAGTAGTTCGGCAACCTTTGCTTCGTCATATTCCACGATTATTTCAGGGGTGAAGTTGTCAAACGCCTCAAGGTAGGTCTCCCGCTTGCGGAGAACCGTGATCCAGTTGAGGCCGGCTTGAGCTCCCTCAAGAATAAGCATGCCGAAGAGCTTTTGATCGTCATATTCGGGGACGCCCCATTCCTCATCGTGGTATTTTACGTAAAGCGGGTCGTCTCCGCACCAGGGACATCGGATTCGGTCAGACATGTAATTCTCCAGTTCATTGTTCGAATGTCATCTTGGCATATGCCTTTGCACTTGAACAGACTGATCTGAGTGAAGAGGCCCTCAATCATTTGATTGAGGGCCTCTGTATAGGATCTTTCAAGCTGTGAGCTTGTCTTTACTTTTGTGAGAGTTGTGTCTTCTGGGTGTAGTTGATGGTATACTTGAAGTGTTCAGGGTCGAGCCAATCAAGGGTTTTCCCTCCGACCTGAGCATAGGGATACATGAGGTAGTTGACCGGGGCGCCGTTCTGAGCTGGAGTCAGTTTCAAGTCTCGTCCCTCACTGAGCTTGATGCGGTAAGGGTCAATTCCGCCCCAATAGTAATCCCGGTATTCGTCAGTTTTGGAGTCTGTCAGTTTCAGGTCGTATTTGAGCATCATTTTACGAACATCTGCAGGGTCTGCGGGCACCCAGCCATAACCGGGTACGTAGAATTCCGCCCAGCAGTGCTGCCATTTGGTGATATCTTGCTGCATATTCTTGGCCTGTCGAATTCCGAATACTTCACGAGAAGGGACGCCAGAGGCACGAAGCAGTGCTATGAAAAGGGAACTCAGGTCGCCGCACTTACCACCAGGATCTTTGATAAGGAGGCAGACATCTCCTTCGCCGCAACCGCGTGTCTCAGGGTTGCGGTAGGTGTTCTCACACATCCAGTCATAAATGGCCTTGGCCTTGTCGACGATGGTTGTCTCACCTTTGGTGATGGAGTCGGCAAGAGCTTTGACTTGACCATCGATCGGACCAAGGCGAGTCGGCTCAAGATAGATTTTGTAATCGCGAGGGTCCCACTGTGCTTCAGTTGTGGGCAGCTTGTCGCGAGTGATCTCCTTGCGCTCTACATCATATGAAAAAGTGGCAGTTTTAGCCGCATTGTTTTTGTCCCATCTCATGAAAAGCATCGGGACCTGGAATTTGTTGTCAGTGTATACGGCGGATTCGATGTAATCGCCATTAATCCGAACATTGGTGATAGTTTGATTCTCGTCAGAAACCGGGTAGGGAACCCATAGTTTGATTTCCTCTCCCTTGGGTTGTTCGCTCATATCGAATTGCATGGTGACAGTCCCTGCTGCACTGCCAGCCAACACTGGTGTGCAAAGGAGTAGGGCCAAAAGCAGGGCGCTAAGAATCGTTTGTCCTCTCATAATCAGTCCTTCTGGTATAAAGTTTTATCTATGGGTTTCATAGGTGTGATTAATACTCTTGAAGAGACCAATTGTATGAAGCAGTCGCCTAAGTCAAAGGCATTTTTCTATCCAAAACTCTGGCACAAGAGGGATTGATGGGGAGGTTTTAAAGGCTGCAGCTCATGGAACTGTTGAAACGTAAGAGCTGAGGGCGTTGTGTGATTACCACCCCGCATAGGCAGTGGCTGGTGATGAGGCAAAAGAAAAGGGCCAAGGTTTTACAACCTTGGCCCGTGCTTTCAAATGGTGCCGAAGAGAAGACTCGAACTTCCACGGGATTGCTCCCACTAGACCCTGAACCTAGCGTGTCTACCAATTCCACCACTTCGGCACTCCGTCAGGGAAGGAATAGATATCTATACGGCCTGTTCATGTCAACAGATTAATTATGAAATCCGAATTTTTATTTCGAGTCGATCAGAATGGCCACGACATCCATAACATTAGTACGAGTTGGGCCAGTCTTGATAAGGGTGCCGGTGTTGGTGAAAAACTCGTAGGCATTGTTATCCGCCAGGAATTGGCGGGCCGAATTGGACTGTTCATCCGAGCGGGCAACCGTGTCGGGCAGTACCAATGCGCCTGCCGCGTCAGTGGGGCCGTCGGTGCCGTCTGTTCCAAAGCTCATGACAGAGATCTGTTCACGATGCTCCTGCATCTCGGAGAGTTCGATTGCGGCAGCGAGGGCCAGTTCCTGGTTGCGGCCGCCTTTGCCGTTGCCTCGAATGGTCACAGTCGTCTCGCCTCCGGCCAGCAGGCAGACCGGGGCTTTAATGTCATGCTTGCCTTCACAATATTCTCCAGCAAGCTGTATCATCTTTGCAGCCACCTCACGGGCTTCGCCTTCCATCGCGTAATCTACCACTATGGGAGTATATCCCATTTCCTTTGCTGCTTTTGCTGCACCGTCAACGGCCATGGAATTGCCGGCGATGATGACATTTTGCACTCGATCAAAACAGGCGTCACCTTCTTTGCAGGTCTCGGGCGTATCTCCGGCACAGCCTTCGCAGATGATCTCATTAACTTCGGCAGGGATACCGGTACAGAGTTTGTACTTATCAAGAATAGTCTGGCAGTCGAGGAAGGTGGATTGATCGGGTGCTGTGGGTCCGGAACCGATGACATCCAGATAGTCGCCGACAACATCGGAGATAATCAGTGTGATAACCGTGGAAGGTTCAAGCGCCTTGGCGAGGTGCCCGCCTTTGAACAGGGAGAGGTGCTTGCGGATTGCGTTGATCTCATTGATGGTCGCTCCACATTCCAGCAGCTTGCGGGTGACGCCCTGCTTCACGGCCAGTGTCACAGGATTGCGCGGGGCAGGAACGATGGCGCTTGCTCCGCCGGACATCAAGCAGAAGACAAGGTCGTTTTCTGTCGTGCCTTTGGCGAGGCTGAGCAGTTCCTTTGCCGCACGTTCTCCGGCCATATCCGGTACAGGGTGGCCCGCTTCCATGATGGTGGTTTTCTTCAAAAGGACAGAGTGTTCGTACTTGGTGGCAATGATGCCGCCATGCAGGCGATCTCCCAGCAGGGCTTCCAGTGTCTGAGCCATGGCTGCGGATGCTTTGCCTGCACCGAGAACGAAGATGCGGTCATATTGGGTGAGATCGTATTTCTTTCCATCCACAGTGAGCATGTCGCCATCCAGCTTGAGCGCTGCACGCATGGCCGGATCGGGCGAGACCGCCTGAAGGGTGCGGTCCACAATGGTCATCAACTGTTCCTGTTTATTTGTATATGCGGTCATTGGCTAATCGTAGAGTTCCGGGTTGAGCGGTGTTTCAGGCTTTTCTCCCTTGAGCATTGCGATGAGGTTGCGGGCTGCAAGCTCTGCCATACCAGTGCGGGAGGATGTCGTGGCTGAACCTATGTGAGGCAGTACGACAGCATTTTCCAGTTGGGCCAGACCGGAGGCCATGGCGGGTTCGTTTTCGTACACGTCAAGGCCCGCTCCTGCAATATCTCCATTGCGCAATGCTTGTACGAGGTCTTCTTCATTGATGATTGGGCCGCGTGCAGTATTCACTATGTAGGCACTCTCTTTCATTAAAGAGAAGGCTGAAGCATTGAAAAGATGCCGTGTTTCCGGAGTGAGTGGAGCGTGAATGGAAATGAAATCAGATCGCTTGAGGAGTTCTTCAAAAGGAACCAGCTCTGCATGAAGCTCTGCGTTTAATACGCCGTTCTTCCGGCCGGACGAGCTGGTGTAGAGAACCTTCATGCCGAATCCTCGCGACATGAGCGCTGTTTCTGTACCGATGCGGCCTGCGCCAACGATGCCCAGGGTCTTTCCCTTGATGTCGCCGCCAATGAATTGGAGCGGCCCCCAGCCCGACCAATTGCCAGATCGCATGACCTTGTCGGATTCCACAACGCGACGGGAAACAGCAAAGATGAGAGCCCAAGCCAGCTCTGCCGTGGCGTCGGTAAGCACGCCGGGGGTGTTGGAAACTGGCACCTTACGGCGGGTGGCTTCCTTCACGTCGATATTGTCATATCCAACTGCGTAGTTGGCGTAGCCTTTCAGTTTGGGAGCGGCGTCGAAAAACTCTCCGTCGATCTTGTCGGTTAGCAGACCGAGGATCCCATCATATTCACCAGCCTTGGCGAGTAGCTCTTCTCGAGGAAAAGGACGATCATGAGGTGAGACGTCTACATCAGCTATGCGTTCAAGGAGTTGGATGCCTTCTTGCGGAATATTTCGTGTAACAAGAACTTTAAATCGTTCCATCGTGGCTCCTTTTTGAGTTTCAATGTGTTGTGATGAAAAGAAAGCATAGGGCAAAACGATTCGCTCTTCCAGCGGAGAAGAGTGAGGATTTTGTCAAGAATGAGTGTTTATGCCCGATGTCTTGCGAGGCTGTTCTTTGGTTGAGATTGTATCAACCGAATAGTTTTTTGTACTCCGCTGCCGCCACGACCTGGTTTCGCCCAGTATCTTTCGCTTCCTTGAGGGCTTTTGCTGCTTCTTCAAAAAGCACTTCAGGCGAAGAATCCCTTGATGGTATCATTGTTGCCACGCCCAGACTGATGGTAATGTGCTCCCTGGTAGCCGTTGGAGCATGAGGTAGGCGCAGAGCTTCGATGTTTGTCCGGATCGATTCGGCAAGAGTCATGGCCCCGTCCTTATCTGTTGCCGGGAGAACAATGGCAAATCCTTCCCAACCAATGCGGGCCGTCAAATCCGATGCTCGGGAAGCAATCTTGTTGAGTCGTTTTCCAACTTTGTGCAAGCAGGAATTCCCCATGGCGTAGCCAAAATGGTCGTTGTATTTTTTGAATTCGTCCAGATTGCAGATGAGAAGGGATAGTGCTTCCTGTGAGCGTTGGCCCCGGAACCATTCGGCGGTAATGGTCTTTTCGAAGTTTTGACGATTGGGCAGTTTGGTCATTCGATCGAGTAGCGCCAACTCCTCAAGTAGATCGCCTCGACGTTTGAGCTCAATATTGTTGCTAATTCTTGTCAGTACAAGGGGCCAGCGAAAAGGGGTGGTTATGTAGTCGGAAATTCCTAATTCCAGCCCCTTTGCTTCATCCAAGTCGTCTGAATGGTTCGTGATGAAAAGAACTGGAACCTTTTGGGTGTGTTTGTCTTCTTTGAGGCGACGGCAAAAATCGAAGCCTTCTTTCTTGTGATTGAGGGGAGCCAGCAAGATGAGGTCAGGAAGTCTGGTGTAGGTGTTCAGTGGTACATCATCGAACTCCTTTACATGCTCCACATGATAATCGTTCGAGAGTTTTTCAACCAGTGGCGTACTGATTTCATCTGCGTCGGCCACCACCAGAATTCTCGGTTTTTCATTGATCATGTTTCTTCCTCATCGCTTTTCTGAAGTTCAACGGGAGGGATACTGATGGCATAGTATACACCAAGCATGGGAAAAAACCAAAGGCGCAGGATTTGATGCAGGGAAAGGAGGGCAGTCTATGGATAAACATACTAGTATTAAACGCAAAAAAGCCCAGCGTAAGCTGGGCTTTATTGTGTTCATGGTGCCGAAGAGAAGACTCGAACTTCCACGGGATTGCTCCCACTAGACCCTGAACCTAGCGTGTCTACCAATTCCACCACTTCGGCACTTCGTCAGGGCGAAAAGGGGTATATATTTGCGCCCACTCGTTGGCAAGTCTTTTTTTAAGTTTTTCTCAGAAAAAATGAAAAAAGTGAGTAAATAGACGTTTCTGCCTATGGATGGAGTCCAGTCAGATGAACTGAGGGTCTAAATTATGTAATGGACCATGGTGAGGAGGTGATCCTTCTTCGGGTGATGTTTCAGGTGATTGTCACAGGCCCCAAAAAAACGAGAAGGCTTCGCGGGACCGTCCCTTGAAGCCTGTTATTCTCGTTGTGCAAATAAAAGGAAGAATGATGATTTGAATATAGCAACCGGTGTGCCACTTTGTTCTTGATTCTCAAAAAATATTATAAACCCAGTTAAAGCAGTTGGTTGTGGCGACAGTTGAGTGTTTTTCTTATGTGCCTCTATCTGCTGTTGGGTATAAAATTTTGAACAACTGTCTAAGGTTCTTTCTGTGGGTAAAAAATTTTATACCTCGCTAGGTGGAGTACTTTGTTGAGTCGTTGAATAGGCCTATCCTATGCGTTGGTGATAGGGGGGGTATGTGAACACCTTGAAATCCGGATAAAAAGCTCCTACGTTTCCGACTCATGAAGGAACTGTATTGCAATTTCATTTCCTTGATTCCTTTTCTCAACGCGCCTATTCTTGATTAATCAAGGAGTCCTCATGAAAATTGGTATTCTTGGCGGAAGTTTTAACCCGGTACACACTGGTCATGTGCGCATGGCAATCGAGGTGTTGGAAAAGCTTAACCTGGATAGGGTTGAACTTCTTCCTGCCAAGCAGCCTCCGCATAAGTCGGGTGCAGATATTTTGCCGTTTGAATTGCGGTTGGAATTAGTCGAGCGTGCCATTGGCAACATCCCCGGTCTGGGGTCGAATCCTCTCGAAGGCGAGCGGCCCGGTCCTTCTTTCACTTGCGACACGCTGAATTGCTTCCGTACAGAGCAGCCTAGTTCCGAGTTCTTCTTCATCCTCGGTGCATCTACATTCTTGGAGTTGCCCAAGTGGCGGCGTGGACTGGAAATCCCGGATCTTGCATCCCTTGTGGTGGTCAATCGCTGGACGGCCGCAGGTGAGGTTGCCGGATTCGTTGAGGATAATTGGCCAAATGCGAAGCAGGACGAAGAGGGAGTCTGGACGTTTCCCGAAGGCAATACTGTTCGCCTGATTGATATCCCTCGATTGGATATCAAGGGAGGACATATCCGTCGTCGCTGGTTAGAGCGTCGAAATTTGAACCTGTTAGTGCCAGAAGACGTAATTGAACTGCTTGAGGAGCGTTCATCGGAAGTAGGGGCGTGTTGGGGAAAACGCACCTAAGAGGTCAGGATAAAGAACCTTCTTCTGTCTATCATGAATGATTGTAATGCCTGGCAGTTCACCGAAGTTAAGGCTTTTTCGTTATATTTGCATCAGATAGCACCTGCACCAGACGGGTGAATATTTCGGGATCACAGAAACCTGCGTCTTGTCGTATTGTTTTCAGAGCCTCAAAGGGTTTCATCCCATGTCGGTAAGGCTGGTTGCGTGTGAGATTGTCATATCGTTCACACAGGGCAACGACCTTGGCAAAAGTGGGGATACCGCTGCCTGGAGTGCGAGTCGGAAAGCCTTTGCCGTCTTCTCGCTCATGGTGAAACAACACACAATGGATTGCCTCAGGCGGTAGAGGTATCGTTGCACTGATTTGAACGCCCAGAGCCGGGTGTGTTTCCCAATCTCTTCGTTCATCATCTCCCATGCGATCCGGGTCGAGTTTGAGCAGCTCGGCAGGGAGACGCATCTTGCCGATATCGTGCAGCATGGCACCGCCGCAGACGGCAGGAAGTTGATCTTCTTTGATTTCATCGAATGTCATGAGGACACATGCGGATAGCACGCTGGTGGAAAGGCCGTGGTGGTAGATGTCGAACCCCTTGCTGATGAGCCGTGAGAGCTCCTTGAGGGCATCTTTGGTTTTGAAGAACTGGACGCTGCCTTGAAGTAGCTTCTGAAAACGTTCGAAGCGCTTCTTGAGCAGGGCGGGCGGAAGTTGCTCCTCAAACAGGTTTTGAGCCAGGCTGGACGCAGATTTGTTCCATACGTCAGCTCGTTCGGCAACGGGTATGGAAGTGTTTTTCAGGATCGAAGCAATGTGCCGCTCGATATAGTAGGTGAGTTCCGCTTCTTGGCTGGCGGGTATGAATACTTGGTCAATGGCTTGCGCCTGTAACCGAAGCACTGTTTCGTCTGAAAACCGTTCGCCAGCTCGAGTGTATAGAACGTAGTTGTCTTCTTGTTTGAGATATATCTCGAACTTGGCGTTGGTGGCAGGAAGGATCAGATTGGGAGAAACGGAAAGCAGTTTTTCTGTCATCGTGCACCTTTTCGGTTAAGGGATTCCGCGCATATTCAGTGTGCGGGGCCGAAGGTGCACTGTCAATGATATTGGACTATCTCTTCAGCATTTCAGCTACGTTTTCCAAGACCTCTTCCGGTGTGATCCCTGCGAGACATTCGTATCCCTTTTCGCAAGGTTTGCCGCCATGAAGAGAGCAGGGACGACAGTTCAGATCTTTCTCCAGAACTCGGTCGAGCGGTCCGGCAGGATAGAAACCCCAGACTTTGGCAGTGGGACCAAACATGGCAAGGGATGGGGTGTCTACGCCGCTGGCTAGATGCATGGGGCCTGAGTCGGCTGTCACCAGTAAATCGGCCTGACTGAGCAGAGCACAAGTCTCACGCAAGTCGGTCTTGTTGGTCAGGTCATGGTCATGGCCAGGGATGAGCGGTTCCTTGTCGCGTCCAACGATGATCCAATCCATGTCTGCGCTGGCCAAAAGGCCGGTTAACGCTTTCCAGTGTGCCCTCGGCCACTGCTTTGCCGGGTGCGTAGCGTAAGGATGTATTGCGACCAGTGGTCTGTCACCGGTCAGATGCTGCAGACGAAGTGCTGCATCATCCTTCTCAAACTCCGAAAGATAGATTCGCGGGACCAGTCGCTCGGCTTGAGCTGGTTTTTCTCCGTAAGCCATGGCGTATCTCTGAGGTACGGTGGTGGCTTCCAGTCTCTTGCGAAAGACCTCCGCGTGGGTACGATCGTACAAACGGCGTTCAAGTCCGAATTTGGGGTATCGCTTTACTTCTCCTTTCCAAAAGAAAGAAAGGATCCGTGATCGTAAAGTGCCATGTAGATCGAGCAAAGTATGCCCTTGATATAGAGATGCAAGGCGGGGAGCTTCTTTTAGCCAGGCCTTTCCTTTGAGGATAGCATCGTCAAGAGTGATGACATCTTGGACGGCGGGGTGTCTTTCCAGAAGCGGCGCATTTCCGCTGCGAGTGATGAAGATGAACGTGTCACAGTGAACTTCCTGCCAGTGAGACAGAACACCTGTGGTCAACGCCACATCACCCATGTGGCTGAGGCGGAATACAATTTTCGGATTTTTTGCGCCGTTGTGAGTCATGCGGTTGAGTTTGCTTTTATTGGCACGGAAGTCAAGAGATGATGGGCAAAGTGTGAGGAACATGTTTTTATTTTTTTCCTTCTTGCACCAAGTTGCGTGACATGTTTCTATCTGCTAGATTTCTTTATCGAGATTCCGGCCCGAGCCGGACAGAACCAGGAAGTAACAAACTGAAATGTTAGAACTCATTCTTGCGGTCAGTGTGGCCGTTTTTGTCTCTATGTTTTGCTCCGTGGCTGAGGCTGCATTGTATTCGATGAGTTGGGCAGACATTGAGAAACTCATGACGAGTGGTCGTAAGTCGGCCAAAATATTACACAAGCTTCGTTCCAATGTAGATGAGCCTATCACGGCAATTCTGACTTTGAACACATGCGCTCATACAGCAGGTGCTGCTGTTGCCGGTTGGGCATGGGCCAATTTGTATGGAAAAGAGACTCTTTGGGCCTTTACAGCAGGCTTTACAGTAATTATTCTCATCTTTACTGAGATTCTCCCGAAAACTATCGGTGTGGTTTACAGTGAACAGATTGCACCGCCATTGGCGCGACCGCTCAGAGGCTTGGTTTGGATATTCAAACCTATCATTGCTCTGATGGGAATCCTTTCAAGCGCGGTGAGTAAAAAGGATGAGGGGCCGGATCATACAGAAGATGACATTAGGGCTATTGTTTCCCTGACGCGTCGATCAGGGTCGATCAAACCGTACGAAGAGCAGTCTATCCGTAATATTCTGCTGCTGGACACCAAAACGGTTGAAGAAATCATGACGCCGCGCACAGTGGTGTTCTCGTTGCCTTCGGATATGACCGTAAGTCAGGCGCGGGAGTTGCAACCTACGTGGCCGCATAGTCGTATCCCGGTCTATGATGAAGATCAGGAAGACATTGTGGGTGTGGTCTACAGGCGGCAGGTGCTTGAGGCCTTGGCCGATGACAGGGATGACCTCAAGCTGAGTGACATCATGCGGCCGGTCCGGTTCGTTTTGGCAACCATTACGCTGGATAAGTTGCTGGTGAAGTTTCTAGGCAGCCGACTCCATTTGTGCGTCGTTCTGGACGAGTATGGCGGAGTGGCCGGAGTCGTGACTTTGGAAGACGTGCTTGAAGAAATTTTGGGAAGTGAAATTGTTGACGAGACCGACCAGGTAGTGGATATGCGTGAACTCGCACGCCAGCAGCGTGATGAGTTGACGGGAAACCTCGGCAAAGACGGCGACAGCAATGACAAGTAGCGCGATGCGCATGATTACAAGGAATACATAATGGCGAAAAGCAACAACAAAGCGGTTTATGCCGTGGCTCTGCTCTTGTTCTTGGGCGGCCTCGGATACCTTATTTTCTCCGGGCTGACTGAGGACAGTGTCTACTTCCTCAATGTTTCTGAAGCTCTTGCCGAGGACCGGAGTCAAATCAAACAGGCACGCTTGTTCGGCAAGGTGTCTCCTGAGAATCTCGCCATCGCCGAAGGAAAACTTGGCGCAGCCTTCGATCTCGTTGATAAAATGGAAGCAGGTAAATCTTTGCGCGTAGAGTTCAAAGGAGCACTGCCTGATACATTTAAAGAAGACGTGGAAGTCATCGTTGAAGGTGGTTTTACCCCTGACGGAAAGACTTTTGTCGCCCGTACCCTTGTTACCAAATGTCCCTCCAAGTATGAGGAGCAGAGCAAGGAAATGGAGAGCCAGAAAGGCTAACGCCATAGGCGTTTCGGCCTTTGGCGATGAAAAGACAGGTAGCCTGCCGCTTCGCGGTGGTCCTGTCTTTTTCTTTGTCCGGGATATGGCGCTTTCGGGGGAAGTGAAATTTTGTTCACATGGTTGCCCGTTTGATTTATCCCAGTCTATCGCAGTTTGACTTTGATCATGGACGCGGCCGCCTGATGTGCGGTATGTCTGCGCATTAGTACGACGTTTCTGAAGGAGTTTCTATGCATTTGACCGGTTACGTGGGCCTGCTTTTCGCTTTGCTCGCCTTTTTGTTCCTCGCGGTTTGGGCCGGAGTCGCGGCCTGGAGCGACAAAGAAGACGCCCTCGGGCTCATTGAGCGCGGCCAGATTATCGGCAGTGGTGGCGTTCTCTTTTCGTCGATGATTCTGCTTATCTCTCTGGCTTCCCGCGACTATTCCTTTGAGTATGTCTATGACAACGTCGATAATGCGCTGTCCTTCGTATATACCCTCACTGCCTTTTGGGGCGGACGCGAAGGTTCACTGCTGTTTTGGGAATTGATCATTGCCGTGTCAGGCATGATCTATGTGTACACGCCGGGGTACCGGATGCTCGCACCTAAAACACGGTTGTATTTCTGGATGTTTTTCCTCGCAATTCAGGGCTTCTTCCTGCTCCTGCTTACGTGCTGGTCCAATCCGTTCATCGAGATGATTCCTGCGCCTTCTGATGGTCGCGGTCTGAATCCCTTGTTGCGCAACCCGGGCATGATCTTCCATCCGCCGCTGCTTTTCCTCGGTTTCGCCATGTACGCTATCCCGGCAGCATGTGCCTTGGCATCTTCCATCGCCGGTGAGCAGAAATCCTGGATTACTGCATCCCGCAACTGGAACATCCTGTCTTGGGTTTTCCTGACCGCAGGCATCGTGCTGGGCGGTTGGTGGTCCTACATGGAGTTGGGCTGGGGTGGATACTGGGCATGGGATCCGGTCGAAAATGCCTCCCTGATTCCGTGGTTCGCAGGTACCGCCGTGCTGCATACCTCCATCATTGAGGTTCGTCGCAATGCGCTTCAGCGTACTAACGTTTTTCTGATGTCCATGACGTTCCTGTTGTGCATCTTCTCTACCTACCTGACTCGTTCGGGCGTTATTGATTCTCTGCATAGCTTCGGCGAATCCCCGGTGGCCATCCCGCTGTTCTGGGGGCAGGTTGCCATTATCGTGATCACTCTGATGGTGACCTTCATGAGTGAACGTCCCACCTACCGTACTTTGTCCGACTTCATCAGCCGACAGGGAATGCTGGTCATTACCGCTTGGTTCCTGTTGGCACTCGGTATGGTTGTTACTCTCGGAACCATGTGGCCCGTCATCAGCCAGATTTGGACTACCAAGTCCATGGGATTGGATGCAAACTTCTACAATCGTGTTTGCCTGCCGTTCATGGCTGTGCTGGTGTTGATCTTCTGCTACTGTCCTTGGCTTGGCTGGAAGGGCGGAATCCGTAATAAAATTGGATTTGGCGCTGTTTCCGGTGTGCTGGTCGCAGCTCTGATCACCTTCTACGTCTCGGGTATGACCAAGCCATTGGCCGCGCTGACCGCTGCCGCATCCGTGGCCGCTGTCGTGTCCATTATCATGTTGTTTGTGCTTAATCCGAATCTTCGCAAGTCTCGCCAGTCTTGGGGAGCTTACGGTATTCACCTTGGCCTGGTGCTCATGGCTCTTGGTATCGCCTTCTCCGGTCCGTACAAGATTGAGCATGAGTTTGTGTTGGCTCAGGGCGAGACTGCTCAGCTTGGCGATTACCAGATCAAGTACCTCTCCATGGTGGAGGACAACACTCCCGAGTTGCTCGCTCGCGCTACCACCACTTTGGAAGTGACCAAGGATGGAAAGGTGATCGGCCTGATGCAGCCCGACAAACGTATTTACAAGAACTTCGAACAACAACAGTTCGCTGAAGTTTCCACTATCTTCAGCCTGGGTGACGAAGTCTATTCGACTTTGCTTGGGTTCACCGAAGGCGAGAAGGCCAGCTTCAAGATCAGCGTGAATCCGCTGGTGAACTGGGTCTGGATTGGCGGCACTATCATGTGCATTTTGCCGTTCCTCGTTCTGCGTCGCATTCGTCGACCTGAGGAGACCGAGTAATGGCTGGAGGTAAGCCGTTTTTGACGGTGAAACGAGCTGCCAAATTTTATGGCAATAAGCTCGTCTTCAAAGATATCTCCTGTGAGGTTGGACCGGGCCAGATTATGCTGGTCGCTGGCCCCAACGGTGCAGGTAAATCAACCCTCATGCGTATCATGGCAGGGCTGTCCAAGCCGTCTGCCGGTGATGTGGCGCTGGGATTGGAGCCGGAGGAGGTTGCCTATCTTGGGCATTCCACCTTCATTTATCCGGGGCTTTCCGCACTGGCTAATCTGAAGTTCTGGGCGTCCATGTACGGCATTTCCGCTTCCCGTGATGAGCTTATGGTTCTGCTTAAGCGTGTTGGGCTTGAGCGTGCCGCGGAAGAAAAGGCTGGCTCCTTTTCCCGAGGTATGGCGCAGCGTTTGAATTTGGCCCGTATCTATCTTGTGGAGCCCAAGCTCATCTTCTTGGATGAGCCTGGAACCGGTCTTGATCCCAAGTCTCTGGCGACACTGCGCCGTGAGATTGTTGGCTTTCGAGATAATGGCACCAGTGTGGTCTGGATTAGTCATCACGTAGCGGAAGATACCGCCTTGGCTGACACTGTGCTGGCCATTGGTGGCAAGAAGCTGGAATACTTTGGGCCTGCATCTGAATATCAGGTGGAGGTGTGTGAATGCTAAAACGCACCGCTGCCTTTGTTTCTAAAGATTTGAAGCTCTCCGTGTCCGGAGGGCAGGGGATGGTCCAGGCGGTATTGCTGGGATTACTCCTCATATTCATGTTTTCGTTGTCCAAGCCGCTGGGCGGAGCCATTTCGCCACAGGCCGCAGGAGCCATTTTCTGGCTCGCTTCGGCTTTTGGACTGGTGCTGGTCTTCAATGACTTGTTTTCCATCGAAGAGGCCAACGGCGCGCGTATCGGTATTTTGTCCTCGCCTGCGCCCGTTCATGCCGTATGGATCGGTAAGGGGCTTGCCGGGTTGACCTTGCTGCTCATTTCGCAGCTGGTTTTTCTGCCGGCAACTGTAGCCTTTTTGGGGCAAACCGTTTCCGGTCCATGGTGGCTGTTGCTGGTGACTTTGGTTGGTGCTGATATCGGCCTTGTTGTCATTGGCGCGCTGCTCGGTGCGCTGAGTCAGGGACAGGCTGCCCGAGAGTCGCTTTTGTCGGTCATCGTATTTCCACTTCTGTTGCCAGTGCTGTTGGCTGGAATCACTTTGTTCGGCATGTGTTTTTCGCCCGAAGCCGTGGAAGGTACGGATAATTGGCTCGGATTAATTTTTGCTTTTGATTGTTTGTTTGCAGGGGCTGGCCTGTTCCTGTTCCCGTTCGTCTACAGTGGGGAAGAGTAGAGTATGAAAGTGAAGGTTCTCACCGCATTGGCAGTTCTCGCCATTTTGGTTCACCAGTATATGATCTGGTTCTATGCACCCATAGCCCAGTCTGGACCGGTGCAGAAGATATTCTACATGCACCTGCCGTGTTCCTGGTGGGCGCTCATGTCTTTCTTCGTGGTGTTCGTGTCCTCCATCCTCTATCTCTTCAAACGAGATGATAAGTACGACCGTATCGCTGGTGGAGCCGCCGAACTTGGTGTGTTGTTTGCCACCTTGGCTCTCGCAACAGGTTCTGTTTGGGCTCGCGCCGAGTGGGGGCATTGGTGGATCTGGGATCCCAAGCTCACCACTGCTTTGATCATGTGGTATGTTTACGCGGCGTATCTCGTCCTGCGAGTCACCCCCATGGGCCGCGATCGCAAGGCTCTTGTTTGTGCCGTGCTGGGTATCGTCGCTTTCCTTGATGTCCCATTGGTCTTCTTTGCCGCAAAGCTGTGGGGCAGTGCTCACCCTGATGGTGTGGCGCGCCAGAGCTCCGGCATGGCCGTCAAAATGTGGCACACTGTATTCGCCGGTCTCATCGCTTTCGGGTTTGTCTGGGGTTCCATTTTGCTTGCTCGTGTGAAGCAGTTGGGCCGTCAGGCAGAGTTGGAAGCAAAGCTCGTTTGGGACGAAGAATAGAGTTTGGTCGAATTTTCAAGAGTAAGTCCGTAATTTTCATATAGATTAACTACCCGTAGAATAGGGAGAAAATATGTCTGCAACCACTTATCTCATCATAGCCAACAGCCTCGTCTGGATTGGCATCGCGGGATACCTTGGTTTCCTGGCTTCCAGGGCATCGGAATTGAAAAAGCGTGAGCAACAGATTGAGCTCTTGGGAGGCGGCGATGACAGCTAGCACTGTATCTTTCGGCCGTAAGTCGGTCATTTTGGCGGTTATCATTTCCGTGGCCGCCATGTTTGTTACCAGCTTTGTCTATCGAATGAATAATCCGAATCTGTTTGTGCAGGTGAAGAAACAGCAGGGGCCTCAGCAACCTGTTGATCATGATCACGATGGCGATGGAATTCAGGATGATGGCCCCAATGCGGGAAAGCGGACTTCTGACGTCATGGGCCAAGGCATGGGCGGTAGCATGGGACAGATCAGGGAATTCATGGCTGCAGTTGAGGCCAATCCCAATGACACCAAAGCGCTCGTAAACCTCGGTAACGCGTTCTTGATGATGCGTGCATGGGACCGTGCTCTTGAGCCGCTCCAGAAGGCTAATGAAATTGATCCCGGAAACATCGGTCTGCTCAAAGCTATTGGCATTGTCCACTTCAATAAGCAGGAGTTTCAGAAAGCTGCTGACGTCTATAAGGAGATCCTGGAGATCGAACCGAACGATTCTCTGGCATTGTTCAATTCAGGGGTCATTTACAAACATTATTTCGAAAAGCCTGATGAAGCCCGAACTTATTTCGAGAAGGTTATTGCCGTTGAAAAGGATGACCAGGAAAT
Organism: Pseudodesulfovibrio sp. zrk46; assembly: GCF_012516435.1. Lineage (NCBI taxonomy): Bacteria > Pseudomonadati > Thermodesulfobacteriota > Desulfovibrionia > Desulfovibrionales > Desulfovibrionaceae > Pseudodesulfovibrio > Pseudodesulfovibrio sp. zrk46. The sequence goes on from NZ_CP051216.1 coordinate 2,920,161, forward strand.
CATAAAGATGGCCAAGCAGGAGCTCGAGTAGAAAAAATAATTAAAAATCAAGTTGTTGGTGTGACAGCTGATCTGTCATATCGTATTGACAAGATTTGCAAATTAAATACAATGCTTCATTGCACTTGGAAAAGCGTGGGGAGACGCGTTTTCAAGTCTCTGAAGCATTTTTGCAACTTCTAGTTGTGACTGTTGGAACCCTTATACATTTAGGAGAGGAAGTATGAGAAAACTGTCTCTGATCGCGTTGAGCCTCGTTATGGCCTTCATGCTCGCCGCATGCGGCGGTGAAGAACGCAAAAAAGACAACGAAGCTGACGTAGAAACCGGCGAAGCTACCGCTGAAAAAATTGTTCTTGGCGTAGCCGGTGCTCATTCTGGCGACCTGGCCTCCTATGGCCTGCCTACTGTTAATGCCGCTAAGCTCGCCGCAGCCAAAATCAACGCTGCCGGTGGTGTCAATGGCGCCATGGTTGAAGTCGTCGCACAGGACGATCAGTGCAAGCCCGAGTTGGCTACCAACGCCGCCACCAAGATGGTTTCCGACGACGTGAAGATCGTTCTCGGTCACATCTGCTCCGGCGCCACCAAGTCTGCTCTGCCCATCTATCTCGAATCCGAGATCGTTGTTATATCTCCTTCTGCTACCAACCCGCCTCTGACTCAGTCCGGCGAGTACCCGAACTTCTTCCGTACCATCGCTCCTGATGATGCACAGGCTGCTCTCGAAGTTGCCTTTGCCAAGGGGCTTGGTCTCAAGAACATCGCAGTTATCCACGATAAGGGTGACTACGGTAAGGGTTTTGCTTCTTTCTGCAAGCAGTTCATTGAGCAGGAAGATGGCATCAACGTCGCTCTGTTTGAAGGCGTTACCCCCGGCGCAGTTGATTACTCCGCCGTTGTTCAGAAGATCAAATCCTCCGGTGCTGACGGCGTCATCTTCGGTGGTTACCATCCTGAAGCTTCCAAGATCGTCACTGGTATGCGCAAGAAGGGCCTTGAGATTCCCTTCCTGTCTGATGACGGTGTGAAGGATGATACCTTCATCAAGGTTGCCGGCAAGTACGCTGAAGGCGTTTACGCTACCGGTCCGATGGACTTCTCTTCCAACGCCCTGTTCCAGGAAGCCGTTGAAGCTCACAAGAAAGAATTCGGTTCCGATCCCGGTCCGTTCTTCCCCGAAGCTTACTCCGCCGCTCTGGCTCTGATGAAGGCTGTTGAGAACGCTGGTTCCACCGACTACGCAAAGATCGTTGACGCTCTGCGCACCAAGTACGTTGACACCCCTGTTGGCAAGATCAAGTTCGACGCCAAGGGTGATGCTGAAGGTGTTGGCTTCGCCATCTACCAGGTTAAAGACGGCAAGTACGTGGAAGTTAAGTAATTGTTGATTTAAGACTATGAACGGCCAGGGGGCAGGTGTATGCCTGTCCCCTGGTGTCATATTAATAGACGGACTAATTTATGGATTATTTTCTGGAATTGCTCTTCGGCGGACTGACCCGAGGCAGCATCTATGCTCTCATCGCCCTTGGCTACACTATGGTCTACGGCATCATTGAGCTTATCAATTTCGCCCACGGCGAAATCTACATGATCGGCGCATTCACTGGATTGATCGTGGCTGGGCTGCTGACCATGCTTGGTTTCCCTGGCTACTCAATCCTGATTATCGCCATGATCTGTGCGGTCATCTGGGCCGCAGCCTATGGCTATACCATTGAGAAAGTTGCGTACAAGCCCCTGCGTGGCGCTCCGCGTCTTTCTCCTCTGATTTCTGCCATCGGTATGTCCATTTTCCTGCAGAACTACGTGATGCTCTCTCAGACCTCTGACTTCCTTCCCTTCCCGGAACTCATTCCTGAGTTCGAATTTATGAAGGGTATGGGCTCCATGCTCAGTTCCTCTGAGATGGTCATTGTTGTGACCACCATCATGGTCTGCATCGGTCTGACTCTGTTTATCAAGTACACCAAGCTGGGTAAGGCCATGCGTGCCACTGCCCAGAACCGCAAGATGGCTATGTTGGTCGGCATTAACGTCGACATGGTCATCTCTGCCACCTTCGTCATCGGTTCGAGCCTGGCAGCTGTTGGCGGCGTTCTCATCGCCTCCCATATCGGCCAGATCAACTACTTTATCGGGTTCATCGCAGGCATTAAGGCTTTCACCGCTGCAGTGCTTGGCGGCATTGGCTCCATCCCCGGCGCCATGCTTGGAGCCCTTGTGCTCGGTCTGACCGAGGCGTTTGCCACCGGCTACGTCTCCTCTGACTATGAGGATGTCTTTGCATTCTGCCTGCTCGTTCTCATTCTGATTTTCCGCCCCTCTGGAATCATGGGTAAGGAAAAGGTCCAGAAGGTGTAACTTTGACGATAAGGCTACTCGAAAGAAGAGCCTGAGAGGAATATATCGTGACTAACTTAAGCAAAACAATGGATCAGCAGGGCTTTGTGCAGTCCTTTCTGGCCGCCGGATGCGAGAATTTCGCAGAGGCGCTCAAGAAGTCTGCATTGGCTGCTGTCTGGTTCGTTTTCCTGACCTTCCCCATCATGGTGATCAAGGTCGATACCATCGACAAGACTGTGGTGTGGCGTTGGGAAAATATGGCGTATATCGCCCTTGCCGTATTTTTCGGTTCGTTCTTGTGGCGGTGGATGTTGGCTCGAAAAGAGCTCAAAAAGGATGAAGTTAAGCAGGAGACGAAAGTCGAATCGTTTCTGACGATGATTCAGACGACTCCGGCCATCAAGTACACTCTGCTTGTCATTATCGGTGTCGTCGCTGCCATCGCTCCGCTGAAATTCAACATCATGGGCGACAAGTTTCAGCTCTTCAATCTCTATCAAACCAACATCATGATCTCCTGCCTCCTGTACATCGTACTGGGTCTGGGGCTGAACATTGTTGTCGGTTTGGCTGGTCTGCTTGATCTGGGCTTTGTTGCTTTCTATGCTGTAGGTGCCTATGCCTACGCCTTATGCAACATGCACTGGGATATCGGTTTCTGGTACATGCTTCCGGTTGGTGCCGCTCTTGGTGCCATCTGTGGTGTCATCCTCGGTTTCCCGGTCCTTAGGTTGCGGGGTGACTACCTCGCTATTGTAACATTGGGATTCGGTGAAATTATCCGACTGGTCCTGGAAAACTGGGGCGAGGTCACCATGGGCCCCTCCGGTATTTCTTCCATCGCCCGTCCTGGCTTCTTCGATATGAAGCTCGGTGTAATCGGTTCTACCAACTACATGTATTACATCATGATTGGTATGGTTCTGTTCACCATCTTCTGCGTCAATAGACTCCAGAATTCCCGCATTGGACGAGCCTGGCTTGCCCTGCGCGAGGATGAGATTGCCTGTCAGGCAATGGGCATCGACAAGATGAAGACCAAGCTTATGGCATTCTCCTTGGGGGCAACCTGGGCCGGTATGGCTGGTGTTGTGTTTGCCGCAAAGACGACCTTCATCAATCCGGCGTCTTTCACCTTCTGGGAATCTGCGATCATCCTTTCCATCGTCGTTATCGGTGGTATGGGGTCGGTTCGTGGTGTTATCGCTGGCGCTGTCATCCTGATTCTCGTTCCGGAATACCTGCGTGACTTCGCTGAATTCCGCATGCTCCTGTTCGGTGCCATCATGGTCTTGGTTATGGTCTTCCGACCTCAGGGCCTGATCAGTGCCAAGCGTAAGATCTACGAATACAAAGCTACAAAGACTGCGGGTGCACCTAATGAGTAATCCAGTTCTCAACGTTAATGCCGTGAGTAAGGACTTCGGAGGCATCCGTGCTCTGGATGAAGTCGATCTCGTAGTGCACGACAAGGAAATTGTGGCCCTCATTGGGCCAAATGGTGCAGGAAAGACCACCTTCTTTAACTGCATTACAGGTATATATACTCCGACCAGTGGCGATGTGCTTATTGACCCTGATTCAACAGGTAAGCCCCGTCGAATTAACGGCAAGAAGCCGAATATAGTCACCGAACTGGGCATGGCGCGTACCTTTCAGAACATCCGCTTATTTCCGTCCATGACTGCACTTGAAAATGTCATGATCGGAACCCACTGCCGCACCAAGTCTTCGGTCTGGGGAGCTGTCTCCCGCAACAAGGCCACTCGTGAAGAAGAGCAGGCAGTGATTCAGCGCAGTTATGAATTGCTAGAATTGGTGGGGTTGGATCAATACTGCAACGAAGTTGCCTCGAATATAGCGTATGGTAAGCAGCGAAGGCTGGAGATAGCTCGAGCCCTTGCCACTGATCCTTTCCTGTTGTTGCTGGATGAGCCCGCAGCAGGCATGAATCCTCAGGAAACCCTCGATTTGGAAGAGCTCATCGTGGACATCCGCGAGAAGTTCGATATCTCCATTATGCTCATCGAACATGACATGAAAATGGTCATGTCCATGTCCGATCGCATTTATGTGCTTGACTATGGGCGCATGATCGCCGAGGGTACGCCGCAACAAATCGCGGCGAACGAGGATGTCATCAAGGCTTACCTCGGGGAGGAGCATGATGACTAAAATATTAGAACTCAGTAACGTCGACAGCTTTTATGGCAACATTCAGGCTCTGTACGACGTTAACCTCCATATCGATCGTGGTGAAATTGTTACCTTGATCGGCGCAAATGGCGCAGGCAAGTCCACCACCCTCATGACCGTATGCGGTGTGGTTCAGGCCAGAAATGGTTCGGTCGTCTATCAGGACGAGGAGATCACCAAGGTGGCTCCGAATCAGATCGTGGCCAAAGGTGTTTGCCAGGTGCCGGAAGGTCGTTTGATTTTTCCCGAACTTACCGTTCAGGAAAATCTGGATATGGGCGCGTTTATGCGGAGCGATAAAGAAGGCATTGCGCGCGATATGGAATATTGTTACGACCTGTTCCCCATTTTAGCGGAACGTCGTAAGCAGCCGGGCGGCAATCTGTCCGGTGGTGAGCAACAGATGTTGGCTATTGGCCGCGCCCTTATGGCCCGTCCCAAGTTGTTGCTCCTCGATGAACCGTCGATGGGCCTTGCCCCATTGGTGGTGAAGCAGATCTTTGAGATCATTAAAAAGGTTAACGCGGAAAGCGGTACCACTATTTTCCTGGTGGAGCAGAACGCGAACCTTGCTCTCAAGATCGGGCACCGAGGCTATGTCATGGAGAATGGGCGGATAGTGCTCACCGACTCCTGCGACAAGCTGCTTGCGGACGAGCAGGTGAAAAAGGCCTACTTGGGGCTGTAAAAAGAAAAGGCGAAGGCCGGGCGGAAACGCCCGGCCTTCTTCATAATAGGTAGTTTGTTCCGACAATCACAAGCTGTGTGAGCGGCTTATAATCGTATTGATCAGAACATTCATTTATATACGTAGAACACTAACGCTCTGGAGGACGATATGAGCAAGATACTTGATAAGGCACTGACTTTCGACGACGTACTGTTGTTGCCGGGCTATTCCAATGTGCTGCCCGACGCAGTGGATGTTTCCACTTACCTGACGCCACAGATCAAGCTGAACATTCCGCTCATATCTGCGGCCATGGACACTGTCACTGAATCCCGTATGGCTATTTCCATGGCACGTTACGGTGGTGCAGGTGTCATTCACAAGAACATGTCCGTGCGTGAGCAGGCGCGTGAGATTGATCGCGTCAAAAAGTCTGAATCCGGTATGATCTCCGATCCCCTCACCGTTCATCCCGACGATGATCTGGGCAAGGTGAAGGCCATTATGGCTGAGTACCGTATTTCCGGTCTGCCTGTTGTTAAGGGCGACCATCTGGTGGGTATCATCACCAACCGTGACATCCGGTTCGTGAAAGATGAAAACCCGCTGGTTTCCGAGTTGATGACCAGCCGCAACCTCGTCACCGTGCCCGAGGGCATCGATAACGATGAGGCCAAGCGTAAGCTGCACCAGCACCGCATCGAAAAGCTGTTGGTGGTTGATGAGGATGGACGCCTTAAAGGTCTCATCACCATCAAGGATATCAACAAGCACAAGAAGTATCCTGATGCTGTTAAGGATGGCAGAGGGCGCCTGATTTGTGGTGCAGCCATTGGCATCGGACCTGACTGCCTGAGTCGTTCTGAGGCTCTGTTGCATGCTGGTGTTGACTTCCTGGTACTGGATTCTGCCCATGGTCATTCCGAGAATATCCTGAAGTCCGCTCGCGAACTGCGTGCCGCTTTCCCGAATGTCCAGCTGATCGGTGGTAACATTGCTACTTATGAAGGTGCCAAGGCGCTGATCGAGGCTGGTGTAGATACCGTCAAGGTTGGTATCGGCCCCGGTTCCATCTGCACCACTCGTGTGGTAGCCGGTGTCGGCGTCCCGCAGATTACCGCAGTAATGGAAGCCAATCGCGCAGCTCGTGAAGCTGACAAGTGCATCATCGCTGATGGTGGCATCAAATACTCCGGCGACGTGGTCAAGGCTCTCGCTGTGGGTGCCAATGTCTGCATGATGGGTTCTGTTCTCGCAGGCACCGATGAGTCCCCGGGTGAAACCATCTTGTACCAAGGCCGTACTTATAAGCAGTACCGCGGTATGGGCTCCATCGACGCCATGAAGAAGGGTAGCTCTGATCGTTACTTCCAGGAGAAGTCCAAGAAGCTCGTCCCTGAAGGCATCGTTGGCCGTGTGCCTTACCGTGGTATTGTGGGTGATACTATCTTCCAGTTCATCGGTGGTCTGCGTTCCGGTATGGGCTACACCGGTTCTGCTACTCTTAACGACCTGTACGAAAATTCTCAGATGGTTCCCATTTCCCCGGCTGGTCTCCGTGAGTCCCACGTCCATGACGTGACCATCACCAAGGAGTCTCCGAACTACCGTGGCGATGGCTAAATAAAGCAATTAGTATGGGGGAGAAGCCTCTGATGAGGTTTTTCCCCCAGCCTCATTCCATATTTTGGTAGAGAAACCTGAAGCGGGAGTGGCGGCAATAATTCAAATAGCGGTGTATAGTCGTCCTGTCAGAAGGGCGACTGCTGAAATGAACGTAAGTTCAGTGTATTTCCCAATAGCGGGCCTAAGCCGTATAGGTGCGGCAGGCAGCGCTGCTTCCCACCTCTCTTCACCCAGCGCAAGGCGCATTTCCGATTGTATTGATAGGTGAGAGGGGATCGGGGGGCGTAGACATCTTCTTCTTTTCATTTTTTGTGATGTGAATTAGAGAGGTACGCATGCACGACAATAGAGTACTCATTCTTGATTTTGGCAGCCAGTTCACCCAGCTGATCGCACGTCGCGTGCGCGAAGCGGGTATCTATTCCGAGATCCATCCGTGTAACGTCGATCCCGAACGGGTCAAGGCGTTCAAACCGTCCGCACTGATTTTGTCGGGTGGTCCTTCCAGCGTTCTGGAAGGCGGATGTCCGGACCTGAACATGGAATATATGGAAATGGGCATCCCGGTGCTTGGCATTTGCTACGGCATGCAGCTCCTGGCCCACAAACTCGGCGGTAAGGTTGTATCCTCCACCGACCGCGAATACGGTCGCGCACAGTTCTCCGCATTGAACGACTGCGTACTGTTTGACGGTATTGATGAGAAAGAAGACCTGACCGTTTGGATGTCCCATGGTGACCGCGTTGAAGGTCTGCCTGAAGGCTTCCTGCCCATGGGCAAGACCGACTCCATTGAGTTCGGCGCCATGGGTAATGACGAAAAGAAAATTTATGCTCTTCAGTTCCACCCGGAAGTTGCTCACACCGAGCACGGCGAGAAGATCATCCAGAACTTCCTGTTCAAGGTCGCTGGTCTGGAATCTTCCTGGTCCATGTCTTCCTTCGTGGAAACCTGCATTGAGGATCTGAAGAAGCAGGTTGGTGATGACAAGGTAGTTCTGGGCCTGTCCGGCGGTATTGATTCCACCGTGGCCGCAGTGCTCCTGCATCGCGCCATTGGCAAGAACTTGCACTGCATCTTCGTAGATAATGGTCTGCTTCGTATGGGCGAGAAAGAAGAAGTCGTCGGCTTCCTGGCCGAACACTTTGATCTCAACGTCAAGTTCGTTGATGCAGCCCAGGAATTCCTGGACGACCTCAAGGGCGTTGAAGATCCCGAGAAGAAGCGCAAGCTCATCGGTTACAAGTTCATCGAAGTTTTTGACCGTGAAGCCAAGGCCATTGATGGCGTAAAGTGGCTCGGTCAGGGCACCCTGTACCCGGATGTTATTGAGTCCGAGTCTTTCAAGGGCCCCTCTGCTGTTATCAAATCTCACCACAACGTTGGTGGCCTGCCTGAGAAGATGAATCTCAAGCTGGTTGAACCGCTGCGTGAACTGTTCAAAGACGAAGTGCGCCGCGCAGCCTACGAACTGGGTCTGCCTGAGCACATCATCTGGCGTCAGCCGTTCCCCGGTCCGGGCCTGTCTATCCGCATTATCGGTGAGGTTACCGAGGAGCGTCTGGAGATTCTGCGCCTCGCAGATAAGATAGTTCAGAACGAAATGGTTGCCTCCGACTGGTATCGTAAGGTATGGCAGGGCTTTGCCGTGCTGTTGCCGCTCAAGACCGTTGGTGTCATGGGTGATGACCGCACCTACGAGAATGTTATTGCCCTGCGCGTCGTTGATTCCATCGATGCCATGACCGCTGACTGGTCTCGACTGCCCAGCGAACTGCTGGCCCGCATGTCAAACAGGATCATCAACGAGGTCAAGGGCGTCAACCGAGTTGTCTTGGATATCTCTTCCAAGCCGCCGAGCACCATCGAGTGGGAATAGGCACTCAAAAGTGACGTTGCCGGGAAGGCGTCATGTCTTCCCGGCAATTTGAAAGGAATTGCATATGTTTGGAGTTGGTGGACCGGAACTGTTGATCATCTGTGTGGTGGCGCTCATCGTCATCGGCCCCAAAAAATTGCCTGAGATGCTGCGTTCTCTGGGCAAGGGGGTTGCCGAGTTTAAGCGCGTGGGGAACGACGTTAAGTCCACCCTAGACGACGAAGTGAGCAAGGCCGAAACTGAAGCCCGCAAGCGTGAAGTGGACGAGGAACTCGCCCGCCGTAAAGCTGAAAAGGCCAAGATGGAAGCCGAGACTGCAAAGGCAGAAGCGGAAACCGCCAAGGCTGAACTGGAAAAGGCCCAGGCAGAGGCTGTCACCGAAGCCGCCAATGACAAGGCCTAATTTCGCATGAGTTCCGAAAAAGACGAGAAGAAGGAAATCACCTCCGAAGAGCCGGTGGTGAACTCTCCTGACGAAACCCCGGATGACGACCCCTCTCTTGAAGATGCAGGCATGCCTGTAGCTTCTGAAGAGGAAATTGCCGAAGCTGAACAGAACCTTGCTGTTGCCGATGGTGACGCTAGCGATAACGGTACTGATTCTGCTGAGGATACACCTGAAGAATCTGACGGCGAAGAGTTCGAAGAAGACGAAGAAGGGCATATGTCTCTTCTTGATCATCTTGGCGAACTTCGTCTGCGCTTGACGCGCAGTTTCATTGCCATAGCTGTCGGTATGCTTGCCTGTTACAGCTTTGCTGACAAGATGTTCGACATCCTCATGGAACCGATGATCAAGGTGTTCCAGAAGCAGGCCGCGAACAATCCCATCCTGTCGGGTGAGTTCTACGATCAATTCCGCAATTTACTGACTGGCCTTATGGGTGAGAGAGGACTGCCCACCGATCAGGTGGACCTGTTCGTTGATGCTCTCCAAAAGTCCCTGATGCAAGTCGCTCAGGAAGGGCACTTTCAGTATACCTATCCTGCAGAAGCTTTCTTCTCTCATATCAAAATTTCTATCGTAGCGGGTCTGTTCCTTGTCAGCCCATATGTGTTTGCTCAGATCTGGGGTTTTATTGCTCCCGGTCTTTACGCTCATGAACGCAAGTGGATGATTCCGATGGCGCTTATCTCGGCCATCTTCTTCACAGCTGGTGCAGGGTTCGGCTACTTCGTCGTTTTCCCGTTTGGTTTCGAGTTCTTCGCGAGCTTCTCTACCGAGGGTATTCAGTTTACACCGAAACTCAATGAGTATTTGAGCTTCTGTCTGAAGTTGCTGTTTGCATTCGGGTTTGTATTCGAACTGCCGTTGTTCATATTTTTCCTTGCACGGATGGGCATGGTATCCTCCAAGGGGCTGCGTGAAAAGCGTAAGTATGCCATCCTTATCGGTTTTGTTTTGGCAGCTATCCTGACGCCGCCTGATCCATTTACCCAGTGCCTCATGGCGGGGCCGCTGATCATCCTTTATGAGCTCGGCATCTGGGTGGCATTCTTCTTCGGTAAGAATGAGAAACGTCACCAGCAAAAGCGTGAGGCCGAGGAAGCAGCCAAGCAGGCTGAATTGGATGCCGCCGCCGCTGAAGCAAAAGCTAAAGAGGACGAGCCTGAAGAGCAGGCTGATAAGGCATAAAAACAATGATCCGGGCGGGATTGCCAAAATTGGCGACTCCTGCCCGGTTTCTTTTTCTAGAGTTTTTGTATACAGTCGCGCTCAAAGAGCAATTGTATTCTTTACTAAGAAAGGAGAGCGCTATGGCTGGGCGCAAAGCCACGGTGGAACGTACCACCAATGAAACTGACATCAAACTTTCTCTCAATCTTGAGGGCGAGGGGCGTGTCAATGTTGATACAGGCGTGGGGTTTGCCGACCACATGCTGACCCTGTTTGCCTTCTGGGCCGGATTCGATCTGGACCTCACTTGCAAAGGCGACCTGGAGATTGACAGCCATCATACTCTTGAAGACATCGGCCTTTGTCTTGGACAAGCACTGTCCGAAGCCTTGGGCGACAAGAAAGGCATTGTTCGTGTGGCATCTGCCAAAGTGCCCATGGACGAAGCTCTTGCAGAAGTTGTCATCGATATTTCCGGCCGTCCTTATATCGTCTACAATGACGAACTGCTGCCAGCAATTATTGCTGGCGATGAGAAGGACGTTTGGCGTGAATTTTTGAAGTCTTTTGCTTTCAAGGCGGGCATGAATCTGCACGTCAAGTTTGAGTACGGCCAGAATGGCCATCACCTGCTGGAAGCCGCGTTCAAGGCCATGGGCATCGCTTTGGGCCAGGCCAGTCGTATTGGACGTAAAGGTGTTTCCAGCACCAAAGGGAGCCTCGACTAATGCAACGCAAATTCTCCATCTTCCTGTTGTTGGTCCTGTGCCTGTCGCTTATGTCGGTCGCCGGTTGTGGCACCAAGAAGCGTACCGCAGCTGTCCCGCGTCCTGAGGGTAAGCTTGCTGTCGCAGGTTTCAACAATCCTGTTTACAACTGGCAGATTCTGGCTGGTTACCTTGACCAGGAAGGTCAGCCTGTCCCTGATGGCACTCTTGAGACGCTGAATCAGGTGTTGACCGACACTCTGGCTAGTCATCAGGTCTTTGATTACATCACTCCGGATGCGGTTCGCCCGTGTGAAGAGGTTGTGGTATTCGAAGAATCCGGTTTGCCCAAGGTCTCTGCATGGAAGTACTGGCTTGGTGTAGGCAAATGCGCACAGGCTGATTTGCTTCTCGTGCCACAAGTTACCTACTGGCGAGAGCGTGTTGGTAGCGACTATGGCGTTGAGACCCCGGCGTCTGTATCGCTGGAATTTTATCTTATTGATGTAAAGAACGAACGAATGACTCGTGCTCGTTACGAGGAAACCCAGGTGTCGCTCATTGAGAACCTGTTTACCGCCAAAAAGTATGATTCACGTGGTGGTAAGTGGGTAACTGCGACTCGGTTGGCCTCGGATGGCATAGACGAAAAACTTATGGAACTCGGATTATGATTCTTTTTCCCGCTGTTGACATCAAGAACGGTGAGTGCGTCCGCCTTGCACAGGGCAAGGAAGATCAGGTCACCGTATTCGGTAGTGACCCTGTTGCGCAGGCCCGTCACTGGGCTTCCCTTGGCGCTCGCTACCTGCACGTAGTTGATCTGGACGGTGCCTTCTCGGGCATGCCCAAGAACTTCGAACTGATTAAGTCCATCTGCACCGAGATTGATATTCCGGTTCAGCTTGGCGGTGGTATTCGCGATATCGCAACTGCAGAGAAATATATTGAAGCCGGCGTACATCGTCTGATTATTGGTACTATGGCATTGGAGGAGCCGGATTTGTTCTCTGATCTCTGCAAGGCCCTGCCTGGTCGTATTGGCGTGTCTCTTGACGCCGTTGACGGTCAGTTGAAGACCAAAGGCTGGGTGGAAGATGCCGGGTTGACCATGGATGATGTGCTGCCGCGTCTTGAAAAAGACGGCATCCGTTTCATCGTATACACCGACATCTCTCGCGACGGCATGCAGACTGGTGTGAACGTGCAAGGATTGGCTGACTTGTGTGCCAAAACTTCCATTCCTGTCATTGCTGCAGGTGGCGTGCACACCATGGATGACATCAAGAACTTGTACCCACTGTCCAAGAAAGGTTTGGAGGGTGCAATTTCCGGTCGTGCCATCTATGTTGGTACTCTGGATGTGAAGGAAGCAAATACTTGGATTGACGAACAGTAAGTCTATCTGACCATATGATTAATGCGAAGGCCTCTTCCCAACAGGAAGAGGCCTTCTTTGGTGTTGTGTGGGGAGATTTGTTGACCTGTTGTGACAGCGCAGCATTCAATGCAAAAAAAGGGAAGCGCTCGTAAACGCTTCCCTTAACACTAATGATCTTGTCTTTTACTTGTCGGCTTTGAACAGGTGAACATCGGTTTGCGGATAGGGGATGGAGATGCCTTCCTGATCAAATACGAGTTTTACTTTTTCTGTGAGAGCGAAGTACACACCCCAATAGTCTTCAGTCTTGACCCAAGGGCGGACATTGATATTGACTGATGAGTCCGCGAGTGCCGAAACCATGATCTGTGGTGCTGGTTCCTTGAGTACACGGGGTTCTTCGGAAACAATTCGCTCAAGCACTTGCTTGGCCTTGAGAAGATCGTCATCGTATCCGATGCCCATAACAAGGTCTACTCGACGGGTATCATTGGCAGTAACGTTAATGATATTACCTGAGAGGATCGAAGAGTTTGGTACGATGATGACTTTGTTATCAGGAGTAGTCAAAACAGTGTTGAAGATCTTTATGGATGTGACGGTTCCACTTTCACCACCTGCAGTAACGTAGTCTCCCTTCTTGAAGAAGCCTAACATGATGAGCATGACGCCTGCAGCAAAGTTAGAAAGGGAGTCCTTGAGAGCAAGGCCAACAGCAAGGCCGGCAGCACCGAGGACAGCAAGAAATGAGGTTACATTGATCCCGGCCTGTCCTAACGCCATGATAATAATGGCGGCTAACAGTGCGTAGTAGATGATGTTGCGCAGGAATGAGCAGAGGGTCTCGTCCACTCTGGATTTGCTTAGGAGTTTGTGGGTGAGCATGGACAGACGCTTGGCGATAAGTCGTCCGATGACAAAAATTAGAAGAGCGACGAGTATGTTGAGACCATGGGTGGTCACCATAGCAATGGCTTCTTCCAATAATCCCTGAACAGTCTGGGGATCGAGTAGATTCATATATCCTCCTCAAATGAAATTAGTTTCGTGATTGGGAACCAATATCATATTGATACTGAGGGGGGAATCAAAAAGGTGTTTGAATATAGGCTACAGTTTGCCCCATTTCTCGGTTTCTTCTACTCGGATGTATTTTTGGAATGTATAGTAGAATCCAGCCATTGCGTTGTAGAATCCTGCCTTTCCATCCAGTAGGCCTGCTTTGAGAAAATAGAGTTTGATGAAGCGTATGGTGCCATGAAGGAGTCCCTGGAGCAGTCCTCCCTTGCGGCCCTTTTCGCGTAAAGACTTGGCACCTTCTTCGGCATAATAGTTGATTTTATCCATATGTTGCTCGAAGGATTCATATGGGTAGTGAAGGATGTCTCCGGACAGCTTGTCAGTCTTGCCGAGAGCTTCAAAGTGATAATGCGCTCCAGAAGCCGTCACCTTCATCTTGTCAAGGCGAAACACGCGAAACAGGTAATCGGGGTACCACCCAGAGTGCTTCATGAAGCGATTAAAGTAGTATGAGCTTCGGGGAGTGTAGTAACCGGCCACAGGCTCATTGGCCGAAAGTTTGACTTGAATATTATTGCGGAGTTCATCCGTCAGCATTTCATCCTGATCAAGGGAAACGACCCAATCGGTTTTGATCTCAGAGAGGGCGAGTTCGAACTGGGCCACTGGGCCAGGCCATGGATTGACGATGACTCGTGCTCCATTGGCTTCGGCAATTTCAATGGTTCTGTCAGTGGATTGAGAGTCCACCACCAGTATTTCATCGCAGAAATCGAGCGATTTGAGGCAGTCGTCGAGCCAACGTTCGCCATTGAGTGTAAGGACCAGTCCGGTCACGGTTTCGCGCATTGTTTTCTCCCAGAATTGAAGCTGGCGCATGGTAACGGGTTCGGGCTGTCTGGTCCAATGAAAGATTGTATGGGGGGATCGTGCTTACTTGTTGTCATCTGTATATGGATTATACCCTTTTGCACTTCAAACAGGATATTACGAAGATCCTTTTTGGATAGTAAAGAGCCCATGAAGAAAGGGCCCTGCTTCCAGTGGAAGCAGGGCCCTTGTTTTTGTCTGTTTGGCTAAGACCTACAGGTCGGTGCTGTGATCAGCGTCGCGGGGATTGACTTCGTCCGGCAGAGGATCGTTGCAATCCTTGCAGGGGAGAATCAGGTTCAGAACCACACCTATGATACCGGCCAGGCCGATGCCGCCGAGTTTGACGATGACCAGATCGAAGCTCATGCCGCCGATACCGAAGACCAGAATGATGGCCACGATAGCGAGGTTGCGGGGGAGCATCAGGTCATTGCCTGCGCGCACTAGGGTGTTGATGCCGATGACGGTGATAGCGCCGAACAGCAGGATCATGATGCCGCCCATAACCGGAACCGGGATGGTGTTCAGGAATGCACCGAGCTTGCCTACGAAGGCGAGGATGATAGCGGTGATGGCAGCCCAGGTCATAATGGCCGGGTTGAAGGCGCGTGTCAAAGCTACGGCACCGGAAACCTCGGAGTAGGTGGTGTTCGGGGGGCCACCGAGGACGGCTGCCAGAGAGGTAGCGACACCGTCGCCGAGCATGGTTTTGTTGATGCCGGGATCTTTCACGTAGTCTTTGCCGGAGATACCGCTGATGGCAAGAACATCACCGAAGTGTTCAATTGCCGGAGCAATGGCGACCGGAACGATGAAGAGGATAGCTTCCAGGTTCCATTCGGGGAACGTGAAGTTGGGGATTGCCAGCACTGGGGCAGAAGCTATTTTGTCAAAGCTGACCAAGACCGGAGCGGTCCAGTTCTGGAGCTGGCCGGGATCAAATGCGGCCTGCTGTGCAGCGGAGAAGCCGGTGGCGTCCAGAATCAGGGAAGTGACATATCCAGCAACGATGCCGAGCAGGATGGGGATCAGCTTGATCCAGCCCTTGCCGAGCAGAGAAGTAAAGATGGTGGTGATAAGAGCTACGCCAGCAATAATCATGGCGGTGGTGTTGGGGACCAGCCAAGCAGAACCGTCACCGGTGCGGCCCATGGCCATATGCACAGCAACAGGAGCCAAGATCAGGCCAATAACCATGATAACAGGACCGGTAACTACTGGAGGAAGTACTCGGCGAAGCATATCGGAGCCGTAAATGGAGATCAGGAAGCTCAGAACAACATAGAGCAGGCCTGCACCAAGAAGGCCGCACATGGTGGCCGGGATACCCCAAGTCTGTACGCCGTAGATGATGGGGGCGATAAAGGCGAAGCTCGATGCCAGGAAAACGGGCACTTTACCTTTAGTGATAACCTGGAAGACAAGGGTGCCTGCACCGGCGGTGAAAAGTGCCACGTTGGCGTCAAGCCCGGTCAGCAGAGGTACCAGGACCAGCGCGCCGAAAGCAACGAATAGCATTTGTGCGCCCAGCAGGGCGTCTTTGGGTCTAAAATTGTAATCAGTGGAATGGATGTTACTCATCTCTACTCAACTCCTCTCTTTTTGGTCTTGCCCGCAAGCCCAGTCGCATGCCTGTGTATGCAATTGCTCGGCAATCCCGATTCTCGCTACCATCGTCCCATGCCCCCATCGGACGATTCCCGTATGCCGTTTGTAAATGTGTCCCAAAAAAAGGCACGCTGTGAAGCGTGCCTTCAACCAACTATTTGGTTCCGAATATTTTATCTCCCGCGTCTCCGAGACCGGGGATGATGTATCCAACGTCGTTTAGTTTCTCGTCTACCGCTGCTACGTAGATTTCTACATCAGGGTGTGCATCCAGGATACGCTTTACGCCCTCAGGTGCAGCACAAAGGAACAGGCCGCGAATAGAGGTGCAGCCGGACTCCTTGAGCAGCTTAATGGTGGCTTCAAGAGTGCCACCAGTAGCCAACATGGGATCGAGGATCAGTGCCATGCGGTCTTTCATCTGGCTGGCAAGCTTGACGTAGTATTCGACAGGCTGAAGGGTTTCTTCATCGCGGTAGAAACCGACCACGGAAGCTTTTGCTCCGGGGATCATGTCATATACACCATCCAGCATGCCGAGACCGGCGCGCAGAATGGGAACCACGGTTACCTTCTTGCCTTTGATGGAATCGACTTCTACATCGCCGGCCCAGCCTTCGATGGTGACCTTCTCGGTCTCGAAGTCCTTGGTTGCTTCGTAGGTGAGCAGACGGGTGATCTCGTTTGCCAGCTGACGGAAGCGGCTGGTGGAGATGTCGTGCTTGCGCAGAATGCCGATTTTATGGCGAATGAGAGGATGGTCAACTACGTGTAGTGCCAATGTTCTATCCTTCCTTGAGGTTTTGTAAAATATAGTCTTGATAATCTTGTGAACGTGTAAAACTTTCTTTTTTTAGTCTGAGAGGCCGTTGGGGTCAAGAGGCAATTGCACGGTCCCGGTAGATTATACCTTAGATAGAAATTTACTTTCCAATGATTCCCGGTATATCCTTCTGCCTATGAACGATGATAAAAAAAATAGCTGGGAATTGACCGTTCCTTCGACTGATGCCGGTATCCGGTTGGATAAATTTTGGGGACGCGAACTCAAGGATGAAGGAGTATCGCGTGGAAGGGTCAAATCTTGGATCGAATCCGGTCTGGCTTTGGTAAATGGGGAGCCTGTTACCAAGGGTAAACATAAACTCGCCAGTTTTGACAAGGTAGCCATTGGAGCGGCAGAGAATGAGGCTTCAGAAGATGCGGCCCAGCCTATGGAAGGTGATCTGGATATCGTCTACGAAGATGATCATGTCGTTGTCGTGGACAAAGCTGCTGGACTGACCACGCACCCAGCTCCCGGTGAACCCGGGCCAACCTTGGTCAATCACCTGCTTCACAAGTATCCTGATATCTCTTCGAAACATTCGGGGATGGACTCTCTGCGTCCAGGCATCGTTCATCGACTGGATAAGGATACCTCTGGCCTTATTGCAGCTGTTCGCACTGAAGCGGATCGTCTCACTCTTGCTTCCGATTTCGCAGAGCGTCGCGTGCGCAAGGTGTACCTCGCCATCGTTCATGGAAAGCCAGAAAAGGAAAGTGGTACTATAGAGGCTCCTATCGGCAGGCACCCGCAGCAAAAAACTCGTATGGCGGTGCTGGAAAAAGGCGGACGGGAGGCCAAGAGTGATTACCGCGTGCTCTGGACTGGGCCCCGTGGTCTGGCGTCTTTGGTGGCAGTACGTATTCATACCGGAAGAACACATCAGATTCGTGTTCATATGGCTCACATAGGGCATCCTCTTTTAGGTGATGCAGTCTATGGCTCTCGTGAACATGCCGAATGGTGTCGTCGATCAGACAGGATTGCGGAATTGGCTCCGCGTCAGATGCTCCATGCGTTTTATCTTTCTTTTAACCATCCTGAAAACGGCGAGAACATTACCTTGTGGCGACAGCCGTCCAAGGATTTTCTTACGTTGCTGGCTGGACTGAATCGTGAATGTCTGCGCGTGGGAATCGTCGGCATGCCGGGGAGTGGCAAGTCCACAGTATTGCGACACCTGCGTGAAGAGGGCTTGCCATGTTTCAGTGCGGATGAGTGTGTGGCGGAACTGTACGCTTCCGATGGCGACGGGGCTGCCATGATCATGCAGCGTTTTGGCGGTGAGCATTCTCTTGAAGACGGTAGTGTGGATAAGGCGAGCCTCTTCAAAGCGATGTGTGAGTCGGATGGGCTTCGGCGCGAGATTATGGATATGGTTCATCCAATGGTGCGTCATGCTTGCGAAGTGTTTTTCAAAGCGCATCGTGACGAGCCAGTGGCTTATGCCGAGATTCCTCTTTTGCTCGAAGGCGGCTGGCATGAAAAAGGGCATGTGGATGCGGTGGCCGGAGTGCGTTGCCCTCATGAAAAACGAACCGGCGAATTGCGTGAGATTCGCGGTTTAGATGAAAGCATGTTGGCTATCTTTGATTCTTGGCAGTGGCCGGAAGAAAAGAAGCTGGCAGCCTGTGATACCTTTATTGAGAATTGCGGCGGTCTGGATGAACTGGCGAAGGGAACCCGCACCATGCGGCTGTGGGCTGAAGCTCGTTTTCAGGCCGATAATGATGCGTTCAAGCTTTGGTTGGAGAAACTGTGGCCTCAATTGGCTGACGAATTTGATAATGAGGTCGCCAAGTGATTCCCCTGAGGGATAATGTGCCGCGCGTCACCCCACCGGTGGCGGTGACGTCCATTATCATACTCAATTTGCTGGTATTCCTTTTCAGCAAGGGGCTTGATTTTCGTTCACTGTTTCATCTTTTTCATGTCTATGGAGTAGTCCCTGCACGATTTTTCAATCCGGATTGGGCTTCGTGGGCGGGGTATCCGGATTCTTTCGGACTGCCGTTGGTCACATACATGTTTCTGCACAGCGGCTGGCTTCATGTTATTCTCAACATGTGGATGCTCTGGATCTTTGGTGACAATATCGAAGATGTTACCGGGCATTGGGGATTCGTGGCGTTCTATCTTTTATGTGGGATGGCCGCAGTTGGACTGCACATGGCTTTTGAGCAGGCTTCATCAGTCCCGGTTGTGGGGGCGTCTGGTGCTGTCGGCGGCGTCATGGGGGCGTACATCATCCTCTATCCCCACGGTCGTGTTTTGACGCTCGTCCCTATTGTTTTCATTCCGTTGATTTTACGGATTCCTTCAGTGCTGTTTCTCGGAGTGTGGTTCCTGTCACAGGTGACATCCGGTATCATTTCGCAAGTGAAGGATGTGAGCGAAGTTGCCTGGTGGGCTCATGTGGGCGGCTTTGTTGCCGGGATTGTGCTGATTCAATGGTTTCGTAGGCGCGGGCATTGTCGGTACTGCTACAATCCCGACACCAAGGATTACGATCCGGAAGATTCTGTTCCGCCCAATCGCTCCTGAAGATTCCACGCTTCAATTTTTTTTGCCACCGATGGTGGGGTGGCATCATGGTAGGCAAGCCTATTGCGGATAGCTGCGCGTACCTGTGTGCCTGTGAGGCCCTTTTCATCAGTGGATTTTTCCCACATCACATGCGTGGTCAAACCTAATGCTTCGAATCGCTTTTTCTTTTCCCGCCCCCATTCATCATAAATGGTGAGGTAATAGATGGCCTCACGCGGCGCTATGTCGGCGAGGAGCTCCGGCCTATTGATAGGGAAAGGAATGATTTCAAACGCCGCTTCATCCACGCCAGCCTCAATGAGTGCATCACGAATCATCTCCTCTCTTTCTTCATAGGTGAGAGGATTGTTCGCACTGTTTGAGCGTTGCGGATCTGTGGCTTCGTCCGCAGTGAGTTCCGGTGTGGGATTTGTTACACCGATTATTAGATGATCGCACAACGACTTGCCCGCCAGCAGGTATCGAAGGTGGTCGTTGTGGACCACCTGAAACCTGCCGTGAATGAAGCCGAGCGGATGTGGCATACGTACCTAGACGGTGAACGGGTCGTAGTCGCCAGGCCAGAAAAGTTGCGGGCGGGGTGAATCGTGAATGCCACCGAGTCGTGCACGGTCTGTGTAGTTGAGGATCATGTGCATCAACTCGTCTCCGCGTAAACAGCTCAATGCGCCACTTGCGACACTTATTTCGTCGAACTGTTCAACGTTGTCTCGACGAACACCGTCACCAATGAACATGACCGGTACGGGCTCGCCAGAATGGATCAAGTTACCGGAGCTGGGCGTAGAGTGGTCAGATGTTACTACCAACAGTACATCCTCGTTTTTGAGGAGCGGCTCAATGGACTCAGCCAAGCCGCGGTCCAGCGCTTCGATGGCTTTGACCTTACCCTTTGGGCTCTTGGTGTGGGCTGCACGGTCAGGAGCCTTGGTATGGACATGGATGAAGTCGTAATCTCCCAGGTTTTCTGTGGCGAAACGAACGCGTTCAGCAATGTCATTGCCAGGGTCACGAGTGTCGCGAACGTGGTGGAAGTCCATACCCAGAAATTTGGCCAATCCCTTGTACATGTGCCCACTTGTGGTGGAGAGACCGCGCATGCCGAGCTTGTCGCGCATGGAGCGGCATTCGCACAGCTGGCCAGCACGTTGAGTTACCAGTCCGTTAATGGCGGGCAGGGTTTGGCGGATGCGTGTCTGATTCTCTTTTACCTCATTGAGGCGGTGATGTGCCCAGCGGTGGTAATCACTGAGTACTTGGGCGGTGCGTTGAGCCGCCGGATCGTTTCTATGGTCGTAAAGAGGATGAATCTGAGAGACGAAGCGACCGTCTACCATGGGGTTGGAGTCAGTGATGTGAGGAGAGACGTCTCCTTTCATGGTCAACACTGAGAACAGACCTTCGGTCCGGTGGAGTTCTACAACAACGCCGTCCTGTTCGTAAGGTCCCAGAGCGGCGTACAGGGCGTCGATTTCCTGAGGTGTGCCGCAGATCCGGTCATACTTGAGGACCATGTGGTTTTCCAACGTAGTCAGAACACTGCAAAAGTGAGCCAGCATGGCCACGTCGTTTTCGGCCAATTCGATGTCGGCGCCCAAAGCCTCCAAAGGCCCACGTCCCGGGAAATTTCGCATTGAATTGCCGAACATGGCGAAATGAGCGTTCTCGCTGGGCAGAGGTTTGCCAAGCTTGCCGGCATGGTACAAGCCGGTAGAACCGAGACTTGCCAGTCTGTCCAGGCAGGGAGTTTCTGCCGTCTGGAGCGGGGTGCGGTTGCCAAGCTGGAAGTGGGCCCTGTCGCCCAGACCATCAAGAAGGATGAGTACGCAGGTATCTGGCACGTATGCCTCCGGTTTTTGGCGCGTTATCTATTGACGCTTGCCAATGTTGAAATCAGTGTTATCTATAGGTGTCAAAGTTATGATAAATACAAACTGCTTGTCACATAGGTGACCACGAGGCATCCTAAATCCATGCTTATCGATTTGCACGTTCATTCCGACGTTTCCCGATGCAGTGTGCTCTCCGTAGATGACATCCTGGATAATGCTCGCTCATTCGGGTTGGACGGTGTTTGCATTACCGATCACGACACCACCGGTATTTTGTCACAAATTCGCGAAGGTTTCCAGTCTGACGGACTGCTTGTTCTCGTAGGAATGGAATATACGACTCCTCAAGGCGACTATCTTGTCCATGGCCCGGTTGAATCTCTAAAACCGGGTATGGACGCACACCTGCTCATGACAACTGTCAGTGAAATGGGCGGAGTCGTGATAGCTGCCCACCCATTTCGAGGTTGGAGACCGTCTGACACCTCGGTCATCACGCCACGTTCCTGTGTGGCAGTGGAGGTTGAGAACGGCCGAAACACTCTCTTTGAGAATACGCAGGCACATGTTTTTTCCCGTGAACAATCCATGCTCGGTGTCGCTGGGTCGGATGCGCATCGTCTGGATGAGTTGGCGCGGTTCCCCACCAATTTCACGACGCCTATTGCAAGTCGCGAAGATCTCGTGGCGGCACTCAAAGCCGGTAAATTCGAATTGCTGCCTGAATACCATTTATTGGAAACAGCTTCCTGATTACTTGGGTGGTATCAAGTAGGATGTGACCTTTCTGACACCCTCGACGCCCTTGGCAATCTTGACTGCGAGTTTTGCGTCGGCCTTGCTTCGTACCATTCCAACCATCACAACTTCACCGTTCAAAGTCTCAGTTTCAATTTGAGTTGCGCTTAAGTCGCCTTCGGCAATGAGTGCTGCGCGTACCTTGGCCGCAACTTTCAGGTCGTCCTGTGTGGTGTCGCTTTCTTTTACGAAATGAGTAGTGACTTTTTTCACTCCTTCAATAGACTTGGCAGTTTTAACTGCGAAGTTGCGGAATGATTTGTCATTTATCGCCCCTACCAAGAAGACGTGGCCTACAAAGCAGTATGAGTGAATCTGGAGAGCTTTGCCTTTATCCTTGTTTGCCATTTTGCCTTTGATGTCCAGTGAGATACGTTTGTCATCAGCCTGCTGGCCAACACTGCGCTCATCTCTGGCGGATTCGTAGATGGCGCCCCATGGCGTCCATGCTATACAGGTGAAAGAGAGGCAGAGGATTAACAAGCAGGAGATTTTTCGTTGTGAGAGTTTCATTGTGAGCTCCTTTTTGTTGGTTTGTGGAAAAGGCTGTGGAAAAAGTTTAATCTCATTTCATTTTGCATCTTGACACTTGATTCTGGCATATTACTTTATCTGGCACGAATAGAGAAATGATTTTCGCCCAGTGAGAGGAACACTCAATCAATGGAATACAAAGACTACTACAAACTGCTCGGTGTATCGCGCTCCGCTTCTAAAGACGAGATTGCCAAGGCGTTTAAGAAGCTGGCTCGCAAGTACCATCCTGACCTCAATCCTAACAACAAGGCTGCCGAGGCCAAGTTTAAGGAAATTAACGAGGCATACGAAGTTCTCAAGGACGAGAAGAAGCGTAAGCTCTATGACCAGTTCGGCTCCAACTGGGAGCACGGTCAGAATTTCCAGCCCCCGCCAGGCTATGAGCATATGAATTTTGGTGGCGGTGGCGGTTTCCAGCAAGGCGGCTTTTCAGACTTTTTTGAAACCATCTTCGGCGGCGCAGGTGGCGCGGGATTTCGTGGTGGCTTTCAGCAGGGCGGTTTCGGAGGAGCTGGCGGATTTGGCGGTGCAGGTGGCTACCAGCAGCGTCCACGACGCGGTTCCGATTCCGAGGCTACTTATGAGTTGACTCTTGATGAAGCCTTCCGCGGAGGTTCCAAGTCTATCACGTTGCAGGAACAGGTTACTGGCCCTGAAGGTATCCCCCGTATGACTACCAAAACTTTGGAGGTTAATGTTCCTCCGGGTATCAAGGATGGTCAGAAGATCAGGCTTGCTGGTCAGGGAAATCCCGGAATGTCTGGTGGAAGCAAGGGGGATCTCTATCTGAAGATCAGGCTCATGCCGCACCCCATGTTCAAAGTGAACGACACCGATGTTATCCTCGACCTCAATCTTGCGCCTTGGGAAGCTGCGCTGGGTACGACCACGCGTATACCCACCCTGGATGGGGCTGTGGAGATGAAGATTCCTCCTGGCATTGGTTCAGGTAAAAAGCTGCGCATCAAGGGCAAGGGACTTGGCTCCGGCGCCAAGCGTGGAGATCAGTACGTGCGCATCATGGTCCAGGCTCCCAATCCTACGACCGACAAGGAACGGGAACTCTGGGAGGAGTTGCAGAGCGTATCCAATTTCAAGCCGAGGGAGTTTTAGGGGTAGTTATGACGACCAAGCGACTCAGAGAAGTGATGATGCAGTTGCCCGGCCTGAATCTGCCGGAGCCCTCGGAATATGTTGCCTGGACGCAACTGGTGGAACTGACCGCTATTCAGCCCGGCGAAGTGGCAGAGTTGATTGAGCTCGGCTGGATCAGCCCCCAGAAAACCAGCGCTGAGGAGTATCTTTTCCGGTTGCGGGACGTTTACCGCATCCACAAACTCATGCGACTGGTCAATGACCTCGACATGTCGTTTAACAGTGGTTCCATTGTGGTGGACCTTCTGGAACGTGTCGAGGAGCTTGAGAAGGAAGTCGAGGAATTGAAAAGACTTGTCTAGCCGGTTGTCCGAAAAGGCCCGAATGCCAATGCGTTACGGGAGAACCAATCCTTCGTGTACGGGGTGTGCGCGGCGGGATTGATCTTCCCTTGCGCCCGACACTCGAACCTTTTTGACAGCTTCAATATAGAGATTGATTAAGGAGGTTCTAGTATGGATCCGAACAAATTCACCAAGAAAACTCAGGATGCCGTTTCCGAGGCACAGAATCTTGCCATTCGTAACGGTCATCAGCAGATAGATTGCGAGCACTTGCTTCATGCTCTGGTTATTCAGGAGCAGGGCCTGGTGCCGCAAATCCTGCGCAAGCTCGGCGTTGCTCCGGACACCTATCTTGGTGCCGTGGATGCTGAAATTGCCAAGCTGCCCAAAGTCTCAGGACCCGGGGCACGTCCAGATCAAATCCTAGTTACCCAGCGATTGCAGAAAGTGCTGGTCGCCGCAGACGATCATGCAGGACGCATGAAAGACGAATTCGTTTCGGTAGAGCACGTTTTCCTTGCACTTATGGATGAGTCTTCCAGCACTGGAGTTGGTCGCATCAACAAACAGTTCGGGCTGACCAAAGATAAGGTGCTTGGTGCTCTCAGCGAAGTGCGTGGCAAGCAGCGCGTGACCTCTGACAACCCGGAAGCGACCTATGATTCTTTGAAGAAATATGGGCGTGATCTGGTAGAAGAAGCGCGTTCAGGTAAGCTCGATCCGGTTATTGGTCGTGACGCCGAGATTCGCCGTGTGATTCGCATTCTGTCTCGCCGCACCAAAAATAACCCGGTGCTCATCGGTGAAGCCGGTGTCGGTAAGACCGCTATCGCCGAAGGCTTGGCTCAGCGTATCGTGGCTGAGGATGTCCCCGAAGGCCTCAAGGACAAGACTGTGTTCAGTCTGGATATGGGGGCTCTGATCGCAGGCGCCAAGTACCGTGGTGAATTCGAGGAGCGTCTCAAGGCCGTCCTGAAAGAAGTGCAAGAGTCTGCTGGCCAGATCATCATGTTCATCGATGAGCTGCACACTATTGTTGGTGCAGGCAAGACCGACGGCGCCATGGACGCGAGTAATCTGCTCAAGCCCATGTTGGCTCGTGGTGAGTTGCATTGTATCGGTGCGACCACCACAGACGAGTATCGAAAGTATATCGAGAAGGACCCGGCTTTGGAACGTCGTTTCCAGACTGTGCATGTGGAAGAGCCTTCTGTCGAGGACACCATTTCCATTTTGCGCGGTTTGCGTGAACGATTCGAAGTGCACCATGGTGTCCGTATATCGGACGGCGCAGTGGTTGAAGCCGCAGTTCTCTCTCATCGCTATATCACCGACCGCCAGTTGCCGGATAAAGCCATTGATCTCATTGATGAGGCCGCAGCCCTTATTCGCACGGAGATAGACTCTCAGCCTTATGAGTTGGACAAAGCAAATCGTATGATCATGCAGCTCGAAATCGAGCGCGAGGCTCTTAAGCGTGAAACGGATGATGCATCCAAGGATCGTTTGATGAAGTTGGAAAAAGATCTGGTGGACCTCAAGGAAAAGCAGGCGGCCCTCATTGCTCAGTGGGAGAATGAAAAGGGCGGTATCGAGCGACTTCGTTCTCTTAAGGAAGAGATTGAGACCATTCGTCGGGAAATCGAAGAAGCCAAGCGCGTGCATGATTACAACCGCGCAGCTGAATTGGAATACGGTACCTTGGCCAACCTCGAGAAGGAACTCAATGAGCGTAATGAAGCTTTAGAGTCCGGCGACACGCCGCGCATGGTCAAGGAAGAGGTCGGTCCGGATGATGTGGCTCAGGTTATTGCCAAGTGGACTGGTATCCCTGTGTCCAAGTTGTTGGAAGGGGAGCGCGAAAAGCTGCTGAAATTGAACGATATTCTCCACCAGCGAGTGGTTGGTCAGGACGAAGCTGTCCGGGCCGTTGCTGACGCTGTTCTCCGCGCCCGAGCAGGATTGAAAGATCCGTCGCGACCCATTGGTTCCTTTATTTTCCTCGGTCCCACCGGTGTCGGTAAAACGGAATTGTGTAAGACCCTTGCTGAAGCATTGTTCGACTCTGAAGATAATATGGTTCGCATCGACATGTCCGAGTACATGGAGAAGCACACCGTGGCCCGACTGATTGGAGCGCCTCCGGGCTATGTGGGGTATGACGAGGGCGGTCAACTGACTGAAGCTGTACGACGTAAGCCATACTCTGTCGTTCTTTTTGATGAGATAGAGAAAGCGCACCACGACGTGTTCAACGTTTTGTTGCAGATTCTCGATGATGGTCGCCTGACTGATTCCCATGGTCGAACCGTTGATTTCAAGAATACCATTGTCATCATGACCTCCAACTTGGGCGCCGAATACATGTTGGACGGCATTAGCGACAGCGGTGAGTTCAAAGAGGGCGTGGAGGAACAGGTTATGGAGGTCCTTCGCAGGCACTTCCGCCCCGAGTTCCTCAATCGCGTGGACGAGGGTGTCTTGTTTAGACCGCTTCAGGCCGAACAATTGGTCAAGATTATTGATCTGCTGGTGGCCGGCCTTCGCGAGCGGTTGGCAGATCGCAAGATCGACCTGGTGCTCACCGATGCGGCTAAGGGGTTCATTGCCGAAGCCGCGTATGACCCCAGTTTCGGAGCGCGACCATTGCACAGGTATCTTCAGGCTCATCTTGAAACGCCGTTGGCCAAGAAGTTAATTGGAGGCGAGTTGGTTGACGGGGATACTGTCACAGTCGACGAGGATAACGGTGAGTTGACGTTTAAATAATAGTTAAATCCTTAAGGACGGGGTATCGATTAGAATCGGTACCCCCGTTTTATTTTTGGCTGTCTGTGATTTGGGGATTGAGGCATTGACGAATGAGGACATCGTTATGAAGCAAGTATCGCTGTTGCTATGGGTGATAATATGGTGTGTGGCCATGCCCTTTGTCAGTGAAGCTTCCGACTTGTCTGAAAGCTTCCGCGAAGGAGTGATCGTTGTTCACTCGAAGACCATGGCCCCGCTCAGTTCTATTGGATATAATGGAGAGCCCAAAGGCATTGTTATCGACGTTTGGCGTAAATGGTCAGAGAAGACAGGTGTGCCTGTAGAGTTTCAACTCGTACAATGGGATGAGACGCTTAAAAGAGTTCGAGCTGGTGGGAACGTCATTCATGGTGGGTTGTTCAAGACTCCATTGCGTAATGAATTCCTGAATTACTCTGTAGGGTATCTTGCAATGAAGACGAGTCTGGTGGTTTTGAAGGATTCGCCTATAAAAAACATGGATGAAATCGCGGGAAGATCGATAGGCGTTTTGAAAGGTGGGGCTTCGGAAGAATATATTCATACTCATCACCCTCAGGCGAAGATCGTCCCATTCAACACTGTACTTGATTCTGCCCGAGCCTTGGCTGACAGGAAGGTTGAGGCCGTTTTTATGGATTACCCCACAATCATGTATATGGGCGGATCACTTGGGGCTGTTGGCGATTTTGTTCCACTGGAATTCGTCGACCCAAGGCTGCTGCATGCTGCGGTGGCTAAAGGGAATGACAAGTTGTTAGAGCTTGTTAATGAAGGGTTTGGGGCGATAACAAAATCTGAACTCCAGTACATATACGATCACTGGTTCGTGCCTCCAGCAGAAGATGAAAGTAATTGGGTACTCATTTTTGTTTTGGTATGTGCGGGATTTCTTATCGGTCTGGTTATTCTATATTTTGGTCTCCCGTTGCCTCAGAAATGGCGCTAGCCTTTCGTTTTCACTCTCCTTGAATTAATATTCTTTATGTTGATTTTCAGCCTCTACTGGGCAACTGTTGCGCTCTCAATATGTTTTCGAGCCCATATTTTTGAACCGGACCAGATATGCCTAACCTGATTTTGCTTTCCTTGCTGGCAGCTTTTCCGCCGCTGTCCACCGACATGTATTTGCCCGCCATTCCAACGCTTCAAAACGAGTGGGGCGTTCCTTTGGCTGAGATCAACCTCTCGTTGGTAGTCTTTTTCATCGCCTTTAGTGCATGCCTTCTCATTCATGGGCCTTTGTCCGACAGAATAGGGCGCCGTCCGGTACTGATTGGCGGAATCCTGTTGTTTATCGCCGGTTGTGCGATGTGTGCAGTATCTACATCCATTTGGATTTTAGTGGCCGCTCGTGTTGTCCAGGCGGCAGGCGCTGCATCGGCCTCGGCTTTGGCTTTGGCTCTTTCCAAGGATCTGTATGAAGGCACCGAACGCCAGAAGATTCTCGCATATATTGGAGTGATCATGGCTTTTTGTCCCATGATAGCTCCCTCCGTCGGCGGATTGCTGTTGGAGTTCGGTTCCTGGCGTTGGATATTTGTGAGTCAGGGGGCAATGGCGTTAGTGGCGCTTTATGGAACGCTTCGTTTGAAGGAACCTCTGACTGAGTTCACCAAAGGCGGAGCATTGGCTGTGGCAGGGCGTTATGTCGCAGTACTGAAAAACGGTCGATTTGCAGCCATGGCCCTTGCTTTTGCCATGATGGGTTTGCCTCATTTTGGTTTTATCGGAGGATCTCCAGCGATCTATATCACTGGTTTTGGGCTGTCTGAGCAGGTCTTCGGATTATATTTCGCCCTGAATGCCTTTGGTCTCATGCTCGGTTCCTTTGCATGTACACGGTTGGCCGGTTCGATCAGTCCAATGCGAATACTTGTCGGGTCGCTGATGTTGATGCTTATAGCAGGGGGGCTTCTGTTGCTACTTGGTGGCACCTCCCCCATGACCGTGGCTTTGCCCATGTGCTGTGTGACCTTTGCCGTTGGCTTTTCCAGGCCCATCAGCAATAGTATGGTGCTGGATCAAGTGGATAGCGACGTGGGTGCGGCCTCGTCTGTCATGACTTTTGAGATATTCCTGGTTGGCGGAATTGCCATGGAACTCATTTCTTTGGAGTGGCCTTCGAAGGTTGCGGCGCTGGGGCAGTTTGCCTTGATAGGCGCTGCTGTGCCTTTGGTGGCATTGGCTATTATGCGTCAGGCCGGAAAGCGACTAGCCTAGAGGTTTCCCAGAAACGCTTGGGCACGTGATTCAGACCAGTAGACGTTGTTTTCGTCATTGCTCACGAAGCCAACATGACCACCATACTTGGGCATTTCAAAAAACAGATTTGAGTTCGTTTGTGCCTCGTGTTCCGGGAAACATTCTGGGGCGAGAAATGGATCGTCCTGTGCGTTGACCAGAAGCGTGGGAATACGGATGAACGGAAGGAACTGGCGACTGCTGGATTTCTTGTAATAATCTGTACCGTCACGGAAACCATTGACTGGGGCCGTGTAGCGATCGTCGAAATCCAATAAAGAGTGAATGCCGTTTAATTGGGTAGCGTCTACCTCATTGGGGAAGAGCTTCGCTTTGATGCGGATCTTTTCCCTGAGTCCTCTCATGAAATACTCGAAATATATGCGACGGGATGGGCGAGCTATGACACGCTCTGTTGCCGCGAGATCGCATGGTACTGAAAAGGTGACGGCGGCTGCGACCTGTTGAGGCACTCGGTCAGGGGCTTCTCCGAGGTATTTCAGTATCTGGTTGCCTCCCATGGAGAAGCCGATGAGAACGACTTCGTCGTATCGGTCGCTGGAAAGGCAGTGGGAGATTACCGTGTGTAGATCGTTGGTTTCTCCCGAATGATAGGAGCGGACAAGCCGATTGACCTCACCACCACAGCTACGCTGACACCAGCATGCTGCATCGTAGCCTAGCCCTGTTGCCATGCGAGCCATCCCCAAGACATATTTTTTACGGGAATGCCCCTCAAGGCCATGGCTGATTACTGCCAGTTTGCGGGAAATACCTGTGCGAGAACGATGGCGATCTATTAGTAGAAAGTCATTGTCCGGAGTCTCGATCCTCTCTCTTCCGGGGATGGGGAGGGAGGGGGAGGTGCGGAACAACGGCGGGTAGAGCGTGGCTAGATCGGCATTGCGAAAGGGCAGGGGCGGCAAATAGTCGGGAGTAGGAAGTACGGGCATGGAAAAGGTGTACGACTGAGTTTCCGGGAAGTAAAGCATTCCTTTTCAGGTGAAATCCTTGGCTTATGTTTGGCAAGGGCATATACTGGTATGACGCTCTGATCTGCTGGGCGTAAAGGAGACATTGTGCCGTTGTTTGATCGTGTGGATATAGAGAATTACGCAGAAGTGCTTTTCTGGGCTTTGAATGAGTCTCGTCAGGAGCCGCTTAAAAATCGTGATGTGGTGCTCATTCGCTACGACATCCCGGGATTGGCTTTAGCAGAAGCTGTGTATACTCGGCTTATGGACGCACATCTTATGCCTGTGCCTATAGCCATGCCCACACCGTATATGGAGATGGAGCGCTATCTGAATTCAAGCTACGGCCAGCTTCTTTTTCAACCGCCTGGACAGGCGGAGATGTATTCTCAGGCGGCAGGTGTGATCACAATCCTTGCACCTGAGGATTTGACTCACCTGCAGACGGTCGACCCGCGCACCATTGCCGAGGCCCGCAAGGCAGACGGAGTCAATCGTAGCATTCTCGAGCGTCGCAAAAACACGCGGGCCCTTGGATGGACCACATGCGTATATCCCACAAAGGCACTGGCCGAAGCTTCCGGTATGAGTTTGGAAGATTATGCCTATGCCCTACAACGCGCCTGCTGGCTGAATATGCCTGATCCTCTCAAGGAGTGGAAACGTATTCAGCGTGAAGTTGGTGATATCTGCAATTGGCTTGATGCAATGGATATCAAAAGTCTTCGTGTGGAATCAGAGGACGTGAATCTGAAAGTGCCCATTGGCGATAACCGTCGTTTTGTGGGTGTCTCTGGTGCCAACATCCCTGGGTATGAAATATATTTTGCCCCAGATGCCCGTGGAGTGGAGGGAACTTATTACGCGGATCAGGCCTCCTTGCGATACGGTCATCTGGTTATAGGGGCATCCATTGACTTTTCCGACGGTATAGCGGCCCGAGTGGAAGCTGAACGTGGACAGGTGTTTCTGCAGAATCAGCTTTATTCCGATTCCGGTGCACGACGAGTTGGGGAATTTTCTCTTACAGATAAGCGCTTTTCTCGCGTGGACCAATTTATGGCTCATACGTTGCTGGATGAAAATTACGGTGGCGCAAACGGTAACTGTCATCTTGCACTTGGTGGTTCAGTGCTGGAAAGTTTTACCGGTCCGGTAGAAATGCTGACCGCGGAACTTGCTTATGAACTCGGTTTCAACTCCTCTGAAATGCATTGGGATCTCGTCAATACACAGCCTAAGCGGGTTACGGCAATGCTCGCTGAGGGTCGTCCACGTCTTATCTACGAGAACGGAACGTTCAAAATATAATCCCGCCAGATCAATCTCTTTGGTACTATTTCCCCAAATGGGGAGTTCTTTGAAACACACTTGTTGTGGTTCTGTTGTGGCGTTGATTATTGAATGAGGTCCGTACTTAACTACGTATTGTGGAATAATAGTCAGGCGTGAGTTCAAAAGAGGTAGACGATGGTCAAGCGACAAAGGACCCGTAATAGTAAGAGCCTCTATGTTATTAAGAGTTGCCAGACAGAGTTGAAGGATCTCGAGGCCAAGAAAAAGTCCGAGACCAAGAGCCTCTATGTGGTGCGAACCGATGACGAGGTCACGCATAAATATGGTGATGTTGTCTATGATTTCGTGGATCAGCCCGGTGTATTCATCCTGATAACACGTGATAAAAATTTCTATCAGACATTCAAAAATGCCATTGTGCACGACCTTAGGATAGAGTCTGAGTATGTTCAGGTGGTTTCAAGCCTAACTCGCGCTTCGGAGTTGGTTCAGTATTTTCATGATAAAAAAGTCACCCCTTGCATTTTCATGGAGCATTCGATTGATGGAGAGCTAACACTCTCTTACCTTCGTTTCATTCGTGCATCTTTCAAAAATATCAAGCTCGCTGTTTTGTCTCGAGAGCTTAGTCGCGATCGTCTTTTTCAATTTTTTGAAGATGGAGCTGACTCTTTCCTGAAAAAGCCCTCCAGCGTTAACGCGATTATCACCAAGATTGCCTTCATGCTTAAGCCGCAGCGAGAGGCTGATGCTCTTGTTGAAGAGGGGCGTGAGCATATACGTAGAAATCGGTTTGAAGAAGCGCTTGCTGTTTCCGAGAAGGTACTATCTAGATGGCCCAAAAATGCCGCAGCAATGGTTGTGTACGGTGATGCGAAGAAGGGGCTCGCAAAGCGTCAGGAAGCTCTGCACGCATATGAAAAGGCCGAGAGAAACTCGAAGAATTTTCTTGAACCTCTCCAGCGCATTGTCATGATGCATGCTGAAGATGATAATAAGCCTGAAGCACTCAAATATCTCACCAAACTTGATCGTCTTTCTCCTCTTAATTGCAATCGTAAAATCAAGATTGCTGAGTTGTATTTTGATCAGGGCGATTCGCTGACCGCTGAGAAGTATTTTGACAATGCTATTTCTTCTGCCAAGCAGGAAGCTCTTGCAGTTGTAGGAGAAATGTCAATCGACATTGCTGAGATGGCTGCCAAGCATGACCCCAAGATGGCCGCAAAATATTATCGGCAATCTTTGGATTTCATCAAAAGTTCCAAGAGTGGGTTGGCAATGACCATCTATAATCGTCTTGGTATTTCTTTGAGAAAGCAGGGGTTATGGAAAGAAGCGATCGAGGCTTATGCCGAGGCGGCACGGCATTCCCCCAAGGACGAAAATATTCAATACAATATGGCGCTGGCCTATGCGGAAGGCGAGCATTTCAAAGATAGTGCGCAGCGGTTGCTGACAGCTCTGTCGATTAATCCTGAGATATATAAAGGAAGAGCTGCCATGGCCCTTCGCATGGGGGAAATATTCGTTAAGGGAGATAAAAAGAAGGAAGCCCTGCGTTGTCTGGCCCATTGTCGTTCTTTGGACCCGAATTACCCAGGATGTAGTGAATTGTTGAGACAGGCTGGATACGATGGAAACACAGAAAACATATCAGCGTGAAGAATTGGTCGCCGCCATGATCTGCTCCATGATTGCCAAGCGGGTCTCTACTTATTGTATTGTTCGCAGTATCGGGCTGGACAGTGCAGAGATCGAATGGCCTTTGGCTGACGAGATGCCAGATTTGCTTGAAGTCGACGATCTTGTGGCGTTGGGAGATATTCTCTCAGGCCCAAGAGCTCTTTTTCGGGGGGATGTAGGCAAAGTGCGGTGGGTTTATAAACGTACCGTTGGCCTGCAATTCGAAACACTGTTTCGCGAGACCCCTGAGGCCCTTCGGAGTTGGCTTGAGGAGCAAGATCTAGTCTGACAATACTTAATTATGAGGCATTCGAACATTCACATTGAATGGCTCCCTTAAGAATGTTTTATCGTAGTGCAAATTTGTGTGGATTTCTTGCACATGAATCCATTGACAACCCAAACACCATGCTTATTTGTGATCCAAGCCTCGCTTAAGGCGGGGCTTTTTTACGATCAAATCTGTGCTTTGTAAGGAAATAAACGAGAATGGCGAAGAACAAGAATACTGAAGTTCCCATCAACGGATTGTACGACGACGAAGGCAAGCTGTTTGGCGAAGCCGAAGAGAGTGCTGAAGAAGCCGTGACCGAAGAGGTGGAGATCGAAGAGGAAGCTGAAGTCTCCCTGAGTCAGGAAGAGCTTGAGGCCCTGTGTCGTGAATCGGTTTGTCCCGAATGTGACGTTCATAAAGAAGCAGAAGCTATCCGTCTTCGCGCGCTGGCTGATGCTGAGAATGTTAAGAAGCGTTTGCTGCGTGAAACAGAGGAAATGAAGAAGTATGCTGGCGAGTCCATTCTGGCCGACCTGCTTCCCATTCTCGACAATCTGGATCTCGCTTTGGCTCACACTGACGGTCTGGATGCTGCTTGTAACAACTTCGTCATCGGTGTGGATATGACCCGCAAACTGTTTCTGGATGCGGTTAAGAATCACGGCTTGGTGGTGGTTGAAGCTGCACGCGGTATGGAGTTTAATCCGGAAATCCATGAAGCCGTAGGCACTGCTGAAGAGGGTGATCTCGATGACAACCAGATCACGCAGGTAGTGCAGGGTGGTTACACCCTTAAAGGCCGCCTGCTTCGTCCGGCCAAGGTTATGGTTAACAAGGCCTAAACACATTTTTTTGGGGTGCGGCCCTTTACAAGGCTCAACCCGTGATTATTGAAGAAAGAACGAAAAACATACGCGTTAAGCGAAAATTTC
Source organism: Pseudodesulfovibrio sp. zrk46 (assembly GCF_012516435.1). Classification (NCBI taxonomy): domain Bacteria; kingdom Pseudomonadati; phylum Thermodesulfobacteriota; class Desulfovibrionia; order Desulfovibrionales; family Desulfovibrionaceae; genus Pseudodesulfovibrio; species Pseudodesulfovibrio sp. zrk46. Next base: position 2,954,264 of record NZ_CP051216.1, read on the forward strand.
AATATTGAATTAGGAGGACTCACACATGGGTAAAATTATCGGTATCGATCTGGGTACCACCAACTCCTGTGTTTATGTGATGGAGGGTAAAGACCCCAAGTGCATCACCAACCCGGAAGGTGGTCGTACCACCCCGTCCGTGGTAGCTTTCACTGATAAGGAACGTCTGGTCGGCGACATCGCCAAGCGCCAGTCCGTCACCAATCCCGAAAAGACCGTCTTCGCCATCAAGCGCATGATGGGTCGCAACATCAATGCTCCTGAAGTAAAAAAATGGAAGGAGCACTGCCCGTACGAAATCGTTGGCGGTAACGGCGACGATGCATGGGTGCAGATCGACGGCAAGAAATATTCTCCGCCGGAAGTCTCCGCCATGGTGTTGCAGAAGTTGAAGAAGGATGCTGAGACCTACCTCGGTGAAACCGTCACCGAAGCAGTTATCACCGTTCCTGCTTACTTCAACGACTCTCAGCGTCAGGCCACCAAAGACGCAGGCAAGATCGCTGGTCTGGAAGTGAAGCGTATCATCAACGAACCTACTGCAGCTTCTCTGGCTTACGGCTTCGATAAGAAAGCCAACGAGAAGATCGCTGTCTTCGATCTCGGTGGTGGTACCTTCGATATCTCCATCCTGGAAGTTGGCGATAATGTCGTGGAAGTTCGCGCCACCAACGGCGACACTTTCCTCGGCGGTGAGGACTTCGACCATCGTATTATCGAATACCTCGTGGATGAATTTAAAAAGGAAAACGGCATTGACCTGTCTCAGGACCGCATGGCCCTGCAGCGTCTGAAGGAAGCCGCAGAGAAGGCTAAGCACGAGCTGTCCTCCTCTATGGAATCCGAGGTCAACCTGCCGTTCATTACCGCTGACCAGAACGGTCCTAAGCACATGATGGTCAAGATCAGCCGTGGCAAGCTCGAGAAGCTCGTCGAAGATCTGGTCGACCGAACCGTTGAACCGTGCAAGAAGGCCCTCAAGGACGCCGGTCTGTCTGCTGCCGACATCGACGAAGTTGTCCTCGTTGGTGGTATGACCCGCATGCCTCTGGTTCAGGAGAAGGTTAAGGCCTTCTTCGGCAAGGAGCCCAACCGCTCCGTGAACCCGGATGAAGTTGTGTCCATGGGCGCAGCCATTCAGGGTGGTATCCTGGCTGGTGATGTTAAGGACGTTCTGCTCCTCGATGTTACTCCGCTGTCCCTCGGTATCGAAACCATGGGTGGAGTGATGACTCGTCTCATCGACCGGAACACCACCATCCCGACCAAGAAGTCTCAGGTGTTCACCACTGCGGCTGACAACCAGCCCTCCGTGTCCATCCGTGTCTTCCAGGGTGAGCGTCCGATGTCTGCAGACAACAAGCTGCTCGGTAACTTCGAGCTGACCGGTCTGCCGCCGGCACCTCGTGGTGTCCCGCAGATCGAAGTCTCCTTCGACATCGACGCCAACGGTATCGTTCACGTTAACGCTAAAGACATGGGTACTGGCCGTGAACAGTCCATCCAGATCACTGCTTCCTCCGGTCTTTCCGATGAGGAAATCGATCAGATGGTTAAGGACGCCGAGGCCCATGCTGACGACGATAAGAAGAAGCAGGAGCTCATTGAAGCTCGCAATCAGGCTGACACCCTTGTTTACACCTCCGAGAAGTCCCTGCGTGACCTCGGTGACAAGGTTGACGCCGAACTGAAGGCTGATATCGAAGGCAAGATCGAGACCTTGAAGAAGGCTCTCGAGACTGATGATCTCGACGAGATTAAGGCCAAGACCGAAGAATTGGCTCAGTCTTCCCATAAGCTGGCTGAACAGCTGTACGCACAGCAGTCTGCAGAAGGCGCAGGCCCCGACATGGGTGCCGCTGGTGCCGCAGGCGCAGCTGGTGCTGATGCTGGCGCAGGTGCTGCCAAAGATGACGACGATGTGGTCGATGCCGACTACACCGAAGTCAAGTAAAGCAACTTGCGTTAGCAAGCCAAGAGAAGTATAGGATTACCCGGCCCGTATTATACGGGCCGGGTTTTCTTTTGGGGAAACGAAGAGAAGCATCCCTGTTGTTGTGCAATTGTAGGGTGCTTATTGATATGCCCGCACCAATGGTGCAAAGAAGGTTCTAAGGGTGTGAGCCCTTCTGCCGTAGGCGAAATCATTTGGTTTTGCCGTCAGGCAGGTTCCTGTCTGATTATTCCTGGCTGCCAAGACTGCTTATACGAGACTACAATGCGCCGACAAAAACGATATGATTTCCTGCGCCTCGCTGCGCTTATGTCTTTTCTCATCATGTTTGCATGGGGTTGTGCTCCGAAACAACCTACTCTGAAGAGTGTGGACATGTTGTCCACTCCTAATCTGTTAGTCGAGGCTGATGCTGCATGGAACAGTAAGCATTACGAGGCTGCCGAACTCTACTACAGTAAGCTTTTAGAGCGACAGGATCTCGTCAAAAGCGAGTTGCCGATCATCTATACCCGATTGGCCGAAGCTTCTTATCAGAACAAGCATTATCATCAGGCCCGTATCGCTTTGGAAAAATGGGCCAATCTCGATTCTGCTGCTCTGAACAATCCCATGTGGGAGCGGACATATCTCAACACCATGAACGTGTTGGGCAAGACCGAGCGACTTCAGAATCATCTCAAGTGGGTGTTGGAAAACAAGGCCGTTCCGTGGGGAACCCGTGTGGAAGTAGCCAAGTGGTTCAATGGTTACTTCATGGAGAAGGGTGACTATGAGCGTGCCTTGGACGTCTTGGATGGTTTTTACAAGCAGGCTCCGGATCGCGCTTCCCGTATGGGGATGGAGCAGGCCTTTCTTCAGCAGATAAGCTTGGATAGCGACAAAATCGTTACCACGTTGGCCGAGCAGGTGACTGCCGAGAACCTGTGGCGCTTCCCCTATGCTTTGGTTGGCTTTGAAAAGGAAGTCCGACTTGCCTCTGATAAAGAACAGTGGTCTGCCGCATGGCGCAATCTGCGTAACCTTTCTGCCAACGCAGACTTGGCCGACATTGCTCCTCTGGAAAATAAGCTCGCCGAGCTGGAAGAAGAGTACGGCTTGCCGCGTATCGGACTTGCTCTGGCCTTGCCTATTACTGGTCCTTACGCAAAAGTTGGCGTTAAGATTTTGCGTGGGGCCGGACTCGCTCAATGGCGTCTTGCTCAGGAAGGCATAGACATCGACATGCGCGTCATTAACACTGAGGTTACGGGGTGGGATAAGCGTTTGGCTGAATTGCCCGGTCACTACTCTGTTGTGGGTGGTCCTTTGCGAGTTAATGCGTTTAAGAAATTATATGAGTCTGCTGCCCCTGGCGATCGAGTGCTGGATCAACGTGCGTTTTTCACATTTCTCGCCACTCTTGGAGATCTGGAAGAAGGTAAAGATGCATGGCGTTTCTTCACCAGCCGTAATGATGAGGTCCGTAGCTTGGTCAAGCTGGCTGTGAACGAGTTGAATATTAAGGATTTGGCAATTTTCTACCCTGAAGAGAAGTTCGGCCGCACCATGGCAGAGACTTTCTATCGTGAAGCCTATCCTTTGGGTGGCCGCATCAAGGGGATGCAGTCTTATCCTTCCCGCGATCTCAAGAAATGGGGTAAGCGGGTTGGTAAGCTGCTCAAAGTTCCGGCTGATTTTAGCGAGAACAAAGATGCTCCTTTGAAGCAGCCCGATTTTGGTGCAGTCTTCCTTCCCGACGGCTGGAATCAGGCCCAGACTCTGCTGCCCAACTTCTTTTTCTACGAAGGAGACCAGTTGGTCTTTCTTGGTCCCGGACTGTGGAGCCGAGCTTTGGATAGCGCGAAGGACATTGATGAACATTACTACCGTCTCGCTGTTTGCCCAGGTGCGTGGTGGGAGTATAGCGAAGGAGGCCGTACCCTTCAGAGTGCTCTGACCGAGGAAGGTCTGGGACACGCTGACTTTTGGGTGGCACTTGGCTATGACTTTCTCCGTTTTGCTGGGAAGTTAGGAGCCATGCCTTCCAAGTGGGATGCGGATGAGGTTAATAAGCGCATCGCTGCCGCACAGGATATGGATTTCAGCATGGCTCCCATGACTTGGGATGAATCTGGTGTGGGCAGTCAGGAGTTGTTTCTCTTCAGTCCGGTTCGCAACGGAAAGCAGTTGGTGAACGCTGACAAGATTACTGCCCGCGTAGTTCGTGCCAAAGCCCGCCGTGAAAAGCGTGTGGAGGCCTATGAAAAGCGTATGGAAGAAGAAAAAGCCAAACAGGAAAATAGCATTTTCTAGTTTGTCGTTTAGTTGAATAGAGAGAAGCCTTGACTCCCATTTGGCGTGACGTCGAAGGCAATCCCGCAAGGAGTATCATAATGAAAATTAGTCCCGAAGAAGTGGCAAAGGTTGCGAAGCTTTCGCGCCTCGATCTGCCGCAGGACAAACTGGAATTGTTCGCCGGACAGCTCGGCGACATCCTCGATTACATGGACAAGCTGGGTGAACTGGACACGGAGAACGTTGAGCCCATGTTCAGCCCGGTGAAGCATACCACTGTGCTGCGCAAGGATGAGGTCCGTAAGGAGTACAGCCGCGAAGAGGTGCTTTCAAACGCCCCCAAGCAGGACGGCCAATTCTTCATTGTTCCGAGAATCGTCTAACTCGCTAATTCCAGGATATATTCATGTCTGATCTGTATATGAAAACCCTCTCCGAAATGGCTGGACTGCTCCAGTCCGGAGAAGTGAAGGTGGCCGAGGCTGTCAAAGACTGCCTGAGCCGCATTGAGGCTACTGAGCCACAGGTAAAGGCTCTTATCACCGTAATGGGTGAAGAGGCCATGAAAGAGGCTGAAACTCTGGATGCAGCTGGCCCCGATGCCAACAAGCCTCTCTGGGGTGTGCCCATCGTTCTCAAGGACCTGTTGGCAACCAAAGGCACCAAGACCACTTGCGCATCCAAGATTCTTGAAGATTTCGTACCTTTTTATGATGGTACCGCCGTGGCAAAGCTGAAAGAAGCTGGTGCCGTAATTATCGGAAAGTCCAACATGGACGAGTTTGCAATGGGTTCTTCCACTGAGAACTCTGCTTTCATGCAGACCGCGAATCCGTGGGATACCGATCGTGTCCCTGGCGGGTCTTCCGGTGGCTCCGGTGCAACCGTTGCTGCCGGTCAGTGCTATGCAGCTCTTGGTACCGATACCGGTGGCTCTATCCGTCTGCCTGCTTCATTTTGTGGTATTGTTGGACTCAAGCCCACCTATGGTCGTGTGTCTCGTTTTGGTTTGATCGCATACGGTTCATCTTTGGACCAGATCGGTCCCATGACTCGAAGCGTTGAAGACTCCGCTCGGGTGCTGCAGGTTATCGCCGGACACGATCCCAAGGATTCCACCTCTGTGGATGTTGAAGTGCCGGACTACCTCGCCGCTCTTGGTCGTGAAGATCTGAATGGTGTGACTATTGGTCTGCCCGAAGAGTATTGGGGTGAGGGCCTCGACACTGAAGTCGAAGAAGCTTGTAAGGCTGCTGTCGCAAAGATGGAAGCCCTGGGTGCTAAGACTGTTCCTGTGAAGCTTTCCCTGACTGACTACGCTATCGCTACCTATTACATCATCGCCATGGCCGAGGCTTCCTCCAACCTGTCTCGTTTTGACGGCGTTCGATTTGGCCATCGTAATAAAGATGCCGAGGAACTGGTCGACATGTACACCTCCAGCCGTACTGAAGGGTTCGGCGATGAGGTTCAGCGTCGTATCATCATGGGTACCTACGTACTTTCCTCCGGTTACTACGACGCCTACTACAACAAGGCGGCCAAGGTCCGTCGCTTGTTGCGTGAAGACTTCGACAAAGCTTTCGAGCAGTGCGATTTGATTGCCGGTCCTGTTTGTCCGACCACTGCCTTTAAGGCTGGCGACAAGGCTGACCCGTTGCAGATGTACCTGATGGATATCTTCACCATCTCCTGCAACCTGGCAGGACTGCCCGGTATGAGTTTACCGGTTGGTCTTGGTAAGGACTCCGGTATGCCTGTTGGTCTTCAGTTCATGGGACCTGCATTCTGCGAAGACAAGATGCTGTCCATCGCCGAATGTCTGGAGCGTCATCTTGATCCCATGCCCATGGCGGCACTGTAAATTACAGTTGAAAGATTTAATTAAAGGCTGGTTGCAAATGTCGATTTGCAACCAGCCTTTATTATTGTAATTTGATTGTTTACTTCATGTCGTATGTTGTTGGTCCATTCCAGTAATTGGTTTCTTTTAGCCACGTCGCAGGGTATCCAATAGGAGTGGCTTCCTTCTCCGGCAAATTGATGTATCCATCAGAGTATTTGGCAAAGAGAGTAAAGGTTAGATCGCGCCAACGATCCAGTACCTTCTTGGCGTTGTTGTATCCGAATTCCGTGATGAGTTCTTTTGCTTGCTTAGGAGTTTTGTCAGCTACCACCATATCCATTGCTTCTACGCCGCGGACTGCTTTGTCTTCCAATTCTTGCTGAATAGGTTGGATATCCACACGGGTCATGCGCTGGAAGTTAAGGCGTGACCAATTACCTAGTAGATCGAAATGCCACCAGGCTGATGCTGGGTCGAATCTTTGTGGGTCACCTTTTTGATAAGGTTTGGGGAGTTGCAGCATCTTGGAGAAGAAGGGCGTAAATACCGTCGTATAAGATACATCCGGTCCAAACCAGAGAACTCCCTTGGTGGACTCAGGAGCTTTCGGACGTGTTTGGCAAACGTACGTGTATCCTTGATAGAAAACGGAAATGGCCCGCTCCCATGCTCCGTAATATTTCTTCTCTTTAGTGACATTATTCTGATTGCCGTCGTAAGGGCCAACGAAACGGTGTGGATCTCCATAAGGACCGGCTGCGATGCCCTTGGTCAGGTCAAATTGCGTACCCTCATAGTGGTCGCGGTAGAGGGAAAACACGTCCTTAACAGAAAGCTTGGCGCGTGGCCGGATGGAGAATGGGTAGGCTCGAGTATAGGTATCCTTCACCCAAGGAGACAGGCCGAGGTCAGGATTGACGCGGTCCATAGCCCGCCATATGCGACGCAGGGAGTAATAAGGGTGGTTGTACTCTCCCGGGCTGACAGCTCGAAGCCAATCCACAGGGCCTTGTTTTTTTTCATCCCACCAGCCCAGTTTTTTGAGGCCCGGAATGAGAAGTTTCGAATATTGAAAGTTGTCAGGATCGTTCTTGATCACATCGCGGATACGAAATGTGTTGGCAGCCACGAAGTAATCGCCGTCCGGGACTCGTTTGGCTACCCACGCAGAGTGATATTTCTTGTCTGGAAGAGCACACATTTCAAAGACCCATGCTTCATTTTCATCACCAACCAAGAGTGTTTCACCTGTGGAGAAGTATCCGTATTTATCCAGGAGCGCTCCCATGAGTTTTACGGCTTCACGTGCAGTGGCACAGTTCTCTAATGCGATACGGGATAGTTCAGAACTATAGAAAATGCGTTGGGGCTGCTTGGACGTACGTTGAGGAACTGGTCTAGGCTCATAATTCGCTCCGTTTGTGCATTCCCCTATCATCAGGTTTGCTTCATTCATGATGCCGTAGTTGCCATCGAAGTATGCGAAGGACGTTTCCTGTTTGCGTCCCAGAAGGTCCCATATTTCGTCATATGGGATCATAGCCAGTGGTTTGGTTGGGTCACCTTCGGTTGCGTAACCGGGACCACGGTCATCAGTAATGATTCGGGGATAGCTCATTGAGTCGGAATAGATTTTTCGAGAGCCAGTTTGCTGTTTTGCCGGAACAAAAATGATTCTTTGGTCGCCTAGTTCATCATCGTCGGAATGGGTCACCATCATTGAATTGTCAGCGCTGGCCCCCGGAGTGATGATCATGGTGGTGCAGGCTAAGGCCTGGGGCGAGATCAGTGTCATGATCAGAACTAAGGCGCAGATATGGCTGTGTCGGTTATTCATGCTTTGCTCCTATGATTGAAAGGAATAACTGAGCATATCATATTCACACCCGATGTACGTTATAAACCCTTTTCTTAAATGCCACGCTCCTTTAAGGTGACCTCATGAAACAACAGGAGCGAATAATATGATCGGCGTAGGCGTCAGCGGTGGTATGGATAGCCTGCTTTCTTTAGTGCTGCTGAAGGAACAGGGGCATGACGTCGTGGCCGTGCATGGACACTTTCTTCAGCCCGGGCCGGAGTGGGAGAAGGTTGCAACGGGCTTGGATGCCGTTTGCAAAAAAATGGGCGTACCTTTTCATGCCTTGGATTTGCATGAGGAGTTCAACCGTCAGGTGGTGAAGCCTTTCATCGCTGATTACAAGGCCGGTTTGACCCCTAATCCGTGCGCCGTGTGCAATCCGCGCATGAAGTTTGGTGTTCTCTTTGATGCCATGCAGAAGCTGGGGGCGAATGAGATCGCTACCGGGCATTACGTCCGTATGGAGGAGCGCGAAGGGCTTGGATCTATGCTCGTTCGTGGTACTGACTTGTCCAAAGACCAGAGCTACTTTCTTTCTCTTGTTCCTATAGAAACTTTGCGCAAGGCCCATTTCCCGTTGGCGGAGACATTCAAAAGGGATGTCCTTGATATTTTAGCCGAACACGATCTTGAACCGCCTATCCCCAGCGAGAGTCAGGAGATTTGCTTCGTGCCAAAGGATGACTACCAGGCTTTTCTGCTCGCCAATGAAAAAATGTCCGGTGGTGGTAAAGCGGTTCTTACAGATGGCACTGTTGTGGGCAAACACAAGGGATTATGGCGCCATACTCAAGGGCAACGGCGCGGACTCGGCATTGCGTGGAAGGAAGCTTTGTATGTTCTTGATAAGGACGTTGAGCGGAATACTCTCATCGTAGGCACCAAGGATCAGTTGAGTGCTGATGGTTGTGTGGCTGCCCAAGTGAACCTAATGGCTGATCCTTCTCTTTGGCCTGAAACAGTCATGGTCCAAACCCGGTATCGTCAGAAAGCCAAGCCTTCCAATGTGGAAATGCGAGATGGCAAACTTCATTTCCATTTTATTGAGCCCCACACTCGTCCGACTCCCGGACAGGTGGCTGCAGTTTACACAGAAGATGGTACAGTCCTTGGTGGTGGAGTGATTTTGTAAAGAAGATTTTTTTACTTAAGAAAGCCCCCTTGAACATATGCGTTCAAGGGGGCTTTCTTTTTCTGTGTAAATAGTAGCGTTGACTATACGTCTGAGAACTGCTTTCGCAGCATGATGTCGAGGATCGTTTGATCGGTCTCGATCATTCCATCGGTAGCAAGTGTGCCGATGTTGCGCATGGTGTCCTCGGAAGAGGTGCCGATGATACCGTCGGTGTGGTGCACGTTCACGCCATGAAGCGAGAAGAGTGCGGCCTGAACAGCAGTGCCTGCTGCGGTGGCCAGCTTGAGAGCACAGCCCGCTTTGGCGCCATCACAAATGATACCTGCCAGGTCTTCAAGCAGGTTTTTGATCGCACCAGCGATATGGCGTGCATCACCGCCGAGCAGGAAAGTGATACCTGCTGTGGCGCCTGCGCCTGCGGCTACAGAACACCCACAGATTGCGGAAAGACGGCCGGTGTGCGCTTTAACGTATGCGGTGACTATATGGGAGAGAGCAATTGCTTCGAGAACCGTCTTGTCGTCCACTTCCACGTAATCTTTCACAGCCCAGATAGGCAGAATAGCGGTGAGACCATGATTGCCAGACCCGGCAGAAGACATGGCGGGCAGCGGTGCGCCGGACATGCGTGCATCGGATGCGCCAGACGTCAGGATGCGGGCTGCGAGGATCATGTCCTTTTTGATCAGCCCCTGGCGAACCAATCGTTCCAGAGTTTTGCCAACGCCGAGGCCAAGGCCATACTTGAGGCCTTGATCTGCCAATCTCATGTTAACGTCCACACCTTCACGAAGGAAGTCGAGATCTTCCTGATCCAACTCATCGGTCATTGCCATGAGGTCGGTCAGAGAGAGAGACTTGAGCCATGCTTCCATGGCCGCTACAGGGCTTTCGCCTTGTTCGGTCGGTTCGGCCAGCAGGGGGCTTTCAACAGCAGCACCGTTGAGGGTCATGGATGCGATATTATCGTGCAGACCTTCGATGATACATTCGGCCACGTCGTTGCCGGATTTGATGACATTCTTAACGAGGAGACCACGCTGCTCCTTGAGGAGGTGAACCGTGACCTTCTTGTCGGCGATGAGCTGTTTGGCCTCTTTGACATGATCGTCAGTGATAGAGGCTAGTACCTCAAGGCGTAAGTCTGCATCGCCTCCCACTGCACCAAGTGCGGCGGCCATGTCCAGACCGGACAGACCACTTGTGCCGGGAATGGAAACGGCAAGGGCGTTCTTGTATACGTTGGGGTCTAACGACAGCTCAATGGAATCGAAATCGCCTCCGGGGAGCAGGGACATTGCCGCTGCTGCGCCGAGAGCGATGGCCACGGGCTCGGTACACCCGAGTGCTGGAGCAACCTGAAGGTTCAGAACGTCTTTGGCCGTAAAGGTCATGGTGCTACCTCGCTACTGTTTTTTGACGGTGGACTTGGGACAAGTCTCACTCATGTAGCATATTTCACAGCCGCCCGTGTAGGGGTAGGGGGTCAGAACAGCGTATTTGCGGTTGACGGTACCTTCTTCGTTCCAAGTGAGCCCCAGTTCGGCGAATGCACCCTGTACGCCTTCGCCCGGACGGGGAAGAGGAGCGCAGTTGCCATCCTGCAGTTCCGGTACGAAACCCTGAGCGGAACTCATGACCATGGTGATAGCCAGAGCGTGGAACCAGAGACCGTGAGTCGGCGAGTCTTGCCAGATGCCCTCGATGGAAGCTTCGGCATCTTCATCAAGGAAAATAAGCAGGAATTTGCCTTCACCTTCGGAGTTCTCCAGTTCGTAGGCCTTGAGGTTTTCGCGGGACCATTTGTCCCAGAAAGGTTGGAAGTCGTCCATGATGTCTTGAGGAATGCGGCTTTCACCAGCAATTTCCATGAAGTACATAATGTCGAATTCCGGCATGGGCTTAAGCGGATTGATTGAGTATTTGGGCATGTATAGTCTCCTGAAAAGGTTCGTTTACTATAGGGACGGTCTGAGTACCTTTTTTCACGCATTGACTCAAGTTTTCCGTCTTCTCGTTGCACGGAATAGCGAGTCGGGGTATGTTGTTAATACGGTGAAATATATCGGGCGCATCCATTGTCAACACGGTGCGTAACGCGAACCCTGGAGTTTCCATGCCCGACACGACAGGCCAACCCCTGTTCGAGCGTCTCAAGCGGCCCAATGTTCAGTACCTGTTCCTCGCCATTCTTATCGGCGTTCTTGCTGGGTATGGTGCTGTACTTTTCAAATATGTTCTGAAAAGCATGCAGTGGATCTTCTACCATCATTCCGGTGATATGCTTTTGTTTGCAGACGAGATACCGTTGTGGATGAAGATCGTAATGCCTACTGTTGGCGGGGTGGTCGTCGGACTAGTGGTCAGCTATTTTGCCAGTGAGGCAAAAGGTCATGGAGTGCCAGAGGTTATTCAGGCAATCGCTCTCAGAGGAGGACGTATCCGGAAAAGAGTGGCGGCTGCCAAAATTTTTGCTTCTGCCGTTACCATAGGTTCTGGTGGCTCGGTCGGCCGTGAAGGGCCCATGGTTCAGATCGGCTCGTCCATTGGGTCGTCCGTGGGGCAACTCTTCAAAGTGCCGAGTGTTCACATGCGGACTATGGTGGGGTGTGGCGCAGCAGCAGGAATTGCCGCTACTTTCAATGCTCCTATTGCAGGTGTGTTGTTTGCCCTTGAAATCATTATTGGTGACTTCGGCGTCATGCAATTCTCGCCCGTTGTATTGTCGTCGGTCACGGCTACTACCATTTCTCGATATTATTTCGGTGACTTTCCACATTTTCAAATTCCTGCCTACTCCATCGTCTCACTTTGGGAGTTCTGTTTTTACCCTATTCTTGGTGTGATTACAGGTTTTGTGGCGTTGGCATTTACCAAGATTCTGTACAAGTTCGAGGACTGGTTTGAGGCCATTCCTATCAGGGACTGGATTAAGCCTGCTATCGGTGGTGCACTGCTCGGCTGTGTTTTTGCCATTTTCCCCGAGGTGTTTGGTGTAGGCTATGGTGCAATGAATCAGGCGCTGAACAACTCGATGGAGTTAAAGCTGTTGTTCGTGCTCATATTTGTAAAGATTTTAGCTTCGTCCATAACACTAGGGTCAGGAGGGTCGGGCGGAATCTTTGCGCCTTCGTTATTTATGGGGGCCATGACCGGTGGCGCTTTTGGCCTTGTATTGCACACGTTGTTGCCGGGGCAGACTGCTTTGCCCGGAGCCTATGCTCTTGTTGCCATGGGCGGTGTGGTTGCTGGAACTACATATGCTCCCATTACTGCTATTCTGATCATTTTTGAAATGTCGGGTACATATTCGATTATCCTGCCGCTGATGCTCACATGTATCACCGCTACGGTTATGAATTCGACAATACGGCGGGCTTCCATTTATACGACCAAGCTGTTGCGTCGAGGTATTGATATTGAGGCCGGCCGGGATCGACATTTACTTGAGCACATCATGGTGAAGGAGGTCATGAGTCGCAATGTGGTTTCCATTCCAGAGTCCATGCCGTTGGAACAGATCATCTGGACATTTAAGACTCAGAACGCTTCTTATTTACATGTGATCGATCAGGAAGAGAAATTAACGGGCATTATCTCTTTTCGTGACATAAGAACTGTGCTGGATGAAGAGGAGTTGTTCCAATTGATTATTGCTCATGATCTTTCGACTCGTGATCTGGTGGTGGTTTCTACGGATGATACTTTGCAGGATGCTTTGGATAGAATCACCGAACGCGGCGTATCTCAATTGCCGGTACTCTCTTCCGGTTCTGGTCGTAAGTTGGTTGGCACCTTGACTGAATCCGATATCAACGCGGCCTACAACTCAGCTCTGATCAAGGACGAGATTCTTAAGCCTGACTAGCAAGGAGGGGCTGTGGCTAGTCGTTGTCGTGCGCTGGGTAATATGCTAATGGCGTGCCGTCAGCCGCACCCATGCGGCAAATCACGCAAGGAATTAGCTGAATGAACGAAATCAGGATTACCGCCACCCTTTCTCTGGATGAGAAATATCCGGATGATGCCTATATCGATTTCAACCTGTCTGTGGACGGGCAGTATCTGCATGAGGTTAATGTCTACGTTGACCCGGTGGCGTTAGTAAATTCAGCAACCATGTCGGGAGAGACGTTCATCTACACCTGTGACTGTGGAAATCCTGCCTGTCAGGGAATCGATGATGGTGTGATGGTGTCTCATACTCCAGAAAAAGTGATTTGGCGGTTGAAAAATCCCATTTCCTGGCCTCCCAATGAACCAAAGCCTGACTGGGCGCATGATGCTGAATTCCATTTCACCAAGGAAGACTACCTTCAGCAGATATCTACCGCCTTGGATCATGCCAAACGTCTTGCTCGTCAGTTTAAACCGACAGGAAGTCTTTGGTGTGGCCCCGGCCTTTCCTTTGAAGGTTTGATGGCGCTTGAAATGCCTCAACATAGCGGATTTTTCACTCACGAACCTGAAGGGCGGGCCGTCCACTAGGCTTGTTGCGATTTCTGCGTCTCTGATCTATAGTTAGTCACCTTGCTCAAGGCTGCTTCCTCCAACTATCTGGAGGAGCACAATGTCTGTTATTCAATTCCTACCTATGCGTACACAGCGCGTACGACTGCTTCGTGCGCCGCCTTCATGCGTTTCTTATTCAGGGGATGGCGTCGTCCATTCCATTCTTAAGTTGTGTTCAGGACTCGGCCGATTGGGCCAGCGGGAGGAGTGCCTGGTTTCGGGAGCGGACGGTTCTGTTCGCTGGACTTATTACCGAACGAGGTACACCTATGTTGTACGTTCCTATTCAAATCTATCCCAATGAACGTAGTGTGCGCAGTTGCGTAGTGCGTTCCGCTGTTTTCGTTGGGTTGGCTGTTGCTGCATTCCTTAATTTTAATGATAAAGGACTGCAAATGGCCGTCATGCTTTTTTGTATGGTGGCATTTACTATCAATGTTCTAAAAACCGTGGCAGCCGCCACCAGACAACCGATGCTCAAGGTGCTGGATGATCGTTTTTCGGTCTACACCCCTTTTGGGTATGCCATGGTGCGGTTTGGCGAGGTCCTTGCGTTTCGTCAAGGCGGTATCCCGGGGGCGAGAACTTTGCGTGTAGAGATTAACAAGGCCGCGCGTGCGAGGTTTCCATCAGGAGTAGGGCGCTTGCTATACTCTTTGGCTTGGCTGAGTAGCGGTAATACCGTTTCGATTCCTGCCTATATGTTAGGGGCGCAAATCGATCCGGTGCTTAAGATGTTGGAAAAGCGGCGTTTGGCTGCAGTCCGTCTTGAGGCAGTGGAGGGAACACCTCAAACGGTATTTCAGCCTATGGGCTGATTGGAAAAAATCGGGAAGTCTACAATCAAGGCTTCCCGATTTTCTTTCTGTCTTTCTATTCTTCCATTGGTTGTGTTGGAAAACCGTAAGAGAGTAGTATGGCCTTGAGTGTGCCGTCTTTTTTGATTTCTTTGAGACCTTTATTGAAAAGCTCCAGCTTTTGTTGCCATCCAGTTCTGTTTTTTGAAAACATTACGTGCAATGATTTTTGCTCTAGCGCTGGATAAATGAAGCGAATGTCGGCCATGTCTGCTTCAATTATCGGGCTGTTTTTGACTAGATGAAGTGCCTGGTATTTGTCGATGACAATCAGATCTACTCGGTCATGCAGGAGCTTGCGTAAGTTCAAAACGTCGTTTTCTGCTTCGTCTTTGTTCAGTTCCTTGTCGCTGTCAATCGCCTTTGTATTGACGAAGCCCCTGACCACTCCCAGTCGATACTTGTGAAGACTTTGTGTAGTGCCGTCATAATCAATGCTATTGCTAGATTTGGTGCAGAGGGTGAGGATCGTTTGGAAATAGCATTCTGACACACCATAATCCTCATCCCTTTGTGGGCTGTAATAAGCATTGTAGAGAGCGTCGAAGTCGCCCGCCTTGGTCTCATCCATGGCCCGGGTCCATGGCAGAAAGTGGAATTTGGCAGTCAGACCAACTCTGGCGCATGCCTTCGAGATGATGGTTGAGGCGATCCCGTATCCGGGAATAATTTCTCCTGCGTATGGCTCCCATGTGATTGTTACGAAGTCGAGTTGAGTATCGTCTGCTCGTGCGATGCTGAACGTGAGTACGATGGAGGCTGCCAAAATAATCAGGCTTTTCATCTTATCTCCTCCTTCTCCGTTTTTTACACTTGTCTCTGCTGTAGAAATGTCTATCCAGACAAAAGTGGATAGTTAGAACAAAGACTACGTGTTGTATTAATTTGTGTAAAGTGACGTCATAAAAAAAGGCGTCTCCTTGCAGAGACGCCTTTTGATTTTAGTATGGAAGTAGCTATTTTACTGCTACTTTCATGATGACCTTGTGAAGCCATTCGTCTGATATCATGGGTAAATGTCCATCGTTAGGGAAGTAGATGCCAAAAGAGCCGGGACCAACTTGGGACCAGCTGCTCGGCGTATCCGCATAGAATGCAACGTCAGTGGCAGGTCGAGCTTCGACCACGGGGCCAAGATCCTTACGAGCCTTCCATCCGATATTATCCACACCCTTCAGGACGAATTGGACGTCCAGATAATCGTCATGTGTCTCGATAAGCGCTTCACCCGGCTTTCGTCCTATGCCCTTGGCAACCACTGCCCATACATTGACGCCATCAACCTCATGTTTGCCCTCAGGCAAATCGGCGAGGTTCGGGCGGCGCAAGAAGGCAAAGGCGGTAGCCAGATGTGGATTTAGGCTTGTATAGAAATCCGCGTTTTCGAGCACATCGATGATCATTGTATTTTTGTCCTCTCGGCTTTCAAGGCCATCAGTAGCGACTCGTCTAAGGACGGGTGCGGGAAGATGGTCTTGTGAATGTCCTCAGCAGTCCAGCCTTGCTGTACTATCATGGTGGCGGCCATGCAGAGGCGGGAAACGTCGTGACCGACAGCGGTGACGCCAACGACTTTTCCTGCGGACCAGACGACTTTGACAAATCCCTGAGTGGAGGCGTGCGCTTGAGCCATGGGGTTGGCGGCCAGCTGTGCCTTAGAGGTCTCAGTCGTTTGGTAGTCAGCCAGGAATGCTTCGTTTTCAGTGAGCCCCACGCGCATGACTTCGGGAGAACCATAGAGCACGCTGGGAATCGGGCCGGCTTCATAAGCGGCATCAGTCTTGCCAGCGATGCGGGCAGCAACATAATGCGCCTGATGAGACGCAGCGTGAGCCAGCTGAATCTGACCGTTGCAGTCGCCGATGGCGTAGATGTGGGGAGCAGCCTGCAGATTTTCGTCCACTACGACCTTGTTGAACTCCATCTCGATGCCTGCTTCTTCGAGGCCGATGTCCTGAGTGACAGGGCCTCGGCCGACTGCCACCAGAATTTTCTCAGCTTCGAACTTGTCACGGGTATCGAGAGTAAGTTCGCCTTTGCCATCAACAGTACGAACACCTGCTACGCGCTTCTCAAGCTGGATATCCCATTTCCAACGTTTGAAGATAGAACGGAGTGCCTTGGACACTTCCGGATCTTCAAGCGGTGCAACGCGGTCCATGGCGTCAATGACGGTGACTTTTGAGCCGAAGCGATGAGCCACCTGAGCCATTTCCAAGCCGATGAATCCTGCACCCACAACGATGAGCGACTTAGGCATCTCTTCCATGGCGAGGAACATGTTCGAATCGAGCACGCACTTGCCATCTGGCTCAAGGCCAGGGAAGAAAATGGGCTTGGACCCGGTCGCAATGATCAGGTCCTTGTATTCGAGTTCTTTGTCGCCTTCTTCGGTGACAACGGAGACCTTGTCTTCACCAGCCAGCTTGCCCGTTCCTTCAATCAGGTCGATGCCGAGCTTTTTGAGCTGCATGCCCATAGCTTTACGGGTCCCGGTCAAGTGCTTCTGTACACGTCCCTGAAGAGCAGGGAAGTCCACGTTTACTTCACCGGAAGCGACTTTCATCTTGGATTGGTTGTGCAACTCCTCAATAGCGGAAGTAGCACCAAGCCAGAGCTTGGTCGGAATGCAGCCCCAATTGAGGCAGGTGCCGCCGAGGAAGTTTTTCTCAACCAGCGCGACCTTAAGGCCATAACCGGCAGCTTCAACAGCGGCATCAAATCCGCCTGGACCCGCGCCTATGACAACGAGATCATAAGTCATCTGTCAGCTCCATGGCACGTGCGGCCTTGGTTTCGTCCAGTCGTTTGACGGGCAGAGTAACCGGAGCTTCCTGAATGACTTCCGGGTTGGATTCGGCCAGTTCGGCAATGGCGATCAGATCGTCGCAGAACTGGTCGAGAGTAGTTTTGTTTTCTGTCTCCGTGGGTTCGACCATGATTGCTTCCGGTACGATGAGCGGGAAGTAGACAGTGGGAGCGTGGTGCCCCTTGTCGAGCAGCGCTTTGCCAATGTCGAGGGCGCGGACGCCGTTCTTGGTCTGACGGTTAGCGGAGGCTACGAATTCATGCATGCATATGCGATCGTAGGGGATGTCGAAGTGAGTGGACAGACGCTTGCGCATGTAGTTGGCGGCCAAAACTGCGTTCTCAGTGGCGCGGGTCAGGCCAACACCGCCGAGGCGGAGCATGTAAGCGTAAGCCTTCAGGTAAACACCGAAGTTGCCATAGAACGGGGCTACGTAGCCGATTGATTTCGGGTAGTCGTAGTCGAGGAAGAACTGGCCGTCTTCCAACTTGGAAACGCGGGAGATGGGCAAGAAGTCCACCAGGCGTTCAGAGACGCCAACCGGTCCTGCGCCGGGGCCGCCACCGCCGTGCGGGGTTGCCAGAGTCTTGTGCACGTTCCAGTGAATGATGTCGAAGCCGACATCGCCCACACGCATCTTGCCCATGATGGCGTTGAGGTTTGCACCATCATAGTAGAGCAGTGCATCTACTTCGCGGAGCATCTTAACGATCTTGGGAAGATGAGTCTCGAAAAGTCCCAAAGTGTTGGGGCAGGTCATCATCATGCCAGCGACTTCATCGTCCAGCACTTCGGCGAGAGCCTCGGGGGATACGATGCCGTCCACAGATTCAACAGAGACGATGTCGTAGCCAGCGATGGCTGCTGATGCTGGGTTGGTGCCGTGCGCGGAGTCGGGCACGATCATCTTGGTCTTCTTGTTGCCCTTGTCGCGATGGTAGGCAGCCATGAGCATGACACCGGTCAGCTCACCGTGGGCGCCTGCCATGGGGTGCAGGGTATATGCTGCCATGCCGGTGATTTCGCACAGCAGTTTCTCGGTCTCGTACATTACCTCAAGGGCGCCCTGACACAGACCACCAGCGCCTTGGAGCTGGGGCAGTACCGGATGCAGTCGGGTGAAACCAGGCATAGCAGCAACGGTTTCAGTGAACTTGGGGTTGTACTTCATGGTGCAGGAGCCGAGGGGGTAGAAATTACCGTCCACGCCCATGTTGCGCTGAGAGAGCTTGGTGAAGTGACGAACGACGTCCAGTTCGGAGGCTGAGGGCAGACCAATGTCGCCATCACGCAGAAGTTCGTTGGGGATGTATGCTTCTTCAGCCATACCTTCGCAAGGCCAGCAGCCTTCGCGTCCGGCTACGGATTTTTCAAAGATGGTCTTCATTACTTGAGCGCTCCTTTGAGCATCTCGGCGAAGATGCCGATCTGTTCTTCACTGGTCTTTTCGGTGCAGGCCACGAGCAGGCCGTTTTCCAGTCCTTCGTAGTAGCGACCCAGCGGGAAGCCGGGGACAAAGCCTCGCTCGGTGAGCTTGGCGATGGCGTCGTATGCATTTACCGGAAGGGTTACGGCGAATTCGTTGCCGAAGGGGCCTTTGGTGAGCATCTCCACGCCGTCGATGGCAGTGAGGCGTTCAGCGCATATGTGAGCTCGTTCAATGGAGAGACGAGCGGCACGCTTCATACCGAGTTCGCCAAGGGCGCACATGTGAACCAGAGCGCGTAAAGCGCACAAGGATTGGTTGGAGCAGATGTTGGAGGTGGCTTTCTGGCGGCGGATGTGCTGTTCGCGAGCCTGGAGGGTCAGAACGTAACCAGTTTTGCCGTCCTTGTCCTCGGTGCGACCAACTACGCGGCCGGGCATCTGGCGTACCATCTTTTTGGTACAGGTCATGATGCCGAGGTAAGGGCCTCCAAAGGAGAGGGGCAGACCAAGGGACTGGCCTTCAGCTACTGCGATGTCAGCACCCATTTCGCCGGGTGTTTTGAGCAGGCTCTGGAGCACCGGGTAGCTGGAGATGATGGATACGGCCTTCTTGGCCTTGGCGGCGGCAAACAACTCGGTGAAGTCGTTGATGGAGCCAAAGAAGTTCGGGTTCTGAACCAGCACTGCAGCAGTGTCATCGTCGATGGCAGCCTTGATGCCATCGATATCAGTCATGCCGCTCTTGTGAGGTACAGTGATGAACTCGATATCGAGGTTGGTGGTGTAGGAGTCGAGCATGACCCGGTAGATGGGGTTCAGTGCTTCGGATACCACAATCTTACGACGTTTCGTCTTGCGCACAGCCATCATCAGGGCTTCGTACAGAGCGGTGCCACCATCGTAAACAGAGGCGTTGGAGCACTCCATGCCAAGCAGGCGGGTGACGGCGGTCTGGTATTCGAAGATAGCCTGGAGCGTCCCCTGAGAAGCTTCTGGCTGGTAAGGGGTATATGCAGTGTAGAATTCACCGCGCATGGTCAGTGCGTCTACGGCAGCAGGTATATAATGATCATAGAAGCCTGCACCCAGGAAGCTTACTCGGTCCGTGGCATTTTTGTTTGCCATGGCTTCAAGTTTGTTGAGTACTTCCATTTCGCTCAGACCTTCTGGAAGGTCAAAGCTCTGGGGGCGCATATCCTCGGTGATCTCAGCAAAAAGATCCTCGATGGAGTTTACGCCGATGGTGGCGAGCATCTCCCTTACTTCTTCTTCAGTATGGGGAACGTAGGGCATTTTCTCTCTCCCTTGAGGTTGTCGGCAACAACTGTAGAGTCCCCGTTTGTGGGGATTAGCTGCATTGCAACCTATTATTAGGAATGACGTATTAAAAAAGGCCGAGACAACAGCCTCGGCCTTGATAGCGTGTGCTAGTGGCCTTCGGACTCAACGACCGCGGCGTAGGCTTCTGCATCCAGCAGGCCTTCGGGCTCGCCCTTGATCTTGAACTTCAGAATCCAGCCGTCACCGTAAGGTTCTTCGTTGACCTTCTCTGGAGCGTCTTCCAGTTCTTCATTGATCTCGATGACCTCGCCAGACACAGGTGCGTAAATTTCGCTGGCAGCCTTGACGGATTCGACGGAACCCATTTCAGCACCCTGTTCGAAGGTGTCACCAACTTCGGGCATCTCGATAAAGGTCAGGTCGCCCAACTGTTCCTGGGCAAAGTGAGTGATGCCGACAGTGGCAACATCACCCTCAACCAGCACCCATTCGTGGGACTTGGCGTACTTCAGATCTTCGGGAATCATATCTCTACTCCTTTATAATGGAAAAAAATTGCCATCAGTCACTTTTGACGGAGTCATTAACACGGTATGAAAATGTTGAAAATAGTAAAAAAAATGACGCTTTCTACTCTAAAAACAAGGTTGCGTGATTTGTCTATTATAACTGTCAAAATTATGACAAAAAATAGAATAATGTACAATTTTTGATACTGAAATTATGGGTGCTTATCATCTTGTAGTAGTGACAAATATGTGCGTTTTACGTTGTCATATTCGTTAAAACGTATTACGAACTGTGTTGACGATGGCACGTTGTGGGTGTAGTTGGTGGCTCGCGTATGAATAATGATGAATTAAACAGCATGGCTGGAAAAAGTCTAAGCACCCCGGACCCTGGTTCGCGGATTGAAGTTGAGGTCGAAGGACGAACCTGGCTAATTGATCGCGCTGCCGACATGGAGGCCCTTTGGGACTCTATGGATGACGCGGATTTAGACGCTGATGAACGATTGCCATATTGGGCTGAAGTCTGGCCTGCCAGCGTTCTGTTAGGACGTCACATCCTGCGTAATGCCGATCTCCTTAATGGGCGTCCGTGTCTGGATTTGGGATGTGGTCTTGGGGTGACCGGCATGATTGCGGCGTCTGTTGGTGCTGAGGTGGTCGCTTTCGACTATGAATGGCCAGCTGTCCGTTTTGCTCATCACAACGCGGAGCTTAATGGTGTGCCGCAGCCTCTGTGGATGCTTATGGATTGGCGGCAGCCTGCTGTTCAGCCAGGAGCATTTGATTTCATATGGGGCGGTGATGTGCTTTATGAAAAACGATTTTTCGAGCCGCTGATCAAGCTGTTTCGCCATGCCCTTGCGCCTGGTGGAAAGATTTGGATCGGTGAACCGGTTCGCACTGTATCCCGTCCTGTATGGGATGAGTTGCGTGAAGAGGGCTTTGTGCCTGAAAAGTTGACCGTGGAGAAGGTGGCCCTGTGTGGGCAAAACGCTACAGTCAATCTCTGGGAAATTGTAATTCCTTAATTAGGAGGAAGCATGGGTAAAACAATTCGATTTGGCGTCTCTCTCGATTCTGACCTGCTGGACAAGTTCGATCAGCACTGTGAAGAGCGTAGTTACCAGACTCGTTCCGAAGCCATTCGTGACCTCATCCGAAATACCCTGGTGCAGCGTGAGTGGGAAGAAACCGAAGGTGAGCAGGCTGGTACACTGACCTTGGTCTACGATCACCACAAGTCTGGTCTTTCCCAGCGATTGACCGAGATTCAGCACGACCATCACGATGTGATTCAGTCTTCGCTGCATGTCCACCTCGACCACCACAACTGTCTTGAGGTGATAATTCTGAAAGGCGACGGTGAGGCAATCAAAACTCTTGGTCAAAAGCTTATTTCCACCAAGGGTGTCAAACACGGCAACCTCGCCCTTACTACCACAGGCAAGGACCTGATTTAATGGAAGACGTACAGAAGCATCAGGCGGAGATCGCCATGCCCATCGACCGGGTAGGGGTGAAAGGGCTTCGTTTGCCCATAGTGGTTCGTGACCGTGAGTCAGGTATCCAAAATACCGTAGCCGAGGTCTCTTTGGCTGTGGATTTGCCTGCCGAGTTCAAGGGCACCCACATGAGTCGTTTTGTCGAGGCCCTAGAACACTGGTCTGGTGATTTGGATTACAACTCCTTTCGTACATTGCTGGATGACGTAGTCGTGCGCCTTCAGGCCCGTAGCGCCCATGTGCGTTTTGTGTTTCCGTTTTTTTTACGGAAAAAGTCTCCAGAAAGCGGTGCCAGTGGGTTGATGGACTACACCTGTCGCGTAGATGGCATGCTCAAGGATGGGAAACTCACCTTTACTTTGGGTGCGGATGTTCCTGTCATGACAGTTTGTCCTTGCTCAAAGGCGATTTCAGAAGAGGGTGCCCATTCCCAGCGTGCCGAGGTCCGTATTCGTACTCAGTTTGACGGTTTCGTTTGGCTTGAAGATCTCATTGAGATTGGGGAGCAGGCCGGTTCCTGTGAACTTTTTTCTCTGCTTAAGCGCGAGGATGAAAAGCATGTCACTGAGCGTGCCTTTGCGACCCCAACATTTGTTGAAGATGTTGTCCGTGGAGCTGCCAATGGGCTGGCTGAGCATCCACAGATCAATTGGTTTCGGGTTGAGGTTGAGAGCTTTGAGTCAATCCATAACCACTCAGCATTTGCTGTGATCGAAAGCGCTGACTAGCAGCTGGATTGCCATGTCGCCAGAAAGGCGGTATCTTGAGTTCAGGCTGCTTCCCTTCTATTGCTCGCGAAGGGGTGATAAATCATGTCTGAAACTAATCTATCTGCATTATCTGCACTCGGTACCGCTCAGGCGGTTTCCGCCAATAATATTGCCAATGTAAATACCGACGACTTCAAAGCCAGTTCGGTAAGTCTTGAGACTGGGCCGGACGGGTGGGGTGTACGCGTGGGAGCTATTCAGGAATCCACCAACGCCGGTCCGATCGTTGGTGACGTGGAATTATCCAATACGGATTTAGGACGCGAAATGGTGGATATGATAACCACCAGCCGAGCCTTTTCTGCTAATGTGGCCGCAGTTCGAGTGTCAGAAGAAATGACTGGTCACCTCTTGAACATGATCGCCTAGTCTGTTTTTTAAGCCTTATGTCAGCCCAAGAAAATGAATTTCTGAACTACGTGCTGGATCTTCTCCAAGCCATGGGGGCTGTCAAAAGCCGCAAAATGTTTGGTGGCTATGGCATTTTCATGGACGGGCTGATGTTTGCTATCATTGTCGACGACGTCCTGTACTTGAAAGTGGACGATGAGTCTGAAACTCGTTTTGCTGAAGAGGGGCTGTCTCATTTTGTCTATAATCGGCAGGGTAAGGATGTACAGATGTCATTTTGTTTGGCACCTGATTCGGCGTTAGAAGATGTTGAAGTCATGAATGAGTGGGCCGATGTCGCTTTTCAGTCTGCAGTTAGAGCTGCAGCTAGTAAGCGATAACCTATTGATAAAATAACTTCTTTCTGTCTTTCGTCTTTGCATTTGTCTGTTTGTGAAGAGGGTTGACACATTTCCACATTATGTCTTACGGTCTATCATGGCCCGTCTGCGCGCACTCCTGAATTGCAGGGAGTGCGTCCAGTGCGGGCCATACTTGCGTATGCCGAAAAAGCCTTGGTCTTGAGCAAGAAAAGGCTTTGCCGGCTTTGTAGAATTGCGCGAAGGCGCACATACCATGTTCGGGTTACTCCGGGGCGGTGGAACCGCTCCTGTCTTTAGGTAAGGCCGGGAGTTTCTCCGAAGAGGCAAACCATGACTGCTAAGACTGTTAAGACCGATTACGACGTGATCATCGTGGGCGGTGGCCCTGCTGGCCTTTTTGCTGCCTACTACCTGGGAGAGCACAGCAATCTTGACGTGCTCCTCATTGACAAGGGTAAGCGTTCGCTCAAGCGCAATTGCCCGATTTCTGGTGAACAAGAATGCATTAAATGCCGCCCCTGCAATATTTTGTGTGGTGTTGGCGGAGCAGGCCTGTTTTCCGATGGCAAGCTGAACTTCATTCACAAGCTGGGTAAGACCGATCTGACTCAGTTTGTTGGAGCCAGTGAAGCCAAGTCCTTGATCGATGAGACCGAGGCCATTTTCAACCGTTTCAATATGGACGGTAAGGTCTTTCCCACCGATATGGACAAGGCCAAGGATGTTCGAAAGCTGGCTCGCAAGCACGGTATCGACCTGCTGGTGATTAAGCAAAAGCACCTTGGTAGTGATAACCTTCCGGGCCATATTGCTGACATGGCTGATTACATCAAGGATAAGGGCGTTTATTTCCATACATCCGAAGATGTGAAAGATATCTTGGTGGATGACAACAAGATTACCGGTGTTGTCACCAATCGCAATGAATACACTGCTAAGAATGTTATTCTTGCTCCTGGTCGAGTTGGCGCTGAATGGGTTGGAACTCTTGCTCAGCAGCACGGCATTGAAGTGTCTGCTCGAGGCATAGAAGTCGGTGTCCGTGTCGAAGTCCATAATGAGATCATGCAGGACCTGTGTTCTGTTATTTACGATCCGACCTTCTTCGTTCGTACCAGTAAGTATGATGACCAGACCCGTACCTTCTGTACAAATTACGGCGGATTCGTTGCTCTGGAAAACTATCAGGACTTCGTTTGTGTCAACGGCCATGCGTTGATGAACACCAAGTCAGAAAACACCAACTTTGCTTTCTTATCCAAGGTCGTTTTGACTGATCCGGTTACCGATAATCAGGCCTACGGCGAATCCATTGGCCGTCTTGCAACCTTGATTGGAGCAGGTAAGCCCATTCTCCAGCGCTTCGGTGATCTTCGTCGCGGTCGTCGTTCTACCTGGGATCGTATCGCCAATGGCTACATCGAGCCGACCATGAAGAACGTGGTGCCCGGTGATATCGCCATGGCTTTGCCTGAGCGTATCGTCACCAACCTGGTGGACGGTCTCGAGCAACTCAACAATGTTGTTCCCGGCGTTTCTAATGATGAGACCTTACTCTATGCCCCTGAAATCAAGTTCTTCGCCACTCAGGTGGAGACCAGGGAGCATCTGGAGACGTCAATCGAGGGCCTGTTCGTAGCAGGTGATGGACCTGGTGTTGCAGGAAACATCGTTGGTGCGGCTGCAACGGCATTGATTCCGGCTAAAGAGATTCTCCGTCGTCAGTAATCTCATTCTCTGATAAATGTATCTAAGGCCCGGTATAACCGGGCTTTTCTTTTTTCTGCGTTTGCCCTATAAATCACTATAGTGCGAAAATTTTCTCCAATGGATGTATTCATGGTGCGTGTTGGGTTTTTCTGTCTTTGCTTGTTCTTGATGCCGAGTCTATCCTTTGCTGCGGAGGAAGGGAGTGATCTTTCGTCTCTTGACGTCTATTATCTGGAGTTTCCTCCATATTATTATACGAATCAGAATCATTTGCCCGACGGATTCCTTTTGAAAATAGCAGATGAGATTTTTCGAGAAGCAGACATTGCTCCAGTATATCAGAGCATGCCTGCAAAAAATATTTTGCAGAAAATGCGTTCGCTGCATCCCGCTGCATCTGTAGGGTGGTTCAAGACTAAACAGCGTGAGATGTGCGCCAAGTTTTCCTTACCTATTTATACCAGTGAACCCTTGGTCGTCTTGTATCTCAAGAAGAATGAAGCTCTGTTCGATGGAGTGGATACTTTGCAGGGATTGTTTGGCAGCAAAAGAATCATTTTGGGCATGTTGGATGGCTACTCGCTTGGGGCCCGAGTGGACGATCTGATCGAGAAATATGCTCCTCAATCGGTGGTTGTTCAAGGTGGCTATCCTCAGTTGATCCGACTTTTGTCCACGGGGCATTTTTCCTATTTGCTTGTTGCACCAGAAGAAGTCGGTGAGTTGATCGCTATGAATTATCTTGCTTCATCTCAATTCGCGCAGAAGAAAATGAAAGATATGCCACCAGGCAGTGTGCGTTATTTGATGTTTACTCGAGGGGTAGACGCAAAAGTCGTAGAGCGTGTGAATAAAGCCATCAAACACCTTGGATATTATTGATAAGCAGCCATTATTTAAAAGGAAAAATGGTGTGCGATATATGGTTGATGGTTTGGAAAATGTCTATCCTTGTATTTTTCTAGATTTTTTTTAACAAAACTTCCTTTATATCGTTGACTTCCTGTCAGAAAGTTGACAGGGATGATGTATATTAAAGAAATAGTCGAGGCTCAGTAAGTGCCTCGTCGAATATATCCATGCGACTTCGGAGGGAAAATGGCGCTCAACCTGGACGGCATCATCGGTGACAGCCCGGCGTTGGCCGAAGTTTTTAAAGTCCTTGAAAAGGTTGCCCCTACGGACAGTACTGTTTTGGTGACCGGTGAATCCGGCACAGGTAAGGAGCTCCTCGTACGAGCCTTGCATCAGAACAGTGTGCGACATGACAAGGCGTTTGTTCCTATTAACTGCGGAGCTATTCCCAAGGAACTGCTTGAGTCCGAACTCTTCGGTCATGAGAAGGGTGCATTTACTCATGCTGTACGTTCCAGGCCGGGACGTTTTGAGCTTGCTGATGGCGGTACAATCTTCCTCGATGAAATCGGTGAGATGGACCTGAGCCTCCAAGTCAAGATTTTGCGAGCTCTTCAGGAGAAGGAAATCGAGCGTGTTGGTGGAACGACCATCAAGAAAGTTGATGTCCGGGTAGTCGCTGCTACCAACCGAGATCTTGAGGATGAAGTTCGAGCAGGGCGGTTCCGAGAGGATTTGTTCTACCGTCTCAACGTTATCCCCTTGCATCTGCCCCCACTCCGTGAGCGCGGTAATGATATCCTGCTTCTCGCTGACCATTTTCTCAACGGGCATTGCTGCAGCAAGGCTCGCAAGAAGCTTACTGTTTCTGAAAAAGCCAAGGAAATGTTCCTAACGTATTCCTGGCCGGGAAATGTCCGTGAGTTAGAAAACTTTATGGAGCGGATGTCCATCCTGTGCGATTCCGAAGAAGTGCAGCCCGAAGATTTACCTGAAAAAATATTCCATGATATTGGCGAGAAGCCGTTGAAGAAAGTCGTGGAGACCATCCCCATGCGGCCTGCTGGCTTCCATTGGCCTACTCTCAAAGATATGGGCGACAAGGAACTTCGGCTTAAGGAATTCCTTGAGGCCATAGAAGGCCGCCTTTTGGCGGAAGCATTGGAGAAGGCAGACGGAGTCAAGAACAAGGCCGCTGAGCTGGTTGGTATCAAGCGAACTACGTTAATCGAAAAGCTGAAAAAGAGAGGCTTGCTGTAGTTGGTGGCAGGTGAAGTTTCTGAAATGACTGGATGAAACATTTGCCTGGTAGCACGGGAATTGCATAACCACTCGACGTGACTGTGAAAAGTGCCAAAATTTCTTACTGGCCCCTTGCGTTGGCCCTTCTGATCGGGTTGCTTAGTGCAACCCCGGCGGAGGCTCTGCGCGTTAATTTTTCGGCACAGGGTGATTCTGATAGACTTACTTTTTCGTTTGATTCCAAAGCATTACCTTCGGTTGACGTTCGTCGTAGTGGTACTAAGTCTATTACTATCGGACTGCCTGCAGGTGTTTGGAATACTGAAGCAAAGCCTACAAACAAAGATTATCCGGGTAAGCTGATACAAACCATCAGGACGACGGAAAATAGTGTCCAATTGGTCACCAAGACCAATGCGTTTGGTTTCATCAAACTGCCAACTCCAGGTAAACCGCAATTTGTTTTACAGGTTTATCGTGATCCGATCGGTGCGCGCTGGAAGCCTCGTGCTTCGCAGCCAACCCCGGCTCCTGTTGTAGCCACGCCACAGCCCCCACAACAGGAGAGTGCTCAACCTACTTCTCAGCCCGCGCCTGTCTCGCCTCGTCCAGATCCTGTGCAACAAGCGACTCCTGCCCCTGTTCAACAGGCCGCTTCATCGCAGCAAATAACGCAGCCTGCGCCCGTTCAAGGCGAAGCAAATTTACCGCCAGACAGCGATGAACGTAAACCATTTTTCTCTGTTCCGTATTCCGTGCGGACCGAGGTTACTCCTCCGGGCCAGACTCCCGCAGCAATTGGTGCAGTTGCGTCTGCGCCAACTTCTCCCTCCCCAGCACCTGTAACAACTCAGCCTTCGGTAGAGTCCGAAAGCGGCGTGTATCCACCTTCCAGTGAACTGCGATTCAAAGCTGTGAACAAAATGGCCGAGGAAGTTAAGTTTGCCGAACTAGCTGGTAAGGAATCTGGGCGTGCTCCGGTTGTGGGGCAAGTCTCAAAGACCGTTGCGCAGCCAGTCGTGGACAGTGGCAACGCTGTTGGTGGACAAGTTGGAGGGGCGGATGGCGGTGTATCGCAACCTATCGTCCAGAGCGATCAGGTTACAGGTACTGTGTCGCCTCCTCCTGTGAGTTCCGGTGAAGGACAGGCTGGGGGCTCTGTAGCACCTCCGCCGGGTGCGCAGCCGGTGCAGCAGCCTGTATCACAGCCCGTACAGCAGCAAGCAGTCACACAGGGTGTTGAGCAACCTAGTGGGGGAGTATCTGGCGTTGTAGCACCACCTCCGGGAACACAAACCGTTTCTGGTCAGGGATCTGTCGGCGGTGCCGTTGCTCCGCCACCAACGGTGGTTGAAGGGGCTCCTCCGCCAGCACCGACTCCCGAAGAATCACAGCAACTTTCAGTGGCTGAGCAGATTGCCCAACAGGAGGGTGGTACTGTTGCACCTCCGCCGGTACAAGCTGATGTTCAACCGGCAGAAATGGCCGTAGCTCCCGATGATGCGGTTCAGCCGGGTACGGAAGGTGAACCTCCGGCCATGGATAATGCCACAGCAGCAGCCAAGGCTCGCGAACAGGAAATTCGTGACAAGTTGTACGAAGCGCAAAACATGATGTTCAATGGCGCTCTTGCCACGGCCTTGCCTCTCTACGAGGAGATTCTCAAGCAGCCGGATGTTCCAGATGATGTGCGTGAGGAAACGCTCTATGCCGTTGCGGACATCAAGAAAGAGATGCACAAGGATGAGTTGGAGGATTATTTTGAGGAGATCTCTCAGGCCTTTATTGAGGCTATGAACTCCAACCTTCGCTCCAACCGTGTGCCGCGCTCTTTGCTGAACTTAGGCTTGCTTAATCTTCGTGTGGGTAATTTCCCTGAGGCCAAAGCTTATTTCAAGATTCTTCAGGAGAAGTATCCTGATGACGATAATATTCCTTCCATCAGTTACTACTGGGGCGAATATTATTATCGAAAGGGTGATTTTAAAAAGGCCGCGGACCAATTCCAGTATCTTATTCAGACCTTCCCTGAACACGAACTGGTCAAGCAGGCTGCCTATTATCTTGCTGATTCTCTTAATCGTACCGGTTTCGTAGATCAGGCCTATCAGATCGTGGACTACATCGATAAACGCTGGCCTGATTATTACATGGAAAATCCACAGTTCCTCCGTCTCGCGGGTAATGTGGAAATGAAGCTTCGCAAGTGGCCCCAAGCCAAGAATCATTTCTTTACATATTACAACCTCAACCCAGAGGCAGATGGTTCTGACGTTGTATTGGCCCGGTTAGGTGATATTTACATTCGCGAAAACGAAAAAGATGCAGCCCGGTTGATTTATCAGAAGGTTGTTCAGGATTATCCTGATAAGGAAGGTGGCCTGGTTGCCAAGATGCGTTTGGCTGAAGAGGGTATTTATGATGAGCCTGCTATGGCAGCCATGGCGACGGTATTCGACAGGCCCTACAACAAGCGCCCGGAGAATATCTACAAGGAGATCATCAATGACCATCCGGAAAGTCCATTAGCGCCTATTGCACAGCTTAAGCTGGCCATGTGGTACGCATTTAATAAGAAGTATCCAGAGGCTCTCGCTGCTGCGCAAGATTTTATTGAGAAGCATCCAGATAGTCCCTTTGTTGATCGTGCCCGTAAGCTCGGTGACTCCGTCTTTGCTTTAGCAGTACCCGGGATGGTTGCTGAGGAACGATATGGTCGTATCGTCCGCTATTGGGAAACGTATGACTTTATTGGCACTGAAGATACCAAGGTCGATGATCGTACACGGTTGAATGTCGCTACTTCTTATTGGAAGGTGGACCAACCCGTTAAGGCGTTGGAGATAATCAAACCGTTTCTGGGCAAGCGACAGATTCCTGAGATTTCCGATGAGGCTCTCGGGCTGGCTGTAAATATCTATCTGGATGAGCTTGCATGGAAGGAGATTGCCGATCTCGTCGCAATGGCTAAGTCCAACTGGAAGCTCAATCCAGAGCAGTTGCGTCAGCTTGATTATGCTCGGGCGATGTCGCTTCAAAATCTCGGTGATAGCAACAAGGCTCTCGCTATGTGGGCAGAACTCGCCAAAGATACCAAAGTTGACCCTGCTTTCCGTGCGTACGCCATGTACTACATGGCCAAGGCTGCAATGGAGCGTCAGGATCTGCGTAAGGTCTTTGTCTACGCCCAGGAAGCTCTTTCTTTGTTACTCCAGACCAAGGGAGACCCAGAGAAGATTAAGGACGTTGTGCTCATGTCTATTTACGCTACAGAGCGCTCTGGGCGATACACTGAAGCTCTCAAGTGGGCTAAGCAGTATGATGAGTACATAGACGTTGATAATCCCGAGTGGGCCTCCACTCGGTTCAAGCTCGCTCGCATTTATCGTAAAGCTGGAGCCATGGATGAGTGGAAACAGCTGCTCACTGATATTATCGAGAAGAAGCCTGAGTCGCTTCAGGCACAGCTCGCCAAGTCGGCCTTGGATACCTATGATCTTGAGCAGCAAGTTCAGCAATACTCTCCTGCTCCACAGTAGGAGTTCCTGCCCTCGTCGCTATATAATTGCGGTGGTATGTCGTAATAGGCATACTTCCATAGTAGCTTGATCAGTTCGAAATTCAGGAGAAACACTATGGATAGACAGCCGGTAGTGGCGGGGAGATTTTACGATGCAGACCCCGCTCGTTTAAATAGCATGTTGGATGGCTTCTTGGGGCTTGCAGAGGAAAAGAAAGAGGAGCGTACGCTTCTCGCAATGGTGCCTCATGCTGGATACGTTTATTCCGGCGCTGTTTGCGGTAAAACGCTTGCCATGTCTAATCTGGCGTCTACCATTTTGCTTTTAGGCCCTAATCATACTGGTCGAGGTGATCGTTTCGCATTGTGGGCTGGGGGAAGTTGGGGCATTCCCGGTGGGCAAGTGCCAGTGGATGAGGAGCTTGCAAAGGTACTACTGGATGCTGACCCGATGATTACTGCAGATACTGATGCACATGTTGGTGAGCACTCTTTGGAAGTGATATTGCCATTCTTACATCGTTTAAATCTAGATGTCAGTGTGGTTCCTATTGCGATGTCGGCTCATGTATTTGATGATGTCGCTACAGTCGGTAAAGCTATTGGCCAAGCGCTAAAGGAGTTCGATCGACCTGTTTCTATCGTGGTGAGCTCGGACATGAGTCATTATATTTCTGATGATGAAGCCCGTAAAATGGATGGGTTGGCATTGGCTGCAGCCTCTAGTTTGGACCCCAATATTCTTTTCAGTACAGTCCGTGAGCATAATATTTCCATGTGTGGTGTCTTACCTATGACTACAGGGCTTTTTGCGGCCTTGGAGCTAGGTGCCACCAAGGCTGATTTGGTTGCATATGCCACCTCCGGTGAGGTCTCTGGCGATTTTGAGCAAGTCGTAGGGTATGCGGGGGTCATAGTCAGTTAATATTCATATTGATATTAAAGCAAACAGGGCATTCCCAGATGGGAATGCCCTGTTTGCTTTAAGACGAAATCGTCTTAGTTGGTACGGAAGGAATCTCGGGTAAAGAAACAATAAAACTGATTGTCAGGGTCACTAAGGTGAGGGTAGCGCTTTTCAAAAGCTGTGAAAGCTTTGGTGGGCATAGAATCCTTTCGAAACCAGCGTTGAGCAATATAGGTTTCGATTGTTGTAGCCAGGGCGATCATTGCGACCGCCAGTACCCCCAAAACGAAATAGAGTTCAATAAGCATTGTCTTACTCCTTGCAGAATTTGCCATTAACATACTCCAAATAATGCATGGGTCAACGAATGAGCCAAAAGAATTAATTCACAAAATTTTAGATATGAGCAGATGATTCTAATAGGCTAAAAAATACAAAAAGCCTCCTTAAAGGAGGCTTCGAGATATAACTTCCGGCAACCTGCCGGATTATTCTAAACGTTTCATGAGCCGCCGTTATAGCCCACCGTAACAAAACCGCCTTCAACTATGACCGGGACTCGCCGTCTGTCATTTGAGAGTTCCAGCATCTTGTCCATCTGCGTTGGGTCTTTGAGTACGTCAATAAACTCTGCGTCTCGGTACGCATCTCGCGCCCGTTTGGTATGTGGGCAATTCGCCTTCCCATAGATTGTGATCTTCGCCATGCAGAGACTCCTGTTTACTACTCGATATCACTCCCCAACAGTTTTTGTCCACTTTCCACGTAAAACAGGAGGAAATCGGGTGTGGCGAGTGCTTGATTGGTAGTCAGAAACAAAAAAACGCCCGGTTCAGCGAAAGCCGAACCGGGCGAGATTTACTTAGTGGGGAGGCGTCTAGCGACGGCCACCTCGGCCGCCACGGCCACCGCGATTATCACGGCGTCCGCCACGGTCACCGCCGCGAGGAGCGGGGCGCTTGAAGTCGTCGAGGTTCACTTCCTGGCCAGCTTCTTCCATCAGCCAAGCCTTACGGGAGAGGCGGATGCGTCCGCCGGGCTCCAGTGCGATGCACTTGACCATGACTTCCTGACCGAGCTGAACAACATCTTCCACACGCTCAACACGTTCGAAGTCGAGCTGGGAGATGTGAAGCATGCCTTCCTGACCGGGCAGGATTTCGACAAGAGCACCCACTTCGAGAATCTTGCGGACGATGCCCTTGTAGTTCTTGCCGGGTTCAGGCTTCTGGTCGTAGTAGAGGACCATTTCGCGTGCCTTTTCCATGGATGCCATGGTCGGGGCGAAGATGGAGATCTTACCGGAATCTTCGATGTCGATGTCGGCTTCAGTCTCAGCAGTGATAGCCTTGATGTTCTTGCCGCCGGGTCCGATAACGGAACGGATCTTGTCGGGATCGATGTGAACCACGTCCATCTGCGGAGCGAGCTCGGACAGATTTTCGCGCGGTGCAGCCAGTTCCTCACACATGTGGTCGAGGATATGGGTACGAGCGTCCTTGGCCTGGTAAAGAGCCTTCTTCAGAACGTCCTGGGGGATACCAGCGATCTTGATGTCCATCTGGATAGCGGTGATGCCGTCCTTGGTACCAGCAACCTTGAAGTCCATGTCGCCGAGAGCATCTTCGTCACCGAGGATGTCAGTGAGGATGAAGTAGTCTTCGCCTTCCTTGCAGAGTCCCATTGCGATACCGGCAACAGGCTCAGAGATGGGCACGCCTGCGTCCATCAGGGACAGGGTGGCGCCGCAAACGGAGGCCATGGAAGAGGAACCGTTGGACTCCATGATCTCGGAGACAACGCGGATGGTGAACGGGAAGTCTTCCTGGCTCGGGAGAACCGGGGAGATAGCGCGTTCGGCAAGGGCGCCGTGACCGACTTCGCGACGGGAGGTTCCACGCAGCATACGAGCTTCACCGACGCAGTACGGCGGGAAGTTGTAGTGCAGCATGAAGCGCTTGGTGGCGTCACCGAGCAGGGAGTCGTAACGCTGCTCATCACGGGTGGAGCCGAGAGTGGCGACAGCCAGAGCGGAAGTCTCACCGCGGCGGAAGAGAACGGAGCCGTGAGTCTGGGACAGCAGGCCGGTCTCGATGGAAAGCGGACGAACGGTGGTGGTGTCACGACCGTCGATACGCAGACCTTCTTCAACAATGCGCTTGCGCACGATCTTTTTGGTCATGGAACCGATGACATCACCAACAGCCTTGAGCTTGGCTTCGTCTTCGGGGAATTTTTCAGCAACGGCTTCTTTGGCCTTCTTCTTCGCAGCGTCTTTGGCAGCGTAGCGGACCATCTTTTCGGGAGTGGTCAGTGCTTTTTCGAGGTCTTCGGTGATGAAGTCGCCGAGGAATTCGACGAGTTCTTCGTCCTGCTTGGAAGCTTCCACTTCCAGCTTGGGCACACCGACCTTCTCGCGGAGTTCGTCCTGAATGTCGAAGAGCGGAGCAACCTGCTCGTGACCCCAGGCCAGAGCGTCGGCAATGATGTCTTCGGAGACAAACTGAGCGCCACCTTCAACCATGACCATAGCGTCGCGGGTAGCGGCGAAGACCAGGTTGAGGGTAGAGTCTTCGTTCATACCCTTGTAAGTGGGGTAGAGAACGAATTCATTGTTCACGTAACCTACGCGGGCACCAACGATGGGGCCGAGGAAAGGCATCTTGGAGATGTGGCAGGCTGCAGAAGCACCAGTCAGGGCCAGGACGTCCGGGTTGACGTTCTTGTCAGCGGACAGGACGGTGGCGATGATCTGCACTTCGTCAGCGAAACCGTCGGCGAACAGCGGGCGGATGGGACGGTCGATCAGGCGGGAGACCAGAGTCTCGTGCTCGGAGGGGCGACCTTCACGGCGGAAGTAGTTGCCCGGAACGCGACCGGCTGCGTAAGCCATTTCCTGGTAGTTACAGGTCAGCGGGAAGAAGCCGCGGTCAATTTCCAGCGGCTGGGTCACGGCGGTGACCAGCACTTCGGTGTTACCGGAAGAAATGGTCACGGCACCGCTGGCCTGACGAGCGTACTTTCCGGTTTCGATGGTAATGTCGATGCCGCCAACGTTCGCAGTGACGCTGGTGGAGTCGAAGGGAATCATAGTCATAGAGTTCTCCTATGATGTAATAGATGAACCACTACCTGCGTATGACCCTCGAATGTAGGGGTTAGCCGGCTTGGGGAAGAACTCTTGAGAATAGGCGCTCAAAAACGCTTTCCGCAGCCAACTAAGCTCGTCGCTTGAGGGGCATGTGGGGGAGCAGTGAAAAAGACGGCTCCGCCGCAGGGAGTGGTAGTAAAAGGGTCGGGGGAAGCTTACGCCTCCCCCGAGAAACTATCGTGTCAAAGAACTACTTGCGCAGGCCGAGGCGACCAATCAGGTCACGGTAGCGCTGGATGTCCTTGTTCGCCAGGTACTTGAGAAGTTTGCGGCGCTGACCAACCAGCTTCAGAAGACCGGTGCGGGAGTGGTGATCCTTCTTGTGGGTCTTGAAGTGGTCTGCAAGGTACTGGATGCGTGCGGTAAGCAGTGCAACCTGAACCTCAGGGGAGCCGGTGTCACCTTCACAGGTCTTGTACTCGTCGATAATCTTCTGCTTGTCTTCAGCAGTCATAACCACAGCAGTATCCTCCTACTTTAGGGGTTGTTGTATATGTTTGCTTTTCGTGCGTCCGAGACAGGCTAGTCCTGTCCCCAAAGACCACGCAGGATCGACCACTTGGGTCGGTTGTCCTGGAGTTTTGCCTCCACCAGTGCAAGCGGATTACCTTCAGGATCGAGCAACATTGCTTGATCGCCAAGCTCTCCGCTGAGCAATTCCCCGGATTCTTCATTGACCGGCAACCAGGCCCCGTTCTTCACGAGTCCTGTCAGTGCTTCAGTCAATTGAAAGCGGGGCCAGTGAGGGAGGGTATCCCGAAGCGGGATTACCTTGTCCGAAAAAGATTCCGGACTCTCCAAGACGTCTGCGAGATTATGAGCCTGATCGAGTCCAAAAGGCTCGCTCTGCTCACGGTTCAGGCTGGTCAGCACCGCACCGCACCCCATTCGTGTCCCCAAGCTGTGGACCAGGGAACGTATGTAGGTACCGGCGGAACAACTGACCCTGAACGATGCCTCGGGCATTCGCACGTCCAGCACTTCCACATGAGAAATAACAATGGGCTTAATTTTGACCGGTATTTCCTCGCCCGCACGGGCCAGAGCATACAGCGGTTTACCCTTATGTTTGGCAGCCGAATAGGCAGGAACTTCCTGCTCTGTCAACTCTTTCCAATACAAAATTTCACGTTTGACATCTTCAGCAGATGCGGTCACTTCGGCTTCAGAGACTACTTCTCCTTGAATATCAAGGGTGTCAGTCGTAATCCCTAGCTTAAAGGTACCAGTATAGGTTTTGGTCGCGCCAGTCAAATACGGGCCGAGCTTGGTACCATTGC
The DNA here is from genome assembly GCF_012516435.1 of Pseudodesulfovibrio sp. zrk46. Lineage (NCBI taxonomy): Bacteria > Pseudomonadati > Thermodesulfobacteriota > Desulfovibrionia > Desulfovibrionales > Desulfovibrionaceae > Pseudodesulfovibrio > Pseudodesulfovibrio sp. zrk46. The sequence continues at coordinate 2,990,386 of NZ_CP051216.1, forward strand.
CGAGCATAACCAGCAGCACGCCGGAAGCCATGGGATCAAGAGTTCCGGCATGGCCAATTTTGAACTGCTTGAGCTGGTGCTTTATGTCATTTAGGCAGTCCGCCGAAGTCGGGCCGGACGGCTTGTTGAGCACCAGGACGCCGTCCTGCTGCTCTTTACTACGTTTTCTTTTTCTGCGTCCCATTTACTCGATACCCAATTCATCCCTAATAACGTCCACCAGCATGGTTTTAGCTTCTTCCAGCGGAGCTTCGATACTACCGCCGGAGGCGTTTTTATGACCGCCTCCGCCAAATCGGGCAGCGATACGCTGGACATTGTCTTCGCCGTAAGAGCGCAGGCTGAACTTATAGTTATTCAAACTTTCCTCTCGCAGAATAGTTGCAACGCGTACAGTCTTGAGACGGCGGATGAAGTTGATAATGTTTTCAGTGTCTTCGGAAGTGGTTCCGGTGCGTGCAAACATGTCGGCAGTGATGGCCCCAAGGGCGATCTTCTTTTCTGCATACAATTCAACGCTGTCCATTACCTCTGTCCAAAGGCGCATACGCTCTTCACTCCATTGTTTGGTGATGAGCTTGTTCATAGTGGCCATATCTAAGCCGTGACGCAGCATGTGTGCGGCCAATTCGAGGGATTCAGGTGTCGTGGAACCATAGGTGAAGAACCCAGTGTCAGTGGCTATTGCGAGATAAATACACTCGGCCAACCCTCCAACAAGAGGAACATTCAGTTCTTGAGCCAACTCTGCCACCATGGTGCCCACGGCTGGTTGACGGACATCAACCCAGTTGGCTTCGCCGTAATCACCATTGCCGATATGATGGTCAATGTCGATGATACGCGACTCATCAATGCGTTCCATCAATGCGTCCCCGATTCGATCTTTAGCGCCGCAATCGAGTACGATGGTCCACTTGGGCATAATCTCTGGCAGAGTGTTCGTCACCGAAGTTGGCTTGTTCACAAAGTCGTATCGATTCGGTACGCCAGAAGGATTGTACAGTACGTACTTTTTGCCCAACGCTGAAAGGATGTGACCCATAGCGCAGGTGGACCCGATAGCATCTCCATCCGGGTTGTAGTGCGAAGCAACGAGAAAATCGTCCTCGCTCTGCAGGATTTCGCTAATCAGTCGAATTGGGCTTTCCATAGACCACGTCCTCGAGAAAATCGTCGAAAATGAATCGCAGTTCAGGGGCGTACTGAAGCTTCAGGTTTCTGCTGAGACGGGACCGCAGAAAGCCTGCAGCCTTTTCCAATCCAGTTTGAACTTCCTTGCGGTGTTCTTCGTCACCAGAAACAGTGTAGAAGATTTCCGCAATGCGAAGGTTTGCGTTCATGCGCACGCCGGACAAGGTTACGAGTTGCAGACGAGGATCCTGGGCTTCCTCCACCAAGAGGGTGCCAACCTCACGCATGATCTGGTCGCCCATGCGAACGGCGCGGCGGGAAGATGATGCTTTCATAGTTATGTACCTTTTATGAAACCCACGTTGCATTACGCATTGTGCGGGTTGGAATTAAAAATATAGTTAGTCGCTATCGCTGAAAATTTCTGTGTTGCAGTGAGTCAATTCGGCAGGGGAGATGGCTTCAACCATAGCCAGAGCTTTGGAGAGACGGCTTTCTACCCGTTGTATTTCATTGGCGTTAGTAACTACACCCAACACAAGCTTGTCGTGTACATCCATGGCATCAACCTCGGAGACTGCGATGTTAAACTTGTTTCTGAGTTTCTGTTTCAGACTCTGGGCGACCTTACGCTTGCCTTTTAGGGAGCGGTTGCCGTGAAGCCTGAATTCGAGAGTCAATACGCCTATTATCATACTACAACTTAACCTTAAATAAGGCGGGCGACCCACAAAGCAATGGATCGCCCACCTGTTTTATCTATTTAGTCCTAGCACCTGCGGCGCTATAGGATTCAAAAGGCTGCACGTAAAGCCGGCCTTTTTAGTCGATCGTTCTGGCGACTTCCTTGGTTTCGAATGCTTCGATGGCATCGCCGACCTTGATGTCGTTGAACTTCTCGAGTCCGATACCGCATTCGAAGCCCTTGGCTACTTCCTTAACGTCGTCCTTCATGCGGCGCAGGGAGGAGACGGAACCGGTGTAAATAACAACACCGTCGCGGAGCAGGCGAACCTGACAGTTGCGTGTGATTTTGCCATCGGGGACGAAGCAACCTGCAATGATGCCGACCTTGGGTACGGAGAAGGTCTCACGTACTTCGGCTTGGCCGAGGTAGACTTCTTCGATGTCCGGAGCAAGCATGCCAGACATTGCGTCCTTAACTTCCTGCACCAGCTTGTAGATGATGTCGTAGAAGCGGACTTCAACGCCTTCGTGCTCAGCGGTCTCCTTGACCTTCAGGTTCGGACGCACGTTGAAGCCGATGATAATGGCGTCTGATGCGCTGGCCAGCAAGATGTCGGATTCAGTAATTGCACCGGCGCCGCCGTGAACAACGTTGATCTTGACTTCGTTGGTAGAGAGCTTGTGAAGAGCTTCTGTGACAGCTTCCAGGGAGCCCTGTACGTCTGCTTTGAGCACGAGGTTGAGATCCTGAGCCTTGTCATCGGGCTTGGAGGCCAGGAAGGACTCCAGGGTGACCTTGGACTTGGCGGAGAGGATTTTCTCACGCTGCTTCATGGCACGAGACTGGGCGATACGGCGAGCCATCTTTTCCTCACCGACAACGAACAGTTCATCACCGGCTTCAGGCAGGCCGTCAAAGCCTTGAATTTCAACAGGCATGGCCGGACCAGCGGTCTTAAGCTTCTTGCCCTGATCGTTGAACATGGCACGAACTCTACCGTAGTGCACACCACAGACGAAGGAGTCGCCTTGGTTGATGGTGCCCTCGGAGATGAGCATGGTCCCCACAGGACCACGGCCTTTGTCCAAGCGAGCTTCGACGATATGGCCGCTAGCGTGCTTGTCCGGGTTGGCCTTGAGTTCCAGAACTTCCGCCTGGAGCAGAACCATTTCGAGCAGTTCGTCGAGACCGGTCTTCTGTTTAGCGGATACGTGGGCGAAGATAGTGTCGCCGCCCCAATCTTCAGGGACGAGTTCCAGTTCGGCCAGCTCTCGCTTGACGTTATCGGGGTTAGCGCCTTCTTTATCCATTTTGTTGACCGCGACCACAATGGGAACACCTGCAGCCTTGGAGTGGCTGATAGCTTCACGGGTCTGGTCCATAACACCATCATCGGCAGCAACAACCAGGATGACGATATCGGTCACCTGTGCACCGCGCATGCGCATGGTGGTAAAAGCTTCGTGACCAGGGGTGTCCAGGAACACGATTTCGCCGCGAGCGGTCTGCACGTGGTATGCACCAATGTGCTGGGTGATGCCGCCAGCCTCGCCGTCAGTGACGTTTGAGAGACGGATAGCATCCAACAGGGAGGTCTTACCGTGGTCAACGTGACCCATGATGGTGACGACCGGCGGACGGGGCTTGAGATCTTCATCTTTGTCTGCCTGCGTGGGAGCGAGGAATTCCTGCTCATCGAAGGAGACGTTTTCGACTTCGTAACCGAACTCGCTAGCGAGCAGAGAGGCTGTGTCGAGGTCGAGGGACTGGTTGATGGTGGCCATAACGCCCATGGCGAACAGAGCCTTGATCAGGTCCTGAGCTTTGGTACCCATCTGGTGAGCCATGTCAGAGAGGCGAATGGCCTCGTCGAACTTAATCTTGCGCTTTGCCTGCTTCATGGGTGCAGCCTGAGGCTGCTGAGAATGCTGCTGGCCGCCTTTGCGTCCCTTCCTCTTGCGGCCTTTTTTGCCGCCAAAGGCTTCATCAAACTGGTTCTTATCGTTGCGGTTGCCGAATTCGACTACGCGACGATCTTTTTTGCCTTTCTTCTTCTTGCTGCGACCATCAGGCATGGGCGGCTGAGTTGCAGGCATACCAGGACGGCCTCCGCCTGCAGGACGACCTCCACCAGGACGACCGCCACCAGGACGACCATCGCCGGGACGACCTCCGCCGGGACGACCTCCGCCGGGACGACCTCCGCCTGGGCGACCGTCGCCGGGGCGACCGTTGCGACGAGCAGGCTGAGACATGGCTTTGGCTTCTTCACGAGCTTTCACCTCAGCCGGATCAGGCATAGAAATAATGCGAACCTTAGGAGCTTCAGGCTCCTTTTTCTTTTTCTTTTTCTTTTTCTTGTCGTCAGCTTCAGCCTTGGGCTCTTCCTTGGCTACGGGCTTCTTCGCCTCTGCCTTCTTTTCGGAAGCAGGCTTGTCCTTTTGAGGTTTGGCTTTGGCTTCAGCCTTTGCCTCTTCCTTCTTCTCGACGGGCTTTGCTTCTACAGGAGCTTCGGCTTTTTCAGGCGCGGGTTCGGGGGCGGCCTCATCTGCCACAGCTTCCACTACCGGGGCCACTTCGACCTCGGGCTCGGGCTTTTCTTCGACGACAGGCTTGATGATCTTAATCTTGGGCGCAGCCGGTTTGGCCGCTTTTTTAGCTGGCTTCTTTTCAGCTTTCTCCGCTTCAGCTACGGGGGCAGCTGCCTCAGCGGGAGCTTCCACAGGCATTTCTTCCACTTTCGGGGCGGGAGCTTCCTGCACTGGTTCAGCCTCGACTTCGGACGGAGCCTCGGCCGTTTCTTCTGCTGCAACCGGGGCTTCTGCCTCGGCCTGCGCTGGTTTCTTGCGCCTGCGTCGTACAACGACACCGGTGCTAGTCACTCGGCGGACTTCTTTCTTTCCGCCAGTAGTCTTCATCTCCGCCTTAAGGCGGTCCACATCCTCGGCTTCAAGAACGGTTTTCTGGCTTTTGGCCTGAATCCCGATTTCACGAAGCTGTTGAATAATTTCCTTGTTGCTGATTCCAAGCTCAGCAGCCAAGTCTTCTACCCGAACCTTTGCGGTCATTTAAAAACCCCCTTGCGTTTCTTTATCAGACCCTTGATCATTTTCGGGAATATCTCCCGGCAACGGGTCTGGACGCATACGTAAAAACCTCTACCCGGCATATTCATTTCCGGGTCGTGAACCGGACCGTCCGTTTCCAGTTCCTTCAATGTATCCGGACACACGTACCGTGAGAGCTCCCTTTTAGGGTGCCTTTCACGGCAGACGACGCACATGCGAACAGGTTCATTTTTCATAACCGTATCGCCCGTGGGCGCCGTCCTACCGGCGTCTATTCTTCCTCCTCGCCATCGGCGGGAGTTTCGGATTCTTCTTTAGTTGCTTCAGTGGTTTCTTCAACCACTTCTTCTTCGACCACCGGAGTTTCGATGGCCTCTTCGGTCTCCTCAACAGATTCTTCCACAGTAGCGTCACCGGGAATCAGCATGTTGATGGCGACACGCATGTCGGCGATTTTGGACTCGGTCAGGCCGTCAACAGCGAGGAGTTCCTCGTCGGTGGCCTCGGTGATGGATTCGATAGTGTTGAATCCGGCAGCGAAGAACTTGTCCATGGCGACTTCTGCCACGCTGGCGATCTGATCCATGCCCTGACGGTCGGCGTTAAGTTCGCCGTAACGGGACTGGGTGAAAATGTCGATCTTCCAACCAAGCAGTTTGGCAGCCAGCTTGACGTTCTGACCTTTGCGGCCGATGGCCAGGGTCAGCTGATCGTCAGGACATACTACTTCCAGTGCTTCCTCTTCCTCATCGACGGTGATGCGAGAGATCACAGCAGGGGAGAGGGCGTGCTGGGCGTACATAGCGATGTCCGGGCTCCAAACCACGATGTCAATGCGCTCGCCCTTGAGTTCCTGCACCACGTTTTGGATGCGGGAACCGCGGATGCCGACACATGCGCCGACGGGGTCCACGTCGCGATCGCGGGACATTACAGCGACTTTGGCACGGAGTCCTGCGTCGCGGGCAACGCCCATGATCTTGACGGTTCCGTCGGCCACTTCGGGCACTTCGCGCTTGAACAGCTCCACCATGTAATCAGGGTGAGAGCGGGAAACCACGACCTGCGGCCCACGCGATTCTTTAAGAACATCGACGATGTAAGCCTGGACGCGGTCGCCACGCTTGTAACGTTCTCTGGGAATCTGCTCGTCTTTTGGCAGGAGGGCCTCGGTACGTCCGAGGTTGATGATCCAGCCGGTGCGGTCACGGCGCTGAATGATACCACTGGAGATTTCGCCCACGCGGTCCTTGTACTCCTCGTAGATGATTTCCTGCTCTGCATCACGCATGCGCTGAATGATCACCTGCTTGGCAGACTGGGCGGCAATACGACCAAGGTCTTCGACCTTGACCGGGAAGCCCATCTCGTCGTCAATGCGGGCATTGGGATCGTGTTCCTGGGCGTCTTCCAGGGAAATTTCGCTGATGGGATCGTGTACGTCTTCCACGACAACCTTGAACTCGAATACTTCGATTTCGCCGTTATCTTCGTTGAAGGCGACTTCGATGTCCATGGTTTCACCGTACTTGCGAGCGACTGCGGAACGTACGGCTTCTTCCAAGGTATCGATAAGCAGGTCGCGGTCGATGCCCCTATCTTTGCTAATCTGGTCGATGGCTTTTTTCAGCTCCGACATGATCTAACCTCCGCTCCCCCTAGTTTCGCGGCTTGGCACCGCCAGCGGGGGAGTGCTGTTAACTAATGTGCTACCACGCGATAAAACTAAAATTCGTATACTAACCGAACATCTCTGAGGTCGGTCCAGTAAAGGGTCTCGTCTTCACCGTCGATTTCAAGAGTAAAGCTGTCATTGTCTATGCCCTTGAGTTCTCCGGTGAATTTGCGGCGTCCTTCCACTGCTTCGTATGCATGGGCAGTAATCTTCTTACCCACGTAGCTTTCCATCTGTTCGACGGAGAAGAAGCGACGGTCTAAACCGGGAGATGATACCTCAAGAGTAAAGGCACTCGGGATGATATCTTCTACTTCCAGCATCAGACCGACCTGGCGACTTACCTTGGCGCATTTGTCAATGGTGGCGCCACCTTCACCCTCAATATATATCCTTACTATGCGCTTGTTGCCCTTGGTGGGCGCGGTCAGCCCCCACAGGGTGCAGCCGAGTCCTTCCACTTCAGGGCGGATGAGTTCGGTCAATTTCTCTTCAAATGTCTGGCGCATGTTTTAATCTCCAAAAAATAAAAAAGGCGAGCCCGAGCTCACCTACGCGAACCCCGCAAAGCCGAATAAATCCGGCCCGCGAAAGGCCTTGGAGCGGGTGACGGGGGTCGAACCCGCTACTTTCAGCTTGGGAAGCTGACACTCTACCAATTGAGTTACACCCGCTTGGAAACGAGCCTATTTATACACATTAGAATGGAATGTCAACAAGTGAGCGGGTGCTTTGGATTTATGATTCATGTTGTGCCGTAGGTCCATCCTAGCAAGTTGGCATGCATGGTGCAACAAGCCTTGGCGAACAGGAGGTCCGCACTATGCGAGATAGCAGTTTAAGCGCGTTATTCGGTGCTTTATCCAATGAAATGAAGATGGCAAGCATCGCCAATAATTTGGCGAATGTTAATACGACGTCATTTAAAAAGGATACTTTGGCGTTCCATGACGTCTTTACACGCTTCGCACATGATAATGTTGTGACGACGAAAACATACCTTCGTGACAAGGATATGTTCCCAGATCCCAACATTATGGCGAAACCGCGCCTTTCCGAGCAGGCGGTGGACTTCACGCAAGGCGGGCTTCAGAAAACGGGCAACCAGATGGACTTTGCCTTGAATGGTGAAGGTCTTTTTACGGTTCAAGCCCCTGAAGGCACGCTATATACGCGCGCCGGGAATTTCGTGGTTGATGTCAACGGCACTCTTGTAACCCAGCAGGGTCATCCTGTCCTTGTTGATGGCGGTCCTTTGACGGTTCCTGCCGGGGCCCGCTTGGAAGTGGGGCCTGGAGGTAATGTGTCGGTCAATGGAGCAGCTGTTGGTAATTTCGATTTGGTAACTTTTGAAGAGCTTGGTCGCTTGGAACGCTTGGGCGGTACGCTTTACGCCGCTCCTGAGGGAGCCGCCGCGCAGCCAGCTCAGGACCTGACAGTCACTCAGGGATTCTTGGAAAAAAGTAATGTTGAGGTCGTCACCGAGATGGTGTCCATGATTGAAACTCAACGTTCTTTCACCATGTATTCCAAGATGCTTCAGGGAACTGACCAGCTCGATAGAAATATGATCATGAGATTGGCAAGACCTAACGGATAATCCGGAGGATAATTATTATGATGCGCTCACTTTGGACTGCCGCGACCGGTATGGTTGCCATGCAGACCCACATTGACACTTTGTCAAACAACCTGGCCAACGTGAACACCACGGCTTTCAAAAAAAGCCGAGCTGAATTCGAAGACCTGATGTACCAGACATTGCAGATTGCAGGTGCAGAAAACCAAGCAGGGAACCGCCTCCCAGTCGGCATGCAGGTCGGTATGGGTGTGCGTCCCACTTCCGTGCACAAGTTCTTCACCCAAGGTGATTTCCAGAACACTGGAAACTCTCTGGATATGGCCATCGAAGGCGAAGGTTTCTTCTTGGTCGATAGGAATGGCGAGGACGTTTATACGCGTGCAGGTTCATTCAAGCTCGACAATGAAGGTCGTATGGTCACTGCTGATGGCCATATTGTGCAGCCTGAGTTCACAGTGCCAGCTGAAACCGTGTCCGTGGTGGTGACTGAAACCGGTAATATCTCCGCTTTGGATAAGGACGGGACTGCCTTGGCTTCAGCCGATATCCAGCTTTATCGCTTCCAGAATAACGCTGGTCTTACTGCTGTTGGCAGTAACTTCTATCGTGAAAGCGAGGCTTCTGGTGCCCCTGTAGCCGGTACTCCTGGTGACGAGAACTACGGTACTATTGCTCAGGGATTTCTCGAAGGTTCAAACGTTGAAATGGTAGATGAAATGGTCGGTCTGATTGTTGGGCAGCGTGCTTATGAAATCAACTCCAAGGCGATCACCACTTCTGACACCATGTTGCAGACTGCTATCAATATTAAGCGCTAATGGGTTGGATTAACAACCTGTTGCGAGGGAAGGGTGGAGTCATGTCAAGCAGGACATCTAATATTATGGGGACCGTTTTGTGCGTGTTGGCGCTGGCAATGGTTCTTGTCTTGGGTACTGCGTCTTTCATTGGCGCAGCGTCTGAGGCCGGGAACAACTGGCGCCTTATGGTTAAGAGCGCAGCCTGCGTGCAGGGACCTTATGTCTTGCTTGGCGAGATCGCCGACCCTTTGCCTGGGGTGGATGATAGAACTTGGCAATCACTTGCCAAAATCAAGTTGTGGAAGGCTTCCAAGAAATTAGGGCGCCCTGTCACAGCAGATCAGGAAAACCTTAGGAAAATATTCAAATATTACATGGGGGGGATGGCCAATAATCTGGTCTTGCCCAACCAGTTAACAGTTCAGACTGGCGGTGCGGTTATCACCGCTCAGGAACTCCGAGCACGGGTTGTCGCTTTTTTGACACCCCGCGCCAAGGACTTGGGTGGTGATGTTGAATTTAAGAATCTTAAGCTGCCCATGCACTTTTTCTTTAAGAACGCCACTGACCAGCTTGTCATCGAATTAGGTGATGATATTCGCGCTGGTCGCAATATTGTCCGCTTAAAGGCTCGTTCGACAGATGGAAGGGTTCGTTCAACCAAGGCAGGCAGCGTGTTCCTTAATGTGTGGAAGGCAGTACCCGTTGCGAGCAGGCCTCTTAATCGGTTCGAGCGAGTGACCAATGACAAGGTGACATTCAAACGAGTTAACCTCGCATATAACCCCGAGCTGTGGGACGGCACTGGTGGACCATGGCGCATGGCCCGTACATTGGGCCGCGGCCAAGCGTTTACTCGTAGTCATGTCGAACGAATCCCACCCATTGAAAAGGGAGAGCGAGTGACTCTGGTCTACAAGAATAAGCGCATTCAGTTGTCAATCAAGGCCGAGGCTTTGGCTGAAGCTGAAATTGGACAACAGGTGTCGGTTCGTAATTTGCAAAGTCAGAGAACAGTGTTGGCCACCGTAGTGGCAGACGACACAGTAGTTGTTAAATAGTTAAGGAGTTACGTCATGTTACGGCATTTATTGATTGCTTTGTCAGCCATTCTTCTGGGCGTCGTTTCCCTGACAGGGTGCGCTCCGAAGTATGAGGAGCAGCCCATGCCCATCCTGACGCCACCTGTTTATGAGGAACAGGATCCTGCTGCGAATCCAGGTTCGTTGTATGACACTAATCGCTCCGAATTTCTTTATGACGATAATCGCGCCACCCGAGTAGGTGATATCGTCATGGTGAAAGTCTCTGAGACAGCCAATACCAAGCTGAAGTCTGAGACCACAGCTGACAAGGAAAACACAATCGCCACTTCGGTTACCGCCATGCCTGAGACTGGTCTTGTGGGCAGCATTCCCTTGGCTGGAACGCTGGGGGCCAAGGCTGGTACCAGTATCGGCGCTTCACAGTCCTCTGAATTTTCCGGCAATGGTGAAACCAAGCAGGAAACCACCTTTGAAGCGACAGTGGCCACTCGTATCGTGCGTAGATTGCCTGGCAATCTTTTGCAGGTCGAAGGCGCTCGTCGGATTCGCGTAAATCATGAGACTCAGTTCCTGGTGGTTCGTGGCCTGATTCGTCAGCGTGACATTTCTTCCGACAACTCTATTCCCTCGACCAAACTGGCGGAAGCTCAGATCGAGATTTATGGCCAGGGAGTTTTGGCAGATAAGCAGCGTCCCGGTTGGTTGAGCCGGATACTGGATAACATTTTCCCCTTCTAAGGGCGGCATAACTAATAGGTATTAGAATGGTTGCAGGAGACAAGGTCATGAACATGAACCAGCAACGAGAAGCGTTTCACAGGTCTGGAATGACAGCGGCGATTGCGATCGTCATCGTCTTTGCCTTGGCGTTTTCAATCTTTAAGCCCGTTGATGCTTCGGCAGCACGGCTTAAGGATATCGCCAGTTTTAGTGGTGTTCGTCACAATGAACTGGTTGGGTATGGCCTTGTTGTCGGTCTGGCCGGAACTGGTGATGGCACTTCTTCGACCTTTACCCTTCGTTCCATGTCCAACATGTTGGAAAAGATGGGGGTAGAGGCGGATCCTGACAACTTGAAGCCTAAAAACGTGGCCGCGGTAATGGTTACGGCCAAGATGCCTGTATCATCCCGTCCAGGATCCAAGATCGATATCACGGTTTCTTCCTTAGGTGATGCCAAAAGCCTGCTTGGCGGTATCTTGCTGGTTACGCCTTTGAAAGGTTTGGATGGCCGCGTATATGCCGTAGCACAGGGCTCTCTGACGATTGGTGGTTTTGCTACTTCCGGTGAGGCTGCATCAGCTCAGAAGAATATTCCGACAGTTGGCCGCATCCCCGGTGGTGCTGTTGTGGAACGTGGTGTTCCCTTCAAGTTTAATAGTCAGCACAATATGACCGTAAACCTGTCCGTACGTGATTTTGGTACCACCATGCAGGTCGTTAACAAAATCAATGCATCCATGGGTGGTGATTACGCAACTGCTAAGGATATCTCTACCATTGAGTTAGCTCTTCCTGATCAGTTTCGCGGAAACATGGTCCCGCTGATGGCGTCTCTCGAAAATCTGGATATTTCGCCTGATGGCAAGGCTCGTGTGATTGTGGATGAAAAGACCGGTACTGTTGTTCTTGGTCAGGACGTCCGGTTGTCCAAGGTGGCAGTTGCACACGGTAACTTGCAGATCGTTATCTCTGAGTCTCAAGATGTAAGTCAGCCTGGTCCTTTCTCTGACGGTACCACGGTAGTTACGCCTGAAACCGACTTGGCTATCAACGAACAAAATAAGCCGCTTATGTTGATGGAAGGTGCGACCCTCCAGGAATTGGTAGATGGTCTCAATGCCATTGGTGCGGCTCCTCGTGATCTCATATCAATCATTCGTGCTCTCAAGGCTGCAGGTTCCCTGCATGCCGAGGTGGAGGTGATCTAATGATTAGTAATGGAGTCGATCCCGGCTTATTGGCCAAGCAGGCAACGGATACCCGCGATATCGTTCGTTTCAAGCAGGAAATGGATGGTCTAAAGGAGCGCCTTTCGGGGAACTCTGGCGACAACGAAAAGGAACTGCGCAAGGCGTGTCAGGACTTTGAAGCCGTGTTTATCTCCAAGATATGGCAGGGCATGAAGTCTACTGTACCCAAAGAAGGGTACCTGCATTCCAAGCAGGAAGAGCAGTACATGTCCATGTTTGATCGCGAATTTGCCGAGAAGATGTCTCGAGCAGGCGGTATTGGCTTGGCGGACATGATCTATGATCAACTTAGTCAGAAACTCAAGCAGACAAGCCGTGACACTTTGTCTGGAGCTGCAGAGATCAAGCCTTTGGCTGACCAGCCTATAGAACTCGCTCGTCGTGGGCCTATCCCTTTGAATCCTACTGAGGGAATGACTCTGGAAGACTGGGGAGCAGATGAGGCTGTCGACACTCAGGTTTCTGGGGTTGTATCCAGCGGTGATAATGCAGCAGGAGTTGCGACGGCCAATTCTTCCACCTTGCCCATGAGCGACGTGGATGTGAAAGCCCGGATTGAGGAGCTCGCTCGTCGCTTGGAAGCAGACCGAATCAAGGCTGGATTATTGGGAACAGCTCCGGCTGCTGCAAAGAATGCATATGATTTAGAACCTAATATGCAAGTTGGCCAGAAACTTGCAAAAAATGGATGAGTCTCAAGTTTCATTAAGAGACGATAAAGACTGATTAGTTCGTAAAATCAACAAGTTGCAGCGGAAAAGGTGACAGTATGATCCGTCTCATAGAGGAAAATTTGGTCCGGCAGAACAAGGCGATAATGTTGCTTTTCATTCTGTTGGAGGAAGAATTTACCCGTCTGATGAGTTCCAATCCTCAAAGCGTTTCCCAGATTGAGCTTTCTATTCAGGAACTCATGCGTCAGATAGCCGTTGAACGTGCTTCCCTGCGTCGCATGGTCGGCAAGGTCGTTGAAGGGGCGCAGCGTGTGAGTGAACTTTATCCAGTAATGGACGAACAAACTCGCGAGAGTTTTGAACAAATGATTTCCATGCTTGATGAGACCGAGCAGAAGTGCGGTGTGCAGGCTTCCAAGAATAATGAGATGGCTATGGCTCTTTTTGATCAGAGCAAGAGCTTGTTGGAATTTATGCACAATCAGATCAAGCCCAAGAACAATCATGCATACTCCGCAGCAGGACGTTATGCTAAGGCCGCTAACAGTGCGCGGCTCCTGACCGGGAGGCTCTAAATGTCCTTCGGCGCCAACTCCATTCTCGACATGGGCCGCTGGGCCCTGTTCGCTTCACAGGTCCAACTGCAGGTCACCGGTCAAAACATTTCCAATGTTAATACCGAAGGCTATGCACGTCGCTCTGTGACGCTGGAGGAAGGCCCGTACATTGATTACTCTCCTGGTCAGCTCGGCACAGGTGTTAAAGCCAAAGAAGTTACCCGTAACTTTGATGATATGGTTGAGGCTTTGTATCTTGAACAGAAGTCTCTCTCCGACAAGTGGGGCAACCTTTGGGAACAGCTCAAGAGTGTTGAAAATCTGCTCAACGAATCAAGTGGTACTGGTGTCAGTAACACCTTGTCTCAGTATTTCAATTCCTGGAACGAAGTTAGCCAACATCCTGATAACTACGGCTCTCGGCAGTCAGTAGTTAACGATGCAGCTACTTTGATTTCAACCCTCAAGCAGGTCGACACCGACCTTTCTCTCATGCAGCAGCGTATCAACTCTACAGTTGATTCTCAGATCGATCAGGCCAATACGCTTATGGTCGAGATTGCTGACCTGAACAAAGAAATTCAGGTGCACCACATTGAGGGGCAGAATAATGCAAATACGCTTCTTGATGAGCGTGGTCGCAAGGTTCGAGAGCTTGGCGAACTCATGGATATTAAGACCATCGACAATGGTGGTGGAAATTTTACTATCCTGACCAAGGCTGGGCATACGCTGGTGGATGGCGTTAGTCACTTTGCTCTTGAGTTTAACGCTCCTGAAACCACCACCGATTTACGTCCCGGATCTACTTTTGCCGGAGAGATTTACTTCAGTGGCAATGATGACTTCGAGTATACGATTGAGTTTGTTAACTCCAGTTCAGGTACCACTGCTGCCGGTTTGGTTACTTCCGATTCCAGTTCAGCTCAGTTCCGTGTTTCCATGGATGGTGGAGTGACCTGGCTTACAGACGAATCAGGTAATGAGAAGCTCTTTTATGCCCGAGATTATGATTCTCGCGTCAATGTTGAAGGGCTTCAAATCTGGTTCGGTAGTAATGCCAGCTCGAAGGGGTCGCCCACTGGCGAGTTTCAGGATGGTGATCGTTTCATTATTAGCCCGCACCAAAGTGTCTACTGGGTGGAGAACACTTCCCATAAGGAAAACATTACACCTCAGCTGCATTTTAATGGTGAAGAGAACACCAGACGTCTTACTGGCGGTAGCATCACAGCCATGCTAACCTTCCGAGATAACTACGTTGGTAAGTACCGTGAAAAGCTCGAGAAGCTTGCCGAAGGGATTATCTGGGAAACCAACCGCAGGCACAGCCAGGGTGCAGGGCTTCAGACTTTCCAAGTTACCGAAGGTACCTACCAGGTCTCGGATATGACCAAGGCTCTGGGCTCGGATTCTACAGGCCTCGCGTTTGGCAGTAAGCTCCAGTCTGGTAGCTCTTTCATGTACGTTTACAACGAGTCCACCGGTTTGATGACCTCTGGCGCAGCTCTGGACTTTGGCGGTGGGGCAACCTTCAATCCTGTGACTCACACGCTGGAAGATGTTCGGGATGCTTTCAATAACACTTATCCCGGTATGATCTCTGCCACTATCGTGAATAACAAGCTGCACCTTGAGGCTGAGAGCGGATACTCCTTCGCATTTGGAACCGATAGTGCCGGGCTGTATGCAGGGCTTGGGCTCAATACGTTCTTTAAGGGCTCTTCTCCACAGGATATGTTGGTAAACGAGAAGGTCTCAGGCGATCTTGACTACCTGGCCACTGGGCATGTGAACGGAGCTGGTGAAATTAACTCTGGTGATAACACTACTGCGTTATCCATGTATGAGCTGCGTGAAGTCGATGTTACCATATCCACGCTGACCGAAGGTACTACGCAAACTACTTTGCTGGATTACTACAATGGGTTGGTGGGTAATGTTGGTACAGATACCAATCGTGCAGAGTTCAATCAGAATTTCTACAAGACCCTGTCCAATGATCTTGATGAGAGACAGCAGCAGGTCTCGGGCGTCAACCTTGATGAAGAGATGAGTGATCTCATCAAGTACCAGGCATCCTATACGGCAGCGGCCAAGCTGATCACTACCGCGGACCAGATGCTGCAAACCATCTTGTCGTTGAAGCCATAAGGGGAGAGGTGGAATATGCGCGTAACCCAGCAGATGCTTTTTAACAGGTACGTCTTCAACCTGAATACCTCGCTCACATCGTTGATGGATCTCAACGTTAAGGCTCAGACGCAGAAGCGAATAAATAAGCCTAGTGATGATCCAACTGGAATGACCCGTATTCTCGATCATCGTGATACCATTCGTTCTTTGGAGCAATATAAGGAGAATATCTCCACTGCCAAGGGCTGGCTGAAGAGTGCTGACGAATCCTTGATGCAGGTTTCCACTATCTTGACTCGTGCCAAGGAACTGGCGACTCAGGCTGCCACTGGTACTGTGGATGAGAACAACCGTGAGCAGATCAGTTATGAACTGCGAAGCCTTTTCGAGCAGCTGGTTGGTCTGTCCAATACCAAGTTTGAGGGCAACACCGTCTTTTCCGGCCATAAGACTGATGCGCCGGCTTTTCAGGAAACCATGTGGCTGACCACCAATGACGAGAACTTTGGCAGTTCGGTTGACTTTACAGTTAACGGTTCAGCCAAGAAGACTGTTCTTGTCCAGTTTGTTGATGAGACGGGTACAGTTGCTGTTGGTGGTGATATGAATCTTTCCAATGCCGGTGTGCGGTATTCCATTGACGGCGGTGACACCTGGCTTACTGACGGTTCCATGAGTTTCTCAGGGGGGCGGGGAACACTTTCTCTCCCACAAAGCGGAACCAGTGTGGATTTCCATAGTGATGCAACTGTAAAGAACAATGATCCCAACGATCCTGAAGTGGCCGATGGTACTTGGATGTGGATCAGGCCGGCAGTACAATACATGGGTGATGACGATGATCCACCACCGTTGGTAGATAAGCTTGGTACAGGTAGCACTTCAGTTTCCGCTTCCGCATCTGGTGAATTTTTGAGCACCAATGTCACGGTTCGTATTGACAATTCGTCCCAGGTTCGGATGGATGAAGATATTGAGTATTCCTATTCTCTCGATGGCGGTATCAACTGGGTGACAGGTAATGTGGCTCAGGCCGACTCTTCTTCTAATGCCTCAATTCTTGGTGTCGCCAATGGTGGTATTCTGACATTGAGTTCCAACGGGTCAAATTACTTACAACCTGGGCAACAGTTTGTTATTCGTCCCCGTTCTTCGGATATCGAATTGGATATTTCTTCTAGTGAGCGTGTCCGTGTAAATGATGTCGGTAAGGAAATCTTTGGTGGCATCTATATGGATCCTGATTCCGTTCTCGCTGCCGATGGTGAAATACTGACATTGGGGAGTTCCAATGCTGGACGAGTATTCCATTCCAATGGTGCTCCTAAGATGTCTATCACGATTCAGGGACAGGACGAAGTGTCCAAGAATCTGTTCGAAGTGATGGGCAATCTGGTAGCGTTTACCGAGACGAACAATCAGACAGGTGTGCAGCAGGCTTTGGGTAATCTTGTCCTGGCCCAGGAGCATATCATGAATCGGGTCGCCGATGTCGGTGGTCGTGAAAGTCGTCTTGATGTTGGTGAGACAATTGTCGATGGACTCAAGCTCAACGAGGAAACTTTGGTTAGTTCCATTGAGGATGCGGATGTGAGTGAACTTATGACCGATTTGGCTCAACAGCAGATTGTGTATGAGTCTGTGCTTCGGTCCACTTCCATGATCATGCAACTGAACCTCGGCAAGTTTATTTAATTTTCCTAACGTACTGGACTTGGAACGAAACGTGATGTAGTCGGCTTTCTAGGGGATTCGCACAGATGCGGACCGCAAGCCGTAACGATTGGTGGCAACATGCTGATACTGACCCGGAGACCGGGAGAAAGCCTCTATCTAGGCGATAATATCAAGCTGAAGATCCTGAGCGTTCAGGGGAAGCAGATAAAAATCGGTCTGGATGTCCCCGAAGACATGACTGTCTATCGGGAAGAGGTGTATTTGAAGATCAAGGAACAGAACAAGCAGGCGCTGGAAACTAGCCAGCAAGACCTGCTCGCGGCGGCTGTGCTATGGGAAAAGAAAGAACTCAAAAAATAATGACGAGGCTGGGCGAGCGCGATATCAGCCCGGACGGAATTGTGTACTTCCCTCGTGGTCTCATAGGTCTCGAGGATAAGCGCGAATTCGTGTTGTTGAGTGTGACAGAGGGCTCTCCGTTTCTGCTTTTGCAGTGCGTTACAGACCCCGGGCTCGGGCTGCTTGTGGCCGATCCTTATGCCTTCATGGATGAATATGACGTGAAGCTGGAAAAAATGGATCGTAAGACACTGAAGATAGAGAATATCAAGCAGTTGGCCATACTGGTCACAGTGACCATTCCACAAAACAAACCTGAAAACACCACCCTCAATCTTCAGGGGCCGATTGTCATCAACCACAAGTCGAGGATTGGTGTCCAGGTTCCACAAACCGAAGCTGGGTATCCTACCCACTTCAATCCGATTGATCGCTAGTTAGTCGGGTCAGCCTTCTTTCACTATACAAGAAGTTGGAGGTCGTCGCGGATAAGATTCGCTGCGGCCTTCTTTACATCAGGCTGGTAAGTACCGGCCTTGACCTGCTGCTTGAGGCGTTCAATCTTTTCACGGCGAACGTCTGGCGCTTCCTTGGCCGTTTGCAGGGAGGCTCCCCGCAATCTGGCTTCAGAAGATAAAACCACTCGATCAGCGCTGGATCCCTTTTCGGAGGTTGACTCCTGGACCTTCTTTGCCTGATCGGCAGGGCGGTTGCCATCGATCTTCTTGTTAGCGTAAGGGTGCTGGTCCCCTACAATGTTTCTGATAACCATAGTCTTCCCTCCCGAATTTTTCGGGACTATCAAAGCATTGTTGCATCAACCTTTGACAGTGTTATCTCCCACAGTCTGCGCATCACCTTAGCCCTCTCGGCTCCAGTAATTTCCTGCGCCCCTTGCTGTGTCTCCTTTAATATCTGAACGTCTCTTCCGTCTACCGGATATTCAAAAACAAACCGGGACTGGAATTCCTCCTCCATCTGTCTCAGGATGGCGGCGACAACGGGCGTATGCTCCGCGTTGACGATCAGGTTTTCAATGACCTCGTGCGCAATGCG
Organism: Pseudodesulfovibrio sp. zrk46; assembly: GCF_012516435.1. Taxonomy (NCBI): domain Bacteria; kingdom Pseudomonadati; phylum Thermodesulfobacteriota; class Desulfovibrionia; order Desulfovibrionales; family Desulfovibrionaceae; genus Pseudodesulfovibrio; species Pseudodesulfovibrio sp. zrk46. The sequence goes on from NZ_CP051216.1 coordinate 3,008,791, forward strand.
CTCAACCATTTGACGACGCTTGGCCTGCTTGGCGACATCGTCCAACGGCGGCGATGCTCCCATGGCTTGGCGAAAGCGTGCAAGACGCTTTGCACTCGTCAGCTGCTTTCCATAGGTGCGCAGCATGGTTCTCACATTGGCCGATTGAGTCTTCACAGTATTAATCCTTCCTTGATTGATATGATCGACATCCTTCAAATTAACTTTAGGGTGAAATGTTAAAAAAATCTAGAAATGGTGATTTTTATCAAAGGGCGGATGTGAGTGATTTTGAAAAAGGTTGAATGTTTTTGGTTTTTTAAATAAAAAAAGAGCCTAGTCTAGCGAAGCGGAAAGTTTTCATTTAGTCGCTTTATGATGAGGATAGAGGTGGGGTGTTTTTCCCGCCTTTGCCAGCCTCCCAATATAATTGAGGAAGAGCGTTTTGTCTCTTTTTATGGTGGAGAATCGCATGGGTTTTGACCGCAATTTCGACTCGGTTCTGGATATTCGTTACGGCCTCGACGTCTCTTTGGATGCGTTGCTGCTCCATCTTATGACGGAGAATCATCTCGAGTATACCATTGATCCTGATAAAAATGGCTCCATGGAGCAGCTTAGATTCATGATGGCTCTTGAAGAGGGCGAGTTTTATGCTCCCTGTTCAGATAAAATGTTCCGCATGTTGCTGGAAGAAGGGTTGCCCAATGAATTGCTGCAGGACTATCTGCGTCAGTGGAAGACTTTTATCGCCCTCACTCGCAATTTCTGTTCAGATCGGGAACAAGCTAGTCGTTTCATTCAGCTTGCTCGCCATAAGTTTCGTATGACTCTTGCGTCCCCCATTCTCATTCCGTCAAGACTCATGAAACGGCTCATTACTATTTTTATGACGCAGAGTGGTATTGATGATCCTTATCGAGATATTCGCAGGGCGCTGAATCGACGAGCTGTCAAAGTGGTTGCAGGGGACACCTTCGATTCAATGGTTAATAAGTGTTATGATCCTACTGAGACTTGTGAGCGTATAGATGACCTGCGTCATAAGCTTGATATGTTGGAAGTGGAACGGCTTATGCGTATCTCTACGATTACAGATAATTGGTCTCCAGAGTCGTTTGATGAAAATGCACTACAAAAAGTAGATATTGATGGTGAAATTCGTGAGAGCAATGACTTGTTCTCAGATGTATATGAGACACTGGGTAAGGATAGTGAAGATTCCAAGCGTATTCTTTACATCCCTAATCGAGCAGGTGGACTGATTTTCGATCTTCAGGTGGTAAAAGCTCTACTTCGCCTTGGGCATCGGGTCATTATGGCGCTCAAGGAAGGTTTTTTCTTCGAGTATCCGACCTTTTGGGACCGGGATAGTGATCCGGAATTGGCCGAACAGTTCAATGGTGCTCATTTTGTGAGTGAAGATCGTCTGTCCAAAAACGAGTTGTTGTCCATCATGAGGCAACATAGGTTTGTTGTTATCTCTGATGGCACTCGTGAGAAGTTTAATCCTTATAGATGCTCTGTGACTTTTGCTCGTGCATGGAAAGAGTGTGACCTAATAATGGCCAAGGGCAGGACGATTCATAAGAGACTTGTGGAAACGAGTCATAATTTTACTCGCGATATTGTCAGTTTCTATCGTAATGACGAAGGAGAATTTGTCTTAAACTATCGTCCTAAACCTGAGTCGGTATATACGTTTAGCGAACGATATATTTCACTAAAGGCTGATGAGATCATTGCAGAGATGCGTGCCGCCCGCCATGAAGGCAAGACTGTCATGTTCTATTCTGGCATCATTGGCAGTGTGCCGGGGCAAACCAAGGTGGCAATCGAAGTAATTACTACCTATGTCAATCATCTGCGTGAACAGCTTGATGACGTGTATATCATCAACCCTGGTGAACATTTTGAGGAAGGTATGGATGCTGACGATCTCATGTTCATGTGGGAGAAAGTTCAGCGTAGTGGTTATATCAATGTCTGGCGTTTTCAGACGCATTTCGATATTGAAAAGAGCTTCGAGTTGTTGGGTAAAAAGGTGCCTCCTGTCTGGACGGGCAAAGATGCCACGTATTCCACTGGTTGTACCAAGGAAATGCATATCGCCCTTGATGTGCAGAAGTCTTACCCGGAACTTCAGATCATTAGTCCCAGCCCGGAAAAGTTTTTCCGTAGACGGGAATACGGCGTTGGTAAGTTCTGTGATGTAGCGATTGATTCATGCGGATAAATCAGATTTTACTTAAGCGGGAAATGAAAGCGCAAAAGATTAAGAAACAGGGGCGGTTGATGAAACTGCTCCTTTTAGCATTCTGTCTTGTGGGATTGACAGCCTGTATGAAGGACACCAGCGTCTTTCGTGGTACGGCCGAGGCCCCACCAGAAAAGGAACAGAAAGACCGAGTGATTGGGCTTTGTCAGCCAGGTATCACCAAAGGGCTGACGCTTCGTCCTGTTCGTGAGCCAGAGGTGTTGCCTGTCTGCGATCTCTTTTTCCCGTTGAATAATGACGAGGGGCGTCTTAATACGACTCGTCTCGATCTGAAGAGCCAGGGGCTTTCGTCTTGGACTGCATTGGAAAGTCCGGTACAGCGTAGCCTTGAGTATGCTTTGAATATGCCACAGGGGGAACCTGCATTGGCTCGGCCAGGTATGTCCATCACATGGGCACAGGTAGTTAAGAGTCTTTCTGAATTCCTCGATCTATTGCCTCATCTGGATGAACATCCAGAGCTGCTCGCTAACCGCTTCGTTTGGTACGGCATGAATAAAAAGCCTCTGATGACTGGGTATTATACTCCTGAAATTGAGGCTAGTTTAACTCGACAGCCAGGTTATGAGTTCCCCATTTATGGCGTTCCCGGCGATCTCCGATATGGTCGTGTGCGCGGTATAAAGCGTTTTTATCGCGTGGAGAAGGGGAAAGTGAGATCGTACTACGAGCGTGGTGATGTTGATGTTCGTGGTGTGCTGGCTGGACGTGGTCTGGAGATCGCTTGGGCTAAAGATCCCATTGATGTTTTTTATATGCAGGTTGAAGGAGCGGGGCGGTTGCGCCTTCCTGATGGCTCATCGCGAAATGTGCTGTACGGAGCCAAAAACGGACATGGCTTCCGTAGTCTTGGACGAATTCTTCATTCGAAAGGTCTCTTGCCTAAAGGGAAGCTTTCCAAGGAGCATGTTCGTCAGTATTTTTCCAAACATCCCGAAAAGATGTTTCAGTTGATGGCCGAGAATCGCAGCTATGTTTTTTTCCGTTTGGAAGACGCTCCCCCTGAAGGGACAATTGGAAAGCCGTTGACGCCGATGGTTTCGCTGGCTACAGACCGTAAGCTCCTGCCGCTTGGCAGCCTGCTCGCGTTTGAGGCAGAAATTCCTGAAGCTCAGAACGGCAGGCCTGTAGGCAAGCGCACTGTGGCAGGCATTGGCCTGGCACAGGATACCGGCACTGCTATTCGCGGGCCGCGACTCGACTATTACATAGGTGAAGGGAATGAGGTGGAGCCCGTCGCCAATAATATAATGACCGAGGCCACCGTGTATCTCCTTATAAGCAAAGAAGCTCTTATCAATGGCTGATATTACATACGACAAGATCAAGGAAACGATTCAGGACGCTATTAATCATCAGATGCGTTCTGTGACTGACTGGCACTTTGGCAGTCCCGTGTATGACGATGAAGGTGAACCGGCAAACGATTTGGCTGGTGTGAGCGGCCTGCGCGAACTCATCGGGCGTCAGCATTGGACTAATTTCCAGCTGTGGCATGTTGAGGATCGAGCCCGTCTCAAGGATGTGGACGCCAATATTATTGCTCAGTGCAAGTATGAAATCGACCAGCTCAATCAAAAGCGTAATGACCTTATTGAGCGAGTTGATGAATGTCTCATTGGCATGCTTGCTCCTCTTCTGCCTGCTGATGCTGCCGAGCGCTATAACACAGAGACTGTTGGTGCAGCACTTGATCGTCTGTCCATTCAGGCTCTCAAGATTTATCACATGAAAGAGCAGTGCCGCCGGAAGGATGTTGATCAGGCCCACATCGACCAGTGTGATGCCAAAGTCGTTACTTTGCAGCAGCAGCATGAAGACCTCGGCCGAGCCATTCACGAACTCATCGATGAGTATGCCGAAGGCACCAAAAAGCCCAAGGTCTACTTTCAGTTCAAGATGTACAATGATCCCAGCCTGAACCCCGAGCTGTATAAAAACAAGAAATAGTCAGGGAAGGAGAGTCCCCACATGTCACGGTACGAAACCGTTATCGGGCTAGAGGTTCACGCCCAGCTCAAGACCAAGACCAAGATTTTTTGCTCCTGTTCCACCCAGTTCGGAAACGAGCCAAATGAGAACGTATGCCCGGTTTGTTCCGGCATGCCCGGTGTACTGCCTGTACTTAACGAGAAAGTAGCAGAGTATGCCTCCAAGATGGGGTTGGCCACTAATTGTGTGGTAAACCTCAAGTCTGTCTTTGCGCGTAAAAATTATTTTTACCCGGATTTGCCCAAGGGTTATCAGATTTCTCAATTCGAGCTTCCGATTTGCGAGCATGGTTATGTAGACATTGAGGTTGATGGCGAGAAGAAGCGCATTGGGCTTACCCGAATTCATATGGAAGAAGATGCGGGCAAGAATATTCACTCCGCTGCTGATAATGCCAGCTTTGTGGACTTGAACCGCACTGGTACCCCCCTCATCGAAATCGTGTCCGAGCCGGACATCCGTTCTGCAGAAGAAGCCGTTGCCTACCTTAAGGAGCTTCGTTCTACATTGCTCTACCTTGGTATTTGTGATGGCAACCTCGAAGAGGGTAGCTTCCGTTGCGACGCCAATATCTCTATTCGTCCTTGGGGACAGGAAGAGTTTGGTACTCGTACCGAGCTCAAGAATCTCAACTCCTTTAAGAATATTCTTAAAGCCATCGAATATGAAGTAGAGCGCCAGATTGATCTGGTGGAAGATGGTGAGAAAATTGTACAGGAGACACGTCTTTTCAATGCCGATAAGGGCACCACGCACTCCATGCGCGGAAAAGAAGAGGCGCACGACTACCGCTATTTCCCGGACCCAGACCTTGTTCCTCTTGTCCTTGAAGAAGGATGGATTGAGAAGTGGCGTTCCGAATTGCCCGAACTGCCAAGCGCCAAGCGTACCCGTTTTATGGATGAGTTCGCTATGGCCGATTACGACGCAGAGTTGTTGACTGGAGAACTGGCTGTCTCTGATTACTATGAAGCCGCAGTCAAAGCTTACGGCGGAGAAGCTAAAAAGGTTACCAACTGGGTTGTGGGAGAGTTGTTGCCATTCTGTAATGACACTGAATCTCAAGCATGCGATTGCAAGCTGTCTCCCGAGAAACTGGCTTCGCTGCTTAAGTTGGTAGACGACGGTACTATCTCCGTGAAGATTGGTAAGGATATTTTCCGCGATCTTTGTGAATCAGGGGATGAACCCGCTGAGTACGTAAAGGCCAAGGGGCTCGTTCAGATGTCCGACACCGGAGAGCTGGAAGCCATGGTTGATCAGGTTTTGGCTGACAACCCCAGCGAAGTGGAAGCCTTTAAGGGCGGCAAGACCAAGCTCATGGGTTTCTTCATGGGGCAGGTTATGCGCCTTTCAAAAGGTCAGGCCAACCCCGGTATTGTTACCAAGCTGATCCAGGAAAAACTCTCATAATCATAAGGAATTCCAATGACCGAACATATTCAGTATTCTGCTGAGAAAGATGCTCTGATTCTTCTCGACCAGCGCTACCTCCCCAATCGTGAAGATTGGTTTGAGTGCAAGACCACTGATGACATTTGTTTCGCACTGGTTGTCATGGTGGTGCGAGGAGCTCCCGCTATTGGCGTAACTGCTGCGTACGGCTGTTATCTCGCCGGCCGTGAAGTGCAGGGCATGGACGGCGATTGGAAAGATAATCTCGAAAAGAAGCTGGACCAGATTCACGATGCCCGTCCTACCGCAGTCAATCTGCGATGGGCTGTGCGCGAAATGCGTCGTATTTGGAAGGAAGCAGGTGACGTTTCTTTGGAAGAACTGCTGAATACTTGGCTGGAACGCGCCAAGCAGATTCATGTGGACGACATCACCATGTGCGAGGCCATTGGTTACTATGGCAACGAGGTCATTGAGGATGGCGATACCATCATGACCCACTGTAATGCTGGTGCTTTGGCTACTGCCGGTTACGGCACTGCCCTGGGGGTTGTTCGCGGAGCCATTGACTTCGGTAAGAAGAAGGTTTCCGTCATTGCCAATGAAACGCGTCCCTTCCTGCAGGGCGCACGTTTGACTGCGTACGAACTGCATAAGGATGGCATTCCGGTTAAAGTTGCTTGTGACAATGCCTGTGCATTGCTCATGAAGCGCGGTCTGGTGGACAAGGTCGTGGTTGGCGCAGACCGTATTACTGCTAATGGTGATGCAGTAAATAAAATCGGTACCTTTGGTGTGGCCGTGTTGGCTGAGCGTTTTGGTGTTCCATTCTACGTGGCCGCACCGCAGTACACCATCGATACCGAGACTCCTACTGGTGACGATGTTCCCATCGAGGATCGTGATCCTAAGGAAGTCACACACATCGGTGACCACCGCATCCCGCCCGAAGGCGTTGAGGTCTACAACCTCGCCTTTGATCCGACTCCTAATGAGCTGATCGCTGGTATCATTACCGAGCGCGGCATCTTGCGCCCGCCGTACTCCGAGTCCATCAAGGAACTGTTCGAGAAATATCCAAATGGATGCGAGGATGCCCAAGCCCTCAAAAAGTGGTAGGGTTGGACTCGACATTTAATTCAAGGTAAGGTAATCCCGCGCTTCCTTGTTCGGAAGTGCGGGATTTTACGTATTCTACTTTTGTAACGCATTTTGCTCTACATCGCCCCGTACAGAAGGTGCTGAATGGGGATGCAAGAGGACACTTCCCTTGCACGCCGGAGGCGAAGTCACATGATAACGCCGTTAAGCGGAATCCGCTTCTGACTTTTCTTTCGGTCATACAATTTTCTGGAGACAAAACTATGCTGCCTATCGTTGCCCTTGTGGGCCGTCCCAATGTGGGTAAATCTACCCTGTTCAACCGTCTGCTCAGGAAGTCGCGGTCTATTACCCACGATATGCCAGGTGTGACGCGCGATCGTATTTATGGTGAATGCCAGATGGGCGACGTGCGGTTTGACCTCGTCGATACCGGCGGCATGGTGCTGGAGTCAGAAGCCACTCCTGAACTGAGCAAGGACTTTGAAGATGAAATCTTCGAGCAGGCCCGCGAGGCCATCGAAGAGGCGAATGCCATCATCTTTGTTGTCGACGGTAAAGAAGGTTTGACGCCGCTTGATCGTCAGGCTGCCGAGTACGTTCGCAGGAGCGATAAGCCCGTCATGATGCTGGTCAACAAGGTGGATGGTGATGAGTACGCCGCCGAAATGACTGCCGAGTTCCATGAACTGGGTATGGAATTGCTGCCTGTCTCAGCTGCTCATGGCTATAACTTGCATGACGTTCGCGCTTCGGTGAAGAATTTCGTGGAAGAGTTGAATCTGCCCGAGGAGGAAGACGACGGTATCGAACGCGGCCTTAAGCTAACCATGCTCGGTCGTCCTAATGCAGGTAAGTCCTCCATCATCAATTCCATTATCGGAAAGGATCGTCTTATTGTTTCTGATGTTGCTGGAACAACACGCGATTCCATTGATGTGACCTTTGAGAAGGGTAACAAACGGTATACTTTCGTTGATACCGCAGGAGTTCGTAAACGGGCCAATATTCAGGATCATCTGGAAAAGATCAGTGTCATTCGTGCCCTGAAAAACTCCAAGCGATCTGATGTTACTATTCTGACCATCGACATTACTCTTGGAGTAGGCCGACAGGACAAACGTCTTATTGAATTTCTGGCCAAAGAAAAGACTCCCTTCATTGTGGTGGTGAACAAGGCTGATTTGGTGCCTAGAAAGGAAACCACTCAAGCCCTGGAAGCCTTCCGTCGCGAATTGCGCATCATTCCGCATGTCCCTATTGTCATGACTTCTGCTAAGAAAGGGCTCGGCATTGGCAAGTTGCTTCCTATGGCTGAGGCCATGCGTAAGGAATGTGAAATTCGTGTTGGCACCGGACAGTTGAATCGTGCAATGGCTGCTGTCCTTGAGCGACAGCAACCGCCCGTGGTTAAGCGTCGTAGGCCAAAATTCTTTTACGTTACCCAAGCAGACGAGGAAATTCCTACGTTCGTCTTTTTCTGTAACGACCATACGATTGTAAAGCAGTCTTATGCTCGTTATCTGGAGAATCAGTTCCGGAAATTGCTTGGCATCAATTCTGCGCCTGTGAGCGTCGTCTTCCGATCCAGTCATGATAAAAAGGAGTGGCAGAAGAGTCGTGGTATCTCTGGTATTGGTAAACGCGGCCCTGGTCGTGAACGTATTGGTGGTGCAAAGACACGCCGTCACGAAACCAAGTACAAAGCTCTTAAGAGTCGCCGTAGGAAAGAGGCCGAAGCTGAAGAAAAAAAGAATAAATAGCTGCCTTACTTATTGACAAGAATCAGGTGAAAAGGGTAGGCCATTCTCTCTCGACGGGTGAGGGAATTCCGACCCCGACTATATACGGAGAAGTGGCCGAGCTGGCTGAAGGCGCACGCCTGCTAAGCGTGTAATGGGGAAACTCATTCGGGGGTTCAAATCCCCCCTTCTCCGCCATAGAAAAGGGCTTACAACGAATGTTGTAAGCCCTTTTTCCTTTGTCCAAGGACAAGTGCCGTGGAAAAAATAACGGCGCTTTTTTGGGGCAAAAGGCGGTACGGCCTAGAGGCAGAGCTCTCTACTATAAGTAGACCTCTGCCTTTGTTCATTCCGTTGATTGGGTGCGATCCTGGTGCGCGTGGAGATTGTCTGGAATTGTGCGACTCCCAATCCTATCTTCCTTGCTACATCATTTTCGATTGTGGTTTCGATAGCTATAGTATCTAGCTTTGGTCGGTTTCATCTTTCAGAGATTTCGCAACTGCCTCGGAGAGCTCTGCCATAGAGAAAGGTTTCATCAGGATGTCTCGGATGCCGTGTTCACCTTTTTTGATATTCTTTAATGAAGCCGAGAATCCAGTGCACAGGATGATGGGAAGGTCCGGGCGCATGACGTGTACAGCCTTTGCAAGTCGATCTCCTGTAAGGTGGGGCATGGTTTGGTCTGTGATGATAAGGTCAAAATCCTGCGGCGCGCGACGGAAGATATCTACCGCATCCAGACTGTCGCTGACGCCAGTGACTGTGTAGCCTAGATTGTTGAGCATCTGTTCGCCTACTTGAACCATATCTATTTCATCGTCCACCAATAGAATGCGGCCTTGTCCGGTGATCATTTTGGAAGCCGTCACGGTTTGGACTTGCGGTTTGCCTAGAGCTTCGGGGAGAAGAATCGTGAAGGTGGTGCCTTTGTCTGAGCTGGTAACGGTTATCTCTCCGTTCAGACTACCCACTATACCGTGGACCATGGATAATCCCATACCTGTGCCCTTGCCTTGTGGCTTAGTTGTGAAGAATGGGTCGAATATACGGCTCATGACGTCTTCGGGGATGCCGTTACCTGTGTCGATCACGCGCAGGCGAAGATATGTTCCCGCCTTCAGATTAGAGCTGACTGTCAGACCGTCCTGTTCCATAGTCATGCGGTCTAGCGTGATACTAAGCGTTCCGCCTTCGTCTTGCATGGCGTACGCTGCGTTGGTGCCAAGGTTGGTAATGACCTGATGTATTTGGGTGGGATCTCCCATTACAGATGCTTCCTCAGTACCGAGGGTCAGACGAACGTCGATGGTGGACGGTAGGGACGTCTTCAGGAAATTAACGACTTCACGCATAAGCGGGGGCAGGGAAATGAGACGTTTTTCCGGCTCCTTCCTGCGGGAGAATATCAGAATTTGATGCACCATCTCTTTGGCGCGGGAGGCCGCATTCAAGATGTTTTTCAGATTAACGTGAGCTCGGCTTTCCAACTCAACCGAGGGTAGGGCGAGTTCAGCGTATCCTTGTATCGCGCCAATAATATTATTGAAATCATGGGCGATGCCACCAGCTAGCGTGCCAAGCTCCTCCAGCTTCTGGCTTTGGCGTAACTGCTTTTCCATTTGGTTTCGTTCGGTCACGTCACGTGCCACTTCCACGTATCCTGTGAGCTCACCCGCCGAGTTATGGAGCGGGGAAACAATCAGGTCCACCTCAAAAAGGGTGTTGTCCTTGCGGCTGTATATAGTGTGTCCTTCCCATACGTCTCCGCGGGTCAGTGTTTCCCATATCTCATGGAAAAATTCCGGGCTGTGCTTATCGCTTCGAATGATCTCAATGTGCCGTCCCTTGAGTTCATCCAGTACATAGCCGGTCATTTTGGCGAACGAGGGGTTGATGTACTCCACCATGCCTTGGGTATCGAGGATGAAGATGCCGTCCTGTGCCTGTTCAATGGCCGCCAGCAGGCGCATACGGGCTTCCAGCTCTTGTCTGAGTTCCAAAGTACGTTCGTTGACGCGACGGTGTAGGGTGCGATTCCAGTATATGATGGAGATAATGAACAGGATTATCAGTAAAATTCCGCCGCCTAGATAACCCCAGAATTGTTTGTTGTGGAGGAGGAAGGAAATGTAATGTTGATCAAGGGTCACCCATTTGCGGTAGATTGCGTTGTGCTCATTCTCCGTAATGGAATCCACTCCTTTCTGCAGGATGGAGTTGAGAATGGGCCAGTCTGAGCGGGAAGCGATGCGGCTGTATATTTTATAGTTGGTGTGTCCGGCAACGCGTAGGTTGGTGATGCCTTTTTCTTCGATGAAATAACTGGCCTGCGGAAGAGAGATGATGGTTGCATCAATCTCGTCAAAGGAAACATGTAACAGGGCTGCCAGATAGTTGTAGACTGGTTGAATATGGATTTTGGGGTAATATTTTCGCACATAGTCAATGACAGCATAGCTTTTGGGCAGAGCCAGATCCATGTCTGACATATCTTCCAACCGCAGGAACTCCTTCTGGTTCTTATTGACCAGAATGACAGTGGGCATTTCCAGGTAGGGACGGGAAAAGAGCATGTAGTCAATGTCTGCGGGGTTGGCCCGGAATGAGGCAATGACATCCAACTTTCTATCCTCAGCCATCTTGAGGAGCTTTTTCAGGTTGGTGGATTCCTGGACTTCGAACCGGATGCCAAGGCGGTCTTCGAGCAGGGCCATGTAATCAGCCACCATGCCCATGTATTCGGCCTTCTCACCGAAATACTCCAAGGGGCGTGTGGAAGGAGTCGCGCCCAGACGGATTACTCTGTGCTGGGCCAGCCATGCCTTCTCCTCGGACGTCAACTTCAGGTCTGTACGGGGCGCATAGAAGTACCACGCGGCGGTCAGCACCAAGAGGATTGTGGCGACAGCGGTTATTAGGAGGTGTTTGGGCTCTTTGGTAAATATGTTTATCATGGTTTGTATCCGGCTTAACCTTGGCTGGGAATTGAGTCCATGAGATATTGCAGGAAGTCTGCCATCTTTAACACCCGCATGGAAGCTGGAGGTTCTAATAGAGCGCCATGTGTGATTTTGCAAATCGAACAGAAATAACTGTATTAGTTTGTATTATTGATTCAAACAGCAGTTGGCGATGTACCTAGCTCGACAATTTTAGTATAAAAGGCCATAAGGGCGCCGCTTGCAGGGCGCATACAAGACGCCGCGGGAGGAAGCATGTCGACGATACTTGTTCTGGATGACGATCCGGATATCAGCACCATTATTTCGCAACTAGCGGAAGATGCGGGACATACAGTCCATGCGGCGGGCTCTATTGCCGATGGTATGGGCGTGCTGGCCTCGGCTGCTGTGGATTTGGTCTTTCTTGATGTGCGACTGCCCGACGGCAGCGGAATCGACGTTCTTCCCGATATCCGTAAGGCTGCCTCCAGGCCTGATGTAATTATTATTACAGGGTTGGGCGACCCGGACGGGGCCGAGTTGGCCATTCAGAATGGGGCGTGGGATTACATTGAGAAGACCAGTACCCTAAAGCAGATCATGTTCTCCATGGACCGAGCGCTTAAGTTTCGGGAAAAGGGGCGCAAACCCGCTCTTGTCGCAATCAGGCGGGATGACCTTGTGGGCGAAAGCCCGGCGATCCAACCCGTATTGGAGAATATCGCCATCGCTGCCTCTGGTGACGCGGGTGTACTTATCACCGGGGAAACCGGCACCGGCAAGGAAGTCATAGCTCGTACCATTCATGCCAACAGCAATCGCGCGGCAAAAAGTTTCGTGGTGCTTGACTGCGCATCCCTGCCGGAGAGCTTGGCTGAAGGTGAATTGTTTGGTCACGTCAAGGGATCGTTCACTGGAGCCAGTGCTACTCGAACCGGATTGGTGGGACAGGCCGACGGCGGCACTCTCTTTTTGGATGAGGTGGGCGAACTGCCTCTGTCCATTCAAGCTACATTTTTACGCGTGTTGCAGGAAAAGCGGTATCGTCCTGTGGGCAGTACTAAGGAAATCGCAAGTGATTTCAGATTGGTTGCTGCAACCAATCGCGATCTTGAGCAGATGTGTGCCGACGGCTTGTTCCGTAGTGATCTCTATTATCGTATAAAGGCCTGCGCTATTCAGATGCCGCCTCTGCGTGAGCGTGCCGAAGATATTTCTCTCATCAGTCGTTTTCATCTGGATCGGCTTTGCATCAAGTACGACACACCCTCCAAGGAAATGTCCGAGGACTTTGTGAGTGCTCTGACCAACTATGACTGGCCGGGCAATATTCGTGAATTGGTGCAAACCCTGGAGCGCACGATCATGCGGGCTATGGCAGAGGCGGTGCTGTATCCCGAGCATCTGCCGGTAGATATTAGGGCCAAGGCCGTTCGTCGTAGTTTGAGCGGTCATGAAGGCGGAGGCGTGGTGGATGAGTTTGTCCCCTCGGTTCCCGGTGCGCAGGATTTCTGTGATGCATTGCTGGAAGGGGAAGTTCCTCCCTTCAAGAGCTATCGCAAGGAGTGTCTGGCTGAGGTCGAAGTCCGGTACCTGAAGCGGCTACTGGCGCAGACTCAAGGAAGCATCAAAGATGCTTGCAGGCTCTCCGGGCTTTCGCGAACACGGTTATATGTGCTGATGAAAGAGCATAATATCAGTAAATAATTCTTCTTTTCTCCGCTCCTCGCTTTCTCCCCTTTTGCTGAACGACCGTGTGTTCTCTTTTTCGGGATTGTACCGTTTTTCGGAACAAGGTGTCCCGCTTTTGTGAACATGAATGATGGCCGCTGTGTTTATTTGGAGTACTCAAAATATACGCTATTTGCACTTAACTTACTTATATCTTGGTATTTTTATGTTTTGGCATCGAACTTGGTAAAGGCACAGTAACAGGCGCAAGTTTGTTGATCGGTTTATTGAGGGTGTCCCGGAGGATTCAGGGACTAGGTTCGATTCAAATATTTTAGAGTGAGTAAAGTATCATGAAAAAGATTTTCGCACTTATCCTGGCACTGTGCGCCATGTTCGCACTGACTGCCTGTAACGACGATGGCGGAAAGACTGCCAAGAATGAAACTGTGACCATTAAACTGGCAACCCAGCATCCCATTGAGCACATGGCTCACAAGGCCGCTGAGCGCGTCAAGGCTCGTATCGAGAAAGAAACCGAAGGCCGCGTTCAGGTGAAGATCTATCCTGCAAACCAGCTTGGTGACGCTTCTCAGATCTACGAAGAAGTCATCCGTGGCTCCATCGACGCCGCACACATCACCGTTCCCGATCAGTTCGACGCCCGTCTCGGTGCAGGCTTCCTGCCTTACATCGCTCGCGACTACGATCAGATCCGCGAAGTCTTTGCCTCCGATGCCTTCCTGCCCACTGAAATGGCAGCCATGCATGACAAACTGGGCGTGAAGTTCTTCTCCTACTTCGGTGAAGGTTTCATCGGCGCCGGTTCCGTTGTCCCGCTGGAAAACGTTGCCAAGGCCGGTGTTGAGAAGGGCATCATGCTCCGCGTGCCCGGTCTGGACGTCTTCAAGTTCGGTGCTGAAGAACTTGGTTTCCGCACCTCCTCCCTGCCTTACGCTGACACTTACTCCGCCCTGCAGACCGGCGTGGTAAAGGGTTGGATCGGTGGTCCGCCGAACCTGAACTACCTCGGTTTCCGTGACGTTATCAAATACTACTACCAGTACAACGTGAACTTTGAGTCCACCCAGTACGTCATGAACAAGAAGAAGTTCGAATCCATCTCCGAGGCTGACCGCAAGGTTGTTGAGTCCGCATTCGTGGACGAAGGTCAGCAGTCCTTCCTGATGGCAGAGAGCGAAGATCAGATGTACCGCAAGAAGCTCGAAGAAGCCGGTATCAAGGTCACCATGCTCACCACCCAGGAACTCGAAGATTGTGCCAAGTACGTCCGCGACAACGCCTGGCCCCGCCTTGAAAAGAACCTGACTCCTGAACTGCTGAACGGCATCAAGGCGTCCTACTAAGTCCTCTAAGACTGGTTAACAGTCATCAATGGCGACGTGGCGGGCCTCTCCAAATAACAACCGCCACGTCGCCAACCATCCCATTCCACATATTTTTTCCAGATATTCCCAAGAGGGGGGTCTTTTCATGCAACCTATTGAATTCGCACCGAGGCTGCCGCTGTGGAACGTGCTCGGCAAGTTTCAAAAAACGGTCATGGCCGCTACCAGCATCCTTATCGTTGGCATGATTTGCTACACGGTTATTGCCCGTTACGTTTTCGGCTCTGACTTTTACGGTTCCGAAGAACTCATCCAGATGCTGGCTTTTTGGCTCTACTTCATGGGAGCCGCTCAGGGTAGTCGCGAAAAAAGTCAGATCTCCGCTGACATTCTTACCTGCTACGTCACCAACGCCAAATGGTGTCGCATCGCCCAATTGGTCAAGGATGTCGTTACTGTCGCCATTTGTCTGCTGGTCACCTACTGGGCCTGTCTGTTTGTGGGGTGGGGGATCCAGATGATGCCTAAGTCTCCGGTATTCAGGCTTCCCATGCTTATCCCTCATACGGCCATTGGCCTCGGTTTCGTGCTCATGTCTTTGTATCATGTGGTCTACCTGATTCAGGACTTCATGACCCACATTAAAATGTGCCGAGCTGGCGAATAAAAGCCACCAGAAGGATTTAGAAAAATGATTATTACCATCGCAATACTTCTTCTTGTGGTCACGCTGTTCATTGGCGTTCCCATTCCGTTCGCCTTTTTCACATCGGCCGCATTCCTTATTTTTACCGGCGGATACGATCCGGGGTTCCTGTTGCCCTACGGCTTCGCCAAAATGAACTCCATTGTACTTCTTACCATTCCGCTGTTTATCATGGCCGGTGGCGTCATGGACAAAGGCGGCATCGGTGACCGCCTCGTGGATGTCGTAGACACCATCGCCGGGCGTGTTCGTGGCGGTCTTGGTATCGTTACTGTTGTTACCTGTGCCATTTTTGGCGCTGTTTCGGGGTCTTCCTCTGCAACTGTGTCCTGCATCGGTTCCATCATGATGCCCAAGCTCAAGAAAGCTGGTTATCCGGTTGGCCATGTCGCTGCACTGTTGGCCAACGCCGGCGTGCTTGGAATTCTGATTCCGCCTTCCATGCTGATGATTCTCTATGCATGGATGGGCAACCAATCCGTCCTGGCCTGCTTCCTGGCTGCGTTTGTCCCGGGTCTGATCGTCACCGTTCTACTGAGTGTAGTGAACCTGGTACTCTTGCGTAACAATAAGGACATTGAAGTGCGTCCTAGCGAGGATCTGGTCACCACCAGTAAGGTGTTTGCGGTCAAATCCGCTAAAGCTTCTCCGGCTCTGATGATGCCAGTCATCATTCTGGGCGGTATCTATGGCGGTATCATGACCCCCACCGAAGCCGCAGCCGTTGCCGTTCTCTACGCCATTCCGGTCGCCATGTTCTTCTACCGCGGCCTCAAGATGAAGAATCTCATGCAGACTCTCATTGAATCCGCCACCACCACCGGTGTCATCATGGCAATGATGTTCGCGGTTATGATCCTCTCCCGTCTCTACATCATGGAGAACCTGCCCGAGCAGATCATGAACGTGCTGACGTCCATCTCGGACAACAAGATGGTCATTATGCTGATGATTAACGTGTTCCTCGTGATTATGGGCATGCTTATGGATGACGTCTCCGGTATCCTGCTTGGTACCCCGATTTTGCTACCATTGGTCACCCAACTCGGCGTGGACCCCGTCCACTTTGCCGCGATCATGGGCGTTAACCTCGGCATGGGTAACGTTACGCCTCCCACGGCTCCGCTTCTGTATCTGTCGGGCCGTATATCGGGAGCGCAGGTTACTGAGATGCTCAAGCCGACCATGTACCTGATTCTCTTTGCATGGCTGCCCACATTGCTTCTTACCACTTACATCCCCGAGATCTCTCTTGGTCTTGTCAATCTGCTCATGAAGTAGTCGGAGGTTGAAATGGAAAGCATTAAAGAACTGTATCGCATCGGTGTGGGGCCTTCCTCTTCCCACACCATGGGCCCCAAAAAAGCGGCAGAGGAGTTCCTTGATCGCAACAAGGAAACCGAAACGTTCCGTGTTACCCTTTACGGATCATTGGCTGCTACGGGAAAAGGGCACCTCACGGATCAGGCTATTCTTTCCGTGTTGGGAGACGAGCGTACCTCCATCGTCTGGAAGCCCGAAGAAGAGCTGCCTGGCCACCCCAACGGAATGCAGTTCGAGGCCTTGTCCACTGACGGACAGACCATGGATGTGGCTCGTGTGTATTCCGTTGGTGGCGGGGCAATCCGCTATGAGGATGAGGGTGAGCGTGCGTCGGTCGAAGTCTACGACATGCCCAACCTGCTCTCTATACTGGAGATGTGCGAGGATAGGGGAATCACCTATTGGGAGTATGTAGAACAGTGTGAAGGTCCGGAAATCTGGGATTTTCTCAGGGAAGTATGGGCAGTCATGGAAGCCGCCGTAGAGCGTGGGCTGAACACGCAGGGCGTTTTGCCCGGTAGCATTGGTCTCAAGCGTCAGGCGTGGAGTTACTACACCAAGACCAAACTCTCGGGTGCCGACATGCAGCAGACCGGGCTTGTCACCGCCTATGCGTTAGCCGTGTCCGAAGAAAATGCTGCTGGAGGAACTATTGTCACCGCGCCTACCTGCGGCGCATGTGGCATCGTTCCCTCCGTCTTGCACTACCTGCGCCATTCGCAGGGTGTGAGTGAGAACGATATCCTGTGGGCATTGGCTACTGCCGCACTGTTCGGCAATGTCATCAAGCAGAATGGTTCCATCTCCGGTGCTGAAGTGGGCTGTCAAGGAGAGGTCGGTTCAGCCTGTGCCATGGCCTCAGCCGCCGCTACCCAGCTCATGGGTGGATCGGTTCGTCAGATCGAGTATGCTGCTGAAATGGGACTGGAACATCACCTGGGCCTGACCTGCGATCCTGTGGACGGGTTGGTGCAGATTCCCTGTATCGAGCGAAACGCCTGCGCCTCAAGTCGTGCGCTTGCTCGCGCTCAAATGGCCATACTTTCGGACGGCACCCATCGCATTCCGTTCGATGAAGTCGTACAGGTCATGATGCAGACCGGGCATGATCTGCCCAGCCTGTATCGTGAGACCTCCACAGGAGGGCTGGCTAAGGCCTATGACGCACGAAGGAAGGGATGTGCCTGCATCCGTTAGAAAGCTATAATTGAAAAGCCCCTCTCCCTGTTTGGGAGAGGGGCTTTTTTATGATTTATTCACTATTGCCTGTCAGTTGAAAAGCTGCCCAGAAAAATGGGGATGGGAATTCATTTTTTGTCTTCAACTGAGCCTCGCGGAGCGCGTCAGCACGGCTCATGTGCTTAAGGTTTCTGTAGAATTCAATCATCAAATAAGTGGTTTCTCTGTCCGGTACTGGCCATAGTGATGTGACAAGCGAGCGAGCTCCTGCAAAGAGGAAGCCTCGACTAAGGCCTATGACATCATCTCCACCTTTGACTTCTCCCATGCCAGTTTCACACGCTGAGAGGGTCACTAGGTCAGCATTCAGTTCCATACTGTACAGATCGTCTACGCTGAGGCGTCCGTCGTCTTTTGTAGTAGGTGTAAGCAGGATGGCGGATTCCAATGGGGCATCCGATTGGAATTTACCATGGGCTGCAATATGAATCATGCGGAAGAGTCTGCCTGCCTCTTGTAAAGATTGTTTCGTGGCCGATTCCCGAAGAAGGACAGTTGAGTCCGGCCACATCTTTTTGATCTCTCTGACCTCGACCTCTGCGCCAGAAAGGTCAAACATTGGGTCGCCCAGATCCGGATTACCAAGGAGCAGGATTTCATGTTGTTGTGTGGAGTGGCGACGTTCCAAAAAGCGCATTACACTGGCAGAGGGCAAAAAGCGTATCGTCGCAGAGTCAATAAGGTAACCTTCAGGTCCGATCAGGGCGTTGAAGGGGAGATAGTGCAAGACTCCGTGCCCCACGATTAACAGTCTTTCTCTCCCACGGTGGTTTGGTAGTGGGGCGATCAGTCGCGAGTACAGTTTGCGGCCCAGGGCTTGGGTTTGATCGGATTCACTAATGATCGCTTGCCTAAAGGCTTGAACATCTGCAGTGAGGTCTTGTGAATCCAGTCGAATGGCCTGGACCTCATGCTTTGTTACCATAAAAGCGTAAAGGTTCTGCTCGTACGAATAGTACTCGATCAAGGTTTCGCCGTCTCTTATGAAATCTTGGATGGCTTCCGGTTCAAGAGATTCGACCGTGGTCATGGTCGCAAGCTCGGGGTATTCACTCGATAGTTCTCTGCGTATGGCCCCGATGGCTCTTTTTTGCCTCTCTTTGTCATTTTGAGTGTTCCGCTGATCTGCTCGATAGAAGGCCGCTTCGGCTTGGTTCAGTCGAGCCAGGATTTCTTGCTGTTGTTCTGCAGTCTCTTGTTCCGGTGAAAAGGAGCTCCGTTGGGCGAGCAGGTCTACTAGTGCTCTGGCTTTTGCTCTTTCACAATACATCAGCGCTAAGCTGTCGAGTTTCTGGTTTACGAGCAGATCGATCATGTCTGCGTAAACCTTCTGCTTGCTGCTGATGTAGCCTATGCGCGAAGCTTCATTTCCCACCGACCCTCTTTGAAGTTCGATGGCTTCAATCGCTTTCCGGTAATATTCTTGGGCTGTCGGAATATTATTTTCCGCTTGTGCTATTCGCCCTCGGTCATAGAGCACATTCCAGTATATTGATCCGCTGTGTGAGACTTGATCCATACTCAAGAGTTCATCATATCCCTCTTTCGCTTGTTCAATATGCCCAGATTCGAGAAGGCTCTTGTACTTGATGTATTTATAGGGAAGATCCATGAAAAGAAAATAATCGCCTGAACCGGCAACTAACCCACCAAGAGCTTTAGCTAATTCATTAAAGGCGTACCTTTTGGATGTGACCTCCACAGCTTCGTCGTACATCCCGAGGGCGAAGTAGATTTTTGCCAATCCTCTATCACGATCTTCTTGGAGAAGGCTGAATGGATACCCAAGATATATTGCATTCAATTCGTCAATGGCTTTGAAAGCCCCTTCTCGGTCTCCTTTAAGAGCATATGCGTGGCCATAGAGTTTTATGAGCTCTATATAATTGAGCCTGTGCAGATCTTCCTTGATAGCGTATGCGTACCCATTTTGAGCTTCTGTAATCGCTTCGTCATATTCTCCTAGCTCAATGTACATCTCGCTTTTCAGCATGTAAGGTCTTGCCGACATATCAAAACCCATAACGCTCTTGTCGCCTGAATCGATCTTTTGTTCGAGCAGGTTTAAGCACCCCTCAAGTTTCTCAAACTCATAAAGCTTAAGATATGCTTCGCAGAGGCAGTATACCTCTGAAAAGCTCGAATCAGCGGATTCTACTCTTGGCTCCAGATAGTCTTTGTTTTCGGCGTATCTTGCCTCTGCTGTATTCGTCCATTCTGGAGGCTGCATATGGGCAACACAGCCACTAAGAAGCAGGAATGTAAGTGCTATAATGATCTTAACGGTATTCATAGCAACCTCCTCCCATATTACAGCAGTCTTTTTATGAGTGAGAAATCAAGGAATATGCTCTAAATCGTATTCTATGCGGACGAATAATTGAGGGCAATCTGAGATGGTAGAAAATAACGTAAGCGGGGTTCAAATCCTTTCTGCCATACAATAGAAAGTAAAAGAGGCCATCCTGAATTGGATAGCCTCTTTTTGTGTGTTGTTAAGGAATCGTGCTGGTCTTTCCGTGAGAGGAATAACCAATCTTTTTACAGGTAGAGATAGTGTGCCAAACAGATAGTGATGACAGCCGCCAACATAAGCATCGGGACACCAACTTTGATGAAGTCCTTGAATTCGTAGCCGCCCGCTTCCATTGCCAAAAGGTTGGCGGGAGAGGAGTAGGGGGAGATGAATGGGCATGCACAGGCTATGGTGGCTGTCATAACCAAGGCGTGTGGCGGGATCCCAAATGCAGGGGCTGCTTCAAGGGCTATGGGTATGACTAAGACGGCTGTGGCGGCACTTGGCAGGAACAGCCCAATGGATGTTGTCAGGAAGAACAGAGCGGCAAGTATTCCAAGCGGTGGCCATCCTCCAACTATTGATGTCCAGAACGAAGCAATGATGTCGGAACCGCCCGAATTGGTGATTGCCGTTGCAAGGGGGAGCATGCCGCCGATCAGCACGATAGTCTGCCAACTGATCTTGCGGTAAATTTTTTTGATATCAACGCATCCAGTCAGCATGAGAGTTAGTGCTGTCAGTATTGCCATCAGCACTGTGGGGAGTACTTCAAGCGCCATGCCTCCTGCCATAAGGGCTAGTATGGTCATGGTTATAGGAGCTTTGTGGCGCGCAGGCAGTACTTCGCAGCTTTCATGCGGCATGGTCAGCAGTACGAAGTTGATGCGTTCTTTGGTCAGGTTGAGGATGTCTTCCCAACCGCCGCAAACCAGCAATATGTCGCCGAAGCGAAGTTTGTGATTAGCAGCTTGGTCCGAGATGGTTTTCCCTCCTCTTCGTACGCTGAGTACTGTCACACGATACGTCTTGCCGAATTGGGAATCCCTTAATGTGTGACCAATGAGACCAGAGTCAGGGCCGATCAGGATCTCTGCGACTCCGATTTCTTGCAGCATGGCTTCACGTACACCGCCATGTAGCCGGCGTCGAAGTTGAAGCTTCTTCTTCTCTGCAACAGTCTCCAGCTTGTCGGTGTCTCCTAACAGCAGAAGAGTGTCATCCTGCGCAAACGGGCTGTCCAAGCATGGCTTGACGAAACGTCGACTTCGCAGAGTGGGCTTTTCAACCGCCAGCAGGTCAACGCCGTAGCTTTGCCTGAGACGAGCTTGAAAAATACTCTTACCAATGAGTGATGAGCCGGCCTTAATCCGAAAGCGGCGAATCTTATCCTCAAGTCCATACTTCTTAATGATTTCTTCGGTCCCGATTGTATTGGCGGTAGCATTGCGAAAGCCTTTGCGATCAAGGATGTGGCGACCCAAAAATAGCATGAAGAGTATGGCAACACTAAGTACACATATGCCAAACGGAGTAAAGGCAAAAAAATCGAGGGGTTCGAACCCGTTTGTAACCATGAGCTGGTTGGAAATCAGGTTCTGGGTGGACGCGACAAGTGTCATCATACCACTGATTAATGCTGCTGCAGAAATGGGGATCAGAAGTCGCTTTTTGTTGAGGTTGGTCTGCCTGCATACGGCGAGGGCCAGTGGAATAAATACAGCGACCGTGGCTGTGGAGTTCATGAACGAGCCGACAAGTCCGGCGCCTGCCATCATGAGGGCAAGCAGTCGCCACTCGCTTCCTTGGCCCATTTGCACCATGTTTTTTGCTAGCCGTTGGGCGACGCCTGTATAGGCAACAGAGTCGCTAACTACGAACATACAGACCAAAATGATGAGTACTGGATTTGAGAATCCGGCTATTGCTTCCTCTGGAGTCAATACGCCGCTCAAGCTCAGTCCGAGAATGACAAGGATTCCGATAATGTCGCCGCGAAGTCGGTTGCTAATGAAGAGCAGGGCTGCAGTACCGAAAATGGCAAAGGTGGTGATGGCGTCAGTAGTCAGTGTAAACATCAGTAGAATCTGAACAATGTCATTAAATTAAGTCAAGGTAATTTAAATCTATGCGTGATTCACAATGAGAACAAAGGTAAAAGGGATTTTAAGTCGATTTTTTGTAGATTTTTGTGATTTCACGCGTTTTCACAGGTTTTCACTGGTTTACAGTAATTATTTTGTATCATTGAATTAATGTTGATTTTTCGATCATACGTCATCACTTGATCACACTACCCATAACGCCTAAAAAGTTGTACAGGAGTTGTACAAAATCGGAGGCAAAATGGGCAAACAAGTATGGCATCGGGTAAAGCGAACCAAGAAAGAGGGTGGAGGAATCTATCCCGGCTTGCGGTATCGCGAACATCCAGAGCGTCGCCACGGCATCCACAAAGATCGGTATTATACCCTCACCTACAAGGTGAAGGGGAAGACTGTCTCTGAAGCATGCGGCTGGGCTAGTGAGGGATGGACGCCCACCAAGTGTTATGACCTGCTCCGAAAGCTCAAGGAGAATGCCAAGACTGGCCAGGGGCCATACACACTCAAGGACCAGAGAGATCGCAGAGAAAAGAAAGAGGCGCTTGAGCAGGCAAAGCTCATTACGTTGGATGAGATCTGGCCCAAGTATTTGAAGTTCGCCCAGACGAAGAAAAAGCAATCCACATGGGAGAAAGAGGAAGGGCATTACCGCTTGTGGCTCTCTCCCTGTTTGGGAGAACGTCCATTACGTCATATCGGAATGCCCGAGTGGGACGAGCTTGTTGCGAACCTAACGAGCAAGAAGAAAGCACCAAGAACGGTAGAGTATGTCACCGGGACGCTTCGACGTATCCTGAAGTATGCCTACGAGCGGCAAATCGTGGATGAAGCTCCTCCGTCCGGCAAGCGTATTGGTGTAACTGGACCCGGCAATAGCAACCGTCGGCTCAGGGTGATCAGACCCGATGAGGCAGAGGCGATTCTCGACTGTCTGGAAAAGTCGGACGAGGCTGCCTGGCGTATGACCAAGTTCGCTTTCCTGACCGGTTGCCGTGCCTCCGAGGCTTACAATTTGAGATGGCGTGATGTGGATCTGTTGGCCGAGCGGTTCACATTTACTGAGACCAAGAATAAGGATGCCCGGTCCTTGCCTATCTCTCCTTCCATCAGAGTACTCCTGGGGAGCGAGAAAGAACCCGAAGAATATGTGTTCACCAAAGAAAACGGTACCCCCTATTACCAAGCACCGGTAGCTTTCAAGAGGGTGGTAGATAAGGAGCTCAAGCTCAATGAGGGGCAAACCAAGAGAAACCGTCTGACTTTTCACAGCATTCGGCACACCGTAGCCACCAACCTCGCCAGGAGTCTGAATCTTCGCGACCTCATGGACGTCATGGGCTGGCGTACCGTTCAAATGGCCATGCGCTACGTCAAGGGGTCGGAGGACGCACAAGCTACGGCGCTGGCCGGGCTTGAAGGCGGGCTGTCGACGGATAAGGGCAAGGTCGTACCGTTACGCAGAGCGAATAACTAATCCGGAGAATTTGAATGATTGGTCATAAGAAATATGAAACTGCATCCGGCGTGCCTCTGCTTCTCTCAAGAAAATGCGGAAGATTGAATGGGATGCCTTTGAAATTGGCTCTTTCTAATGATGTTCCTCCAGAATCCATGTTGGAATGGTGCAGGGCTAGTGGCGTAGAATCTGTGTCTCTCTTTAGTGATGCGGCGGATGGCAGTAGATACGGAGATTACGTAGTTCGAGTTGAACATGATTCCTTTGAGAGCGCTGTTCATATACTCTACGCGTATTGGACCTTGCTTATAAAGAGGTATGCTGTCGATAGGCGGCAGATCGAATTCTTCAAGTGTGAGGATTCTTTGTTTTTGCAAGTTGATGCGAGGGCGTTTTCTAATGAACGAGGATATAAAGGGCTGCACTCAGTATATATAGCGATGAATAAGGAGATAAAACGTTTTTTGTCCGAAGGGGGGCTTAAGGTCAAAGTTGTAGCGATGATCAACCCTTTTCTACATTACGTTCCATGTTTCTCTGAAGAGTGGCATGCCAAAGAACAACTTATTAAACAATTGGATCCATCCGTTGATGCCCCACATCTCCTTCATGACTCTTGGAATGATATCCCCATAAATTGGGTAGAGTACTACACTCGACATAGGCCTAAGGTGCCCGCAAAGATGTCTTTGATGAGGGATGTCTTTTTGAGGGCCAAGCATGCTGTAGGACATAGTGTCTGGGCTTCCCCCTATCAATTGGGAAATCTCAAGCAGTGTGCACTGCTACAAGATGTTGCGTCCACAACCGTTTGGGAAGACGAAGACGAGCTGTATTTGTTGGGCGGGGTCTGCGGTGCCTTGAATGTTCGTTCATTCCGTCGGCTATGTGTCTGCGCTGGTGTTGTCAATCCCAAGATGCGAGAGGCTGATTATGCCTCTTCCTGGCTTACTCATGATATGCCTTCCAAACATTGTGAGGATTTGGCTCAACGATTTCAATATACCTGCCCAACCAACTGCGGTGTCACAACCCCCCTTGCATTGCCGTACATGCCAGCCGAAGCGGTTGGACCTGCTTCGTTGTTCTTTAACGATGGGAAGTATGTTTATCTTGCCGTGGACGGAAGGCCTGAAGCCGGAGAGCGAATTTGTACTTATTACCAAGCAATGCAGACTCTCCGTGATGAGTATGGAGAATACTGGGGCTACACGTTGAGTCCGGATCAAGGGCGTTCGTATTATTCTTTGAAGATTGCCGGGGAGAGCAAGAAGGCTATTTTGTTTTCGTTGGAAAAAATTGGAATTAAGGTTTTTAAGAAGGATTTGGCATACCAATTTGCTCTCTCTGTCGAAGAACTGGGGATTGCCGATTTGAAGGGGCCGGTTTTGTCACAAGGGAGCACTCATGCCGGCTGGAGCCAGTTTGGAAATATTCTAACCTATTCTTTCCCGTATAAACAGTTTTTCGAAATGCCTACCGCGCCTTTTCTGTATGGGGATTCGTATAAATGCAGGCATGTTTTTTCAGGAAATCTTGAGCAGTGGGGGCAGGCGCTGAAGGTGCAGCCTATACCTGATGTGTTGCTTTTGGGCTTGGCTGTCTCCTTGGCCGGGCCTCTGCTTAGACCAATCAACTGCTCAAGCTTTGTGGTCCATTTGTGGGGCGGGACGTCTGTGCAGCGAAAGCACGTTCTGAAGGTGGCCAGTTCTGTGTGGGGAGGTAGATCTTTCGTGCAGAGCTATTCTGCTGTTTCAGAACATATTGGCGAAATCGCAGCAGCTCACAATGACGGTTTGATCGCCATCAATTTTAATGATTCCATAAGTCAGACCAAAGTTAGAAATCTTCTACGCCGCCTGTTGAACGGAGACACTCTTGATACTTCCTACGGATCTCGTTTGAGGCATGCAATCCTGTCGACAGGGCAGGCACCTGTTAAAACAGGGAAGGGCGACGAATGTATCATAAATATTGAGCTGCCAAATGTTCTTGGAGAACAGGTCGGCAAACTGTTGGATTTTGAACAGCACTACGGGCATGCGGGCCCGCACTTTATTAGGTATCTGCTTAATGTCTCCTGCGATGAGTTGGTGGCTCAGCAGGAAAGAACTAGTACGTACCTCTCTAAAAAGGGGAGAGCGACTACAGATATTGCATCACGCCTTTTCTCTGCCATGAGCGTTGCACTTATTCGTACAAGCGAATCTCTGAATTTCCCTCTGGCCATTACTACGGTTTCAGATGCTTTTGAGCGACTGTTCATAGACTGGACTATGAACAGAACAGAAAATGAGAAAGAGGCTGTGCGGCGAGTTGTTGATTTTATTCAAAAAGAGTCCGTTAGTGCACGGATGGGAGACGCTGTTAGATGTCAAAAAGGTATTGACTACGATGGCTACATTTTTGCTGACGAAAGGGTGAAAGGTGTCTTTTTCCCCACAGCACAATTTAAGGCGTTATTTTGCGACACCGTTTCTTCAAAGCGGTTGGCAGAGTTGTTGTATTCTGACGGCCTTTTGGTCAGAGGGGCAGATGGCCGTTTTGATGCCTCGCGTTGGGTCCCAGGTCTCAAAAGGGCTAGGCGTGGCTACTTTGTACGGCAGCCACGACTCATTTGATTTATACACTTTCGATATTTGCTAAGGGATAATTTGTGGATGTTGGGTGGCTTTCTTGCTTTTTGTAATAATTGACATATCAAAATACAAAAAATATTTTTTATACAAAATACATAAATTGAAATTTCAATATACTAAAATTAAAATTGCAGCATACCGTATTAAAAAATTAGAATATTCTAAGTGTTTTATCCTTTTATTACAGTGTATTGTTATTGGTTAAAAAGTGGTGTCAGGTTTGATGACTTTATTATTGTAATATATGAAGTGTCCTCTTTTATAATGGAAGGGAGAGGTAATCCGCTTCGATTTTGCTTTCGTGTAAAGTTTCATTCGCTGGTGATATCCTATGAACTGTAAAGAAAGTTAGGAGTTTGCCATGCTTGAATTGAAACAACAGTTGACCGATCACCTCCCCCCTGTATTCGCCGGAACATCTTTGGATGCACTAACCGGTGATGCTGTCCGATGGAGGACGGTCCAGAACCTGCGGGCTCAGAAGAAGATTCCTTCAGAGTGCTTCATGCGACACGGGGCGCGGAAGGTGCTGATTGTCCGTGATCCGTTTTTGGATTGGTGGCTTAAAGAAATAGATTGATTCCGTTTTGATTTGGAGACGGAAGGAAGGCCAGGAGAATGAACTCCTGGCCTTTTCTTTTGAACATGTAAGGAGAAGAGACATGCTGACAAGGTTCTTTTGTTACGCAAAAAAAGAGTATGGAAAACCTGGCCGCCGAACGTGGTTGGAGTTTTCCGAAGAGACGTTGGCCCAGGCCATTCGTGATGGTGCGGAGTTTATTTCGACCATGACCTTTTCGCACAAACCCCAACAGGGGAAGCCGGAGCCCATCCGTAACGGGGATTTGGTTCTGGATCTTGATTATGCCAAGGATCCTGCAAGAGCTGTGGTCGATGCTTTGGTTTTCATTGAAGGGCTCATCGTTTTGGGAATAGACCCGGCAGTGCTGCGTATATGGTTGAGTGGCAAGAAGGGGCTGCATATCGTTATCCCTGCAGCCGTGTATGGCGATATGGAGGGAGACGCGCTTTTGCCCTTGATTCACAAGGCGTTTGTTGGAATTCTGCTCAGTCGAATTCCCGGAAGGATCGGGACGGTGGATATGAGCATCTACAATATGGGAGCCGGGCGGCTGCTCCGTTGTGAGAACATCCAGCGTTCGAATGGGCGATATAAGGTGCCGGTTTCGTATGAAGAGCTGTCTTCCCTTACTTATGATGACCTGGAAAAGCTGACATTGGAAAAGAGGTGTCTGGAGAAAACGGAATGCGTGCTCCCTACCCCGGTCCCGAAGATCGTGGAATTGTTCCAGGAAGCACATAAGCAGGTTCACTCATGGGACTCCCTTATGAATCCGACAAAGGCGGTATCCGAGTTGGAGCGCTGCAGCTATATCAAATATTGTCGTGAGAATGCAGAAACTCTCTCGGAGGAAGCATGGTTTGGCATGGTCAATGTGCTGGCTCCGCTTGGCAAGCGTGGCAGGGATGCCATTCACAGCCTTAGCAAGCCGTATCCTAATTACGATTATGTCGAGACTGAGATGAAGATTAAGCGGGCTGTTATGGGCAATAAGCCACATACCTGTGCCACGCTTAAAGGCATCTGGGACTGTGGCAGAAATTGTGGCGTGAAAAGTCCGACAGTCCTGTGGCGTAAGAAGGATGCTGAAAAGGTGACAGCAGAGCGTTTCGTCAGTGATGAAGCCGGGCTGTTTTATATTACGGACCCTGATGAGCCGGATCTCGGACGAGAGTTTATCTGCTCGCCATTGGAAGTGAAGGCCTTCGTGCGGAACCCACAGAATTCATCGTGGGGGAGGCTGGTAAGCCTGACCGATCCGGAAGGCGTTCAACATGAGATTCAGCTTAGTATGAGTGACCTAGGCGCTAACGGTGATCCATGGCGGGCCTCATTGCTTGATCATGGCCTGAGCCTTCCGCCCACCAAGTTCGCCCGCACCAAGTTGCAGGAATATCTCCTCACTGCTCAACCTGGGAAGTTCGCCAGAAAAGTGGACAAGCTCGGTTGGCATGGCGAGGCCTACGTTCTGCCGGATGGCGTGATCGGTGGGAGGAGTGATGAGGCTATCATTCTCGAAAGTGCTGTGTCCGACGATCTCTTCAATACGGCGGGTACACTCGAAGAATGGCAGGAGCAGATTGGTCGCTACTGCGTGGGAAACAGCCGCCTGATTTTGGCCGTGTCCTTTGCCCTGACAGGCTGCCTTCTACGCCTTTTGGGTATGGAGGGCGGAGGCCTTCACCTCTTCGGCGACTCCTCATGCGGAAAGACCACGGCCCTGAAGGTTGCTGGTTCTGTTTGTGGTGGAAATGCGGGGAAGCCGTTCCTGCGCCAGTGGAGAGCGACGGATAATGCCTTGGAAAGCACCGCCGCTCTCCACAATGACAACCTGTTGTGTCTGGATGAGATCAGCCAGGCCACGCCCAAAGTGGTCAGCGAGGTTGCATATATGCTGGCCAATGGGCAGGGGAAGGGCAGAGCCAACCGGAAGGGCAATGCCAGAGCCCGCAAAGAGTGGGTGCTGGCCTTCCTGTCAAGCGGCGAAAAGACGCTGAGTGACAAGATCAGCGAAGACTTCAGGTTTGATTCTCTGGCCGGTCAGATGGTCCGCGTGGTTGATGTCGCGGCTAATGCCGGTGATGGTCTGGGGATCTATGAGAACTTGCATGACTTCGCAAGCGGGCGAGAACTGAGTGATTACCTCTCTCAACAGTCCGTGAAGTTCTATGGGACTCCCCTGCGGGCCTTCCTTCAACAACTCGTGGCGGCTCCCGATGTGTGTCGCAAATCCGTGAGTGACAGGATCAATCGGTTCCGTGAACAGTATTGTCCGGTCGATGCTTCCGGGCAGGTGCAGCGAGTCTGTGCACGATTCGGTCTGTCAGCCGCCGCAGGAGAGATTGCTTCGGAACTCGGTATTCTGCCGTGGCCGGGACAGACGTCCGACAAAGCCATGTCCCAACTGTTTAGCGACTGGATTGCGTGGCGCGGTGGCATCGGCAATGTGGAAGAGGACAAAGCCCTGGAACGAGTCCGTGAATATATAGAAATGTACGGTGAAACGCGTTTTGGTGAACTACATGATAAGTTTCAACCATACAATGCGGTCGGGTATCGCTATCTCGACAACTTCGAAGTGCGGTATTTCATGAAGGTTCCGGCGTTTCGCAAGGAACTCTGCAAGGGTATATCAATAAAGAATCTACTGAAGCTCTTGAATGAGAAAGACTGCCTAGCCCATAATAGCAAAGGAGAGATCAAAGAATTCAAAAGCGTGAGGGGGACCACGGTTCGTGGCTACACTCTGATAGCTGAAGGTCTGAGTGCACTCTAGCCTGTCTATATAATAGTGCGTTCTGTGTATTGTGTGCGGCAGCGTTTGAGTGAAGTCCTAGTATGATGTCAATAGAGAACGATCGCACATTCTGCACGTATTGCACATGCTTACAGCGTATGTGCTGTTCAAGTGAAATCAGACATATATCATTAAATTGAACAACCTGGCTTTTTAGCTGGAGTTCTTGAAATAACCAAAGCCCCAGGCCGCTACATGCGGCCTGGGGTGTTTTCATTGTTGGGAGGAAAATATGGAAACACAGATGAATTCTTCCGAGATTACTGAGTTGGCAGAGGCGATGATTCAGGTGCAGCAGATGCTTTCTCCGGCGTTGAGGGATGCAGAAAACACGTTCACTAACAGTCGGTATGCAACACTGCATTCCGTCATGAATGCATGCCGGGATGCCCTGCTTGAGCATGGCATTTGGTTGACCCAGTATCCGGTGTCGGTGGAAGCGAACCAGTTAGGGCTGGTAACCAAGCTTGTCCACGCTGAGACTGGACAATGGCAGGCATCCCTCTTGACGATGCCGCTGCCCAAGAGTGACCCGCAGGGCTATGGTTCTGCCATGACCTACGCCCGTCGTTACGGGATGGCTGCTTTGGTTGGGATTGTGACCGAGAGCGATGATGATGGCGAATTGGCTTCCTTTCAGGGAGAACCGCACAATCCCGGATTTTCCCCCCGGAATTATGGGAGGAATTCGAATGCTTCGCAGCCCCAATTGACTCCCAAGAGTGGTGATACTGGCATGACAAATTTGCCCCGTCTCGACGGTGTGCAGTACCGAAAGGGCGCAGCCAATGACGGCAAGCAGTGTGTGTTAGCTACAGGCGATACTCATTCCAAGAAAGAGCTTTTGCGTAAGGCCGGGTTCCGCTGGGATGGCATTCGCAAGGTCTGGTGGAGGTATACAGATGCAGCATGATGACACCAAATCGCAGGGATTGTTGCGGCTTCTTACCCAGGGACTCCTGACTCATGCCGAGCAGAAAACAGCTAACGAGCTTGGGGATAGGAGTCAGTACATTGGCATGTCCGACATTGGCAAAGGGATGGAATGCATGCGGGCAGCCGTGGCCAACAAGCTTGGTTTAGCCATCTTTCCCGCCATATCTGCCGTAGGCGAGCTTGCTCCCAAAGATCTTGCCCATACCCTTGGACGACAGATCATCCTGCAACGAGGTCATTGGCAGGAGCATGGTATTGAACTGGCTCTAGCGACCACTGGCGTAAAACTTATACCGCAGCTTGAGATAGCCATTGAGCACAACAGTGTGCCTATCAAGGCACATCTGGACTTTACTCTGGTCTGGGGCGGAAAACGACCAGCCGTGCGGATTCTGGAACTCAAGAGCAACGAGCGAATTCCCGATTCGCTGTATGCCTCATATGAAACACAGCTCTATGGGCAGGTGGGCTTGCTCAAATCCTGCTGGACCGAGCCGTGCTTTTCCGTCCCGGAAACGGCGGCGCAATCGGTCACGTTTCCGCAAGCTATGCAGTCCATATTTGGTGTGGCATTCCCCGATTCTCCGGATAACGTGGATATCGAGGCGTGGGTGCTTTCCATCTCTTTGTCCGAGGTTAGGCCATTCGGTCCTTATCTGCCGGAAGAGGGCATGCTTGAGGTGTGCTTGCAGACGGTGGTTGCCATCTGGCGAACAGCTGAGGATGTGCGTACTGGCAGTCTGGAGTTGAATGACCTTGATTACTGTCGAGGGTTTCATCCCCTTTGTGATTGGTGTGACGTCAATGCGGACTGTCCAAAGTTTCAGGACGTGAATCTCCCTTTTGATTCAGCCTGTGGCCTGGAGTTGGAAGAGCTTGCTTTGCTTAAAGAGCGAAAGGCCGCTCTGGAGAAGCGTATCGTAGAGTCAGAAGAACGCATCCGGCAAACATATCGCCTTGTTGGTGGGCAGAATTGGCTCTCGGCTGGAGATCGTCGTTTCCGTGTTGCAAACATTGCAGGTCGCAAGACTTTGGATCGCTCCCAGGTTCTGGACACTTTAACCTCATTGATTGGTGATGAACTTAAAGCGCAAAAAGCGTTGGAGCAGTGCGAAAAGTTAGGCAAGCCACATGAACGGCTGTATGTCAGCAAGATCAACAAACCGCTGAAATCGGCAGCATAGTATTTAGAAATACGAAAAGCAGAAAGGCGCATCTCCTCACGGGGGTGCGTCTTTTCTATTTCCTAAAGGAGAAAATCATGAGTGAATCCCTCAAAGAATTAGAAACATTGCAACCTGTAGACCTCGACGCCGGTGAAACCTTCAGTGGCAAAACGTCCAAACGCACAGTGCGCGGCTTTGCGTCCGCGTCTTCGTTCACCCCAGATCTGAAGCCGGAATACGTGTTTCACGACTCCAGCCATGATGCAGTCGTGTGGTTTATGGACTCATCCGATCCGCTGTACGTCTTTGGCCCCGCAGGGAGTGGAAAGACAAGTCTCATCAAACAGCTTGCTGCCAAGCTCAATTACCCTGTGTTCGACATCACCGGTCATGGGCGGCTGGATTTTCCAGATATGGTGGGCCATCTGACCGTGGAGGATTCGAACATGTCTTTCCTGTATGGGCCGCTTGCATTGGCCATGAAATTCGGTGGTCTCTTCCTGCTCAATGAGATCGACCTGCTTGATCCGGCAACGGTTGCTGGCTTGAACGGCATTCTGGATGGAGATCCGCTCTGCATTCCGGAGAACGGTGGGGAGATCATCAAACCTCATCCTTTGTTCCGATTTGCGGCCACGGCCAATACCAACGGCGGCAATGATGAAACGGGGCTCTACCAAGGTACTCTTCGCCAGAATCTCGCATTCATGGACCGCTTCTGGCTGTGCGAAATCGGCTATCCCAAGCCCAAGGCAGAACGCGAATTGCTGCATCGAAAGGCTCCCGGCTTGCCCAAAGAAGTGCGCACGAAGATGGTCGAATTTGCCAACGAAGTGCGGAAGCTCTTTATGGGCGAAGCGGACGGCAACTTCCGCGACACCATTGAGGTGACGTTCTCAACTCGTACCCTGATTCGCTGGGCAGATCTCACAGTCCGATTCCAACCGTTAGCCCGACAGGGCATCCAACCCGTGACATATGCGCTCGATCGCGCTCTTGCTTATCGCGCCACGCCGGAGACCCGGACGGTGCTGCATGAGCTTGCTCAACGCATGTTCCCGCAACAAGAGGAGAATGAAAAATGATGAATATCGACATAACTGTTCTCGACAACCTGATCGCTCTGAATCTCGACGTGAAGATTTGGACTGCGCGTAAGAAGCTACTGCCTGTAGACTTTGGTGGTGCAGAACTGCCGCCCGAAGAACTGGCATCACTGGGTAGCAAGAAAATTTGCGATCCCAAAGAACTGCGGATTTTTGGGACTCTCAAGGCTCGCGCCGTGAACCTGCTGGATAGGACTGGCGTCCGCTTCCTCGGCGGCTGGGGTATCCCGGAAGACAAGGCTGATGAGATCGTAACTGAGTTGACCGACATTCGGGCTGACTTCCTGAATGCAAAAGCACAGTTTCTCAACCGATACGATGAAGCCATCAAAGACTGGATCGTTCAGCATCCCGGCTGGGAAAGCCTGATTGGTTCTTCTTCGGTAAGTGCGGATTACGTCCGCAGTCGGTTGGACTTCAAATGGCAATTCTTCAAGCTCGTTCCACCCAATGACAACGTTGTTGGGCATGGACTGCAAAATGAGGTGAGCGAACTGGGCGGAACCTTGTTTGACGAGGTGGCTAAGGCCGCTAGCGACACATGGAAACGCTGCTTTGAAGGCAAAGACAAGGTGACGCACAAGGCACTTTCGCCTCTGCGTTCCATCCATAGCAAACTCGCTGGGCTGACCTTTGTTGAGCCTCGCGTGGTGCCGGTAGTAGATTTGCTGGATACGGCTTTCAATCGTGTCCCCAAACGCGGGTACATCCATGGGAGCGCGCTGGTTATGCTACAAGGCGTAGTCTCTCTGCTCCGAGATCCGGTAACGCTTGTTACTCATGGGCAGAAGATTTTGGATGGGCAGGACTCATCCGAAATCCTGGCCGGATTGGTTGCTGACACGATTCAGCCTGTGTCGGAAGAATTGCCTCCCTCCGAAGCTGAGTTTATCCCTGAACAAGCTCACCAGCACCAAATCGACAGCCACGGGCTTTGGTGATCGTCATGAAGAATCAACTCATCATGCGATCTCTGCCCATGGTGGCTTCGGTGTTAGGGCGTAAATACGGCGTGAAAGTCGCCATTGGCGGAAGGGGTGCCTATACGGATGGAAGCACTATTCATCTGCCCGCACTCCCTTTGGAATCCAGCGAGACGCTCATTGGCCTGGCCCGTGGCTATATCGACCACGAGGCTGCCCACATTCGTGAAACGCGCTTCGATTGGTTGTGCCTGGCGAACCTGACTCCGCTGGAAATGCACGTGTGGAATACGTTTGAAGATTGGCGGGTTGAGCACCGGCTGGCCCGTTTGTTCCCTGGTTGCCGCCAAAACTTCAATTGGCTGATCAAGGATCTCTTCGGGAACCCATCCGAAAAGACAGCCGATCCAGCCATGGCTATTCTGAATTGGCTCTTGCTGTCTGTCCGCGCTTGGGATGTCCCTTCGCTCAACGGACAACGGGATGCAGTCGGAAGCTTTGTTGAGGCTCACTATCCCGGCCTGACTACACACTTGAATTCTGTTTTGAAGAAGGTCAACGCCTATTGCGATTCGACTCAGGATTGTATCCTGTATGCTCGCGAGGTCGTTTCAATCCTTAAGGATAAAGCGGCTATTTTGCCCCCGCAAAATGAGGCTTCGAGTGAGGGAAAAGCTACGAAAAAGGGCACCCCAGGCCGTCTCCCTTCAGAGGCGTTAAAACGCTTGATTAATACAGATGAAGCAGATCTACCTGACAATATGGGGGAAGCTCTGGCTGATAACCTGATCAGGGAAACCCCCAAAGACCTGAGCGAGGCACTCCATGTCGCTCAACTCGGCACCAAGTCAGCGAAGCCTATAGCGCCCGAAGATGCAAGAGCGGCTAAACGGGCATCGACTGCCCTCCGAACGCAACTTCAAGGGCTGCTTCAATCGTCCGTGCTTACACGAACGAAGGTTGGCAGGCATGGTCGGCTAGACGCACGGCAACTGCATCGGCTCTCGGTGGCAGACGCACGCGTGTTCAAACGGAATGGGGAACGTGTTGGTATCAACACCGCTGTTCACATCCTACTGGACTCCTCCGGCTCCATGAGACGACGTATCCAGTTGACAACACAGGTGTGCCATGCAGTCGCCACGGCCCTGGATGCAATCGACGGAATCAACGTGGGAGTAACAGCCTTTCCGGCAGGCAAACCGGCTGAAGGCCACGACAGGACTGAACATCCCACGGTCTGCCCTATCCTGAAGCACGGAGACAGAGGGCACGATGGCTTTGCCGTAAGCGCCACCGGCGGCACCCCGCTCGGTGGAGCCTTCTGGTGGGTGCTGCAACAAATGCTGCCGCTAACCGAGTCGCGCAAGATCGTCTTGATTCTGACGGACGGCGATCCCGACTCATTCAACGTGGCACTCGATGCCATTGAGGGAGGCAGGCGCTTCGGCGTCGAAGTCTACGGCCTGGGCATCCTGTCCGAGTCTATCAAAAAGCTACTCCCCGATCACAGCCGCACTATCAACGAGTTGTCTGAACTGGCTCCCGCCATGTTCGCTATGCTCCGTGGTGCGCTGCTCAAATAACCACAATCAAATCCCGAGGAAAATATGAGTGAAGAGACTCCTATCTGCCCGAACTGCGAAAGCTCGGCGCACGTCGTTTTGGTCAACACTACCCAAAAAGTTGGAACCGCAGTCGGAGGCGTCGCCGGTGGAGCTGCTGGCTACTATGGTGCTTCCGCTGGAGCGACAGCTGGAGCAACCATAGGCTCGGTAGTCCCGGTCGTTGGAACGGGCCTAGGCCTCCTTGCCGGAGGATTGGCCGGAGCCCTCGCAGGCTTCTTCGCTGGTTCCGCCGTAGGCAACCAAGTTGGTGAACAGATTGACCGGCACATTATTAGAGGATGGCGCTGCAATCGATGCAGTACTGAATTCGAAACCTAAACCACGGAGTAAGTTATGCGTGAGTTCTGGACTTTCATCGGCGGCGTGGCTGTCGGGATCTTGGTTGTAACTGGTGTCTTTGTCACAGAAGAGGGATACAAGTCGTGTTACGCCGAGCATAGCGATGACGAGTTGGATGAACTGGTGGATGAGATCGATGAGGAAACGGACGACAATTGAGATCTGATTGTTGGTACTTCGTATAAGACAAAGAGCCGTTGGCGAAGTTGACGGCTCATTTTTACACTAGTCTAGGTGGATTGAGTTATGAATTGAAAATGGCGTCTGGTAATTTTGGAAAAAAGTAAAAGTGAAAGTTAAGTGTTTGAATTAATTGTAGAAATGTAAATACTGCTAGACTCTGAGAAGGATCAAAATGTTATCCAATTGAGGGTGTATTATTATATTTTTGAGGTGAGTCCAGAAAAAACAGACGTAGAGTTGTTTCTAGTTAGTTGTTTTCTTGCGTTGAATTTATTATATTTAAAATTTTTTAGAATGTCCTGGAAGTGTTTTGTGGGAGGTTGTAGATGATTAAGGTTCTTATATGTCTGGAGAGTTGCTGTTTATCGCTATACTAATCAGAGGTCCAGTCGGGGGGGCATATGTCTCAGAAACTTCTCGGTGAGGGTCTCAGGGGGGCTCGGTAATGTGTGCGACTACTACGATATAGACCCCAACAAATATCGTACAGTTATTCTTGGCGAGGGTCTTTTAGCCATTTGAGCATTAATCTTTATGACGATCTGGTTAGCTCTATTGGCAAAGGAGATGATTATTTGAAAATCATATTCTATTAGTAATGGTGGATGGGTGTTAGGTACGAAGGTTTACCAATAAATTTTCCAAGTGACGTTTTGAATTAATGATGATTTCGCCTACGAGTTTTGGGAGAATCGTGGCAAAGCAATGTTAGTAGTTTTATAATATTAAAACCTTTACCGATTGAGAATGGGAAGAATTTATTAATAATTTTTACGGGAACTATTAATATTAATGCCGTCAATATTGTTATAATTATACCTACAATGCATCGAGATATGTTTGATGATGTGTAGTAAACAAAGTGTGAACTAGTAACGTAATACAGTTTCTGTAAGACACTGTAGACCTTCCCATGAAGACAAAAATATAACAGAGAGTTAGAACCGATGAACACCAGAAAAGATTTAAGAATAGTTAATTGCTTTGAGATAGAAATGCATATCAAAAGTCCTAGAAGGGTGATTGCAAGCCCGCCAATTATGTAATGCGTTGGGACAAAACTGATCTTTTCATTTGTAAAGTAATAGTACAGAAAGGTTCCAAGTATGTATATTGGTATCGATATACTTAGAAATGTTACAGAATTTATGAATTTGAAATGGCTTTCATGTTGTTTAAATATATACCCA
The DNA here is from genome assembly GCF_012516435.1 of Pseudodesulfovibrio sp. zrk46. NCBI lineage: Bacteria > Pseudomonadati > Thermodesulfobacteriota > Desulfovibrionia > Desulfovibrionales > Desulfovibrionaceae > Pseudodesulfovibrio > Pseudodesulfovibrio sp. zrk46. The sequence continues at coordinate 3,045,858 of NZ_CP051216.1, forward strand.
AGTGTCATAAAAAACATGGTAGGAAAGATAAGGTTGATATACCATGGAATTTGCCCCACAAATAGGAATTTATTAACTATAAAAAAAATAAATGAAAGTGGAAGTAGAAATATGTTTGGTATGTATTTAATAAAAATATAAAATGGTATAGATGCTACAAAAAGGCATGCTAAAAACCAAAGGTTATCGTTCTCACCACGTATTGATTTAAACATATCTATTAATTCTGCAGCGAGTGGTGCATGGTTGTTCAAAGATACTATTTGGGAAAGAAGTATATTAAATAGACCATAAATTAACCAAGGAATCATTAATGTCCTAAATCGTTGTTCTAGTGTTTCAACAAAACTGCGTTTAGTACTAAATAAGTATCCAGAAATAAAAAAAAAGGTTGTGAGAAAAATTGGGGAGAAGTAGATCATCAGAAAATCATTAGTAAAATCTATGTGAGAATAAATGATCATTAAAAACGCTATTCCTCTCGCGATATCTATCCATTCAATTCTTTTTTGCATTTATAATACTCTCTAAGCTTATTTTGAACGGTTTCCCCGCCGACTATGTCTTGCCTCTTCATTTCGTCTATGCAAAAAAAAGCCAGTTGATCTGGTCATGTACGATGGACTCCTTCAAGGGGCTCTAGAACTTGTCCCCAGATAAAACCATTGGTTTCACGGAAGATGTAAAAAATCATTCTGAGCAGCAGGACTCGGGGCTACATTTGCTTAAGCCTCCCTAGGGATAGACAGTTTTTACCTTCGTTCTATATCCTCAGGATTCTCAAGGTCGGCACAAGTGACATTTACGTCCAGCAAGAAACTGCTCAATCCTATCCAATCGAGTATTGGATAAACCCTGTCTTCCAAGTTCCTAATTATCCGTATGGCTTATAGGCAACTAACACCTTGCTAGGTTGATGGTCAATCGATCGGCGAATAGCTTTCAGAGTCATTAATCGCGGACGCGCTTGAAGCGTTTCTAGAAATAGGTCTCATATCTACCAAAGCTACAAAGTTAAGTCCGGAAAAAACGGATTGGGTTTTGCACGAAAGTGACTTGTTAACTTTGGTATTAGAGTAGCTTGCCTATGCATCCGATATATCAGTGTTTTTTGTTGTTGGCACAAATGTTCCAATATGATTTTAAAAAGATGTGGAGCAATAGCTGTGAAGAAATCTATGGTTGCATATATAGTATTGGCTTTTTTTGTCGCCTGCTCAACCCAAGTTGCGCGAGCAGCAACCCAAGTCGGGGCATTTTTAGAGCCTGGTCTTTATAGAGATGTTTGGCAGCAAGGTTCTTATGCATATCTTGCCAGCGGGTGGGCAGATCTTCGGACGATTAATGTTTCTAATTACTCAAATATGTATCAAACAGATTGGTGGTTAGATCGAGATGTAAATGCTGATGAGTCATATTCAATTTATGCCAACAATGATTATCTCTATATGGCCGAACGAACTAATGGGATTCGAGTATTTAGTTTGGCGGATAAGTCTAAGCCAGAATTGATTTCAAGCTTCAATCCTTATGCTGACGATCCTTATTACCGATCATCCAACTTGATGATGAGTGGTCACACCTTGTTTGTTGGAGATTTTATGGGTGGTTTGACCAGTGTTGATGTTTCAAATCCCTACCAACCTGTTGAGCTTGATCGAATTGGGTTCAAAAAAGAGACAGGGCGACAGATAGAGGCGCAAGGGATTGCGATTCAGGGGAATTATGCATACGTAGCTAACCCTCCAGGTGGCTTTTCGGTAGTTAACATATCTGATCCTTCAAATATGTTTGCTGAAGCGTACGTTCCGCAAAATAAAGAAAGCCCATTAGGTGTTTGGGATATTGGTGTTAAAGATAATTATGCCTACGTTTTGACACAAGGCGTGGGTGTCGATGTTTATAATATCGAGACACCTGGTCAACCCACTCATGTCTCCACTGTTGCTCTCCCCAACGGGATAGATCTTGATGGTGTTAGACTTAGAACAGACATGCCCCCTCTGGATATTGAATTTTTTGGTGATGTTGCCTTCGTCAGTAATGGGGTTGATGGAGTGTTTGCGATTGATATCTCTGATCCTAGTTTACTTTCTCAGGAGTCAATATTAGATATTTTTGATCCAATGGTTCTTATTGAAGAGCAGGATCCTAAGCCTTTTTCTTATTCATGGGGGTTAAGTTTGGATTCTGAAAACGCCATTTTACTTGTGGCAGACGGGTATAACGGAATTGCAGCTTTTGATGTCTCTGAGTTCCAAGTGGCAGCGACTCCTCTCCCTAGTTCGGTTGTTATGTTAGCATCTGGAGTTGTCCCTTTTCTGTTGCTGCAGTTTAGGCGTCGTTCATGATATCTCTGATTTCTTTGTGGAGCCATGTTAGAGACCCTCTCTAACATGGCTCCGACTTTTGATATCTCAATAAAAAATCGTCTATGTGTAATAAAGCGCCGAGTTCTGTTGTTCTCCCGGCCTTTGGCTTTAAATAGACAGTTTGTTGTTTTTTTTGCTCCTAAAATATTGAGACTTTTTTCTAAGAAGCCAACTCTCCGACAGCTATTCGGCTTGAGAATGCATCGGGATTAATCCCGTGGGGCTTATGTCCTTGAGTGGTTCTTCGTACGGTTTGTATAGAAAGTCATTTGGTGAATGGTTGTCATGATGTTTTACCCGTGTGAGTTTGCGGTTGTGCAGAGTTTGAGCACAGGTCTGATTGGATATGATGTTGTTGATATGCTGATGAGCTTATCTGTTTGAAGTGTTGGGGGGAGAATGAATCATTTTAATCTTTTTACGATGAGTTGTCTTATTCTATTAGGCGTCGTGATTTGTTTTGTGCCGGAAGGCCGCGCTAACCCAATTCAACCGGCGTGGAAGTTTCAGCCAAGGAATTTGGATGTTTTTATAAAGCAGTCCAAAATGATTAAAGCTGTGGATCAGGCAGAAGTGGTAATTCGCAATGTTAGGTTTGAGAAAGCGATTATACCTGAGGCAGCCAACAAGTATTCAGGAAATTTTATATACATCAAGAATTGCAAAAATGTTGTTTTAGATGGTGTGATTGCACAGTCGGGAGCAGGGGGCAATTCTGCATATCAAAGTATTTTGATTGAAGATTGTGAGAATGTTACAATTACTAATTGCTTTTTTTCCGGAAAGGTCAAGCGCGCACATCTCCGCATTGAGGGGTGCAGAAATGTTGAAGTGAGCAATGTTGAAGTGAGCGGCGTCTCTCTCGAGGGAAGTGTTGTTGGTAGTGGGATTGGCGTTTGGATCAATAACGGTAGTCCCAAGTCTGAATTTGATCCGAAGCGAGGCATGTATAGCGTGGCTCCTCTAGACTTGGAGACTTTTACCCTCAGGGATAGTTATTTTCACGATGCCAATTTGAAAAGTGACAATTTTTTGAACATTGATGCCGTATTGATTCACTCTGGGAGTAACGGTTCTGTGGAGAATTGTTATTTCGAGAACTGGAATGGTGGCGATTCTGCATTGGATATATCGCATAGGCGAAAAGATAATAAATATGCAAATAAAAAGATATTCGTGAAAGATTGTAAATTTGTGAATTGTAAATATGTCAAGGTAAATGGGCATAGTCGGTCAAGTAATAAGATTGTATTTTCTAGAAATGTGTTTGTTAACACCCCACTCCAATTTTATCATAATGGGTATGAAGTGGTTTTTGCGAATGATATTTTTGCCTATAAGAATGAGAAAGGACGAGGATTCTTCGTGCAGTTGCTTGGCATGAGTGGTGGAAAGGTCTTATTCAGATCATGTTTGATGTATGCGAACGCTTTGCACAGCTTTGTTGCTCAGAGCGGAAAATATCAAAGTGAAGATTATAAAGGATTGTTCTCTGAAGAGAGTTTGTTTGTCATAGAAAGCAACGTGAGAGCAGTCAGTTCTAAAAATGGGGAAAACATTTCTTCCATGAATGACATTGGAAATGGTTTTATTTTTAGCCGTAACATTGATGAAGGTGTGAAGTCTTTGGTTGTAGACGGCTTGATTGGTAGGAAGGCGATTGAGGAATTGCTGCGATGAAGATGATGGGCATGGTTCAGTAGTAAAAGGGGGGGCTGCTATTGCACTGTGGTGCACGGCGCTTGGCTATGTAAAGGGTTATTTATGAGAATTAGAATGCCATCAGTGTTTTGGAGTTACGCTCATGTCCTTTTGGGGTCTGCTGCGGGCAGAGCCCTGTCATTTGTGAATATTGTAGTGTGCTCCAAGCTTCTCTCTGTGGTTGATTTCGGCTTTTATACGATCTGTTTGGCTGTGTTGAATGTGGCATGGCAGATTTCGCAGTGCTTTGACATTTCATATATCAAGTTTGCTAAAGTCGCAGGGGGCGAAGAGCAGAAGAGTGCTATTCTTGAATCGAATTTGCGTTTGAAAAAGTACTATATAGCCTTTATTTTGGCTGTTAGCTATCCTGTCGCTTACTGCTATGGGCGATACTATCTTGAATCGTCGGGAATTATCGTAGCACTATCACTCAGCGCTTGCGCTGGAGCTTTTCTCGTTTATAGCAGGACGTTGGCTGCCGTATATCAAGAGAAAGAGCGATTTGGCCTTTATTCTATCATCGGTTTTGCTCACCCTTTTCTTGTCTTCATCAGTCTTGTGGGTTGCTATTTGTTTTGGACAGATATGTCTTTGCTGAGCATCATATCTATCTACTTGGCTGGCGCTGTCGTGTCTATGGCTGTAAGTGTTTATTATTTAAGGCGAAAAGTGGCCGTCAAAAGCGGGGGAGTTTCTGGTGGTTCTTTTCGCGAGGTTTTGGCTTTAAGCAAGTGGGTTTTAGGCGTCACCTTGGTTTACTATGTTTATCAGCGAGTCGATGTTCTACTGATAGGCCGTATAGTCGGCTTTGAGGAGTTGGGACAATACTCGGTTGCAGCTCAAATTGCCCTTGTATTTTCTTTGTTTACAGGATCAGTTAGCGGCATCTTTTTGCCTAAATCCATGCTTGCTGTACAATCGATACAGGCATTCCGTAAATATCTGGAAGAGGCTTTTGCGCCGATCATGTTGATATTGACTGGCTTGATATGCTTTTATTTCTTATGCCCATATGTTGTCGAAATTGGTTTTGGAGTTTCTTATACTTCCAGCATTTCTGCGATAAAAATTCTCACTATAGGTTGGTGTTTTCAGGTCGTTTATTTGCCATTTCAGTACTTGTTCTATGCTTTGAATCAACCTCGATTACGGTTTTTACTGGAAATAATGAAACTTGGTACCGCAGTGGGCCTTTTACAGGTGCTGACGCCTAGATACGGTATTGACGGTGCAGCCAGCTCTATTTCCATAGCATTTTTCTTGAATTTCATAATAGCAAGTTTTGTTTCTATTTATTCAATTATTCAGCACGCGAAAGTCGTCCAGGAGGAAAGATGAAAGTTTTAATTCCAGAGAATATCCCTGCACATAATAAAGGTGAAGAGGCTATTCTACGTGGTATTTTAAGCACATTTGGTGATATCGAAGTGGAGAAGCTCTATTTATATTCGACATCTCCCGATTATGACCAAAAAATATATGGAAGCCCTGTTGAGGTGGTGACAGATACGCTTATCCCATATGCGCGTACTACGAAGTGGGTAAAGATAAAACATCTGTTGGGGCAGCTTCCGAAACACTTACTATACATGATATTGCGGAAGATTAATAAAAACCTTCCATCAAAGATTTTCAAAAGCAAGCTTTTTAAGGCGTATGACGATGTCGATTGCGTCATTTGTGCTCACGACAATGCGTACGCCATTATGCACAATGCGTTGATTCTGTTTTGTAATTTTATCAACGTGCCTGTCATTGTATATGGAACTAGTCTGAAGTCATTTGTGTACCAACGCCCCTTAGCAAAAGCTGCCTTCAAAATGGGATTAGAGCGAGTCAACTTGGCTACGACCCGTGAAGCATTAAGCTACAGTATCGTGCGGGACAAACTGGAAATCAAGAATGCAAATATCCATCTCACCGCGGATAAGGCTTTCCTGGTTTCTCCAGATGATGCCAGCGTTGGTCGTGCCGTATTGGAGAAGCATGGTTTAGACGTTGACAAGGATGTGATTGTGGGGGCGACACTTGTCAATAAGACTGATGTCTTTCATGGTTGTTTAAAGTCCATATCCGACGAGTCTGAAAAAATGGCTGCCCGTGTGAGTATTTACGCTCAGTATTTTGATCATATCGTTGAGAAGTGTGGTGCAAAGATAGCGTTTTTCCCTCATTCGATAGGTCCCAAGGAATTTCACGATGATCGTGTGATGGCCAAGAGGGTATTGGAGGCGTGCAAACATAAAGATCAAATGGTTTCTATTGAGGATGATTTAAATGTTAGCACACTTAAATCTATGCAATTGCATTGTGCTTTTTTTACAGGCGAAAGGACCCATTCGTGCATCGGAGCAGCTTCCGTCTTAACCCCATTTCTTTCTTTGACCTATGAGGATGACCATAGAACTTGGGGTATACTGGGGGAGATGGTTGGCGCAAAAGAATGGATCTACAATATCAGCAAGATGGAGAGAGAGACCCTGAATTCAGCGTTCGATAATGCATGGGAAAGCAAGAAGAGAATCGTTGAGCATTTGGAAGAGAGGATTCCGCAGGTCGTAGATAATTCCATGATGAATGGGCGGCATTTGAAAAAACTTCTTTCGGAATACGGTTTGGGTTAAACGATGAGAATTGCATTGTGCAACCACCGCTACTTCATCAGTGGTGGCCCCGAAAAGTACCTTTTCAAATTCAAGGCTCTGGCTGAAGAGCGCGGTAATACCGTGATGCCGATTTCGGTGCATAGCCCAGAGAATGAGAAGTGTGAATATGAGGATTATTTTTTCACATCCGCTTCAAAGAGCGGAGATGCTTACTTTAATCCAGATGATAAATCCATCGCGACGTTAGCCAAGTCCATTACAAGGCATTTCTATTCGTATGAGGTGTACAATAAGACACGGCGTTTTGTTGAAGAGCAAAAGCCTGATGTCGCGTATGTGCTTCATTATCTTAATAAGATATCCCCAGCAATTATAGACTCCTTTATTAATAACGATGTCCCCTGCGTGGTGAGGGTTTCGGATTTCGGTTCAATATGTCCGCAAGCTCATCTGTATGCACATGGAAAAATATGCGAGGAGTGTATAGAACGTGGTTACCATAGATGCATCGCGAATAGGTGTGTCAAAGGGTCCTTGGCGGCAAGCTCGGTAAAAGTCTTTGCGTACTACTTTAACCTGTTGCTTCGGCATCGGCATCGGATTTCTGCTTTCATTTTTCCGTCTTTGTTCACTATGGAGAAATATATTAGATGCGGTTTCCCTGCCGAAAAGTGTTACCATGTGCCGACAATGGTTGAAAGTCTGGCAGATGAGCCTGCGATCTCGAATTCGCCAGACTGCATTCTTTATGTCGGTCGGTTTGTGCAAGAGAAGGGAGTACATCACTTACTTGAAGCATATGCAGGCTGCAAAAGTGGAACGCTCCCCCTTTGTCTAGTGGGGTATATGGGGAAAACGAACTATGAAGTCAGTTTGAAGCGTGACTATGGATCAATTGCGACATTCAAGGATTTTACTTCAGGTGAAGAATTGAATGAAATGTATGCAAACGCTTCGTTCGTGGTAGTGCCGTCAGTTTGGTATGATAACCAGCCCAATGTGTTGCTTGAGGCTGCATTGCGGTCGAAAATGGTTGTTGTGCCGAGGCATGGTTGTTTTACAGATTTGGTTGAGGATGGTGTGACAGGGCTTTTTTACAATCCTGACGATGTTGTAGATTTGTCTAAAAAAATTTTTTGGGCAAGCAACAACGCTGATGCTGTAAGGGCTATGGGGGTAAATGCTTCGAAAAGAGTGCGTGAACTCCATTCGAGTGAGTCACATTTTTATCGTGTGATGGACATATTCAACAGTGTGAGATGAGTGTTGCTGTTATTTCTGCATAAAATACAACATTTATTGTATACATACAAAGTCCCATTGATCCCTAAATTGATCAAAGGGGGGATTTTTTTGATTTTTGGATGCGTCTTGCCTCCTCAGGTTGTGATCGGATCTGGGACGCGGTTGTGGCATCATGGCTTGGGTATTATTTTGCATCCAGGAGTGATTATTGGAAAGAATTGCAATATTTATAATCATGTTCTTTTGGGAGGTGGGCATGATGGCCCCGATGGCCCACCTGTAAAAATAATAGTAGAAGATAATGTAAATATTGGATCAGGAGCTCGAATTCTTTGTAAAAATTCTCCTTTGGTGCTGAGAGAGGGGACAACTGTAGCTGCAAATGCTGTGGTTATGTTTGACACCGTCAAAGGAGAGGTGGTTGCAGGGGTCCCTGCTACTCATGTTAAGGTAAAGAGTCGATATGCAGATGGATAATAGGGCCGTATTTATATTTCTATCTGTACTTTTTGTACGTATCGCATTTGAAGGACCTTTGTATTCCCTTTATGGATGGGGAATCTCTCGTTATTTATCAATTTTTTTTAGTGCTTTTGTTTTTTTGTTTAGTGTCTACCAGCAGATTAAGTCTGACGGAAAACTATTTGTGTTTCCAATTGGCTTTTTTGTTTTGTTTTTGTTCTTTTCTACTCTGTCTGTGTACGGATCAATAGACTATATGTCTTTCTTGTTAATGCTTTTAAAGGTTACAACAACAATTTTGTTGTACATTCTTGGATTTAACATAGTTAAGTCTTACAATGGTTCTTTTAATCTTCTTAAGTTGTTTTCGACATTTTCCATCCCTATTGTTGTATTTGGATATTATCAGTACTTTACCGGATCTGCAAATCTGTTTTCTAATTATTGGGGGCAGAGCTATTTTAGAATGCTTTCGACATTCTTCCATCCGAATCAATATGCATATTTCTTGGCAATATTGTTTATTGTCGTATCTATATTGATACTTAAGAAGCATCGTGTTTTTTTTAATTTTGTTTATTTGGGGTTAGTGGGGGGGGCGGTGGTTCTAACCTATTCTCGCTCTGTTTTATTTGCATTAGCGTTTGCAGTCTTGGTTTGGTCTACATTCCACAAGCCTTTGAGGAAGTATGCGATATTGATGGTAGCCCTTGTCGGACTGGCCTTAGGTTCTGTCATTGTTGAAGGGATGGACGATATCATCAACAAAAGACCTGGACAGGTTAATAGCGTTGATTTCAGGGTTTCTGTGACTAAAGAACTCACTGATACTGTTCTAAATGAAAGGCCTTTGCTAGGTTTTGGCTTGGGTAGTTCGGCAGAAGTTGTCAGGACCAAAACCAGATGGGGAGATTTACCTCCGCATAACGACTACATCCGTATACTAGTAGAAACAGGTTTAGTTGGTTTGTTTTTTTATACCATATATGTGTTGCGTGTTGTTCTAGCTTTTTTGCGTGATCGAAGGAAATTGTCTGTTGATATGTTCCTTTTGACTTTCTATATCGTTTTTATTTTTCAATGCGTTGTTATGGTTTCCACCAACCATTTGGGGAATATTTCGACGATGGGCGTAGGTTATTTTATAATGGGCGTTCTGTATAAAACATCTCTTCTGGATTGTAAGCAAAAGGAGCAACTGAATGAATATGCCACCTGAAGCATTGTTGGCTGTAACATATAAATGTAACGCGAAATGTCACATGTGTAATACATGGCAATATCCAACAAAAAATAGTGAAGAGGTGTCGCCTACCGATCTCGAAAAGTTGCCTGGAGGTTTTAGATTTGCAAATGTTACAGGCGGTGAACCTTTTTTGCGGTCTGATATTGAGGATATAATTGAGGTCGTTCTTACAAAGACAGATCGTTTGGTTGTTAGCACTAATGGTTATTACACAGACAAAATTCTTGCTGCAGCAGATCGGTTTTTTCCTAGAATGGGCGTTCGTATCAGTATTGAAGGGCTGCCTACTGCGAATGACGAACTTCGGGGGCTAAAGGATGGGTTCGATCATGGGCTCCGTTCATTGTTGGGGCTGAGGCAGATGGGGCTTGAAGACATCGGTTTTGGAACTACAGTTTCCGATAGGAATGCGAAAGATATGGTTGAACTATACGAACTCGCTGAAGCTATGGGATTGGAGTTTGCGACTGCGGCGATGCACAATACTTATTACTTTCATAAATTCGACAATTCTTTTGAAGATATCGAAATGATATCAGACCAGTTCAAAGTCGTCGCCAAGCGATTGTTGAAAACCAATCGTCCCAAGAATTGGTTCAGGGCATATTTTAACTATGGTCTGGCAAACTATGTTCGTGGTAATGCCCGTCTTCTTCCTTGTGAAGTTGGATCGGACTTGTTCTTTATGGATCCGTTTGGCGAGATTCGTCCTTGCAACGGGATGGAAGAAAGCATGGGGAACATCAGGAATAAGAGTTTTGAGGAGATTTGGAATAGCCCTGAAGCTCGATCGGTTAGGGATAAGGTCAGCAAATGTGATAAGCAATGTTGGATGGTGGGGAGTGCGGCTCCTGCGATGAAAAAGGATCTTGCAACTCCTGCAAAGTGGGTAGTGAAAAACAAGATCAAAACCCTTCTGGGGAAAGAAATTGACTGGTGCTTTAAATAGTATGCGTATCGCAGTCCTTGGCCTCCGCAGCATCGGAGGGGAGTGCTCAGGCGGTATTGAGCGTCATGTGCAGGAATTATCCACTCGGATGGTGGAACGAGGGCATGACGTAACTGTCTTTTGCCGATCAAAGTACAATGACCTTGGTAGTGACTTCGTCGGCATTCATTTGAAGAATCGTCCAGCCGTTTATAGCAAACACCTTGAAGCGATAACCCACACCGTCGCCACGATGCCATCGGTGCTTTTCGGGTATGATATCGTCCACATCCACGCTACAGGGCCTTCCTTGCTGTCGTGGATACCTCGGTTGGCCGGTATGGCTACGATCGTGACGGTGCATGGTCTTGACCACCTCAGAGCCAAATGGGGCGGTATGGCGAGCTTGGTGCTTAAGGCAGGAGCGTGGACTTCAGCCCATTGTCCATCGAAAACTATTGTGGTGTCTAATGTGTTGAGAGAGCACTACCTATCAAAATACGGGCGGCAAGCTGTGTATATTCCAAATGGTATTGCTGAACCGACATCAAGACCGCTGGAACGGTTGAAAAGGTTTGGACTGGAGTCCGGTCGTTATATTTTGTCACTGGGACGATTGGTTCCAGAAAAGGGAATTCATTATCTTATTAAGGCGTTCCGAAGTCTTGATACTGATTTGCGCCTTGCCATTGTCGGTGAAGATAGTTTGAGCGGCGGGTATCTTGCTAGGTTGAAAGAGCTTGCGGGGAATGATGAAAGGATTGTTTTTACTGGCCCGCTTTTCGATATGGATAAAGATGAAGCCTTTTCCAATGCCAAGTTGTTTTGTATCCCTTCAGATTTGGAAGGTATGCCTATCGCCATGCTTGAAGCCATGAGCTATGGTTGTCCGACTCTGTCGAGTGACATCCAGGAGTGCCTAGAGGTGTATTCTGGACAGGAAGGGCAGATTGGCTATGCTTTCCGACAGGGGGATGCCTCTGACCTGTCGGGTAAATTGAATATATTGATAAGCTCTGGAAACCTTGGCCACATAGGGAAATCCGGGCGCGACTTCGTTTTATCAGAATACAATTGGGATGATATCACCTCGAAGACTTTAGATGTATATAGCCAAGCGTGCCGAATCAACCAATCTAAATAGTGGAGAGTTGAAGTCAATGAGTGGGAGGGTCTCAGAAGTAGATGCCGCCAAAGGGGTGGCGATTATTTTGGTCGTGATAGGTCATATTGTCTCGGGACACCCCCCGTCTGGGCATGAATGGTATACTATTCTCAAGAACCATATATATATGTTTCACATGTCTGTGTTTATGTTTCTCTGTGGAATTACTTTCCATTATTCGTTGGGTGACGATTTTTGCTCTCGTTCAATAGCCTTTTTTTATAGAAAGAAGTGCATCCGGTTACTTCCCCCATATTTCTTTTTTCTTTTTGTTATTTTCTTGGGAAAAGTTATGGCGTCGCACTACATACATGTTGATAACGTTCCATCAGGTATGCTGGATTTGCTGTGGATATTGCTATATCCGATTGGTTCTTATTCCGATTATCTGTGGTTTATCTATGTTCTATTCTTGTATTATTTGTCGATCCCCTTTGCAGTAAAATTCGGTTTGAGTCCCTATATGATATTGTTTATTGGGGTTGTCTTTCAACTTTTTGATTTTGATTTGAAAATTTTCGCTCTTGATTACTATTTTAGATTCTTCTTCTTTTTTGTCTTTGGGTGGATTTTAGCAAAAGACATTAATACGTTTATTGATATATTTGATCGAAACAAGTTGTATGTATACTCGTTGGTTGCTGTCGCGGTGTATTTGGGTGATATGGAGCATTCATTCTTTGTTTCTACCCTAGCTCTATTTCCATGCCTACTTGTTGGGCGGCTTCATTTTCAATGGCGTGTGTACGTGGAGTACATAGGCAAAAATTCCTTTCCTATTTATTTGATGAATACAATATCGATCGGGCTTGCAAAGGCTTTTCTCTTTCAGCTCGTTCCATGGCATGGGGGGTGGTTTTTTATGTATTTCGCCATTCTCACCGTTGTTGGTGTAGTATTGCCAATAATTGTGCGTAATTTGGCCGTGCGAATCATGCCTTCTGTGCGGTTTGTTTTTGGATGAGCATAACTGAAACTATCATCTTTACTTTTTTGCATGGTGATAGTTGTTAATTTGTATCACACTGAAGATTATATGGAGGTGGTACCATGAACGTATGCATCGTTGGTACCGGTTATGTCGGTTTGGTCTCTGCTGCCTGTTTCGCAGAAATGGGAAACACAATTTATTGTGTGGACGTCAATCCAATGATCGTGGAAGCTTTAGCGAGTGGTAAAGTCCATATTTATGAGCCCGGTTTGGAAGATCTGGTTATACGGAACTCAAAACAGGGACGTTTGAACTTCACAACGAAATTAGGCGAAGGGTTGGATCAATGCGAAGTTGTTTTTATTACTGTGGGTACCCCTTGTGAAGAAGACGGTTCTTGCGATCTTAGTTATGTTGATGCTGTGGCCCGCGATATTGGTCAAAAGATGAAGACACCTCTAATTGTGGTGGATAAATCCACTGTGCCCGTCGGCACTGCGGATCGGGTACGCTCACTCATTGCAGAAGAACTGAATAATCGTGGTGAGTCAATTCAGTTTGATGTAGTCTCGAATCCTGAATTTCTTAAAGAGGGCGATGCTGTTAGTGATTTCATGAAGCCTGACCGCGTAGTCGTAGGTACTGAAGACGATAATTCCGCTAAAGTGCTTAAGACTCTCTACTCACCGTTTGCCCGTAGTCGTGAGAAGCTGATTGTCATGGGGGTTCGTTCTGCCGAAATGACTAAATATGCAGCTAACTGCATGCTCGCTACAAAGATATCTTTCATCAATGAGATCGCAAATATTTGCGAGCGAGTAGGAGCAGATGTTACTGAGGTGCGTAAAGGGATCGGTGCCGACTCCCGTATCGGGTATAGCTTTATTTATCCTGGTGCTGGGTATGGTGGGTCATGTTTCCCCAAGGACGTGAAAGCGCTTATCAATACTGCCAGCGAGTATGATTTCGACGCCCAGCTTATTCGTTCTGTCGATGAAGTAAACAATCGCCAAAAGAGTGTGTTGGCTGATAAAATAATCGGTTACTTTGAAGATAAGGGGGGCGTTGAAGGTAAGACGCTGGCCTTGTGGGGGATCGCGTTTAAAGCCAACACCGATGACATTCGTGAAGCGTCTTCAATTGCCGTTATCAAAGAATTGACTGCTCGTGGAATGGTTGTCCAAGCCTTTGATCCTATTGCTCATGAACGGGCTGGTGAAGAACTTGCTGATAATCCAAATGTGCGCATTATGGCGTCTGAGTATGAAGCTCTAAAGGGCGCTGACGTTATGGCTGTTATTACTGAATGGAATCAGTTCCGTAACCCTGACTTTGACCGAATTCAGACGTTGCTTGCTGAGCCTGCGATTTTTGATGGACGTAATTTGTATTCGCCTAACGACATGAAAGAGAGAGGCTTTACTTATTACTCCATTGGTCGGCAGGTTGTGTAGGCTGGCTCAGATAGAATTGATAAGGCCGCCTGGTAGATCTCCAGGTGGCCTTTTGTGTGCTTATTCGTATAGATTGAATTTATGGATTGTATAGATCTTGTCATTTTTGGGCGTGTGCACGTTAGTTTGAAAAGGTTGTACAGGAGTTGTACAAACTGCATAAAAAGCAAAAAGGACTTTTGAGATATTCTCAAAAGTCCTTTGATTTCTGGTACCTGGGACGAGATTTGAACTCGTACGCCCCGAAGAGCAAGGGATTTTAAGTCCCTGGTGTCTACCAATTCCACCACCCAGGCAAGGTGGAGGTTAATATCGCGTCCTGTTGTGAAGAGTCAAGTAACTAATATGTTGAAATTCTTCTCTTCGGTAAATCGTGGGTCAGCTATGATTGGTGGTAGCAAGCTCAATCAGATAGAGTCCGCAAAAAAGGTTTCTCGGATAGGTCGGTCGTTTGAATTTTGTTGAATCCCTTTGCTCGAAGCTGCTGTTGCCCTTTGTCTGTGGTTAAAACCGTTGTCCCATGTCCATGAATGACCCCGTCTTGCATAATTATGCGGCCTTTCCCCAGTGTCATTTTGGGCTGCAGAGTATTCAAGCAAAGGATGCTTATATCCGCATCAGCTCCTTCTGCTAGGTGTCCCTTGTTAGAAAGTCCTAACATCTGGGCCGGGGCGGTCGATACTTTGTGGATATATTCTTGGATGTTGAATACCTCGGCACGAACTAGAGCCAAACCTTTTTCTACTTGATCGTTACGCGGAATTCCTCCGCCATCGGTGCTGATAGCGTTTATGATGAATGCTCCATTTTTGCCTTTGGCAGAGGCTAGTCGAATGCGGGTAGCAGGAGGGTTTATAGCAAAGCTTACAGCAACTGATTGTTTGAGTTGATGTCGCTCTTCCCAAAATTCTAAACCGGATTGCGCGTCGAGTTGGATGATGGTTCCGCCAATGGGGGCATTCACTTGGCACCAGCCGTCCTTAATTGCATCGCGCATCCCCTGAGTTGATTGTTCATACCCTCTGATCGCAAGAGCGGCTTGGGTGCCAGTGCTCTCAGGTTTTCCTCCTGTGCAGCGTCCACTCAGCCCGTTTATACGGGCAAGATAAGACTCTGACTGGATGTTAGGGTTCTGTTCCAAGATGCGTAATGCTTCTTCGGCTTCTTCTTCTGCTGGAAGGATGTTTCCTCTGCAATAGCTGTTTATATGAGCTAGGTGTAGTCGTTTTCCAGAGGCGAGCTCGGCGGCTTCCTTGAGTCCGTCTAGATTGCTGCCAGTAGCTAGTGTGCCCGCATGAAAGGCCATATAGGCTCCATGCTCATGAGCCGTTGTAAATACTGTTTCTGTGCCCTCTGGAGTAAGGGGGAAGTGTCCTCCCAGAACCTTGAAACCTATGCCGCCTGCATTGAGTGTATTATCAAGCAGTTTTTCGATTTCATCCCTTTGGGGATTGGTGTTACGGATGGTTTCACCTGGCTTAACTGTTTGTAAGAAAGCCATGTTTAGGCCGCACCCATAGTCATGGGCGATTGAGAGAGTGTCATCAATAGGGCCGCCTAGATCGACTGCCGTTACGACTCCGGCCTTTGCTAACATGCGATGAGCTAATGGACCGCCGTAAGCTGAAGAGGCGTGCATATGACAGTCGATGATGCCAGGGGCAACAATTAGTCCTTCTGCGTCGATGATTTCAAGGGCGTTGGCTGTGATTGTTTTGCCAATCTCGGCGATGAAACCATCTTGGTCTACAGCGATGTCGTATATTCCTTTTCGATCATTCGCGGGGTCGACGAGAAATCCATTTTTAATGATGAATGCATACTGTTTCATGAGGCATCCTATGATTTCATATGGAAAGATAGAGTGTGCAATAGGCGGAGGAGTTGGTTGCAAAAACTTGCTTCGTTATCATACCAGGCGACGAGTCTTAGCTGCGTTTCATCGGTGATTAACGTTAGCTCTTCATCTACGATAGAGCCAAACGTTGTCCCGGTGTAATCCGATGAAACAAGTGGATTCTTGCAATACCCTAAACAATCGTCTGCTCCCTTGATTAATATTGCTCTGAGTTCATCCGTTGTGGTTGGTTTTTTTAATTCGCAGACAAGATCAATTAGAGCAGAATTCGCTGTCGGAACACGATAGGATATTCCATGCAGTTTTCCTTTTAATGAAGGTATCACACGAGCGACTGTCTTATGGGCGCCGACAGGGGTGGGAACAATATTCATGGCACAGGCGCGTGCCCGTCTGAGATCTTTGTGGCTTCCATCCAGTATGCGTTGACGCAGGGTGTATGGGTGAATTGTTGTCATGCTTCCATGAATGATACCGAAGTCGTGCTCAATGTGTTGTATGGGAAGGGCTAGGCAATTCGTTGTACATGAAGCATTGGAAATGATTGCATGATGATCTTTAATTGAATTGTGATTGACCCCCATAACGACGGTGATGTCAGCATCGTCTGCAGGTGCAGCAATGACCACTTTGGTTGCGCCTCTTTGGAGGTGGTGCTCGGTATATTCTCTTGTTGTGAATATACCGGTAGATTCTACTACGACATCCACGTTAAGGGCTTTCCAATCCCATTCCGATGGTTGTTGTCGTATGTATCGCACTTGGGAATCATTCAGTAGAAATCTGTCGGAATCATATGAGGTGACAGCCTGAAAAGGCCCGTGAACTGAGTCGTATCTAAGTAAATGAGTCGCCTCGTCAATTGACATGATGTCGTTGACAGCGACCAGTTGTATGGATTTGTCTTTGGCGAGAAGACGAGCCAGATAGCGCCCGACTCTCCCAAAACCATTGATTGCTATGCGCATTGGGATCGGTTTTTTCTTGATAGGTCCCCACAAAAGAAGGCTGGCTTGAGTGGGAGATACGCAAGTATCTTCAGAATGCTCTTCTATGAGGACGGAGGGTGTTTGAAGATCTAATCTAAGGCTAGTTTAGTCATGGTGTACATCGACGCCATATTTGGACATGCGTTCACCAGAGTCTATGTAATGCTTTCGAATAGCCTTTTCGACTTTAGTAGGCTTCTGAGTTTTCAAAGCTTCCAATATCATGAGGTGACGTTCATGCACCTGTGGCGGCGCATAAAGATTGATCCAGTATTTGTATAGCAGGAACTTGGAGATCCCCTGACATGAGCGGCGGCACAATTCAATCAGAAGCTCATTGTCAATACGGGAAAAGAGAACGTTGTGGAATGCATTATCAAGTTCGGCTAGTGAATCGATGGCTTCGCCGGATTCGGCAACCTGACGCATGCCCTCTACGATTTGTTCAAGTTTGTGGATATCCTCTTCGGAGTAGAGCGGGAGTGCTTCCGTAACCGCTGCTGCTTCAAGTACGCCACCAGTAAAGTAGCTGTCTTTGATTTGCTTTGCCGTGAGGGCTGCGACATGCTTACCCTTTTGCGGTTCTGAAGTTATAAGGCCTTCACGGGCGAGAATTTGCATGGCTTCACGGATTGGAGCGCGGCTGATTCCGAGTTTTTCGGACAAAACCACTTCCTTCACCTGATCACCGGGCGAGAGTTTACCCTCAAGGATGGATTGCTTGACGTATTCAGCGACCTGTTCGCTGTAGGTGAGCTTCTTGATGCCGCTCATAGATTCTCCGATGCTGAAAGGGTCTCGAGTTTCGGTGATAAGTGTTCCGGTCAATGGTGTCATATGAATACAGTTATATCTAATGGTTGTCGAGGATGATCCGCTTTATGAAATACACATAAGCTTGGTTAAGCTTTAAAGAGGAAAGCGTGTTCTGATTCGTCAAAGGCGTAACGATCTTCAAGTTGAGCCATGGCCTTATCTGCATTGGATGCCAGTTCTGGCAGTGCATTGGATATGACGTTTAAGTAGCAGGAGGCATCTTCAGGCATGAAAGAGGGGATCTTCCATTCTTTAATGTAAGATTGCGTTACGGCCATGGAGAGTACTGCGCTGGTGCCGGGCATTATCCCTCCACCGCCTACGCGGTCGTGCATATGGGAACTCATGAAGGTTACCCCCCCCGCATCTTGGCTAACGATGAGGGCTAGTTCGGCGATGAGCTTTACTTTTTCTGCAGAAGTCTTTGACTTTGAAAACTGTTCGCCGATGTTCATGATGCGTTTGCCGAGATCTTGCTCCGCCGCTTTTAGCTCTCCCGTGTGGCGGGGGTATGCAGCATCGGAGTTGAGAGATGGCAGACCTGTGTTTTCTACTCCAGAAAGCAGAGCTTGGTAGACATATTGGTTGTCCGTTTCGGAATTAATACGAACCCACATGTTGTGTTCCTTGAGGTCCTTGCACAGTGCAGGGACGTATGCCTTGCTCTCCAACACGATGGTGGGCAGTCGATCCATTCCAAGGGTATTCATGGTGTGCCCTTTGTCGCCAAGAGCAATGTTGCCTTCCAAATCTTCGTCCGGACCGACACCGCCTTCGTTGGCATTGGCAAGAGCTAGAACGGAAACAGGGACATCATTGATCAACAAACGTGCACCAATGCAGCCACCAATCTTACTTGGCATGTCTTCGTTTCCACGAACGATATCTTCGGGGTATTTTTGGTGAAATGTATCCATTACAGCCAGGCAACACGCAGCTTGAAGGGCTACTGGGGCTTCGAGTACGCCCTGGCCGTAAACGCGACCGAAAACACGAAAGGCGGTAGATTGACTGTAAGCAGCATCAAGACCGATTGCTGAGGCCATGAATGCTGCCTCGTGCGGAGTGAAACCTCGTCGTGCTGTGGCACTGCCGGTCCCGCCTCCCTTGGTGGTTACGGTTACTTTGCCAGTGGAGGTGTCGACTGAAGCTGCAGCGATGGTGGTGTCAGCAGGGTATGCCTTTTTCAAAATTTCTATGGCAACCGCGAATCCGGCGGAATCATCCTGAACGAAACCGCAGTGGCTGTGTACGTGCCCCACACCTGCATGGCCGGAAATACCGATGATACTTTTCCCGTTGGGATTTGCTTGAATATTCATGAAATTCTCCGGACCGCCCGCTGCCGGAGGTTTGCAGCGGGCGGCCTCAGTCTGATTAGATCCCCGGGAGCCAGAGGGCCATGGGCGGGAAGAAGACGATGACAAGCAGCGCCAGAATCATGGTGAACAGGAACGGAAGGACAGCTGCACTGAGCTTTTCAATGCTGATGCCGCCGATGCTGCAACCCACGAATAGATTCACGCCGACCGGAGGAGTCAGGAACCCCATGGATGCGCACACGATCATGACGATACCGAAGTGGATCGGGTTCATGCCGAGCACCTTGACCACGGGCAGGAGGAGAGGAGTCAGGATGAGGATGTTAGCAAGAGCGTCCATGAAGGTGCCCATGATCAAGAGGAAGACCAAGATAATGGGAATGAGGACATACTTGTTGTCGGAGATGCCCACGAGGAAGTTCACGAGCATGTCAGGTACATTGTAGAAGAGCAGGATCTGACCAAGGGCGGTAGCCGTGGCAACCACCAGGAAGATGGAAGCGGTGGTCAGGGCTGTGCCCTTGAATATTTCGGTCACCTTTTGCCAGGACAGGGTGCGCAGGACCAAGCCTTCGGCGACAAAGGCGTACAGGACTGCGATAACGCCTGCCTCGGTGGGGGTGGTGAGACCTCCGTAGATGCCGCCGAGAACGATGAGCGGAACCATTAAGGCGACGATAGAGTCCTTGAGGGCGATCATGATTTCCTTGAAGGAGGCGCGTTCACCGGTGCCGGTGTAGCCGTATTTCTTGGAAAGAACATAGCTGCATGCCATCAGGCACAGGCCCACGAACACACCGGGAATGACGCCTGCGATGAACAGGTCGCCGACTGATACGCCCGCGGTGGTACCATAAATGATCAGCGGGACGCTGGGCGGGATCATGACGCCCAAGCAACCGGCAGCGGTGTTGACGGCAGTGGCGAAGGAGCCGGAGTACCCTTCTTTTTTCATGGAGGGGACCATGATGCCGCCGACTGCGGCCACGGTGGCCGGAGCAGAACCAGACAGGGCACCGTAAAACATGGAGGTCAGGACCGAGATGTGGGCCATGCCGCCGGTGATGTGGCCGACGAGGCTTTTGGACACGGTCAGCAGGCGTTGCGCCATGCTGCCTTTCTGCATGATCTCACCCGCCATGATGAAGAACGGGACAGCCATGAGAGGGAAGACATCCAGGGACGTGACCATTTTCTGAATCAGGAACTCGAAGGGCAGCATGTCGCCAGCCCAGACGCCGACAATGACGCTCAACCCGATGGCGATGCCGATGGGCACGCTCAGGAAGAGAAACGAGGCGAGCGAAAGGAAGGTAAGGACTATTGCGGTATCCATTTATATGTACCTCTAATTGCAAGACGGGGTTTCGAAGTCTACTTCGCCCCGCAGAATGGAAAGAATACGCTGAACAGTGCGGATGGCCATGAGGCCCATGCCGACGGGGACACTGAGGAATACCCAGTACATCTGGATTTCAAGGGCAGGTGTCTTCTGACCGGTGCCAGCCAGGAAGTCAGCCATCTGGAAGCCCCAGAGGGTGGTGCAGGCACAGAAACCTACGGTGCAGATGTAGGCCGCGATGGTGACGTATTTGGCGACAGTGGGGCCGAATACGGTGCGACAGATGGTTACTTCCAGGTGCCTGTCTTTCTGAGTTGCGTAGCTGCAGCCCACATAGACAGACCAGATGAAGAGGTAGCGTGCCAGTTCTTCGGACCAGTCCAGAGAACTCTGCAGGACGTATCGCATGAAGACCTGAACGGCGATGATCACGGCCATGCCTGCGAGACAGGAGGACGAGATAATCCCTTCGACTTTATCGAGAAAATTTTTACTCATGGCGCTCACGTTGTGGTTGGAAGGAGGCCGCCGGGGGAGAGGAGTCCCGGCGGCCAACTCATATGTTTACTTGCCAGCGGCGATGGTTGCCTTGGCGCGTTCGATCAGGTCCTTGCCGATGCGCTTTTCGAACTGGGAGTAGACACCCTTGGTGGCTTCTGCCCAACGAGCACGCTCTTCGGGGGTGAGAGTGTACACGGTCACGCCCTTGTCAGCGAGCTTGGCCATGATTTCCTTCTCGCCGTCACGGATGAGCTTGCGCTCGTACAGCTTAGCTTCTTCGAAGGCCTCAAGAACGATGACCTTGTCGGTGTCGTTCAGGGAATCCAGGAAACGCTTAGACATCATGACGAGGTGCGGAGAGTACAGGGAGTTAACAATGGTCAGGTTGTTGTTAACTTCAGGGAAGTTGTTGTGCCATGCGAGGTTCAGGTCGATGTCGATACCATCAACAGTCTTCTGCTGCAGGGCTGTGTAAACTTCACCCCAGGAGATGGGAGTGGGGTTCATACCCAGAGCCTTCAGGGTGGCGATGTGAGCTTTGGAAGGGGTGGAGCGGATCTTCAGGCCCTTGGCGTCGGCCAGGGTCTTGACGGTGCGCTGGTTGTTCCAGAGGTTACGGAAACCGATTTCGATGTAGCCGAGGCCGATGATACCGGTCTTTTCCAGTGCCTTAGCAGCGGTCATGCCGATAGGGCCGTCGGTGATCAGGTCTGCGGATTCGTAGGTGGGGAACAGGAAGGGCAGGTCAAAGATCAGAAAGTCATCGGAAAAAGGAGCCAGGTTCGGTGTGGAAGCGGAACCCATCTGCAGCATATTGAACTGCAGGCCCTGCACAACGGCATCGAAGTTGCCAAATTTTGAGCTGTCGTAAATATCTACACGGAACTTGCCGTCGGTACGAGTCTCAACGAGTTCCTTGAATTTTTCAAAAGCCTGTCCCATGGGGTGCTGAGGGACGTTGGGGTGGGCGAGCTTGATGACGGTCGGACCAGCGATCGCGGTGGTGGACATGATCACAACTGCGACAAGAGCGATCAGAAGTTGAGTGAAACGAGACATGGATTTTTCTCCTCCTTTGAGGAAGCAGTTCTTATTGGGACTGCTTCACATTACATAACCATTTTGCCTTGAGCCATTATTGAAAGGCCCGTACCAGCAAATGGCACGGGCCTATGATTGATTAGCCGCGGAAGGTATCCAGGTACGCGTAAAGAGCGGGGGAGCCGCCGGTATGCAGGAACAGAACGTTCGAACCTTCGGGGAAGTGTCCCTTGCGGACGAGGTCTACGAGACCGGCCATTGCCTTACCGGAGTATACGGGATCGAGCAGGATGCCTTCGGTGGAAGCGAGCAACTTAACTGCTTCAACCATGGAGTCGGTCGGCAGGGAGTAACCGGGGCCAACATAGCCATCGAAGCATTCAACAGCTTCAGCGGGGATGCTGCCTTTTACGCCAACGCGCTCAGCTGTTTCAACAGCAAGCTTGTGAACGATTTCTTCCTGAACTTCCTTGGTACGGGAAACGTTCACGCCGGAAACTGGGATGTTGGCGTTGCAGCCAACCATGCCGACAACGATACCAGCGTGGGTTCCAGCGGATCCGGAAGGAACGACCATGTGGTCGATGTTCAGGCCCATTTCGAAGAGCTGCTGGAGGGTTTCTTCGGCGCAGGAAACGTAACCGGTGGCACCGATGGTGTTGGAGGCGCCGCCGGGAATGATGTAGGGTTTCTTGCCTTCAGCTTCAAGCTTTTCAGCCAGCTTTTTCATTTCGCCCATCATGTCGGAACCTCCAGGGACCACATCGATGGACTTAACGCCCATGAGCTGGAACAGGAAGTTGTTGCCAGAACCTTCGGGCTTGTAGCTTCCTTTCACGCGCTCTTCCAGAACCAGGTGGCAATCCATGCCTTCTTTAACGGCCCAGGAGAGTGTCAGGCGGCAGTGGTTAGACTGGACGGCTCCGCAGGTGATGATGGTGTCGGCACCCTGCTCCAGAGCATCGGCGATGCAAAAGTCGAGCTTGCGGGTCTTGTTGCCACCAGCGCAACCGGGGAGCAGGTCATCACGTTTAATGAAGATGTTTACCTTTCCACCAAGAGCCTTGGAGAAAGCCGGAGCTGCTTCAATAGCAGTGGGGGTTTTGACGTAGCCGCGACGGGGAAATTTAGCGAGATTCATACAACTCTCCTCAGAAAGTTATTTAAGGTTGATGATGCATTCCACTTCGATGTCCGAGCCTAAGGGCAGGGCTGCCACCTGAAAGGCGCTACGGGCAGGGAAGGGCTTATTGAAGTATTCACCGTACACTTCGTTAACTGCAGCAAAATCGGCGATGTCAGCGAGGTAAACGGTAGTCTTGACGGCATTGTCGAGGGATGTGCCTGCTTCTTCAGCAACAGCAGTCAGGTTTTTGAATACCTGGTGCGCACGATCTGCGACACTGCCTTCCACCATTTTGCCAGTGGCGGGATCAATAGGCAGAGCGCCGGAGGTGAAGAGTAGGTCGCCGGTTACCACGCCCTGAGAGTAGGGCCCGATGGCTGCTGGGGCTTTGGGAGTTTCGATGATTTGCTTGGTCATCTGTTTTGGTCTCCAGTTTGGATGTCGGTTTTGTTGAAATGCCGAATGTCAAATGTCGACATTTAAAAACATGAGTATCGTCTACCGATGAAAAATGAAGCTGTCAACTGAATTGTGCGAGATTTCACAAAAGAGCGGAGGCGGTGAGCTTTAACTGCCCAAAATGATTTGTATACTTGCGGGTCGATTTTTCGTGTCGTCAGGTTGAAGTCGTTTTGGGGTAGTCGTTACGACAAAACTATATGGCTTGCTTCTTGCTTCTGCTCCGCTCGTGATGGCGTAGTATGCAGGTTTGACCATGTTTATTCGATATTGCGTACAGAGAGTTTGTGTCATGGCATGGTTCATAAATGCACAAGATATGCTGTTACAATTACCTTCTTAAGTTTTCATTTCAATTATGAAATGTGTGGGAGATGTGGGAATATAGGTTCGCAAATATTAAATATAATCAGTGTATTGAAAGTGTGTTCTCTGGTCTTTAATCAGGTAGGTTCGCCATGGGTTATGTTAAAAAAAGAAGAAACATTATCTGGCTATGTGTCGATGGTCTGCGTGCTGACAGTTTGCAGTCGGCTGGCAATAATAAAGTAGAGAGACACTTTATTGACGATGTGGCCAGTCGGGGAGCATTTTTCCCCAATTGTATAGCTGCAGCACAGTCTACGATATCCTCCTCAGCTTCTTTTTTTACTTCCATGACTCCTGAGATGTGTCGTCAGCCGACTCAGACTGCCAATTGTATTCCTCAGTTTCATCCAGATGCCGTAACTATTGCTGATATTCTCAAAGCACATGGATACAGCACCTTTCGGTGGAACGACATGGACACTTACTCATGCCACGCAAAGACTGGTTTTGATCATTATGAAGCTGGATACTTTGGCTTGAGATCAACGCCGAATCTGAGCTTTGACGCAGAGAAGCGTGATGATTTTTTGCAGAAGTTCAAAGAGTGCTCCGAAAGCAAGTTCATCTATATGCATTTACTCCATCTTCACGAGTATGGGGGAGAATCTGCGAGGGTTTGGACAGGGCAAAAATACTTGCATCATGTCAGGGAAGTTGCGGACGAGGTTGCTGGAATCGTCGATAAGCTTGGCGTTTGCGATGATGACATACTCATGATCCATTCAGACCATGGTGTTACTCTTAATCAGGATTTTGTTGAGTTTGAAGAACGTCACGGAGGTACGTTCGCTGAAGGGCGTATTCGTGTCTTCAGTGTGTTCAAGTGCGATGGCATCGAGCCTTCGGTTTACCCTGGTGTGGTTGGTAATATTGATTTGGCTCCGACATTGCTTGAGATGGTTGGGATTGACCAGATGAAGGGCCTCGGTAAGAGCCTATTGCCAGTTATTACTGATGGAGCCGAGCGAGGGGGGCCAATTTTGGCCTGCTGGACGAGTAAGCCAACACACCCTCTTCATGTTATAGGAGGAGAATGTCCCTCTTTTCTCGACAGCGTTTGTCTGCGTGATGATGATTGGAAATACACTGTATTTCGAAATGGCGAGAAGACCTTAATAGACCTACGTCCAGGCGCGGAAGATCTGGTAGATGTTAAGTCTGAGCATCCCGATCTTGTTGAGAAGTATGAAAAGCTCTACAAAGAAATGTACTTGGACCTCCCTGAGACGCCTCATGAACTCTATCAGCAGACAGGGCAGACCTTTTTTAGATCAGACATTGTTCCTGAGACATCATTCCTTATGCCGGTACACACGGCTTCTGTGAATTTACGTAAGTCTATTCTGTCATTGATTGATCAGCTCGGATATTTTGAGATTTTGGTTCTCGATGGAGATGAAAGTGGTGGCGTTGCAGAACTCATGGAAGAGTATTCTGATGATCACCGTATTCGTCATATTCCTGTTTATGGAATTGAACTGGGTAAGATGCTGAATGATGGTTTGGCTAAAAGTCGCGGTAAGTACATCGCGACTGTTTCCGCTGAATATCGATATACTGAGCATTACCTCTACATATTGCTGAATGCTTTGAAGTCTTCGACCTCATCTGATTTTTGCTATGCCGATGCGTATCAGTTTTATAAGGACCCGAGGAAAACAGACTACAATTATATCGGTCCTTATCATTTCTATTTCAGAAATGCGAAAAATCAGGGTGGTGTCGGAAGTCATCGATATTTGGGCTTACGTTCTCATTCATCAATGATAGGGGCGGGATATGTTGGAGATGTTGCACTTTTTACCAGAGAGTTAATTGAAGCTGTTGGTGGTTTTGATGAGTCTGGAGATTCGATTAAGTCAACTTGGGCGAAAATGGGAAGGCATACCGACTGTGTGAATATTCCAGTGCCTTTGCTCCTGTCTGATGGCTTGTTATCGCGACCAACGTTTGGTCTGCCAAGTCCTGCCTCGCATCACAAAAAAATATCCGTTGTTTTGTGTGGTGATGATCCTTCATTGTTCTGGCCTACTTTGGAGTCCCTGCAGAATCAAAGTGAAACGAACTTTGAAGTTGTCATGGCTGCGACTCAGAAACAGTTAGCTACAGTCTCTAGCTTAGCAGAGCGCTTCTTTACAATGGAGATGCAACTTTGCGTTGTCGATGAAACTGCAAGCTTGGATTATAAGTGTAATGTGCTGACTTCGAAGGCTAAAGGGAAATTCCTTACATGGTGCCAAGCTGGTACTTTGTTGCCTAGTTCATATCTTGAAGAGCTTGTCGCTGCCATAGATGCTAATCCTGAATCGTCTTTTGTCAATGCAAGTCGAATGCTGACAGGAGATGGTAACAAGAAGCAAATCATTACTGCTCACGATGTACTTCTTAAAGACGTTTGGATGAGTCCTCAGTCGATTTGGGGAATCTTGTATCGCCGAAGGCTTCACGACGAAATAGGTCTGTTTGACGCAAAAGTTGGTTCTGCAGGAATGTGGGACATGGTCATGCGTATCGTTGAAACAGGCCGAGGGGTTCCTGTTCCAAATGCAATTTTGATGCAGTCTTCTTTGCATATGGATGTTTCGATCGAACAAAGTGATTCAATGAGTCTTTACAAAGAGGCCGTAAATAGGATGGGAGGCCTGATAGATTTAGGGATGATTAATAACGACCTGTTCTCTGAATCGAGGGAAGAGGATTACTTGGAGCCAGTTCTCGCTCGTTTTGTTGAGCTACTGAAGGTCGCCCCCTTCCTTATGGAATTGAATGTACCGGTGATTTTCAATGGCGTGCAGCTAGATATTAAATCTGAAAGACAAACAGCACCACCATCTACCAATAGGGCTTCGCCGGGCCATGAAACTGCAAAATCTAGTAATTGATTTGTGTTGGAATGGTGTGAGTGTTGTTGTGTCGCAATAGGAATGACTGTGTTTTTGATTGTTGACCAAGGAAACATTAACGAGGTCGATATCTCAAGGGAAGGCTAGTAGATATGTATATGAAATCAGAGAAAAGTCACGTCGAGAAAACTGTTTACGTTGGTATGAGCGCTGATCTTATTCATCCTGGGCATATGAACATTCTTCAAATTGCAGCAGAACATGGACTTGTCACAGTGGGACTGCTGACTGATAAGGCCATTTCATCATATAAGCGTCTACCCTTCATGAATTTCGAACAGCGCAAAGCGGTTGTTGAGAATATCAAAGGTGTGGAGAGAGTTGTTGCTCAAGAAACTCTTGATTATACTGATAATTTGCGTCGATTTAAGCCTGATATCGTTGTGCATGGTGATGATTG
The DNA here is from genome assembly GCF_012516435.1 of Pseudodesulfovibrio sp. zrk46. NCBI lineage: Bacteria > Pseudomonadati > Thermodesulfobacteriota > Desulfovibrionia > Desulfovibrionales > Desulfovibrionaceae > Pseudodesulfovibrio > Pseudodesulfovibrio sp. zrk46. Next base: position 3,073,097 of record NZ_CP051216.1, read on the forward strand.
GAAAACAGGTGTTCAAGCCAAGATTCGTCAGGAAGTAATTGATGTTATTTCTGAATGGGGGGGCGAATTGGTTGAGCCTTCATATACTAAAGGGATTTCATCTACTCATATCCACGCCAGCTTGAAAGAAATCGGAACTACTCCGGATATCCGTCGTCAGCGGTTGCGCAGATTGCTTGCCGTTAAGCCTTTGTTGAGAGTTCTTGAAGCGCATAACGGGTTAAGTGCTTTGGTCGTTGAAAATGCTGAAGTAAAAAATGACTCTGGAGCACGAACTTTCGACGCTATCTGGGAGAGCAGTCTTACGGATTCTACTAGTAAGGGGAAACCAGATATTGAGGCTGTTGATATTACCTCCCGACTCAATACGGTGAATGAGATTTTTGAGGTCACCACTAAGCCTATGATTTTTGATGCTGATACAGGTGGCAAGTTGGAGCATTTCGCATTTACTGTTCGTTCTTTAGAGCGTCTTGGAGTCTCCGCTGTCATTATTGAGGACAAAAAAGGATTGAAGAAGAATTCTTTGTTTGGGACCGAGATTAAGCAGCATCAGGATTCCATAGAGAATTTTAGTGCCAAGATTAACGCTGGAAAGCAGGCTCAAGTCACTGAAGACTTCATGATCATAGCTCGTATTGAAAGTTTGATCATGGGTAAAGATGTCGATGACGCCTTCATAAGGGCCGAGGCCTATATTGAAGCTGGAGCTGACGGAATCATGATTCATGCCAAGGACAAGCAGCCTTTTGATATCATCGAGTTCTGTCGTCGTTTTCGCGAGAAGGGGTACACCCACCCGCTGGTGGTGGTTCCTACAAGTTACAATGCTATCACCGAAGCTGAACTTGCTGAGATTGGGGTGAACATCGTAATTTACGGTAATCATTTGCTTAGGGCTGCCTATCCTGCCATGCGCAAAGCCGCTGAATCAATACTTGAGCATGATAGGAGTCTGGAATGCGATGATTTGTGTATGGGCATCAAAGAAACGTTGGATCTCATTCCTGGCACTAGGTGATAACGATGAAGCCAGATCTCTTTTTAAAAGTTCTAAATGAAAATGGGATTGGAGCCTTCTATGGGGTTCCGGATTCTACCCTGAAACATTTTTGTGCACATTTGACTGGCCAAGTATCTCAAAAGAAGCATTTGATTTGTGCCAATGAAGGGGCGGCTATTGGGATGGCCATAGGTTACCACCTTGCTACTGGCGAGATCCCAGTAGTTTATATGCAAAATTCGGGGCTTGGGAATAGTGTTAATCCGCTACTTTCACTTGGGGATCCAGATGTCTATAGCATCCCAACTCTTTTGATTATTGGTTGGAGAGGGGAACCTGGTAAAAAGGATGAGCCGCAACACAAAAAGCAAGGACGGGTTACCCTTGAACTTTTAGAGAGTATGGAAATTCCGTTCTCAATATTGGATAACAATGATGCATATGTGAGTGAGGTCGTTGCTACTGCAACAGGTTGGATGAAGGAGAACAATGCCCCTTACGCTCTTGTCATCAAAAAAGGAACCTTCGATAGTGTTGCTTCGTTGCACTTTGATGAAAAGGCGTATGCAATGACTCGCGAAACAGCCATCGATCAAATTCTTGAAGCAGTTGAGGATGATAGCATAGTAGTTTCCACTACTGGAATGGCTTCTAGAGAAGTGTTTGAATTACGTGAAAAGAAAGGTGAAGCTCATCATAAGGATTTCTTGACGGTTGGAGGCATGGGGCATTGTAGTCAGATTGCTATGGGCATTGCTATGCAAAAGCCTGACAGACAAGTAATATGTATTGATGGAGATGGTGCCGCTATTATGCATATGGGCTCTATGGCATCTATTGGTGCTGCGAGACTTTCCAACTTAACTCATATCGTAATGAACAATGGCGTCCATGACTCGGTTGGTGGACAACCTAATGCGTCACGTAATGTCACCCTCACTGGAATTGCGACAGCCTGTGGTTATTCTTCAGTTGGACCAGTCGATACTCCTCAAGCACTGAAGTCTGCCATTCAGGATGCAGGGAGTGCACAGTGTTCTTGTTTCCTCGAAGTCTTTGTACGTCGTGGACATAGACCGGAACTCGGTAGGCCGACTCAAACCCCGATCGAAAACAAGAAGGCTTTTATGGAGTACGTCAGATGAATCTAGAATTCGTCGGATCCGGTGCTCTCTCTAAAGCTGTTGATGCGATAGAAGGCATTGACCCTAAGCGCATTTTTCTGGTTACAGGGCAAAGATCCTTCGATGTTTCGGAAGCAAAACAATTACTAGGGTCATTTTTGACATCTCGTGATTTTAATCGTTTTTGCGAGTTTTCAACTAATCCCAAAGTGGAAGATGTCATTTCCGGTGTTGAGGCATTCAAGCAAGGTGAGTATGATTTTATACTTGCCATTGGTGGCGGTAGTGTAATTGATATGGGAAAGCTAATTAATGCTTTTGCCCATACTCAAGGCATCCCAGAAATGCTGATCAATGGGGAAGTTGTATTAGAGAATTCCGGTGTGCCTTTGGCAGCTTTCCCCACAACTGCTGGTTCAGGGAGTGAAGTAACACCTTTTGCGGTAATTTATATCGGGGGAAAGAAATATTCTTTATCAAATGATTATTTAAAACCCGAGGTCGTTGCCGTTGATCCTTTGCTAAGCTCTCGAATGCCGCCATACTTAACTGCTTCAAGTGGGTTTGATGCTTTAGCTCAAGCTGTGGAATCCTATTGGGCCGTGGGGGCTACTGGAAAAAGCAGAAGTTATGCTGCGAAAGCCATTTCTCTTATCCTTCCCGTATTAGAAAAAGTCGTTGTTCAACCAACAATGTTAGAGCGGGCAGCCATGGCGGAAGGGGCCTACTGGGCCGGCAAGGCAATTGGTATTTCTAAAACTACCATAGCTCACGCATTATCTTATTATATTACTACACACTACAATATTCCTCATGGTCATGCTGTAGCTTTGACCCTAGGGAAATTTTTTACTGCCAACACAGGTGATTTAGGTGGAAAAGTCACTGTTCCTGGTGGAAAGGCTCATCTAGATGATACTTTCGGGCAGTTAGCACGTCTATTGGGCCAGCCTGACCCTACATCCTGTGAAGAGTATTGGTTTGACCTTATGGAAGTTTGTGGGCTTGAAAGTGATTTTGGAAAAATTGGGATTCGTACTGCTGAAGATGTCGAGTGTGTTGTTGAGAGTGTGAACGTGGAGCGTATGAACAATAATCCTGTTAAATTCAGCAAAAATGAGCTGTTAAGATTACTTTTTGATTTGCATATTAATTGATCACACTAAATGGTGTCGCCGATAGGGCTATCTAGTTCCGTCATATTGTTTCTAAGGCCTGCAACAGTTGTTGTAGGTCTTTTTGTTTTCTCCTGTGTTTCATTTTGACCCCTATAGTAAATTTGAGTGTGTCGTTATGACGCTTTTGCTGTAAGATATTGATATTTAATTACAATATTGTTTATTGATGTTGGTTCCATAAATCATAGGAAGAGAGATTATATTTTATTGGGTCATGTGGGTATTTAGCTCTTCTCCATAAATAGCTGTAATAATTTCATAAAATTGTTGGCCTAATGTTTGCTTCAAAAGCGGTCAACTTAGTGAAATCTGTTACCTGAAAGTTAACGGGTTTGATTCAAAAAATGAATAAAATGGGTGACAATAATCTAGCATTATGCCTAGATGGGCACAATTCTATGAAAGATTATCCTAACTTGGAACTCACGCAGAAAGTCGTCAGACTTAGAATGGAGCTATTTATTCAATGAAAACGGTCCCTGTAGAAGAAGCTGTCGGCATGGTCCTTTGCCACGACATGACGAGAATCGTTCCCGGCGAAAGCAAAGGGCCAGCCTTTAAAAAAGGCCATGTCATCGCCGAAGAAGATATCCCTACCTTGTTGGAAATCGGAAAAGAGCATGTCTACGTGCTCCATATGGAAAAAGGAACCATCCATGAGAATGAAGCGGCAGAGCGCATTGCTAAAGCCGCTGCAGGACCAGGCATTACTCTTTCTGGAGTAAGTGAAGGGCGCATAAATTTCGAAGCATCTACCGGACTGTTGGACATCAATATTGAGGCGTTAAATCGCATCAATTCAATTGAAGAGGTGGTGCTTGCCACCATGCATACAGGACAGCAGGTCACTGAACCACATCCAGTCGCTGGAACTCGTGTAGTCCCACTTGTTATTGATGAACATAAAATCGAACAAGTTGAACGAATTTGTAGTGAGTATGACTATGTCGTTGGCATTAAACCGTTCCAACATTTTGATGTGGGATTGGTGACAACAGGCAGTGAGGTCTATCACGGCCGCATCAAGGACAAATTCGGCCCTGTTATACGCAAAAAATTCTCAAAGCTCGGTTCAACTGTCATGGACCAGCGTCTTTCTTCTGATGATCCTTCCATGACCCGCGATGCCATTCTCGCCTTTATTGCTGAGGGTGCAGAGATGGTCGTGGTCACTGGTGGAATGTCCGTTGATCCAGATGATCAGACTCCAACTGCAATCCGCGCCACAGGGGCCAAAGTCGTGACCTATGGTTCTCCTACTTTCCCGGGCGTCATGTTTATGGTGGCAGATTTGAACGGCGTTCCCATTCTCGGATTGCCTGGCTGTGTCATGTATTACCGAGCATCCATTTTTGACTTGATAGTCCCCCGTTTATTGGCAGGGGACGAGATTACCCGTGAAGACATTGTGGCCATGGGGCATGGCGGTTTTTGTGCTGCTTGCGATGTCTGTCGCTATCCCATTTGTCCCTTCGGAAAATAGTTCTTACCCGCGCCGTCCTGGTGGCGTGGAATTACGACAGTGAACACCAAGGAGGAATACTGTCATGATCAAACTCAATCTCATGGTGAACAACGCTCCCAAGCAGGTCATCTGCGAAAAGGATGACACGCTGTCAACCATCCTGCGTGAGAGCCTCGGACTCACTAGCGTCAAGGTCGGTTGCGGCACTGGTCAGTGCGGCAGTTGTTCCGTCATCGTCGACGGAAAACTCATTCGTTCCTGCTCTTACAAAATGAGTAGAATTAACGATGGGGCTACTATTCTTACTACTGAGGGAATCGGTACTCCAGACAATCTGCACCCCATCCAGGTATCCTGGATCGCCCATGGCGGCGCACAGTGCGGTTTCTGTACTCCTGGTTTTATCGTCTCTTCTTATGCTCTTCTCGAAGCGAATCCTTCCCCGACTCGTGAAGACATTCGAGATTGGTTCCAGAAGTATCGTAACGCTTGTCGTTGTACAGGTTACAAGCAACTGGTCGACTCCGTAATGGACGCTGCAGCTGTTATGCGTGGCGAGAAATCCATGGACGACCTTCTCTTCGAGATTCCTGAAGATGGTCGCATCTGGGGAACCAAATATCCTCGTCCCACTGGTGTTGCCAAGGTCACTGGTACTCTGGACTACGGTGCAGACCTCGGAATCAAGATGCCTGAAGGAACACTGAAGCTCGCTCTTGTTCAGGCGGAAGTGTCTCACGCTAAGATCTTGTCCATCGACACCGCTGAAGCTGAACAGATGCCTGGTGTTGAAAAGATCGTTACCTACAGAGATGTGAAAGGTAAAAACCGCATCACTGGTTTGATTACCTTCCCAACCAACAAGGGTGACGGTTGGGATCGACCCATATTGTGTGATGAGAAAGTGTTCCAGTATGGCGACGCCATAGCTATCGTGTGTGCCGATACTGAAAAGAACGCCAAGGCTGCCGCGGCGAAGGTAAAAGTAGAACTTGAGCGTCTGCCCGAATACATGAGTGCCCAGGCTGCCATGGCTGACGATGCCATTGAAATTCATCCCGGTACTCCTAATGTTTACTACACCCAGAAAATCGCGAAGGGTGCTGAAACTGAGTCCATTTTCGATAGCGCTGATGTTGTCGTTGAGGGTGATTACTTCACCACCCGTCAGCCTCATATGCCCATCGAGCCGGATGTTGGTTTTGCTTACCTTGATGATGAAGGCAAGCTCTGCATCCACTCCAAATCCATCGGTCTGCACTTGCATTTGTATATGATCGCTCCTGGCTTGGGTGTGGAACCTGAAAACATGGTCATGGTCCAGAACCCGGCTGGTGGTACTTTCGGTTATAAGTTCTCCCCGACCATGGAAGCTTTGGTTGGTGCAGCCTGTCTCGCCACTGGCAAGCCTGTGTTCCTTTGTTACGATTACCATCAGCAGATGACATACACCGGTAAGCGTTCGCCCCAGAACACCTCCGTGCGTCTGGCTGCAGACAAAGATGGTAAGCTGCTTGGCATGGAAACCGACTGGACCGTTGACCATGGTCCCTACTCAGAGTTCGGTGACTTGCTGACCCTGCGTGGTGCTCAGTTCATTGGTTCTGGCTACGATATCGCCAATATTCGTGGAGAAGGTCGCACAGTTTGCACCAACCATTGCTGGGGTGCTGCATTCCGCGGCTATGGTGGCCCTGAAGCGGAGTTCCCCTCTGAGTCTCTCATGGATGAATTGGCTGAGAAGCTTGGCATGGATCCTTTGGAGTTGCGCTACAAGAACGTCTACCGCAAAGGTTCCACCACTCCCACTGGCTGTGATCCCGAGGTCTACTCACTGCCTGAAATGCTCGACACACTCCGTCCCAAGTATGAGGAAGCCAAGAAGAAAGCCGAGGCCAATTCTACTGCTGACGTGAAACGTGGCGTGGGTATCTCTCTTGGTGTGTATGGTTCCGGTCTTGACGGTCCGGATACCGCAGAAGCGGATGTACGCCTGAATGAAGACGGTACTGTTACAGTTCTGACCTGTTGGCATGACCATGGGCAGGGTGCAGATATGGGTACCTTGGGCTCCGCCCACGAAGCCTTGCGTCCTCTCGGTCTTGCTCCTGAGCAGATCAAGCTGGTCCTTAACGATACTCGTGTATGTCCTAATGGTGGCCCTGCAGGTGGCTCTCGTTCCCAGGTTGTCGTCGGTAATGCCATCAAAGTTGGCTGCGAAATGCTTATCAAGGCCATGACCAAGTCCGATGGTTCTTATCGTAGCTATCAGGAGATGGTTGATGAAAATATCGACCTGGTCCAGCATGGCAAGTGGACTGCTCCGGCTAACGATTGCGACGAAAATGGACAGGGTAAGCCCTTCGCTTGCTACATGTACGGCGTCTGTATGGCTGAAGTTGCCGTTGAGACTGCCACCGGTAAAACTACCGTGGAAAAGATCACCTTCATCGCTGATATCGGTAAGGTGAACAACTTCCTCGTAGTGGATGGACAGATGTACGGCGGCATTGCACAGGCTATTGGTCTGGCTTTGTACGAGGATTATGAAGACATTCAGAAGCATTCCACCCTTAAGGGTGCAGGCTTCCCGTATATCAAACAGATTCCGGATGACATGGAAGTGATCTATGTCGAGTCCGAGCGTCCTGATGGCCCGTTCGGCGCCTCTGGTGTTGGTGAAATTCCGCTTTGTATCCCGCACCCGGCTATTATCAACGGTATCTACAATGCCTGTGGTGTGCGTGTTCGCGAACTTCCCGCACTTCCTGAAAAGGTGTTGGCTGGCCTCAAAGGTTAAGAATAAACCTTCAATTGGAGCGGTCCGTTTATGCGGATCGCTCCTTTCAAGTTTTTGGAAAAGAGTATGGAACAAGCCGATCTGAGGCGTTTGGAAAGTCAGTGTGTGCAGGAGGAGACACCTCAGTGTGTTGCCGCCTGCCCTTTGCATGTGGATGCAAAACAGTTCTGCAAGCTCATGGCGCAGCGTAGAATAGACAAGGCATGGCAGGTGCTTGCCAAGACAATGCCTTTGCCTGGAGTTTTGGCTCGGATGTGCGGTGAACCGTGCAAGGCTGCCTGTGTTCGTCAAGACGTTGGTGGTCCTATCAATATGGGCACGATGGAACGGTATTGTGCAGAGAACGCCAAGCCAATTAATCCGCCCAAACCATTACCTGCTCGTAATAAATCTGTGGGCGTTGTTGGGGGCGGATTTACAGGCCTCTGTGCTGCTTGGGAATTGGCTCGGCGTGGCTTTGAGACGACTCTTTATTGTAGTCAGTTGGGTGAAGGTCTACCTCCCTTCCCGGAAGGAGTACTGGACCGAGAGCTTACTGGGCTTGAGACAATGGGTGTAAAAATTGAAACTGGGTTCGACGCCTCGGTTTCTTTTATCCGCACTTTAATTGGTGATATGGATGCCGTGTTTGTGGATTCGGATGTGTTGCCTGAGAGTGTGCGCGATTTTGGTGCTCCTGACGAATTAACCCTTGGCACCCAAGAGCACGGCCTTTTTGTTAGTTTGCAAGGAGAGGACTCTGCAATCCTTCAAGCAGCAACCGGAAGACGCGCTGCAAATTCCATCGAACGTTTTACTCAAGGCGTATCCATGGTCACTGGGCGTGAATTGGAAGGTCCATATGAGACGCGTCTTTATACTAACCTAGACAATGTTCAGTCTTTGACTTCAGCTCTTCCGGAGAGAGATTGTTCGGAGTTGGATGTTCGCGATGAAGCCAAGCGCTGCTTGCAGTGTGAATGCATGGAGTGCGTGAAAAGTTGTGAATATTTGCGTCATTACAAATTTTATCCGAAGGTATACGCGCGTCAGATTTACAACAACGAATCTATTGTAATGGGAACACGTCAAGCCAACACCATGATAAATTCGTGTATGCTGTGTGGTTTGTGCGAGACTGTATGCCCTGAAGATTTTTCGATGGCAGATGTTTGTTTGGAGGCGCGACGTACCATGGTGGAAGGAGATAAGATGCCTCCTTCGGCTCATGAGTTTGCCTTGCGTGATATGGCATTTGCCAATGGTGAAAAGTGCTCTTTGGCGAAGCACGCTCCTGGTACTGATACAAGTGACTACCTCTTTTTCCCTGGCTGCCAACTCACTGCGTCTGATCCTAGTGGGGTTGAGGCCGCTTACGCTGATTTGCGTAATCGTCTTGGTAATGTCGGATTGATGCTGCATTGCTGTGGTGCTCCAGCCGAGTGGTCTGGGCGTGTTGTGTTAGAACGTGACTCAATGAATGATCTTAAACAGATTTGGGAAAGCCTTGGAGCTCCCAAGATTATAGCTGCGTGTCCTACCTGTCTTAAGAGCTTGCGAGCAGGACTGCCTAACGCAGAGATTACGTCTCATTGGTCTTTACTTCGTGTTCTCGGCATACGGGAAGATTCTGTATCCCCTAAAGGTCCGTTTGCTATCAATGATCCATGCGCTGCTCGGCATGATGTCGTTTTGCGTGAAGATATCCGTTCCATACTGGATACGCTCGGTGCAGACACGGTGGAGCCGGAGCTTAGTGGAGAGACAACTCAATGCTGTGGTTATGGGGGCCTACTGTCAGAAGCTAATCCTGCGCTTGGAATGCATGTGGCAGCAAAAAGAGCCGAGGCCCGGGAAGAAGATTACGTGACATATTGTGTCATGTGCCGAGACATGATGGCCAAGACCGGTAAGCGTGCATTGCATCTTTATGATTTGCTTTATTCCGAAGTAAATGATCCAGCAGCGCGACCATCTCCTGGGTATTCTGAGCGAAGGGAAAATCGAGTTCGGCTTAAGGAGCATCTCTTGCGTAATCTGTGGCGGGAGGAGCCCAATTCAGTCGCAGAGCTGTTTGAGAGCATTGACGTTTCGTTCACAGATGAGGCTCTTCAGCGTATGGAACAGCGCCGAATTCTTAAGAGCGACGTTCAGAAAACGTTGTTGGCTGTCCGCGAGTCCGGCAAGCGTTTCGTGCATGCCGAGACTGGGCATTATCTTACATCACATCGGCCGGTAATCGTAACCTACTGGGTTGAGTATGAGGAACAGGGGAAGAGCTACCTGGTTCACAACGTGTGGTCGCACCGTATGCATATCAAAGGGGTAAAGTCATGAGTGTGATCAAGGTTCCTGAAGCTGATTCTGCTGGATGGAGTTGCGCGAATTGTAATGTGGAATTGACCATGCAGCATGTGGAGTTGGAATACCTCGACTCTTTGTTCAATGTTGAGCTACCAGCCTGTCCCCAGTGTGGGATTGTACTAATCCCTGAGACATTGGCTTTGGGAAAAATGAATCAGGTGGAGCACCTGCTGGAGGATAAGTAGGGTGCGTGAGACTATTCCCTTATGGGAGCGTCCCATTCTTCACGAAGTAGCAGGAGGTACATTGCACCCCGGTGGTTTTACTCTGACAGATCGAGCTGCCGAGTTCATTGGAGTGCTTCCCGGTTGGAATGTTCTTGATGTTGGTTGTGGTTTGGGGACCACAGTGTCTCGTTTGCGTTCTCGTTTTGGCGCCAGAGCTTTTGGAATAGAAGCTTCATTGAAACAGATTGAACGCGCACAGGGGTTGCCTGGTATTGCACAGGCTCAAGGTGATGCATTGCCATTCGGAGATGGTGTCTTTTCTGCTGTCTTTTGCGAGTGTGTACTATCTCTTCTTCAGAATCCACATGAGGGCGTAGCGGAGTTCTTTCGCGTCCTTCAACCCGGCGGATATCTCGCTTTGTCTGACCTTTGCGCATCTGGATCTCCGATCTTGGAATTTAATTCTTGTGCTGCTCGAGCTATCCCCTTGGATGAGATCCCAAAAGTAATAGAGGGATGTGGGTTCGTCATTATGAATATGGAAAACCATACTCGTTTGCTGACAGATCTTGCTGCAAGACTTTTGTTGGCAGGGGGTGACGGAGCCGATTGTGGCTGTGGACGCCAGGGATTGGGGTATTTCTTAATGATTGCTCGGAAAGAGGGGTAAGTCATGTTAGATGATAGCGGCTTGAAAATGATTGAATTGGCCGGCATGGGGTACTGTTGCTCCCAGATAATGGTCTTAATGACTTTGGATGAAATTGGGCGCGAAAACCCCGATTTAGTTCGGTCAGCAGCTGGATTGTGTAATGGTTTAGGAGATTGTTCAGGGACGTGTGGTGTGTACACAGGAGCTGCTTTGAGTCTTGGAATGTATTCCGGAAAGGGGGCTGAAATGGAAGAGGCCGACGAGCGGTTGGCTCTTATGCTGGAATCGCTTCGTGATTGGTTTACCGAAGCTACCAGTCATTTTGGTGGGACAAGGTGTGGAGATATTCTAGATGGCCTTTGTGGGCAGCCCGACCCCGCTCGGTGTGGAGGCTTGATTTCAAGTGCCTATGCTCAGATTCGGCAGATTTTGGTAGATAATGGTTTTGATCCGTCTGAGGGACGCAACGAATTATGAGTCGTATTCCTCGTAGTGTCTGCCCGGTATGTTTACGTCCTATTCCAGCATCTCATGAAACTGTGGGGGACGAAACGTTCATAGTGAAGGCGTGTCCGGACCACGGAGAATTTCGTACTGTGGTGTGGCGTGGCTCACCTGATTTTTCAGATTGGTCGAGGACCAAAATCCCTTCTCTCCCCAGAAAGCCATTTACCCGTGCTGAGAAAGGATGCCCTATGGATTGTGGCTTATGTGATGGTCATCGTCAGCATACTTGCACGGCAGTATTGGAAATCACTCAACGTTGTAATCTTTCATGCCCTGTCTGTTTTGCCTCTTCGGGAAAGGGGACTCAAGCAGAACCTGATGTCGATAAAATTGATTTTCTTCTAGATAGAGTTTTGGAATCTTCCGGTAGATGTAATTTGCAACTATCTGGTGGAGAGCCCACTGTTCGGGCTGATCTCGATCGTTTGATTCGCCTTGCCAAGAATAAAGGGTTTCCTTTTGTTCAACTCAACTCTAACGGGCTCCGGTTTGCTCATGAAGATGGATTTGCCGAAAAGATGGCTCAGGTTGGATTGGATTCCGTATTTTTGCAGTTTGATGGGACAGAGAATGACATTTATCAGGAGTTACGTGGTCAGCCTTTATTGGATGATAAGCTTCGAGCTATCAGCAACCTAATGAATGCCGGCATAGGCATTGTTCTTGTCCCAACTGTCGTTCCAGGAGTAAACGATAGTAATTTGGGAGCAATAATCCAGTTAGCTTCAAAATTTTCTCCGGGCGTCCGGGGTGTGCATTTCCAGCCGGTGAGCTATTTCGGACGTTATCCTGATTCGCCTCAAGATAATCAGCGTATTACTCTTCCTGAAATTATGAGATTGCTAGAATGCCAGACCCATGGAGCAATGCGTGCATCCCACTTTACGCCGCCAGGATGTGAGCATTCCCACTGTTCATTTCATGCAAATTATGTTGTTTCGAACAATGGAAAACTGACTCGTTTGGGAACAGATGGGAAGTGTGGTTGCACACCGCGTCCAGCATCAGAAGGAGCAGACAAAGCTAAGGCTTTTGTTAAGCGTCAATGGACAGCTCCCATGACTGAGCTTTCCGAGTTTAAGGCTCAAGATGATCTTGATCGATTTATTTCCAGAGCGGCAAGCCATACGTTGGCGATTTCCGCAATGGCGTTTCAGGATTGTTGGACTTTGGATCTTGAACGCCTAAAAGGGTGCTGTATTCACGAAGTTGCACCGGATGGACGGCTTATTCCGTTTTGCGCATATAACCTTACATCTATGAGTGGCGAAGCTCTGTATCGGGGTAAAGCACAATGACGTTGTCGGTTCTCGATCAATGGCTTGCACGTCGTATGGAGGGAGCGCCGTATGCACGACCAAGCCGCGAACAGTTAGAAGCTTGGCAGTTTAACCAACTTAGAAGAGTCGTTAGCCATGCGAAAAGCAATAGCCCCTTTTACAAACAACATTTGGCAGGAGTTGATATAGCTTCTATTGGCTCCTTGGTAGATTTTTCATCTTTGCCAATGATGACTGCTGATCATCTTCGTGATTCTCCAGAGCAGATGCTGTGTGTCTCTCAGGATCATATTGAACGTGTCGTCACTTTATCCAGTTCAGGAACTACCGGCCCCCCAAAACGCATTTTTTATACTCCTGAGGATCTAGAGGCTACACGAGAGTTTTTTTCTTGGGGGATGTCCAATCTTGTGAGTGCGGGAGATACAACATTGTTGCTGATGCCTGCTGACCGACCAGGCGGTGTCGGGCAGTTGCTTACAGAATCTCTTCAGCGAGTTGGCGTCAGGGCTGTTGCACATGGAATATTGGAAGATGCAGAGCAGGCCTTGGAGCAATGTCTTGCAGAACGTGCGCAGTGCATTGTTGGCTCTGCTGCACATGTAAATCTGTTAGCCGCCGCCTGGGAGGCCAAACGAATCTCATCCCATAAAATTCGCTCGGTGTTATTATGTTGGGATGCCGTCCCAGATGCTGTTGTTCGTAATTTGGAGCGGATTTTAGGCTGCCGTGTCTTTCGACATTGGGGTATGATCGAAACCGGTCTAGGGGGGGCGGTTGAATGCGAACCTTATTCCGGAATGCATATACGCGAAACTGATGTGTATCTTGAAATTGTGTCTCCAGAGAATGGAGAGTCTGTCCAAGATGGACAATTCGGTGAGTTGGTAATTTCAACTCCCTTGAAGCTAGGTATGCCTCTTATCAGATACAAGACTGGTGACGTAGGGCGTATCCTACCCGAACGATGCGATTGTGGTAGTCCTTTGAAGAGGCTTGATCCAATCGTGCATCGACTTGATGATGGGATACTGGTTAATGGAAATTGGCTGTTGTTACGTGATTTGAATGAGCGGCTTTATGCCTTGCCTGGCGTAGCAGATTTCAGTGTAGATTACTGTGATAACCGTATTCAGATAGTGGTTTGTGGCGAGCCCGCTTCATTGGCTCATGATGTCCGAAAGGACATGGAGTCAATGATTGGGATTGGACAGGCTATAGCGAATGGATCGATAGAATTGAATGTGTCTTGTCAGAATAGTGGAATCCCTGCCGTTGCCGGGCTGGGTAAGCGGCGTATTCGTCAGGGCTTGAGAGGATAGAGATGAAGGAATTTATACGTTCAGTATGTGAACTGTTGGATCGTGGTGAATCTATTGTTTTGGCAACTGTTGTTCAAAGCAATGGATCTACGCCTCGATCTTCCGGGGCCAAAATGGCTGTGCGTTCTGATGGTTCGATTGTCGGCACCGTTGGAGGTGGCTTGGCTGAAGCTATGGCTTGTAGAAAGTCGTTAGATCTTCTTGCAAAGGGCGATGGTGCCGCTTTGTCTTTCTATGTCGATATGACCCAGGAGCTTGCTGCGAATTCAGACATGATATGCGGTGGTGGCCTGACAATCTTGCTAGAAGTTCTTGCTCCAGGAGGCAAAGGTGAAAGCGCTTATTCTGAAGTAGATAATCTCATGCGCAAAGGGATTCGTTGCATGTTAAGAACTCGCTTCGAAGAACACAATGAAATGAGCGCCATTCGTCATACTGTTGTTGAGGCAGATCGTTCTGGCTGCATGGAGTTCCTTGAAGATGGGATTGTGATGGAGTTGTGTGAACCTTTTATTCCGCCTGCATCGTTATTCATTTTTGGGGGAGGGCATGTTTCCTTGTCCACGGAGACGGTTGGGTCCCTTATAGGATTTCGAACTGTCATCTTGGATGACAGGGAAGACTTTGCTAATAGGAAACGCTTCCCAAATGCAGACGAGGTCGTGGTGCTTTCTTCATTTGAGAATTGTTGTGACGGACTGCCTATTACGGATGATTCGTTTATTGTAATCGTTACGCGAGGACATTTACATGATCGTACAGTATTAGCTGATGCTCTTAGAACGGGTGCTGGATATATTGGGATGATTGGAAGTAAAAAGAAGCGCGATAAGATTTATGACTCTATTCTGGCGGACGGTTTTTCCCAAGCGGATATCGAACGTTGCCATTGTCCTATTGGTTTGACCATTGGGGCACAGACGCCTGAGGAAATTGCAGTTTCTATTGGAGCTGAACTTATTCAGATAAGAGCAGAGATGGGCGTATGATCGAGAGAGCTGCAATTATTCTTTCTGCTGGCTTGTCTACTCGTATGGGTAAGTTCAAACCTCTTCTGCCATTAGGTGGGAGTAGTGTGTTGAGTCAGTGTATTGAACTGTTCCTTTCCTGTGGTGTCGAAAGGGTGATTGTAGTTACAGGTAAGCGTCGACATGACGTGGCTAAAGTGGCGAGTGCGGCTGGGGCGGAAACGATACATAATGCCGATTATGAGCAGGGAATGTTCAGTTCGGTTCTATCTGGGGTTTCTGCACTACCTTCAGGTGTGTCATCCTTTTTCGTATTGCCGGTGGATATCCCTCTCGTTCGTCGTGAAACTGTGCGTAATATAATTACCAAGTACGAGGAGAATGAGCCGCTGGTTCTCTATCCAAGGTTTATGGAAGAACGAGGGCATCCTCCATTGATCAATGGTGATTTGTTGCAGGCAATAAAGGGGCATGACGGTAGGGGAGGTTTGCGTGCTCTGCTGGAACGATTTGATGCGGATTCTTTGGATCTTGATGTTCCTGATTATGGCGTTGTTCATGATATTGATTTTCCAGAAGAATATGCGGTAGCCCAGTCTCTTTGGGCAAATGGATATCCATCAGAAGTAGAATCTAGTGTGCTTTGGCGAATGCAGCAGGGGCATCCACATATCGAGAAACATTGTGTTGCTGTATCTCAAGTCGCAACGAGACTCTGTGAAGCTTTGAATGAAAGGTCCCAAACTGAGCCTCTAAATGTCGATTTGGTTCGCGGTGCTGCTCTGACACACGATATAGGTAAGGGGACAAAAAGGCATGAAGCCGCAGGTGCTGAGTTATTACATTTTCACGGTTTTCATACTGCAGCCGACATTGTTCTTGAGCATTTTGATATGACGCTACCAGACAACGCTCCAATAACAGAAAAGGAAGTTGTTTTTCTAGCGGATAAGCTCGTGCGTTGTCAGTCCCCTGTTCCACTGGAGAATCGATATATGGAGAAAGTGGAAATGTACTCTCATGAACCGGGCGCAAGAGATGCTATTCTAGGCCGTTTGAAACGTGCTAAAGATATGATGGCTCGTTTTGATAGGGAAATGGGAGTGCCTGCAGAGCAGTTAGCTGTGGAGGCATTGGAATGATCGTACTGGCAAGACATGGATGCACTATTGGGTATGGTGGGCGCTGCATTGGTCGGAAAGAGGTCCCTTTGTCGAAACGAGGTGGTGGTCAAGCAGATCAACTTTGCCATGACCTGAGCGGAATTCCATTTGAACGCTTATGTTGCAGCCCATCAAAACGTGCGCTTGATACAATGGCTCCTCTTGCATTGCATCTTTCCAAGAGAGTGGAAGTCTTGCCTGCATTAAATGAGATTAATATGGGATCCTGGGAAGGGGTGCTTTTTGATGATATCAAAGAGCAGCATCCTGAAGAATATTTGGAACGGGGAAAATGCTTTGGATCATTTAGAGCCCCGGGTGGCGAGTCTTTCAATGATGTGGCGGCTAGAGTAATGCCTGTTTTGGAAAGTCTTGCATCAGGTGAGACTCCAGTTCTCGTAATGACACATGCTGGGGTGATTCGCTCTGTACTCTGTCATGTAACCGGGCATCCTATGAATGACCTGTTTCAGTTCAGTCCAGAACATGCTCAATGTACTGTGTTGGATAACACTGATGACGGTTTTCAGATTGTGGCCGAAAATGTGAGTGCAGTTGAAGTTGCTACACTATTGATGACTTAGTGCTAATCATCTTGGAGTGCGTGGCAACCAATAGATGTTTTGTTGGCCAGAGCTGCCATGGTGACAATATATGATGCGTAACAGCCGTGAAAAAGGTCTATAATTGGCTTTGAGATAGGAGTTCTCTTGTAAAATTGGGTGATGTCACGGATGAGAACCCGTAGGTCTTCACCTGCTCGGGCCAGGCGCTGTGGTGTACGATTGATGCCAGCATAGTTCCACATCGTTGAACGAATACTCATCCAGTCTTGAGCGATGAGAGCCGGGTCTTCGTTCAATACCTGGCCCGAATGCAGCCAGTCAGGAATAGAATTTTGTAGCCGTTTGTTGGCTTTTGCATTTTGTGAGAGTTTGCGGGCGATGTAATCTCCAGAGCTACGTCCCCAGAGTACTCCTTCGAGTAGCGATGTACTGGCCAGACGATTGGCCCCATGTACGCCGGTACAACTGCATTCTCCTATTGCAAAGAGACGGTCCAGGCTGGAACGGCCATTGAGATCTGAGTATATTCCACCACAATGATAGTGAGCAGCAGGTACTACTGGTATGGGAGTCTTGGTTATATCGATGTCAAGATCCATGCAGTGTTTGTGAATGGTAGGAAAGCGTTCGTGTAAATCGTGGTTGACTGTTCGACAGTCGAGAAATACGCACTCATCTTCATTGCGTTGCATGGTGTCTACAATTGCTTGAGACACGATGTCGCGTGGAGCCAACTCCATTCTGGGGTCATACTGCTCCATAAACCGTTTGCCATTTCCATCAATGAGGAGTGCTCCTTCTCCCCGCATAGCCTCGGTAATGAGGAACCTGCGTTTTGATCGATGGTAAAGGGCTGTTGGGTGAAACTGCATGAATTCAGTATTCATGAGTCTGGCGCCTGCTCGGTGAGCCATCGTTATGCCGCTACCAACAGCGCATTCGGCGTTGGTGGAGTGAAGAAAGATCCGCCCCAGTCCTCCGGTCGCCAGTACTGTATAGTCAGCTAATATCGTTTCTACGTCACCAGTGTCATTATTGTAGACATAGGCTCCAAGGCACTGATTTTTTCTGCTGTAGCGGAATGAAATTTTAGTTGTATGGTGATGGTTAGTTATAAGGTCTACTGCTGTCCTGCCTGAGCGAACATTTATGTTAGGGGTAGAAAGGACTGCCGTTTTAAGACCATTCATGATTTCGCGGCCTGTGAAGTCGCCACAGTAGAGAACTCGTGCAGTAGTATGTCCGCCTTCACGAGTCATATCAAAACTTGAATTATCCTTCTTTCGTGCAAAAGGAATACCCAAGCGATTGATGAGGATATGATTTACCGCATCTGGGCCCTTTCTCGCTAAATGATTTACAGCAGGAGAGTGATTATAGTTCCATCCGGCGTTACGAATGTCTTTTGACAGGGCTTCCGGAGAATCATTTTGCCCTTGGGTGACAATGCCTCCTTGTGCAAAGGCAGTGTTGCCATCGTTTAGCTCTTCTCCGGCGTTGAGCAGGATTACGTCGTAGCCTTGTTCTGCAATGGTTAAAGCACAGCTGGCTCCAGCTATTCCTGAGCCGATGACAAGTGCTTGTGTTGTGGTTCTCGTCTCGGACATTCTTGGCCTCGTATACCTAGAGATGGATTAGGCCGCATGAGCCTTCGTTGGAACGAACGACGCGGGATATAATCTGAATTTTCGTGTTGCTGCTCCAGACTTCAACGAGGTTGGTTTTTTCAAGCAGATCGAGAGCCTTATCCAGTCGAGTATTGAAAAGGTGAGCTGTCCTAACTTTGGGGCAAGAGAGAGAATGAAGGCTATCGTGAGTAGCAGTTAAGCCACCTTTGTAGACTAGGGTCGCTCCATGAAGCCATTTGGCCAACCCATTATTTCGAAGAGATTTTCGGATTTGAAGGCAGTCGCTCATCTCATTAGTTCGGAAGGTTGTGACCACGTCGCCGTTTGTCTCGACAATAAGTCGTTCCGTGTGACTATCTACTAAGACACGGTCTATGAATCTGGTCATATAGCGGTATCCGCTTCCGATAATCTCGACGACTCCATTATGAAGCTTTCTGAGGCTATTACTTACTCGTTGGCGATTAAGGATAGTGTTGCGCATCCCTAAAGAGTGCAGCAGGTTCGCCGGCCCAAATTGAAATGGCAATGGGGTCCCATTCTTCACAGGTGAGTTCAAAGCACAGTATAGTAGCACATCCAAATCCCATTGATCGAAACGCTCGCCGGTGAAAAGGAGCTCTTTTTTACTACAAAGAGTAGGGATAGGCATAGCATGCACGAAGTCACCCCCTGCCATATATTCAGCACGGAAGAGTGCTGACATGAGGTAAGTTGCGAGAGATTGCGTGTGAAAGCAGGTCTTGGGGATTTGCGGTGTAAACGGGGAACGATTGGAGTCATATGGATCGTATGGCAGCGTGAAATCATTACGATTTTCCATGGACATGAACTGCAACATATGGCCTCCGAGTTGGTGGTTGAATTGTGGCGGGCGGTGGTTTTAGAAGAATCCTTAGTTTGGCATATGCTTTAAATTATTGAATGTATTAAGGAGAAGCGTCGAAAGAACAAAAAGATGGTTGTTTTTGACGCTTCTCCTTATCTTCTTAAGAATGTTGAAGGATTAACTCAGGCTATAGGGCCTTCAACATGGTCTGAAGACGGCTAAGGTGGAGCCGTTCTTCATCAATGCACTTTTTGACTGCATCCCTATCAGATTGAGGAACAAGTTCCTTCATTTCAGTGAAGAAGAGCATGGTGTCCTTTTCGAATCCGATAGCCATCCTGATGGCTTCCTTTTCGTCCTTAAGAACAGCCATTTGTTTGTCTACGACGTCGTCTGTAAAGAGGGTATGTGATTCAATGATGCCCTGAATGTAAGTCATGTATTCGTGCTGAGTGGCCCAAGCAGGCAATTCGATATCTCCGAGCTTGGTTTGAAGGGAGGCAAAAATCTCTTCATGCTTGGCTTCTTCGGCAGCAAGATACTCAAACAGTTCACGGCTCTTTTCACTTTGGGCAGACTCTGCCAAACGCAGGTAGAATGCGCGTCCCTTTCTTTCTATTTCAACAGCAGATTTAGCAATTTCATTGGCGTGGAAGAAGAAAGCCATGATGTCTCCTTGTATGTAATTTGAAATGAGGCCTGCCAGGATCCCCAAGTGGGAGGACTATGGTTCCCGGTAGGATGTCTCATTACAGCTCGTTAGGCAGATCCTTGAGTTCGGCATAGGTGAAAACCGGGCCATCAACACATACGTATTTTGTACCGATATTGCATCGGCCGCAGATGCCGACGCCACACTTCATCCGCTTTTCCAGCGTGGTGATGATTTGATCATCTTTGAAGCCCAGTTTGGCCAGCGCCTGGATAGTAAATTTGATCATGATTGGCGGGCCACAGGTAATGGCTACGCAGTTCTCGCTAGATGGATTCATGTCCAGCAGGACGTTGGGGATAAGCCCCACTGAGTGCTCCCAACCATCAGCTTCAGCATCGATAGTAAGGACTGTGTCCAAATCGTCGCGTTCCAGCCAGTCGGGCAGTTCATATTTGAAGGCCATGTCCTGGGGAGAACGAGCACCATAAAGCAGGGATATTTTGCCGTAGTCTTCGCGGTTGTCGAGCATGTAAAGGAGCAAGGTCCGTAAGGGAGCCATGCCTATGCCACCACCCACAAATACGATATCCTTGCCTTTGAGATCCTCGTAGGGAAACCAGTTCCCAAGAGGAGCGCGAATACCAATCTGATCACCAACAGACAGTTTGTGCAATTTCGCGGTTACTTCACCTGTCTTCATGACGCTGAACTGTAGATAGTCCATACGGGTTGGGGATGAGTTAATGACAAAAGTAGACTCTCCAGTTCCAAAAACAGAAAGCTGTCCGACTTGTCCTGGATGAAAACTGAAGTTTTTCATTTCCTCTTTGCTGTTGAGAGTCACCCGGAAAGTCTTGATGTTGGGAGTTTCCTGAATCGTCTCAATAATTGTTCCGATGGTCGGCAGGTACGGGTTGACGGTATTGGTATGTTTCGTTTCTTGAAGCATAATTATTTCTCCATCTCGACCACTTCTGCGGCCATGGCATTTACGATGACGCTTCGGATGTCCACAGAGACTGGACAACTCTTGATGCAGCGTCCACAACCGACGCAGGCAATGTTGCCGCCGTGCAGTGTGGGATAGTAGCTGAATTTGTGCCCGATACGGTTCTTAAGACGGTGAGCCTTGGTCGGGCGTGGATTGTGTCCGCTGGCTTCCATGGTGAACTGGCTAGACATGCAGTTATCCCATGTTCTCAGGCGAACGCCTTCCATACCA
Organism: Pseudodesulfovibrio sp. zrk46; assembly: GCF_012516435.1. Taxonomy (NCBI): domain Bacteria; kingdom Pseudomonadati; phylum Thermodesulfobacteriota; class Desulfovibrionia; order Desulfovibrionales; family Desulfovibrionaceae; genus Pseudodesulfovibrio; species Pseudodesulfovibrio sp. zrk46. The sequence continues at coordinate 3,093,969 of NZ_CP051216.1, forward strand.
CAGGCCTCATCTGTGATGTTAAAGCAGTAGCAGGTTGGGCAAAGGTAGGTACAGGTGCCACAGCTGATGCATTTTGCAGACATGCTTTCCCAAAAGTCGGCATTGTCGAAGAGACCGAGAAGTTGCTCAGGGGCTTTGTCGAGTTGAGGGGCTTCAGGCATGTTGTCTTCAGCTTTGGATTTGACCTCAGCTGCTTCATTCACTCGATCTGCTCCGTCAGTGAGGATGGCGCTCAGCATGAGTACTTCGCCACGTTCAGTGATTGCTTCTACCAGCCAACCATCGGTCAGCGGGGTCATTTGAACGTCAGCGCCATCTGCTGAAGCGGGGCTGCCTCCAACCCAATTGCAAAAGCAGGTTGTGGCTGGTTTTTCACATACCAAGCTAATAAGCACAGTGTTTTCACGTCGTGCAAGATAGTTTTGGTCGGTGATGGAATCTTTGAGGTAGACTCGATCAAAGGTATTGAACCCCGCTGCATCACAGCTTCTACAGCCAATGACGACAGCAGGGGAGTCATCCACTTTTTCCTTTATCTCAAGCTTGACTTTGCCCAAGTCTTCTTGGTCTTTGGTCTGCTTGTATGACATCAAGGGCTCACACTGGGGAAATACCGCAGCTTTTGGGGATGCCGTTGCTCGGAGAGACAGTTCCGGGGTAACGCCAGATTCATATGGTCTGAAAACTATTGCTTGATTCTTCCGTTGAGGGACGAAAGTACGATAGGTTTCGGATAACTCTTCCAGCCATGAAACGAGACTGTTGGTTGCAAGGAATTTGGCTGCCATTACCATCCCCTCTCGTTGATGTTTTCTTCTTCAACCTTGAAAGCCTGCAGCGGTGGAGTGGCGTCGATCAGGGTTCCTGCCTTATAGTCAAAGAGCTCGTCGATTTCCTTGTTGAGCTTGCGTTTCAGCAGCAGCAGCGGAATTCCTACAGGACAAGAACGCTCACATTCCCCACATTCAGTGCAGCGGCCAGCCAAATGCATGGCATGGATCATTTGGAAGAACCATTTATTCTCGACAGTATCTTCTTGAGTAAGCCAATGCGGATCTCGACTTTGAGCTACGCAGTGGTCTTTGCAAACGCACATTGGACATGCGTTGCGACAGGCGTAACAACGGACACATTTGTCCATTTCTCCCATCCAGAAGGCTCGACGTTCCTCTTCGGATTTTTGTTCAAACGCTATCACATCATCGTAGTTGTCTTCTTTGGGCTCGTTTTTAGGCTCACCAATGAAAACGTTGGAGATGAGTGGAGTGTTGTACTGGCAGCGTCCACATTTGGATGCGGCTATATCCTCGAATTTGAGGTTGTATGTTTTACCATCAGCAGTAACTTTTACAGTCTCGGCGTTTGCCTCAACTGCTTCAACATAATCGAGGTCACCAACTGCGTTTTGGATTTTGCGGATAGACACGACACCGTCGCAAGGCATGGAGAAAATGGTCAGGTCATCCTGGTTGATCAGTTTTTCCTGCAATAATTCCACAATAGAGCGACTATCGCACCCTTTGACCACTATGCCGACTTTTTTACCCTTGAGATTGGGTAAGTAGGTGGCAAGGTTGTGGACACAGAGAGGGCTCCAGATGAGTTTGTCTATGTCTGCTTCTGAACGCATAAAGATGGGACTCGTCCGTAACGGATCAAAGCCTTGTTCCCAGCCAATGACCATGTCGAGATCAGGCAGATGTTCCTTTATGGCCGATTTCAATTCTTCTAAATTAGGCATTATATTCTCCAATAAAATGGCATCAAAGGATGGCTTCAGCCTGCTTGATAAGGGCCGGATTCAGTACAGGAGCAGGGCCTAGCTCATGAATTCGTTCAGTAAATGAGGAGACAACAGTCTTCCATTTTTGACCTTCGGAAGCAGAGACCCAAGTGTACTCAAAGCGACGTTCATCAATGCCGAGAATGGGCAGGAATCTTTTGAGCACTTCAAGTCGGCGTCTAGCGTAGAAGTTGCCTTCGGAGTAGTGACAGTCTCTTGGGTGGCAACCTGAAACGAGTACTCCGTCTGCACCGTTGACCAAGCTCTTGAGAACGAACAGCGGGTCAATGCGGCCAGAGCAGGGCACACGGATGATGCGCAGGTCGGTTGGCTGCTGAAAGCGGCCTACTCCGGCGGTGTCAGCACCGCCATAAGAGCACCAGTTGCAAAGGAAACCTACTATTCGTAATTCTGTACCGGTGACATCTGACATATAGCATTGACCTCCGCGAGGATCTGGTTGTCGGTGAAGTGTTGTAACTGAATGGCTCCCTGAGGACAGGTGGATGTGCAGATGCCGCATCCTTGGCAGATCGTTTCAATGACGTCAGCCTTAACCATGCCTCGGAAATCCATTTCATTAATGGCACCGAAGGGACAGGTTTGGATGCACTTGCCGCAGCCAACGCAGCGTTTGATGTCCACTGCGGAAACTTGTGGGTCGCTTTCCAACATGTCTTTGGAGAACAGGGACATTACCTTGGATGCAGCTGCGCTGCCTTGTCCAACAGATGAGGGAATATCCTTAGGGCCCTGACAAGCGCCAGCGAGATAGACGCCAGCTGTATTTGTTTCCACAGGGCGAAGTTTGGGATGGCTTTCCATATAGAAGCCATAGTTGTCGTATGAGATACGCAGCTTCTCTGCAAGTTGAGGAGCGCCTTTAGCGGCTTCTGCACCCACAGCTAAGACTACGAGATCGGCTTCGATTTCTACCTGGGCGCCCATGAGGGTGTCGGCACCTCGGACGATATACTTATCGCCTTTTGGGTAGATCATGGCGACACGACCTCGAATATATTTAGTATCGTATTCTTCCATGGCACGGCGGGTGAACTCATCGTAGAGCTTTCCTGGTGCACGAATGTCCATATAGAAAACATAGGACTGGGATTCGGGCATGTGGTCTTTCGTCAGGATGGCCTGTTTGGCAGTATACATGCAGCAGAACCCAGAACAGTATGGTCTCCCTACTGATTTGTCACGAGACCCGACACACTGGATAAAAACGACGTCCTTTGGTTCTTTGCCGTCAGAAGGACGCTTAATGTGTCCGCCGGTGGGGCCGGAGGCCGAGAGCAACCGCTCGTACTGCATTGAGGTGATGACGTCTGGATAGCGGCCGCCCCCGTACTCTCCGTAACGAGTGAAATCGAAGAGGTCGTAGCCTGTGGCTGCAATGATGGCACCTACAGGCTCTTCAATTGTCTCGTTCTGCTGTTCGAATCTTATGGCACTAGTGGGGCATACCTTTTCACATACACCGCACTTGCCTTTCGTCAATTTCATGCAGAATTCCGGATCGATAACGGCCTTTTTGGGAATGGCCTGGGGGAAAGGAATATTGATAGCAGTAGTGGTTCCAATGCCTTCGTTGAAGTAGTCCGTTGACTTTTTACTAGGACATTTTTCCATACAGAGGCCGCAACCTGTGCAAGCCTGATTGTCCACATAGGTTGCCTTCCGATTAATGGAAACGGTGAAGTTGCCTACGTATCCCTTGATATCACTTATCTCTGCACTAGTGTGAAGAGTAATATTTGGATGTTGTGCCACATCCACCATTTTGGGTCCAAGAATGCAGCTTGAACAGTCTACAGTTGGGAAGGTCTTGTCCAGCTTGGCCATTTTGCCGCCAATGGACGAAGTCTTTTCCACGAGAATGACTTCAAGGCCGCCGTCAGCACAGTCGAGTGCGGCTTGAATCCCAGCAACGCCGCCACCTACTACGAGGACACGTTTGTTGATAGAGAATGATTTGGGTGTGAGTTCCTGGTCGTGAGTGAGTTTGGCTGCTGCCATGGCGACCAGGTCAATGGCTTTTCGAGTGTTGGCCTCTACGTCTTTGCCGATCCACGAGACGTGTTCGCGGATGTTGGCCATTTCAAACATATAGCGATTGAGTCCCGCGCGCTCCACAGTCTTGCGGAAGGTGGCCTCATGCATGCGAGGTGTGCAGGATGCAACGACAACACCGTCAAGTTTATGTTCCTTGATGGCATTAATAATGCCATCCTGTCCGGGTTCAGAACAAGCGTAGAGTGTGTCACTGGCAAAAGCCACATTGGGCAGGTTACGTGCCTGCTCTGCAACTGTGGCCACATCAACGGTTCCGGCAATATTACTGCCGCAATGGCAAACGAATACTCCAATTTTCATGATGACTGATGCTCCTTAGGTGGTCCCGTTTACGAGGCTTCAGCCCGCTGGGGCTCTCTGAGTGAATAAAAAACCTTGTTCGGGCTAACACACAACTTGTTCAGCATCAGATCCTCGTCATTCAGGCCAAGGGCCATCCCGAGAAGTTGTGTGTAGTAGAAGATAGGCATTTCGTGATGGCTTTTATTGGCGCGATTTACCTGGCTTTGTCTGAGGTCCAGGTTCATTTGGCATAAGGGGCATGCCGTGACCATAGATGTAGCGCCACAGTCTGCGGCCATATCCAGAAGCTTACCGGAGAGGGTGGTGACCATCTCTTTTTTGGCTACTCCATAAGAGGCTCCACAACACTCTACCTTGAGAGGAAAAGGCATTACTTCTGCCCCTGCAGCTTCCATCAGCACGTCCATGGCAATGGGATTCTCACAGTCGTCAAAATTCATAATTTTAGGCGGTCTGTTCATGATGCAGCCGTAGTAAGGAGCGACCTTGATCCCCTTGAGGGGAATGGTTGTTTTGTTTTTGATCGCATCAGGGCCAACTTTCTCGAACAGAACCTGGAGAACGGACATGATCGGCAGGTCGTTGCGACAAGGGGTGTCGAGTAATTTATTTACCTTGTTTTTGAATCCCTCGTCTCGCATGCGGTAGCTTGCGGTCTTGAGGTTGGTAAGGCAACTGGGGCAGGGAGTAATGATTCCTTGCACATCCAAGCTCTCAGCTTGTGCGATGTTTCGTGCTGAGAGGGCTCCAGATAGAGTGTGGTCCACTGTGTGGGCCGGAGTAGAGCCACAACAGCTCCAGTCGGGAATGTCGATGAGTTTTATGCCCAGTGCTGCACAAAGAGCCCGGGTAGAGCGATCGTATTCCAATGAAGTTCCCAGGCCGGAACAGCCAGGGTAGTAAGCGTAGACCAGGGAAGAACTCACGACTTGTACTCCTGATTGTAACGTTCAAAAATTTTGGCGACTTCCTCTTTGCCGACGATGTCGTGAGGCTTGAGGCCCAGCTTGCCTTTGGGGATGACTTTCAATCCGAGATCCATATCGGTGAAAATACGGCCTGTTTTAGCCATGTATTCGCCCATAACTCCTACTTCGAAGACTCTTCCATGCCGTTTTACTGAATTGAGGAAAGAATCCCAGAAAGTCTTGATTTGGGGCTCTGGCTCATAGCCTTCTTCACGCGCCATATGTCGTAGAACGTCCATGACGTGAGCAACGTCGATTTCGTTGGGGCAGCGAGTAGTGCAGGATTCACAGGTTGCGCAAAGCCAGATGGAGCTGCAGGAAAGGGCTTCTTCCTTAAGTCCTGCTTGGACATAGCGCATGATCTTACTTACTGGGATGTCGTAAAAGGTTGTGTACGGACATCCCGCGGTACAGTTTCCGCATTGATAGCAGAGACTGATGTTCTGACCGCTCCTTTTCTGAACTTCATTTATGAATTCAGTGTTTATGGAGCCGTTCAGTCGGAAGTTGTTCATAATCCTTACCCGTTTGGTTATGCCGTGAGGTCCGGCGTTTTTCCGAGGTAGAACCCATCAAGTATAGAATGTGGGGCCCCGAAATTTCACAGGCGAATCGAAAGTTGTCAATATGTCGCCCGGAGGAAATTTAATTTTTCCTCCTCCGGGCGAGCTAACTGACCGATTACATTGCAGCTTTGTAGATGGCGGCAACGTCGTTGTCGTTGGGACGTCGGGGATTGGTCAAACCGCAGGCATCTTTCTGTGCATTGGCGGTCATTATGGAGATGTCCTGCTCCTTAACATCCTTGCCGTAGCGGTTGCCGAGTTCGACGAGGCCGGACGGAATACCTACATCGGAGGAGAGACGGCGGATAGCATCCAAGCTCTTTTCTGCAGCTTCAATGGGAGCGAGGCCTTCAACCGATTCACCCATGATTTCGGCCAGTTTGGCGAAACGATCAACCTTTGCGATGAGGTTGAACTTAGAGACGTGGGGCAGCAGGATGGCGTTACATTCGCCGTGAGGCAGATCATAGAAACCACCCAACTGGTGGGCCATAGCGTGAACGTGACCCAGAGAAGCGTTGTTAAAAGCCATACCTGCGAGGTACTGTGCAAAACACATTTTTTCGCGAGCATCGAGGTCGCCACCGTTGGCAACTGCAGGACGCAGATAGTTGAAGATAAGGTCGATGGCCTTTTCTGCGCATGCATCGGTCATGGGAGTGGCGATGGTGGATACATAGGCTTCGACTGCGTGAGTCAGGGCATCCATACCGGTGGCGGCGGTCAATGCCGGGGGCATGCCAACCATCAGCAGCGGGTCATCAAGAGCGATGCCAGGGGTGACGTGCCAGTCCACGATAGCCATCTTAACCTTACGGGAAAGATCGGTGATGATGCAGAAACGAGTCATTTCAGAAGCGGTTCCAGCAGTAGTATTCACTGCAACGTAAGGCGGCAGGGGATTTTTGGATTTATCCACGCCTTCGTAGTCATGAATCTTGCCGCCGTTGGAAACGACGAGACCGATGCCCTTGCCGCAGTCGTGGGAAGATCCGCCACCCAAGGTGATCAGGCTGTCGCACTTGGCTTTCTTGTAAAGGTCAACGCCTTCATGGACATTTGCATCAGTCGGGTTGGGGATGGTCTTGTCGTACACTTCGTATTTCATCTTGGCATCATCCAGCAGGTCAGTGATCTGCTTCAGAATACCGGCACCGACGATGCCCTGGTCAGTAACGATGAGAGGTTTTTTACCACCAAGATCACGGATCTTTCCGGGGATTTCTTTAGAGGCGCCAATGCCAACGAGGGTAACGCTGGGAATGAAAAATCCGTAAACCTGTTCCTGTACAGCCATGATACAACTCCTGATTAAGGTTGACACGTTACGGAGCGTCCGTAGGAAGCTCTCAGCTAGTTGGTCCCCCATTAAGCAAGCTGTGGGCCAATTGATTATTGTGTGTTTTTACAGTGTGTTGTGTTTTTGTAGTTAATGCTGATGATGGATGCGTGGGCCAAAACGACTCACTCCCCTGTGCCAGAGCAAAGGGGAGTGATAAGAATGTCTATGAACAGACTGTATTTACATCATTTTTTGAAGATGTCAGAATGACACTCAATGAGATGAAGTTGAGTCAACTGTGTCAATTGAGGGCTACTGGGGTAGGATCTCATACTTGTTGATTTTGCGATAAAGTGTCTTCCGGCCAATCCCAAGAGCTTCTGCCGCTTTTTGTTTGTTATTATCATAATATTTTAAAATTCGAATGATATGACTACGTTCCATTGATTCCAGAGACATTGGAGGCGTGTCGCTGCAGATATTATTACAGTCAAGTATTTCTTTAGGAAGGGCATGCTCAGTGATGACGTTGTTGTCTGTCAGGATGAGTGCCCGTTCAAGTACATTTCGCAGCTCACGGATGTTACCCGGCCAGTCATAGCTCATGAGAAGATTCATGGCTTTGTCTGATACGGCTGTATGTTTGGAGTCTGGGTTTATGGTATCTAGAAAAAAATCCACCAGTAGGGGAATATCTTCCTTGCGTTTTTTTAGCCGTGGTATGTGGATGTTGAAGACATTGATGCGATGAAAAAGGGCTTCGTTAAACTGTCCATCTTCAACTGCTTTGGCGAGATTACGGTTCGTGGCAAAGAGGAATCGCAAGTCGGCACGACGTTCTTCGTTTTCCCCCATGCGTCGATACGTTTTGGTTTCAATGACTCGCAGCAGAGAGGCTTGAACATCTTCGGGGATATCTCCGATCTCGTCGAGGAAGAGTGTTCCATTATGAGCAAGGGGAATGAGTCCTTCACGTGCCTCTGAAGCTCCTGTAAATGCTCCTTTTTTGTGTCCGAACAACTCCGAGCGAACTAAATTACGTTCAAGCATTGCGCAATTCTTAATAATCAACGGATGTGATTTGCGTAGGCTCATGGAATGTATCTTTCTGGCCACGACGTCTTTTCCCGCTCCACTTTCACCCGTTATGAGCACGGGGACTTCTGAGTTGCGAAGCTTGTCGATTAGAAAGTTGATTTGTTCAATTGGGGCGGATTTCCCAACCAGACGCAGACCACTTTCTTCTGATTTGTGAGTATGGCGAAGTCCACGATTTTCGCGTTGTAACTCGACTCGTTGGAACGCGCGATCAAGAACCAATTCCAATCTATCGAGTTTGAAAGGTTTGGTGATGTAGTCGTATACTCCTATTCGCATAGCTTCTACGGCATTATCGATGTCGCCGTGTCCAGTGATAAGGATAATTTCTACATCGGGTGATTGAGCCTTGAATTCAGTATACAAGTCCATGCCGTCACCATCGGGGAGTTTGATGTCCAAAATGAGGACATCGTACTCTTGTTTGGCAAACATGGAGCGGGCTTGAAGGGCACTGCTCGCCGTATGAACTGTTCGTTCTGGGGAATTAAGCTCTTTTTCAAGCAGCATGAGGATGCTGCTTTCGTCATCTACTGCGAGAACTCTATATGGTATTTGCATGCTTCTACGGGTGGCTAGGAAGTGAGACGATGAACTTTGAACCTTTGCCTAATTCGCTGATAACTTCTATTTCGCCATGATGATCTTTGACGATGTTGTAGCAGGTGGAAAGGCCAATTCCGATGCCTTTGCCCACTGGTTTAGTTGTAAAGAAGGGGTCGAAAAGCTTGTGGCGAATAGCGGGGTCAATGCCTTTTCCTGTATCTTCTACTTCTAAGACGACCCAGTCTTGGTCTTTGGGGTAAGTTCTGACTATCAATTCTCCAGGAGCTTCCCCTATAGCGTCACTGGCGTTAGTTAGTAGATTGAGGATAACCTGCTTCATTTGAGGTTCATCTGCTTTGATATGAAGGTTGTTGGTTAGGTCTAATGTCAGTTTGATGTTTGCGGAACGACGCAAGTGGAAGCCGACGAGTGCAATGGTCTCTTCGATAAGCGAATTAAGAAAGACTATGTGGAAGACCGATGAGCAAGGGTGCCCAAAACTGAGTAGGCTTTTAACGATGTCTTGGCAGCGGTTACACTCTTTGAGAATGATTTGTGTGCTGCATTCGAAATCCTCTGCCAGTTCTTGAGGCAGTTTGTCTCCATATTTGGCCAGCCTGCGTTGAATGCCCTCAGCAAAACCAGAGATTGCCATGAGAGGGTTGTTGACTTCGTGGGCGACACCGGTTGCCAATGTACCAACCGTAGCCATCTTTTCTGCTTGGTAGTATTTGGCTTGGTATTCTTTTTCTAACGTGACATCTCGCTTGAAAATTAGAACGCGGTTTTCTGATAAGTTTGGGCTTTTCAGAGGAGAGGCAATCATTTCAAACTGTCTGTTTTGGTTGTTGACTCTAAAGGTTGCGATGTCTTTGCAAACAGTATTGGTGCTGAGTGAATTGAAGGCAGGGCATTCTGCACAGGCCTTGTTGGATTGCCGAAATACTTTGTAACAGTACTCACCTTTGAATTGATCTTCTTTCCCGAAAAGCTTCTCAAATTCGTGGTTGACGGAAATAATGCGCAAATCTTCAGAGAGAACCATCATGATATCGGTAATACCATCGAGGATAGCCGCTATCTCTCTACGTTGACTTTCAGACTCCTCGTGGGATGCTTTCAATTCTTCAATAGTCTTCTGCAACTCTTGAAAGAAACCAAGCTTTGTATGCTCGATCCCAATGAGATCGGTGAGGGTTGTCTGATCCATTACCATGCCTCCTCGCAGATGGTCATCAAATCTTGCCATTCGGCTAAACGAGGGTTGGTAAGATTGCAGGCATCGTTTGTTGCTGTTTTGCAGATGCTTTCCAGCATGGTCTTGTCGGGGACGAGATGCCTGAGTTCTGTATTGAGATCAAAACTTTTGAAAAGGTCTTCAAGGTGGTTGATGCCCAATTCCGCAGAACGCGTATCCGGACAAATGCGTGATCCAGCAATAATCTGGCCTACCTGTGCCATTTTTCCCATGCAGGAAGGCATATTGTATCGCATTACGGATGTTAGAAGTACGGGATGAACCCAACCGTGTAAGACGTCGCATATCCCACCAAGAGAATGAGCGATGGCGTGAAGTGAGCCCAGCCCTGCATTACTGAAGGACATCCCTGCAGCTGTGCTGGCGATTGAGAGTTGTTCCATTGCCTGGATGCTCTTTGTATCTGCAGCGGGACCGATGTTGTTGATTATAAGTTCGATAGCTTTCAGCGCTTGAATCTCAGTAAAAGGAGAAGCTAGTTTGGAAACATAGGACTCAATGGCGTGGGCTAGAGCGTCTGCAGCAGCGGCTAGGATGAGGCTGCGGCTTTGTGTAACCAGTATCTGTGGATCGATTATGGAGATGTTTGGAACTAACGTGCGGCTAATAATCGACATCTTCACCTCGCGTTCCATATCTGTGATGATACAGTACTGTGAGATATCTGAGCTACTGCCAGCTGTGCTAGGGACTAAGATCATGGGCGGTAGAGGGCGTTTAATCTTATTGGCGCCTTCATAGTCGCTAATCTTGCCGCCATTGCCGACAATGACGCCTATGCCCTTGGCTGCATCCATAGGACTGCCTCCGCCCAAGGCGACGATCACATCGCAGTTTTCCTTTTCATACAACTCTGCTCCTTCGTGGACTTGGCAATCACGAGGGTTGGAGTTGACGTCACTGAAATAGACGCAATCCATGTTGTTGGCTTTAAGGATTCCCTTAACCAGTTCGACCCATCCAGCTTCTTCCAATCCGCTGTCACTGACGAATAGAACTCTTTTCGCACCGAGGCGTCTGGCACATTGAGGTAAGTGAGTAATGGAGCCGTGGCCAAAGATGATGTCGGGTATGGCGAACTTGGTGCTGAGCACTGATATTTCTCCCGTAAAAACTTTGATCGGTCTCCTCGCAGGAGAGTCGAAATGAGTTGTTTCAACTATTGATGATGATCCTAGGAGGACTGATTTTGGGCGCTACTATGCGTCTATATCCGAAGAAAAGTCTAGTCATGTTGACATTTTTTTAATGCGCCTACTTACCGATTGGATGATGCATGTAGGAGGGAAGATGCTAGTAAATGAGAGTCGAGTTTTTGTGGAATATTCAAGATTGTCGGTGGGATAGGGTGGGGTGTTGAAAGGCCGTTGTGTGGTCAGATATAGTGAGTGATCAGCTCTTGTTTTTTTTACGTTGTTTCAACTCTTTGCGACGACAGATTTGTAAGTGCTCATCTCTTCTGCATCCCATGTGAATAGCCCACTTGAGGCCAAATGGGGCCATTAAGGTCGTAACAAAAGCCATTAGTACCAGTGCGGAGAACTGAGTGTCTGTTAGAAGTGGAGAGCTAATGATGCCTGCTTTTATAAGTTTATTACTATGTCCAATTACTACTGCAGCGACCACTAACTCAACTGCGCCACGGCCGTTCATGCCAAATCCGATGATGATGGATTCCCACCGGGATCGACCGAATGGTCTGGCGGCAATGCCGCATCCAAAGAGTTTGCCAACTACTGCCGTTGCTATAAGTACAATGGTAAAAATGACAAAGTTCATAGATGGAACGAAATGGATGTGGAATGAGAGGGTGGCAAAAAATATAGGGACAAGAGATCCATAACTAAGACCGTAGAAACGATCGAAAATGGCGTTGTGGACAGCTTCGTCATAATAGGTCTCGTGCTGCATAAGCTGTCCTGCCAGGAAGGCACCAATTACCATGTGCAATCCAGCCAACTCGGCCAGAAGGGCCATAAAAAGCGCCATCAGCATTGCCAAGGTGAAGGCTTGTGCTTCCATCTTGTGAAACTTGAGCCGAATCTTTGGAACCAACCAGTTACCCACATAGAAGGTGCCTACGAAAAATATGATTACTTTGAGCAGTACTATCAATATGGGGACGAATTCGAATGTTCCAGTTTGAGTGATTCCAAGCAATACTGATAATCCCATGAGCGACAGGATGTCGTCCACGATGGCAGCACCTATGATGATGTGTCCCATGTGGCTATTGGCCAGTCCCATATCGTGAAGGATGACAGATTGTACGGCTATAGCAGTTATGGATAATCCTAGTCCGACGAATAAGCTTTGATAGATTGTGCTCCCGAATAGCTGGCATATGACTACGCCAAGAGCAAATGGGAGTATGAAGCCTGAGATTGCTACGGCAATTGATGTGCCGGCATTACTCAGCATGTCACGGATATCCAACTCCATTCCTGTATGGAACATCACTAGAAAAATTCCGATCTCTGCGAATATCTCAAGGGCGTGGGAAGGCTCAATTAAGCCGAGGACTGGCGGTCCGAGAAGCATGCCTGATAGGAGTTGGCCGATCATTGAAGGGAGTCCGAATCGTTTAAACACGCTTCCGATTATCCAACTGCATATCAATATGAGTAGCAGATCTATGAGCAGTTGGGTTGTAATCAAAGGCTCCTCCAGAAATGAGTAAGGATAATTCTAATACAATTATATGCATTTTGGAGAAATCTACAACAAGCATTGATACTATACGTTGTGAATAGAAAAGGGCACCACTCTGTGGTGCCCTAGTTTGCGGTAGTTAACCCTTAGTTGCTTAATAGGTCTAAAATCCGCTGTATTGTTTTATCTAGCTCTTCATTTTCAGGTAGTCCGAGGACGGAAGCGTTGGTCATTTGCCTCTCAATCAAACCTTTAAGTGGGGGGATTGATAAATGCTGGCTAGGAAGACCATCCAAGATTGGTGGATCGCCATCAATGTGACGGTTGAGGACAAGTACTTGGTTGTCGAGGCCGAGGTCCCGAGCCATACGTCCAACTTCTGCACCGGTTTGAAGACTGCGCATGCTAGGTTCAGAAACCACAACCAAGCCATCAACATGGGTGACAGTTCCACGTCCAAGATGTTCAACTCCTGCCTCAAGGTCCACTAACACCCATGCATTACTGTCAATCACGATGTGGGCCAGCAATGCTTTGAGCAGGGCATTTGCATCACATGCACACCCCCCTCCAGCATTGGTAACGGCTCCCATGACCAAGAGACGTTTGCGGCCTGGTGATACACCGTGAATCGGTTCATTGCCCAATGGAATCTCAATGGCAAGTGATTCGGGGAGGTCGTTTACGTCCGGATTGAGATTCAGGAAGCCGCCTTCATGGATTCGTTCACGGACAAGGTCTTCACGTTGGATGAGAGGGGGTGGAAGCGCTTTTGGGGGAATTCCCGAAGCTTGTCCAAGCGAGAGGGCAGTGTCAGCATCAACCATCCATACGTCATGACCATTTCTTGCAAGCCAATCTGCGATCCAAGATGTCAAAGACGTCTTTCCAACACCGCCTTTTCCGGCAAACGCAATTTTCATGAAAACTCCGAAGTCGTATTAGTGAGAGCGCCAGGAGTGGGAAGGAGAAGGAACATTCCCTTGTCATTTGATCCTCCTCCTCCCCAGGCTGTTAGGTAAGTGCCTTTCTATTCGCTTAGACCGAGGCCTTTACGTTTTGCTTTGATACGTTCATCGAACATTTCAGCGGTTTTGACCGGGTCAGGTTCGATAAAGAAGGTTGCGCCTACAAGGTCTTCCAGTCCTTTGACAGCCAAATTGGTAACAGTTTCTGATCCTAGAATGTTCGGAGGGTGTCCGAGGTGAGTGTATACACCAGAAGCAACGGCGTAGAGACCGATAGCTGCTGCTTTTTCAGAGTACCACTCTGGTGAAGAGGCCCCAACTGGAAGATCAGAGATGTCAACGCCAAGTTCATTGGCCAGAGCCGCGCAAAGCTGCAGCACTCGGGAGTTATCAACGCAAGATCCATAGTGGAGAACCGGCGGAATGCCCAAAGCCCCGCAGATTTTTTTCAGGCCAGGACCAGCCATCTCAATAGCTTCTGGTACGAGAAGTCCTGCCTTACCTGCGGCAGTCGTGACACAGCCAGTGGCAAGTACGAGAATATCTTTTTTGATAAGTTCCTTAGCAAGACCAACATTCATGGAATCCTGTTGGAATTTGGGATTGTTGCAGCCTACGATTGCGACTGCACCTCGAATATCACCGCCTGCAATAGCGTCGATGAGTGGTTTAAGGGAACCTCCGAGAGCCTCAATGACTGCTTCGTTTGAAAAACCTGTCATGATTGATACCGGTTCGCAGGGGATATCAACACGACCAGCATCGCGTTCAGCGAAGCCTTCGACTGCCATTGATACGATTTCTTTGGCCTGCTGCATGGCAGTTGTATGTTGGAAATCAACATGAATACCGCCAGTAAAGCGGGCTTTGTTGGCGGTATCGATGAACTTGGTGTGGTAACAACCAGAGATTTGGACCAAGGAGGGCATGATACATTGATAATCGACAACAATGGCTTCTACCGCGCCGGTGATGATCGCTAGTTCGGTCATTAAGTGGTTGCCGGCCATGGGTATACCTTGGCGCATTAGTAGTTCGTTTCCAGTGCAGCACAATCCCCCGACATTGATACCGGTGGCACCGAGCTCTTTCGCTCTGTCAATAAGTTTTGGATCTCGAGCTGCCGCTAGAATCATTTCAGAGACGACGGGGTTATGCCCATGTACCAGGATATTGACCTTGTCTTCCTTGATAATACCGAGATTCGCAGTAGACATGCTTGGCTTTGGGGTACCGAATATGACATCGGAGAGTTCTGTGCCAATCATGGAGCCGCCCCAGCCATCGGACAAAGAGGTGCGGGCTGCATGGATGAGTGTATTTGGGGCGTCATTGTCGCAACCCATGTGAGTGCGGTGCATCATTTCCGCGATTTCACGGTCAACTCCACGGGGAGTCATGCCCAGCTTGTGCCATATTTCTTTGCGTTTTTCAGGTACGCGAGTGAGGAAGGCGACTTCCTTTTTTCGAGAACCGAAGTCGGCAAAGAAACACTCCATAGCGTCGCGCGCAATGTCCATCAATTCGCGGCCTTCGGTTTTTATGCCGACTTCGGCTGCAATGCGAATCAGTTTGTCAGCGTCTTTAATGGAGTAATCCTTGGTCTCTCCTTCGACGATAGCCTCAAGAACTTCGATCAGATCACGGCCGTGGTCTGAGTGACCTGCAGATCCACCAGCGACAAAACGTCCAAAATTACGAGCCACAACGACATCTGCATCAGCACCGCAGACTCCTCGAGGCATTTTCTTGCTAATGCGACAAGGCCCCATCGTACAGTTGCGACAGGTGGTGCCTAGTTCGCAGAATTTGCAGTGTGGAGTCTGTTGAGCAAGGCGTTCGTGAACAGTTTCTATGCCCTCGGCCCTCGCTTTTTTGATCATTGCTTTGGCATCGTCCCAGATGGTCAAATCATCAATGGGTTTCGGTTCTTTTGCCATGGTACCTCCATACCTGTTTCCCGGGAAAAGGACTTTCGCAACCCGGTAGAAAAAATGAATACTCCTCAGCTTCTGAGTCGGAATCTATTACTTTCATCATGTTTTGTATGTCGGGTAGCCGACAATTGGCAGCGAAAAATCAAAAAAATAACCCAGACTTGTTGTCCGGGTTATTGAGAGGTCGCGGTGCTACCTTTTTTCTGCTGCGCTTTTTTCTAAGGCGACTAGGTCTGGAATGAGATATTTCCCTCGCCCCATTTTTTGGATGAGGGCTGCTCGAACCATGTCGTTAAGGAGAGTGGAAACCGTTTGTCGGGTGGCCCCCATTAGCAGTGCAAGTTGCTCCATAGTGAGATCAAGAGAAATAAGTATTCCTTCTTTGTGTTCAACTCCTGATTGCCGAGCTTCCATCAAGATGTAGTCCATTAACCGAGCATAGATATCCTTGAATGCAAGTCCTCCAATGATCGAGAAAGAATTTTGGAGAATGTGCCCGAGTACTCTAACCATAGTACGTGTAAACATTGGAACTCGGTCCATGACTGTTTTGACTCGGTGAACATCGGCAACTAACAGTTCTGTGTTGTCGAAGGCCTGTATGAAGCAGCCTGCATGGGTAGAATAAAGGTCACCAGGGTTCAGAATGGCAAGCGTAAATTCTTTATCCTCATATGTGAGGTAAACCCTTACTCGACCATTGGTGATAACGAAAACAAGATTATCCATTTCATCAGGGGTGTAGATCACCGCACCCTTTGAAAAAGTTCGTTGATTAAAGATGGATTTGAGTTCTGAGAGCTCTGGTCTCGCCAGTTCATCTAACAGATTGACTCCGGAGAACTTCATGCTTCCTCACATATTTAGATTAATAATGTATGACGCTAGCATGATTGTCGATAGTCGTCGAACAGATGGGTTGATACTTCTCATCCTTTTGACGTGCCAACAAACTATAATGATACAGGCAGCGTAGAAATGCTTGATAAAGCGATTTGAAAAAGGATTGTTGATGAAATTTATCAACTTTTGTCACAAGATGTGAGGTTTGCCTTAAACCAATCAGATACTGATGCCCCTAACAGTTGCCGCCAAAGCATGTGAATTTAAATATTGTTTGAGTACTGTTATTTGTATCCCGATGAGCCATTGATAATGGTGGCATCTAGGTGTCGCATTCTTTAACAATTACCCCAAGGTTGTTGACCTTTGGCACAAAGTCCGTATGAATTTGCGTGGCGAATGCCGCTATGAAAGTTTATACTAAAGGAGCCATTTATGGATAAAAACGTTTCCGAATCCCTGATTGTTATGCCTGTAGAGCGTAAAGACGGCACTTATGCTCTTCGCCTTTGCTTGAATCAGGGCCTACTAACTCCTGGTCAGACTCGTCGTGTTTTGGAAGTGATGGAGACTCATGACGGTACATCCCTGCGTGCAACGACTGGGCAACGAATGAATCTTGAGGGAGTCCCAAAGGAAAAATTGGACGAGGTGGTTGCAGCTCTTGGTACTTCTATTCCCAAATGTCCTCCCGGTGTTTCCGTTTGTCCTGGTGGTGAGCTGTGCAAATACGGTCAACAAGAGACCCGTGAAATCGGTGATCGAGTATTGGACGTGATTAAAGCAAACGGTCCATATCCATTTAAGATCAAAAGTGGAGTGTCCGGTTGTGGTATGGCCTGTGGACTGAGCTTTGTTCGTGACATCGGATTGGTTGCAATTTCAAAAGGGTGGAATGTGCTCTATGGTGGTTCCGCGCGTCACCGTGCTGCTCCGGGGGTAAGACTAGCTAAGGGCGTGTCTGAAGATGAAGCTCTTGCATTCATCGAAAAGGGTCTCATTTACTACCGTGAAAACGCTAGAAAGGGCGAACGTATTGGCATGATGGTTCGTCGATTGGGGGCGGAAGTAATAGTGGATGCGCTGAAGTAGAATACTTAATTTCAGTAATAAAAAAGCCCCAGAGCATTCAGATGCTCTGGGGCTTTTTTATTAGCTTGATTCTATTATTTGAGAGGATTAGTCATACTGTGCATGACAGCGACTCTTTTCGTGGATTAGTGCATCAACAGCTTTGTGAAGGGCATCCATGTCGTTTGCCTCAAAGGCTTTTTTGAGAGCTTCACAGGTCAGTGAGTAGCTTTCGTAATATTCATCACCATAGCCTGGATAAGTGACCATCAAAGCTGAGTCTTTGAGAAATGAGTCCACTGCTTCCTTGGGGGGGAGTTGGTTGTCGTGGATCATTTTTACCAGCACTTTGAAACTCGAACGCATCTGCTTTTTAAGTATTTTATAATCGGGCTTTACCGGTGCACTTGACTGAGCGTCTTCAGTGATTGAAGGTTCTACACAAGTTTCGTTTGTTCGAACCTTAGCTTTAAGTTGGATTTGTCCGAACTCTTTTTTAACAACGATTTTTATTTTTTTGAAATCATCAACACAAGCAAACTCATTTGCCCCCCCGTTCTCAATTGCATCTGCGAAATCTCTTAAAAATGCGGCGATGTCGCTAATCTCGGTGAATTTATTGATTTTCATTATTTCTCCATTCAGTATGTATGAGTTTGATCGTAGTGATAACTAAATCTATTAAGTGTGTTTCTACAATAAGATGAGATGAATTGTAACTGATTGTCTCATAAATAAGAATATCTGTGCCTGAATATCGGATCGCAGAGGTGATATGCATATTGGGTCTAGTTGTTGGACTGTGACAGGATGAATGGTATCAGTTTTAGAGATGGCGTGGTGCAAGTATTAGTTTTTAAACTTGATTCGTCTAAGTCGTGGCACTATCACCTTACAGGTAAATTACTTGCTTGAAAGGAGTTGGAAGTAAATGGATAGAGCCTTGGAAATGACTATTGCTAATGTAGAACCGTTAGATGCTTCTCTGCGGCAAATTGGTCAATCTCATCTTGATAATTTGACAAAACCAAAGGGGAGTTTAGGTCGATTAGAGGAACTGGCTTTGCAACTGTTTCTCATTCAAGGTGGGAATGCTCTCAAGGTTGACCCAATGCGAATATACACCGTCGCAGCTGACCACGGTGTCAATGCGGAAGGGGTGAGTGTCTATCCGCAAGAAGTGACGCGACAGATGGTGACGAATTCTCTTGCGGGGGGATCGGGTATAGCTGTGCTGGCTGAAACTGCCAACGTTGAGCTCGTCTTGGTAGATGTCGGTTCATGTGGTGGCGTTTATGACGATCACCCACATCTGATTCAGGATAAGATCGCCGATGGCACAGCAAATTTGGTACATGGACCTGCCATGACCCGAGAGCAATGTTTGTGTGCACTTAACTTGGGAATATCACTGGCAGATAAGGCTCGTGAAGAGGGGATTAAGGTGCTTGGTACTGGTGAGTTGGGGATTTCTAATACAACTCCCTCTACAGCTTTGTATTGTGCTTATTTAGGTATTGATCCAGACAGTATCACAGGACCTGGCGGTGGGTTACGGCCTGAAGGGGTTAAGGCTAAAGCTGCCATCGTAAAGCGTGGGCTTGATGTTGATAGTAAATTTGTTAATACTGGCGATGCGTTAGATGTTCTTATGGCTCTTGGCGGACTGGAGATTGCAGCGCTGGCAGGTATGATAATTGGCGGTGCCAAGAATCGTCAGCTTGTGTGCGTTGACGGTTTTATTTCTACTGCTGCCTATGTCGCTGCATGGAAGCTTTGCCCTGTGGTTAAGGACTATTGTATTATTAGTCATGCTTCTGCTGAGCCTGGGCACAAAGTTGCGATGGAGACTTTGGCTGTCTCTCCGTTGCTTGATTTGGATATGCGCCTAGGGGAAGGAACTGGTGCTGCCGTGGCTATGTTTTTTATACGAGCAGCAGCTAATATTTTCAATGATATGGCATCATTTGCCGATGCTGGCGTCGCAGAAGCTTCTAAGTAGTATCTTTCTATAATATGAAGAGAAAGGAGCATCCTGTTAAGGATGCTCCTTTTATTATGAGTGGCTTAATTGGTTACTGGTTCGAGTGTCTTACCACATCGTGTGCAGCGGATTGTCTTATTCTTATCACGTCTCCCAGGAAAATGGTCTTTCCCACACCAGCGACAGGTCCGCTTTAGCTTCATGATTGTTTGTAAGGCCGAATGAAAGAACCACATTCCATTTCTCCTTATCTTGATCAGGCCGGGATCCGTTTGCGGTCCGGCTCCCGGCCTGCGGCGTCCCTGATTCGAGAAGCCAATTGTTCAAAAGACACGGGTTTAAACAAAAAGTCGAACGCACCGGAGTGAAGGGCTTGTCCTGCTTCGTGAATAGTCCCGTGTCCGGTGAGAATGATGACCTCCACTTCGCGGAACGACCTTTTGACAGCTTTGAGGGTCTGTATGCCGTCGATTCCCGGCATGTTTATATCGACCACGGCCACGTCGAAGGGACAACGATCGAGCGTGCCATATGCTTCACAGGCGTCAGAGGCTGTCGCCACCTCCATGCCAGTTCGAGACAGTCGTTTCGACAGAACAGAGGTGAAATCCGGTTCATCGTCCACAAGAAGAACACGAATTATAGTATCATCAGATCTCATACCCATCGTTATTACAACGAGTATGCCAATTTGGAATTATAGGTGCTACTTTCGCTAGTTTTAGAGAATATTTGGAATGTTTTTATAATTATATCATAAAATCATATGGTTATTGATTGTGGTTCAGTGTTTTTATTCAAAAGATTTAATTTATCTTCACATCTTTTTTTACCTTAGTTCAGGGTGTTGTATTTCTGTGTGGGGCGAAATGCCCCGCTGAAGAGTGCGTTCCCCTAGAGGCCCTTGTGGTAGTGGTTTTTCCGGGCTTAGTTTTGATATGGGTACCTTTTGCACCACTGGGGCGAAAGGTGCCGCTTAGGGCTTTTAAGGGGGTGGAATACGTGTTGTGAGGTAAAGAGATTAATATCCATATTAAGTGTGTTCCTAAATGTGCTAATTTGGATTGTGCATTTATTACAGTATCTTGCATTAATCGTTTGTCTGCCTTGTTATGCATTGGGAAATTTAAATATGGCACACCTCTTGCCTTTAGAGTGCTGAAAGCGCGGCTACCTCACAAAGGCTGGCTGCTAAAAGGTAAGAGGAAAGAATGCACCCTGATCAAAAGGCCACATACGACAAATTGTCCCGTAATATCGCGTTGACCGTGATTACGGTTTCTATTGCGCCATTGATTTTGGTGGGTGGTCTTATTTTTGATCAGATGCGTTCCATCTATCGAGAGAAGGTTTACTCTCATCTGGCCGAGGTGGTGGATAAGCATAAGGATACCGTGGATTCCTTCCTTCAGGAAAAGCTGAATGAGGTTCACTACCTTGGCCGGGCTTATTCTTATGAACAATTGACTGACCCTGTTTTTCTGCAGGAAACCCTTCGCGGTATCCAGCAACAGTTCGGCCGTATTTTTGTGGATATTGGCGTCATCGATGAGAATGGGCGACAGATTGCCTATGCTGGCCCATATGCCTTACTAGGTGCAGATTATTCTGCGGCAGAGTGGTATCGGCAGTCCCGAAACCAAGAAGCGGTTATTAGTGACGTTATCTTAGGACTTCGTCAGTCTCCACATTTCTTTATTACTATTAATAATGATACTGGTGGGAAGAAGTGGACTTTGCGCGTTACGATCGATTTTCTGGCATTTAGTCATTTAGTAGAAAATATCCGGATCGGTGAGACTGGCTCTGCTTATATACTAAACAACCAAGGCGTCTTTCAGACCAAGCCTCTTGAGTCTTATGAACACCTGACCCTTTCTCCTGTAAGTAGTATCCCGCTTCCAGAATTGTCTGACGTATCCATTGGAATCGCGTCGGGTAGTGATGGCGAGGATTACTTGGAAGTAGCTTCTCCGCTTAACAATGGTAATTGGAGACTTGTCTATCTTCAGCGGGTTTCAGATGCTTTTTCAGCCATGACTCGGGCTGAAACTGTTACTCTCCTAATCTTTTTAGTGGGTGGTATCGCTATTGTTGTAACCGCCATCGTTATCTCGCGTCAGTTGGTCGTTCGGTTCAAGATCATCGACCGTGAGTCTGAGCTTATGAGTAAGCAGATGGTGGAAACCGGCAAGCTTGCCGCTATAGGCGAACTTGCCGCGGGTATTGCTCACGAGATCAATAATCCTGTGGCTATCATGATCGAAGAGGCCGGTTGGGTGGCTGACATCATGGAAGACGAAGGTAAGGGATTAGCTTCTTCTAGTGAAATTGATCGTGCTTTGCAGCAGGTTGCGACCCAAGGTCGACGGTGCAAGGACATTACACACAAACTCCTTAGTTTTGCTCGTCAGACTGATTCTCGAGTTACGAATGTTGTGCTGCCGGCGCTTATTCGTGAAGTGGTAGATATTTCGATGCAACCAGCGCGCTATGGCCAGGTTGATTTTGATCTGACCCTTGAAGAAGCGATGCCGCCCGTTCGTGCCTCGGTTACTGAACTTCATCAAGTTTTTTTGAATCTTGTAAACAACGCGATTCAAGCAATGGAAACTGAAGGTGGAGGGACTTTGTCCATCTCTTGCCGAGAGAATAACGGTGTGGCTGAGGTTGTTGTAGCTGATGATGGACCAGGTATTCCTGCCGCTAATCTTAACAGAGTCTTTGATCCATTTTTTACCACAAAGCCTGTGGGCAAGGGCAGTGGGCTCGGGTTGTCAATTTGTTTTGGAATTATCCACCAGATGGGTGGAGAAATAGATGTAGAAAGTGGTGTGGGCCAGGGGACCCGGTTCAATATCCGGCTTCCGTACCCCGCTCCAGTGGAACAGGCAAACGCAAAGGAGTTGCACCATGACTAATGCCACGATCCTGATAGTGGACGATGAAATGGGCTTTGTCGAAACCATGGCAAAACGTCTGCAGAAGCGGAACATGACCGTGTACAAGGCTTATGATGGCGATGCGGCCCTCAGCCAGTTGGAAGAGCACAAGGACGTCCAGGTCGTTATTTTGGATATGAAAATGCCCGGTAAAGACGGTCTGGCCGTGTTGCAGGATATAAAGGAAGCTCACCCTCTGGTTGAAGTGATCATGCTTACTGGTCACGCGACCGTGCCGACGGCTGTCGAAGGAATGCAGCACGGGGCATTCGACTATCTTATGAAGCCTTGTAGTTTCGACAATCTCAATGAGAAAATTCTTGAAGCCGTGGCTTTAAAGAATGAGCACGAAACTGAGGCAGTGGAAGAGCGTGTCGGTAATATTGCCGGACGTATGGGATAGAGTTCTGAGGAGACTGACTATGACCACCCGCACGAACATACGACTTCTCATTGTTGATGATGAGATCGGCTTTGCCGATGTGCTGCGCAAGCGTATGGCTCGTCGGGGTGTTGAGGCTACGCCCGCATCTAGTGGGGAAGAAGCATTTCGTATCTTGCGTGGTTACGAATTTGACGTCGCCATCGTAGACCTCAAGCTTCAGGGCATGGACGGGGTGGAGATCCTTCGTGTTTTCCGCCTTATGGCTCCAGATATGCCGGTGCTTATGCTTACCGGACATG
This sequence comes from Pseudodesulfovibrio sp. zrk46, assembly GCF_012516435.1. Lineage (NCBI taxonomy): Bacteria > Pseudomonadati > Thermodesulfobacteriota > Desulfovibrionia > Desulfovibrionales > Desulfovibrionaceae > Pseudodesulfovibrio > Pseudodesulfovibrio sp. zrk46. The sequence continues at coordinate 3,116,933 of NZ_CP051216.1, forward strand.
GGTGTGATGACGCCCGAAGAATATGTATGGAATACGGGGCTTCTGGCTATCTGCATAAGCCCATAGAATTCGACAGACTTCTGGAAAGAACTCTGCACGCAGCTGAGGCAGGAGGTGCCGCATGAATGGTGTCAACGTTCTGCATATCGATGATGAGACAGGGTTCTCCGCTTCGGTTGGCAGGCGGTTGATCCGGCGGGGCATGAATTGCCACTCGGCTGCCAGCGGTCCAGAAGCGCTGGATATATTGGCACGGGAAGATGTCGATGTTGTATTGCTCGACATCAAAATGCCGGGAATGGACGGCATCAAGACCCTTGGTAGTATCAAAAAAGAGCATCCTATGATAGAAGTCATAATGCTCACAGGTCATGCGGATACGGACATTGTCATATCCAGTTTGGCCATGGGAGCTTATGACTATCTGATTAAACCGGTTGAGATCGGTATAATCATGCGAAAGATCGAAGATGCTGCCGAGAGACGAAAAAGAAACCTGGAACAAGGGGCGCGATAGCGTCAGGGGTTCTGCACAAGTCGAAAACTCAAGAGGAAGCGAGGAAATCATGCGATTTTTCAATCAATGGGGAAGATTCATGATGGCGGGAGCCGGAGCTCTCGCACAATGGGAAATTAACAACGCAAAGTCGATTGTGAGCAGCCGTAAAAAGCTGTTGTTGATCGGTCTTATGGTTATTCCCATTATTCTCGGCGGCATTGCGTTCGCCGATGACATCGGACCAGTTCTGCCCGACCTGTTGGGCGGTAAGAAAGCTTACAGCCCGGCGTTTTACAGTTTGGGAATTTTTCTGGTGTCCATTGCCATCGGCATGGGCGCAGGTTTGATTACCGGCTGTATTGGTGCAGGTGGTGGATTTATTATCGCCCCAGCTCTTATGTCTGCCGGCATCAAGGGGATTTTGGCGGTCGGTACTGACCTTTTCCATATTTTCGCAAAGGCGATAATGGGAAGTGTCATTCATCGAAAGCTTGGTAATGTCTCTGTCGCACTGGCAGTGGTTTTTCTTGTCGGTGCTGTGATTGGCGCAACTGCTGGTGGTATCATCAACCGTGTACTCTATGAGATCAACCCAGTCCTGAGTGATGCATTTATCACGACTGTATACTCTCTGATGCTTGGCTTCTTGGGCTTCTATGCTCTGTCTGATTACTTGCGGTCGCGCAAGAAGGGCGGTGGCGGAGACGCTCATGGTGGTTCCGAGGGCGCTGAACTTGGTGCCATGTCCAAGAACCTTCAGTCCGTCAACTTCCCCCCCATGGTGAAGTTTGATCAGGACTTGGTCCCTGGTGGCCGTCAGATCTCTTGGGTCTTCTTGGTCCTTTCCGGAGCATTGGTTGGCCTTGCTGCTGGTATTATGGGTGTTGGTGGAGGCTTTCTGACCTTCCCGATCTTTGTCTACGTCCTCGGTGTTTCTTCCATGACCACCGTTGGTACCGACATCTTCCAGATCGTATTTACCGCAGGTTTTGCCTCGGTCTCCCAGTATGCAATTTATGGATTCATCTTTTACACTTTGGCAATGGGTATGCTTATCGGATCCCTGCTCGGTATTCAGATCGGCGCACTAGTTACCAAGGTTGTCCCCGGTATTACTATTCGTGGCTTCTACGCCATGGCTGTTTTGGCCGGTTTCATGAATCGAATCTTTGCACTGCCCGGCAAGCTTGGTGAAATGGGTGTTATCCCAATCTCAGCTGAAATGGGGGCAATACTCAATGATATTGGTATTTGGGCATTCTTTGTCGTAATCGGCGGATTCTCCGTCTGGGTTATCGGTACGTTCCTGCGCAATATCCCTGCGCTGAAGAGCGGGGAGGCACATTAATATGATAGCTAACAAGAAGGAATTCTACGGTGGAGTAATCCTGCTGGCGGCGTTCTTTGTGGTGCTGTTCTTCATGTTCCAGCCCATGTTCAAGGGACACAACGCCATGGAGTATCTGGATAACCTGTATAACTCAATTTCCAAGGGATCAGTGAATTATGTTCCAGCTTTGAAGGAAGATGTTCATCAGCTCGACTCCATGAATGTGGAGCTTGTTTTGAACTATCCCAGTGAAGTTGAGGCTAGTCAGTCTGTGGCTCTTTTTACCAACACTGGTTCAACTGCTTCAGCTGCTGGTAAGACGGTAAATGTCTCTGGCTCACTTGGGAATATCCTCAGTGGTACACTCGCCGATGCGGATTTAATGTACCACAATGACAAAAAGTCCATTGAGGATAAGTATGGCATTGAAGCGCGTCGCGTAGTGTTTAACTGGTGGACTTCTCTCAAGCTTATTGACAAGGGCCTCAAGGATCAGGGAGCGTTTGCCGCAGCTAAGCTCGTGACCACTATTGAGAAGAAGGCTGTTGAAGCTTCGTACAATTATTACGAGGTTGAGCCGATGAAGATTACGGATAATCTTGGGTTGGTTATCTTCTCATTGGCATTCTATGTCTTCTATACATTGTGGTATGGCTTCGCCATTCTCTTCATCTTTGAGGGGTGGGGCTTGAGGTTGAGTCACTAAATAAAATACTAATTCCATACCCCAGCCAGTGTGCGGCTCGGTCGTGATTTCCCCGGCGACCGGGCCGCACTAATTTGGGATATACTCAGAGAAACGATAATCGCAGAGGGGAAGGCATGGTCGTTAATCCTACGGCTGTGGCGGGGCGAATAGCATATTAATTGAACGAGTGGGGCGTTTTACCCCGGAAAGAGTTTACAGCGCCTTATTTTTTACATAATTTAGGTTGTATAAGGAAAGTCTCATGAATCTTCAGAATTATTACGACACGGTCATGCAATTAAGTCACGGAATCGTGGTGACGCTTGATTTAGATGGCCTCGTTGTGCATGGAAATGCTGAGTTGGAACAGCTGTCAGGTTATTCCATGCAGGAGCTCGCCGGTCGTGATTGGTTTGAGACCTTCATCCCAGAAGATGAACGTGATGCCGCTCGTAAAGCTGTGTTGGAGCGTGCTCATGATCAGGGTGTTTCCGCAATGGCCGGTGCCATTCGCGACCGCGACGGTGATTTTATCTACATTCATTGGCATCTTAAGCCGTTGGCTGACTCCAAAGGAGAGGTTATATCTATTTTATGTGTCGGTCAGGATGTGACTGGGCACATGTTGCGAGAAAATGGGTTACTTCGTGAGCGCTTCACTTTGATGGAGCGCAACAAAGAACTAAATTGTCTCTATGAAATCAGTCAGCTTATGGGTGATATGGAACCTCCACTAGGTGTACTTCTTCAACGAGTTGTCCAAGTGCTTTCAAATGGTTTTCAGCACCCGGAAAAGACGCATGTTCGTTTGCGAGTAGATAACGAAATATGGGAAACTAGCTCTTTTCTCGCTACGGACCATGTTATTAGTGAGCCTGTTATGGTGCACCGCGAAAAGCGTGGTGAGTTAGCGGTATTTGCAGAGTCTGGTCATAAGGCTCCGTTTATTGATGACGAGCTAGACTTGTTGGCTACAGCGGTTCAGCAAGTGGCACTCATTGTGGCCAAAAAGGAGTCGCGCGAGTCTAAGTTAGCCCTAGAGGCGCAACTGCGTCAGGCTGACAGGTTGGCGAAAATTGGACAATTCTCTGCTGGTGTAGCACATGAAATAAATGAGCCTTTGGCCAATATCTTGGGTTTTGCTGAGTTGGCTCTTCAAACACCGAATCTGCCTGAGCAGGTGAAGTCTGATCTTGGTTCTATTGTCGATTCGTCGTTGCATGCACGTGAAGTCATTCGCAAATTAATGTTTTTTAGTCGCCAGATGCCACCTCAATTGTTGGAAGTGGATTTTAATGAAGTGGTGGAACAAGCTATTTCAATCACTGAAACTGGTGCTAAGCGTTCCAATGTGGAAATCGTACGTGATTTCGATTCAGCATTGCCAAGACTGCACGCTGATCCTCAGCATCTTAAGCAGGTTGTGATTAATCTTGTTGCTAACAGCATCCAAGCGATGCCGGATGGCGGTCGCATAACTGTTCAGACCATAAGTGATGGAAGCGATGCCTATATCATTGTCGAAGACACTGGGCCAGGTATGGAGCCAGAAGTGCTGAAGCAAATTTTCAATCCATTTTACACTACCAAGGATGTAGACCAAGGAACTGGCCTTGGTTTGTCTGTCGTGCATGGGATAATTAAGGCGCATGATGGGTTTATTCAGGTCCACAGTAAGCCTGGAGAAGGTACGCGTGTTGAAGTGGCTTTTCCCTGTCCAAAGGACGGAATCCTGTGTAGCGAGGGTGTCTCATGAGTAATTCTATACGAATCTTGGCTGTCGATGACAGCAAATCTACTCTTGAAGTAATTAAGCGAAATTTACAGCCTGAAGGGTATGAAGTCTTTACTTGCGAAAGAGTGGATGAAGCTTTGCCGTTGTTGGAAGACTTGGAGGTCGATTTAGTAATCACTGATTACCGTATGCCACAGGCAACCGGTATGGACCTTATTAAACATGTTCGTGCGAATTACCCGGACACCGAGATCATGATGATTACAGGGTATCCGTCAATCCCCGGAGCTGTTGAGGCCATCAAAGACGGTGCAGGGGAGTACCTTGCTAAACCATTTACTAAAGAAGAATTGCTTGGAGCTGTAGAGCGTATAGTTGAACGTCATCAGAGAAGACGAGTGCTTAGTTCACCGGATACACCTCCAGATAATTTTGGCATAATTGGCAGTTCGCTTGAAATGGAGCAGGTATTTCGGCGTATTGGCAAGGCTGCAGCTACAGATGCCAATGTACTAATTGTTGGCGAATCGGGGACAGGTAAGGAATTGGTCGCACGTGCGGTTCATTATAATAGTGATCGTCGAGCAGCCCCTTTTGTTCCCGTCAATTGCACGGCTATTCCCGATAGTTTGGTTGAGAGTGAATTATTTGGTCATGTAAAAGGTGCATTTACAGGAGCGAAAGAAGGGCGGGCTGGTTTTTTTGAAATAGCTCAGGCCGGTTCTATTTTTCTTGATGAAATAGGTGATGCAAGTCCCAATATGCAGGCTAAATTGCTGCGAGTGATTCAATCAAAGGAATTTACTAAAGTGGGCTCTAGCAAAGTGCATACTGTTGATACTAGAATCCTTGCAGCTACGCATAAGAATTTAAAGAGAATGGTCGAAGAGGGCTCATTCCGAGAAGACCTTTACTACCGTATTAATGTCGTTGATATTCCCGTTCCTAATTTAAGCGAACGAGGTGATGATATATTGGTGTTGGTCCATCATTTTCTGTCCAAGTTTTCTAGGGCTATGCACCGGACGCCACCGGGTTTAACCGATGATGTACTTCAAGCATTTCGTCGATACGCTTGGCCCGGTAATGTCCGAGAACTGGAAAATTTGATTCAACGACTTGTCGTGATAGTAGATCACGACCCCGTGGAGGTTACTGATCTTCCGGAAAGCATGCGTTTTAGTTTACCGAAAGAAGGTGGAGTTAATCGTTCCCTTGCTGAAGTTGAATATGAGCATATTCAAAATGTTCTCACAATGACTGGTGATAATAAGACTCGTGCTGCTGAAATCTTAGGGATTAATAGAAAAACCCTGCGCGAAAAGATTAAGAGAATGGAGCAACGGGGAGAAAGCTAAAAGCTACATGATAGAAAATATGGATTCGTAGCGCTATGATGTGATTGTAATAGGAGAATAATAATAGAATTGCAGCTAGGTATTGAAATTGCAAACGTCACTGGTTAAGCAGTCTCGGCGTCAATTTCATGTAAACTAAAGGCAAAGGCATGTTGAATTTTCTGGCCCAACTCGATTATCTGCGGGACGTGCAGCGGACCTTCGGTAGTGGAGCGGACCGATTGGATATGATTGGGGTTTTCTCCAAAATACTGTCCATTGTGGTGCCTTTGGTTTTGGCAATGGCGTTATGGTACTATCGACGCATTATTGGGTTCTATATACTTCGCTTTTTCGCTCGTCTGTTCGCTCCTAGAAGTCGACGTATTGTCGAAAACTATTTAGTGACAAAAGGCGTAATGCTCGATGTTTACGTCTACTCAAGTAGCGGTGTGGGTAAAAATATAGGTCAGGCCAGAGTGTCTGAAGTTGTTGGTGGCAAGATGATATTACAATTAGTCAACGTCGCCCCAACAGCTTTGAAATTTCATCATACTCGTGTGGTTTGTTACACAAAGCCGTTCACTTATTCCGGACGTAAAATCAATGCGTTCGTTACTTTTATTACACATGTCGTTAAGCGAGGATCTGTCATAAAAGAGATGTCCCTTGCTACCCCTATTAGATATAAATTTGTTATACGGCGTAAACATAGTCGCCAAAGGGTTGCTCGAGAAGGGACTGTTCGGGTTAAGGCGTGGGATGTGCGGAAACGTAAGACGTTCTGGATGGGGCGTCCAGATTTGCAGACCATCAATAACCCGGCGCGATATGGTAATAAGATGCGACTGTCAGTAGAGAATATCTCAGCTGGTGGCATGCGGATATTGGTGATTCATCCTTCTGGAAAGCTTCCGCCGCTTAAGGAAGGGGCGCAACTTGTCTTGAGAGTTAGCATTTGGAATCCAAAGACCAAGAAGTTCGCTTACTTTAACGTGATAGGGGCCATTCGCAGCCGTTTCAAGGGAAAGGGTGGTGCTATCGGACTTGGTATTCAGTTTACAGCTGAAGGTGAGAATGTGGGAGGTAAGTATGTCTGGAAAAGCCTCTCCGGTGAGATGAAGGCTTTGTCTCAGTTCTTAGAGAAAATTTCAGGATAATAAGACCAAATAAAAAGAGCCCTGCAAAGCAGGGCTCTTTTTATTTGGTCTGACAGTCAGAGCAGATACCATAAAGGTACATTTTGTGTCGAAGTAACTTGAAATCATGTTCTTGCGCCAGTTGCTCTTGGCGAGCTTCAATTGTTGGGTCAAGGATTTCAATGTTCTTGCCACATCGCTCGCAAATGAGGTGGTCATGATGATCCTCGCCGTAGCTTAACTCATAGCGAGTAACACCATCTGCGAAATCTAATGGCTCGATTAGGCCGGATTCATATAATAGCTTGAGAGTGCGATATACTGTGGCTTGGCCGACCGATTTATCTCTCTTCTTGACTTTGGCATAAAGCTCTTCAGAGGACAGGTGAGCATTTTGTTTGAGGAATGTATCAAGAATGAGGCGCCGCTGAGGCGTCATCTTAAGGTTCTTATCCGCTAGGTAGTCCGCGAAAACATCTTGTGGATTTTTCATACTATATTTGGTTAGTTTTATTGAATTACATTCTAAATGTAATTACGGGAAGCATGCAAATGTGTCAAATGCTCATATTAAAAATATGGGTTTCAATTTGTTTTCGGCAATTCTCAGGATAATGTAGCTTTAGTTGCTTTGTTTCTTGACATTCATCAATGGGATTTCTACAAGGTTCATCTCGGTTGGGCACCTTGTCTGTCAACCGATCATGGAGAGGTGGCAGAGTCCGGTTTAATGCGCTGGTCTTGAAAACCAGAGGCGGTTTACCCCGTCCGGGGGTTCGAATCCCTCCCTCTCCGCCATATTTCAAAATCTCTTACGTTCAGGAAGAGTCTAAAGCCCTCATTAAGAGGGCTTTTTTGTTGCTATTGTTGAGTCTCTAGCAGTCTAGGCGAGTCAGAGGGAGTCTTGACAGGCCGGGTGCAAAGTGTACATAAAGTGGTATATTTCAAAATGTACCATTTTTTGATGTACCACCACGCCGGGAGAACTTTATGCCTTTGACCGATGCGAAGATAAAAGCAGCGAAGCCGAAAACAAATGAATATACGCTGAATGATGGCGAAGGGCTCGCCCTTGTCGTTAGCCCCAAAGGGCGCAAGTGGTGGCGATTCCGTTATCAGATGAAGGGCAAGCGGACAGGCTTGTCTCTCGGAACTTACCCATACATCACGCTCCAGGATGCACGTACAAGGCGCAGCCAGCTAAAAACGCTCATTGCTCAGGGGATTGACCCCTCTCGGAAGCGCAAGGAAGATAAGCGACGGAGCAGTGCTAGTGAAGCTTTTGAAGCTGTAGCGCGTGAATGGTTTCAAAAGAATCTTGCTGGTTGGAGTGGGCGTCATGCAAAGACCACCATCGAACGGCTCGAAAAGAATGTATTCCCATTCATTGGGGAGCGGCCTATTTCAGAGTTGGGCGTTGAAGATATGCTGGGGGTTGTACAGCGTTGTGAAAAGCGTGGGGCGGTGGAAACCGCTAGGCGTGTCCGACAAATAATGTCGCAAATCTTTCGTTATGCGGTGGCTGCTGGCCGCGCAGAACGTGATCCCGCAGCGGATATAAAAGGTGCAATTCCACCGGCCAGGAAGGTGAAGCATCACCCGTCGATCACCGATCCCAAAGAAATTGGGCCGCTTCTGAGGGCCATAGATAGCTTCTCAGGGACTTTTGTTGTTCATTGCGCTCTTAGGTTCGCCCCGTTGGTTTTTGTGCGGCCCGGGGAGCTGAGGAACGCCGAATGGAATGAGATAGACCTTGAAGCGTGCGAGTGGAGAATACCGGAATCAAAAATGAAAGGGGGGAGCCCTCATATTGTGCCCCTTTCTAAGCAAGCGGTGGCAATTCTGATTGAGGTTTACAAGCTTACCGGACCGTCTGGTTTCGTTTTCCCGAGCATACGTACAGCTTCACGCCCCATGTCTGAGAATACCATTAATGTGTCTCTTCGGCGTCTTGGTTACGATAAGGAGGAAATGACAGGCCACGGCTTTAGGTCCATGGCGTCAACGCTGCTGAATGAGCATGGTTGGCACAAGGATGCTATTGAAAGGCAGTTGGCGCACACCCCGAAAGATAAAGTTAGGGCCAGCTATAATTATGCTGAACACTTACCCGAGCGTAAAAAGATGATGCAAGCGTGGGCGGACTACCTCGATAGCTTGAAGGCTGGCGGTAAAGTTGTTCCCCTTTTTGCGAAAGTGAATTGAGTTTTGAAATGGTAAAAATTGAGGAATATCAAAGAGAAAAGTTGCAGGAGGAAGTCAACTTTCTCCTGTTTTGGCAGTGGGAATATGGCAGGAGGGCGACAAGTAATAATGACTTGATATTTCGAGCCATTCTCAGAGGGGAGCGATTGCCTGAACAGATGTCTAAGGAAAGTGTCTACGGTTGGACTGTTTGTTCCTTTGACCCTCCGCTTCCAGATATTATGCTTACTTTAGGCGACTGCCGTTTTTATCATTCTGCTCATGAGATAGTTAGCGATCTTGAAAGGGGCTCATTTCGCTACAGGCTGGAAAGCGATTATGCTTCCGTAGATAGAGAGCTGTATCCTTTTGGCGTGGGGGTGAGTATCAATGATAGTTGGATTGATTGTCTCTCGGATAAATATGGCCTCTCTCGGGGCGATTGCTACCATTTAATTGCTGAGGGAGTGACTGCAATTGAGAGGCAACAAGGTGCCAAGGCATATATGATTCCTAATGGGATGGGAGAAAATGAAATTTCTTACAATATTTCTGAGCTACGAAATACGCATTTAACAGATAGCCATGAGTATGGTGAACTTTCTAGGCTTGCAAGAGTGAAGGCACAACTATTAAAAAGCACTCCCATGGCTAGAGTTCCATTGAATTCAGTTAAAAAAAGAGCCGTAGGTCTATGGATTTGGGATTATGTGCAGCAAAATGACTGTGCGCTAAAAGAGGCTAAGGCAAGCTTTATCAAGGCTTACGACCAGCATAAGTTAAAGCTTGAAGACTCGGTTGACGAGTTCGGCTTTTACTATCGTAAAACTTTAGAATGCATAGAAAAGAAGAGCGTGATCGGGTTTAGCAAGAAATCCAGAACCTAATTATTTTTTTAGGTTCTTTGCGTGTTTAACGTTTTAAGTCCTAACCTTCCTCCACAAGTCATGAAGCGGCTAAGGCCGTCATTATTTCAAGCAAGTGGAGGAAATATGAATCCGATTTTTCCAACAGAGGGCTTTGCCCGTTTACCCCAAATTCTTGATTTTCTATCTGTCAGCGAGAGTACCTTTCGTAGGGGAATAAAGGCTGGCAAATTTCCCAAACCAATCAAAGTGAACAGGACAAGCGTTTGGCCTGCTACGGAGATTCGGGCAGCCGTTGACAAGCTTTCTGAAAGAGAAGGCTAGTCATGTATGGGCTTTGCCTTAGTGTCTCTATCTGTATCCCCGTATATCTCCCACATACCTTTTTCGCCGCGATGGTGCTTTTCGATGTCCTCAAGTGATTTTGGTGGATTCCGATGGGTTGAGCCCAAAGGGGACAGGCATTTTAAGATGCTTCCATTTGATTTCGTCGGCCTTAATGGGCCGAATGGCTATCGCCCGAGCCTGTGGTGTGAGCTTGGCCGGTCTGCTCAAGCTCTTTTGCCTACGCTGTTGCGACATGCTGATAGTAAAGGGGAAGCTTTCCCCAGTGAAGGGCGGCTTGCAGCCATGTCCGGGTTAACACGCAAAACAGTCAGAAGTGCTGCCATAGAGTTGGAAAGACGAGAAATTGTCTCAATTTCTATGCGTGTTTCAAGGGCTGGCCGCCGTTTAAAAGTTTATCGATTTTTAAGCAATAGCGCAGATGGGATCATTCTACCCTCAATATTTATTGATGGGGGGAATTGGGCTGAGCTGACTCCCGCAGCTAGGAGTTTATCGTTGGCGTTTCGCTTTTTTGGAAGCCCTAGACCTGACCTTGATCCTGATTTTGGTGAGTGGCTTCATGACGATGAGTGGTATGAATATTTGGATATGCGCCTTGCTGATTACTGCAATGCTGAGCCTGTCGTTCTTAGGCGGTTTGCCGGGATCGGGCCTCGCGTGTGGTCCCGCGCTATCAAATCGTTGCGAGACAATTCCTTTATAGAGCCTGCGCATGACAATGAAACTTACTGGCGGGTATTAATATATCCCCCTTGCGTGCAATCCGTTGGTTATCTCAATTCGAAGATTGAAGGTGAGACGTGATGAGAAATGAAGTGTTCGCACCGCACATATTACCCCTGCTCGGCATGGAATACCCACAAGAAGCACGAATTACCCTTCATCATAGCTGCACGGCCTATTCTTAACTCAGTCCGTAGCGATGCATGAGTTACCCACTAAGGATTTATTGAAGGATAGAAGGAAGGATTTAATGAAGGACGAGTGCAAAGCGGCAGCTTCACACGTCGGTGTCCTAGGAGGTGGAGCGTGTTTGATGGTGTTACGAAGAGAGCCTTTGAGAAGGCATTTCGAGAAGATGGATTTGGAAGAGGAACCGCTAAGCGGATCGTATCAATAATGGTGAAGGTTTTTGACGAAATGAATCGTGCGTCATTGGTCGTTAATAGTGCGGACGTTTACGTCCAGCAGAAACCAAAGGATAGAAAAAATGCATAAGAATATGGCATGCAAGGATATTGCGGCCCCCTCATATTCTGAGGCCGTAAGGGAGGCAGCATGAAGGGGTGTCGTCCACTGACCGAGGTGGAAGTTCGCCGGGTGCTGGTGTCATTCTCTGGCCGGTATGAGGTGCGTAATCGTTGCCTGTTTGTCCTAGGTGTCCTCTGTGGCTTTCGTGTTTCCGAAATGCTGTCTTTGCGAATTAGGGACGTGGTGGCAGGCGGCTTAGTTTGCAAACGGGTCAAGGTGCCTAAGCGTAACATGAAGGGTAGTAAGGAAGGGCGTACCGCCTTCCTGCCTCCCGAAGGGCAACGCGCAGTGCTGGGCCAGATACAAGCCCTTGAATACCCGGCCCCGGACGATTTTCTTTTTCGTTCTCAACGGGGAAAGAATAGGGCTATTAGCCCCTCCCAGGCTCATAGGGTGTTGGTGTCGTGTTTCGAGTCATGTGGGGTTGTAGATCAAGTTTCCACCCACTCCATGCGCAAGACGTTCGCAGACAGGATGTATACCCACTTTCTCCAGCGTGTTGCCGATGGAGAGAAGGTGGACGCCTTCACGGAAACGTCTCTTGCCCTCGGGCACCGTGATCCGGCTAGTACGCGGCACTATTTGAGCTTCCGTGACGATGAGCGGTGTGAAGCCGCTAAAGCCATAGGGAAGGCTCTGTATGGTTGATCCCGTATACAACGTGGCCGATGTTGCTGCCCGCTTGAAGGTGTCTCCCAAGACTGTGCGCAAATTCATCCGAACGGGCCAGCTTAAAGCCTCTAACCTAGGGTCTACGAAACGCTACAGGTATGCCATACGGAAAGCCTCTCTTGAAGCCTTTCTGGTTGTGCGCGAGGTGGCAGGAATTGAAGGAAGTGGGTGAGACCGTGGGTAGGTAGGCTGGCTGTTAAAGAAATTGCACGCGCTATTCATCAAGGAAAGCTCTGCGTGGACAGTGGGTTAGCGCAAGGTGTGGGCGCGCTAGGAACCGTCTAGCATTCGAAATGCAAGGAACTACCGATTCCTTGAGAGTCGTAGGTCAAACAGACACAAACGGACACAAACACCCCTCTATACCCCTTACGGGTCCTTTCCGGGGGGTACCCCCTGTGGGTGAATGCTGATCGCACGCCTTTATTTCTGCGAGGGGAATTGCCGTTGTTGCCGTAGTTGAAGCTTTGAAGCCTGTGGAAAACTCAATTAATCATTCTGAATTAAAGGGAAAAGAAGAATGGAAATAGAACGTCAAAAGCAGATAGTGGATAGGGCTCATCTGGCCGCCGCTCTTAGCATTGCAGAAAACACCGTTTTGGCTCGGGTCCGGGAGGGAATGCCTGTCCTCCAGCGTGGAAGGCGTGGCAAGCCTTGGCAGTTTGATCTTGCGGAGTGTGTGGTCTGGGATCGTGACCGGGCAATACGGAAGGCTACCGGCGTCGTGAAGGGAGATGAAACCGAGGCCCAATTGAAGCGCCGGTTGCTAGAGGCTCGGGTTAAGGGGGAAGAGATAGAAGCAGCCCGAAAGGCAAGCGAAATCGTTCCGGTGGATGAAGTAGAGTCCGCCGTGATCGCTGCCTTTACTGAGGTGCGTCAAGCCATGCTTTCTATTCCTGATCGTGCAGCCCTGCGTTTGATGGCCGCCGAAGATGAAACCGCCATTAAGGAAGTATTGCGTGAGGAGATAGACCTTGCCTTGCACGCCCTGGCCGATTCGGATTTGCTGGAAGGGTGGGAGGATGAGCCTTGCGAGTAACTTCAAAGGAGGAAGGCTAATGCCAGATCAGGAAAAAATGTGGGTAAATGGTAAAGTCGAGATGGAGTGTCCCCGAGACATCTACGGAGAGCGTCTTGCAGATACAATTGAAAGCGCTTTCAGCCCACTTCGAAGTTTTGCGGATTTGCTGGATGTAACGGGAGATGAACCAGAAGGGGCGATTCTTGCGGGAAATGTGCTGCATGCTTTGGTGGAAAACGCTGAGCGGCAGTTGGAAGAACATAGCAGTGCTATAAGAACACATTATGGGAAAAGGCTAGATGTTGTACGGCACGCTTCCAGCTCTGGAGGCACTGTGGTCCCTGGTACGCTTGTGGGGGTAAAAGAATATGAGTTGTGATCCTGATTCGATTTGGAAAAGCATGGAAGATTTTTCGGACAGAGCGAATACAATATCTTTGTCTTTAAAATCGTTGGTAGCATTGTTCGAAGAAAAGGTGGGGTATGGCCCCGCGCATATTGCCGAGCTTTTGGCAAAAGAACTTGATGAGCTGAATAGTGACCTTGGCGAATACGGGGCGAGTTTGCGTAGAGCATTGATCGCCAGCGAAAATGGAGGGCAGCATGGATAGAGACTATATTCTTGATTTGATGGGCGTGCGGAGTGCTTTGGTTGTCGTCGCCGACACTCTGGAAGAAAGAGGTCAAAATGACGTGACTTGGCTGATTTATAAATTGGCCCAAGTCGTTGATGAGGCCGCCGAGGAGATGGACAATAACAATTGGGGGCCGGGAAACTGGAATCCTCTTGAAGGATGATTGCAGTGAGGAAAGACGATGATAGAAGCAGCCGCAGGGCTGCTTTTTTTGTGGGGGCCTCCTGAGTTTAAAAAAAAGTGGGGGCTTTCTAGAGAAGGGGATGTTGGCTTTTTGTATGAGGTTGTCTATTGAGTGAGGGATAACAATATAGAGAAGGAGAGTTCGGCATGGCTGTAAAAAAGAAGAAATATAGCGATGCAACGTTGGATGACATGGCTGGTTATGTGCTTATGCAAGAGTCAGATAGAGGGGCCTTTATTGTTGCCGCTGCATTACTCGAAGACCTTCTCAAGACATTGCTTGGCCGGGTGGTTGAAAGAAAATCGAATGCCGCGAAAGCCAAGACCGATTTTATGCGTTCTGCCCAAAGTTTTCATGGCGCAATAACCTCCTCTCATATTTTGGATGTTATCGACCAAGATACGTATGCAGACTTAATGCTCATTAAGGAGATTCGAAATAAAGTTGCTCATACGTTTTCACATTTCATTGTCGATGACGAAATTGAATCCATGATTTTAAAGCTCTCGCGATTTAAAAGAGCTAAAGCCTTTTGCGCTTCGAAAGGTTTTACTGAGGAGTACTTGGAAGCGGAGGCGGAAAAAGCAAAAACAACTGGTGAGAAGGTCCCGTCTCATATCACATGCGTTTTTTCTCACATCGTGTTGCTGATGGCTATAGACTTGTCTTTTGACACCGAAGACGTTGTTGACTCGATTAAGGAATTCTTTACCGAACTCTTTAAGCCTGTAACTGGCGGGGAGAAGCAGTGATTTATAAATACTGAAAAAATCCATGTTGAAAGCTATGGACTCAATGCCCTCATCTCTGGCACTCTTATCTGTGCATTTTAGAGTTATACAACATTGATAACCGTTGAAAAAATATGAGCATAATACCGCCCCTAATTGATACTCCCGATGTGCCTCAGGCTATCATCAATGCTGCCCAAGAAGGGCAATTAGTCCTTTTTGTCGGTGCAGGCTTGTCTCGGTTGGCAGGTCTCCCTTCGTGGCCGGGGTTGGCTTCGAAAGTTCTTAATGAATTACGGGATGCGAAACTTATAAACTATTCCGAATTGAGTCAGCTTGAGGGGCTGAGTGACTCGAAAAAGAAACTCACCATAGCATCGCTGATTGCCGAAACCAATGGACATAGTATTGATTACAATAAGCACCTCCAAGCTCGATCAGGGGAGTCAGAGGTGTACGAGCATGTTAACCGGTTCGGTTGTCCTTGCGTGACGACGAATTATGATGAGTTGCTGTCACCAATTATCTACGATGGGGATGATAGTAAAACGCCCGCGAGAAACAAGCGAGTTTATCATACTGAGGATTTTCATTCATTTCATCAGAACGATCCGGGTACAGTGGTCCATTTGCACGGTTCCATTGCTGACCCTAAGTCAATGGTTATCACCACAAGGGATTACTTAGAGCATTATGACAATCCCTTTGTGCAAGAGTTTTTGGGACGGCTTTTCCAGAGAAAGACAGTTCTTTTTGTTGGATATGGATTAGAAGAAGCTGAGATTTTGGAACACATATTGAGGCGTGGCGGAGCAAGAACAGGAGCAGAGGGAAGGCGTTTTCTAATCCAAGGATTCTTTAGTACAGAAGCCCACTTGTATTCCAATTTATACCAATACTATCGAAGCCAGTTTGGGGTTCATCTTGTTGGTTTTGTGAAGGATCAAAACGGATATGAGCAGCTCGGGGTGATTGCAGAAAGTTGGGCAAATGCCATTCAGTTTGTTGATCCTGGTTTGGTTGAAGATTTGGAATTTATGGATGAGGTGTTAAGCGATGCGTGATTTAAAAACCAATGAAATCGAGTTACTGGCTCGCATTGAAAAGAAAGAATCTCTTCGGCCTTATTTTTTTAGAAAAGCTAGTGGAGTGCATTGGTTCAATGCTTTGCTGGCTGCTGGATATTTTTCACCTGAGCAAAATCCTCACCCTAAGGAGAATAAAGAGAAGAATCTGATTAATTTCCCTACTTGGGCTGCTGTTGAGTACTTACGTAATATCAGCTCGGAATTTCCTCTCCCCGAAAATAAAGAGATTGCAGAGCAAGTTCTTGCTATAATTATAAATGCAACTGAGTTTGCTAAAGAGAAAGGGCTCACCAATTATCGAACATGGTGGATGTTTTCCGAGATTTTGCCGTCAATTCCTATCGAATTAATAGAGCGGGATGACTTGTGGATCATAGATTATTGGCTTGATGATCCGTATGAAACTGATCTCGTTAGTGTCGAGTTGGGAAGCAAATGGTTACCTAATTTGCTTGAGGTCAACACTGATCATTCGAAAGGACTTGCTCTATCTTTGCTCTCAAGAATTTTTAAAGTATCTTTCGTAGTTAGGTCAGAAGGGGAGTACGAAAGTAAGGATGTAAATTTAATAATTGGAGATTACTGGGCAAAAGACATCATTAAAAAGAATGCCAATGAGATTGGGCATAAGCTGGGTGCTGACGCCGTTGAGGTGTTTAGGTCTACTCTTTCTTTGGTTTTGCAAGAAACAGGTAGTGACAAATGGTCTTCTATCTGGCGGCCTTCGATAGCTGATCATCAGCAAAATACGAGGCGAAGTGATCGAGGGGTAATAATTAATGCCTTGCGTGATGTGCTTGATAGCTATGTTAAAGTCGCCAAGAAGGAGTCGTGCGAGGTCGTTCGAAGTCTTATTGATGATGAGTTTGAAACTATAAGACGGTTAGCGATCTATGTTATTGATAATAATTTTGAATTCTTGAAGGAGTATTGGCCTTCGTTTGTCACTCCAGACCACTTTTCAGCGAATTTTCAAAATGAAATGTGGAACTTTTTGCATAATCATTATGGAGAACTGGATGAAGATGGCAGGAAGGCTGTGCTTGATATTATTCAAGCGGTCAATGTTGAGCGCGATGAAGAGGTTCATGAAGGAGCCTCGGCCTATCGCCGGTCAATATGGCTGTCTGCAGTTAAAAAATATGGAGAGCATGAAAAGGGGCTCTACGATGATTGTGTAAAAATTACTGGTGAAGAGCCAGATCACCCGCAATTTTCCTCCTTCACATCTACTGGACGGTTCAAAAAAGAGTCGCCAATTCCAGTTGAGAAAATGCTAGAAATGCCCATTGAGGAATTGATAGGCGCTTTGGAAAAATATGAAGATAATAGTGCTTTCAATGAACCAGGAATAGAGGGACTCGCAGAGGCTGTTCTAAGAATAACGAAAGCTGAGCCTGATAAGATTGCAGCTTCCTTGGATGGGTTTTTAAAAGTCGATCAGGCATTTATTTATAATATTATAAAAGCTTACCGGGAGCTTTGGAAAGATAAAGCAAAGTTGGATTGGGCAAAGATCGTTCCTGCTCTACTCCAATTTGTTCAGAAGTTGATAGATGATCCGAACTTTTGGGCTGAGGAAAATTCGCAGAGTAGAACAAGTTTTGTTGCGAATCGACATTGGATTGTAGGTGCAATTGCTGAGTTTGTCGAAGATGGAACGCGAGCTGATGAGCATGCTTTTGATGCTGAAACGATAGTAAGCTCTCGATCAATATTGCTTTCTTTGTTGTCCAAGCAAGAAGGCGAGCCTTTCAAAGAGGATAGCGATGCTGTCCATCTAGCTATCAATAGCCCTAGGGGAAAGTGCATAGAGGCGTTGATCAATCAATGCCTTCGCGAATGCCGATTGGCAGATTCTCTTCATGGGCAGCATGATGATGTTTGGAAAACATTTGCCCCCATTTTTGAGAGTGAGTTGGAACGAGCTGAGCATGGGGAATATGAATTTGCAACTTTAGTAGCCAATTATATAGCTAATTTTAGCTACATGTCACGGGATTGGGTCTCTAGTCATCTTGGGGATATCTTTGACACTGCTGACACTGTTAAGTTGCGTTATGCAATGCAGGGGTTTTCCTATCTGACAACATTTCATGATTATTTGTATTTTTTCATGAAAGAAAATGACATTCAAATGATCACTTTAGAAGATGATAAACAGAGGAAAGGTGTCAAAGAGAAAGTTGTACAATTTGTATCTTTCGCATTTATCTCTGAAAAAGAGGAATACAATGAGTCTTTGATTAAGCAATTAGTTGAAAGAGGAAGTGAAACAGAACTTACCACAATGATATGGTTTATTGGGAATATCAAAGATGAAGCTACGTTCGACATACGTTCAAAAGCCTTCGAGCTTTGGGATAGAATTTTAAAGGCCATTGATATCGAATCAAAGGACGGCAAAATCATTGCTTCTGCATTATGTGGTTGGTCTACTTTTATTGAGCGCTTTGATGATGAAAATCTGAGACTGTTGGAAGCCGTTGCTCCTTATGCCAGTGAGAATCACAACTCCTATCACCTAATGAGGTGGTTGGTTGATATTAGCGCTACTCAGCCTCTGGAGGCCCATAAGATTTGGGGGAAGTTGGTGTCACGCACCATTGACTATTATCACCAGGAGCATGTGGAAGCACTGTTTGCCAACTTGTTAAAGGCTGGGGACGAGGGGGCTAGGAGGGCTAGAGATATGGCGAACTTCTTTTTGGAGCATGGACATGTTGGGCCATATGATTCGTATTCAAAGATTAAGAACGGAGGTGGTGCCTAAATTTTGGGCAGCAACTTGATGGGGTAGATAAGGAGTGGTGGTATAAAAAATGGTATAACAAATTAGTATAAATTTCTAAGCAGCTTAATTGTTTGTTAAAAGTTGTACTTTTCTGATTCCTCCCTCTCCGCCATACAAATATAAAAGCCTTTGGATACATATCCAAAGGCTTTTTTATTCGCATTAAATCAGGAAGAAGGCTAGATGGAGGTCTTTTTACCTTCCTCAATGTAGATCTCATTCAGGCGGAGGCTGATAGGGCCAGGAATGCCGCCTGACATTTGGGTGCCATCGATTTCAATTACCGGAGTAACGAAAGAGGTCGCAGCAGTCATGAAGGCTTCGGTCGCATCCTTGGCCTCTTCGATGGTGAAAGGACGTTCTTCTATCTCCAATCCCTGTTCAGCTGCGAGCTTTAGAACAGCGGCACGGGTGATGCCGGGAAGAATGGTGTTAGATAGGTGTCGAGTCACTATCTTGCCGTCCTTGGTCACAATGTAGGTGTTGTTGGAGCTGCCTTCAGTGACGGTTCCTTCTTTGACCAGCCAAGTGTCATCCTTCCCTTGCTTTTTGGCAGCAGTTTTTCCAATTGAAGCTGCTAAAAGTTGCACGGTTTTAATGTCGCGTCGTCCCCATCTAATATCTGGAGTGGAGATTACGCGGAGACCTTTCTTTTCTCCTGTGAGCTTTTTGGCCTGAGTGAACATGATTACTGTCTGGGCGATCCCTTCCGGGAAGATAAAGTCTCGGTCAGCAACTCCACGTGTCACCTGGATGTACACGCAGCCTTCTTGGACATTGTTCATTTCAATAAGTTGGCGATGTGCATCGAGCAGTTCATCTCGAGTCATGGGCATAGGCATGTCCAACTCATTGAGTGAGCGTTCTAGGCGTGCGGTATGGGCATCGAAATCAAGGAATTTCCCATCAATGACAGATGTTACTTCATAGACAGCATCGGCGAACAGGAAGCCTCTGTCGAATACGGATACTTTGGCCTCGTCTTCGGGAACGTAGTCTCCGTTGACGTATACGGTGCGTTTATTATTACTCATTTGGTTATTTCAGTCTGTTTTATTGATTGTAGTTTAGCCCCAGAAATTGCTTTCCGGGGGGAAGACGTTTCCTTCCTCATATTTCAAGCCATTTGGTCTATCTTTGGCTAGGAGCAGTGGGCCATCCAAGTCCACAATGTCTACTCCTTGAGCAACCAAGGTCGCAGGGGCCATGGCTAATGATGAGCCGACCATACAGCCTACCATGACTTGATATCCTTCTTTGATTGCCATTTCTTTAAGTAGGAGCGCTTCTGTTAGGCCACCAGTCTTATCAAGCTTGATGTTGATCATGTCGTATTTCCCTTTGAGGTTCGGGAGAGAAGAACGATCATGGCAGGATTCGTCGGCACAAACAGGGAGAATGCGGTCCAACTTCAAAAGGGCGTCGTCATCATCTGCGGGTAATGGTTGTTCAACCATGTCCACTCCAAGACGTACTAGCACTGGAGCCATGTGTGAATATGATTCAGGTGTCCAGCCTTCATTTGCGTCAACGATGATCCGAGCGTCGGGGGCTCCTTGGCGCACAGCTTCGATACGTGTGATATCCTCTTCTGTGCCTAGCTTAATTTTCAGAAGAGGTCGTTCAGCATTGGCTTGCGCATCTAGCGACATTCTTTCAGGGGTATCCAATGAGAGCGTAAATGCTGTTTGCAGGGACAATGGAGGAGATATTCTTGCTAATTCCCAAACTCGCGCTCCTGCTGTCTTAGCGGCCAAATCCCATAAGGCACAATCTACGGCATTGCGGGCTGCTCCGGGAGGTAGTAGAGATTGTAATTCTATTCGGTCAAAGCAAGCGGGAAGTCCTGCTATTTGAGACATGACCGATTCTACAGTCTCACCATAGCGTTTGTATGGTACACATTCTCCTCGGCCCACGAAGCCGTCACGGTGTATATCAACTCTTAGGACCACTGCTTCTGTACGTGAGCCTCGAGAAATGGTGAAAGCTTTCGCTAGCGGGAACACGTCCCGGTTCATTTCTATAAGCATGAAAGGGCCTCAACCAAGCGACTTGCTCCTTGTCGGAAGGGGTCTATCGCTGGGATTCCCATCTTTTCTTCGATCCCTTTAAGATAGGCCAAAGCTTCATCTTCGGACATATGTTGGGTATTCACGGATACACCTACCACTTTGCACTCAGGGTTGACCCATTGAGCCAGAGGCAGTGCTGTGTCGCGCAGTTGCTCTAAGGAGGGGAGGGTGTAGTCCGGGAGGCCACGCATGCGTTCTCGTGTAGGTTCATGGCATAAGATCAATGCGTCAGGCTGGCCTCCATGGATTAAAGCCATAGTCACGCCTGAATAGGAAGCGTGATATAAGCTACCTTGGCCTTCGATGAGATCCCAGTGGTCTGGGGAGTTGTCTGGAGTCAGATATTCCACTGCTCCGGCCATGAAGTCAGCGATTACTGCATCAAGAGGGACGCCATCGCCTTCAATAAGAATGCCGCATTGGCCGGTAGCTCTAAAAGTTGACTTGAGCCCTTGTTTTTTCATCTCGCGATCAATTGCGAGAGTTGTGTACATTTTACCAACAGAGCAGTCGGTTCCAACGGCCAAGCAACGTTTGCCAGTTCGTTTTTTACCTGAAGCGATAGGGTATTGCACTGAGGGAATACGAACATCGTGCAGAGTTTGGCCGCTCTTTTCAGCTGCTTCAACCAAGGCGGGCACATCTCGTAAAAGATTGTGAAGTCCTGATGCAACATCGAGACCTGCTTCAAGGGCTTCTACCAAAACAGAAATCCAAGCATCAGAAATAATGCCGCCACGATTTACAACACCGACAACAAGAGTTTTGACGCCAGCGTCAACAGCTTCTTGAATGGTCATGTCTGTAATGCCCATGTCTGCGTTACAACCGTCCATTCGTAACTGCCCGACAGCGGCTTCAGGGCGCCAGTCATAGATCCCTTGAGCCATTTTAGCAGCAAGTCCATCAGGGGCGTCTCCGAGGAAAAGTAAGTAAGGTGCTTCAAACATATCTAGTCTCTCCTTGTGCGAAGTAGATTCTACTTCGACTCTCTCATATTGAGGTTGAGCCTTGTGGTTTTGGCACAACCTCTGATTTGTATCGGAAGCGATTGGCTTCAGCTTCCAGGGGACCCATTTCAAAAAACGAACCGAAAAAGTTAGTGAAGATCAGAAAACTGCAATTATGGCAGAGGGTGCAAAAAATGTAATAATTACTAGGTCTTTGTCTGATCATTATAACTTGGTTGTAGTTCAAATGGGTGAACTGATGAATATATTGAAAGAGAAAAAAATACAACTATGTAATTTTATATTACCAATTTAACGTGATTGTAAATTTCATTTTAGAAAGATTGTGGTGCTATTCTTATGTTGGGCATATGTTGAGAGTAGAGGGGCTGTCGTGATCCATTTCTGTGTGGAATTGCGATTATCAAGTCTTTACAATCAAATGAATTGAGAAAGGCCCTGAGTCTTAGACTCAAGGCCTTTGCGTCCTTTGTGCTAGTATTATAACTGTTATTTTTCAGTATATATAAATAATAATTTAGG
This sequence comes from Pseudodesulfovibrio sp. zrk46, assembly GCF_012516435.1. Classification (NCBI taxonomy): domain Bacteria; kingdom Pseudomonadati; phylum Thermodesulfobacteriota; class Desulfovibrionia; order Desulfovibrionales; family Desulfovibrionaceae; genus Pseudodesulfovibrio; species Pseudodesulfovibrio sp. zrk46. The sequence continues at coordinate 3,139,003 of NZ_CP051216.1, forward strand.
TTCTGCTCCATACTCATCGTCTGCAGTAAGTCCAAGAGTTAAAAGCCAAGACATTGTTAGCTTGGCTTCATCCTCTGATTTCATTTTGTAGAGCATGAGTTTTCGATTGGCAGAGCTATCACGGTCGGAACCTTCTTCCTCAATGCCTACATACCAGTTTTCATAGATACCACCGTGGTGGTTAATATGACGGGATATTTGCTCAATCACAGAGTGATTTACATTTGTTTCATTCATATATTCAACATACTCCTGTATGGCCGAGAGTTTGTAGTGATTTTGCTTGGCCAATTATTGGGATAATTAGTCTTACTGTCAAAGGGGATCTCATTAATCAGTGCCAATGAGTTCCTTGAGGTGAATCTTATTGTGCCAAATTGAACGTACCAATCCATATTTTGCATCTAAACAATATAAGTGGTTCTTTTGATATACCTACGTGAAAGTATTTCGAACAAGTGTTTGTCTTCAAATTCAGACAAGTCATAATTATCTGATAAGTTTGTGCTTTTCTTCATGGGGCCAATAGCGGTCCGAAAAAGCGGAAACTTCCATTTCATTCCCACCTACCAGAAATCCTTGGCCTGATGCGCTCATATGAAGGCATCGATTGTTTGGTGTCTTTTTTTTCGGACAAATTCGTATCTTGGTGGTCAGGAATCAGCTTGAGATATGTTTCACATTTGTAACTAATTCTACACTGGTTCGTTCTATTCTATTAAAAGTTTAAAAAATATTGCTAATTATTTATAGCTATTAAGAGGTGACAAACGATTTTCGCTTTCGGCGACATACTCTACGGCACACTCCGTGCTCATAGGGCAACAGAGACTGATTGATTAATCAATTTGTAAATATGTATATGGTTGTTTCGAGTGCACGCGATGGCAGCCAGCATGTTTCACCTTCAAGCTGACCCTTCACGAATGAGGTTTGTTCCGTTGCAGAGTAGATACTTTCTTATTTCGGTGATCGTTACGGTACTCCTTGCCGTTGCG